>CAVXHO010000001.1:0-519853 GCA_963761515.1 uncultured Actinomycetota bacterium
GTCGCCGCGCAGAACGGCGTGGCCAACGAGCGCACCCTGGCCCGCTGGTTCGCCCACGTGCACGGGCTCTGCGTGATGATGCCGACCGAGCATCTCGAGCCCGGCGTGGTCGTCGCCCACTCGGCCGCCGCGACCGGGATCCTCGACCTCGGCGGCTTCCCGGACGGTGTCGACGACGTCGACGAGGCGCTCGCGGCCGCGCTGCGCGCGTCACGCTGCGAGTCCGTCGCCCGACCGGACATCATGCGCTGGAAGTACCGCAAGCTCCTCAACAACCTCGGCAACGCCGTCCAGGCCCTGTGCGGCAACGACCTCGAGTCCGACGAGGCGACGAAGGCCCTGGGCCTCCTGGCCGCGGAGGCGGAGCGCGTCCTCGCGGCGGCCGGACTCGACCCGGTCACCGAGGCGGAGGACGACGACCGGCGCGGCGACCATCTGCGGCTCGAGCCCGTGTCCGGCGCGACCCGCGGTGGTGGGTCGACCTGGCAGAGCCTGGCGCGCGGGGCCGGTGTCGAGACCGACTACCTCAACGGCGAGATCGCCCTGCTCGGCCGCCTGCACGGCGTACCGACGCCCGCGAACGCGCGGATCCAGACGCTCATGGCCGAGACGGCGGCGCGAGGAGCGGGGCCGGGTGTGATGTCGGCTGAGGAGCTGCTGGCCGAGCTGCGCTGACCGGCACCGCGATCCACGCCTCCGCGCCACCCTCGACGTTCCGCAAGCCCGCCACGCCGCCGTTGGCGGCGGCGATCGTCGCGACGATCGCCAGCCCGAGGCCAGCACCGGTCGAGCCACGGTCACGCACGAATCGCTCCATCCCGTGCTCGAGCATCTCGGGAGCGAACCCCTCCCCTTCGTCCGCGACCACGAGCTCGATCCGGTCACCCTGCGACCGTGCGTCGAGGCGGACGGCTGACCCGCCATGCTCCAGGGCATTGCCGACGAGGTTGGTCAGCGCCTGGTGGAGCTGGCTGCGGTCGACGCGGACGATTCCCTCACGACCGGCGATCGCAAGTGTGCGGCCGGTCTCGGAGACGGCTGCGGCGAAGCGGGACCGCACGTCGGCGAAGACCTCCGCCACCGTCACGTCCTCGAGGTGGACGGCGAGCTGGCCGTCGGCGGCCTGAGCGAGGAGGAGCAGGTCTTCGGCGAGGCGTTGCAGCCGGTCGACCTCGACCTCTGCCGAGCGGATGGCGTCGACGAGCTCGGCTGCGGGTCGCGGCCTCCGCACCGCCAGCTCGAGCTGGGTCCGGAGCAGGGCGAGCGGGGTTCGCAGCTCGTGGCTCGCGTGCGCCACGAACGCGCGCTCACGCTCGAGGGTCTCCTCGACCCGGGCCAGCAGCTCGTTCAGCGTGAGCCCGAGCCGCGCGATCTCGTCGGCCGCGGCCGGGATCGGCAGCCGCAAGGCCGGATCGCCCGCGGTGAGCTCCGACGCGCGCCGCCGCATCGCCTCCACCGGCCGCAGGGCCGCGCCGGCGACGGCGTACGTGCCGAGGAAGGTGAGGAGCACGAGCAACGGCAGCCCGACCAGGAGCTGGGCGCGGACCCTGCGCAGCGTCTCCAGCCCGTTCTCGCGGGTGTCGCCCACGACGAGGACGAGACGCTGACCGTTGCGGGTGAACGGCGTGGCGAGCAGCCGGGCGGGCTCGTTCAGCCCGGGGGCGCTCGGGCGGTCGATGGAGATCGTGCCGGACGCAGCGCGCGATGCCTCAGCGGGCGACAGCAGCGACTGGTCGTGGAGTGTGGACGTGCTCTGCACCAGGCGGCCGGAGGGCGAGACGACCTCGGCGAAGCTCTCGCCGCGTTCGATGAAGCCCGTCCCCGCGAGGTCCTCCAGGGACGTTCCGGGCCGGCTCACCGGGACGATCAGGTCCTGGGCACGCTGCCGGAGCTCGCGGTCGAGGTCCTGGGACAACCCGTTCGACAGGCGTACGTAGCCGAACCCGGCGACCACGGTGAGCAGCACCGCTGCACCTGCGGCGAAGAACAAGGCCAGTCGGAGCCTGATGGGCAGCCGGCTCATCCGCGGTCCTCCTCCAGCCGGTAGCCGACACCGCGCACCGTCTGCAGCGAGTGCCGTCCGAACGGCCGGTCGATCCGGTCGCGCAGGCCCTTGACACAGACGTCGACGACGTTGGAGCGCGCCTCGTAGGCGATGTCCCAGGCCAGGTGGACGAGCTGCTCGCGGGTCAGCGTCTCCCCCTTGCGTCGGGCCATCGCCTCGAGGAGGGCGAACTCCTGGCCGGTGACCGGTACCTCGGCGGCGCCGCGGGTGACCCGCCGCGCGGTCAGGTCCAGGCAGAGGTCCCCGACGCGCAACTGCGCGGGGCGGGCCACGGCACCGCGGCGGGCGAGCGCGCGCAGCCGGGCCAGGAGCTCGTCGAAGGCGAACGGCTTGGCCAGGTAGTCGTCGGCTCCGACATCGAGGCCCGCAACGCGGTCGCGCACGGAGCCCAAGGCCGTGAGCATGAGCACGGGCGTGCGGTCGTCGACCTCGCGGAGACGTCGGCACACCTCGAGCCCGTCGAGGTCGGGCAGCATCACGTCGAGCACGAGGACGTCGTACGGCTGCTCGGTGGCCATCCAGAGGCCGTCGGCGCCAGTGGCCGCGACGTCGGCCATGATCTGTTCCTCGCGCAGGCCCTGCTGGAGCAGCCGGGCCAGCTTCGAGTGGTCCTCGACGAGCAGGATCCGCATACGCCCAGTGTGCGCTCCCGGATGAGCCCCGGATGAGCGTCGGAGCGCGCTCATCCACCGCTCACGTGCCAGTCCTAGCCTCGGCCCGCCGATGCAACCGAGGAGGACCCATGAAGCACCATCGCAACCTCACGCGCCGATCCCGTGTGGCCCTGGTCGGCCTGCTGAGCACCGGGCTGCTCGCCGTAGCGGTCGACGGGCCAGCGGCGCACGCCGCGCCCGATCGCGTCGTACGCCGGACCCATCCCGCGCCGTCGCACTTCACGAACGGCCGCGTCGACAACGCGTGGTTCCCGTTGAAGCCGGGTGACCGTTACGCCTACCGGGGCATGGAGGGCCGGGCACACACCCGTGACGTCCAGATCGCGACCTACCGGACCAGGGTGATCGACGGGGTCACCTGCCGGGTGGTGTTCGACCGCGTGTGGCGCAACGGGGTCCTCGAGGAGCGCACCCGCGACTTCTACGCCCAGACCAAGCGTGGCACCGTGTGGTACTTCGGTGAGAACACCGCGACCCTGGACCGCCACGGCCACGTCCTCAGCCGAGAGGGGTCGTTCCTGTCGGGCCGCGACGGCGCCGAGGCGGGCATCTTCATGCAGCGGAAACCGCACCCCGGACCGTCGTTCCACCAGGAGGACTTCCCCGGGCACGCCGAGGACGTCTTCACCGTCGTACGACGAGGGGCACACGTGGTGATCCCGTTGATGGACACCCACCACGCGCTGCTGACCCGGGAGACGACCGTGCTCGAGCCCGGCGTGGTGGACCACAAGTACTACGTCCGCGACATCGGCTCAGTCCGTGAGCTGACCGTGAAGGGTGGGTCCGAGAGCCTGCGGCTGGTCAAGCTGACCCACCTCCCGCGGCCTTGACGGGGTTGAGTGGTCAGCCACCGGCGAACGGCGGCAGGAACTCCACGGTCTGACCGGGGTTGACCAGTACGTCGTCGGGCCGGCGGGAGCCCACCGGCTGGTCGCCGACCAGGACGGAGCAGGCCTCGAGCACGTTCGGCAGCCGGGTGTCGGGGTGCAGGGCCACCGCACGCCGTACGACGTCGGTCAGCGTGAGCGGGCCGGTGACCGGTAGCGCGTCGGAGCTGACGCCCGCTGCGGCGCGCGCGGAGGCCCAGTAGCGGACCGTGATCGGCGATGTCTCACCCGCTGCGAGGTCGTCGTGGCCGCTGTCCATGCCGGATATCCTGACGCATCGGGTCTCGACAGGCTCGACCGCCGGAGACAGGAGGTCACCGCATGAGCACGCTGCTGCTGCTCACCAGCGCCCTCCAGCCGAGCGCGGAGGTGCTCCCGGCCCTCGCCCTCCTCGGTCACCAGGTCAAGATCCTCCCCGCCGAAGGCAGTGCTCTCCTCGACGCTCCCGACTCCGACGTGATCCTCGTCGACGGCCGCCAGGAGCTCGCCCACGCCCGTGACCTGTGCCGGCTGCTGCGCACCACCGGCACCGACTGCCCCGTCCTGCTGGTCGTGACCGAGGGTGGCCTCGCGGTCGTCGCCCACGACTGGGGCATGGACGACGTGGTGCTCCACACCTGCGGACCGGCCGAGCTCGAGGCACGGATCCGGCTCACGACCGGGCGGCTGAGTGCCGGGCGCGAGGAGGAGGGGAGCGACGACCACGTCATCCGGTCGGGCGAGGTCGTCGTCGACGACGCGACGTACACCGCGAGCATCGGGCAGCGCACCCTCGACCTGACGTTCAAGGAGTTCGAGCTGCTGAAGTACCTCGCGCAGCACCCCGGCCGCGTCTTCACCCGCGATCAGCTGCTGCAGGAGGTCTGGGGCTACGACTACTTCGGCGGCACCCGCACCGTCGACGTCCACGTCCGTCGGCTGCGCGCCAAGCTCGGCCCCGAGCACGAGACGCTGATCGGCACCGTCCGCAACGTCGGCTACCGCTTCGTGCTCCCGTCGAAGGAGACCCCGGCCGCGGCCCCTGCCGCTGCCGACGCCCCGGCGGAGCAGCGGTCCTGAGCGTCGTACGCGTCGACCCCGACCACGCCGAGGCGGCGCTGGCGGTCGTGACCGCCGTACGCCGCGAGAGCGAGGCCTCCGACGGGGCCGACCCGCTCGACGAGGCGGGCCGGATGGCGCTGGCCCATGCGGGTCTCGACGACGCCGCGCTCTGGGTGAAGGGCGACGACGGCTTCGCACTGCTGCGCGACCACGGGCTCGACCTCGCGGTCCGGCCTGAGGCGCGAGCTCGCGGCGTCGGCACCGCGCTCGCCCGTTCGGCGCTGGCCGAGGCGCCCGACGACGTCACCGCGTGGTCCCACGTCGACGACCCGGCGGCACGGGCGATCGCTGCTCGGCTCGGCTTCGCTGCGACCCGCGAGCTGTGGGTGATGCGGCGCGAGGCGTCGCCGGTCGAGGTGCCGGAGGTCGACGGCGTGACGATCCGGGGCTACCGGCCCGACGATGCCGACGAGGTGCTGCGCGTGAACGCTGAGGCGTTCGCCCACCACCCCGAGCAGGGGTCGATGGACGCGGCCAACCTCGCCGAGCGGATGGCCGAGCCGTGGTTCGACCCGGCGGGGCTGCTGGTGGCCGATGCCGGCCCGGGACTGCTCGGCTTCCACTGGACCAAGCAGCACTCCGACGTGCTCGGCGAGGTGTACGTCGTCGCGGTCGACCCGGCCGCCCAGGGCCGGGGGCTCGGCCGGGCCCTGACCGCCGCGGGCCTCGCCCACCTCGCCGCGCTCGGCGTACGCGGGATCATCCTGTACGTCGAGTCCGACAACGCCCCCGCGATCGCGACGTACTCCAAGCTCGGCTTCGCCCACACCGAGACCCACGTCCAGTACTCCCGCCTCCCGGCGTGACCCGGACGGACCCCACGAGCCCTCAGGTCAGCCGCGGGCGCACGTGCAGGCCGGCCTCGGGGTCGACCAGGACCTCCTGGGCGGCCGGGAGCCCGTCGACCTCGAGCTGCTCCTCGAGCGGCACGTTGCGCTTGACCAGGGCCAGCGCGATCGGGCCGAGCTCGTGGTGGCGGGCGGAGGTGCCGACGAAGCCGACCACCTTCTCCCCCGACCGCAGCTCGGAGCCCACGGCCGGCAGCCGGTTCTCGGAGCCGTCGAGATGCAGCAGGGTGAGCCGGCGCGGCGGGCGGCCCAGGGTGTGCACGCGGGCCACCGTCTCCTGACCGCGGTAGCAACCCTTGTCGAGGTGGACGGCGCTGCCGAGCCACCCGACCTCGTTGGGGATCGTGCGGTGGTCGGTGTCGAGGCCAAGCCGTGGCTCGCCTCGCGCGATCCGGAGCGCCTCGTAGGCCCACAGGCCGCAGGCCGGCCCGGCCGCCTCGGCGTACGTCGTCAGCCGGTCGCGTGGCACCAGCTCGTGTCCGACCGGGGGACGGTAGGTCAGGGCCAGCTCGGAGGTCACGTCGGCCACCTCGACCCGGCTCATGAAACGCATCCGGTCGAGGAACTCCACGAGCGCCGCGGCCCGCCCCGGCTCGGTGGCCGCGGTGAAGGACTCGCCGTCGTCGACGCCGGCGAAGGCGTGCTCGACATGTCCCTGCGGGCTCAGGATCAGGGCCTGGGTCCAGGTCTTCTCCGGCAGGTCGAGGAAGTACTGCGTCGTCAGGTCGTGCAACCACTGCAGACGGTCGGGCCCGGTGACCCGCACCACGTCGTGGTGAGACAGGTCGACGAAGCCGGCGCCGCCCACGAGGGTGACCTGCTCGCCGTACAGCGAGCCGTAGTGCGCCGCGACCGGGCCGTCGATGCCGTTCCCGGCGACGGCGCCGGGCAGGGAGAGCAGCGGAGACGTCGTCACGAGCAGTCCTCGCAGTGGCCGAAGATCGTGAGGTGGCCGATGTCCACCGTGAAGGCGTGGTCGGCGGCGAGCCGGTCGGTGACGGGAGTGAGCACGTCAGGGTCAACCGAGATCACCTGGTGGCAATTCCGGCAGACCAGGTGGAAGTGCTCGTGATCGGTGACCGAGTGGTACGTCGGGGCCCGGTCGCTCAGATGCGCGTGCCGCACCAGCCCGAGCTCCTCGAGCACCTCCAGGGTCCGGTAGACCGTCGAGGCGTTGACCGCGTCGGAGTGCGTACGCACCTCGGCGAGCACCTCGTCGGGTGTCGCGTGGCCGAGGTGCTCGACCGCACCGAGGATCAGCTCGCGCTGGGGAGTGAGCCGGTACCCCCGCTCCCGTAGCTTCTCGCGCCAGTCGGACTCGGACACGGCTACTGCCTGACCAGCTGGGCGTGGGTGTGCGGCTGCAGCTCGTGGCCCTCGGCGGCCATGTCGTAGGCGTACAGCAGGTCGCCGTTGACGTAGCCGTAGAGCCGCTTGCCGGCGGTGTAGTCCTTGGCGGTGGCGGTGCGGACGACCGCGTCGGTGGCGATCTCGAAGCGCGGCTGCTCGGGGTGGAGCTCGCCGTGCCAGACCTCGACGAACCCGAGGTTGTGGGCCAGCACCACCTCGAGCGTGCCGTCCTCCTGCGGGCGCAGGAAGCCGGTCTCCTGCGCCGCCTCCCGCACGTGGTTGCCCTGGTCGTCGACGATCCAGGCGCGGCTGAAGTAGTGGATGAACGGTCGGCCGTCCTGCTGGAAGACGACCTCCTGACCGAACTGGAAGTTCTCGATCCCGGGGTACTCCCCGTGGCCGTTGCCCGCCCAGGTCCCGATCAGCCACGCCAGGCGGGCCGTGTTCGGGTGGATGTTCTCCGGGATCTCGAACGGCATGCTGGAAGTCTAGGGCGGCCGGGCCGCGGCTCTAGGGTGAGCGCATGGTCCGCCCGCTCGTCGTGAAGGTCACCGCCGGGGCGGACGACGCCGAGCGCTGCAACCAGGGCTTCACGGTGGCGGCGACCGCGGTGGCAGCCGGCGCCGACGTCTCCCTGTGGCTGACCGGCGAGGCGGCGTGGTTCGGGGTGCCCGGACGGGCGGAGGCGTTCACGCTCCCGCACGCGTCGCCGCTGGCCGACCTGTTGGCGGCGGTCCTCGCCGGCGGGCGGGTCACGGTGTGCACCCAGTGCGCCGTACGCCGGGGCATCGACGAGGCTGACCTCATGCCCGGTGTCCGCGTCGCCGGCTCCCCGTCGTACGTCGAAGAGGTGCTGGCCGACGGCGTGCAGGCCCTCGTCTACTGACCGACGCCCAACCCCGCCGCGAGCCGGGCCGCCATCTCGGCCGTCGCGGCACGCGAGGTGCGGCCGGCACCGACGACGTTGAGGAAGCCGTGGATCTGGTCTGGGAAGCGACGTAGCTCGACCGCCACGCCGGCATCGGCGAGCTTGCGCGCGTAGGCCTCACCCTCGTCGCGCAACGGGTCGAAGCCGGCGGTCGCGACGTACGCCGGCGCCAGCCCTTCGGGCACCTCGCCCAGCAGCGGGCTGGCCTCGGGGTCGGCCCACCGCGTCTCGTCCGGGAGGTAGTGGGCCTTGGCGAGGTCCATGAACTCGTCGGTGAGGTAGAACCCCCGCTCGAACAGCCGCCGGCTCTCGGTAGTCGTCGTCATGTCGGTGCCGGGGTAGATCAGCAGCTGGAACGCCAGCGGCAGCCCCTCGTGTGCCGCGGCGATCGCGGTGGTGGCTGCGAGCGTGCCTCCCGCGGAGTCGCCGCCGACGCCGAGCCGGGCCGGGTCCGCGCCGAGGGACGCCGCGTGCTCGACCACCCAGCGGTACGCCGCCACCGCGTCGTCGTACGCCGCGGGGAACGGGATGCTCGGGTGCCAGCCGGTAGTCCACCGACAGCACGCGTACGCCGCTCCGCTCGGCCAGGAACCGGCAGGCGGGGTCGTGGCTGTCGAGGTCGCCGTACACCCAGCCGCCGCCGTGGAAGAAGACCAGCAGCGGACCTCGCGCGGTCGCTCCGCGCGGGACGAACAGCCGCCCGCGCCGGTCACCGACCGGCAGGTCACGGACCGCGCCGATCGGCTGGTCCCCGCCGACGATCACCGTCTGGAGCAGCAACGCCCGCCGGCCCTCTGCCACCGGGAGCGACGCCACGTGGGGCTCACGGGCGAGCTTCTCGAGCCGGAGCATCAGCTGGGTGTCGACGGCCAGCGTCTGGCCGTCGATGGTCACCCGCTTGCCCGCGAGCCTGCGCTGCACCCGTTCGGGGAGGGCGAGGGCGGCCTTGATGGTCATCGTCTTGGCCCGCAGGTCGGCGGCTGCGAGGAACGTCGAGGAAGGTGGCACGTCCGACAACCTAGCCACCGGGGCGCGGAGCCCGGGCGCGGTCCGGGTGACGACCAGGTACCCCGCATGCACGTGTCGGTGCCACACTGAATCCCATGGTCCAGCTGGCTTCCCTCGACTCGTCGCGCGAGGGCGACGTCCCGGCCGACGAGCCGTTCGACGTCGAGCCCCCCTACCAGCCCGACGAGGCGGCGCTCGCGGCCGTCGCGGCGTACGACAACCGCTTCCTCGACCGTGAGCTGTCGTGGCTGCGCTTCAACCAGCGCGTCCTCGAGCTGGCCGAGGACCCCACCCTGCCGCTGCTCGAGCGGGTGCGCTTCACGGCGATCTTCGCCAACAACCTCGACGAGTTCTTCATGGTCCGGGTGGCAGGCCTCAAGCGGCGGATCGCGGCCGACGTCGCGGTCCGCGCCGCGTCCGGCCTGATGCCGCGGGAGGTGCTCGAGCAGATCTGGGCCAGCACCCGCGACCTGATGGAGCGTCACGCGCGACTGTTCCGCGAGGAGCTCGTGCCCGAGCTGTCCAAGGAAGGCATCGACCTGGTCCGCTGGGACGAGCTCGACCGCGAGGAGCAGAAGTTCTGCAAGCGGCTGTTCAAGGAGCGGGTCTTCCCCGTACTGACGCCGCTCGCGGTCGACCCCGCCCACCCGTTCCCTTACATCTCCGGCCTCTCGCTCAACCTCGCCGTGCTCGTGCGCAACCCCAAGACCAACAAGGAGCACTTCGCGCGGGTCAAGGTGCCGCCGATCTTCGCCCGCTTCGTGCCGCTGGGCAACCAGCGGTTCGTGCCGCTCGAGGACGTCATCGGCGAGCACCTCAAGCGGCTCTTCCCGGGCATGGACGTGCTCGAGGTCGACACGTTCCGGGTCACCCGCAACGAGGACCTCGAGGTCGAGGAGGACGACGCCGAGAACCTCCTCAAGGCGCTGGAGAAGGAACTGCTACGCCGCCGCTTCGGGCCGCCGGTGCGGCTCGAGGTCGAGGACTCCATCGCCCCGCAGGTGCTCGAGCTGCTCATCTCCGAGCTGGGCATCACCGACGACGAGGTGTTCCGGGTGACCGGGCCGCTCGACCTGGTCGGGATGCACAGCATCGCCGACCTCCCGCGCGAGGACCTGAAGTACCCCGCCTTCGTGCCGACCACCCACCCGCAGCTCGCGGAGGTCGAGACGGCCGCGCCCGTCGACGTGTTCAAGGCCACGCGGCGCTACGACGTACTCCTGCACCACCCCTACGACTCCTTCGCCACCTCGGTGCAGCGCTTCCTCGAGCAGGCAGCCGCGGACCCCCAGGTGCTGGCGATCAAGCAGACGCTCTACCGCACCTCCGGCGACTCACCGATCATCGACGCCCTCGTCGACGCCGCGGAGTCCGGCAAGCAGGTGCTGGTGATCGTGGAGATCAAGGCGCGCTTCGACGAGGAGGCCAACATCCGCTGGGCGCGCAAGCTCGAGCAGGCCGGCTGCCACGTCGTCTACGGACTGGTCGGGTTGAAGACCCACTGCAAGCTGTCGATGGTGGTGCGCGACGAGCCCGAGGGCATCCGGCGCTACACCCACATCGGCACCGGCAACTACAACGGCAAGACCGCCCGGATGTACGAGGACCTCGGGCTGATCACCACCAACGAGGTGATCGGCGAGGACGTCGCCCACCTCTTCAACAACCTCAGCGGATACTCCCGCAACCCCACCTACGAGCGGCTCCTGGTGGCGCCCGACTCGGTGCGCACGGGCCTGGTGGAGCGGATCCACCGCGAGGTCGACCATCACGTGAACGGCCGCCCCGCGCGGATCCGGATCAAGGCCAACTCCGTGGTCGACGAGGGCATCATCGACGCGCTCTACATGGCGTCGCAGGCCGGCGTGCAGGTGGAGATGCTGATCCGCGGCATCTGTGCGCTGCGGCCGGGCGTGCCGGGGCTGTCGGAGAACATCGTGGTCCGCTCGATCCTGGGCCGCTTCCTCGAGCACAGCCGGGTCTACTGGTTCGAGAACGGCGGCGATCCGAGCATCTGGCTCGGCTCGGCCGACCTCATGCACCGCAACCTCGACCGCCGCGTCGAGGTCCTGGTGCAGCTGCCCGGTGAGGACAACGTGGCTCAGGTCTCGTCGCTGCTCGACCTCTCGTTCGCGCCCACGACGTACGCCTGGATCCTGGGCAGCGACGGCGAGTGGGTCGCCAACGACGGGCCCGACCACCTGCAGGAGATCCTGGTCGAGAACAAGCGGCGCCCGCGCCTCGTCACCTGAGGTGTCGACCCCTCGCCAGCGGGCTCGTCCCGGGCTCGTCTTGGGCCCGTCCCGGGCTCGCTGCGGGCTCGCTGCGGCCGCTCCGCTCCGGCCGGCGCCGGATCGGAGCGTCCTCGCTCGGGGTGGATTGCGCGTGTGCGTCGGCTCGCCCGTAGCATGTTCGCGATTCGCGTCCCCTTGACAGGAGCACGTCGTGGCCTTGCGCCTCCGTCCGGTCGATACCTCGTTCTTCGACCTCTTCACTGCCTCGGCCCAGCACATCGTCACCGGAGCGGCCCTGCTCGCGGAGATGATCACCGAAGGGGCTGACCGCGAGGACGTCGCGCGACGGATGCGCGAGGCCGAGCACGTCTGCGACGAGAACACCCACGAGATCGTGCGCAAGGTCAACAGCAGCTTCGTGACCCCGTTCGACCGGGAGGACATCTACTCCCTCGCCAGCGGGCTCGACGACGTGATGGACGACCTCGACGAGGTGGTCGATCTGATCCTGCTCTACGAGGTCGTGACGTTGCCGGCGGAGTTCCTGACCCTGGTGGAGGTGATCCAGCGCTGCGCCGAGATCACCGCCGGCGCGATGCCGAACGTGCGGACGATGACCGGCCTCGACGAGTACTGGATCGAGATCAACCGCCTCGAGAACGCCGGCGACAAGAGCTACCGCCGTACCCTCGCGAAGCTCTTCAGCGGCGACTTCAAGGCCATCGAGGTGTTGAAGCTGAAGGACATCGTCACCTCCCTCGAGGGCGCCATCGACGCCTTCGAGAAGGTCGCCAACATCGTGGAGCAGATCGCGGTCAAGGAGTCCTGACCCACCGTGGAGCTCCCGATCGTCGTCACCATCGTTGCCGTTGCCCTGTTCTTCGACTACACCAACGGCTTCCACGACGCGGCCAACGCGATCGCCACCTCGGTGTCGACGCGGGCCCTCACCCCGCGCGTGGCCCTGACCCTCGCCGCGATCATGAACTTCGTGGGCGCGTTCCTCGGCCAGAAGGTCGCGCAGACGGTGTCGGAGGTGATCGTGCCGCCGAGTGGACGCGAGGGGCTGATCGTCATCCTTGCGGGGTTGTTGGGAGCGATCACCTGGAACCTCATCACCTGGTACTTCGGCCTGCCGTCGTCCTCGACGCAGGCACTGATCGGCGGGCTCGTCGGCTCCGCGCTGGCAGCCGGCACGGCGGTGCACTGGAACACGGTGATCGACAAGGTGGTGATCCCGATGATGGTCTCCCCGATCGTGGGCTTCTTCCTGGCGTTCGTGGTGATGATCGCGATCCTGTGGATCTTCCGGAACCGGAACGCCGGCCGGGTCACCCGAGGGTTTCGGCTGGCTCAGACGGTGTCGGCCTCGGCGATGGCACTCGGGCACGGTCTGCAGGACGCCCAGAAGACGATGGGCGTCATCTTCCTGGTGCTGATCACGGCGGGATATCTCTCCCCCGACACCACCGAGCTGCCGCTGTGGGTGATTGCCTCGTCCGCGGGCGCGATCTCGCTGGGCACCTACTCCGGTGGCTGGCGGATCATGCGCACCCTCGGCCGCAAGATCATCCACCTCGACCCGCCCCACGCCTTCGCGGCGGAGTCGGTCGGCGCGACCGTGCTCTACATCTCGGCCTTCGTCTTCCAGGCGCCCGTGTCGACGACCCACATCATCACCACGGCGATCATGGGCTCCGGTGCCACCCGCCGCTTCTCGGCCGTCCGCTGGGGCATGGCCCGCTCGATCGTGACGGCGTGGGTGCTCACCTTCCCCGCCGCCGGCCTCGCCGCCGCCTTCTGCTTCGTGGTCCTCAACCCCCTGCTCACCTGACCGGAGCTCGGGCGCCAGGCGCCTTCCGAGCAAGCTCACTGCGGCGCTCCCTGCGCTGCCGCGCACCTCCTCCGTCGGCGCACGGCTGCTCGGTCTAGCCGAAGCGGCCGGAGATGTAGGCCTCGGTGGCGGGCTCGTCGGGGGTGGAGAACATCTTCTTGGTGGGGTTGAACTCCACGAGGTGACCGGGCTGGCCGGTGGCCTTGAGATTGAAGAAACCCGTGTCGTCGGAGACCCGCGCGGCCTGCTGCATGTTGTGGGTGACGATGACGATCGTGTACTCGGACTTCAGCTCGTGGATGAGGTCCTCGATCGCCGAGGTCGAGATCGGGTCGAGCGCCGAGCACGGCTCGTCCATCAGCAGCACCTCGGGGTTGACCGCGATCGCACGCGCGATGCACAGCCGCTGCTGCTGGCCGCCGGAGAGCCCCATGCCCGGCTTGTTCAGCCGCCGCTTGACCTCTTCCCACAGGTTGGCCTGCTTCAGCGACTTCTCGACGATCGAGTCGGCATCGGACTTCTTCATCCGCTTGGAGTTCAACCGGCTGCCGGCGAGCACGTTCTCGTAGATCGACATCGTCGGGAACGGGTTGGGCCGCTGGAAGACCATGCCGATCTGCCGGCGTACGGCGACCGGGTCGATGCTCGGGTCGTAGAGCGACTGCCCGTCCACGACGATCTTCCCCTCGACACGGGCGCCGGGGATGACCTCGTGCATGCGGTTCAGCGACCGCAGCATGGTCGACTTGCCGCAGCCGGACGGCCCGATGAACGCCGTGACCGACCGGGACTTGACCGTCATGTTGACCCCCTGAACCGCGAGGAAGTCCCCGTAGTAGATGTCGAGGTCCGAGACGTCGATGCTCTTGGCCATGATTCCTTCCCTGACGCCGTCGGCTCAGTGTCCCTTGGCGGGCGCGAAGATGCGCCCGATGATACGAGCGATGAGATTGAGCACCATCACCAGCGCGATCAGCACGAGCGCGCCGCCCCAAGCACGCTCGTAACCGATCGGGGTCGAGGTGGAGTACTGGGAGAAGATGAAGACGGGCAGGGTGGTCATCCGGCCGTCAAACAGGTTGCTGTTCATGCCGTCGGTGGCGCCGGCGACGACGAGCAGCGGCGCCGTCTCACCGATCACCCGGGAGATCGCCAGCACCACGCCGGTGACGATGCCCGCGACCGAGGTCGGCAGCACCACCTTCACGATCGTGCGCCACTTCGGCACCCCGAGGGCGTACGACGCCTCGCGGAGGTCGTCCGGCACGAGCCGGAACATCTCCTCCGAGGAACGCACCACGGTGGGGATCATCAGCAGGGTCAGCGCGACCGCACCGCCGAAGCCGCTGCGGTAGGCGGGACCGAAGAACAGCACGAACAGCGACAGCGCGAACAGGCCCGCGACGATGGACGGGATCCCCGTCATCACGTCGACCAGGAAGGTGATCAGACGGGCAGCCTTCGAGCGCTTGCCGTACTCGACGAGGTAGATGGCCGTGAAGATCCCGATCGGGACCGACATGGCCGTCGCGGCCAGAGTGATCAGCAGGGTGCCGAGCAGGGCGTGCAGGATCCCGCCCTGGTCGTCGCCGACCACGTTGAGCATCGAGGTGGTCAGGAAGTCCACGTTGATCGCGGGCAGGCCGTTCTTGAGGACCACCCAGAGCAGCCAGATCAGCGGCGCCATCGCGCAGGCGAACGAGACCCAGACCAGGGTCGTCACCAGTCGGTCGGTCGCCGCGCGCCCGCCTTCGACGAACCGCGACCACAGGGGCATGGCGACCAGGAACACGACGATGGCTACCAGGAGCCACTGGACGACGCTCCAACCGGAGAAGATGGCGGGCAGGCCGGCGAGGGCCAGGGCCATCACGGCCACCAGACCCGGCGCCCAGCGCGGCAGACGCGGGCTGGAGATCTGCATCGCGGGGCCGCTCATCGCGTCTGCTTCCGCTGGTTGCGCCCGGTGATCCAGCGCGCGGCGAAGTTGACCAGGAAGGTCGCGAGGAAGAGCACCAGCCCGGTGGCGATCAGGAGCGACTGACGCTCGGGGGTCGCCTCCTTGTAGTTCAGGGCGATGTTCGCCGCGATCGTGGCCGGGCTCGCGGTGCCGACCACGTTGAGCGTCACCTCAGGGGTCGTCGCGAGGATCATCGCCACCGCCATCGTCTCTCCGAGCGCACGGCCGAGGCCGAGCATCACGGCGGAGACCATGCCGGAGCGGGCGTAGGGGAAGACGGCGTACCGGATCATCTCCCAGCGGGTCGCACCCAGCGCGAGCGCCGCCTCCTCCTGCAAGGTGGGCGTCTGCACGAAGATCTCGCGGGTGATCGCGGTGATGATCGGCAGGATCATGATCGCCAGCACGATCCCGGCGGTGAACAGCGACCGTCCGTTGGGCGTGGGCGGACCGGGGCCGAAGAACGGCAGGAAGCCGAAGTGGTCGTGCAGCCAGACCTGGAACGGCTGGAGGTATCCGGCCAGGTAGCGACCGCCCCAGAGCCCGAACACCACCGACGGCACGGCGGCCAGCAGGTCGATCATGTAGGCGAGCACGGAAGCGAGCCGGACCGGCGCGTAGTGCGAGACGAACAGCGCGATCCCGATCGCGAAGGGCACGGCCACGATCACGGCGATCGCCGAGGCCAGGATCGTGCTGACCACCAGCGGCCAGATGTACGACACGAACGAGGTGAACGGCGCGTACGTCGCCGGCACCGAGGTGAATCCGGACCACCCCTCCACCGCCAGGAAGACGAAGACCGCGACAAGGACGGCAAGGATCGTGAACGCAGCGATCCGAGTGATGGCAGCGAACGTGCGATCACCGCGCCGAGTGGTCGGCGACTGGGTGTCGGGGCCTGCCTTCTCCGGGGAGACGGTGGCGGTCACGTGGGCTCCTGTGGTGCTCGAGTGTGAAGAGCGGGTACGGCGGTCGTCCCCGGAGGGCGACCGCCGTACCCGCCTCGATCAGCTGGCGGCGATCTGAGACACGATCGACGTGGCCTTCTGGGACAGGGCCGGCGTCAACGGTGCCGAGCCGGCCGTCTTGGCGGCGGCCTGCTGGCCGTCCGCCGAGACGACGTAGGTCAGGTAGCCCTTGACCATGTCGGCCGTGCCGGAGTCGCTGTACTTCTGGCAGGCCAGCAGGTACGACGCCAGCATCAGCGGGTAGTCACCCTTGGCCGTGGCTGTGCGGTCGATCTGGGTGGCCATCGAGGTCGCAGGCTGGTTCGGAGCCGGCGGGGACGCCTCGAGCACCTGTGCGGCGCCAGTGGCGGACGGCGGGTTGTAGCTCGAACCCACCTTGATCGACACCACGCCGAGGTTGCCGGCGGCTGTCACCGCTGAGTCGTCGGCGTAGCCGATCGCACCTGGCGTGTCGCTGAGGACGCCGATCACGCCGGACGTGCCGTCCGCTCCCTGACCGCCCTTGGCCGGCCACACCGTGTTGGCCGGGTAGGGCCAGGCGCTGGCACTGGTCTTGTTGAGGTACTCGGTGAAGTTGAACGTCGTACCCGACTCGTCCGAGCGGTGGACCGTGGTGATCGCCGTGCTCGGCAGCTTCACACCGGAGTTCTGCGAGGCGATCTCCTGGTCGTTCCAGGTGGTGATCTTGCCGTTGAAGATGTCAGAGATCGTCTGGGAGTCGAGGTTCAGCGAGGTGACGTCGGGGATGTTGAACGCCACCGCGATCGGGCTCACGTAGGCGGGCACCTCGACCACGTCGCTGGCGCAGGCCTTGGCTGCGGCCGTCATCTGCTCGTCGGTCAGGAACGCATCGGTCCCCGCGAAGCTGTACGCCTTGCTGGTGAAGTTCGTGACACCGGTGCCCGAGCCGACTTCCTCGTAGTTGATCGTGCCGCCGTTGGCCTTCTGGTAGTTGGCACGCCAGACGGTCTGGGCGTTGGCCTGAGAGGTCGCGCCGCCGCCGTTGAGGGTGCCACTACCGCCGCTGGCGCTACCGCTGCTGCTGTTGTCGCCGCAGGCGGCCAGCGCCAGGCCGACCGTGAGGATGGCGACGGCCGGCAGGGCGGTCCGTCGCAGGGAAGAGCGATTCACGTCGATGCTCCTGGTTCGCGGGGTCTGGGACACCTCGGAAGTTAGGTGTGGGAGGTGGACGGTCATGGCGGTGTCGGTGAACGCGGGATGAACTCGCGGCGCCCAGTCGGCCACACACGTGCCGGAGCGGGCGGGCTGCCGAGGGCGCGATGTCGGCGGCCCTGGGTCCTACCCCAGGTGGGGTGACCCGAGCGGGCCAGGTAAAAAGTCGCGATTTTGTAGACGCCGACCGGTGGCGGGCCCTAACTTCGCGGGTGGGGGTACGACATTCGTGGGGGTTTTGCTAGAGAGGACCCTGGCATGCGTCGCATCGCCCTCGCGGTGGGACCCGTCTGCGCACTCCTGGTTGCGACCGTCCCCGCGATCCCCGCTCATGCGGTGATCCCGGCACGTTCAGCGAGCACAGCGCCCCACGCGTCCCACTCCCACACCACTCCCTCCCGCGCCACCGGCCTCGACACCTCGACCAGCTCACGGGGTGCCACCTACGTCTCGGTGAGCTGGAACTGGATCAAGGCCGCCACCGGTTACCGGGTGCAGGTCAGCCGGCACCGGGACTTCTCCAGCGTCGTCGCCACGCGCAAGACGCGCAACGCCTCCCGCCGTCCCACCGGGGGCCGTCAGGCCACGACGGTCGGCCATCTGCGGGACGCGACGTACTACTGGACCCGCGTGTGCAAGATGAAGGGGAACCACAAGGGCGCCTGGTCGACTCCGGTCAGGGTCGCCACCCGGTCCGCGATGCCCGACCGGTTGACCTCCGTCAAGGGCGTGGCCGGCCCAGCCCCGGGCGAGACCACGATCAAGTGGGCCACGCGCGGCAGCCACACCGACCTCTACCGGATCACGACCGCACTGACTCCCTTCGGCTCCTCACGCACGCCTGCGGTGGGTCGCCACAGCATGACGTTCACCGTGCAGGGCGGGAGCCGACGCCGGGTCACCCTCACCCCGGAGCAGACCGCCCAGGCGGGTGCCGGGCTGGGGACCGGGCGCCACCTCTTCTTCCGCATCAAGGCCGTGCGCAAGGGCCCGGCGGACTCCCAGACGCGCCGCTACCCGTACCTGATGCACACCACCATCGCGGGCCACGCCTCGACCATGAGCGGCACCCGGCTGCGGTACGCGGCGTACAACCTGCACGTCCAGGCCTCGGATCTCCCGGGTCACCCGTGGAAGGCCCGTCAGTACCTCGTCGCCAAGAACATCGCCCGCCAGCACCCGGCTGTGGTCGGGGTCGAAGAGCTGATGCCGGGCATGTGGAACAGCAACGACGGCGGGATCGGCCTGCAGGCCGCGCTCCGGCAGACCGGTGTCGGCAACTACAAGCTCACCCGCGAGACCACCTACTGGGCCGGGGCTCCGCAGGACACCCGGATCCTGTACGACGCCACCCAGGTGCAGCTCACCAGTGCGTGCGATCCGACGGTCCCCTCGTGCTACATCTCCCTGCCCGACCCTTCGCAGAAGGCGCAGATCGCGGCGTACGCACGGTTCCGGGACATCGCCTCGGGCCAGGAGTTCTACTTCGTCAGCGCTCACCTGAAGGCAGGCAACGACGCCACCACCGACGCCCTCCGCGGCCGCCAGGCCGAGGCGATGGCCGCCGGGGTGGACCGGCTGAACACGCAGAACCTCCCGGTGGTCGTCGCCGGCGACTTCAACAGCTCGCAGACCAGCCGCGGCGTCGACGCTCCGCACACCGCGATGCTGAACGCCGGCTGGTACAACACGTCGGCCGCGGCGATCCAGAAGAACCTGCGGTTCAACTCGATGAACAACTACTCCCCCCGCGAGCGGCCCTCCCCCTATGGCTTCGGGAGCATGATCGACACGATCATGACCCTCAACATGCCGGGGGCCGACCGGTTCGTGCAGGTGCTGACGGGTGCGCCCTGGCCGTCGGACCACAACATGGTCCTCGCCGACGTCCGGCTGCCGTAGCTCCGTGGGGAGTTGATCGACAGCTCATCCGAGGTGCCGCTCGACGGCTCGTACGCGGCCGCCTCGGTGGTGGATGACCACGAGCTCACCCGTGGCGTGGTGCTCGCGCGGGATGCCGAGCGCGTCGTAGACCGACGGCAGCACCGGCCGATGGGTGCAGAGCACGGCGTCCTCGCCGGAGTGGACGAGCTCGTCGACGATCCCGAGCACGCCGGCGGCCGTCGCGTCCTCCTCGGACAGGTCGTCCATCGCCACCAAGGGCCAACCGCTGTGCTCGGCGTACGGGCGCAGGGTGTCGAGGCACCGGGCGCTCGACGACGACACGATGCGGGAGACGGCGTACGCGTCGAGCACGGGTACGACGCCCCGGGCTTGGGTCTTCCCGAGCACCATCAGTGGGCGTAGCCGGTCGTCGCGCCGCCACGACTTCCGGGCGCGGGCCTGCCCGTGCCGCAGGACGACGAGGGCCCGCGTGGCCTTGCCGGTGTGGAGTGCCTCGGCCAGCGTCTGCCGGTCGCGCTTGTAGGTGAGGCGGTCGACCGCCTTCTCGACCTTGACCCAGGCGACCTCGTCGATCTCGGCGTTGACGAGGTAGGACGACACGTCGTGGTCGCCCACCACGCGCCCGACCCAGTAGTCGACGACCTTGGTACGGGCGCCGTTCGGGTACGACTGCCGGGACAGCGGTACGCCCAGCCGCACTCGCAGACCCGTCTCCTCCTCGACCTCGCGCACGGCGGCGGCGGGTGCCGTCTCACCCCGGTCGAGCTTGCCCTTGGGGAAGGACCAGTCGTCGTACGCCGGCCGGTGGACCAGCAGGACCCTGCCCTTGAGCAGGACCACGGAACCGGCGGCGCGGACGTCTCCGGGCCTGGACGCGGACGGCATGCGGCTAGTCTCACACCACCCTCGCGGGGAGGTCATCGACGGGGCCACCCCCGGGCAACAAGGAGCGCGCGTGCGGAGACGACTCTGGGTCGCCGGTGCGGTCCTGGTGGCGATCCTGCTCGCGGTCGGCGGCTTCCTGTGGTGGCGCGGCGGCGACCGTACGTCGTTCGCCTGGGCCGTCGGGCACGCCCCTTCCGGCACCCAGCGCGCGTCCTGGACCGACTGGGCGGCGGTCCGCGCACACGAGAAGGCGGACCTGACGGCCGACTCCTCGGTCGGCGACCTCCACCGACTTCCTGAGCGCCGCCTTCGACGACGACCTCAGCTCCACGTCGTCGCTCGTGGTGTCGGCCCCGGTCCTCCTGCAGCGCTTCGGGTTCTCACCGGCGAACGCCGACTGGGAGCTCTTCAGTCAGTCCGACCAGGGCGCCGTCGTGATGCTGCACCTGCCGTCGTCCGACCTCGACGCGGTGGCGTCGCACCTCCGCGCCCTCGGGTACCAGGAGCCGGACGACGCGGGCGGCGTCTGGGAGGGCGGACCCGACCTCGTGTCCCGGATCTCCCCCGACCTCACGCCGGAGCTGTCCTACGTGGCGATCGACGCAGACGACTCGCTGGTCCTGACCTCGGACTCGTCGGCCTACCTCTCACTGGCGCTGCAGGCGGTGAACGGCGACGGGCCGCGGGTCACGGGCCTCGGGACCGTCGTGGACGACGCGGGCGAGCCGTTGGCGGCGGCGGTCTACTCCGGCGACTACGCGTGCGGCGCGCTGGCGATGGGGCACGCCGGGGCGACCGACCAGGCAGAGGGGCGTCGACTGCTCGCGGCGGCCGGCGAGGTGAACCCGTACACCGCCTTCGCGATGTCCGACGAGCAGGACGGCTCGGTACGGGTGGCCTTCGCGTTCGACGACTCCGACCAGGCACGCACGAACGCCGACACCCGTGCCACCCTCGCACGCGGGCCGGCGCCGGGGCAGGGCGGCACCTTCACCGACCGCTTCCGGGTCGACGCGGTGACCGCGCACGGATCACTGGTGGTCATGCACCTGACACCGGTGTCGGGCGCGTTCGTGCTCTCGGACCTGAGCACGGGGCCGCTGCTGTTCGCGACCTGTTGAGCCCGGCGTACGACGAGAGCGACGCTCAGGCGCTACGGCGCGGCTCGACGCCGAGGATGTCGTCGATCTCCGAGTCGGTCAGATGGTCCTCGGTCTCGCTCGCCGCGATGATCAGGTTGGTGGTCAGCTCGACCTCGCCGAGGAGGTCGCTGTCCTCCAGCGACACATCGAACTGGTCGGGCACGGACAACACCTCTCAGACCGCATCGGGGGTTACGGGTGAAGGGACAGCCTTCCCCGCCTCTTGGTCCCTAAACGTTGACAAATTTACTGTCGTACTTCAGAAACGGAAAGGGACCTCGCCCGTAGGCGAGGCCCCTCTCATGTCCTGGGGCCGGGCAGAAGCCCGGTCGCGCACTCAGAGCGCGCGGACGTTCTCCGCCTGAGGACCCTTCGGGCCCTGGGTGACGTCGAACTCGACCTTCTGGTTCTCGTCAAGGGACTTGTACCCCTGCGACTGGATGGCCGAGTAGTGCACGAAAACGTCGTCGCCGCCGTCCTCCTGCGCGATGAAGCCGAAACCCTTCTCGGCGTTGAACCACTTCACGGTGCCTTGAGCCATGTGCTCGTTACTCCTGTTATCGGAACGAGGGGCCCATCACTTCGATGACCCCACACCAGATGCGGTGACACGTCGCTCCGACTTGCATGGGTGGCACCCACGAAGAGAACGCCGTTGGATCACAAACTCCGCGGGCGTCAAAACCTGCTGGAACCTGCACCTGTTGCAAGAACGACCATACCAATGCGGGAGCCGACGTACACCACCCGCGTACGGGCAGTTCCCGGAGATCGACGTCGGCCATGACTCGGAGGTACGACGTGGTGGACGTATCGCAGCGACTACCTCCGAGTTCCTCCCAAACTGGTGCATGCGGGAACCCGCGGACCATGGCACCTTGTGCATCACCATCTACTGATTCCCCGAGGAGCCTCTCGTGACCATCGTCGTGGGCTACATCCCCACTCCCGAGGGGCTTACCGCGGTCGAGTACGCCACCCGAGTCGCTCTGGAGAAGCACACGCGGCTGGTCATCGTGAACTCCGGGGTGCGCGGGAACGACACCGACCCGTCCTTCGCCTCCGCCGAGGAGCTCGACGCACTGAGCGAGCGCCTCGCCGGGATGGGCGTCGAGCACGAGGTGAGACAACCTCTCCAGGCCGAGTCGCCGGCCGACGAGATCCTCGAGGCGGCGAACGAGCCGGACACGGAGATGATCGTGATCGGGCTGCGTCGACGAAGCCTGGTCGGGAAGCTGTTCCTGGGCAGCACCTCGCAACAGATCATCATCGACGCCGAATGTCCGGTCGTCTCGGTGAAGCGATCCGTCTGACGGCGGCCCGGTCGCGAGTCCTCGATCCGCAGCGGGACCGATGGGGCGCACTCCTCGAGGACTTCGAGGACCGCGCGGGCTGAGGCGGCGTCAGCGCTCGAGCTCGATGACCACGGGTCCACCCGTCGTACTCGCGGAGGCCACGAGCTCGGCCGGGGCCAGGACCGCGCCGGACTCGTCGACGACGATGGCCTTGGTGCCGGACGTGCCCTGGTCGATGGCGAGGATGGACGTCACGTCACGCGCGTCCGCTCTCGTGGTCCGGCACGACGTACAGAACGGCCGGACGGACCGGCAGGGCGCCACCACGTCTCCAGGAGACTGCCGGCAGTCACCGAGCGGGGACGCGCACCTCGAACCGTCCGCCCGGCCCGGGTCGGGCGACCAGGTCGGCCCCGGCGGTGCGTGCCATCCGCCGGGCCAGCGCGAGCCCCAGCCCCGAACCGTCGGACCGGGTCGTGTGGCCGGGCTGGAACACCGTCTCGAGATCCCCGAGCGCCACGCCGGGTCCGTCGTCGAGGACCGCGATCACGACGGTGCGCCCGTCCCGGCTCACCTCCACCCGCGTGGAGCCCGAGCCGTGGCGATCGGCATTGTCCAGCAGCGGTCGCACCGAGGCGGCCAGCGGTGACGCCGGTGCGGCCAGCACGACATCGTCGTACGACGAGGGCGGGAGGCCGAGGCTCGACATCAGCTCTCCGACCGTCGCTCCCCCCGTGCCCCGTGCGTGCGCCCTGGCCGCCGTCAGCATGGTGTCGATCGAGTCGCGCATCCGCACCGCTGCCTCGTAGATGCCATCGAGCGCCTCGCGCGTGGAGCCCGTCGCAGTCCGGCGGGCGAGATCGGCCTCGGCGAGGATGACCGAGAGCGGGGTGCGGAGCTCGTGGGCTATCTCGTCGGTGAGCCGGCGCTCGGCCGTGATCGCCTCGACGATCCGGTCGAGCATCAGGTCGAGGGTGCGGCCCAGGTGGGCGATCTCGTCGCCTCCCGGCCCGGGGTCGAAGCGGGCACCGGTGTCGTGCTCGCGCCAGTCGTCGGCGAGGTCGGTCATCGCCTGCACCGGCCGCAGCGAACGGGTCGCTGCGACCCAGGCGGCCGCCGTCGCCACGGCGACGGTCGTCGCACCGAGCAGCACCGAGAGCCAGAGCGAGTGCCGCTCCGCACCCTCATAGGGCTCGAGGGACTCCGCGGCCACGACGGTCGCCACCTGGCTGCCGCCGCGGGTCACCGGCAGGACGTAGAACGAGGTGTCCCCCAGCGTGACCTGGCGCTGCCCGGGGGAGGCCGCGAGACCGCGCACGGTGCGCGCCACGGCAGGTTGCGAGAGGCTGCCCTCGACCAGCGCGCCGCTCTCGTCGAAGATCCAGACGTTCTGGTCCAGCACCGGAGAGCTCTGCTCCAGGACCCGGACGCCGTGCGGAGTCGGTACGACGGTGGCCGCAGCGGCCTGGGCCCGCGACGTGAGCCGCGAGTGCGCCGTCGCGTCGTTGCTGGCCGCGAGCAGCAGCTGGACGCCGATCACCAGCAGGACGGCGGTGAGCGTCGAGACCAGCAGGGCGGACGCAGCCATCCTGGCGCGTAGGGAGCCGGACCTCACCGCCACCGGTAGCCAACCCCTCGCACCGTGGCGATGCCCGAGAGGTCCAGGGTCTCGAGCTTGTTCCGGATGCGTCGTACGTAGGAGTCGAGGGTGTTGTCGCTGACCATCGCACCGTGTGGCCAGGCCGCGGCGATGAGCGTCCTTCGTCGTACGACGGTGGCGGGCTCGGACATCAGCCGGCCGAGCAGCCGGAACTCGGTCGGCGTCAGTGACACCTCGAGGTCGCCGACAACCAACGCGTGCCGCGCCGGGTCGAGCACGGGAGCACCGTGCTCCTCGGGCGTGGGGGCGGGTGTACGCCGTAGCACCGCGTCCAGTCGGACGCGTAGCTCGTCGATCTCGAACGGTTTGGTGAGGTAGTCGTCGCCGCCGGCCTCGAAGCCGGCAACCTTGTCGTGCAGCCCGTCACGGGCGGTCAGGAACAGCACCGGAGCGTCAAGGCCTGCGGCACGCAGCGCCAGACAGAGGTCGCGCCCGTCGGCGTCGGGGAGCCCGATGTCCAGCACGAGTGCGTCGGGCCGCCTCGCCACGAAGGCGCGGAGCGCCTCGGCTGCGGTGGCCACGACCAGTGGCTCGTGACCCATGGCGCGGAGGGCTCTGGCAAGGACGGAGCGGAGCGCGGGCTCGTCCTCACAGACACCGATCACAGGCACACCGGCGAGCGTACGGGCCACCCAGGGAGACGTCATCGTCCTCACGCGAAGTGGACGATGGAGATCCCACCCGCGACCAGGCAGTAGACGGCGAAGGGGATCAGGGTGCGTGTTCGGAACCATCGCTCGAGGAAGCGTGCGGCCACCAACGCCGACACGAACGCCGTCGCCGATCCCACTGCGACCTGGGCACGGATGCCGTTCCCGAGCGGGCCGGCGAGGTCGGGAACCTTGAGCAGGCCGGCCGCGAGGATGATCGGCGTCGCCAGCAGGAAGGAGAAGCGCACCGCCTCCTCATGAGTCAGCCCACGCAGCAGACCACCGCTCATCGTGACCCCGGAGCGACTGATGCCGGGGAGGAGTGCGCACGTCTGCACCAGACCGATGACCCCCGCGTCCCGGCGGCTCACCTGCTGGCTGATCGCCACGTCCACGCCCGTCGGCGCGGCGTCTCCCTCCTCCAGGACGACGGGACGGTGTGCCGGCGCCCGGCGCCGCAGGTACTCGGCCGCGAACAGGATCAGGCCGTTGATGGTGAGGAACACGGCGGCCGCCAGGGGCTTGGCGAACAGCGTCCGGAGCGAGTGTTCCAGCAGCAGGCCGGTGATCCCGGCCGGGATCGTCGCGAGCACGATCAGCCACGCGAGTCGTTCATACGTCGTCTCGATCCGGCGGTGCCGGATCGACGCGAAGAATCCGCGGATGATGCCCACCCAGTCCCGCCAGAACAGGAGCAGCAACGCGAGGGCCGTGGCGACGTGCAGACCGACGATGAACGCCAGGTACGGCGACTCCGGGCTCGCCTCCTGCTCCACCAACGGCTTCCAGCTCCCGCCGAGCCACGCGGGGACCAGGACCGAGTGGCCCAGGCTCGAGACCGGGAACAGTTCGGTGAAGCCCTGGACGGCGCCGATGACGATGGCTTGGAGGTAGGTCAGCTGGTCCATCGATCAGAGCGCGTCGCGACGGCGGTCGGAAGGTGTGCAGCGGCGCTCTGTCATGACCGGAACGCTAGGAGCGCGTACCTGACAAACACCTGACTGCGCGGGCATCACGGGCTGCCCGGTACCGAGCCCCGGTGATGCTGCTGTCAGTCAGGTGGCTGTCAGTTCGCCGGTCCCACCCTGGATCCATGACGACAGCCCCCACAGTCAGTGCGCGCCGGATCATGCTGAACAAGGTGCCCGAGGTCACCGTCTACTTCTGGATCATCAAGATCCTGTGTACGACGGTGGGCGAGAGCTTCGCCGACTACATCAACGAGACCCTCGGGTTCGGGCTCACCAAGACCACGCTGCTGTTCTCCGCGGGCCTGATCATCGCCCTGGTCGCCCAGTTCCGCCTCAACCGCTACCTTCCGGGCGTCTACTGGCTCTCCGTCGTCCTGATCAGCGTGGTCGGCACCCTGCTCACCGACAACCTCACCGACGGCCGCGGCGTACCGCTGTGGATCAGCTCCACGGTGTTCGCCGTGCTCCTCGCCGCCGTCTTCTCGATCTGGTACGCCCGCGAGCACACGCTGTCGATCCACACCATCGTCACGACCCCCCGCGAGGCGTTCTACTGGCTGACCGTCCTGGTCACCTTCGCCCTCGGCACCGCCGTCGGCGACTGGACCCTCGAGCTCACCGGCTGGCCCCCCGGCAAGTCCGTGCTCCTCCCTCTGGCCCTGATCCTGGCCGTGCTGGTCGCCTGGAAGCTGGGCATGGGTCCGGTCCTCTCCTTCTGGCTGGCCTACATCCTGACCCGCCCCCTGGGCGCCAACATCGGCGACTACCTCGCCTCACCCCGAGCGGACGGCGGCCTCGGCCTCGGCACCCTCGGGACCAGCGTCGTCTTCCTCGGCACGATCCTGGCCGTCGTCGTCTACCTGACGGTCACCGACAAGGACCGCACCGAGTCGCTGCACCCCAGCGATGAGCGCACCCCGGTCACCGACGACGCCTGAGGAGCCCACCATGTCCGAGAGCCGCACCCACCGCGTCCTGGTCGTGACCGACACCGCCGAGCCCAGCCCCTCCCTGCGCAACGCCATCCGACACCGTGCCGAGACCGGTGACGTCAGGTTCCGCCTGATCGTGCTCAACCCCGCCCGCGCCGAGCTCCACCTCCTCCACCCGGAGCGCCACGACAAGGCGGCCGAAGCCGAGGGCGTGCTCCGCTCCGCGCTACCTCAGCTCGAGCTGGCAGCCCACGCGCCCGTCATCGGGTCGGTCTCGGTCCGCCACGACCCGATGGACGCGATCGAGGAGATCCTGTTCGGCGAGCCCGTCGACGAGATCATCCTCGACGTACCGCCCCACCACTTCTCCTCCTGGCTCCATCAGGACCTCCAGCACCGGCTCGCCCACTTCGACACACCGGTGCTGACCATCCGCCACGAGCTCGAGCATCCGGACCCGCGCCCCTGACGCCGGCCGACGTCCTGCTCGGCGGTCGGCGGTCGACGGCCGCTTCAGCGCCGACCTCTCCGGCACCGCGGGCCCGTCCGATTCACCCGTCGCGGGTGGTCCCGCTCGTCCCTGGCTTTGCTACTCCATTGATGATGGCTCGCCCGGGTTGACGAAAGACCATTGCGGTCTGCCCAGCGGCCGACGGGAGGGTCCTGTGTCGGAGACAGACCTGAGATCACCGGGTCCGGCCGCCGGGGTCGAGGCGAGCGAGATCGCCCAGCTGTTCAGGGTCGATCCCACGGTCGGGCTCAGCCAGGCAGAGGCGGCGTCCCGGCTCCAGACGCACGGTGCCAACCGTCTGACCGCAAGCAAGACCGAGTCCGGGTTCCAGGCCTTCGTCCGCCAGTACCGCGATTTCATGCAGATCGTTCTCCTGGCCGCCGCAGTGATCAACCTGGTCGTGACCGGGGACGCCGGCACCTCCATCGTCCTGGCCGGGCTGACGCTCTTCAACGCGGTCATCGGGCTCCGGCAGGAGGCGAAGGCGGAGGAGAGCGTCAAGGCCCTCGCCCAGATGATGAAGACCATCGCCCGGGTACGACGGGACGGCCAGGCCGTCGAGATCGACGCCGAGAACCTCGTGCCGGGGGACGTGGTGCTGGTCGAGGCCGGCAACCGGATGCCGGCCGACGGCCGGATCTGCGTGGCGGCCACCCTCGAGATCGAGGAGGCCGCCCTGACCGGCGAGAGCCTTCCGGTCAGCAAGTCGGTCGAGCCCGTGCCGGGCGACGACGTACCGCTCGGCGACCGGACCTGCATGGCCTACATGAACACGGCGGTCACCCGCGGTCGCGGCGAGCTGATCGTCACCGCGACCGGGATGGACACCGAGATCGGACACATCGCCGACCTGCTCGCCAACACCGGGACCGACAAGACACCGTTGCAGAAGCAGCTCGACGGCCTCTCCAAGATCATCGCCCTGATCGCCGGCATCGCCCTCGTCTTCGTGATCCTCATCGGGCTCCTCCGTGGCGAGTCCTTCGACACGCTCTTCATCACCGGTGTCGCCCTCGCCGTGGCTGCCATCCCGACCGGTCTGCCTGCGGTCGTGACTGCACTCCTGTCGATGGGGACGCGCGAGATCGCCAGCCGCAACGCCATCGTCAAGCGTCTGCCTGCCGTCGAGACGCTCGGCTCCACGTCGGCGATCTGCTCGGACAAGACCGGCACCCTGACCCTCAACAAGATGACCGCCCGGGAGATGGCGATCCCGGGCCTGAACCGGTTCGCGGTCACGGGCGAGGGGTACGGCATCGCCGGAGAGATCAAGCACGTCGGCGGGTCCCACATCGATCTGGATCCGTACCTGCTGCCGATGATCCTGTGCGCGGACGCCGTCCTCGACGGAGAGGCACTGATCGGAGACCCGACCGAGGGTGCGCTGATCGTGCTGGGGGCCAAGGGCGGCCTGGATGTCGCGGAGACCCGGGCGACCTTCCCACGCATCGCCGAGGTTCCCTTCGACTCCGAGTACAAGTTCATGGCGACGTTCCACGAGATGACCGCGACAACCGGGGAGCCGGTCGTGCGGTGCTACGTGAAGGGCGCCCCCGACGTCCTCATCGACCGCGGCGGCAGCTACCGGTCGCCGGACGGCGCACTCGTGGCGGTGACCGACGAGAACCGGCATCTCGCTCTGGACGCGAACGACCGGATGGCCAACTCCGGCCAACGGGTGATGGTGGTCGCCCAGCGAGACTTCGACCCCGCCACGTTCCGGCCCGACGGGGACCTGCTCCCCCAGGTCACCGACCTCACGCTGCTGGCGATGGTCGGGATCGTCGACCCGCCGCGCCCGGAGGCGAAGGCCGCCATCGCCGAGTGTCATGCCGCGGGCATCCAGGTCCGGATGATCACCGGCGACCACGCCACCACCGCTGGCGCCATCGCGGGAGAGCTCGGCATCGAGGGGCGCGCGATCACCGGCACCCAGTTCGCCGCGATGTCGGACGCCGACGTGCTGGCCGACCTGTCGAACATCGGCGTCGTGGCGCGAGTCTCGCCCGAGGACAAGATCCGGCTGGTCCAGCTCCTCAAACGTGCGGGCAACGTCGTCGCGATGACCGGCGACGGCGTCAACGACGCCCCGGCGCTCAAGGCCGCCGACATCGGCGTCGCGATGGGGATCACCGGCACCGAGGTCTCGAAGGAGGCCGCGGTGATGATCCTGACCGACGACAACTTCGCCACCATCGTGAACGCCGTCTCCTACGGCCGCACGCTCTACGACAACCTGGTCAAGTACCTCCGGTTCCAGATGTCGACGCTGGTCGCCTACATCGCGATCTTCCTGGGGGCCGGCATCTTCGGGATCGCCGGCGGGGTCCCGTTGAACCCGTTGCAGATCCTCTGGCTCAACATGGTCGTCGACATCCCGATCGCCATCGCCCTGGGCTTCGACCAGCCCACCAAGGGCCTGATGTCCCGTCCGCCTCGCCCCGTCGGGGCACCCGTCCTCTCCCGCCCGAACTGGATCCGGATCTGCATCCAAGGGGCCGTCATGACCGTGGGGTCGCTGGTGGCCTACCAGATCGGCCACAGGGACGAGGGCACCATCGTCGCGGCCACGATGCTGCTCACCACCCTGTCGTTGTTCCACGTGGTCGCCGGACTGCTGTCCCGCGACCAGGTCAACACGATCTTCGACCGGGACGCGGTCCCGGCGGCCGCCCAGCTCCGGAGGTACGCCGTGTCGCTCCTGGCCATCCTGGCCGTCACCACGATCGGCATCCTGGAACGCATCGTCGGCACCGGCAGCCTGACCGGCCGGGAATGGGGGATCTGCGTCGCCATCGCGGCCAGCCTCCTGGTCGTCGAGGAGCTCATCAAGCTCGTCCTCCGCAACCGCTCCCGCGCGACCGCACCCGTCGTGCCGACTCCCGTCTCGGCCTGACCACGATCACGCGGTGGCCACCTGCGCCTGCCGCGGTGAGGAGGGCTCGGCTTGTGAGTGTGCAGGCGGCATACTCTGACGCGCGGCGTGGTGGGTGAACGACACCAGGGGTTCTCTAGTCGGTTCGTCGAGTCGAAGCCTCCATGTCCCGGGCCCTTAGCTCAATTGGCAGAGCAGTGGACTTTTAATCCATGGGTTGTGGGTTCGAGTCCCACAGGGCCTACGTGAACCACGCCTTCCTGTATGCCGGTGTCCGCACGCCGTTCGGTCGGTACGCCGGCGCCCTGTCGGCGAGTCGCCCCGACGACCTCGCGGCGGCCGTCGTCCGCGGCCTGCTCGACCGCGCGCCGGACGTCGACCCGTCCGGGATCGCCGACGTGATCCTCGGTTGCGCCAACGGCGCGGGCGAGGACAACCGCAACGTCGGCCGGATGGCCGTGCTCCTGGCAGGGCTTCCGGTCAGCGTTCCCGGGGTCACCGTCAACCGGCTCTGCGGCAGCAGCCTCCAGGCTGCGATGGACGCGTCGCGGCTGGTGGAGACCGGCGACGCCGAGCTCGTGGTGGCCGGCGGCGTGGAGTCGATGAGCCGAGCGCCGTGGGTCCTGCCGAAGCCCTCGCGCGCCTTCCCCGCCGGCAACGAGACGCTGGTCTCGACGACCCTCGGCTGGCGGCTGGTCAACAGCCGGATGCCGGAGGAGTGGACCGTCTCCCTCGGCGAGTGCAACGAGCAGCTGGCAGACGCACTGGGGATCGGCCGGGAACGCCAGGACGCGTTCGCGGTGACCTCGCACCAGCATGCTGCCCAGGCCTGGGCCGACGGCTTCTACGACGACCTCGTGCTGCCGGTCGACGGCCTGGCGCGCGACGAGTGCGTCCGCCCCGACGCGAGCGTGGAGACCCTGGCCGGACTGAAGCCCGCGTTCCGCTCCGACGGCACGATCACGGCCGGCAACGCCTCCCCGCTCAACGACGGCGCAGCGGCGCTCCTCATCGGCGGCGAGCGTGCAGCCACCGGCCTGGCTCCGCTGGCGCGGATCGCGGGTCGAGGTGCCGCGGCCCTGGAGCCGCAGCGGTTCGGGATCGCGCCCGTCGAGGCGGCCGACCGGGCGTTGCGAGCGGCCGGGATCACCTGGGACGACATCGGCGCGGTGGAGCTCAACGAGGCGTTCGCCGTCCAGTCCCTGGCCTGCCTCGACGCCTGGAAGATCGACCCCGCGATCGTCAACACCCGCGGTGGCGCGATCGCAATCGGCCACCCGCTCGGAGCGTCGGGCGGGCGGGTGCTCAGCACCCTGGCCGCGGTGCTGCAGGAGCGCGGCGAGCGCTGGGGTCTGGCCGCGATCTGCATCGGCGTCGGCCAGGGCCTCGCGGTCGTGCTGGAGAACCTCGGCTAGCGCACCGGGTGTCCGCGTTCGCCGGAGTCGGTCAGCCGGATCTCGGCCAGCGCCTGCTCCTCGAGCTCCGCTCGCCGCCGGGCAGCCATGGAGGCCGCAATCGAGGCCGCGGAGGCGTCGTACTCACCGGGACCGGAGACCAGGTCTGCCGCGCCACGCTCCAGACGCTTCAGCGCCGTACGCCCGAAGATCTGCTGCTCGGTGGAGGTCCGCTCCGAGCGCCCGCGCCCCACGAACGAGACCGCCCAGTGCAGCAAGGCGGTGACGCGGTTCTTGAACCCGGTGAGGTACATCAGGTGGACGGCGAGCCACAGCAACCAGGCGATGAAGCCGGTGAGCCGCAGCTTCCCGATCAGCGCCACGGCTCGGAAGCGGCTGATGGTCGCCAGCGAGCCCTTGTCGAAGTAGTGGAACGGCTTCTGCGGCGGCTTCCCGGCCAGCCGGCGGGTGATCTCCTTGGCGGCGTACTTCGCCCCCTGGATCGCGACCTGCGCGACGCCCGGGAGGTGGTCGAGGTCGATCATGTCGCCGACCACGAACACCTCGGGGTAGCCGGGCAGCGTCAGGTCGGGGTTGACGCCGATCCGACCGGACCGGTCGAGCGAGGCGCCGGTCTGCTCGGCGAGGGTCCGGGTCAGCTGCGAGGCCTGGACCCCGGCTGCCCAGATCTTGGTGACGGCCGCGATCTTCTCGGTCCGCCCGTCCTTGTACTGCAGCTCGATGCCGCGCTCGTCGACGTTGGTGACCATCGCGCCGAGCAGCACCTCCACTCCCCTGCGCTCGAGCTCGACCTTGGACTTCACCCCGAGCTTCGCACCGAACGGCGGCAGCACCTGCCCGGCGGCGTCGATGAGGACGACGCGCGCGTGCTTGGTGTTGATGGCCCGGAAGTCGCGATGCAGCGTGCGGTGCGCGAGCTCGGCGATCTGACCCGCCATCTCGACCCCGGTCGGGCCGGCGCCCACGATCACGAACGTCAGCAGGTGGTCGACCTCGTCGCCGCGCGAGGCACCGAGCTCGGCGAGCTCGAAGGCGCCGAAGATCCGTCCGCGGAGCTCCAGTGCGTCGTCGATGCTCTTCATCCCGGGTGCGTACTCGGCGAAGTGGTCGTTGCCGAAGTACGACTGCCCGGAGCCGGCGGCCACGATCAGCGAGTCGTACGGCGTGACCGTCTCGCGACCGAGCACCTGGGACACGACGGTCCGCGAGGCCAGGTCGATCCCGGTCACCTCGCCGAGCAGCACCCGGACATTGCGCTGCTTGGCGAGGACCTCGCGGGTCGACGGTGCGATCTCGCCCTCACTCAGGATCCCGGTCGCCACCTGGTAGAGGAGGGGCTGGAAGAGGTGGTGGCTGGTCTGCGCGATCACCGTGACGTCCACGTCCGCGCGCTTGAGCGCCTTGGTGCCGAAGAGCCCCCCGAAGCCGGAGCCGATCACCACCACCTGATGTCGGTTGCTGCGTGTGACCTCACCCATGAGTCCACGATGCCCCCCTCGGACCGTCGTACGGCAATCGGGGTGGTGTCTGGTTGCTCACCTGCTCTGGCTGGTACTGGTGGCAACTCGTGTGCGAGATGAGGTTTCAATCGAGCACAGGGAGGGTAGACGAGCCACGACTGGCGCGGTCAGCGCGCCTGAACGGGTGGAGACAGACACAGTGCCGCTGAACCGACCGGCGGAGCCGCTTGCGCCTGGGCCTCAGGGCGCCACGCAGGCGCGCCGTTGGGTGGTGGGAGTGTGCGCCGAGATCGGCCGACCCGAGCTGCGCGAGAACGCCGAGCTCGCGCTCTCCGAGGTGGTCACCAACGCCATCCTCCACGGGAGCCCCCCGGTGACCGTGCGCCTGCGCGGCACGCGGACCCACCCACGGGTCGAGGTGCGTGACGGGTCCGCCGACCCGCCGGCCTTCCCGCCGCTCGAGATCGGTCAGGAGTTCCTCGACGAGCTCCCGACGTTCGGCCGCGGCCTGGGCATCGTGGCGAGCTCGAGCGAGGCGTGGGGCGCGGAGCGCGACGGCAAGGGAAAGCTCGTGTGGTTCGTCCCCTCGCCCACCCCGCCCGGCGCACCGGTTCCCGGCGTACTCCTCGGTTGGGACGACGACGGCATCGAGCCTCCGTTCGGCGACGGCCCGGCGATCGTCGTCCAGCTTCTCCACGTACCGGCAGACCTGCTGCAAGGCACCCTCGCCCACGGCGCCGAGCTACGTCGTGAGCTGCGGCTGCTCGCCCTCGCCCACCAGGACACCTATCCCGTCGCCTCCGACCTCTCGTACTTCTTCTCCTCCATCTCGCGCGACGTCCGAAGCCAGCTCGGCGGCGAGGCCCTGCTGCATGCTCTGCAGACCGGGCAGTCCCATGTCGACCTCGACGTCAAGGCGCCGATCGACTCCGAGCGGCGCTTCGCGCGGCTTCTGGAGCTGCTCGACCTCGCCGACGCGTTCTGCCGCAACGAGCGTCTGCTCACGCTCGCCCGCACGCCTGAGCAGGTCGTCTTCCAGCAGTGGCTCTTCGAGGAGTTCGTCCGTCAGGCGGCGGGCGCCGAGCCGCAGCCGTGGCTCGACGACGTGTCCCGGCCGCTGGCTCAGCCGTAGCCGAGGTCGTGGAGCCGGTCGTCGTCGATCCCGAAGTGGTGGGCGATCTCGTGCACCACGGTGATCCGCACCTCCCGGACCAGCTCCTCGGGCGTCTCGCACATCGCCAGCAGCGGACGGCGGAAGACCGTGATCCGGTCCGGCAGGCCCGTGTGGTCTGCGGTGCGCTCGGTGAGCGAGACGCCCTCGTAGAGCCCGAGCAGGTCCGGCTCGTCGGTCGGCGGCTCGTCCTCGACCAGGACGACGACGTTGTGCACCTGCGACGCGATCTCGGCCGGGATCTCGTCGAGGGCCTGGTCCACCAAGGCCTCGAACCCGGCGCGGTCGAGCTCCATGCCGAGACCCTAGCGGCGCCCCGAAGCCGGTACGCCGGAGCGCCAGGCGGGTGCGGCGTACAGACACGAAAGCCGGCTCGGACGATGTCCGAACCGGCTGTCTCGTGGAGCGACCCCGACGGGACTCGAACCCGCGGCCTCCGCCGTGACAGGGCGGCGCGCTAACCAACTGCGCTACGGGGCCTGGCGTGCTCTGGCGCGTGTCCAAAGCGGATGGAACTCTAACCCATCGTCTCAGGCCCCTCACAATCGGCACATCCGCCGAATGCACGCTTTTCGCTCGCAGGGGTGCCACACTCCTCGGCGTGAACGAGGTCGTCCCGTCGAGCAGCCGAGCACGTGCTGCCACCACCTCCCTGGGCCGCCGTGCCGGCAAGGCCGTCCACTCCCTCTGGGACTGGTTCACCGACCTGGGGACCGGCGCATGGATCCTCGGCCTGGGCGTCCTGGTCGGCGGCGCGCTGCTCGTCGCCGTGATCCAGGGACGAAGTGGTCCCGAGCAGAGCGCCTGCCAGAAGGCTGCGCCGTACGTCGTCACGATCAGCAAGATGGATCTGGGCAGGCCCTTGACGCAGGTCCAGGCACAACAGCTCCACAACGCCTCCTCGCAGCTCAGCGCCCTGGCCCCCACGGGCTTCGGCTCCAACAAGCAGGCGATCACCGATGCCGCTCGGCTCGCCGGCGGCGCCCAGGCCGGTCAGCCGTTCTCGGCCGGCAACACGATCGGCGAGTTCCAGAGCGCCTGCCCGAACGGGTTCTCCGGCTGACTGTCTCCCGGGATCCGACCGGGTTACGGCGGGTCCAGGTTGAGCGACCGGCGGAGGAAGTCGACCTGGAGGAGGAGCAGGTTCTCTGCGACGACCTCGTCGTTGGCCATGTGGGTCATCCCCGTCAGCGGCAAGAACTCGTGCGGCCGTCCGGCGGCCAGCAGGGCCCCGGACAGCGCGAGGGCGTGCGCCGGGTAGACGTTGTCGTCGGCGAGCCCGTGGATGATGAGCAGCGGCCTGGAGAGGCCGGCCGCCAGCGGGATCAGGCTGTTGCGGTCGTAGATCTCGGGGTTGGTGTTGGGATCGCCGAGGTAACGCTCGCTGTAGCAGGTGTCGTACAACCGTTCGTCGCTGGTGGGTGCACCGGCGATGGCGGCGTCGAACACCTCGGGGTGGCGCAGCACAGCCAGCGCCGCGAGGTAGCCGCCGAAGGACCAGCCTCGGATGCCGACGCGGGTGGTGTCGACATCGTCGGGGAAGCGTTCGGCCACGGCTCGTACGGCGGTCGCCTGGTCGTCGGCCGTACCGACCCGGTCGTGAAGCGCGCGGCGGTCCCAGGCCGGGCCGTTGCCGGCCGTACCCCGTCCGTCGCAGACGACGACGACGAATCCCTGGTCCGCGAACCACTGCGAGGCCAGGTAGGCGTGAGCGCTGTTGATGACCCGCCGGCCGTGCGGGCCGCCGTAGGGATCCATCAGCACCGGTAGCCGACGTGACCGCGGCACGTGGCCGGTCGGGAACAGGACCGTGGTGGGCATGCCGGTGTCACCCGCGAGGAACGTCTGGGCGTTGGGAGCCAGCGGGGGCAGCTCGGCACGGGATGCGAGTACGACCGTCTGGCCGTCACCGACGTGCGCCGTGGTGACCACCTCGGGCCGCTCCAGGCTGCGTTGCGAGATGACGACCCCGCCGGTGCCGGCCGCCCCGACGGCGTACCCGGTGGGGTCGCTGAGCATCTCCACCGTGCCGTCGAAGCCGAGCCTGGCCACCGCCCGGGCTCCGAGTCCGGGGATGATCGCGGCGATCGCGGCGTCGTCGGTGACGGCGAGCACCTCGTCGACCAGCAGATCCGGCGGCGTGCACGCCACACCGTCGAGGTACAGCCGCCGGGTGTCGGCCACGTCGGCATTGGTCAGCAGACGACCGTCGGGCAGGAGCCTGGGTGTCCCGGGCAGCAGCTCCACCCACGCGTCGTCCGACACCTGCTCACGTACCGTGCTGCGGCCGGTGTCCGGCGCCACGGTCCTGTACTGCAGGGTCCGCTGATCGCGTGTGAGGACCGTGATCACCGGTCGCGGCCCGGCCCACAGGACGTGAGCCAGGTACTCGAACGTCTTTCCTTCCAGCTCGGCATCGCTGCGCCAGTCCACCGGGACGGGTGCCCCGCCGTCGACGGGGACCACCGCGAGCGACACCAGAGCGTTGGCCTTGCCGCACTGGGGATACCTGGTCGCCCGGGGCGGTTGCTCCGGATGGGCCGGGTCGGAGATGTGCCAGACCGGCACCGGAGTCTCGTCGTACCGCTCCACCAGGAGAGACTCGCCGTCCGGAGCCCACCAGAAACCGTGGTCTCGGCCCAGCTCCTCGGCCGCGACGAACTCGGCCAGGCCCCACACCACCTCGTCGGGTTCGCCCGGCTGCGGGCCGACCAGCAGTCGAGCCGGGCCGCCCGCGAGGTCGACCACGTGTACGCCGCGACCAGCGGCGAACGCGACCCGGCGGCCCGTGGGATCGAGGCACGGGTCCACCACGGGGGCACCGGTCGTCAGCTCGCGCACCGGCGCGTCGCCCACCAGATCCACCACGAACAACCGCGACGACAACGCGAACACTGCCGTCGTCACCGCGTCGTCGGTGCTGAACGCGGTGATCCCGGCGGTCACGACCCGGGCACGTTCACGTCGCATGCGCTCCTGGGCCGTCAGCGACTCGTCGGACTCGGCCAGGAGCCCGACCGGATCACAGACCGAACGCTCCGCACCCGGTTGCACATCACAGACCCACAGCCCGAGCTCACGCGTCGTGCCCGACTCCGACCGCAGGAAGACGATCCGGCGCCCGTCGGGACTCACCACGAACTCGCGGGGCCGACCCAGACTGAAGTTCAACGTGCGGGCAGACAAGCGAGGAAACGAATCCGCGACCACGAGCCGATCCTGGCACACCGGGCGGAGGCCGCGGGCCTGCGTCTCCGCTGGTCGTGCCCTGGTCGATGTCGCACCCCCAACGGGATTCGAACCCGTGCTACCGCCGTGAAAGGGCGACGTCCTAGGCCGCTAGACGATGGGGGCCGGTGCGCTTGAGCGCGGCCAGCATACGGCTCGCGGCCCCGGCGTACCGACTCGACGGGCTGGCGGCGGGGGACGCTGCCGGTTTCGGGGAGCAGGAAACGCTCCGGTAAGGTGCTCTCGCGCTCCGCGGATGCGGGGTGCGACCACGGCCAGGTAGCTCAGTTGGTACGAGCGTCCGACTGAAAATCGGAAGGTCGGCGGTTCGACCCCGCCCCTGGCCACCCACGACTGCGGACCATGCGTGGTCGACCTTCACGGCTCGGACCTACGCTGAGTTGAGCCCGGATACTCAGCCGAGTTGAGCCTCTCGGCGGTCCGCCTGGGTACTCAGGTCATGCGGTACTAGGGCTCATGACGACGTACGCCGATCCGTCCCGCTGCCCCGACTGCCGCGCTCCCCTTCCGGAGTCCCCGCAGGTCTGCCCCCGTTGTGCCCTGCCGCTGACCGGCTCCGGCGCCCTCGACCTCTTCACGACGCTGCAACGTGCGGACCTGCTGCTCGCCGACCTGCGGCAGCAGGCGTCGCTCGCCCTGCGGTCGGCGCCGGCCACCGTGGGTGCAGCCGCCGCACCCGGTTCGCTGCTGGAGGGGGCTGCGCCGTACCCGGCTCCGAGCCGGTCCGGCGACGGTACGACGCGGCGCGGTGAGCGCGACGGCCACCGACTGACCGGAGCCTCGGTCCCGAGGATCCTCCTGACGCTCGGGGCGCTCTGCCTGCTGGTGGCCGCGGTGACGTTCCTCGCGGTGGCGTGGAGCTGGCTCGGCGTCGGCGGCCGGACCGTCGTCCTGCTCGTCTTCACGGTGGGCGCCTTCGGCGGTGCCGACATGTTCGCCCGCCGCGGTCTGCGGATGGCCGGTGAGGCCCTCAGTGTCGTGTGCCTCGGCCTGGTGGCCCTCGACGTCATCGGCGCCCGGCACGCCGGCTGGCTGGGCGACATCGGGGACGCCGGCCTCGTCACGACCGTCGGCTCGGTCGTCGGCACAGCTGCCCTGGCGATGCTGCTGCTGACCCTCCCCCGGCCGCTCGTCGCGCCCGCCGTGGTGGCACCGTTCGCCGTGCTGGTCGCCGGAGTCGGTGCGCAGGTGACTGTGGACGCTCCGGTCCCGATGCTGGTCGCCACTCTCGCGCTGCTGGGACTCGGCCGCGTCGGCGTCACGGTGCCCAGCACGCCGTTGTGGGTGTCCTCACTCGTCGCCGGCACCTTCGGCTGGCTCTACCTCCTGGGCTCCGGGATGGATCAGGTCACGCCGCATCCCACCGTCGCGGACCTGTGGGGTCACGGGGCCGCCTGGCCCCTCCTGGCCGCCGTCGCGATTGCCGCGGGGGCCGCTCCCGCCGTCGGCCTGAGCCGCATCCCCAGGCTCGTGGGGTACTCCGTGGCGGCCCTCGTCGGCACCGTCGTCGTCGTCCTCCCAGCGCTCTACGACTCACTCACCGTCGCCACCCTGAGCCTGCTGCCGTGGGTCCTGGCGTGGTCGGCGGTCGCGACCCTGGCGCCCGAGCGCCTGCGCCCGGCCGCGGTGCTGCCGCTCGTCGGGGCGGCGGTGCTGCCGGTCGCCGTCTTCCTCGACCTGGCCGGCTGCGCCCTCCGCGCCACGCTCGACCTGGGTGCGCCGTTCACCCAGCCGTTCGGCGTTCACGTCGCGGAGTCCTCGCCCTGGGTCTCGCCCTGGCTCGCAGCTCCGACACTCGTCGCGCTGGCCGCGGCCGGATGCGCCGTGGTCGGTCTGTGGTCGTCGCTGCGACGCATGGCGTGGGTCGCCGTCCTCGGTGGCGGCACCCTCGTCGGGGCCGTCGTCACCCTCCCGTTGTACGACGTCACGCTCGCCGTCGTGGTCGCCGTCCTGCTGGTCGTCTCGTGCGTCGGTTTCGCCGCCGCCGAGCGACTCCCCGCACCTCGGGCCGCGTCGGTGCGGACCCTCGCCTCGGTTCCCGGTCTCCTCGCCGTGGTGGCGGCTCTGCCCAACGCCGTGATGACCACGGTCGTGCTCGCCGTCGTCACGGCTCTGTGTGTCCACCTGATGCGCCGCACCGACCACACCGGCCGGATCGCTACCGCAGCGTTCCCGTTCGCCTTCGGTGGACTGGTCTGGGCAGCGGCCGACGCCCTCGCGGTCCACCCCGCAGACCGCGCCCTCCCGATCCTGCTGGTGCTCGGCGGGCTGGCCATCTGGCGACCCGAGCCCGTGCTCGAGACCTCCGCCGCCGTGGTGGGTGTGCTCGCCTCGGTCGGTTCGGTCGCGGCCGCCCCCGACACCGGCTGGGCCTTGGCCGTCTATCTCACCGTGGCCGGCGCCCTGGTGACGGCCTCGTCCCTGGTCCACCCGACCCGTCGCGTCCTCGCCTGGCCGGGCGGCCTGCTGCTCACGATGGCGACCTGGGTGCGGCTCCACGAGCTCGGGGTGACCACCCCCGAGGCCTACACGCTTCCGGCGGCGCTGGTGCTCACCGGGGTCGGCGTCTGGCGCCTGCTCCATGACGGCGACCGCGGCGACACCATGCGACTGCTCGCACCCGGGTTGACCCTGGCCACCGTGCCGTCCCTCCTGGTCGCGCTGAGCGACCCGATCTCGCTGCGGTCGCTGTTGCTCGGTCTCGGCTGCCTCGCCCTGGTCCTGGCCGGTGTCGCCCTGCGCTGGAGCGCCCCGGTGGTCGTCGGATCGGTGGTGGGTGCGGTGCTCGTGCTGCGCGAGCTCGCGCCGTACGCCGCGGACCTGCCGCCGTGGGTCGTGATCGGCCTCTCGGGCACCCTCCTGCTGGTCGTCGGCGTCACCTGGGAGAGCCGGATGCGCGACGCCCGGACCGCGACCCGCTACGTCGCGAGCCTGCGCTGACCGTTCAGCGGGTGAGCAGGGGCTGCACGATCTGGCGGGCGGAGTGGATGCGCGACTTCACGGTGCCGACAGGGATGTCGAGCAACGAGGCGATGTCGGCGTAGTCCAGCTCCTGCAGGTCGCGCAGCACCAGCGGCTCGACCAGCGCGGGATGGTCGACCGAGAGGATCTCGAGCGCCTCGAGGAAATCGAGGCGGCTGCCGGCGATCACGCTCGTGGTGCGCGGGTCGGCGGTGCTCGGGAAGTCGTCGGTCGGCATCTCGGACGACCGGCGCTTGAGGCTGCGGTACGTCGAGCGGGCGCTGTTGGAGGCCACCGCGTGCAGCCAGGTCGTGAAACGGCTCCGTCCGGCGAAGGTGTGGATCCGGGTGGAGACGAGCAGCATCGCGTCCTGCGCGGCCTCCTCGGCGTCCTCCGGGTAGAGCAGCATCCGACCGCAGATACGGCGTACGCGCGGCTGGATCTCGACGAGAAGGGACTCCAGCGCCTGGGGGTCTCCGTCGGCAGCGCGCGCCGCCAGGGACTCGATGTCCTCGATCTCGTGCGTGTTGTTCACCCTGTTCGTCCTCCGAGCGCGGTCGCTGGTCCGGCACAATACCCACCGTGTCTCTTCCCTCTCGGCTCGGTCGCCTGCGACAGGTGGATCGGTTGGGAGTCGGCGGCTTCGCGTCGGTGTGGCTCTACCACGACGACGAGCTCGAGTCCGACGTCGCGGTGAAGGCACTCGCGGACAACTGGGCGCAGCGGCTCGACATCCGCGACCGGTTCCTGCAGGAGGCACGGATCCTGCGGCGGGCAGACTCCGACCACGTCGTACGCGTCTACGACGTCGGCGAGGTCGACGGCACGCCGTACTTCGTGATGACGTACGCCGACCTGGGCACCGTCGCGGACCTGCTCGCGCGGGAGCACCGGCTGCCGCTCGACCGCACGCTCGACCTGGTCACCCAGGCCGGGGCGGGCCTGGCCGTGCTTCACCTCCACGGCTCCATCCACCGGGACATCAAGCCGGCGAACCTGCTGCTGCGCAGCGACGGCGACGGGGTGCGGGTGATGGTGGCCGACCTCGGGGTGGCCAAGGCGATGCTCCACGCCAGCGGGCTCACCCACGTGGTGGGGACACCGGCGTACATGGCCCCCGAGCAGGCCATCGGGCTCGGCGTCGACGAGCGCGCCGACGTCTACGCCCTGGCGGCCGTGACCTACCAGCTGCTGACCGGTCGGGTCGCCCACACCGGCTCCATCTCCGACCTCGCCTCGTTGCAACCACCGCCGCCTCCGACCGAGCTCGCCGACCTCCCCCCAGCGATCGACGACATCGTGCTGATGGGTCTGGCCCCCGATCCCGACGACCGCTGGCCGACCATCCGGGCGTACGTGAACGCCCTGCAGACCCTGGCGCCCAGCGCGGACCGGACCTGGCTGGTCAGCCCGCCCGAGCCCGTCCGTCACCCGTCCGGGTCGTCGGACGTGCCGGCGCCGTCGTCCGGATCGCGCCTCCTGCTCGCGCTGGTGTGCATCGCGGTGTTCCTGGCCTGCTTCGGCGGGGCCCTCGTGGCCACCCAGCAGCTGCACTGACCTCCGGTCGATTCCCGGAGCAGGCGCTCGGCGCACTATCGTGCGAGGTGGGTCACACCACCCCTCGTGGCCCGCACCCGTACGCCACCCACCCGCGTGGCGCGACCGAAAGAGGCACCAGCATGTCCGCGGACCGTTCCGCCATCGGCTCCCCTGTCAGCTCCGCCGTAGACGGTGTCGACATCTTCGAGCTCGGCGCCGAGCACGAGCAGGTCGTCTTCTGCAACGACCACGCGACCGGGCTGAAGGCCATCGTCGCGATCCACTCGACCGCGCTCGGGCCCGGCCTCGGTGGCACCCGCTTCTACCCCTACCCGACGACCGCGGAAGCGATCCGCGACGTCCTCAACCTCTCGCGCGGGATGTCCTACAAGGCGGCCCTGGCCGGGCTCGACCTCGGCGGCGGCAAGGCCGTGATCATCGGTGACCCGATGAAGGACAAGACCGAGGCGCTGCTGCGCGCCTACGGACGGTTCGTGCAGGCCATCGGCGGCCGCTACTACACCGCCTGCGACGTGGGCACCTACTCCGAGGACATGGACGTGGTCGCACGCGAGTGCCGGTTCGTCACCGGCCGGACCGTCGCCCACGGCGGCGCCGGCGACTCGTCGGTGCTCACGGCGTACGGCGTCTACCAGGGGATGCGCGCGAGCGCCGAGGCCCTGTGGGGCTCGCCGACGCTCTCCGGCCGCACCGTCGGCATCGCGGGTGTCGGCAAGGTCGGTCACCACCTGGTCAAGCACCTCGTCGACGACGGCGCGCAGGTCGTGGTGACCGACGTCTACCAGCCGGCAGTCGACCGGATGGTCACGGAGTACGGCGCGACCGCGGTCGCCGACGCCGACGCCCTGGTGCGCGCGGAGATCGACGTCTACGCGCCGTGCGCGATGGGCAACGCGCTGACCGACGACGTGGTGGACGTGCTCACCGCCAAGATCGTCTGCGGCGCCGCCAACAACCAGCTCTCCCACCCGGGCATCGAGAAGGCGCTCGCGGACCGCGGAATCCTCTACGCGCCCGACTACTGCGTGAACTCCGGCGGCCTGATCCAGGTGGCCGACGAGCTCGAGGGGTTCAGCTTCGAGCGGGCCGAGCAGCGCGCGTCGAAGATCTACGACACGACCAAGGCCGTCTTCGAGCTGGCCCGCACCGACGCGGTCACCCCGGCCGAGGCCGCCGACCGGCTCGCCGAGCGGCGGATGCGCGACGTCGGACGCCTCCGCGGCCTCTACCTCCCCCGCTGACCCTGCCCTGGCCCGTTGAGTTGGCCGTCCGGGCGCGTCGAGTTGGCCCTCCGGGCGGGTCCGTCAGCCGCGAGGGCCACGTGAACGCGCCCGGAGGGCCAATTCAACGGGTCAGTCAGTCGCGAGACGGCTCGGCGTAGTCCGACCACTCGTCGGTGGGGTCGTCCACCGTGTCGTCGGTAGCGTCGTCGCTGTCGGTCTCGCCGTGCAGCTCGCGCGCCAGTGCCCCGAAGTCCGCCTCATGAGTGCGGTACTTCAAGTCCCGGGCGACTTTCGTCTGCTTGGCTTTAGCTCGGCCGCGCCCCATAGGGTCGACCCCCTCGCACTCTGGGCCGGGCCAGGGGAAAGACACCGTGGCACCGGTCTGTTCGGTCATTTCGTCGTGGGGGCAACGCTACCCAATGGGTGGCTGTTCCCGCACACCCCATCCCGAAATGGACGACATTTGGCTCGAATCCACGCTCGAACGGCCCGAAACGGGGGTCCGGAGGCCCGTCAGAGGCTCCAGCCGGCGTACTGACCGGTGAGGTGGACCTCACCGCCGCGGACCCGATCGAGCCCCACCTCGCCCGCCGCCCAGGCGTCCACGCCGAACCGGCGGAGGGTCGCGACCGCCTGGTCGACGTCGCCGGCGGGCAGGAGGGCGACCATGCCGACGCCGCAGTTGAGGGTCGACTCGAGGTCGTCCTGCGACACCGCACCGACCCGGCGTACGACGTCGAAGATCGGCGCCGGCGCCCACGTGCTGCGGTCGATGGTCGCCGAGAGCTCCTCGGGCATCACGCGTGCCAGGTTGCCGGCCAGACCGCCGCCGGTGATGTGGGCCATCGCATGTACGCCGGTCTCGGCGGCGAGCGCGAGGCAGGCCTTGGTGTAGATCCGGGTCGGCTCGAGCAGCTCCTCGCCCAGCGAGCGGCCCAGCTCGTCGACCTGGCGGTCGAGCGCCCAGCCGGCCTGGTCGAGCAGCACGTGACGGACCAGGGAGTAGCCGTTGGAGTGCAGCCCGCTCGACGCCATGGCGAGGACCACGTCACCGGGGCGGACCCGGCCCGGCCCGAGCAGGCGAGAGGCCTCGACCACGCCGGTCGCGGCGCCGGCGACGTCGTAGGCGTCGGGCTCCATCAGGCCGGGGTGCTCGGCGGTCTCGCCACCGATCAGGGCGCAGCCCGCCTCGAGGCACGCCTCGGCGATGCCCTTGACGATGGCGGCGATCCGCTCCGGCTCGACGCGGCCGCAGGCGATGTAGTCGGTCATGAAGAGCGGCTCGGCCCCACAGACGACGAGGTCGTCGACCACCATGCCGACCAGGTCGAAGCCGATCGTGTCGTGGACGTCCATCGCCTGCGCGATCGCGACCTTGGTGCCGGCCCCGTCGGTCGAGGTGGCCAGGATCGGCTGGCTGTAGCGGGTCAGCGCGGAGGCGTCGTACAGCCCGGCGAAGCCGCCCAGCGAGCCGATCACCTCGGGACTGGAGGTCTTCTCGACCCAGCCCCGCATCAGCGCGATCGCCTTGTCGGCGGCCTCGAGGTCGACGCCGGCGGCGGCGTACGCGTGAGGCCCCGAGGGCGGGGTCTGCTCGGTCACGGGCGGGCTCCCTCGGTCAGGGGTTGTTGAGCACGGGAAGTTCGCGGGCGGCGTGCGGCGAGGCCAGCGACGCCTCGAGGAGGTGCTTGCCGAGCAGGCTCTCGTCGGGGAGCTCGAGCGGGTAGCTGCCGGTGAAGCAGGCGAGGCAGAGGTTGTCGGGCTCCTGACCGGTGGCCTGGGTCATGCCGTCGAGCGAGATGTAGCCGAGGCTGTCGGCGCCGACGCTGGAGGCGATCTCGTCGACGTCGAGGCCGTTGGCGATCAGCTCGGCGCGGGTGGCGAAGTCGATGCCGTAGAAGCACGGCCACTTCACCGGCGGGCTGCTGATCCGCACGTGCACCTCGGCGGCGCCGGCCTCGCGGAGCATCCGGATCTGGGCGCGCTGGGTGTTGCCGCGCACGATCGAGTCGTCGACCACCACGAGACGCTTGCCGCGCACCATGTGCTCGAGGGCGTTGAGCTTGAGGCGGATGCCGAGCTGGCGCAGGGTCTGGCTGGGCTGGATGAACGTGCGGCCGACGTAGGCGTTCTTGACGAAGCCCTGGCCGAACGGGATGCCGCTCTCCTCGGCGTACCCCGCTGCCGCGGGTGTGCCGGACTCGGGCACGGGCATCACCAGGTCGGCGTCGACCGGGAACTCGCGGGCCAGCTGCCGGCCCATCTCGACCCGGGCCTGGTGGACGCTGCGGCCGGCGATGGTGGCGTCGGGGCGGGCGAGGTAGACGTACTCGAACACGCAGCCCTTGGGCGCGGGCTCGGCGAAGCGGTGGGAGCGCAGGCCGTTCTCGTCGATGACGAGGAGCTCGCCGGGCTCGACCTCGCGGACCACGCTGGCGCCGATCGTGGCCAGCGCGGCGTCCTCGCTGGCGACCACCCAGCCGCGGTCGAGGCGGCCGAGGACCAGCGGCCGGATGCCCTGCGGGTCGCGGGCGGCGTACAGGGTCGACTCGTTCATCCAGACGAACGAGTAGGCGCCGCGGAGCAGGGGCAGCACCTCGAGAGCCCGCTGCTCCAGCGAGGTGTCGGGGTGATGGGCGAGGAGGGCGGTGACCAGACCGGTGTCGCTCGTGGAGGCCGTCTCGAGGCTGCGGTTGAGCTCGAGCTCGCCGGGCAGGCCGGGGAGCTCGGCGACCATGGCCCGCAGCTCGTGGGTGTTGATCAGGTTGCCGTTGTGGCCGAGCGCGATCGAGCCGTCGTCGGTCGGACGGAAGGTCGGCTGGGCGTTCTGCCAGGTGCTCGCGCCGGTGGTGGAGTAGCGCGCGTGGCCGATCGCGAGGTGGCCCTTGAGCGACTCGAGCGTGGAGTCGTCGAAGACCTGCGAGACCAGGCCCATGTCCTTGTAGACCAGGATCTGGCGGCCGTTGCTGACCGCGATGCCGGCCGACTCCTGGCCACGGTGCTGCAGCGCGTAGAGACCGAAGTAGCAGAGCTTCGAGACCTCTTCGCCCGGGGCCCAGACCCCGAAGACACCGCAGGCGTCCTGGGGACCCTGGTCCAGCGGGTCGAGCGCTGCGGTGAGCCGACCGTCGCCGCCCCGGCGGCTGGTGGGTGGGGTCACGTGGCGAGTCTAGGCGAGGGGTCCGTCCGTCCCGGCATCGGCGCACGGCGACGCCGTGTCCGATTTCCGCCGGAACAGTGGCGTCCGGTCGGGGATCGTTGAGGTATGACCACGACGACCGAGCTGCAGCAGACCCTGACCGTGCACGCGATCGACCCGGCCCGGCTGGACGCCGTACGCGAGGCCGGGGTCGACGACTTCGGCAACCCGTTCTCGTCGTACGACGCGACCGGCGAGGGCGAGCCGTTGCGCTGCTGCCTGCGCTTCGCGCGCCCCGGCGAGCAGATCGCCCTGATCTCCTGGGCGCCGTTCACCGAGGTGTCGCCGTGGCGGGAGGTCGGGCCGGTCTACGTGCACGCCGACCGCTGCCAGGGGTACGCCGGACCGGCGCTGCCGCCCGAGCTCGACCACGGGCCGCGGGTGCTGCGGACCTACCGCGCCGACGGGTCGATGGACTACGCGCACAACACGCTGACCGACGACGAGGACCTGGCCCCGACGATCGACGGGCTGCTCGCCGAGCCCGGCGTCGCGACCGTGCACGTGCGGACGGTGCTCCCGCAGTGCTTCCTGTACGCCGTGACCCGCTGACCGCTCTCAGCGGGAGCCGAGCTTGTCGAGCAGCAGCGCCTCGGCCAGCACGACGCGCTCGAACTCCGCGAGGTGGAGGCCCTCGTTCGCGCCGTGGGCCCGGGTGTCGGGGTCCTCGACGCCGGTGACGAGCACGCTCGCCTCGGGGAAGGCGTCGAGGAACTCCGCGATGAAGGGGATCGAGCCGCCGACGCCCATGTCGATGGGCTCGGTGCCGTCCCAGGCCTCGGCGAAGGCTGCGCGCGCCGCGTCGTACGCCGGACCGGTGGCGTCGATCGCGGTCGGCTCGCCGAAGTCGACCGGCGTGATGGTGAGCTCGGCGCCCCACGCGACGTGGGACTCGAGGTGGCGCTGGAGGCAGGCGCGGGCGTTGGCGACGGTGTCGCCCGGCGCGATCCGGAGGCTGAGCCGGGCCCGGGCGGCGGGCACCAGCGTGTTGCTGGAGCCCGCGACCTTGGGGGCGTCGAGGCCGATGATCGACAGCGACGGCTTGGTCCAGAGCCGCTCGACGCTGGAGCCGCTGCCGATCCAGTCGAGGCTCGCGACGGCCCCGGACTCGGCGCGCAACCGCTCCTCGGGGTAGTCGACGTCGGCCGCCGGACCGGCGACCAGGCCGTCGACGATCACGTTGCCGTCGTCGTCGTACAGGCTCGCGATCAGGCGGCTGAGGGTCATCAGGGCGTCGGGGACGAGGCCGCCCCACATGCCGGAGTGGACGGCGTGGGTGAGGGTGCGGACCTCGACGTCGAAGCGGACCAGGCCGCGCAGGCTGGTGGTGAGGGCGGGGACGCCGATGTCCCAGTTGCCGCTGTCGGCGATCACGATGACGTCGGCGCGGAGCTCCTCGAGGTGCTGCTTCAGCAGGGCCGGGAGGCTGTCGGAGCCGACCTCCTCCTCGCCCTCGACGAACATCACGACGTTGACCGGCAGGTCGTCGCCGTGGACGCGGAGCGCGCCGAGGTGGGCGGCGATGCCGGCCTTGTCGTCGGCGGCACCGCGGGCGTAGAGCCGGCCGTCGCGCTCGGTCGGCTCGAACGGCGGGGAGTCCCAGTCGGCGTGGTCGTTCTCCGGCTGTACGTCGTGGTGGGCGTAGAGCAGGATCGTCGGCGCGCCGTCGCGGGTCGCCCTCTTGTGCGCGATGACGGCCGGGCGGCCGCCGTCGGCGCTGGTGATCTGGACGTCGAACCCCTCGGCGGCGAACAGGTCGCGGACCGCTTCGGCGCTGCGCTGCACCTCGCCCGCACGCTCGGGGTCGGCGCTGACCGACTCGATCCGGACCAGCGCCTCGAGGTCACGTCGTACGCCGGGAAGCACGTCGCGCACCCGGGCGCGGAGGTCGTCATCGCTCATGCCCGCCACCCTAGGACCCTCGGGATGCGGGCCGACCTCCGGATAGTCCCCGGCCAGATGGTCGCTCGCCGGGCGATTTCACGACCATCTCGCCGGGGACTACCCCGCGACACGCTCAGAATTGTCTGACAATCATTTGGCTTCCGGGGTGGTGGTGCGAGACGATGGGAGCACGTCGCCTGCCCGCGATCCCGACGGCCCGAAAGCAGCCCCATGAACCACACCACGCCCGGACACCGCCCACCACATCGAGCTCACCGAGACCTACGCCGCGCACAACTACCACCCGCTCCACGTCGTGCTCGCGTCCGGCGAGGGCGCCTGGGTCACCGACGTCGACGGCAAGCGCTACCTCGACTGCCTCGCGGGCTACTCGGCGCTCAACTTCGGCCACGGCCACCCGCGCCTCGTCGAGGTCGCGCGCGAGCAGATCGGCCGCCTGACGCTGACCAGCCGCGCCTTCTACAACGACCAGCTCGGGCCGTTCTCCGAGGCGCTGGCCGACCTCACCGGCAAGGAGACGATCCTGCCGATGAACTCCGGGGCCGAGGCCGTGGAGACCGCGATCAAGGTGAGCCGCAAGTGGGGCTACCAGGTCAAGGGCGTGCCGGAGAACAAGGCCACCATCGTGGCGATGGAGGGCAACTTCCACGGGCGCACCACGACGATCGTCTCCTTCTCGACCGACCCCGACGCGACCGTGGGCTACGCGCCGTACACCCCGGGCTTCCGGCTGGTCCCGTACGGCGACATCGAGGCGCTGCGGGCGGCGATCGACGACACCACCGTGGCCGTGCTCCTCGAGCCGGTGCAGGGCGAGGCCGGCGTGATCATCCCGCCCGAGGGCTACCTCCAGGGCGTGCGCACGCTCTGCCGCGAGCAGCAGGTGCTGATGGTCGCCGACGAGATCCAGTCGGGCCTGGCTCGCACCGGCCGCACGTTCGCGTGCGACCACGAGGACGTCGTACCCGACATGTACATCCTCGGCAAGGCGCTCGGCGGCGGGCTCTACCCGGTGTCGGCGGTGGCCGCGGACCGCGACGTGCTCGGCGTGATCACGCCCGGGACCCACGGCTCGACCTTCGGCGGCAACCCTCTCGCCGCGGCGATCGGCCGCGAGGTCGTGGCGATGCTGGAGACCGGTGAGTTCCAGGAGCGCGCCGCCAAGCTCGGCGAGCAGCTGTACGTCGGCCTCTCCGACCTGGTCGGGCACGGCATCGACGGCGTCCGCGCCCGCGGCTGTGGGCCGGCATCGACATCGCGCCGGACAAGATGACCGGTCGCGACTTCACCGAGGCCCTGCTGGCCAAGGGGATCCTCGCCAAGGAGGCACACGGCCAGACGGTCCGCCTCGCCCCGCCGATCGTGGCCAGCGAGTCCGACATCGACCTGCTCGTCGACGCCTTCCGCGAGGTCATCACCGCGTGACTCGGCCCTCGCTCCCGTCAACTTTCTGCCGGGTCAGCGTCCGGGGCCGTCAACCTTCTGCCGGGTCAGCGCACAGGGACGTCAGACTTCTGCCAGGTCAGCGGACCAGGTTGCGCAGGGGGCGGTCGTCGCGGAGGCGTTCGAGCTGGTCGCGGACCAGGGCGGCGATCCGCGGGAGCATGGCCGTGGTGCCGCCGGCGATGTGCGGCGTGATCAGCACGCCGGGGGCGGTCCACAGCGGATGCTCCTCCGGCAGCGGCTCGGGGTCGGTGACGTCGAGCGCGAAGCGCAGCCGGCCGGCCTCGGCCAGCACCGCGTCGGTGTCGAGCAAGGGGCCGCGACCGACGTTGACCACGAGGGTGTCGTCGGACAGCCGAGCCAGGAACGCCGCGTCGACCACGTGCCGGGTGGCGTCGGTCAGCGGCAGGACGGCCACCACGACGTGCTGGTCGGCCCAGTCCACGTCGTCGGCCGTGACGACCCGTCCCACGAGGTCGTCGTCGCGGGCCGTCGACGCGATCCCGGTGACCACGGCCTTGCAGGCGACCATCCGCTCGGCGACCGCCCGCCCGATCGAGCCGTAGCCGAGGATCGCGACCCGGCTGTCGGCCAGGCTGCGACGCCGGGTGTCCTGCCGCCAGGTGCCGCTCTCGCGGACCGCGATGTCGATGCCGCGCAGGGACGCGATGGTCAGCCCCAGCGCCAGCTCGGCGGTCGCGTCGTCGTGCACGCCGCGGGCGTTGGCCAGCAGCGACGCCGTCGGGGGTGAGCTCGAGCATCCCGTCGTACCCCGCCGTCTGCAGCTGTACGACGCGCAGCCGGGGCAGGGCGTCGAGCATCGCCATCGCCGCGCGACCGCGGGCGTAGTCGGGGACCACGAGGTCGACGTCGTCGCGCGGCGGTGGCCCGTCGCCCCGCCAGACCGCCAGCTCCACGCCGTCGACCCGACCGACCGCGTCGACGAGCACCTGGCTGGGGAGCAGGGCGACGGTCACGAGACCTCCAGGGGTAGCAGGGTCGACAGGTCCGCCCGCTCGCCACTCGCGCGGACGCGTCCGGACGCCTCGGCCTCCGGCCAGGAGAGCTCACCGGTCGCCAGCGCGATCCAGGTCTCGGCGTCCAGCTCGACGACCGCCGGCGGCGTACCGCGCGTGTGACGCACGCCCGCGACCGCCTGCACGGCGGCGTACGGCGGCACCCGGACCTCGACCGAGGCCCCCGGCGAGCGCTCGGCGAGGACGGCGAGATAGTGCTTGACCAGCAGCCGCGTCTGCTCCCGATCGCGCGGCGACGCCGCGAGCGCGGCGCTCACCTCGGCGACGGGCGCGGGCCGGAGACGAGCAGGCACGCGACCATCTCACCACGTGCGGGTCACTCGTCGGCGGCTGGTCCGAGGTCGGGGTAGAGCTGCAGGATCTCCATGAACATGTACGTCCTGCGCTCGGGATCGCGGCCCCGGGTCCGCGCGTTCCAGCGGTGGCCGACCTCGACGAGCTCGGCCGCGAACTCCTTGGCCTCCTCCTCGGTGAGCCGCAGCGCTCCCTGGCTCAGGTGACCGTAGGAGTCCTCGTCGCGGGCACTGGCGTAGATGGCGTCCACGACGGCGTGGCTGAAGCGCCGCGAGTTCTCGCTCCACACGTCGACCGCCGCGGGCCCACCGGGCTCCTTGTCCATCAGCGACAGATCGAGCTGGATGCCCGACTCGCTGACGACCTTCCAGACCCGGTCGCGGCGGTCGCGCGCCTCCTCGGGCGCCTCGACGACCAGGCCGTACTTGGCGAGCTGGCGGAGGTGGAAGCTGGCCTGGTTGGCCGGGATGCCGAGGTCGGCCGCGACGTCGGCCGCCCGTGACGGACCGGCGGCGTTCAGCTCGTGGAGGATCCGCACGCGTACCGGGTGGGCGATGGCGCGCAGCACCCGCGGGTCGTGGGTCTTGTAGGCCTCACCGTCGGTCACGGGGCGATCCTAGCAAATTTCGCACCAAGTCTTGCGCAACTGTTATTGCGCAACATATGGTGCGGGATATGACCAGCTACCGGGAGCTCGCTCGCAACCGCGACTTCACCATCCTCTGGACCGGCGAGACCATCAGCGAGCTCGGCTCGACGATGTCACTCTTCGTCTTCCCCCTCATCGGCTACCACCTGACCGGCTCGACCTTCGTCGCGGCGCTGCTCGAGGCGGCGGGCCTGTTCGGCGTCTGCGCGATGCTGCTGCCGGCGGGAATCCTCGCCGACCGGTACGACCGCCGTGCCCTGATGCTGATGGCCAGCGCGAGCGGTGTCGTCCTCTACGGCAGCCTCGCGGTCGCGGGCTGGCTCGGCGCGCTCACCGTCCCCCACCTCGCCGTCGTCGCGCTGCTCACCGGCGTGGCCCAGGGCGTCTTCCAGCCGGCGCAGATCGCCGCGATCCGCGGCGTCGTCCGCGAAGAGGACCTGGCCACGGCCTACAGCCAGGCCCAGGCGCGCCAGCACATCGCCTCGCTGCTCGGCGGCCCGCTGGGCGGTCTGCTGTACGCCGTCCGCGCGTGGGCGCCGTTCCTGTTCGACGCGCTGTCGTACGCCGTCTCCTGCTTCACCCTGAGCCGGCTCCGCACCGACCTCCGCCCGAAGCCGCGCGATGGCGCCGCGGTCTCGCCGGTCGAGCAGGTCAAGGAGGGCTTCCGCTTCGTCTGGCACCAGCCGTTCTTCCGCACGCTGCTCGTGTGGTCGGGGACGAGCAACCTCCTGGTCAACGCATGCTTCTTCGTGGTGACCATGCGCCTGATCCGCGAGGGCTACCCCCCGGCACAGATCGGCCTCGTGTCGACCGCGGCGGGCATCGGCGGCATCCTCGGCGCACTCGCCGCGCCGTCCATCATCGACCGCACCCGGACCGGCGTCCTCACCGTTGCCGTGGCGTGGATGTGCGTGCTCCCGTTGCTGCCTCTGGTCTGGTGGTCGACGCCGCTCGCCGCGTGCATCTCGGTCTTCCTGCTGCTGCTGCTCAACCCGGCCGGCAATGCCGGCATCGGCGCCTACCGGGCCGCGATGACGCCCGACGACCTGCAGGGCCGGGTCGGCTCGGCAACGACCTTCGTCTCCATGGGCGTGATGCCGCTGGCGCCGCTCCTCGGTGGGTGGATGCTGGCGAACCTCGGCGGCGGCCGGGCCATCGCCCTGCTCGTCGTCGCGACCGGGCTCGGTGCGCTGGTCCCCACGCTGAGCCGCACCATCCGCTCGGTGCCGCGGCCCCAGCAGTGGCGCGCCGAGATCGAGTCGGGTGCCGTCTCCCCGGTCACACCTCAGTCCGTCTGACGGGATCGTCGAGGCGTACGCCGTCAGTCCCAGCGGCCGGCGCGGCCCTGCTTGGTCTGGGAACGCCGTTTCTTCTCGTCCAGGCGGCGTTGCTTGGCGGCCCTGCTGGGCTTGGTGGGGCGGCGCTTGCGGGGCGGCGGCGCTGCGGCCTCGGTGAGGAGAGCGGCCATCCGGTCGCGGGCGGCGCGACGGTTGGCGAGCTGGGTGCGGTGCTCCGAGGCCGCGACCGTCACGACGCCGTCGACCAGCCGGCCCTCCAGCCGGGCGAGCATCCGGGCGCGGACCGTCTCCGGCAACGACGAAGAACGGGCCACGTCGTACGACAGCTCCACCCGCGTGTCGGCCGTGTTCACGCCCTGGCCACCCGGGCCGGACGAACGCGAGAAGCGCTCGGCCAGCTCGCGCTCCGGTACGACGACGGTGCGGGCGATGCGGAGGCCGTCAGAGTCCATCGAGGATCGCCAAGGTCTGTGTCCACACCGGCGACGCGGTCTCGATGACGACGAAGTGGTCACCGTCGACCTCGGTGAGCCGCGCGTCAGCGCCGGCGGCGCGCGCGGCAGCGACGTAGTCCCGGGACTGACGAACGGGGACGACGTCGTCGTCCGTCCCGTGGACGCAATGCACCGGTACGTCGAGCGGGATCTGCCGGCGCGGGTCGAGGGGCGCGTGGTGGAGGCCGGGCGCGTGACCGAGGAGCCCCACGACCGCGCCGTCGCCGAGGTCGTCGTCGTACGCCGCCATCAGGTCGAGGACGCCCGCCTGCGACACGACACCGGTCAGGTCGACCTTGGTCCGCCAGCCCGGGAAGCGGCCGCGCGAGGCGGCCCAGGTCGCGAGGTGGCCCCCGGCGGAGTGGCCCACCGCAAGCACGCGGTCGAGCGGCAGATCCTGGTCGTGCAGCACGTCGATGGCCGCGGCGACGTCGTCGAAGGTGGCCGGATCGCCGCCGCCGTTGCCCACGCGGCGGTACTCGATGTTCCACGCCGCCCAGCCGTGGTCGGCCAGGCTCGCAGCGAGCGGTCGACCCAGGGAGAGGTCGTAGGCTGCCTTCCAGAAGCCGCCGTGGATCACGACGACGACGCCCTTCGGTGGTCCGTCGGGAACCGTGAGTTCACCGAACTGGGCGGGGTCGTCGCCGTACGCGATGGTGCGCGTCACCGGCGTCGACGTGCTGCTCACCCCGCGAGTCTCGCAGCCGGGTGCGCGTGGGGCGAGGGAGCCGCGGGCGAGGTCCTGCTCCGGGCGTGGCTGTCGTCATGGCGCAATTGCGCCGGTTCGACAGCCGAGACGGTCACTCGGGTGTCACAACCGCGCAATTGCGCCAGTTCGGCGCACCACCGGGTCACACGGTCAGGTGAGAGAGGTCAGCCGCCGAGGGCGGCGGGGAGAGTGGTGCGCCAGGCGGCGCCGAGCTCGTCGAGCGGGATCTCGAACCGGTCGGCGACCACCAGCGAGGAGCCGCCGGTGCGACCGACCTCGCCGGCGGGTACGCCGAGGCTCGCGGCCATGGCCAGGAACGCCTCGAGCCGGTCGGGCGGGACGGTCACGATCGCCCGTGCGGCCGACTCGGAGAACAGCCCGACGAACGGGTCGCCCAGCAGGGAGACAGTCGCGCCGACGTGGTGGCGCAGGCACGACTCGACGAGGGCCTGGGCGAGACCGCCCTCGGACATGTCGTGCGCGCTGGTGACGTAGCCGCCGCGGGCGGACTCGACCAGCAGCCGGCCCAGGTTGGCCTCGTCGCGCAGGTCGACGCGCGGCGGCAGACCGCCGAGGTGCCCGTGGACGACGTGCGCCCACTCCGAGCCCGAGAGCTCTTCGCGGGTCTGGCCGAGGTGGACGATGACCTCCCCCTCGGCCGGGAAGCCGGTGGGGGTACGGCGTCGTACGTCGTCGACGACCCCGAGCACCGCCACCACCGGCGTCGGCAGGATCGCGGTGGTGCCGGTCTGGTTGTAGAGCGACACGTTGCCACCGGTGACCGGGATGCCCAGCGCGACGCACGCGTCCTTGAGACCGCGGCAGGACTCGGCGAACTGCCACATCACGTCGGGGTCCTCGGGCGAGCCGAAGTTGAGGCAGTCGGAGATCGCCAACGGCGTGGCGCCGGAGCACGAGACGTTGCGATACGCCTCGGCCAGCGCGAGCTGGGCACCGGTGTAGGGGTCGAGCTTCACGAAGCGCCCGTTGCCGTCGGTCGCGACGGCGACCCCGAGGTGCGTGTCCTCGTCGACGCGCACCATGCCGGCGTCCGACGGCTGCGACAGCACCGTGTTGCCCTGCACGTAGCGGTCGTACTGGTCGGTGATCCACGACTTGTCGCAGAGGTTCGGCGAGGCCGCCATCCGCAGCACCGTCTCGCGCAGCTCGTCGCCGGACTCGGGGCGGCGCAGCGTCTCGGCGCCGTCGGCCTGGAGGCCGTCCTGCCACTCGGGACGCGCGAAGGGGCGTTCGTACGTCGGGCCGTCGTGCGCGACCGACCGCGGCGGTACGTCGACCACGGTCTCGCCGTGCCAGTGGATCTCGAGGCGTTCGCCGTCGGTCACCTCACCGATCACCACGGCCTCGACGTCCCACTTGGCGCAGATCGCGAGGAACCGGTCGACGTCACCGGGCTCGACGACCGCCATCATCCGCTCCTGCGACTCACTCATCAGGATCTCCTCCGGCGCCAGCGAGGAGTCACGCAGGGGGACCAGGTCGAGCGAGACCCGCATGCCGCCGTCGCCGGCACTGGCGAGCTCTGAGGTGGCGCAGGAGAGACCGGCGCCGCCCAGGTCCTGGATCCCCGCGACCACGCCCGCGGCGAAGAGCTCGAGGGTGCACTCGATGAGGAGCTTCTCCATGAACGGGTCGCCGACCTGGACGCTCGGGCGCTTGGTCGGGCCCGAGTCGGTGAACGTCTCGGAGGCCAGCACGCTGACGCCGCCGATCCCGTCGCCGCCGGTGCGCGCGCCGTACAGGATCACCTGGTTGCCGGTGCCGGACGCCTTGGCGAGGTGCAGGTCCTCGTGCCGGAGGACGCCGACGCAGAGCGCGTTGACCAGCGGGTTGCCGGCGTACGACGCGTCGAAGACCGCCTCACCACCGATGTTGGGCAGGCCGAGGCAGTTGCCGTAGCCCCCGACCCCGGCGACGATGCCCGGCAGGACACGGTGGGTGTCGTCGGCATCGAGCGGCCCGAACCGCAGCGGGTCCATCACCGCGACCGGCCGGGCTCCCATGGCGAGGATGTCGCGGACGATCCCACCAACGCCCGTCGCGGCACCCTGGTAGGGCTCGACGTACGACGGGTGGTTGTGCGACTCGATCTTGAACGTGACGGCGTACCCCTGGCCGATGTCGAGCACGCCGGCGTTCTCGCCGATGCCGGCCAGCATCTTGCCGACCGGCGTCTCCTGCACGATCTCGCCGAACTGCTTCAGGTGCACCTTGGACGACTTGTAGGAGCAGTGCTCGCTCCACATCACCGAGTACATCGCCAGCTCCGACGAGGTCGGGCGGCGGCCGAGGATCTCGCGGATCCGGAGGTACTCGTCCTCCTTCAGCCCGAGCTCGGCCCACGGCTGGTCACGGTCGGGGTCCGTGGCCGCAACGGCGACGGTGTCGAGGGTCTGCGGCACGACCTCAATCTACCGGCGCCACGCCGTCTGACCTGGGCAGGCACGTCGGCGCGGACACCGCCGACTCGCATGTCGGATTCGGGCCACGGGTTCAGGCCGTGGCCACCCCGGCGATCTGGGTGTTGAACGGCAGGAACGGCGACCGCAGCCGGTAGGTCTCGAGCTCCACGTGGTCGAACCCAGCGGCCCTGACTACCGTGGCCAGGTCGCGTTCGCAGGAGCACCCCTCGAAGCACCACGCCCACGGTCGGCGGACCGCGCGTTGCAGGCGCCGCAGCAGGGAGCCGTCCGGAGCGGCGACGTGCTCCACGAACATGAAGCGGCCCCCGGGCCGCAGCACCCGTCGTACCTCGGCGAGGGCCCGGGCCGGGTCGGCCACGCTGCACAGCACCAGGCTGCTGAGCACGACCTCGGCACTCGCGTCGGGCAGCCCGGTGTGCTCGGCCGGGGCGTCCTGCACCTCGAGTCGTACGCCGAGGCGCTCGGCGGACCGCCTCAGCCGGCCGTGCATCGCGGGGTTGGGCTCCACCGCTATCAGGGTCGAGCCCGGCGTCAGGTAGCGAAGGTTGGCGCCGACCCCCGATCCGAGCTCGACCACGGTGTCCGGGAGGTCGGCGAAGAGGCGTCGCTTGTGCGGTCCGAGCAGTCGGTCGAAGGTCCCTCCCGCGAACCAGAAGAAGGCGGCGTTGGCGGGTCCCCGGACGGGATGTGGCTGGAAGGCGATGTCGGTCATCCCCGCACCGTGTCGCAGGGACCTGTCAGGTCACTGTCGTGCCGCCTGCGCCTCGTCCGCGTCCTCCCGGCACCAGGACACGATCGCGTCGGCGATCAGGGCGGCGTCGCGAGCGGGAGGCAGGTGGTAGGCCCCTTCGAGCACCTCGAGACGGGCATCGGGGATGCCGTCGGCGACCCGAGTTCCGCCGGCGATCGGCACGGCCGGGTCGTCGGCGTAGTGGAGCACCAGGGTCGGTTGGAGGACCTGGTCCAGCAGGTCCGTCACGTCGGCGTCGTACATCTGCTCCAGGAACCCAGCCGCCACCTCCGCGTCGGCCACCTGCCGTTGGAACCGGGCGAAGACCTTCTCGTCGTAGCGATCGGGCATCAGCAGGTTGGCGAGCACCCGCGAGCCCACGCCCCAGCTGGAGCGGACCAGGTGCACCATCGCTTCGCGGACGCCGGGGTTGCTGAAGAGCGCGGGCCCGTCGGCGTACCCGCCGAGCAGGACCAGCCGGACGATGCGCGGGTCGCGCGCGGCCGCGGCGATCGCGATCGGACTGGCCGCGCTCGACCCGAACAGGACGACACGTTCCTCGTCGAGCGCGTCGAGCACCGCCACCAGCTCGGCGACGCTGGTCTCGAGGTCGAACGAACGAACGGGGCCGGGCGACAGGCCGGTGCCGTAGCGGTCGTAGGTGACCACGCGCAGGTCAGCGGCGAGCAGGGCCAGCACCCGTCCGCGCGGATCGACCCCCGTGGTGAGCGCGTCGAGGCGAGAGACCCAGCCGGGCACGAACACCAACGTCTGCCCGGTGCCGGACTCACCGAACGTCACCGTCTCACCGGGTGCCCGGCTGAGCTGGTGACACACCAACCGCAACGGGGACCCGGCCACCGTCGTCTCGCCCTCGGGCCCGAGGTCGCCGGTCAGGATCCGCTGCTGCAGCACCTCGACGCGCTGCGAGGGGTCGAGTCCGGACTCGCGGAGCCGGGACCTCAGGTCCGCGACCTGGCCGAGCGCCTCCGCGGAGCGCCCGGTACGGGCGAGCGCGGTCGCGAGCGCCACGACGGCGGTCTCACGCAGGGGATCGGCCAGGACGAGCGCGTCGAGGTCGGGTACGGCGTCGCCGTACCGCCCGAGGTCGAGCAGTGCCTGGCCTCTGCGCTCGCGAGCCGTGGACCTCAGCTCGGTGAGTCGGGCCGCCGCCGCGCGGACGCCCGGGAGGTCGTCGTACGGCGTGAAGGCGGGACCGCGCCACAGACGCTCGGCCTGGGCCAGCAGACCCTCCGCCCGGTCGGGCGCCACGGCAGCGGCCGTGTCGACCAGCTGCTCGAAGACGGCCGCGTCCAGGTCGTCGAGCGGTACGGCGAGCCGGTACCCGCCCGGTCGGGTCTCGACGAGACCGGCGCCGAGCCGTGCGCGCAGCCTCGACACGAGGATCTGCGTCGCGTTGGCCGGATCGAGCGGAGCCTCGCTGGGCCAGAGGGCGTCCGCGAGGCGGTCGAGGGTCATGGTCGCACCGGGATCGGACGCGAGGAGCGACAGGAGCGCGCCCTGCAGTCCCGACACCTGCACCGGGTGCCCGTCGACCAGCGCTTCAAGCGGCCCGAGCACCCGCAGGCGCGGGGTGGCGTCGCGGCTGGTCACACCTCATCGTGGCCGAGCACGACCGCGAGGAACAACCGGCTCGGAACGGCTCAGACGAGCATGCCGTCGGCGATGACCTCGAGCAGGGGACGCACGGCGGCGTCGTCGAGGCTGGAGTTGTCGGCCACGGCGGCCACACCACCGACGAGGCGGCACATCTGCACGGCCTCGACGTGGTCGCGGAGTGCGCGCTCGTCCTCGAGCCGCTCGACCACGCGCTCGGTGGCGGCGGTGAGGACCCGGCACTTGGTCACGATGGGGGACTTCTCGTCGCCCATCGCGCTGGTGATCTTCGCCGGTCCGCCCTTGTGGAGGCTGATCAACGCGACGTAGGACTCGAACCACGACAGCAGCAGGTCGCGCGGCGGGCCCTCGTGCGCGAGCACCTTGTCGGCGGACTCGTTCACCCGGTCGACCCAGCTCTGCATGATCGCGTCGAGGAGGACCTCGCGGCTCGGGAAGTGGCGGTAGAGGGTGCCGGCGCCGACTCCGGCTCGCTTGGCCACCTCGTCGAGCGAGGCGTCGTAGCCCTGCTCGCGGAAGACCTCACGGGCGACCTCGATCAGCCGCTCCCGGTTGCGTTGCGCATCGGCGCGCATGTCCCACCTCACTTGCCAAACGGAGACTGTCTCCGTATTGTGTTCTCCAAGCGGAGAACTTCTCCGCTACAGAGTACCTCGGCCCGGGGCTTCGGGCCAGAACAGGATCCATCTCGTGTCTTCCTCCGAGAACACCACTCTTACCCACGACCTTCCGACCGAGCTCCCCGCACACGCGGGTCGTGCCGCGACCGGGATCGCGATCGTGCTGGTTGCCCAGCTCATGCTGGTGCTGGACGCCACCGTCGTGAACGTCGCCCTCCCCCGGATCGACACCGACCTCGGCTTCGGGCCGGCGTCCCTGTCGTGGGTCCTCAACGCCTACACCCTCGCCTTCGGCGGACTGCTCCTGCTCGGCGGCCGGCTCGGCGACGTCCGGGGCCGGCTCCGGATGTTCGAGATCGGGCTGACCATGTTCACCGTCTTCTCGCTGCTCGGCGGGCTCGCGCAGACCCCGACGCAGCTGGTCCTGGCCCGCGCGCTGCAGGGCGCGGGCGCCGCGATGGCCGCGCCCAGCGTCCTGGCCCTGCTCACCACCAGCGCGCCCGACGAGGCCGCCCGGAACCGGGCACTGGCCCTGTTCGGCGCCGTCTCCTCGGCCGGCGCCTCCATCGGCCTCCTCCTCGGCGGCGTCGTCACCGACCTCGGCTCGTGGCGATGGACGCTGTGGATCAACGTCCCGATCGGCATCGCCGTGCTCCTCCTGGCCCGGCGCTTCGTCACCGAGACCCCGCGCCGCCCTGGCCGCTTCGACGTCGTCGGCGCACTCACCGCGACCCTCGGTGCGGTCGCGATCGTCTGGTCGCTCATCGGTACGCCGGAGCACGGCTGGCTGTCGGTCCGCACCATCACCGGCTTCGCGATCGGCGGACTGCTCCTGCTGGTCCTGGCCCGCACCGAGGTGCGTCACCCGCACCCGCTGGTGCAGCCGCACCTGGTCCGCAACCGTCGTCGCGTCGGCGCGCTGGCCGCGATGGCGCTGGTGATCGGGGCGAACTTCTCGATGTTCTTCCTGGTCGTGCAGTACGACGAGCGGGTGCTCGGCTTCGGCCCGTTCCAGACCGGCCTGGCGTTCCTGCCCTTCAGCCTGGGCGTCTTCGGGATGTCGCGGATCACCCCGCGCCTGATCTCCGTGCTCGGCGCTCGGACCATGGTGATGATCGGGACGTCGGCGCTGGTCGTCGGATTCCTCTGGCTCAGCCAGCTCGGGACGTCCTCCAGCTACCTGGGCTCGGTCTTCGGTCCGGTGCTGATCGCGGGTCTCTCGACCGGCTTCATCTTCATGCCGATCACGGCCACCGTGCTCGGTGGCGTGGAGCCCGAGCACGCCGGCTCCGCGTCCGGTCTGCTGCAGACCACCCAGCAGCTCGGAGGCGCCGTGGGCGTCGGTGCCATCGTCTCCGTCTACGCCACCGGCGCTGTCCCCGGACAGTTCGTGCCGGGTGTCCAGCCGGCGTTCCTCACCTCGGCAGCGTTCGCCCTGGCGGCGTTCGTGGTGGCCGCGGTCGCGATGCGCGCCCACCGGGTCCCGGAGCCGGCCGCCCTCGAGGTCGAGCCCGAGCTCGCCGAGGCCGCCTGACGCGAAGTGGCCAGGATGGGCTTGCGAGCAAGCTCGCGGCGCCGCTCACTGCGGTCGCTCCGCCCCGGCTCCGCCGGGGCGGAGCGTCCTCGTTCGACAACTACACCCAGGTAGTTTTCGCGAACTGCTGTGACGGGTGTGACAGTTGTGTTTATGGTGTCGGGTCCCGTGGACCGCAGTGACGTCAGAGCCCGACCGCGCGGACGCAGCCGACCGACCGGGAGACCCGATGTTGCTCCGCCCCCTGCTCGCGGCAGCCGCCCTGACCCTCGTGGGCAGCACCATGGTCGCCGCGGTCGGCCCCGCCGGCCCCGCCGACTCGGTCACCGCCAACCCCGCGACCCCGGGCGCCTTCCACGGGCTCGGGTTCGACCAGTGCCTCGCGCCGTCGCAGAAGGCGATGAACGCCTGGCTGCGGCAGTCGCCGTACCTCGCGGTCGGCATCTACATCTCCGGCGCCTCCCGTGCGTGCAAGGTCCAGCCCAACCTGACGACGACCTGGGTGTCCACGCAGCTGCACAAGGGCTGGAAGCTCCTGCCGATCACGCTCGGACCGCAGGCGTCGTGCAACGCGCGCTTCCCGCGCTACGGCCACGACGCCCGGATCAACCGCGACCCGGGCACGCACGGTCACTACTCCAAGGCCCGCCAGCAGGGACTCGCCGAGGCCGACAAGACGGTGGCGGCGGCCAAGGCGCTGGGCCTCTCGCCGGGCAGCACCATGTACTACGACCTCGAGGGCTTCGACTCCACCATCAAGCGCTGCCGTGACTCGGCGCTGGCCTTCCTCAGCGCCTGGACCCGCGAGATCCACACGTTGCACTACCTCTCCGGCGTCTACTCGAGCGCGGGCTCGGGCATCAAGATGCTCGACCAGGCACGGGTGAGGACCCCGGGGGTCTACCACCTCCCCGACCAGATCTGGATCGCGCGGTGGGACGGCATGGCGAACACGTCCACGACGTACATCCGCGGCGACGGGTGGCGGCCCGGCGGCCGGATGAAGCAGTACGTCGGCGGGCACAACGAGACGTGGGGCGGCGTCACGATCAACATCGACCGCAACTACCTCTCGCTCGGCTCCCCCCAGGCACCGGCGGAGTCCCACTGCAACGGCGTCGCGGTGGACTTCCCCGACTACCCACGGACCACCGCCACCACCGACCCGGCGGTCATCAAGGCGATGCAGTGCCTGCTCACCGAGCAGAAGGCGTACGCCGGTCGGCTCACGGGGACCCTCAACGCCGCCACCCTCGCTGCGATGAACGCCTGGCAGACGGCCCACGGCCTGCCCGTCCGCGCCTACTGGAACCGACGCGCGTGGATGTCGGTGCTCGCGACGGGCCAGCAGCCGGTGCTCAAGCTCGGCTCGACCGGCCCGTCGGTCCGCGACCTGCAGCGCACCCTCAACGCCGCCACCGCGGGGACCGACCTGCCGGTGAACGGGATCTTCGGCCCCCGCACGGACACCGCCCTCCGGGGCTGGCAGATCGACGTGGACCGGAACCCCTCCGGCGTCGTCGGCCCACGGCTCTGGGCAGCGCTCGGTAGCGGGCTCCGGGCGTAGGTCTCGGGCCGCCCTCGATCGGGCCGCCCTCGATCGGGCAGACCGGGTCAGCGAGCGGCGAGCGTGGCGAGCCCGGCGAAGAAGCCGAGCCCGTCGGTGCCGGCGCCGGTGAGGCCCTCGACCGCGTGTTCGGGGTGTGGCATCAGGCCGACGACGTTGCCGTGCTCGTTGGTGATGCCGGCGATGTCGTGCAGCGAGCCGTTGGGGTTGTCGTCGAGGTAGCGCGCCACCACCCGGCCCTCCCCCTCGAGCCGCTCGAGGGTCGGCTCGTCGGCCACGAAGCCGCCTTCGCCGTTCTTCAGCACGATGGTCACCTCGGCGTTCTCGGCGTACGACCAGGTCCACGGCGTGCGGTTGTTCTCGATCCGGAGCCGCTGGTCGCGGCACACGAACTTCCGGTGGTCGTTGCGGATCAGGGCGCCGGGCAGCAGATGGGACTCGCACAGGATCTGGAAGCCGTTGCAGATGCCGAGCACCGGCATCCCCCGGCCGGCCCACGAGACCACCTCGGTCATGACCGGCGCGAAGCGCGAGATGGCACCGCAGCGGAGGTAGTCGCCGTAGGAGAAACCGCCGGGCAGGACGACCGCGTCGACACCCTGCAGGTCGGCGTCACCGTGCCACAGGGCGACCGCCTCGCCGCCCGCGAGCCGCACGGCGCGCGCCGCGTCGGCGTCGTCGAGCGACCCGGGGAAGGTGACGACGCCGATCTTCACGACTCGTCCTCGGTCGCCTCGGCCGGAGTTTCGACAGGCTCGACCGACGGTACGTCGACGGTGACCACGAAGTCCTCGATCACCGGGTTGGCCAGCAGCGTCTCGGCCATCCGTCGTACCTCCGCGAGCCGGTCGTCGTCGACGTCCCCCTCGACCTCGACCTCGAACCGCTTGCCCTGACGCACGTCGACGACGCCGCCGAACCCGAGCCGCGGAAGGGCCCCGAGGACGGCCTTGCCCTGGGGGTCGAGGATCTCGCGCTTGGGCATCACGTCGACGACGTATCGGGCCACGGGTCGCGCCTTTCGCAACGGCGGTCGCGCACGAGCGCGCGGGTACGGCGTCAGTCTAGGGACGGTGGCGTCCCAGATCGCGCACCGCCACCACGCGGTCGTGCGGGAGACTTCGGCACACTGGTGCCATGGCAACCAACAATCCCCTCGGCGGTCGTGGCGCGGGACTCCAGGGCGGCCGGCCCCTCCAGCTCGAGTTCCCGCAGTCACTGGCGGTCTACGACGACTACACCGCCGCGCAGAAGGCCGTCGACTTCCTGTCCGACAAGGAGTTCCCGGTCCAGAACTGCATGATCGTCGGGACCGACCTCAAGCAGGTGGAGCGGATCACCGGCCGGCTGACCACGAACAAGGTGGCCCTCGGCGGCGCCCTGTCGGGCCTGTGGCTCGGCATCTTCATCGGCATCCTCTTCACGATCTTCGACAGCAACAGCGGGTTCATCACGGTCGTCACCACCGCGCTCTTCGGCGTGATCTTCGGGATCGTCTGGGCGTTGGTGGGGTACGCCGCCACCCGAGGTCAGCGCGACTTCTCCTCGGTGAGGATGGTCGTGGCGACGCGCTACGAGGTGCTCGTCGAGCACAAGCTGCTGGCGCAGGCACAGGAGCTCCTGGCCCAGCTCCCCGGCGGACGCCCCAACCCGTTCGCCTGACCGGTCCGCGACGCAGGCCTGACGCACGGCGGGGCGGAACCAGCACAATGGGCTCGCGATGAGCGCCCCGCCCGAGCTCCACACCCAGGCCGCGTCGTACCTCGACGCCGGCGACGGGCTCAGCGCCGACCGCCGGGAGACCTTCGCCCTGCGGCTCGACCGGTTCTGGGGCGATCTCCGCGACGCGGTCGTCGGAGTGCACCCGGACCCGGCCGTCTCCGGCCCCCTGCTCGAGCGGCTGGTCGGGCTCGCGGCGACGGCGTACGCCGCCCGGCCCGACGACCTCCACCGTCTCGACCTCCAGCGGCTGCTCCAGCCCGACTGGCTGCAACAGCCGCGGATGTTCGGCTACGCCTGCTACACCGAGCGCTTCGCCGGCGACCTCGCCGGAGTCACCCGGCATCTGGACCACCTCGAGGACCTGGGAGTCACCTATCTCCACCTGATGCCGCTGCTCCAGCCACGAGACGGCGACAACGACGGCGGGTACGCCGTACAGGACTACCGCGCCGTTCGGTCCGACCTCGGCACCGTCGACGACCTGCGCGACCTCGCAACAGTCCTGCGTGAGCGGGGGATCAGCCTGGTGATGGACCTCGTCCTGAACCACGTCGCACGGGAGCACGACTGGGCGGCGCGGGCCCGCGCCGGCGACCCGGCGTACCGCGACTACTTCCACGTCTTCCCCGACCGGCACCTGCCCGACGCCTACGAGAAGACGCTGCCGGAGGTCTTCCCCGCGTCGGCGCCGGGCAGCTTCACCCGCGACCCCGACCTGGACGGGTGGGTGTGGACGACCTTCCACCCGTGGCAGTGGGACCTCGACTGGTCGAACCCGTCGGTGCTGGCGGAGTTCGCCGAGATCATCCTGTGGCTGGCCAACCTCGGCGTCGAGGTGCTCCGGCTCGACGCGATCGCGTTCCTGTGGAAGCGGATGGGGACCTCGTGCCAGAACCAGCCGGAGGTGCACGCGATCACCCAGGCACTGCACACGGTGACCCGGATCGCAGCGCCCGCGATGGCGTTCAAGGCCGAGGCGATCGTGGGACCGCGCGACCTCGTGCAGTACCTCGGGTCGGGGATGCACGCCGGGCGAGTCAGCGACCTGGCCTACCACAACAGCCTGATGGTGCAGATCTGGTCGATGCTGGCCACGGGCGACGTCGTGCTGGCCCGCGAGGCGCTCGCCTCCCTGCCGCTCGCGCCCGCCACGGGCACCTGGATCACCTACGTGCGCTGCCACGACGACATCGGCTGGGCGATCGACGACGGCGACGCGTGGGCGGTGGGCCTGACCGGCGAGGGTCACCGGCGCTTCCTCACCGACTGGTACGCCGGCCAGGCGCCGGGCTCGTGGGCCGAGGGGCTGGTCTTCCAGGGCAACCCGGCCACCGGTGACCGGCGGATCAGCGGGTCTGCCGCGTCACTGGCCGGTCTGCGCGCGGACGCAGCGCCGGAGGAGATCGACGCGGCGCTGGCTCGGATCTTCCTGGCGCACGCGATCGCCGCCGGCTGGGGCGGCGTGCCCGTGGTGTGGAGCGGCGACGAGCTGGGCCAGACCAACGACCTCGCGTGGACGGACGAGCCTGGGCACGAGGACGACAACCGCTGGGCGCACCGTCCCAGGCTCGACTGGTCGCTGGCGACCCAGCGCCACGATCTCCGCACCGTGCCGGGCCGGGTCTTCGCCGGACTCACGCACCTGGCGCGGGTCCGGGCCGGGTTGCCGCAGCTCCACGCCGCGGCGTCCTCGCACGTCGTACCGGACACCGACGATGGCATCCTCGCCACCGTCCGGCGGCATCCCAGCGGGATCTTCGTCGGCCTCTACAACGTGACGCCCGAGGTGCGGACCTTCGCCTTGGACCAGCTGCACCACCTCGGAGTCACCCGTCCGTACGACGCCCTCTCCGGGCACCGCGTCACCGTCGGCGCCGACGGCATCCTGCGGCTCCCGGCATACGCCGCGTGGTGGGTCGTCGAGGCGCCGGGTTGAGGGAAAACGCGGAACAGATCCGCGCCACGCCCACCGCACCTTGCAATTTGTTCCGCGGTTTCCCGCCGTGTCAGACGCTGCTCGACTGCCCGGTCAGCACGTCGGAGGCGCGGAGGAGGTCCTTGCGGATGGTCTCCGGCGCCCAGCGGCCGCTCACGGCGGCGGCCAGGGCGAAGGGACCATGGCCGATCAGCCTGCCCTCCGCGGTGACCCGCGTCCCCTGCCCGGTCTTGAGGAAGCGCAGGGTGAGGAGGCCGTCGACGCCGCGCCAGGTGCCGGTCTCGGCGATCACCCGGTACGGCGTCAGCTCGGTGAGCTCCATCCATGGCCTGATCCCGACCTTCGTGACGTCGCGCCACTGCTGTCCGGGGTGCGGCTCACCCTCGTCGACGTCGACGACGGCGCGCAGGGACGACTGCCACAGCGGTCGGTTGCGTGGCTCGGCCAGGAAGTGGAAGAGATCGGCCGGCGGGTGTGGCAGGTCGATGGTGACGGTGAAGGTGGTCACGGCATCACCAGGTCTCACCGGTCAGGGTCTCGAAGGCCTCCAGGTAGCGCGCGCGGGTCAGCTCGGCGACCTCGTCGGGCAGCGGCGGCGGCGGCTCGCCGGACGCCCGGTCCCAGCCGGAGGCGGGCGAGAGGAGCCAGTTGCGCACGATCTGCTTGTCGTACGACGGCTGGGCCCGGCCCGGGTGCCAGTCGTCGGCCGGCCAGAAGCGCGATGAGTCGGGCGTCAGGACCTCGTCGGCGAGCACGGTCGTGCCGTCGGGTCGACGTCCGAACTCCAGCTTGGTGTCGGCCAGCAGGATCCCGCGCTCCCGGGCGAGCGCCTCGGCGCGCGCGTACACGGCCAGGGTGAGCATCCGCAGCTCGGCGGCGGCGTCGTCGCCCACGGTCTGCACCACCGCGTCGTAGGAGACGTTCTCGTCGTGCTCGCCGAGGTCTGCCTTCGTGGCGGGGGTGAAGATCGGCTCGGGCAGCCGGCTGCCGTCCTGGAGCCCCGCAGGCAGCGCGATCCCGCAGACCTCGCCCGAGGCGCGGTAGTCGAGCAGGCCGGTGCCGGTCAGGTAGCCGCGCGCGACGCACTCCACCGGGAGCATCTCGAGCCGCTCGCAGATCACCGCTCGGCCGCGCACCTCGGCGGGCACGTCGGTGGAGAGCACGTGGTGGGGCACCAGGCTCGCGAGCTGGTCGAACCACCACAGCGACATCCGGGTGAGGATCTCGCCCTTGTCGGGGATGGGTGTCTCGAGGATGAAGTCGAAGGCCGAGATCCGGTCGCTCGCCACCATCAGGAGGCGGCCGTCGGGCAGCTCGTAGAGGTCGCGGACCTTGCCGGAGTGGAGGTGTGTGGCGTCGTCGATGGTCGGGGCAACGGCGGGATGCGGCATGCAGCGAAGGCTACCGACCTCGCCGGCCCGCGAGATCAGTACCTGATGTCGAACGACGTCGCGCCGGTCGGTCGAGCGGCGGTCACTGCGACGTCACGAACCACGGCGGACGACGGGCCGCGACGGCACCAGCCGACCATGGCCTCGACGGCCTCGTCGTCCCCCTCGAGATGGGCTGCCACCGACTCGTCGGGCTCGTTGCGGACCCATCCGCGTACGCCGAGCCGCTCGGCCTCCTGCACGGCGTACCAGCGGAAGGCGACGCCCTGCACGCGACCGGTGACCTTGATCGTCACCGCCGTCGACATGCGGCCAGCCTAAGGAGCACGGCCCGCTGCGGCGACGATCATGAGCGCCATGTGGACCGACCTCACGCACCTGGACATCTCGGTGCTCGACAAGATCATCCGGACCGTCGTCGTCTACTGGGGCCTGATCGTGCTGCTCCGGCTCGCCGGCAAGCGCGACCTGGCGCAGCTCAACTCGTTCGACCTGATCGTGATGCTGTTGCTGTCGAACGTCGTGCAGAACGCGATCATCGGTCCGGACAACTCGCTGCTCGGCGGGCTGATCGGGGCCACCACCTTGATCGCGGCCAACGCCTTCCTGGTGCGGGTGGTGCGGCCGAACAAGCACGTGACGGCGTTCCTGGAGGGCACGAACACGGTGCTCGCCCGGAACGGCCACTGGATCCCCGAGGCACTCCGCAAGGTCGGGGTCCGGGAGAGCGAGATGGACGGGGCGCTGCGCCGGCAGAACGTCTACAAGATCGCCGACGCCGACCAGGTGAAGCTCGAGCCGGGCGGCACGATCGTCGTCGACCTGCGCCCCGAGCTGGAGTCGGCGACCAAGGCCGACGTCGAGCGACTCGAGCGGAAGCTCGACCGTCTGCTCGGGGCTTGAGGCGCGTGGGCCGTGAGCCCGCATCTCGGTCGGTCTGCGGGCTGCTGTCGAAACCGCGCAATTGCGCCAGTTGGACAATCGGAGAGCCGAATCGGGTGCCACAACCGCGCAATTGCGCCACTTGGGCAACCCCCGGATCGACCCCCGGAGCGAGTCAGAGGATCGAGCCGGGGGTGTACGACGCGGCGTCGGGGTGGCGGGCGAGGACCTGCTCCACCCGGCGTACGACGGCAGCGGTCTGGGAGCGGGCCGCACCGGTGAAGTCGATCGGGTCGCGGACCAGTGCGGCGATGGCGGCACGGTCGAGGCCGAGCCGCGGGTCGGCCGCCAACCGGTCGAAGAGGTCGTTGTCGGTGCGCCCCTGCCGCATCTCCAGAGCGACCGCGACGGCGTGCTCCTTGATCGCCTCGTGGGCGGCCTCGCGACCGACGCCGGTGCGGACCGCGGCGATCAGCACCTTGGTGGTCGCCAGGAACGGCAGGTAGCGGTCGAGCTCGCGCTGGATCACCGCAGGGAAGGCGCCGAACTCGTCGAGCACGGTGAGGAAGGTCTGGAAGAGCCCGTCGGTGGCGAAGAACGCGTCGGGCAGCGCCACCCGGCGTACGACGGAGCAGGAGACGTCGCCCTCGTTCCACTGGTCACCGGCCAGCTCGCTCACCATCGAGAGGTGACCGCGGACGACGACGGCCAGGCCGTTGACGCGTTCGCAGGAACGGGTGTTCATCTTGTGGGGCATCGCGCTCGATCCGACCTGACCCTCGGCGAAGCCCTCGGTGACCAGCTCGAGCCCCGCCATCAGCCGGATCGTCGTGGCGAGGTTGGACGGCGCGGAGACCAGCTGCACCAGCGCTGAGACGACGTCGAAGTCGAGCGAGCGGGGGTAGACCTGGCCGACGCTGTCGAGCACGCGCTCGAAGCCGAGGTGCCCGGCCACGCGCTGCTCGAGGTCGGCCAGCTTGTCCTCGTCGCCGTCGAGGAGGTCGAGCATGTCCTGCGAGGTGCCCATCGGGCCCTTGATCCCGCGGAGCGGGTAGCGGGCGAGGAGCTCCTCGACCCGCTCGAGGCTGACCATCAGCTCGTCGGCGACGGTCGCGAACCGCTTGCCGAGCGTGGTCGCCTGGGCCGCCACGTTGTGAGAACGACCGGCCATCACCGTGGACTCGTGCTCGATCGCGAGCCGTGCCAGCCGGGCCAGGGCGGCGACCGCGCGGTCGCGGACCAGCTCGAGCGACTGCCTCACCTGGAGCTGCTCGACGTTCTCGGTCAGGTCGCGGCTCGTCATCCCCTTGTGGATGTGCTCGTGCCCGGCCAGCGCCGCGAACTCCTCGATCCGCGCCTTCACGTCGTGGCGCGTCACCCGCTCGCGGTCGGCGATCGAGGCGAGGTCGACGTCGTCGACGACCTTCTCGTAGGCCTCGACGACGCCGTCGGGCACGTCGACGCCGAGGTCACGCTGGGCCCGGAGCACCGCGATCCACAGCCTGCGCTCGAGGACGATCTTGTGCTCGGGCGACCAGATGGCGGCGAGGTCGGGCGCGGCGTACCGCGTCGCCAGCACGTTGGGGACGGTCACGACGGCAAGGCTAGCGAGGCGGGCCCCGGGAGCCGCGGCCGATGGACCCCGGCCGTCGGGCGTGGGTACGGCGGACCCAGGACGGCGTCGACGATCGCAGCAGGTCTCATACCGGAGGAGACCAGTCGTCCCAGGGAGCCCACCACCGGTCGTCGCGGGCCAGTCTCTCGGTCACCTCGGTCGCTGCCTCGAGCACCGTGCACACCTGGCCGAGGTCGATCCGACCCGAGGAGAGCGCCGGCGCCAGGTCCTCGACGTCCTTCCAGCGCGTGCGTCCGTCGCGCTCGATGACCAGGTCGAGCTGGTGGTCGTCGACGTCGATCCCGTCGTGCTGTCGGACGACGGGTTGCTCGAAGTTGACGTACCAGTAGCGGAACGCGTCGTCGTCGAAGAACTTCCAGACCGAGTAGGCCGTGTCGGTGCGATGCAGCTTCAGCACCGTCGGGCCACGCCAGGCCGTCTGGTGCGACCACGGGTGCGGCCCGAAGGGGTGCTCCGGGAAGGTCAACGGGGTGCTGTCCGCCTGCAGTGAGGCCAGCACCTCACCGTCGTCGGCCACCACCGTCTCCGGGAAGTGCAGCCAGACCCGGCCGTGCAGCATCTCGCGCACCGTGATCGTGGTCCCCGGCGCGAAGACCGGCTCAGCCACCGGCCGCGTCTCGGGCGATGTCGCGGCGCCACTGGGCGCCCGGGAACGAGATCATCGCGACGCCTTCGTAGGCCTGGGCTCGGGCGTCGGCGATGTCGGCGCCGGTCGCGGTGACGCCGAGGACGCGTCCGCCGGCGGTGACGAGGTGTCCGTCGACCGTCGCGGTGCCTGCATGGAGGACCTGCACGTGGGGATCGTGGTCGAGGGTCTCCGTGCCGACGATGATGTCGCCCTTCGACGAGGTCTCGGGGTAGCCCTTCGAGGCCATCACCACCGTGACCGCGGCGCCCGGTCTCCACGCGGGCGGCGGTACGTCGGCGAGCCTGCCGGTCGCGGCACCCAGCAGGAGCGGCGAGAGCGGTGAGTCGAGGAGCGCCAGGATCGGCTGGGTCTCGGGATCGCCGAAGCGGGCGTTGAACTCCACGACGCGTATGCCACGAGCGGTCAGCGCGAGACCGGCGTACAACAGGCCCTGGAACGGCGTACCCCGGCGCGCCATCTCGTCGACCGTCGGCTGGAGCACCGTGCGGGTGACCTCGTCGACCAGGTCGGCCGGCGCCCACGGGAGTGGCGTGTAGGCGCCCATGCCGCCGGTGTTGGGCCCCTCCTCGCCGTCGAAGATGCGCTTGAAGTCCTGCGCGGGCTGGAGCGGGTAGACGGTGGCGCCGTCGGCGGCGTTCCAGCCGCAGAGGGCGAACAGGCTGACCTCCGGCCCGTCGAGATACTCCTCGACGATCACCCGACCGCAGGCCGCCGCGTGGTCGAGTGCCTGTTGCCGGTCGTGGGTGACCACCACCCCCTTGCCGGCGGCGAGGCCGTCGTCCTTCACGACGTACGGAGGACCGTAGGTGTCCAGCGCCGCAACGACTTCGGTTGGGGTGGTGCAGACGCTCGCGCGCGCCGTCGGGACGCCGGCGGCGGCCATGACGTCCTTGGCGAACGCCTTGGACCCTTCGAGCTGCGCGGCGGCACCGGACGGTCCGAAGCAGGGGATCCCGGCCGCGGTCACGGCGTCGGCGACCCCCGCCACCAGCGGCGCCTCGGGGCCGACCACCACGAGTCCCGCGCCGAGGTCGACCGCCAGTGCGGCGACCGCCGCGCCGTCCATCGGGTCGACGTCGTGGAGCGTTGCGACGTCCGTCATGCCGGGGTTGCCGGGTGCGGCGTGCACCTCGGTGACGCCGGGGTCACGGGCCAGTGCGAGGACCAGTGCGTGCTCCCGCCCGCCGGTCCCGATCACGAGAGCTCTCATCGGCACGAGCCTATCGGCCACCCAGCCCCTGCGTTGAGACGCGCCGGATCGTTCCTCCGAGCGCGTCGAATCGTCGTCGCCCCTGCAGTTCCGCGCGTCTCAACCGACGATCTGGCGCGTCTCAACGAGCAGGACGGCGCGCCTCAACGATCAGGCGGATCGCGATGCCGATGGCGAAGACCGCGAGGCCGGCGACGACCGCATGCCAGGGGAGGGTGGCGACGAGGACCAGGCAGCCCGCGCAGCCGAGCAGCTGGAGCCAGCGGGGGAAGCGGCGGGCCGAGCGGCCCTGGGAGTACGCCGCGGCGTTGGCCACGAAGTAGTAGAGCAGCACACCGAATGACGAGAAGCCGATCGCGCCGCGCAGGTCCGTGGTCAGGACGAGGACCACGACGACCGCCGCGATGGTGAGCTCGGCGCGGTGGGGCACCCGGAAGCGCGGGTGTACGGCGTCCAGCCAGCCGGGCAGGTCGCGTTCGCGCGCCATGGCCAGCCCGGTCCGCCCCAGTCCCGCGATCAACGCGAGGAGCGCACCCGCCGAAGCCAGCGCTGCTCCGACCCGGACGACCCCGACCGCCCACGGGCCGGCCACCGCGTGTACGGCGTCCGCGACCGGCGCGCTCGACGCGGCCGTGCCCGACGCTCCGAGCACCGACAGCACGGCGACCGCCACCACGGCGTACACCACGACGGCGCCGGCGAGGGCCATCACGATCGCGCGCGGGATCACCCGTGCCGGCTCGCGCACCTCCTCCCCGAGCGTCGCGATCCGGGCGTAGCCGGCGAAGGCGAAGAAGAGCAGGCCGGCCGACTGCAGCACGCCGTAGACGCCGTGGTCGGGAGAGTCCCAGCCGGACAGCCCGGACGAGGAGCCGCCGGAGAAGCACGCGACGCAGGCGACCACGAGCGAGACCAGGACGAGGGAGACCAGGACCCGCGTGAGCAGGGCGGTACGGGTCACGCCCGCGCAGTTGACGAGTGCCAGCACCACGACGACCACTGCGCCGACCGCCCGCTGCCAGCCGTCGGGCGCGACGTATGCAGCGAAGGTCAGTGCCATCGCCGCACAGCTCGCGGTCTTGCCGACCATGAAGCCCCAGCCGGCGAGGTAGCCCCACCAGTCGCCGAGGACCTCACGGCCGTACAGGTAGGTGCCGCCGGCATAGGGGTACGACGCGGCGAGCTGCGCCGACGAGGTCGCGTTGCAGTAGGCGACGACCGCCGCCACGGCGAGACCGACCAGCAGGCCGGTGCCGGCGGCCCGGGCGGCCGGGCCGTACGCCGCGAACACGCCCGCGCCGATCATCGAGCCCAGGCCGATGAACACGGCGTCGCCGAGCCCGAGCCGGCGGTCGAGCGTCTGGGCGGTGCTCACGGAGGCCATGCAACTACACCATCGCGGCGGCGATCCGGCGGCCCGCCTCGGCGATCTGCTCGTCGGTCGCCGGCGGAAGCACGTCCTCCCACGCCATCAGCAGGTGACCGCTCATGTCCAGCCGACCGAGCGGCCGCGGCACGAACCACACGTGGAAGTGGGCACCGCCGTCCCCCCAGCGGTAGACGTGCACCCGGCCGACGTCGCCCAGCGCGAGCACGGCGCGCTCGACCCGGCCGCACACCCCTGCGAACGTCGTCGCGACGTCGGCCGGCATGTCGGCGAAGGAGTCGAAGTGGGCACGCGACGCCAGCCACACCGACCCCGGCAGCGCGGTCTGGCCGGGGTTGTGGAGCGTCCAGGTCTGGTCGGACCAGATCAGGTGCGAGTCGGAGTCGGCGCTGCAGGGGAAGCAGGCCTCGCCGCCGGGCTCACCTCGGCGCGGAGGCTCGGGCACGACGGTGTCGGCGGGGTCGATCAAGGTCAGCGGTTCGGCGTACGGAAGGGTCATGGTCCGAGCATCCGCCCTCGGCGCGGGTCGCGTTTGACAGCGGTTGCCGACCGCGATCAAGTCGCGGATCAGGACCTACGACGGGCGATCGACTCGCCGTACGACGCTCCGCGGTAGCGCAGGATCGGGTCGTCGGAGAGCTCGATCCCCGCGACGACGCGGGTCGGGTCGAACACCACGAGCCCGCCGGACTGCTCCGGGTCGTCGATCTTGGTCGTCACCTCGATGACCCCCGCGCTGAGCTCGCGGGCGCCAGTCCAGACCGAGGTCGGGTCGTGGGGGTCGTCGTCGGGGCCCGCGACCGTCACCCGCACGTCGTACCGCACCGGGCGGACGGCCAGCCGGGCGGCGAGCTCGTCGGTGAGCCGCTCGGGTCCCTCGAACCGGCCGTCCGGACGCTGGTCGAGACCGCCCAGCGGCCGGAGGACGTAGCGGACCCAGGAGCGCGAGCCGTCTTCCGCGACCCAGCCGTAGGCGTGGATCGGGTAGTAGGGGACCTCGGCGTAGGAGTACGGCGGGACCACCGACTTGGCCCTGATCCCGGCGAGGAGCGCCGGGACCGCTCGCGGATGGCGGAGCATCCAGATCGGGAAGGTCGCGGGACGCTGGGCCGCCGCGGTCATCGACAGGAACTCCTCGGGGGTCCGCATCGGGAATCGCGGAGCCGTCTGGCCGAGCACGTCGCAGTCGCCTCCGGGCGCCTGGAGCTTCACCGCCATGCCGCGGACGTCCTGGGCCTGGTCGGGCCGCTCGGGGTCGCCGCCCCCGTTGGACCAGCGCACGAGCACCGGCACCGCGTCACCCGAGTACGGCGCGGCAGCACAGAGCGCCGTCGCCTCGGGCGAGGCGGTGAAGGTGCCGGTGTAGAAGGTGCCGCGCGCGTGCAGTGCGCGATGGTGCGCGTGGCGTCCGTAGATCTGGTTGATGCGGTCGATCGCCTCGCTCGGCTCCAGCATGGCCGGACAGTACCGCCGGGTCGCCTAGCTCGGTACGACGAGCGTCTGCTCGCGCCCGGGCCCCACTCCGACGCCCCAGATCCGGCAGCCCGACATCTCCTCGAGCGCTCGCACGTAGGCCTGCGCGTTGGCGGGAAGGTCGGTGAAGGACCGGCAGTCGGAGATGTCCTCCCACCAGCCGTCGAGGTACTCGTAGATCGGCTTCGCGTGGTGGAACTCGGTCTGCGTCATCGGCATCTCGTCCTGCCGCGTGCCGTCCACGTCGTACGCCACGCAGACCGGCACCCGCTCCCAGCTCGAGAGCACGTCGAGCTTGGTGAGGAACAGGTCGGTCAGCCCGTTCACCCGGGTGGCGTAGCGGGCGACGACGGCGTCGTACCAGCCGCACCGGCGGTCGCGTCCGGTCGAGACGCCGACCTCGCCGCCGATCTTCCAGAGCTTCTCGCCGTCCTCGTCGAACAGCTCGGTCGGGAAGGGGCCGGACCCGACGCGTGTCGTGTAGGCCTTGATCACGCCGATCACCCGGTCGATCCGGGTCGGGCCGACGCCGGCGCCGGTGCAGACGCCGCCGGCCACCGGCGACGAGGAGGTCACGAACGGGTAGGTGCCGTGGTCGACGTCGAGCATCGTGGCCTGGGCGCCCTCGAAGAGCACGGTCTCGCCGCGGTCGAGCGCCTGGTTGAGCAGCAGCGAGGTGTCGGCGACCATCGGCCGCAGGCGCTCGACGTACGCGAGGAGCTCCTCGACCACCGCGTCGATCTCGACCGCGCGACGGTTGTACACCTTGGCGAGGAGCTGGTTCTTCACGTCGAGGCTCGCCTCGACCTTGGCGCGCAGGATCTTCTCGTCGAACAGGTCGGCGATCCGGATACCGACGCGCGCGACCTTGTCGGAGTACGCCGGCCCGATGCCGCGACCGGTCGTGCCGACCTTGTTCTTGCCGAGGAAGCGCTCGGTCACCTTGTCGATCGTCGTGTGGTACGACGCGATCACGTGCGCGTTGGCGCTGACGACCAGGCGCGACACGTCGACGCCGCGCTCGGCGAGGGCGTCGACCTCCCGGAACAGTGCCTCGGGCGAGACCACGACACCGTTGGCGATCACCGAGACGGTGCCGGGTGTGAGGATGCCGCTGGGCAGCAGGTGCGTCGCGAACTTCTCGCCGTTCACCACGATGGTGTGCCCTGCGTTGTGGCCACCCGAGGTGCGGACGACGTAGTCGATCGACTCGGTGGTGGCCAGCAGGTCGGTGGCCTTCCCCTTGCCCTCGTCACCCCACTGGGCACCGAGGACGACGATCGCGGGCATCGGACCTCCGCCGGCTAGAGAAACATAGGGCCCTGCTCGCGCCGTCGACGCGCCGGGCAGGGCCTCGTGCGGCAGCGACCCTACCCCACAGGGGGACCCTGGCCGCCTCGCGCGTGGGCTAGGGTCCGGGCCGTGGACCCCCTGCTCGTGATCACCAACGACGAAGCGGGCACCGCGGACGACGACGCCCTCCGGGCGGCCCTCGACATCCTCCGCGCCGCGTGCTCCGTCGAGGTCCAGTCGACCTCCCGCCCCGGCGAGCTGGACGGCGTGCTCCAGCGCGCGGCGTCCCGGCGGATCGTGGTCGCCGGCGGCGACGGCAGCCTGCACGCGGTGATCGCGGCGCTGTACCGGCGGCACGACCTGAAGAGCGCCGTGGTCGGACTGCTGCCGATGGGCACCGGCAACGACTTCGCTCGGACGCTGGAGATCCCGTTGGACCCGGAGGAGGCCGCCAAGGTGATCGTGACGGGCGAGGTGCGGCCGATGGACCTCATCGTCGACGAGCTCGGCGAGATCGTGGTCAACAACGTGCACGTCGGCGCCGGTGCGCAGGCCAGCCGCCGCGGCGCTCGCTGGAAGGAGCGCCTCGGCTCGGTCGGCGTCGGCCGGGTCAACCTCGGCAAGCTCGGCTACCCGATCGGCGCCGTCCTGGCGGCCTTCCACCCGCCGAGCGTTCACATGCACGTCGAGGTGGACGGCCAGGTCGTCACCGACCTCGATCGGCCGGTGCTGATGGTCTCGGTCGGGAACGGTGCGAACGTCGGCGGCGGTACCGAGCTGACCCCGGAGGCCGACCCCGAGGACGGCAAGGTCGACGTGATGATCTCCCACGCCGTCGGCACGGTCGCCAAGCTCGGCTACGCGATGTCGCTGCGCCGCGGCGAGCACCACCACCGCGACGACGTGCAGTACCACCGGGGCTCGCAGGTGACGATCTCCGGCGACGAGTTCTACATCTCGGCCGACGGCGAGATCTCCGGCCCCGAGCGACAGCGCAGCTGGCGGGTCGAGCCCCAGGCCTACTCGTTCATCCTGCCTGCCTGAGTCACAGCCACCCGCGTCGTACGGCCTCGGCCCCGGCCTGGAAGCGGGTGTCGACGCCGAGCTCGATCATCAGGTCGGCGACGCGGCGGCGTACGGTCCGGAGACTGAGCCCCAGCGTGCGGGCGATCTGCTCGTCCTTCGCACCCGAGGCCAGCTGGCGCAGGAGGAACGCCCGCTCGTCGACGCGCACCTCCAACGAGGGGATCCCCACCGAGCGCTCCCAGTAGAGCTCGAAGAGCAGGGTCAGCGCGTGGACCAGCGCCCCCTGCCGCACGAGCAGCCGGGGCTCGTCGGCGTAGCCGAGCGGCTCCGGGAGTACGGCGTGGGTCGGGCTGATCACGAAGAGCCGGGTCGGCATGGCGTCGATGACGCGCACCTCCTCCCCCTCGTCCATCCGCGCCCGCAGCACGTCGGGCACCTGGTTGAGCGCCCGCAGCGGGTAGATGGCCCGCGAGCGGCGACCCGACGCGACGGCCCGGCCGACGACCTGGGAGATCGCGGACTCGCGGGGCATGGACCAGGTGTCGGGCCGCAGGAACAGGAGGTCGCCCTTGCTCGACTCGATCAGGGCGGTGAGCAGGGCGAGCGCGTTGCCGCCGGTACTGACCTCGCCGTCGAGACCGCCGAGGTCCTCGACCTCACCGGGACCGGGCCGGCTGCCGGCAGCGCTCAGGAACTCGATGGAGCGGGCCAGGTGGTCGAGCCGGTCGCGGGTGCGCACGGCCGCGGTGGCCTCGCGCCCGATCGCCGCCGACACGACCTGGGCCAGCGGCAGCACGTGCAGCCGTCCGCCGTCGAGGCTGACGATGCCCTCGGCGATCAGGCCGCGCAGCGGCTCGGCGAGCCGCTCCACCGGGACGTCGAGCGCGTGGGCGACCGCCTCCAGCGTGGCGCCGGACAGCGGGAGGACCTGCTGGTAGCGCCGTTCGTCCTCTTCGCCCACCCCGAGCGCGGACAACACCGACTCCGAGCGTCGTCCCGCCATGGTGGCATCTTAGTGCCAGCGGCAGTCACGACCCTCGTGGCACGGAGCGGTCACGGGACACTGTCGCCGGGACACCCCACCCGCCGCGGGGGATTGGGTGGTTTCCTGCGGAAAAGGGCGCACGGGCACGTGCCGGCGCCCTTTCTCCATGCCCGGGCCCGGGCCCGCGCCTCGGGGGCGGGTCACGGCTCCGGTAGCGTTCGAGGCCCATCGCTGACGCACCCAGGAGCCCCCTCTCATGGCCACGCAGGACCCCGTCGACTGGGTGACCCGCGCCGCGGACGACGCGATCCGGCACCACGAGCGCACCGGTGCCGGCGGACCGGTGACCTGCTCGTCGGGCGCCTCACCGTCGGGCCCGGTCCACCTGGGCAACCTGCGTGAGTTCCTGATGCCGCACTTCGTCGCGGACGAGCTGCGCCGCCGCGGCGTCGCCGTCCGTCACCTGCACGTGTGGGACGACTACGACCGTTTCCGCAAGGTGCCGGCGGGTGTGCCCGACTCGTGGGTCGAGCACATCGGCCGGCCGCTGTCCGGCGTACCCGACCCGTGGGAGTGCCACCCGTCGTGGGCCGAGCACTACAAGGAGCCGCTCGTGCAGGCCCTTCACGACCTCGGGGTCGAGATGGAGGAGATCTCCCAGACCGAGCGCTACCGCGCCGGGGTCTATCGCGAGGAGGTGCTGCGGGCGGTGCGTCATCGCGCCGAGATCGACGCCGTGCTCAAGCGCCACCGGACCAGGAAGGTCGAGCCCTCGCAGGCCATCGACGAGGAGCACGCCGCGCAGGAGGCCGAGGCGATGGCCGACTCGGTCGCCCACGAGGAGGACGACGCCGCGACCGAGGTCGGCTGGTTCCCGTTCCGGCCGTACTGCCACGACTGCGGCCGCGACACGACCACGGTGACGGCGTACGACGACGACACCACCGACCTCGCCTACACCTGCTCGGTCTGCGACTACCACGGCACCACCAACCTCTCCACCAAGGACGAGGGCAAGCTGGTCTGGAAGGCCGACTGGCCGATGCGGTGGGCCTTCGAGCACGTCGACTTCGAGCCGGCCGGGATGGACCACGCGACGCCTGGGTCGTCGTTCACCGTCGGCCACGAGCTGGTCGAGTCGATCTGGGACATGCCGCGTCCGGCCTGGTTCGGCTACGGGTTCGTGGGGTTCGCCGGGGTGCAGAAGATGTCGTCGTCCGCCGGAGGTGCACCGACCGCGAGCGACGCCCTGCGGGTGCTCGAGCCGGCGATCCTGCGCTGGCTGTACGTGCGACGACAGCCCAAGCAGACCTTCGACATCGACTTCGGGCCTGAGGTCGTGCGCCTGTACGACGAGTGGGACGCGCTCGGACGCAAGGCGGCGACGAAGCGCGACACCCAGGTGCTCGCCTACGAGCGCGCGGCGGCGACCCACTCCTACGGCCCCCTGCCCAGCCCGCGGGTGGTGGTGCCGTTCCGGATGCTCGCGTCGGTGGCCGACGTGACCGCCGGGTCGGCGGAGCAGATCAGCAGGATCGTCGCTCACCTGGGCCACGCCCACGACTCGGTCGACGACCTCGAGCCGCGGCTGTCGCGGGCGATCGCCTGGACCGCGGAGTTCGTCCCGGCCTCGGAGCGTACGACGGTGCGCACCGAGCCCGACGCGGCGGGGCTGGCGGCGCTGACGGTCCAGGAGGGGGTGTGGATCGGGCTGCTGCTCGACGGGCTCGGCCGCCTCGACGGCCCCGAGCTCGACCTCGAACCGGTCACGGCGCTGGTGTACGGCGTACCGAAGCTGGCGCTGGGTCTCGACCTCGACGACGCCCCCACCGACGAGGTGAAGGCCCACCAGAAGGAGTTCTTCCGGCTGCTCTACCACCTGCTCGTCGACGCCGAACGCGGCCCGCGCCTCCCGACGCTCATCGTCGCCCTGGGCACCGACCGGGTGCGGACCCTCCTCGGCGGCTGACCTCCGCCCGCCCACCACTTGTAACGCGGAGTTACTAGCCCGCACGCAGTGTTGTAACGGCGCATGCGTGGTGGTAACTCCGCGTTACAAGGGCTCCGCCGCGCGCCCGAGCGACCCGTCCTCCACAGGCCGGCCGGTACCCCGTTGAGCAGGATGGGTCATCGGGAAATGCTCCGACCATGGAGACACGGGTCCTTGCCGCGGTGGCGGCCGGCCATGGCCTGGTCACGGCCGCCCAGCTGAGCATGCTCGGTTTCCACCCACGACGGGTCGCGCGGTGGGTGCGGAGCGGCGAGCTCGTGTCCGTACGCCGCGGGGTCTACACGACCGCACAGCTCTGGACCGCATGGGACGAGTTCCGGGAGCGACCGCTCGCCCGCGTGCGAGCCGCGCATCTCACCATCACCCTCCCCCACGTCTTCAGCCACGACTCGGCCGCGCTGCTGCTCGGCGTGCCCCTGATCCGGCCCGCGCAGGCCGAGGTGCACGTCACCCGGCCGCAGGTACGCGGTTCGCGGATCCAGTACGGCGTCCGCCACCACGGCGCGCCGTACCCGAGGAACACCGTGGTGATGGTCGACGGACTCCCCGCGCTCGGCATCGCTCGCACGGTGATCGACCTGGCGCGGACCCATGGCTACCGCGCCGGCCTGGTGGGCGCCGACGGCGCACTGCAGCTCGGCGTGCCCAGGGTCGAGCTCGCGGCGGCGTACGCCTCGATGAGGTGCTGGCCTGGCGTGACCGCGGCTCGCGCTGCCGTCGACGATGCCGACCCCGGCGCCGAGAGCGTGGGCGAGACGCTCAGCCGCGAGCTGGTCGCGGAGCTGGGGCTCGGCCAGATCGAGACGCAGTTCCCGGTCCTCGTCGGCGGTGGACTGCACTGGTGCGACCTGCGGGTCGGCTGTCACCTCTTCGAGTTCGACGGGCGGATCAAGTTCCGCTCGGTCGACCACGGTGGGGTCGCCGACGAGGGCGCTGAACGGGCCTTGTGGGACGAGCGGAAGCGCCAGCAGCAGGTCTGCGCCGAAGGTCTGGGCATGTCCCGACTCATCTGGGACGACTTCTGGGGTGCGGCCCGCGAGCGAGCCAAGCGCCGACTGCTGGCGGAGTACGCCGTGACCGAGGCGCGCTTCGGGCCCTCGCTCCCCGCGCGCCTGGAGGAGTCGGCGCGCCGGTTCCGGGGCCGGCGCTACCGCACCCCCGCCTGAGTCCCGCGACCCATGTAACGCGGAGTTACCACCACGCATGCGGTGTTGTAACGGCGCATGCGGGCTAGTAACTCCGCGTTACATGGGGATCAGCCGAGCAGGGTGGTGGCGGCGGCGGGGCTGGAGTCGCGCAGGAACGACGAGCAGCGGTCCCACTCGTCGGCCTCGCCGATGGCGCGCGCCGACAAGGCAAGGAGGGCGAGGCAGCGCAGGAACCCCCGGTTCGGCTCGTGCTCCCACGGCACCGGCCCGTGGCCCTTCCAGCCGCTGCGGCGGAGGAGGTCGAGGCTGCGGTGGTAGCCCACGCGCGCGTAGGCGTAGACCGTCACGTCGTCCGCTCCCTGTTCCCGCGCCTGCTCGGCGAAGGCCGCCCAGGCGGCGGGTGACGCCGGGTGTCGTCGTACGACGGCGGCGGGGGCCTCGCCGGCGTCGAGCTCGGCCGAGGCGGGGTCCACGGGCAGGTGGGTGGGCGGCGGACCGGCCATCAGGTCGACGTGACTCATGGGGCCACCCTGCCAGACGCCGCCGGCCCGGAAATGGGTGGAATCAATGTCGGTGGGCCGGTGTTGACTTACGTCATGGCCCAGCAGACCGTGACCCGCGAGCCCCTTCCCGACGTACGGCCGTGGCCGGCCCTCTTCGCGCTGTGTCTGGGCTTCTTCATGATCCTGGTCGACACCACGATCGTGACCGTCGCGACGCCCGCGATCATCTCCGACCTCCACGCCGACGTGAACAGCGTCGTGTGGGTGACGAGCGCCTACCTGCTGGCGTACGCCGTGCCCCTCCTGATCACCGGTCGCCTCGGCGACCGCTTCGGGCCGAAGAACATCTACCTGATCGGCCTGACCGTCTTCACCCTCGCCTCCTTGTGGTGCGGCCTGACGAGCAGCATCGAGATGCTCATCGCGGCCCGGGTGTTCCAGGGCCTCGGTGCCGCGCTGCTGACGCCGCAGACGATGGCCGTGATCACGCGCATCTTCCCCGCCGAGAAGCGCGGCCAGGCGATGGCCCTGTGGGGCGCGACCGCAGGTGTTGCCACGCTGGTCGGCCCGATCCTGGGCGGCATCCTGGTCGACGGGCTCGGCTGGGAGTGGATCTTCTTCATCAACATCCCGGTCGGCATCGTCGGTTTCGTGCTGGCGGTGCGGCTGGTCCCCAAGCTGGAGACCCACACCCATCAGTTCGACTGGCTCGGTGTCGCCCTCAGCGGCATCGGCATGTTCTTGCTGGTCTTCGGGATCCAGCAGGGCCACAAGTACCACTGGAACGCCTGGGTGATGACCTCGATCATCGGTGGCCTGGCGATCTTCGCGATCTTCATCTGGTGGCAGCGGGTCAACCGCAACGAGCCGCTGGTGCCGCTCAGCCTCTTCAACGACCGCAACTTCTCGATCTCGAACTTCGCGATCTCCACGATGTCCTTCACGGCTACGGCGATGGGCTTCCCGATCATGCTCTACGCCCAGCTGGTCCGCGGGTACTCCCCGCTCCAGTCGGCGCTGCTGTTCGCGCCGATGGCCGTGATGACGATCATCCTGGCCCCGATCGTCGGCCGCTTCACCGACAGGGTGCACCCGCGGATCCTCACCGGCGTGGGCTTCGCCGTCACCGCCGTCGCGATCTTCCTGATCTCGCGGTCGCTGACCGCCGACGGCGCCGTGTGGCACATCGTGGCGATGATGGGGCTGCTCGGCATCGGCATGGCCGGGATCTGGGCGCCGCTGGCGGCGACCGCGACGCGCAACCTGCCGATGACCAGTGCCGGCGCGGGTGCGGGCGTCTACAACGCCACGCGACAGGTGGGTGCCGTGCTGGGCTCGGCCGCCATCGCCGTGCTCCTCGACAGCCGGATCGCCGCCCACGGGCTCACAGGCGGCGCCGAGCCCGAGGGCGCGCTCCAGCAGCTCCCGGCCGTCGTACGCGCGCCGTTCAGCGCGGCGATGTCCGACACGATGCTGCTGCCGACCGCCGTCCTGGTGCTCGGGTTCATCTCGGTGATGTTCTTCGAGCTCCCCCGCCACCTGGTGGCACGCAAGGCGGCGGCCGAGGCAGCCGCCGCCGAGCAGCCCGCCCCGACGGGCGCCCTGCTCGACTGACGGCCGGCCAGGTGGCCCGCGTCAGCTGATCGTGTGACCGGTGGCGCTGAGGTTCCCGCACGCCTCCACGACGCGAGCCGACATGCCGCCCTCGGCCGCCTTGCCCCAGGCGCGGGGGTCGTACTGCTTCTTGTTGCCGACCTCGCCGTCGATCTTCAGGACGCCGTCGTAGTTGCGCAACATGTGGTCGACCACGGGGCGGGTGAAGGCGTACTGGGTGTCGGTGTCGACGTTCATCTTGACCACGCCGTACTTCACCGCGTCGGCGATCTCCTGCTCCGACGACCCGGAGCCGCCGTGGAAGACCAGGTCCAGCGGCCGCGAGCCGTGGCCGAAGCCCGCGTCGGCGCCGTACTTCTCGATGATCGCGTCCTGCGCCTTCTCGAGGATCTCCGGACGCAGCTTGACGTTGCCGGGCTTGTAGACCCCGTGCACGTTGCCGAAGGTGAGCGCGGTCAGGTAGCGACCCTTGTCGCCCAACCCCAGCGCAGCGACGGTCTCGAGCGCGTCCTCCGGGGTCGTGTAGAGCTTGTCGTCGATGGCACCCTCGACGCCGTCCTCCTCACCGCCGACCACACCGATCTCGACCTCGAGGATGATGTGGGCCGCCGCGCACTTGGCGAGCAGCTCCTGGGCGATCTCGAGGTTCTCCTCGAGCGGTACGGCGGAGCCGTCCCACATGTGCGACTGGAACAGGGGGGCCTCACCGCGCGCGACCCGCTCGGCGCTGATGTCGAGCAGGGGCCGGACGAAGCCGTCCAGCTTGTCCTTGGGGCAGTGGTCGGTGTGCAGCGCGACGTGGATCGGGTAGTTCTTGGCCACCTCGGCTGCGTACGCAGCGAACGCGACGGACCCGCTCACCATGTTCTTCACGGCCGGGCCGGAGAGGTACTCCGCGCCACCGGTGGAGATCTGGATGATCCCGTCGGACTCCGCGTCCGCGAAGCCCTTGAGCGCTGCGTTGAGGGTCTGCGACGACGACACGTTGATCGCCGGGAACGCGAACCCCTTCTCCTTGGCGGTGTCGAGCATCTGCGCGTAGATCTCGGGTGTGGCGACGGGCATCGATGGCTCCTCATGGCCTGCGGGTTCCGGCGCTTCCACAGTAGTGGCAGCGCCGGCGACCCCTGCCGACCGGTTCGTCCCGTAGATATCCGCCGATGTCACCACCAGCGGCCGCGTTGACCCCTAGCATGCGTGCGTCACTAGGAGGACCACATGACGATTTCGGGACGCACCCGGATCCTGGCCGCCGCAGGCGCGGCCCTTGCCCTGACCCTCACCGGCCCGGCGTACGCAGGCAGTACGACGAGCGCGACGGCCGCGGCGAAGCCGGTGGTCGGTGAGTGCCGCAACCTCACCGTCGCCCAGGCCAGCGCCAAGACCGACAGCTCGGCTCCGATCGACTGCGCGCAGACGCACGACAGCCGGGTGATCGCCGTGCGGAACCTCCCCAACGGGCAGACGTACGCCGACGTGAACACCACCGCGAAGCTCGTCCGAGCCGGCGAGAGCATCTGCTACCCGGCGTTCCGCAACGCGGTCGGCGGGACCGACAAGGTCATCGACCGGACGGCGTACACGTTCCTGTTCTTCCGGCCGACCGCGCAGCAGGTCACCCAGGGCGCACGCTGGCTGCGGTGCGACCTGGCGATCCTGCACGGCACCAAGTACGGCGCCCTGCCGACCGACCGCGTGCCCGCACTGAAGGGCAGCACCATCCCGGCCAGCGCGAAGCGCTGCCTCGCCGGCAAGAACCACATCACCACGACGTGCACGGCCAGCCACAGCTACCGCACCACCGGCTCGTTCAGTGTCGGCATCAAGAAGTTCCCGGGCACCAAGCGGATCATCCAGATCGGGCGCAACCGCTGCCCCGCACTGGTCTCCACCAAGCGGAACTACCTGTTCACCTGGAAGCTCAAGGCGATCTACAACGGCCAGCACGACGACACGGTCGTCTGCTTCAGCCACACCTCGAGCTGAGCTCAGCCGCGCCAGGCGCCGTCGTCGAGGTCGGCATGCGCACGGATCCACGTGTGCATGGCGATCGCGGCGGCGGCCGAGGCGTTGATGGAGCGGGTCGACCCGAACTGGGCGATCGAGAAGGTCCCGTCGCAGACGGCCCGCGCGCTCGCCGACAGCCCCGGCCCCTCCTGGCCGAACAGGAAGCACACCTGCCGCGGCACCTCCATCGTCTCGAGATGGGCGGAGCCTGGGAGGTTGTCGATGCCGAGCAGCGGCACCCCGCGCTCCCGGAGGTACGACGCGAGATCGGCCGCGGTGGCGTGGTGCCGGAGGTGCTGGTAGCGGTCGGTGACCATCGCGCCGCGGCGGTTCCACCGCCGGTTGCCGACGATGTGCACCTCCGCGGCCAGGAACGCGTTGGCGGTGCGGACCACGGTCCCGATGTTGAAGTCGTGCTGCCAGTTCTCGATCGCGACGTGGAAGTCGTGCCGGTGCAGGTCGAGATCGGCGACGATCGCCTCGAGCCGCCAGTAGCGGTAGCGGTCGACCACGTTGCGGCGGTCGCCCTCGGCGAGCAACAGCTCGTCGTACTCCTCGCCGGCGGGCCACTCCCCCGCCCACGGTCCGACGCCGACCTCGGCCGGGCCGTGGGGCATCGGGTCGTACGGCGCGCGCTCGTCGTCGGTCATCAGAAGGCGGCGATCGAGCCCGGCGCCCGCTGCGGCCTGGTCAGCGTGCGCACCATCGCGGTCGCCCCGTGGCGGCGTACGGACAGGTCGGTGAGCAGGTCGAGGACCGGCGCCACCACGTCGTCGGGGAACTCCGGAGGGTCGAGGCGGACGCTCGCGGCGAGGTCGTCGGAGTGGACGACGATCTCCATCATCCGCGTCACGAGGAAGTCGTGGGCGGTCAGGGCCCAGCCCTGCCAGGGCAGCAGCACCGGATCGTCGGAGCCGACGCCGTCGAGCGCGTCCGGCAGCTCGGCGAGGAGGTGGTCGAGCAGCGCGGTCAGCGCCTCGGGCCCCTCCCCGGCCTGACTGTCGCTTCCCTCGCGGATCCCGATATTGGCCTCGCCGTCCGGGCCACTGTGCACCCAGGCAGCGCGTGCGTAGTGCTCGGCCAGCGGGATGGGCGTCAGCTCGGAGCGGGTCGCCCGGAGGAGCCGTACGGCGAGGTCCGTCTGGCTGCCGAGGTGGCAGGCCAGGCCGCCGACGGTCATCCCCGCACAGGCGCTCTCCTCGCCCCAGCGCGCGGACACCTCGGGCCGGCCGACCAGGTCGCGGGCGATCCGTGCGGCCGCCAGGAAAGCGACGCGTTCGCTGTGCTCCATGGCCAGGACGCTAGCCGAGGGTCACCCCCGACCGGCACCGCTGCCAGACACTCCGGGACGGACAGGTTGCGGTCAGATCCGGCTCTGTAGGCTCGCCGGGTGACCGGCCTGCAGACGATGCTCCTGGGGATCCCGTGGATGGATCCCAACTGGCTGCTTGACAACTTCCACACGGAGTTCGTCTGGGTCAGTCTCGTGATCGTCTTCATCGAGTGCGGGCTGCTGTTCCCGTTCCTGCCCGGTGACACCCTGCTGTTCGCGTTCGGGCTGTTCCTCTCCACCGACCAGCTCAACCTCACCGACGGCCCCAACATCCTGGACCTGCTTCTCGGCATCCTCGCGTTCGTGGTCGCTGCGTTCCTGGGCAACGTCGTGGGCTACGAGATCGGCCGTGCGGTCGGCGCCCCGGTGCGCCGTCATGACGGACGGATCATCAAGAAGGCCTACATCGACCGGACCGTCGACTTCTTCGAGAAGCACGGCAGCTCGGCCCTCGTGATCGGACGGTTCGTGCCGTTCGTGCGCACCTACGTGACCCTGGTGGCCGGGGTCAGCGAGATGCCCCGGGTGAAGTTCTGGCTGTGGAGCCTGGTGGGGGCCGTGCTGTGGGTGACGGTCCTGGTCTCCGCCGGCTACTTCCTCGGTAGCGCCTTCCCGAGCCTCGGCGAGAACATCGACTACGTGATCCTCGGCCTGCTGGCCGTGACCGTGATTCCGCTCGGCTACGAGTGGTGGAAGCACCGCCGCCAGGAGGCCACCAGCTAGTCAGCCGCGTACGGCGTCCAGGTCGGTCTTGGTGAGGACCGACCGGATCTCGAGCCCGACGTCGGCGAGCGGGTTGTCGTCGCCCGGTGACCGGTCGATGGCACAGATCACCGTCTCGACGACCGCACCCGCCTCACGCAGGGCGCGCGTCGCGTCGCGGACCGCCCCGCCGGTGGTGATCACGTCCTCGATCAGCGTCACCCGGCGTCCGTCGACGGGCGGGCCCTCCGCGAGCTTGCAGGTGCCGTAGGTCTTCGCCTGCTTGCGCACGAACAGCGCCGGCACCCGGGCCTGGGCGCTGACCACCGTCGCGATCGGGATCCCGCCCATCTCCAGGCCGCCGAGGAGGTCGGTGTCCTCGGGCAGCAGCGGCACCATCGCTGCGGCGACGCGCGCCAGCAGGTCGGGATCGGTCTCGAAGAGGTACTTGTCGAAGTACTCGCTCGCCACCTGCCCGGACCGGAGCGTGAACTCCCCGGTCAGGCGGCAGCGCGCGTCGACGTCACGCGCCAGGGCTGGGTCAACCGAACGGGCCATGTGGCTTACTCTCCCAGCATGCGGATCCTGATCATCGGTGGCACCCACTTCGTCGGTCACGGCATGGCCCAGGCTGCGCTCGACGCCGGGCACGACGTCACCTTGCTGCATCGCAACCAGACCGACGAGCTCGCGGGCGCGACACACCTGCTGGCCGATCGCAACGGCGACCTGTCGCTGCTGGCCGGGCTGACGTGGGACGCGACGATCGATGTCTGCGCCTACCTGCCCGGGCAGGTGCGTCACCTGCACGAGGCGTTGGGCGACCGCGGCGGGCACCACGTCTTCATCTCGACCGTGTCGGTCTACGAGGAGCCGGCCACGGCCGGCGCCGACGAGGACTCCCCGCTGTTCGACGAGGCGGCGGACGACGTCGACCAGATCACCAACGAGACCTACGGACCCCTCAAGGTGTCGTGCGAGAGCGCCGCACGCGAGCTCTACGGCGACGCCGGCCTGGCGATCGTCCGACCGACGTACGTCGTGGGCCCGCGAGACGCCACGGCGCGCTACCCCTACTGGGTGCTCCGCGCCGCGCGTGGTGGCCAGATCCTGGTGCCCGGCCCCGCCGAGGCACCGATGCAGTGCGTCGACGCCCGCGACATGGGTGCGTGGACGGTGCGTCTGGCCGAGGGTCGCATCACCGGGGCCTTCACCGCGGCCCGACCCGCGACGACGTTCGCGGCCATGGTGGAGGAGACGGTTGCCGCACTCGACAGCGACGCCGAGCTGGTGCACGTGGACGGCGACTGGCTGGTCGAGCACGGCGTGGACGGAGCCCAGCTGCCGCTGTGGTCCGAGGGAAGCCCCGAGCTCGCCCTCGCCATGGGCACGTCGCGCGCCGAGGCCACCGGGTTGACCCACCGTCCGTTCGCCGAGATCGTCCGAGACACCCTGGCGTGGGCCAACGACCATCCCGACCAGGCCACCAACCCGCACACCGGGCTCTCGCCGGAGCGCGAGCAGGAGCTGCTCGTCGCGTGGTCCGCCACCCAGGCATGACGGCGCCCACGGCGCACCGCCTCGACGGCATCCCGCCGACGATCTTCACCACCATGTCGGCGCTCGCGATCCGCACCGGCGCGGTGAACCTCGGCCAGGGCTTCCCGGACGCCGACGGGCCGGCCTCCCTGCTCGAAGCGGCCCGCGACGCGATCGCGTCGGGCGCGAACCAGTACGCACCAGGTATCGGCGTCCCCGGTCTTCGCCAGGCGATCGCTCGGCACCAGCAGCGCCACTACGGCCTGGCGCTCGACCCGGACACCCAGGTGCTGGTGACCACGGGGTGCACCGAGGCGATCGCCGCGGCTCTCCTGGGTCTGGTGAACCCCGGCGACGAGGTCGTGGTGCTCGAGCCCTACTACGACTCCTACGTCGCGATGATCCAGATGGCGGGTGGCATCCGCCGGCCCGTCACACTCCGCGCGCCCGACTTCCGGCTGGACGTCGCCGAGCTCCGCGCAGCCGTCAGCCCGCGCACCCGCTTCGTGCTCCTCAACTCCCCTCACAACCCGACCGGCACGGTGCTGACCCGCGAGGAGCTGCAGGCCGTGGCCGACGTCGCCCTCGAGCACGACCTCGTCGTGATCACCGACGAGGTCTACGAGCACCTCACGTTCGGCGGCCACGCGCACGTGCCCCTCGCCACGCTGCCCGGCATGTTCGAGCGCACCCTGACGCTGTCCAGCGCGGGGAAGAGCTACAGCGTGACCGGCTGGAAGGTCGGCTGGGCGACCGGCCCGGCCGCGCTCGTCGGGGCGGCCCTCGCCGCGAAGCAGTGGCTCACCTTCACCTCGGGCGCCCCTCTGCAACCGGCGGTCACCCACGCGCTCGACCACGAACCGGACTGGCCTCGCGAGCTCGCCGCGAGCCTGGAGAAGCGTCGCGATCTCCTGTGTGACGGGCTGGCGTCGCTCGGCCTCGGCGTACGTCGTCCCGACGGGACCTACTTCGCGCTCACCGACATCTCGTCGCTGGGCTGGGCGGACGGCCTGGAGTTCTGCCTGGCACTCCCGGAGCGGGCCGGCGTGGTCGCGATCCCGACCCAGCCGTTCCACGACGGCCACGCGGGCGACCAGCTGGTGCGCTGGGCCTTCTGCAAGGAGGTCGACGTGATCGAGGAGGGCCTACGACGCCTCGCCGGTGCGGACCTCGCCCGCTGACGCTTCGTACCAGGCCCTGACCTCGGGGCGCATCAGGCACCCGATCGTGACGGCCGCGGCGGCCAGGGGCACCAAGACGACGAACGAGCCCAGGACACCCAGCAGGCAGAACACCGCTGCACCGGCGGTCGACACCAGCAGGCCGTACATCGCCAGCCGTTTGCGGCGGAACGCGAGCACCGCGAGGACCGCAGCGCCCACCGACCACAGGACCAGGAGTGCGCACGTCACGTAGCAGACCACCAGGATGAGGTGGTCGCTCACGCCCTGCGAGGCCAGGTCGGGGTTCTGCTCGTGCATCTTGTCGAGGATCACGCCGGGGTCCTGCACCAGGAGCACGATCGAGGTGACGAGCACCGCCACGGCCAGGCTGGTGAAGATCCAGGTGAGGACGCAGGCCCACACCAGCGTCGCCGGCCTTGCGCGGGGTGCGGCGGCCGCGGGTACGCCGTACCTCGAGGTCGGGGGTGGGGTCCAGGTGGCCGGCGCGACCTGGGAGCGGTCGACCCCGGGCTGGGCCGTCGGCTGCTGAGCCGGCCCGGGTGGGGCCGGCGGACCAGGGTCGTAGGGCGGCGGCCAGACGGGACGGGCCGCCGAACGGGTGGCCTGGGCCGTCTGCGCTCCCGAGGACACGACGTTCTCGTCGAACCAGATCCGCGCCGGGCCCAGCCACAGCGTCCCGACCGCGGCGGCGACGGCGGACGAGACGTAGCCACCCGTCGCCAGGCCGGCGATGAACAGCGGCACCGCCAGCACCGTGAGGGCGCGCCGTGCGACGCGGCTCCGCTGGAGGGTCTGGTACCCCAGGACCACCATCGCGGCGGCGCAGCCGGCCGCGATCATCGAGACGACCCGGATCACGGCCAGCAGGTCGTTGAGCTGGAGCCCGGCGTCCTTGATCCGTGGGTCGTCGAGGAGGGGCTGCAGCGCCTTGCGGGTGTCGATGGAGTGGAGCCCGGCGATCCGGTCCCAGACCGTCAGCACGACGAAGACCGAGCCGATCATGATCATCCAGGCGGCCACCGTCACCTGCGGGGGCCGGGCCGGGGTCTTCGACGGCTCGCTCACGCCCTCCATTGCACCACGCAGGCGGGGAGCCGGGTGCATCAGCGGGGACCGCGAGACCCGAGGTGTCGGTGAGCGCGTCACGTGGGCAGGATGGGCACATGAGCTACCAGGCAGCCGAGAACCGGTACGACGACACCGACTACCGCCACTGCGGGCGCAGCGGCCTCCAGCTCCCGCCCCTCTCGCTGGGGCTGTGGCAGAACTTCGGCGACGACCGGCCGGAAGAGTCGCAGCGCGCGATCCTGCGTCGCGCCTTCGACCGGGGCGTGACCCACTTCGACCTGGCCAACAACTACGGCCCGCCCTACGGCCGCGCGGAGGAGAACTTCGGGCGCTGGATGCGCGAGGACTTCGCGCCGTACCGCGACGAGCTGGTGATCTCGACCAAGGCGGGGTACGACATGTGGCCCGGCCCGTACGGCCAGGGCGGCGGCTCGCGGAAGTACGTGCTCGCCTCGCTCGACCAGTCGCTGGCGCGGATGGGGCTGGAGTACGTCGACATCTTCTACAGCCACCGGTTCGACGCGGACACCCCGCTGGAGGAGACGATGGCGGCGCTCGACACCGCGGTGCGCTCCGGGCGTGCGCTCTACGCCGGCATCTCGTCGTACTCCGCGGACAAGACCCGGGAGGCGGCCGCGATCGCCCGCTCGCTCGGTACCCCGTTGCTGATCCACCAGCCGTCGTACTCGATGCTCAACCGCTGGATCGAGGGCGGCCTGCTCGACGAGATCGAGGGGCAGGGCATGGGATGCATCGTGTTCAGCGCGCTCGCCCAGGGGCTGCTGACCGATCGCTACCTCGACGGAGTGCCCGGTGACTCACGGGCGGCGCGCGACGACTCCACGATCGCCGGGCTCGACGACGACGTGCTCGGCCGGGTCCGCGCCCTCAACGAGGTCGCCCAGCGCCGCGGCCAGAAGCTGGCCCAGCTCGCTCTCCTGTGGGCGCTGCGCGACCACCGGGTGACCTCGGCGGTGATCGGGGCGTCCAGCGTCGAGCAGCTCGACACCAACCTCGACGCGCTGGACGGTGCCCCGCTGAGCGACGACGAGCTGGCCGAGATCGACCGGTACGCCGTCGACTCCGGCATCAACCTCTGGGCCGAGTGAGGACGCTCCGGCGCGGCGTGCCGCGTCGGAGCGGCCGCAGCGAGCGCGAAGCGAGCTTGCTCGCGAGCCGACCTGCCGTCGAGGAGTAAGCCCAGCCGCGGCAGCGCGGTCAGACGGCCCAGGGCGGCGTACCGATCTCGGTGCCGTCGTCGGCGGTGGCTCGGAATCCGGCGGCGATCGCCACGATCACCTCGGCGGTGCCGTCGCCGGCGTTGCTCACCCGGATCGGGGTGCCGGCCGCTACTACCGCGGCACCGCCCGGATCGATCGGTGCGTCGTCCGGGCTCAACCGGATCGAACCCGCCACGACCATGAAGACCTCGTCGCGGTCGAGTGTGTGAGCGTCCGCCGAGGCGAAGCCCGGGTCGATCTCGAGCCGCCAGGTGCAGAGTTCGTTCGAGCCGCGGCTCGGCGAGGCGAGGCCGGTGAACACCAGCCCGGGCAGCTCGAAGCGCTGGGGTCGGGTGGCGTGGATCTTGGTCATATCGACAAGGTAACTTGTCCAACTGAGGTTGTCTACCCTGTTCCCATGACCCAGCCCGATCTCGGCATCCTGATGGCGCTCGGCTACCAGGGTTTCGTGCGCCGTCTGCACGAGGACCTCGCCACGCGCGGGTACGACGACCTCGCGCGATCCGACGGCTACGTCTTCCGCGCCCTGGCCGAGGCCCCGATGACGACGAGCGCACTCGCGGCCCGGCTCGGTGTCACCAAGCAGGGGGCGGGCCAGATCGTCGACGACATGACCCGTCGCGGGTACCTCACCGGCCGGCCGCACCCCGACGACGCGCGTGCCCGGCTCCTGGAGCTCTCCGAACGCGGCCGCGGGGCGCTCGCCGCCGCCCGCTCGTTCCACCGTCGCTACGAGCGCGCTCTCGTGCGGCAGCACGGCGCCGAGGCCGTTGCCGGCCTGCGCGGCCTGCTGACCGAGATGGCGGAGCCCGGGGCCGACGGCGGCGTCGACCCCCGCCTCCGCGCCATGTACCTCTGACCGCCGGCGAAGAAAACGCGGAACAATCGGGCGACCCGCCGAGGCGAGAGCCTGAGTTGTTCCGCGTTCTCCGTCCGGGACGGACCCTCAACGGTCAGACGGCGTGGAGGGTGAGCTCGCCGTCCTGGACGTCGACGGTGACCTTTCCGCCGTCGGTGACCTCGCCGCCGATCAGCATCCGGGCGAGCCGGTCGCCGATGGCGCTCTGGATCAGCCGCCGCAGCGGCCGCGCGCCGTACGCCGGGTCGTAGCCGGTCTCGGCGAGCCAGGCTCGTGCGGCGTCGGTGACATCGATGCTGATCCGGCGTACGGCGAGGCGCGTCTCGAGCAGAGCCAGCTGCAGGTCGACGATGTGGGTGAGCTCGTCGGGCGTGAGCGCCTCGAAGACCACGATCTCGTCGAGCCGGTTGAGGAACTCGGGCTTGAAGCTCGCCCGCACCACCGACAGCACCGAGCTCCTCTTCGCCTCCGCGTCGAGCGACGGGTCGACCAGGAAGTTCGAGCCGAGGTTGGAGGTCAGGATCAGCAGCGTGTTGCGGAAGTCGACGGTGCGACCCTGGCCGTCGGTGAGGCGACCGTCGTCGAGCACCTGCAGCAGGATGTCGAAGACCTCGGGATGCGCCTTCTCGACCTCGTCGAGGAGTACGACGGAGTACGGCCGGCGCCGCACGGCCTCGGTGAGCTGGCCGCCCTCGTCGTAGCCGACGTAGCCCGGAGGGGCACCGACCAGCCGCGAGACCGAGTGCTTCTCGGAGTACTCGCTCATGTCGATGCGGACGATCGCCCGCTCGTCGTCGAAGAGGAACTCCGCAAGCGACTTGGCCAGCTCGGTCTTGCCGGTGCCGGTCGGCCCGAGGAACAGGAACGAGCCGGTCGGCCGGTTCGGGTCGGAGATGCCGGCCCGCGACCGACGTACGGCGTCACTCACCGCGCGTACGGCGTCCTGCTGGCCGATCAGACGGTGACCGATCACCGACTCCATCTCGAGCAGCTTGGCGGTCTCGCCCTGCAGGAGCCTGCCCGTCGGGATCCCGGTCCAGGCCTCGACGACCTCGGCCACCTGCTCGGCGCCGACCTCCTCGCCGACCAGCGGCTCGGTGTCGTTCGCCTCGGCCGTCTCGACGGAGGCCAGCTTCTTCTCCAGCTGGGGGATCGACTCGTAGCGGATCTTGGAGGCGGCCTCGAGGTTGCCCTCACGGAGCAGCTTGTCCGCCTCCATCCGCAGCTGGTCGAGGGCCCGACGGATCTCGCCCTCGCCCTCCAGCGAGGCCTTCTCGCGCTCCCAGCGCGCCTCGAGCCCGCGCAGCTGCTCCTCGTGGTCGGCCAGGTCGGCGCGCAGCTTCGCCAGCCGCTCGACCGACGCGGGGTCGGTCTCCTTGGCCAGCGCGAACTCCTCCATCTTCAGGCGGTCGACCGTGCGCCGCAGCTGGTCGATCTCCTCCGGCGACGACTCGATCTCCATCCGCAGCCGCGACGCGGCCTCGTCGATGAGGTCGATCGCCTTGTCGGGCAGCTGACGCCCGGTGATGTAGCGGTCGCTCAGCGTGGCCGCGGCGACCAGCGCGGCGTCGGTGATCCGGACGCCGTGATGCGCCTCGTACTTCTCCTGGATGCCGCGCAGGATCTGGATGGTGTCCTCGACGCTCGGCTCCCCGACGAAGACCTGCTGGAAGCGACGCTCCAGTGCCGGGTCCTTCTCGATCCGCTCGCGGTACTCGTCCAGGGTGGTCGCGCCGATCATCCGCAGCTCGCCGCGCGCGAGCATCGGCTTGAGCATGTTGCCGGCATCCATCGCCGAGTCGCCGCCGGCGCCCGCGCCCACGACGGTGTGCAGCTCGTCGATGAAGGTGATCACCTGGCCGCTGGAGTCCTTGATCTCCTCGAGGACGGCCTTCAGCCGCTCCTCGAACTCGCCGCGGTACTTCGCGCCCGCGACCATCGCCGCCAGGTCCAGCGAGAGCAGCCGCCGGCCCTTCAACGAGTCCGGCACGTCGCCGGCGACGATCCGCTGGGCGAGGCCCTCGACCACGGCGGTCTTGCCGACGCCGGGGTCACCGATCAGCACCGGGTTGTTCTTGGTACGACGCGACAGCACCTGGATCACCCGCCGGATCTCCGAGTCGCGCCCGATCACCGGGTCGAGCTTGCCGTCCTCGGCCGAGCGGGTGAGGTCGACGGAGTACTTCTCGAGGCTCTCGTAGGTCGACTCCGCCTCCGGACTGGTCACCCGCCGGTTGCCGCGGAGCGCGGTCAGCCCCTCGCGCAGCCCGTCCGCGCTCAGCCCGGCGTCGGTGAGCAGCGTCCGCGCGGGCGACTCGACGGTGGCCAGGCTGATCAGCAGGTGCTCGGTCGCGACGTAGTCGTCCTTCATCGAGGCGGCGAGGTCGAGCGCGCCCGCGAGCACGCGGGTCAGCGCCGGAGACGCCGCCGGCTGCTGGACGGTCGCCCCGCTGGCCTTCGGCAACGCCTGGAGCGCGCCCTCCGCCCGGGCGGCGAGGGCCGCCGCGTCGGCGCCGGCCTTGCCGACCAGCTGGCGCGCCGTACCGTCGGCGTCGCGGAGCAGCGCCGCGAGCAGGTGGGTCGGCTCGGTCTGGGTGTTGCCCGCGGTCGTCGCCGCGAGCTGGGCGGTCTCGATCGCCTCACGGCTGCGCGTGGTGAACTTCTCGGCCCCGAACTGGCTCATCTGTACGTCGGTCTCCTACGACTCGTGTCGGCGCCACCCAGTGTGGCCGCCTATTGGTGCAACGACCCAGAAGTTGAGTCGATTCCCCTCAACTCTGGGAATTTCGGGCGACTGCGAGGATGGCCGCGTGAGCGTCCCGGAAGCACCGTCCCTGGTCGCGGACTGCGAGCAGTGCTTCGCCCTGTGCTGCGTGCTCCTGCCGTTCAGCGCGGTCTCGGGCTTCGGCATGGACAAGCCGGGCGGCATGCCCTGCCCCAACCTCGCCGACGACGACCGGTGCCGCATCCACGCCACGCTGCGACCCGACGGCTGGTCCGGCTGTACGACGTTCGACTGCTTCGGCGCCGGCCAGCAGGTGTCGCAGGTGACCTACGGCGGCGTCTCGTGGCGCGAGCGCGACAACCTCGGCGAGATGGCGGCCGTGCTCTCCGTGATGCGGCTGCTGCACGAGATGCTCGCGCACCTGACCGAGGTCGGCCGCCGCAGCCCGGAGCCCGCCGCCGCCGACCTCGCGGCCGAGATCATCGCGATGACCGGCGCGACCCCGAACGAGCTGCTCGACATCGACCTCGACTACCTGCACGACCGCGTGGGCTCTGCCCTCGAGGCGGCCAGCGCACGGCTCCGCAGCGGCAACGACCTCCGGGGAAGAGACCTGGCCGGGCGGGACCTCCGCGAACACGACCTCCGCGACGCGGACCTGCGGAGCGCGACGCTGATCCGAGCGGACCTCCGCGACCTCGACCTGGGTCGTGCCGACCTGCTCGGCGCCGACCTGCGCGACGCCGACGTCCGCGGATCCGACCTCGCGGACACCCTGTTCCTCAGCCAGAGCCAGGCCAACGCCGCCCTGGGCGATGCCCGCACCACGCTTCCGGAGCAGCTGACTCGCCCCGCGCACTGGGCCTGACCTCCGTGTCGGGCTTGCGGACGCGTGTCGCGCGAGAGGACCGTGGCTCCCGAGTGCGTCCCCGGCGAGCGAGCGTGGGGACCGTTGCCCCGAGGAGGCCTTGATGTCCCATGCAGACACGTCGCCCACCGACCCGGTCGAGCCGACCCGGCCCACGCCCGACGCGGCCGGGTCGAGCGGGAGCGGTGCCGGGAAGGGAGTCCGGGCGATCGCGTTGATCATGATCATCGCCGGCGCGGTCTTCGCGGTGGCCGGAGTCGGGGCCTACGTCGCGGTGCAGCAGACGCTGGCCGACCAGAAGATCGTCGTCTCCGACGACGCCGACATGTTCGCCGGAAAGGCCGTCGACGGCCCCTTCACCGCCTACGCGCAGGCGATGGTGATCGGCAAGCACGCCAAGGACATCGGGAAGGGGAAGACCTACGCCGAGCTCCCGCAGGACGACCCCAACCGCGACACGGTGATGACCGCGTCGTTCCTCCAGGCGAGCCTGTTCACGTCGGTCGTCGCCTTCGGAGTCGCCGCCATGGCCTTCGTGGTCGGGATCCTCCTGGTCCTGCTGGGGATCGCGCTCCGGCGGCTCACGCCGCGAGGGCAGCCGGCTCACTGACCCCGGCTACGCCGCCAGACGACGAGCGAGGCGCTGGGGTCGGGCTGGCGCACGACCGGCAGCTTGTTGGGGTCGGTACGACGGGTGGTCACCGCCGCGCGGAGCGCGTCGAGGGTGGCGGCGAGCTCGGCCGCGAGCTCCTCGTTCCGAGCCCGGAGGGCCGTGACCTGGTTCTCCAGCTCGAGGATCCGGCGTACTCCCTCGATCCCGACCCCACCGGCCGTGAGCGAGGCGATCTCGCGGAGCAGCTCGATGTCGCGGTGGCTGTAGCGGCGACCGCCGCCGCCGGTCCGGCCCGGCATGATCAGGCCCATCCGCTCATAGGTGCGCAGTGTCTGCGGGTGCAGCCCGGACAGCTCGGCCGCCACGCTGATCACGTAGACAGCGGCGTCCGGAGGCAGCCCGGCCCGGTCGCGCCCGCTCACTCGGGGTCCCCGCGACGTTGTTCGCAGGAGGAGCGAAGCGGGGGAGGCGAAGAACGCCGTGGGGTGATGGTCATCACAACGGCTCGAACAGGTTCGCGCGCAGCGTGGTGTCGGTGCCTGCCGCTCGGTAGGCGGTGAGTGCCTCCCGACCCGCGTCGTTGAGCCGCCCGGGCACCTGCACCTGGACGGTCGCGAGCAGGTCGCCCTTGGTGCCGTCCTTCTTCCGGGCACCGCGGCCGCGGACGCGGAAGGTGCGCCCGTTCGGGGTGCCGGCGGGGACCTTGAGCGTCACCGCCGCTCCCTCGAGGGTGGGGATCTTGATCTCGGCTCCGAGGGCGATCTCGTCGAAGGACACCGGGACGTCGAGGGTCAGGTTGTCGCCGGTGCGGCCGAAGAGCCGGTGCGGCGTCACCTGGACGCTGACGAACAGGTCGCCGGCGGCCGCGCCGTTCTCACCCGGACCGCCCTTGCCGCGCAGCCGGATCCGCTGGCCGTCCTTGACCCCGGCGGGGATGCGGGCCTGGATCGTGCGGGCTGACGTGCCGCGGCCGCAGCCGTGGCAGGTCGGGCACGCCTCGTCGTACACGAGCTGCCGACCGTCGCAGCGCGGGCAGGTCTCGTTGATCGAGAACGCGCCGCCCATCGAGTTGACGACGAAGCCGGCGCCCTCGCACTCCGGGCAGATCTTCGGCGTCGTGCCCGGCTTGCCGCCGGTGCCGTGGCAGTCCGGGCAGGCCGAGTCGGAGGTCAGCCGCAGGCTGATCGTGACGCCGTCGATGGCGTCGGTGAAGCTGATCGTCGCGTTGGTCTCGACGTCGGCACCTCTGACCGGGCGGGCGCGGGTCTGCTGACGTCCGCCGCGGCCACCGAACAGGTCGCCGAACAGGTCGCCGAAACCGCCGCCGCCCGCACCGGTGCGGTCGCGCAGCAGGTCGTTGATGTCGAAGCCCCCGCCGCCGGCGACCACCACCGAAGCCGCCACCCGCGTAGAGGTCACGGATCTCGTCGTACTTCTTGCGCTTCTCCTCGTCGCCGACGACGTCGTAGGCCTCGGCCACCGCCTTGAACTTCTCGTGCTTGGCGGTGTCACCGGGGTTGGAGTCGGGGTGGTTGGCGCGCGCCAGCTTGCGGTAGGCCTTCTTGATCTCCGCCTGACCGGCCGTCTTGGTCACGCCGAGCTCGGCGTAGAAGTCCTTCTTGGCCCAGTCGGTGCGGATGCCGTCGGTGCTCATGTCCCCCTCCTCTCGTGTTGTCGTGTCCCGTGTCGGCCGCAGCTCGCGCACTCAGGCGTCGGCCGGGTCGACCACGAGGACCTGGGCGACGCGTACGACGCGGTCGCCGATGCGGTAGCCCGCCTTCGCGACCACCTTGCAGGTGGTCACCTCCACCTCGGGATCCTCCCCGATGTGGCTCAGCGCCTCGTGGATCTGCGGGTCGAACGGGTCGCCCGGCTGGCCGAACTTGACCAGCCCGGCCGGGCGACGACGCGCTCGAGCTGGTCGGCGACGGCCTGGAAGCCCGCGTCCAGCTCGCCGTGCTCGCGTGCCCGGTCGATGGTGTCGAGCACGTCGACGATCGGCGCCAGTGCGGCGTACGTCGCGTTCTCGCGCACCAGCTCGCGGTCACGGTCGACGCGTCGCTTGTAGTTGAGGTACTCCGCCTGCAGTCGCTGCAGGTCGGCGGTGCGCTCCGCCAGAGCGAGCTGGGTCTGCGCCAGCGCCGGGTCGACGACGTCGTCCGCGAGGTCCTGCGGCTCGAGCGGTGCGCCCTCCTCGAGCATGTTGTCCACGCCCGAGATGTCGTCGAGCAGGGCCTCGAGGTCGGACGGTCCGTCACCAGACGAACCAGCCTCCGGGGGAGCCGTGGTGGGCTCCCCCTCGGGCTGCTCTTGGTCACTTGGCTTCGCCCTCGCCGGCCTCGTTCCCCGCCTCGTCAGCGGGCTCGTCGACGATCTCGGCGTCGACGACGTCGTCGTCTGCCTCGCCGGTCGAGGTGTCGGACCCACCGGCCGCGGCCTGCTCGGCCTCGGCGGCGGCGTACATCGCGGCGCCCATCTTCTGGCTGGACTCGCCGAGCTTGGTGACGCCGGTCTGGATCTCGTCCGAGCTCGCCTCGGCGTTCTCGAGCGTCGCCTTGAGCGCGTCGACGTCGGCCTGGACCTCGGTCTTGACGTCGTCGGGGATCTTGTCGGCGTTGTCGGTGAGGAACTTCTCGGTCGTGTAGACCAGCGAGTCGGCCTGGTTGCGGGTCTCGACGGCCTCGCGCCGCGCGGCGTCCTCCGCGGCGTACTGCTCGGCCTCCTTGACCATCCGGTCGATGTCGTTCTTCGACAGCGCGCTGCCGCCGGAGATCGTCATCGACTGCTCGCGGCCGGACGCCTGGTCCTTGGCGGAGACGTGGACGATGCCGTTGGCGTCGATGTCGAAGGTGACCTCGATCTTCGGGATGCCCCGGGGAGCCGGCGGCAGACCGGTCAGCTCGAAGTTGCCGAGCGGCTGGTTCTGCGCCCACATCTGGCGCTCGCCCTGGGCGACCTTGATCTCCACGCACGGCTGGTTGTCGTCGGCCGTGGTGAAGATCTCCGACCGCTTGGTCGGGATCGTGGTGTTGCGCTCGATCAGGGAGGTCATCACGCCGCCCTTGGTCTCGATGCCGAGGCTCAGCGGCGTGACGTCGAGGAGCAGCACGTCCTTGACCTCGCCCTTGAGGACGCCGGCCTGGAGCGCCGCGCCGACCGCGACGACCTCGTCGGGGTTGACGCCCTTGTTGGGCTCCTTGCCGCCGAGCAGCTGCGTGACCAGCTCGCTCACCGCCGGCATCCGGGTGGAGCCGCCGACGAGGACCACGTGGTCGATCTTGCTGACGTCGACGCCGCCGTCCTTCAGCACCGACTGGAACGGCGCCTTGGTGCGGTCGAGCAGGTCGGAGGTCATCTTCTGGAACTCCGCGCGGGTCAGCTTCTCCTCGAGGTGGAGCGGTCCGGACTCACCGTGGGTGATGTAGGGCAGGTGGACCGTGGTCTCACTGGACGCCGAGAGCTCGATCTTCGCCTTCTCCGCGGCCTCCTGGAGGCGCTGCATGGCGATCTTGTCCTGGGCCAGGTCGACGCCGTTGTTGTCCTTGAACTTCTTGACCATCCACTCGACGACGCGGGTGTCCCAGTCGTCACCACCGAGGTGGTTGTCACCGCTGGTGGCCTTGACCTCGACCACGCCCTCGCCGATCTCGAGCAGGGACACGTCGAACGTGCCGCCACCGAGGTCGAAGACGAGGATCGTCTGGTCGTCACCCTTGTCGAGGCCGTAGGCCAGCGCGGCCGCGGTCGGCTCGTTGACGATCCGGCTCACGGTGAGGCCCGCGATCTCGCCGGCCTCCTTGGTGGCCTGGCGCTGCGCGTCGGAGAAGTACGCCGGCACGGTGATCACCGCGTCGGTGACGGTCTCGCCGAGGTAGGCCTCGGCGTCGCGCTTGAGCTTCTGCAGCACGAACGCGCTGATCTGCTGCGGGGTGAAGTCCTTGTCGTCGATCTTCTGGGACCAGTCGGTGCCCATGTGTCGCTTGACGGAGCGGATGGTCCGGTCGACGTTGGTGACGGCCTGCCGCTTGGCGACCTCACCGACGAGGACCTCGCCGGACTTGGCGAACGCGACCACCGACGGGGTGGTGCGGGCACCTTCTGCGTTGGGGATGACGGTGGGTTCGCCACCTTCGAGGACGGCGACGACGCTGTTCGTCGTACCGAGGTCGATGCCGACGGCACGAGCCATGTTGGGTTACCTCCGGGTCGTCCGGCCGGGCGTTCCGGTCCGGTCTGGGTACTGGGGGACTCTGTCCATCCTCCGTGCTGCGCACGTTGGAAGCAAACTCGTTGAGCCGGATCGACTCAACTTCGTTCGTCTGCTCCAACGAGGCCGGCTGTGGTGTTTGTTCCCGAGCGAGCACGTGTCTTTCGGACGCAGTCCGAAAGACACGGGCGCAGCGAGCGGCGAAGCGAGCTTGCTCGCCAGCCACGACGATCTCGTCTCTCGGACGCAGTCCGAAAGACACGGGCGCAGCGAGCGGCGAAGCGGGCTTGCTCGCCAGCCACGACGATCTCGTCTCTCGGACGCAGTCCGAAAGACACGGGCGAAGCGAGCGGCCAAGCGAGCTAGCTCGCGGGGCGATCACCCGCGCAGCACGGCGAGCTCCGCCTCCCAGCCGTCGATGGTGTCCCCGCAGACGGTGGTGGCGTGGGCGGCGTCCCACACGCGGACCTCGCGGTCGACGACGGCGAAGGTACGCCGGAGCGCGGCCGGGTCTGCGGCCAGGAGCCGGTCGATCTCGGGCAGGAACGCCTCGGCCGACCACTCCGGTACGGCGAGCGGGTGCTCGCGCAGCTCCCACGGTAGGTACTTGTTGTAGGGCCGGACGCGGCCGGCCAGCGCGAACACGACGTCCAACAGCCACGGCACCGACTCCACGGCGTCGAGCCGGGACTCGAGGCCGCGGCCGTCGCGGTGGCTCTTCAGCGAGCGATAGGCGAAGTTCACCCAGCCGTCGAGCTTGTCGTGGTCGATGAGAAGCGACCGCTGCTCGGCGTCGTCGAGCACCGCCTGCCGGCGTACGGCGGCGGTGACACGGCCGCCGGTCTCGTCCCGGAGCACCCGGGCGTAGGCGAAGGACCAGCGGAAGAACCAGCCCTCCGAGCCGTACGGCGGCGCCTCCTCGAGCTGGTCGACCGAGATCGGGATCTCGTCGATCTCCGGGGACCGAGTCGTCTCGAGACCGGCGCCGTCGGCACGCACGACGTAGACATCGACGTCGGAGCGCTCCGTCTCCATCCCGCGCGCCGCCGAACCGCTCAGCACCAGACCGAGGATCGTCGGGTCGTCGCGGGCCACCAGCTGGTCGAGGGCCGTCCGTGCGGCAGGGCTGATCACGGTCCGTGACGGTACTCAGGCAGCGTACGTTCGGGCCATGCACGATCGCCGTCGCGAGATCGAGGCTCGGCTCGCCCGTGTCCTGGCCGAACGGCTCCGGCCGGCCGTCCACACGACCATCACCCCGCTGGCCGTCGAGGTGTGGCACGTCCCTCCGGCCGTGGACGGCCACGTCGGTGAGCCGGTGCCCTTCGAGATCGCGCGCGACGCGACGTACCGAGCCGCCGCGGTCGGCGAGCGCTGGGGCCCCGCGTGGGGGACCTCGTGGTTCCGGCTCACCGCGACGGTGCCCGACGAGCCGGGCAGCCTCGAGGCCGTGCTGGACCTGGGATGGACGCGCGCCGTGCCGGGCTTCCAGGCCGAAGGTCTCGTGCACGAGCCGGACGGGCGCATCGTCAAGGGCCTGAACCCGCTCAACGACTGGCTTCCGGCGACGGCTGGCACGTCCGTCGAGTGGTACGTCGAGTCCGCGGCCAACCCGACCGTCCTCACCGGCTTCCGCCCGACCACCCTCGGCGACCGGCTCACCTCCGGACCCGAGCCGCTCTACGCCCTCTCCCGGGCGGACGTGTGCCGGCGGGAGACCGACGTCGCCGAGCTGGTGGCCGACCTCGACGTCGCCGACGGCCTTCGCCGCAGCCTCCCCGACGACCAACGGGCCGCGGAGCTGCTGGCCGCGATCGAGCGCGCACTCGACGTCCTCGACCTCTCGGACGTCGTGGGCTCGGCCGCGGCGGCGCGCGCCGAGCTCGCCGGTGTGCTCTCCACCCCTGCAGCGCCCGGAGGCCACACGATCTCCGCCGTCGGCCACGCCCACATCGACTCCGCGTGGCTGTGGCCGGTCCGCGAGACGGTGCGCAAGGTCGCCCGCACCGTCGCCAACGTCGTACATCTCATGGACACCGACGACTCGCTGGTCTACGCGATGTCGAGCGCCCAGCAGTGGGCGTGGCTGGAGTCGGCGTACCCGGAGCTGTTCGCGCGGGTCCTGGCCTACGTCGAGCAGGGGCGCTTCGTCCCGGTAGGCGGGATGTGGGTGGAGTCCGACACCAACCTGGTCGGCGGCGAGGCGATGGCCCGGCAGTTCGTGCTCGGGAAGCGCTGGTTCGCCGAGCACCTCGGTGTCGAGCCGCGGGAGGTGTGGCTCCCGGACTCGTTCGGCTACACCGCGGCACTCCCACAGCTCGTCAGCCTGGCCGGGATGCGGTGGTTCCTGACCCAGAAGATCTCGTGGAACACGACCAACCCCTTCCCCCACCACACGTTCTGGTGGGAGGGCATCGACGGCACCCGCGTTTTCACCCACTTCCCGCCCGTCGACACCTACAACGCCGAGCTCACCGGTGACGAGCTCGCCCACTCCGCCGCGAACTTCCGCGACAAAGGCGTCGCGTCGCGGGCGCTGGCGCCGTTCGGGTACGGCGACGGTGGCGGCGGGCCGACCCGCGAGATGCTCGGCCGCGCGCGGCGCACCGCCGACCTCGCCGGGTCGCCCCGGGTGCGGGTCGAGACGCCAGAGGCGTTCTTCACCGCCGCCGAGGAGGAGTACGCCGCACAGGCCCCGGTGTGGACCGGGGAGCTCTACCTGGAGATCCACCGCGGCACCTACACCTCGCAGGCCGCGATGAAGGACGGCAACCGTCGTTGCGAGCACCTGCTGCGCGAGGCGGAGCTGTGGTCGGCGACCGCCTTCGTCCGCGGGCTCGGCGACTATCCGTACGACGAGCTGCGGGCAGCCTGGGAGACGGTGCTGCTGCACCAGTTCCACGACATCCTGCCCGGCTCGTCGATCGCCTGGGTGCATCGCGAGGCGCGCGCGACGTACGCCCGGGTGATGGCGGACCTCGAGTCGCTGATCGACCGCGCTCTGGACGCGCTCGCCGGAGACGGAGACGGAGACGAGCCGATCGCTTTCAACGCTGCGCCGGTGAGCAGGCTCGACGTCCCCCCGCTCGGCGCCGCGACACCTGCCGAGGACCGGCTCGCATCGACCGCGCGCGCGACCGGCGACGGCGGCGCGGTCCTCGAGAGCGACGTCTTCCGGGTCGTCGTCGACGCGACCGGGATCATCCGCTCGATCCGGGATCTCCGCCACGACCGGGAGGTGCTGCCACCCGACGGTGCCGCCAACCTGCTCGAGCTCCACCCCGACCATCCCAGCCGCTGGGACGCGTGGGACCTCGACGCGCACTACCGCAGCAGCGTCACGCCGCTCACCGACCTGGACGAGCTCCGCGTCGACGGCGACGCGGTCGTCGTACGCCGGTCGTTCGGGGGGTCGACCGTGGAGCAGCGGATCGCCCTGCACCTCGGCCGGATCGAGATCGACACCGCTGTCGACTGGCGCGAGAGCGAGAAGGTCCTCAAGCTCACCGTCGACTGCGACGTGCATGCCGCCGAGGCGCGCTACGAGACGCAGTTCGGCCACGTGGCCCGGCCCACCCACGTCAACACCAGCTGGGATGCGGCCCGCTTCGAGGTCTGCGCCCATCGTTGGGTGCTGGTGTCGGAGGAGGGGTACGGCGTCGCGCTCGCCAACCGCACGACGTACGGCCACGACGTGACGCGCCACCCGCGGCCCGGCGGCGGCACGTACTCACGGATCGGAGCCAGCCTGCTGCGTGCCCCGCACTTCCCCGATCCCGAGACCGACCAGGGGCGCCACGCCTTCCGCCACGCGATCGTGCCGGGCGCCCGCGTCGCCGACGCGGCACGGGCCGGCTACGGCCTGAACCTTCCGTTGCGGCACCGCCGGGGACGAGCGGTCGAACCCCTCGTGCGCGTCGAGGGCGGCACCGCCTACGTCGAGGCGGTCAAGCTCGCCGAGGACGGCTCCGGTGACGTCGTCGTACGCCTCTACGAGCCGCTCGGTGCCCGCACCCGGGTGCGGGTGACTCCGGCGTTCGAGGCGACGAGCGCCGAGGTCGTCGACCTGCTGGAGCGACGGCTCGAGGTGGACGACTGGAACGGCACGGAGCTCTCGCTCCGGCCGTTCCAGATCCTCACCCTCCGGTTCCGTCGCTGACGTTCGACGCCTCAGGGCGTGCCGACCAGCTGTCCGCCGCCCTCGATCGCATTGGACCCGGAGAACTGGTGGGCGTGAACGTGCTGGGCAGGCGGGAGACAGCGAGGGTCCGGGCACTGCTGGTGCTGGTGCGCCGAGGTCGTGGTGCCCGACCCGCTCGGTGCATCCGTGCTGTTGTCCTGCGACACCGCGAAGCCGACCGCTGCAGCACCGCCGAGGATCACGGCGGCAGCGGCAGCGGCGAACATCGCCGTGGGGTGGTGGTGGGTGAATCGTTGCTGGGTGGGAACTGCGGTACTCATGGCTTCGTCCTCTCACGGGGTCGTTCTTCGACCTTCTGAGATGACGCTCGCGCTAAGACCCCCCGCACACATCCGGCAAATGCCTCATCCTCGCGTCGGAGGCCTGGGGCTCGGACGGGGAGCGGCACGGACCCCCCGTCGGGTTCAGCAGCCGCGCAGGTCGCCGGCGGCGAAGGTGGCGCCGGTGCCCATGTCGTCGGTGCCGATGGTCGCGGTCAGCACGAAGTGCTTTCCGGGCTGGAGCTTCACCGTGCCCACGTCGGACAGGTGTCCCTTGGTGACCCAGCCGCTCTTCCACTTCTGAGGAGTCGCCACACCGTCCTTGGTCACGTAGGCCCCGCCGTTGACGCGGGTGGAGGCCCCGGACGCATCGACGCGAAGCTTCACCTTCCACGGCCCCCCGTCCGGGGTCTTCACCTTGCAGGCCTGGATCTTGCCGCCGGCGCTCTTCGCGAGCGTCTTGAAGTTGGTGCCGGCAGCATCCGCGGAGAGCGCAGGACCGGTGACGAGGAGGGCCAGGGCGGCGGCGGCCGCGGCCCGCGACAGGAGAGTCATGTGTGTCCTTCTGGTGAGGTGGAGCGCGACCGTAACCCGGCCGACCCGAGCGCGTGGGCGATTGCCGCAGATAGGAGCGAACGACCACGAACCGCCGCGCGCCGGGGCGCTACGGTTCGACTGTGGCGGCGCACCGGGTCCTGATCTCCGCCCATCGCTGCGGCTTCACCGAGCTCGGCGAGGTCGGAGGGGTCGAGGACCCGCTGGCCGGCATCGCCCATTCGGCGGCCGTCGGCGCCGACTACTGCGAGTTCGACGTACGACGGTGCACCGACGGCGTGTTCGTGATCGCGCACGACCCCGACGTGGACGGCGACCCGATCCGTACCCTCGACTGGCTGTCCGTGCACAGCCGGGCGCCGGAGGTGCTCCGGCTCGACCAGCTGCTCGCGGCGCTGGCGGCGACCGACATGGGCGCGCACGTCGACGTCAAGTTCGAGACCTCGGGTCATGCGCGCCGTGACGGTGAGTCGTGGGAGGCCGACCTGCTCGCGGCACTCACCGACGGGCTGCCCGCGGACCGGATCGTGATGACCACCGGTCGACGCAGCGCCACCCGGGCGATGCGCTCATGGGCGGTGGAGCGGCGCTCGGGGCTCCTGGTCGGGATGAGCATCGGCTCGAGCATCCGTGGTCTCTCGTGGCGCGAGGCCGTGCGGCGCCTGTGGGGTGAGGTGTTCCCGCACCGCCGCTTCGCCGACTCGCACGCCGACGCCGTGGCGGCCCACTACGCCTTGGCGATCATCCGGCTGTCGCGCTGGACCAAGAAGATCGGGGTCCCCCTACTGGTCTGGACGGTCGACAGCCCACGCCTCCAGCGACGGCTCCTGCACGACCCGCGGATCTGGATGATCACCACCAACCGACCGGCGCAGGCCTTCGAGATCCGCGAGGGCCGCCCTCGCTAGCGTGGTGCTATGCCCTCGGACGAAGAGATCACCCGCTTCCACGAAGACCCGCCCGGCGTCGACGCCTGGGTGCCCGGCCAGCAGAATCTCCCCTACCAGATCCAGGTGGTGGAGTACGACGACCACTGGCCGGCCGACTTCGACCGCGTCGCCGGCGTCGTGCGAGACGCACTGGGTGACCGGGTGCTCGAGATCCACCACGTGGGCTCCACCTCCGTGGTCGGGCTCCCGGCCAAGCCGGTGATCGACGTCGACCTCGTGGTCGCGGACCCGGCCGACGAGCCGTCGTACATCCCGGACCTGGAGGCCGTGGGCTTCGTCCTCAGGATCCGCGAGCCCTGGTGGCACGAGCATCGCCTGCTCAGGTACGACGACCCCGTCACCCACCTCCACGTCTTCGGCCCCGACTGCCCGGAGGTCGTGCGCCACCTGATGTTCCAGGCCTGGTTGCGCGAGCACCCCGACGACCTCGCGGCGTACGCCGAGGCGAAGCGCGCGGCGGCCACCGAGATGAACGAGCGGCCCGGCGGCGGCACCGGGATGGACTACAACCGGCACAAGGAACCGGTGGTGCGCGACATCTACGAGCGCATGTTCCGCGCTCACGGGATGCTGCCGTGACGATCCGCCCGGCGACGCACGACGACCTCGCCGGGGTCACGGCGATCTACGACGAGCAGGTGCTGACCGGGATCTCCACCTTCGACCTCGAGCCACCGCCCGCGTCGTACTGGGCGCACCGCCTGGCGAGCGACGAGCCGGGAGACCACTTCCTGGTCGACGAGGACGCCGGCGAGGTGGTCGGCTTCGCCTACTCGTCGGACTACCGCCCGCGGCCCGGCTACCGGCTGACCCGCGAGACCTCGGTCTACCTCGCCGAGCAGGCGCGCGGGCGTGGCCTGGGCCGACGCCTGTACGACGCTCTCCTCCCCCGCCTCGCTGCCGACGGGATGCACGTGGCTCTCGCCCTGGTCGCGCTGCCCAATCCCGCGAGCGTGGCTCTGCACAGGGCCTGCGGCTTCGAGCACCTCGGCACCATGCGCGAGGTCGGCCGGAAGTTCGACCGCTGGCTCGACACCGCGTGGTACCAGCGCGTCCTCTGACGAACATCGGGCGGGGAAGCCGTCGGCTCCCCCGCCCGATCCACCCCCGTGGTCGGCTCGGGCTCAGGGCCCACCGACGGTCTTCCCACCGCCGGCCGGTGACTGGAAGTCGTCGCTGCCGACCCCCTGGCCGGCGTGCTGCTGAAGGTCGTGCTCGGCGACGTTGGCGTTCGCGCCGGACTGCTCCAGGTTGCGTTCGGCGACGTTGGCGTTCTGGAACGCTCCCGGGAGAGGTGAGGTCTGCGCCGGCGCAGACCCGCCTGAGGTCCCCGACTCGTGCCAGGCGACGCCGACGACGCCGGCTGCAGCGATCACCCCTGCGATCGCGAGGGAGGCGAGGAGCGGCACGTGGTGGGGCTGGTGAGTGCTGATCGTGCTGGACATGGTGGTGACCTTTCTTCCGGCCGGTGGCTCCGGCTCCTTCACCACCCACCGTCGAGGTAAGACCGGCGTGCCACATCCGGCAGATTCCTCATCTCGCACGACCTGAGACTCCCGATGACCGCCTGACGCCCCCACCTCACCGCGCGATCTGAGGCCCCAACTACGTCATCTGCCCGATTCGCCGACGACGTCTTAGTCGCACAGTGGTGGTCACGAGGAAACACCACCAGAGTCCCGAGGAGCAGACCATGAACACCTTCGTCGCCAGCCCGAACCTGGCCCTGACCGTCGCCCAGCACACCATCGACGAGCGTGTCGTGCAGGCCGAGCACCGCGCTCAGGCACGCGCCGCCCGAGCCGAGATCCGCGCCGCACGACGCGAGACCTCGCCCCTGAGCGGCCGGCCGACCGAGCACTACCGGCTGCCCTGGTGGGCGTTCCGCTTCGTCCGCCCTGCGCACTGACACGCCTGGACGGGCACGGCCGCAGGTGACTCCCTGCTCCTCGCGCCATGCCCGTCGTACCGACTCGCGCCGGCACTCCACTACCCGGGTGCCGGCGCGAGCCGCGTCCCGGCCCGCGCCGGACGACCTGCCATCTCGGCGGAAACGCGGAACAGATCGCGTCTCGGGACCTCCCGGTCGACATCTGTTCCGCGTTTTCTCTTTCACCGGGCCCGCATCACCCCTCTTGACCACCTCCTCTCCCACTCCCGGCGATCCTCTGGGAGGATCAGCGGATGGTCGCGATGCAGGGCCAGCCCGAACCCACCCCCAGCCCAGCCTGGAACGAACAGGCTGCAGCCCTCCTTCGTCATGCCCAACGGGTCGCCGAGGAGCTCCAGACCCAGGCCGAGGACGAGGCCCGCTCGCTGACCGAGCAGGCGCAGCGCCTCCACGCGGAGGCCGAGCAGCTCCATGCGGAGGCCGCACACGCGCGCGACCTGGCGCAGCAGACCCTCGACAACAGCTCGGCCGACGCGCAGCAGGTCGTCTCTGACGCCGGTGACCAGGCCCGGCTCCTGATGGAGGCCGCGCAGACCCACCACGACCAGATCGTCGCGGAGGCCGAGAGTGTCGCCACCCAGCGTCTCCGCGCAGCCGAGGAGCACGAGCACGAGGCCCACGCGAGCGCCGAACGTCTGCGTCACGAGGCGCAGCAGCAGGCCGACGCGTGGATCGCCGCTGCCCAGGCACGCGCCGACCAGCAGGACTCCGAGACCCGCGACCTCGTGGGGTCCCGGGTCGCCGAGGCAGAGGCCCGGAGCGAGACCCTGCTGGCGGCGGCGGAGGCCGAGGCCGGCTCGCTGCTCGAGAAGGCCGAGCAGGAAGCCCGGGCCGCCCGGGAGTCGGCGTCCGCAAATTCCGACGAGACCCGGCAGGCGGCAGACCAGGTCCTGGCGGACGCCCGCGCCCGGGCCGAGGAGGTCGTGGCCGCGGCGCAGGACGAGGCCCGACGCGAGCTCGACGCGGCGGCTGAGCAGACCACCTGGACCCAGCAGACGGTGCGGTCGTTGCTGGCGACGGCCGACCTGGAGACAGACCGGCTGCGGCAGGTCGGCCATCGCGAGGCCGGTGACCGGGTACGCCGTGCCCGACTGGCCCTGGGCGACGTGACGAGCCGGCTGCGCAGCAAGCTCGACGTAGAGCGGAATGCCTCGCAGCAGGAGGCCGCAGCCGTCCGGCAGGCCGCCGCCGAGGCGCAGTCGCTCGCCGAGCAGGACGCCGCGCGTGCGCGCGAAGCGGCGGAGACCGACGCGGCCCGGATCCGCGAGGACGCGGAGGCGGCAGCCGACGAGGCGGAAGAGCGGGCTCTGCACCGCCTCGACGAGGCCGAGCACGGCGCCAGGACCCTCCGCGAGCAGGTCGCCCTGGAGATCCTCCAGAAGGGACACGCGGCCGACGACGAGCTGCGACGCGCTCGCGCCGAGGGCGCCGGCCTGGTCGCCGCGGCTCGAGCCGAGGCCGACGAGCTCCGGGCACAGGCACGCCGTACCCTCGAGGACGCGCGGGCGGAGATCGCCCTCCTCGCCCGCCGCCGCGACGGCATCACCGCCGAGCTCGGACAGCTCTCAGGCGTCATCCAGGCACTTGCCGTGCCACACCCCCACCCCTCCACCCCCGAGGATGCAGACCAGTGACCGACGACAGCAGCTTCAAGACCGTGATGCGTGGCTACGACCCGGCCGAGGTCGACCGCAGGCTCGGTGAGCTCACGGACGCGATCGCCGAGCTCACGCACCAGCGCGACGGACTCGCCGCCCGGGTCGAGGAGCTCCACCAGTCGTCCACCGCGCCCGCGGAGCCGGCCAGCTACGAGCACCTCGGGTCCCGCGTCGGCGAGATCCTCGGCCTGGCCGAGACCGAGGCCCTCGAGCTCCGGACCCAGGCGCAGGAGGAGTCCGACGCGCACCGCGCGAGCGCCCAGCAGGAGTCGGCGCGCGTCCGCGAGGAAGCCGACCGCTACGCCGCCCGGACCCACAGCGAGGCCGACGCGCAGTCGGCCCGGATCGTGGAGGACGCGCGCAAGGCGGCCGACGAGCACCGCGACAGCGCCGAGCGCGACGCCTCGGTCCGGCTCCAGGAGGCCGAGGCGGTCTACGAGGAGCAGCGTGCCCGGGCAGCGAAGGCCGCCGCAGACTTCGAGACCACCCTGGCCGGGCGCCGGAGCGCCGCCGAGGACGAGTTCACGCAGAAGATGGGTGAGGCGCAGTCCCGGCTCGACGAGATGAGCGAGCTGGCCGAGCGCACCCGCCTCGACGCCGAGGCGACCCGCGCCCAGGCGGCCAAGGAGGCCGGTCGTCTCGCCGAGGACGCCCGCGAGTCCGCTGCCCAGATCGTGAGCGAGGCCAAGGCGACCGCGGAGCGGATCCGGAGCGACTCCGACCGCGAGCTGGCCGCCGCGACCCAGCGCCGCGACAGCATCAACTCCCAGCTGGCCAACGTTCGTCAGATGCTGGCCACGCTCACCGGCACGGCCCCGTTCTCCTTGACCGGCCTGGCCGACGCTCCCGACTCCGCCTGGGACGACCACACCGAGGGCGGCGCGGACCAGGACGCGGACGCCGAGGGCGAGCCGCAGGACAGCGCCGTCGCCGACACCGACGCCGAGAACGACGCCGAGGCCGACGCCGTCCAGGAGGAGTCGCTGGCGCACGGTCACAGCTGAGAGTCGGGACGGCGTACGTCGTCCTTCTCTTTCGCGGCTGCGGGGGGCAGGCTGGACCCATGCCTCTCAAGCCGACGACCGTCGTCCTGTTCGGTGCCACCGGCGACCTGGCGCGCCGCAAGCTGCTCCCGGGGATGCTCCACCTGTTCCAGACCGGCCTGATGCGCGACATCCTGGTCGTCGGCACCTCCCTGGACGAGCACGACCGGGACTCGTTCCTGGAGTTCGCCCACCAGGCCGTCCTGGAGTTCGGCGGCGACGACGACGACGTCGAGGGCTGGTCGGAGTTCGCCAAGCTCCTGCACTGGGCCCCCGGCGACTCGGGTCCCGAGGGGTTGCGCCGCACCATCGAGGAGGCCGAGGGCGAGCGGGCCGGCGAGTTCGACCGGCTGCACTACCTCTCGGTGCCGCCGAAGGCCGCGCTCGCGGTGGTCCACGAGCTCAAGGAGGCCGGCCTGGTCGAACGCAGCCGGATCATCATGGAGAAGCCGTTCGGCACCGACCTCGAGAGCGCCCAGAAGCTGAACGCCGAGCTGCACGAGGTCTTCGAGGAGCAGCAGATCTTCCGGATCGACCACTTCCTCGGCAAGGAGGCCGCGCAGAACATCCTGGCCTTCCGCTTCGCCAACGGGCTGTTCGAGCCGATCTGGCACCGCAACCACATCGACCACGTGCAGATCGACGTACCCGAGCAGCTCGGGCTCGAGCAGCGGGCGTCGTTCTACGAGAGCACCGGCGCCTACCGCGACATGGTCGTCACCCATCTGTTCCAGGTGCTGGCCTTCACCGCCATGGAGCCCCCGACCACGCTGGACCCGATGGCGATCAGCGAGGAGAAGAACAAGGTCTTCCGGTCGATGTGCGCGATCGAGCCGAACGACGTCGTCCGTGGGCAGTACGTCGGGTACCGCGACATCGAGGGGGTCGCCCACGACTCCGAGACCGAGACGTTCGTCGCCCTCAAGTGCTACGTCGACAACTGGCGCTGGGCTGGTGTGCCGTTCTACCTGCGCACGGGCAAGCGCCTCGCCGAAGGCGCCCGGATCATCTCGATCGCCTTCCGTGAGCCGCCGCGCTCGATGTTCCCGGCGGGCTCGGGTGTCGGTGACCACGGGCCCGACCACCTGACCTTCGATCTGGCCGACCAGGCGAAGATGTCGCTGTCGTTCTACGGCAAGCGACCCGGTCCGGGCATGAAGCTCGACAAGCTCTCGATGCAGTTCGCGATGCACGAGACCAGCTGGGCGGGTGCCGTGCTCGAGGCCTACGAGCGGCTGATCTACGACGCCGCGCGGGGCGACCGGACGCTCTTCACCAGCGCGAACGGGATCGAGCGGCTCTGGGAGCTCTCCCAGCCCCTCCTGGACAACCCGCCCATCGTGCGGCCGTACGCACAGGGGTCATGGGGTCCGAACCAGATCCACCAGCTGATCGCGCCGTTCACCTGGCGCCTGCCGTTCGAGCGGCAGTGGCGCAACCCCAACGAGGTGGGGGGCTAGGGGTCGCTCCCTAGGACGCGGTCAGCTGGCGGGCGAGCTTGGTCGCCTGCGCCTGGTCCAGGGTGCCGGTGATGGCCAGGTGACCGCCGGCGAGCGAGGGATCGATGATCTGCGAGCTGAGGATCTGGTCGTCGAGGACGAGCGCGATCTCCGAGCCCGCCAACGACTGGGTCGCGTCCGCGAGCGTGCCGGTGGCCTGTGCGTCGAGCGCCACCTTGAGGAACCACAACTTCGAGTGACCGACCTGGTCCGGGGTCGCCGAGGCCACCCCTCCGCTCACGATGGGGTCCTCGAGGAGGTAGACGGTCTGGTCGGCGTCGCAGACCAGGAGCATCCCCTGGAGCTCGGAGGCCTTCGAGGAGCAGTCGTGGCTCTTCATCGCGTCCAACAGGTCCTTGGGCACCCCGGGGCCGAGCTGACCGCCGAGCGGCGCCCCCTGGGTGTAGTGGGCGTACACCGGCCGCAGCTCCAGGGAGCCCGAGGACGCCGGCGTCGTCGAGTCGCCCGCTGAGGCCCCGTCGTTCGAGCTGGACCCCGAACCGCACCCCGCTGCGAGGACGGCGGTGAGGGCGAGCACGGCGAACAGACGGGGCGCAGACACGCGCCCCATCTAACAGGGGCCGGACAAGAGATCCAGGCGTGAGACAGCCCCCGGCGGAATAAGTTGCGCAATCGTGTTGTCGGCCCTGGCATGACCGATTCCCTCGTGCCGACCGTGACCCTCAACGACGCCCGCCAGATCCCCCAGCTCGGCTTCGGGGTGTTCAAGGTCCCGCCCGAGCAGACGCAGGAGACCGTGGAGGCAGCCCTGGAGGCCGGCTACCGCCACATCGACACCGCGCAGATGTACGGCAACGAGGCGGGTGTCGGCGCCGCGATCAAGGCCGCCGGGATCCCGCGCGAGGAGCTCTGGATCACCACCAAGCTCAACAACGGCTTCCACCGTCCCGACGATGCCCGGCGCACCTTCGCGGAGTCCCTCGGCCGGCTCGGCCTCGACGAGGTCGACCTGTTCCTCATCCACTGGCCCCTTCCCACGCGGTACGACGGCGACTACGCCACCACCTGGCGCACCCTCACCGAGCTCCACGAGGACGGCCGGGCGCGCTCCGTCGGCGTCTCCAACTTCGAGCCCGATCACCTGCAGACGATCATCGACGCGACCGGGGTCGTGCCGGCGGTCAACCAGATCGAGGTGCACCCGTTCTTCGGCAACGAGGCCGCCCGCGCCGCCGACGCACGGCACGGCATCGTCACCGAGGCCTGGGCGCCGATCGCCAGGGGCCGGGTGAACGACGACCCGACGATCAAGGAGATCGCCGGCCGCGTCGAGCGGACCCCGGCGCAGGTCGCCCTCCGCTGGCACGTCCAGCGGGGCGACATCGTCTTCCCGAAGTCGATGCGCGCCGAGCGGATGCGGGAGAACTTCGCGATCTTCGACTTCCAGCTCTCCGACGAGGACGTCGCGACGATCACCGCGCTCGACCGCGGGGAGGACGGGCGCACCGGCCCGAACCCGAACAGCATGGACTGGCTGGGCTGAGTCGATCTAGGGGCTCGCGAGCTGCTGTCCCCACCGGCGTAGCAGGCCCGCGAGCTGGGTCTGCTCCGCCGGGGTCAGCCCCGCGACCAGGCGCTGCTCGTTGGCGACGTGCCGACCCATCATCCGGTCGACCAGCGCCAGGCCCTCGGCGGTGAGCCGGATCCGCCGTGAGCGGGCATCAGCGTCGCTGACCGTGCGCGTCACGAGACCTCCGCGCTCGAGCCGGTCGATCCGCTTGGTCACCGCCGACGACGTGACCATGGTCGACGCTCCGAGCTCGCTCGGGGTGAGCTCGTAGGGCGCCCCGTGCCGGCGCAGGGTGACGAGCACGTCGAAGTCGCCGTCCCCGAGTCCCTCCTCGGCGAACACCGTGCGCAGCTCGACGTTCAGCACGTCGGCGAGCCGGTGCAGCCGCCCGATCAGACCGATCGGGGACGCATCCAGATCCGGCCGCTCGCGCGCCCACTGGGTGAGGATCTCGTCGACGTGGTCCGGCTCCATCCCTTCACTATATCTTCCCGGGAAGGTATATTACTTTCCATGGAAACTTCTTCGTGGCGAGCCATCCTGCTGACGGCCTTCGCGCCGGCCGCCTGGGGTACGACGTACCTGGTCACCGAGCGCCTGCTCCCTCCCGACCGGCCCCTGCTCTCGGCCACCCTGCGAGCCCTCCCGACCGGCCTGGTGCTGCTCGCCGTGACCCGCCGCCTCCCGCGTGGCGACTGGTGGTGGCGGGCCGCCCTCCTCGGCGTGTGCAACATCGGCCTCTTCTTCCCGCTGCTGTTCCTGGCGGCCTACCGGCTGCCCGGCGGCCTGGCCTCGACCCTGCAGGCGACCTCGCCGCTGGCCGTGATGGCGCTCGCGGCGCTGATCATCGGCGAGCGGGCGGGCGGCGCCCGGATCGCCGCCGCTGGCGTCGGCGTCGTGGGCGTCGCGCTGCTGGTGCTGCGCTCGCCCGGCCACCTCGACACCCTCGGCCTGGTCGGTGCGTTCGGCTCGGTGCTGGTCTCGGCCCTCGGTTTCGTGCTGATCAAGCGATGGACCCCGCCGGTCGACCTGCTCACGCTGGTGTCCTGGCAGCTGGTCGTGGGCGGGCTCGCGCTGCTCCCGGTGGCGTTGCTCGTCGAGGGTCCGCCGCCGCACCTCGATGCTCCCGCCGTGGGCGGCTACCTGTGGCTGATGGTGGCCGGGACCGGCCTGGCCTACTGGTGCTGGTTCACCGGGCTGCGCGCGATGCCGGCGGGAGCGGTCTCGCTGATCGGCCTGATCAACCCGGTGGTGGGCACCACCCTCGGGGTCGCGATCGCTCGGGAGGCGTTCGGGCCTCTCCAGGGCGTCGGGGTGCTGCTCGTGCTCGGCGGCGTGGTCGCCGGGCAGCCCGGCACCCTCGCCTGGGTACGACGCACCGTGTCCGCGCGTCGTACGCGGCGGGCATCGGTGGCTCGTGAGCAGGCGCGCGTCGTCGCCCCCTGCGGCCCTCATGCCCCCGGGTCTCCGGGTCGCAACGTCCTGGCTCGCTAGCGGATGGTGACCTTGACCTCGTTGGAGGTGAGCGTGCTGTCGGAGTCGACCATCCGGAAGCGGTTCACGCCTGGCGTGCCGGTCTGGATGTAGGTGGCGAACTGGCCGTTGGTGACCGAGGCCGAGATCGAGTAGAAGTCCTGCCACGAGCCGTTGCTGAACTTCTGGACGTTCAGCACCGCGCCCTCGCCACCCGGATAGGTGCCGGTCAGGTCGATCCGGCCCATCGGCGACACCGACGTCTCGCCCGACTGGAGCGAGATCTGCTTCTTGGGCTTGTGGATGGTGGGGTTCGAGGTCTGGGTCGAGCCGGAGGTCGGCTCGGAGCCGAGCGTGATCGAGGGGCCGTCGGACGCCTTGGTCTTCTCCGGCTTGGGCAGGAACAGTGTCGCGCCGGCGTCGCCAGCCACGGCGGCGTGTCCGCCACCGAGCCCGACCACGTGGGCACCCGCCATCACCGCCACGCCTGTCACCAGACCGACGGCCACGGCCACTCCGACCAGGGCCAGCAACCCGTAGATCACGGGGCGCTGCTCGTCCTGACTCACCTCGCGTCACACCTCCTCGTCGCCCCCATTGTCCCGGAGCGGGCAAGGGTGCCCGCCACGGGCTGCGAGTGCAGTCTGGTCACCGTCAGTCTCCAGGATGAAATCGACGGATCCCGGTCGCCTCGCCCGAGTCCGCGCTGTCGGGCGAGCCCGAAGGGACCGACTACGGGCGGGGTCCGCTCCGCTCGGCGGCGAGCTGCCTGGCTGCTCGCTCGGTCAGGGCGTGGACGTCGGTGCGCTCGTCGTAGGACCAGAAGCCGCGCAGCCACATGGCGGTGATCCCCACGCCCGCGACACAGCTCACGCCGCCGCTGACGATCGCGCCACGGACGCTCCACCGGTCCGCCACGAAGCCCGCCCGGACCTGGCCGGCGAGGGGGCCGATGGAGTAGCTCAGCATCTCGATGCCCGCGAGACGGCCCCGCATGTTGTCGGGGATGGTCTGGTTCCAGATCGTCCCGCGGAACACGGCCGAGATCATGTCGGCGCCGCCGGCGAACGCGAAGCAGACGAGCGCGACCCAGATGCTGTCGGCGGTGCCCGCGAGGGCGACGAACGCGCCGTACGCCATCGCCGCGAGCACGATCGCTCGGCCGTGCCGATGGATCCGGGAGGTCCAGCCCGAGGTCGCGGTCGCCACCAGCGCGCCGATGGTCTCAGCGGAGTAGAGCAGGCCGAGAAGATGTGGGTCGCCGAACACCTTGGCCGCAAGTGCGGGGAAGAGCACCACCGGCATCGCGAGCAGCATGGCGATCAGGTCGACGACGTAGGTGCCGAGGAGGTCCTTGCGGCTCATCGCGTAGGTGAGGCCCTTGCGGATCCCGCTCAGGCTGGGTGGCTCGGTGTCGCCCACGTGGGGGTAGCGGCGCATCGCGGCGTACAGCATGGAGGCGACGAACAGGCCGATGATGTCGACCAGGTAGCACCACCCCGGGCCGAACGAGGCCACGAGCACGCCGCCGATCGCCGGACCGACCAGGACCCCGCCCTGCATGCCGAAGCTGCTGAGCGCGTTGGCCGCGACCATCTCGTCGTGCCGCACCGTGCGCGGGAGCAGCGCCTCGCGGGAGGGGCGCTGGAGCGCGGAGGCCGACGCGAGGAGGCCCGAGACCAGGAAGATCTCCCACAGGCGCGGGTGGGAGGAGAAGGCGTTGATGGCGAGCCAGGCGGTGAAGGCCGCCTGCGCGATGCCGGTCCAGATCAGCAGGAGCCGGCGGTCGACGTGGTCGGCGAGCGCTCCGCCGTACAGACCGAAGACGATGAGCGGGACCAGCTCGACGAGGCCGACCGCGCCGACCGCGAGGTTGGAGCCGGTCATCGTGTAGATCTGGTAGGGGATGGCGACGTAGGTCATCATCCCGCCGAGGTAGAAGATCGTCCCGGCGATCAGGAGCAGGCGGAAGTCACGATGCTCCCGGAACGGACCGATGTCCATCCTGAGCGCGCGAAGTCGCGTCCCCCACCCCATCGCGTCATTGTGACGGTCGCCGGAGGATGCCGCCCCGGAAACGCCCAAGTCGTGTCTCAGCCCACACGTAGGCGGGCCCCACGCCGCGGCACGCTGGTGATGTTGCGGACCTTGGGCACATCGGGCCCGGTCGCGGTCACGTCGTACGCCGTCAGGACCTCGCGCAGGACGACCACGCCCTCCATCAGCGAGAACCCGGCTCCGATACAGCGCCGTACGCCGCCGCCGAACGGGATCCAGCTGTTGACCGGCGGGCTCTGGCCGACGAAGCGGGTCGGGTCGAAGCGCTCGGGGTCGGGATGGCTGTCGGCGCGGGCATGGTTGACCAGGATCGACGGCCCGACCGTCGCACCGGCGGGGAGGTCCCAGCCGGCCAGGGTGACCGGCTTCATCAGGGTCCGGACCACCATCGGGATCACCGGGTGCAGCCGCATCGACTCCTTCAGCACCGCCTCGAGGTAGGCGTCGTCGCCGCTGCGTGCGGCGTCGCGAGCACGAGCGAGCTGACCGGGATCGCTGCCGAGCTCGTAGAGCGCCCAGGCGAGGGCGGTGGCCGTGGTCTCGTGACCGGCAAGCAGGAGCGTCACGAGCTGGTCGCGCAGCTCCTCGTCGGTCAGCCGGTCGGGTCGCGGCGGCTCGTCCCCCGCCTCCACGGGATCCTCGCTGCCGGCCAGGATCAGCCGCGAGAGCACGTCGCCGCGCTCGGTGAGGTCGGTGGCCCGGCGACGCTCGCGGATCTCGGCGTAGATCAGGTCGTCCAGCCGGTAGGCGTTCTCGACGGTCCGCTTCCACGGCCCGAAGCGCTGGAGCTGGGGGTAGCCCCAGCCCAGCAGCACGGCCGGGCTGATGTTGACCGTGCGGTTGACGCAGGGCCGGAGCCGCGCGAGCCGGGTCTCGTCGGTGACCCCGAAGACGACGCGCAGGATCACCTCGAGGGTGAGCGCGTTCATGCGGTCCAGGCCGCGGAACTCCTCACCCGACCGCCATCGTGCGACCTCGTCACGGGCGACCTCCTCGACCAGGCTGCGGTAGCCGCGAAGCGCGTGGCCGTTGAAGGCCGGCATCAGCAGCGCGCGCGCCCGCCGATGCTCGGCACCGTCCTGGAGCAGCAGGGAGTGCTCGCCCATGATCGGGCCGAGGATCGCGTTCCCCTTGCCGGCGTGGAAGACCTCGGGATCGCCGGCGAAGATCTCCTTCGCGTGCTCGGGTCGGGTGAACAGCACCAGGGGCCGGCCGCCGGGGACGATCCGCACGGTGAAGACGTCGCCGTACCTGCGCCACAGGTGAGGCACGAACCGGTGCCGGAAGCGCAGCAGCCCGATGCTCTGCACCCAGACCGGCCAGTGCGGCCCGGGCGGGAGCCCGGTCGAGTCGACGGTCGGTCCCGGCTCGCCCCCGAACGGGCGCATCCGCTCGAAGCGGCGGGTGGTCAGGTCGGCGGTGTCGGTCTGGTCGAGGGAGGTCATGGCGGCTCCGTTCCTGCCGGCCATACTACGAGTACGTGAAACCGGCGGGCCACCCATCGCTCAGCCGAGCAGACCCTCCCGACGAGCGATGGCGGCGGCCTCGGTGCGACCTGAAGCGTCGAGCTTGCCGAGGATGTTGGAGACGTGCACCGAGACCGTCTTGGTGCTGATGAAGAGCTGGCGGCCGATCTCGCCGTTGCTGCGGCCCTCGGCCACGAGCGCCAGGATCTCGGACTCGCGCGGCGTGAGGGTGGTGCGTGGGCCGATGGCCGTGGAGCGCGGAGCGGCACTCCCTCCGAGCCTCCTCAGCAGCGGCGCGGCGCCCAGTTCGCGGGCGGTGGCGGTCGCGGCCTCGATCAGGGCCCGGGCACCGTCGGCGTCGCCCGTGGCGGCGAGCACCTCGGCCAGATGGGAGCGGACGACGGCGAGCTCGTAGGGAGCGCCGTAGGCCTCGAACTGGTCCACGGCCTCACGCCACGCCGCGATCAGCTCCTCCTGGGCCGGCGGGTCGATGTCGGCGGTCCACCTCCACCGCAGCAGCTCGGCGAAGAGCCGGGCCTCCCAGGCTCGGCTCTCGGGACCCCAGGACACCAGGGAGTCACCGCGGCGGTCGAGCACGCTCTGCGCGTCGGCGAAGAGGCCGGCCACCACTCCAGCGTCGTCGGCACGCTCCGCCGCGCTGCGATGGCTGGCAGCGGTGGCGAAGGCCGCCAGCACGGTCGTGGCCAGGCGTACCCGCGCCTGGAAGAGCGGGTGCCAGATGCCGGTCAGCGTGTCGACGATCAGGCGGTACGTCGCGAGTGCGGCCTCATGGTCCCCGGAGTGCTCGTGGACCGCGAGCTCGGCGGACCCGCCGGTGATCGCGACCAGCCCCTCCTGCCGCCAGAACGGGTGGAGCCCCCGGGCCAGCGCCTCGGCACCCGGCTCGCCGCGGGCCACCAGGATCTGCGCGCGCGTCGCGGTGAGGAGGGCGGCATAGATGGGCGGCACCACCTCGCCGGTGATGTCGAGCACGTGGAGCGACTCGTCCCACCGGCCCTGGAGCCTCAGCGAGACGCCGTGGATCCAGCGCGCCTCGGCGGCGTAGGGCACCCAGGGCGTGCCCTCGGCCCGGGCTCGGGCGGTCGCCCGCTCGACGGTCTCGTCGGCCGCGGCGAACTCGCCCTGGTCGAGATGGTGGTTGCCCAGCAGGAGCAGAGCGCGGAGCTCGGCGTTGGAGGCACCGGCCCGCCCCGCCTGGTCGATCGCGGAGCGCAGGGACTCGACGAGCGTCTCGGGCGAGTCGCCGCTCTGCTCGAGACCCACCAGGGTGGTGCGGATGTCGCTGGCCAGGCGCGGCATGTCGAGCCGCTCGGCCAGGGCGAGCGCGGTCATCGCGACCTCGCGACCCTCGGCGTAACGGCCGGTGCGCCCGAGGATCCGGGCGTGGACCGCGAGCACCTTCGCCCGGGCGTTGGAGGGCTTGTCGGGGACGAGCTCCACGGCCTGCCGGGTGAGGGCGAGCGGGTCCTCCTGCGTCTCGGTCATCATCAGCGCTCCTGCGATCACGCCGAGCAGCTGCCCGCGGACCGAGTCGTCGACGTCGGGCGGCAGGTGGTCGAACTGCTCCCGGGTGACCCCGAGCGCCCGGGCCGGGTGACCGGCCGTGATCAGGGCGTCGGCGACCAGGCCGACCAGGCGTGGGAGGTCGAGGTCGGTCTCGTCGGGCAACCGCGTGTCGTGCCACAGGTCGAGGGCCTGGAGGTAGTGCTGCGCGGCCTCCTCGGCACCGCCGACCCCACGGGCGTCGTCGCCGGCCCGCAGGCTGGCGGTCAGGGCCGTGGCGTAGTCCTTTGCCAGGCGGGCGTGACGCGCGAGCTCGGCAGCAGTGCCGGTTGCGCGGCCGTCCTGCAGTGCCCGCGCGTACGCCGCGTGCAGCGACGTGCGCTCACCCGGCAGCAGGTCGTCGTACACCGCCTCGGCGAGGAGCGCGTGACGGAACTCGTAGAAGTCGTCGCGGCTCGGCACGAGCACGTGGCCCTCGACCGCGTCGCGCACCGCGCGGTCGAGGTCGGCCGGCTGCAGGTCGACGACGGCGCTGAGTGCCGCATGGGAGACGCGGCGACCGGCCACGGCCGCGGCACGTACGACGGTGACCGCGGCGTCGTCCAGGCCCTCGAGGCGGACCAGGAGGACGTCGGCGAGGTCCTCGGGGATGCCGCCGGTGCGGGCCCAGGAGGCGCCGACGAGCTCCTCGACGAAGAACGCGTTGCCCTCGGCCCGGGTGACGATGTCGCGCACCCGCTCCTCGGGCAGTGGGTCGGGGTGCAGGCGCTCGACCAGGAGGCGGACGTCATCGGCGTCGAGCGGGTCGAGCTGGACCCGCTCGACGCCGGTCATCCGGGCCCAGACGGCGACCTGGCGGCGGAGCGGGTGGCGGCGGTACAGATCGTCGGAGCGGTAGGAGCCGACCAGGGCCACGGGCGCCTCGAAGCCACGCCCGAACAGGAAGCTGATCAGGTCACGCGTCGACTGGTCGGCCCAGTGGAGGTCCTCCACGACCAGGAGCAACGGCTGGCGGGCGCCGGCTGCTTCGGCGAGCGCGTGGACGCCGTCGAGCAGGGCGGCCTGGTCGGCGGGGATCGACTCGGGGTCGGTGGCCTGGCTCAACATCCGCTGACCTGGCAGCAGACGGAGCAGGGCGGGATGACGGGTGGCGACGTCGTCGAAGAGGTCGGGGTGGTCCCGGGCCATCCGGCCGGTGATCTCGGAGAACGGGAGGTAGGGAAGGGCTGAGTCGGCGAAGTCGAGGCAGTGACCGGCGAGGACCTGCCACCCGTGGTCGACGGCCCGGTCGCGGAGCTCGGTGAGGAGGCGGGTCTTGCCGACCCCGGCGTCGCCGGCGAGCAGGAGCGAGGCGCGCTGGCCGGGTGCGGAGGGCTCGGACGCAGAGATGCCGAGCGTGGAGCTCAGGTGCTCCAGCTCGGCATCTCGTCCGATCAGCTCCGAGGTCATGCGGTCCATGATGTCGTGGACCACGGACGACACCTCAGCTGATCCAGTTCTTCTCGTGCGAGGCGGCCGCGCGGCCGTCCTTGAGACGGCGGAGCCAGCGGCGGTTGCGCACGGCCTTGAGGTCCTTGCTGGCCCTCTCGGCGTGGTAGCGGTACTCCGGCTCGAGGAGGAACAAGTCGTTCATCTCTGATCCCTTCGTGGTTCCTGTCTGGCTGACATGAAGAGACTCTCGCCCTGAGGTAGCACCGGACATCGGCACCGTGCCCTATCCCTCGGCCACGCCTACCTCAGATCCCTGCGCCGTGGCGGCCGGACTACCTCAGACCCTGCAAAACCGCAGGTCAGAAGGGGGTCGGCGAGGCACTCGTCAGAGTGGTCGGCCGCCGATCCAGGTGCCGGCGACGAGGGGTACGCCGGGGCGATAGGCCAGATGGACGTGGCTGGGAGCGTCGAGCAGGACGAAGTCGGCCCGCAGGCCGGGCACGAGGGCCCCGACGTCGTCCCGGTCGAGGGCGCCGGCCGCCGTCGCGGTCACGGCGTACACCGCCTCGGCGGGCGTCATCCCCATCTCCCGGACCGCCAGTGCGACACAGAGGGGCATCGAGCTGGTGAAGCACGAGCCGGGGTTGCAGTCGGTCGCCAGGGCGACCCGGACGCCGGCGTCGAGCAGCCGTCGCGCGTCGGGGTAGGGCTGCCGGGTCGAGAACTCGACGCCCGGGAGCAGGGTCGCGATGGTGCCGGCGTCACGGAGCGCGGTGACGTCGTCGTCGGTCAGGTAGGTGCAGTGGTCGACCGCGGTGAGACCGAGCTCCGCGGCCAGGCGTACGCCGGGTCCCGGCCCGAGCTGGTTGGCGTGCAGCCGCCCACGGAGGCCGGCCGCTGCCCCGGCGACGAGCACGGCCCGGGCCTGGTCGGCGTCGAACGCCCCGCGCTCGCAGAACGCGTCGACCCAGCGGGCGTGCGGCGCGCAGGCGTCCAGCATCGGGCCGGTGACCAGTGCGACGTACTCCTCGGGGGTGGTGCCGTCGGGTACGACGTGCGCGCCGAGGAAGGTCGTCTCCTCGGTGAACTGCCGGGCGACGGCGAGGCTGCGTGCCTCGTCGTGGACGGTGAGGCCGTAGCCGCTCTTGATCTCGACCGTGGTGGTCCCCTGCCGGCGCATCTCCTGGACCAGACGGCCGACGTGGCTGGTCAGCTGCTCGTCGGTGGCGGCACGCGTGGCGGCGACCGTCGTGCGGATCCCACCGGCGGCGTAGGACTCACCGGCCATCCGCGCGGCGAACTCCGCGGAGCGATCGCCGGCGAAGACCAGGTGGGAGTGCGAGTCGACGAAGCCGGGAAGCACGGCTCGTCCGCCCGCGTCGAGCTGCTCGTCGGCGGGCGGCGCCTCGGCCGCCGGTCCGACCCACGCCACGGTCGAGCCCTCCACCACGAGGGCCGCGTCCTCGATGGTCCCGAGGAGGTCGCGCCCGCCTGGCGCGTTCGTGACCAGCTCGCCGATGCCCGTGATCACGGTGGAGCTCATGCGCCCACCCAGATCCGGTCGATCACGGCGGCCAGGTCGCGGCCGAGCTGCTCGCGGTCACCCTGCCCGAAGACGACCCGGCCGTCGACCACGACGTGGGTCACGTCCTCGGCCACCGCCGCGAACACCGCCGTCTGCTCGTCGGCCCCGGTGCCCGCCGTACGCACGCGGTCGGTGCCGATGGTGACCAGGTCGGCGCGGCAGCCGACGGCGATGCGACCGGCGTCGACCCACCCGAGCGAGTCGTGTCGGGTGCCGGCGCTGAGGAGCTCGGCCGCCGTCCAGTGGCCGCGCTGCTGGGTGGCGAGCCGTTCGTCGAGCTCGACCGCCCGCATCTCCTCGAAGAGGTCGATCACGGCATGGCTGTCGGAGCCCAGCGTCAGCCGGGCACCGGCGTCGTGCAGCGTGCGGCTCGGCCCGATGCCGTCACCGAGGTCGCGCTCGGTGGTGGGGCAGAAGTCGACGTACGCCCGGGCCCGGCCGATGAGCGCGATGTCGTCGTCGGTGAGGTGGGTGGCGTGAACCAAGGTGTTGTCCTCGGTGAGGTGGCCGGCCTCGGCGAAGACCTGCGTCGGAGTCATCCCGTACGCCGCCAGGCACTGCTCGTTCTCCGCGACCTGCTCGGAGAGGTGGATGTGCAGCGGAGAGCTCGAGTGGCGCTTCATCTGCTCCAGCGGCACGGCCCGGACCGAGTGGTAGGCACCGCCGATCCGGGCGTGGTCCGAGGAGCCGATGGCGTCGACCCGGTCGACCCACCTGTCGACGTCGCCGTCGCTGAACCGGCGCTGCACGCCCTCGACGGGCCGCCCGATGCCCGCGGTGAGGTAGCAGGTGTCGAGCAGCGTGATCCGGATCCCCACGTGCCGGGCCGCCTCGATCAGGGCGTGCCCCATCGCGTTCGGGTCGTCGTACGGCGTGCCGTCGGGCTGGTGGTGCAGGTAGTGGAACTCCCCCACGCAGGTGATCCCGGCCGCGACCATCTCGCGGAACGTGACCGTCGCCAGGGCGAGATAGGTGTCGGGATCGAGACGCCCGGCCACGTCGTACATCTGCTCGCGCCAGGTCCAGAACGTCCCCCGCCCGCGCTGCGTCCGCCCCCGCAGGGCGCGGTGGAAGGCATGGCTGTGACAGTTCGCCAGCCCCGGGATCGTCAGGCCGGGGAGGCGGGTGACGTCGTCGTCGGAGACGTCCGTCGACGGTGTGATGGAGCTGAACCGTCCGTCCGCGATGTCGACCAGCACCTCGTCGTGGACTGCGCCGTCGACCCACGCCCGTTCGAGGAGGTACGACGTCATGTCGCGAGCCGCTCGAGGGTCTCGGCGAGCGCGTCGACACCGGCCAGGCAGTCCGGGGTCTCGGCATGCTCGGCCGGCGAGTGCGAGATGCCCGTGGGGTTGCGGACGAAGAGCATCGCGCTCGGGATCCCTTGTGCTGACAGGATTCCGGCGTCGTGGCCGGCCTGCGTGGGAATGATCGGCCAGTCGCCGCGCTCGTGGTCGGCGGCGATGCGGGCGGCCAGGTCGACGTCGAAGTCGACCGCCCCGGAGACCGACTCGGCGGTGACCGTGAGCGTCGTACCGTCGCGTTCCGCCCTCTCCTCCGCCTGGCGCGTGATGGTGGCGACCAGGTCGGCGAGCGCCTCCTCGCTCTCGCAGCGGGCATCCATCCAGGCGGTCACCGCGGACGGCACGGAGTTGGTGGAGTTGGGAGTCGTCTCCACCCGGCCGAACGTCGCCCGCTGCCCCGCGACCCGCGCCTGCTTGTTGGCGGCGAGAGCGGTCATCGCGTACGTCAGCATCGGGTCCTCGCGGTCCTCCATCCGGGTCGTGCCCGCGTGGTTGGGCTCACCGGTGATGTCGACGCGGTAGCGGCCGTGTGGCCAGATCCGGCTCGCGACCCCGACCGCTTGCCCACGGTCGATCAGGTCGCGCCCCTGCTCGACGTGGAGCTCCACGAAGCACTCGATGCGCGCAGAGTCCAACCAGGGCTGGGGATTCTCGACCTCGAGACCCTCTTCCCCCATCGCCTCCTCCAGCGGTACGCCGTGCCGGTCACGCAGGGCGCGGGCGCTCGACCAGTCGGTCGCACCGGTGGCGAGCCGCGAGCCGAGGCAGGCCAGTCCGAACCGCGACCCCTCCTCCTCGACGAACACCGACACCCCGATCGGCCGACCCGGCCGGAACCCCCGCTCCCGCAGCAGGTCCACGGCCGCCAGCGCGGAGACCACCCCCAGCGGCCCGTCGTACGCCCCTCCGTCGAGCACCGAGTCCAGATGCGACCCCGTCAAGACCCCGGCGGCGGGTAGTCCCCGGTCAGATGGTCGTGATTCGGCCGAATTCACAGCCATCTGGCCGGGGACTATCGAGGGATCCCACCACGCGACCACATTGCCGAAGGGGTCGGACTCGAGGCGCAGGGAGCGAGCGGCGGCCTGCTCGGAGAACCACGCGGAGAGCTCGCGCTCGGGAGTGGTGAACGGCTGCCGGAAGTAGCCGCCCGACGAGGCGGACCGGCCCACCGGTGCCAGATCGGCCCACATCCGCTCGAAGTCGTCAGGCACACTCGGCTCCATGGAGTTCCAAGACGTCGTACGCCGCCGCCGCATGATCCGTGACTACGCCGACACCCCGGTCGACCCCGCCCTCGTCGACCGTGCGCTGGCGAACGCCGTCCGTGCGCCCAGCGCCGGCTTCAGCCAGGGGTGGGCGTTCCTGGTCCTCGACCAGCGGCCCGACATCGACCGTTTCTGGGAGGTGACCACGACCCCCGGCGAGCTCCCCGACAGCTGGCTCGACGGCATGCAGACCGCTCCGGTGGTCGTCATCCCCTGCTCGAGCAAGGCCGCCTATCTGAACAGGTACGCCGAGGACGACAAGGGCTGGACCGATCAGGACGAGGCTCGCTGGCCGGTGCCGTTCTGGCACATGGACGCAGCGATGGCGAGCCTGCTGATCCTGCTGACCGCGGTCGACGAGGGTCTCGGGTCGTGCTTCTTCGGCATCCCGCCCGAGCACGAGGCCGCGACCCGCGCGGCGTTCGGCATCCCCGACGACTTCGATCCGGTCGGTGCCATCACGATCGGTCACCGCACCACCGAGGAGCAGCCCTCCGGCTCGCCCACCGCCCGGAAGCGCAAGCCCCTGGCCGACGTCGTACACCGCGGCTCCTGGGGCTGACACCACCCCAGTCCACCGGTCCGCGGTCGCCGGGTCAACGCGCCACCCGGCGTACGGCGTCTCGGATCCGAGAGCCCTGGCCGCTCGGCTGACGGGTCGTGTGCCTGAGACCGCGGCCCGGTGCGGTCTCAGGCACACGACCCCACCGCCCCGGCTAGGTTGCAGCCATGACCGAGCGCGCGGTGGCGAAGCTGCAGGCCCTGGTCCGCATCGCGACCGTCTCCGACCGGGACTCGGTCGCGCGTCGACACCGACGCCTTCGACCGGCTGCTGGCCGAGCTCCGGACGCAGTTCCCCCTGCTGCACGAGCGCCTCGAGCTGACCCGGGTCGGGAGCCACGGACTGCTGTTCCACTGGCCCGGCGCGAGCCACGACCGGCCGGTCGTCCTGATGGCCCACCTCGACGTCGTCCCCGTCGACGAGTCGGCGCCCTGGCGGCACCCGGCCTTCTCCGCCGAGGTCGTCGACGGCGCCGTCTGGGGTCGCGGCACGCTCGACGACAAGGGCTGCGTCGCCGCGATCTGCGAGGCGGTCGAGCGACTCCTCGAGGACGACCACCGTCCGGCTCAGGACGTCTGGCTCTCGTTCGGCTGCGACGAGGAGGTCTCCGGCACCTCCGCCGAGGCCGCCGTCGACGAGCTCGTACGACGAGGCGTACGGCCGTGGCTCGTCCTCGACGAGGGCGGCGCGATCGCCCACGAGGCCTTCCCCGGGGTGAAGCCGGCGGTCGCGGCGATCGGTGTCGCCGAGAAGGGCACCACGAGCGTGGAGCTCCGGGTGGAAGGACGCGGCGGCCACGCCTCGACGCCGGCCCGCAACGGCCCGACCGCGCGCCTGGCCCGGGCGATCCTCAAGCTCGACCGTTCCCCGATGCCCGCCCAGGTCCCGGACACCACGGTCGACCTGATGCGCACCCTCGCCCCCCATGTACCGCGTCCGTTGCGGCCGGTCCTCGGCCGGGCCGACCGGATCAAGCCCCTGCTCTCCCGCGCTTTGGTCGCCGCCGGTCCCGAGGCCGCGGCCATGGCGCGGACGACCTTCGCCATCACGACCCTCGACGGGAGCCCGGCGCTCAACGTGATCGCCTCCTCCGCCACCGCGGGCGTCAACATCCGGGTGATGCCGGGCGACACCGTCGCCGGTGCGCTCGCCCATCTCCGCAAGGTGATCGACGACGACGACGTCGAGATCCGGGTCGTCGAGCGCGGCGAGGCCAGCCCGGTGTCGAGGGTCGGCGAGGCGTTCGACCTGGTCACCTCGACGGTGACCGAGCTGTTCCCCGACGCCGTGCCCGCGCCGTACGTGATGGCCGGCGCGACGGACTCACGTCACTTCACGCGGATCTGCGACCACGTCTACCGGTTCGCGCCGTTCGAGATGACCGCCGCCCAGCGCCAGGCCGTCCACTCCTACGACGAGCACCTCGGCGTCGACGCGTTCCTGGCCGGGATCGACTGGTACCGCCTGCTCATCGAGAGACTCCCCGGTGGCGGCGACTGAGTCGGCTGCCACGACGCGCGGCCCGGTGCACGGGCTCGCGAAGATCGTCGGTTTCCTGGTCTGCGTCGAGCTGGCCAGCGGCATCCTGCAGGGCTACTACACGCCGATCTACCAGGACATCGCCGACCACCTCTCCATCCACAACGCCAGCGTCAACTGGTTCGAGGCGGCCCAGCTGGTCGTCTCGGCGCTCGCCGTGCCGTTCCTGGCGCGGCTGGGCGACCTGGTCGGTGCTCGCAACGTGCTCCTCCTCTCGACCGCGGTCACCGCGCTCGGGTCGTGGATCCTCGCCTTCGCTCCGGGGTTCACGACGTTCCTGATCGGGTTCGCGATCCAGGGCGCCTACGTCGTGTGGCTGCCGATGGAGGTCGCCATCGTCTACCGGCGTACGTCGGTCGGCGCCCTGATGACGCGCCGCGACCAGCTCACCCGCCGCGCGGCCGGGATCCTGGTCGGCGCCCTCGAGCTGGCCGTGATCGTCGGCGCGGTCACGTCGGGCGCGCTCGTCGGCGCCACGTCGTTCACCGTCGTGCTGATGATCCCGGCGATCGTGGTCAGCGCCGCGCTCGTCGTGATCTGGTTCGGGATCGAGCGAGACCCGCCGAGCGCCGGCGGGCACCTCGATCTCGGCGGTCTCGCCCTGATCAGCCTGTCCATCTGCCTGGTCATGGGCGGCCTGATCGCCATCCGCCTGCAGGGCCCGGGTCAGCCACTCGGCTGGGTCCTGATCCTGGTGGGCCTGGCGACGCTGCTGCCGTTCGTCCGCTACGAGCTGGGCCGGGCCGAGCCGTTGGTCGACGTCCGGCTGCTCGCCAGCCCACTCCAGTGGCCGGTCCAGGTCACGGCGTTCCTGTTCGGGATGTCGGTGCTCGGTGCCCAGATCCCCCTGTCGACCTTCGCCCGCACCGACCCCGACGTCGCCGGGTACGGGCTCGGCGCGACCGCCGGCTTCGTCTCGGCCCTGATCGGCGTCTACGTGGTCTTCCTGGCGATCGGCGCCTTCACGCTGCCGCTCACGACCCGGTGGCTCGGGCCGCGCAACGCGCTCGTGCTCTCGGCCCTGCTCGTGGCCCTCGGCTACGGGCTGTGGTTGCCCTTCCACGACTCGACCGCCCAGGCACTGATCAACATGGCGATCGCCGGCGTCGGATCCGGTGCGCTCGTCGCAGCGCTTCCGGCGAGTGCCGCCGCGGGTGCGCCCTCCGACCGCACCGCCTTCGCCACCGGCATGACCAACGCGACCAAGACGATGGGCGGCGCCATCGCCTCGGCGATCTTCGCGATCGCGCTGTCGAGCACCGGCTCGATCAAGGACCCGGTCAAGGGCCAGGCCCCGCTGCACGGGTACCTCGTCGTCTGGTCGGTCTGTGCAGCCGCGGCCCTGCTCGCCGCCCTGCGGGCTCCTGCTGATGCCGCGCCCCACCGTCGTACGCGAGGACTGACCGCGGGGCGACGCCTCCGCACCGGCATGGCAAAATATGCCGGTGTGGGCGACTCGGAATCCCCGGACCGCACGCCGGAGCGCGACGAGCGCACCGGCCGCGCCGCTGCGGCCCAGCGGATGCAGCACAAGAACCAGTGGGTGGACCTCCAGATCCAGGAGGCCATGAAGCGCGGCGACTTCGACAACCTGCCCGGCGCCGGGCAAGCCGATCGAGGGGCTCGGCGGCGAGCACGACCCCGACTGGTGGCTCAAGAAGCTGGTCGAGCGCGAGAAGATCAGCGTCCTGCCGCCGGCCCTCCAGCTCCGCAAGGACGACGCCGAGCTCGACGCGAAGCTCGACCGCCACACCGCCGAGTCGGAGGTACGCCGTGAGGTCGAGGAGTTCAACGCCCGCGTGATGCGGGCGCGCTACACCCCGGTCGACGGACCGCCCGCTGATCACGATGCCGCGCGACGTCGAGTCCGAGGTGGACGCCTGGCGTGAGCGGCGGCTCGCCCGCCGTCGCGCGGCCGAGGCCGCACGACGTACCGCTCCGGAGCCGCCCCGCACGGAACGACCCAGGCGCCGGTGGTTCCGCCGCAGTCGCTGACCCGCTAGGGCTTCTCCCAGACCGACACGTGCTGCTCGCTCTCACCGGTGAACGGCGACCTGTCCCAGTCGGCCCAGCGCTCCCGCAGCCGCAACCCCGCGATCCTGGCCATCAGGTCGAACTCGCCGGGCCAGGCGTACCGATACGGCGCAGCGAAGCGCCGGTAGGTCCCGTCGTCGCGCAGCCGCAGGTGGTGGGACCACTCGATCTGCTGGGCGAAGTCGTAGACGTCGTAGGCGTGGTAGCCGGGTTCGTCGGCGAACACGTGGCGGGTCGTGCCGGGCGGGAGCATCCGCAGGACCGGGATGAACACCTCGACGACGAAGCAGCCGCCAGACGCCAGGTGCCTGGCGGCGTTCTCGAAGCACGCGACCTGCTCGTCCTGGGTGATCAGGTTCGTGATCGTGTTGTAGACGAGGTAGACCAGCGAGAACTCGCCGTCCACCCGCGTGGTGGTCATGTCGCCCTCCGCCACCTCGATGGCGGCGGCGCCGGGCTTGGCCCGCAGGCGGGCGAGCATGTACGGCGAGAGCTCGATCCCGGACACAGCCACGCCTCGTGCGGCCAGCGGTACCGCGACCCGACCCGTCCCGATGGCGAGCTCCAGGGCACGGCCCTCGCCGGCGAGCTCGGCCAGGAACCCCGTCGTCGAGGCCAGCAGCACCGGGTCGAAACGCTCGTCGGAGTCGTCGTCGTACGACGCGGCGATCTCCTCGTCGAAGTGGATGTCCGGCATGACGCGACCCTCGCAGCCAGGGAGCGCCGGGCGCCAGCGGATTAGGGCTGGTACGGCGGCGCGACGCCCCAGCCCCAGCGCGGGACCGGCGCATGCTCCATCACCTCGGCGTCGGACTGGGAGTTGTGCTGGGCGATCCGGGTACCCCACTCGAGGTAGCCCACCAGGGCGGCTCGGAACTCCGGGTCGGCCGGCAGGCCGGCGTCGTCCGCCGCGAGACTCATCAGAGAGGCGAAGCGGAAGCGCTGCTCGGAGGTGATCCCGAGCCCGCGATGGTGGGCCAGCATGGACTCGTAGCCGCCGTGCTCGTCGGTGTACGTCGACGGGCCGCCGAAGACCTCGACCCACCAGGCCGCCACGTGCGCCCGATGCTCCTCACCCACGCCGCCGGGGAAGAACCCGGTCAGCAGGTCGTCGCGCTCGACCCGGTCGTAGAACGCGTCGACCATCCGGCGCAACGCCGACGCGCCGCCCGCCCACTCGCACAGCGAAGGCACCGAGTCGACCATGCCGCCACCCTAGCCACGCCGCGAGCCGACCCTGCTGCCTACGATGGCGACCATGTACGCCGTGCAGCTGGCCTTCTCCGACGACACAGCCCGCCTCGAACTCCGACCAGGGCACCGTGAGCGACTGGCCCGCTTGGCCGAGGAGGGCCGGCTGCTGGCCGCCGGCCCGTGGAGCGACGAGTCGGGCTCGCTCCTCGTCTTCCTCGTCGACCAGCGGGAGGACGTCGACGCCATCCTCGCCGAGGACCCCTACTACTCGGCCCCGGGCGTGACCGTCGCCGGCGTGCACGAGTGGAACGCGGTCATGCGGCACCCGGCTGTCGCCGAGCTGTAGCCCTCGGGCCGGAGGCGCTGATCGCACCTCGAGACCGGCCCGCGCATACCTGTCGTCGCAGTGGGTACGTCTGACGGCAACTCTCGGAGGTGTGCCATGTCCCAGGACCCACCAGCCCCCGCACGACGGCCGTCGACCGGCCTCTGGGCGCTGATCATCGTCATCCTGCTGCCGGCGGTGGTGCTCCCTCTCTGGGTGCCGCTGTACGACAAGACGGACCCGACGCTCTTCGGGTTCCCGTTCTTCTTCTGGTTCCAGTTCGCGCTGATCCTGCTCTCGGCGGTGCTGACATCGATCGCCTTCGTCCTGTCCCAGCGCACCGATCGCCGCGGTGAGGGGTCGGTCCGATGAGCGCCGTGGCGGTCAGCGTCTTCGTCTTCTTGTTCCTCGTCGTCACCGTCCTCGGCTTCGCCGCCGCACGCTGGCGCAAGGCAGATCTCGACAGCCTCGACGAGTGGGGGCTCGGCGGTCGCGGGTTCGGCACGTTCATCGCCTGGTTCCTGATCGGCGGCGACCTCTACACGGCGTACACCTTCATCGCGGTGCCGGCGACGCTGTACGCCGGCAGCGTCGGTCGGCTTCTTCGCGGTGCCGTACACGATCGTGGTGTACCCGCTGATCTTCCTGTTCCTGCCGCGGCTCTGGTCGGTCTCGCACCGGCACGGCTACGTCACGCCGGCCGACTTCGTGCAGGGCCGCTACGACTCCAAGCCCCTGGCTCTGGCGGTCGCCGTCACCGGGCATCCTCGCGACGATGCCCTACATCGCCCTGCAGCTGGTCGGCATCCAGGTCGGTGCTCGAGGTGATGGGCTTCGGCGGCAGCGGCAACTGGTTCGTGAAGGACCTGCCGCTGTTCATCGCGTTCGCCGTGCTCGCGGCGTACACCTACTCGTCGGGCCTGCGGGCGCCGGCGCTGATCGCGTTCGTCAAGGACACCCTGATCTACGTCGTGATCATCGTCGCGGTGATCTACCTGCCCAGCCAGCTCGGCGGCTGGGGCCACATCTTCAGCGCGACCAACGACTCCTTCACCCAGTTCAACACCGACAACGCCGACGCGATCGCGGCCGGTCAGGCGTCGCCGAAGGGGATGATCCCGCCGCCCACGCGCAGTGGGCCTACGCGTCACTGGCCCTCGGCTCGGCCCTGGCGCTGTTCATGTACCCGCACTCGGTCACCGGCGTGCTCTCCACCCGCAACCGCGTCGGTGATCCGCCGCAACGCCGCGCTGCTGCCGGCGTACTCCTTCCTGCTCGGGCTGCTCGCCCTGCTCGGCTTCGTCGCGATCGCCGCCGGCGTGAAGGTCGCGGCGACCCGCCCAACCCGCAGCAGTCGGTGCCGCAGCTGTTCGAGAACGAGTTCCCGCCCTGGTTCGCCGGCGTCGCGTTCGCCGCCATCGTGATCGGCGCGCTGGTGCCGGCCGCGATCATGTCGATCGCGGCGGCGAACCTGTGGACCCGCAACATCTACAAGGCGTTCATCCGACCCGACGCGACCCCGAGGCAGGAGGCGCAGGCAGAGCAAGATCGTGTCGCTGCTGGTGAAGTTCGGCGCGCTGGTGTTCGTGCTGGCCCTCTCGAGGACGTTCGCGATCAACCTGCAGCTGCTCGGCGGCGTCTGGATCCTGCAGACGCTGCCGGCGATCGTGGTCGGTCTCTACACCCGGTGGTTCCACCGATGGGCGCTGCTGGCCGGCTGGGCGGTCGGCATGGCCTACGGCACCTGGCTCGGCGTACGGCGTCTCGTCGCCGGCCCAGGCCCACTTCGGCGGCCCGCTGGTGAACTTCCCCGGCACCGAGACCAAGGTCTACATCGCCGTGGTCGCGTTCGGGATCAACGTGCTCGTCACGGTCGTGCTCACCGTCGTGTTCCGGGCGATGAAGGTCGACCCCGGCGTCGACCAGACACGGTGGGACGACTACAGCGCCGACGTCGACGACGCAGACGTCGAGGCCGAGCTCGACCCTCACGCACCCGTGCACGCCTAGCCCCCCGTCGGGACGTCATACGTCCTGGTCGCCCCGGCGACCGCTTCGTATGACGTCCCGCGGGGTCGGTCCGTTGAGGTCGAACGGTTCGGCGGCAGCGACCACAGCCGCCCGAGTGGACTGCGTCATACCCCGGCGACGCGCGTCGGCGGTAGGTTCCGCGCATGCGCTCCGCCAAGGACTTCTTCCGGCCGCTCGCCGTCGGTGCCCCCGAGCCGCTCCGGGAGATCCCGGCCCGGCCGAGCCGCGCGATCCACTTCTTCGACCCCTCGAACGCCAAGATGGCGGCCAAGGTGCCGCAGATGGTCGGCACCGTCGACGTCCTGCTCGGCAACCTCGAGGACGCGATCAGGGCCGACAACAAGGAGGCAGCGCGTCGGGGCCTGGTGACGATCGCGCAGGAGACCGACTTCGGGACGACCCAGCTCTGGACCCGCGTCAACTCCCTCGACAGCCCGTGGGTGCTCGACGACCTCACCACCCTGGTCGCCGAGATCGGCGACAAGCTCGACGTGATCATGGTCCCGAAGGTGCAGGGCGCCGAGGACATCGCGTACGTCGACCGGTTGCTCGCCCAGCTCGAGGCCCGGGCCGGTCTGAGCGAGCCGCTGCTGGTGCACGCGATCCTCGAGACCGCACGCGGCGTGGCCAACGTGGAGGAGATCTGCGGGGCCAGTCCGCGGATGCAGGGGCTCAGCCTCGGGCCGGCCGACCTCGCCGCCGACCGGCGGATGAAGACGACGCGCGTCGGTGGCGGGCACCCGGGCTACGTGGTCCGCGGCGACCGGGACGCCGCCGACCCGGACGCCCCGCGACCGTCGTACCAGCAGGACCTGTGGCACTACACGATCGCGCGGATGGTCGACGCCTGCGCGGCGCACGGGATCTTCCCCTACTACGGCCCCTTCGGAGACATCGCCGACACGGTCGCCTGCGAGGACCAGTTCCGCAACGCCTACCTCCTCGGCTGCGTCGGCGCATGGAGCCTGCACCCGACCCAGATCGAGATCGCCAACCGCGTCTTCTCCCCGAGCGCCGAGGACATCGCCCACGCCCGACGCGTGGTCGCCGCGCTGGAGGCGGACGGCGGCGACGGCACGGGTGCGGTGATGCTCGACGGGAAGATGGAGGACGACGCCTCGCTCAAGCAGTGCCTCGTCCTCGTCGAGCTCGCCGATCAGCTGGCCGAGCGCGACCCCGTTCTCCGCGAGCTGTACGCCGGGATCGACGCGTGAGCCCCGGCCAGCAGGACTTCCGACCGCGCCGCTCGGTGCTCTACATGCCGGCGTCCAACCCACGGGCGCTCGAGAAGGCGAAGACCATCCCCTGTGACGCCCTCATCCTCGACCTCGAGGACGCTGTCGCTCCCGACTCCAAACCGGCCGCCCGCGAGGCCGCCTGCGCAGCGGCATCCGGCGACGAGTACGGCGCCCGCGAGGTGGCGATCCGCGTCAACGGTGCCGACACCGACTGGCACGCCGACGACCTGAGGGCGGCCTGCGCAGCCGGGCCCGACGCGATCGTCGTACCCAAGGTGGACAGCGCCGAGGCCGTGCTCACCCTGGTGGACGCGATGACGTCGTACGACGCCCCCGAGCACACGAAGCTCTGGGCGATGGTCGAGACGCCGCGCGCGATGCTCCACGCCGAGGAGATCGCCTCGGCGCACCCGCGGCTCACGGTGCTGGTGATGGGCACCAACGACCTCGCCAAGGAGCTGTCGGCCGAGCACGTGCCTGGCCGGCAGCCCCTCCTGGCCGGACTCGGCCTGACGCTGCTGGCCGCTCGCGCCACGGCCCGCGGGATCCTCGACGGCGTCTACAACGACGTGCAGGACACCGACGGGTTCCTGGCCGAGTGTCGCCAGGGCCGCGAGCTCGGGTTCGACGGAAAGACCCTCATCCACCCCGGCCAGGTCGAGGGCGCGAACGCCGCATTCGCCCCGAGCGAGCAGGCGGTCGAGGACGCGCGGGGCATCGTGCAGGCGTGGGAGGACGGCGCCGGATCGGGCGTGGTCACCTACCGCGGCCGGATGATCGAGAGCCTCCACGTCGACACGGCTCGCCATACGCTCGCGATGCACGAGGCGATCGCAGGCCGTCAGGTCTGACCGAGGACTACTCCTCGTCGTTGCGCCGGCGCATCTGCTCGTCGAGCCAGCCCTTGGCCGAGCCGAGCCAGCCGGCGACGTCGTGCATCATCTTCCCGAGCACGTCCTGGCTGGACTTGAACGCTTCGGTGTAGCTGCGGGCTGCGGCCTGCGCGGCCTCGCTGACCGGAGCCGTGGCGTCGTCCTCGCGCCTCGGGTAGGCGCCGGTGAGGACCGTCGTGTAGGCGCCGGAGTCGACCCAGCTGCGCAGCTCGGCGGCTCGTGAGACCGGGAACGGGTGTGAGCGCCGCTCGATCAGGAGCAGCTTCAGCACCGAGTCGCGGATGTCGGTGGCGCCGGCGTACTCCGCACCCTGGGCGAAGAACGAGGTCTGGTCGAGGTCGTCGACGTGGCCGCCCGACGCGAGCTTCATGTGCGCCCGGAACGCGGTCGCCGGGTCCTGGGTCGCCAGCAGGCCGGCGCGGTCCGCCGAGAGCTCGGACTTGCGGCTCCACTCCATCAGCGCGGCGATGATCATCCGGATGCTGAGGCCGCCCATCGGGATCGCGGAGAACAGCCCGCTCACGCTGAGCAGCCGCAGCAGCAGCGTCTTGTAGAGCGCGTGCCCGCTCATCGCGTGACCGAGCTCGTGGCCGATCACGAAGCGCAGCTCCTCCTCGTCGAGGAGGTCGATGATCGCGGAGTCCAGCACGATCACGGGCTTGTCCATGCCGATCGTGACCCCGTTGAACAGCGGTGACGCCCGCACGTAGAGCTCGGGGAGCTGGGGGGCGTCGAGCGTGGCGCCCACCTCGGCCAGGAGGCGGTGGAGCACGGGGAACTGCCGCTCGTCCACGCGGATCGCCGAGCCGAGGAGCTCGAGACGGACCGCGCGTTCGTTGATCAGCCCCGACATCGCCTTGAGGACCTTGTCGAACCCCTTGAGCTTGCGGAGTGCGACCAGGGCGCCCTGGTCGGCCGGATGCTCCCAGGCGCGGGACGAGATATCGGTCAGGTTCACGCGGCGCTTGGCCGGACGAGGGCTCACGAGGCGTCATTCTGCGCGACGGCGGCCCTCCGTGGGGGGATTCGGACGATCCGAAGTGCGGCGGGGTCGGTGTGGGGTCGACGACGAGATCGGCCCAGGCACCCCCGGTCGTCCGCCTGGGGTGCTGCTGGAGCCACAGGTGGCGCGGACGAGCCGGGGGTCTCAGCGCAGAGTGAAAAGACCCAGGCGGACGACCTACCCCCATCAGTCGCCCGCCTGGGGGTACCAGGGAGGCACGGTTGCGGACGACCCGTGGGCCCAACCCGGGCCGTCCGCAACCGTGCGACCGGCCGGTGGAGCTCGCCGGCCAGGTTTCGCCATTCGGTCAGGTGTGGGACGGGTGGCGTCGGGTGCGTCGAGTGCGTCGGGTGCTCGGGATGCGTCGGATCCGCCCCCTGGGTGGGGTGCCCAGGATGCGTGGGATGCGTGGGATGACTCGGCTTTGTCGGGTGCGCAGGGTGCGTGGGGTGGCTCGGGTGTGTGGGGTGCACGGGATGCGTCGGCTGAGCCGGGTCCCCGGACTCGCTCGGGTCGCTCGCCTCGGACGGGTCGGCCGACGGGCCACCGGCGGGATGCGTGGGGTGCGCCGGATGCGCGGGGTGGAGAGGATGCGCGGGGTGCGTCTGAGGGACGACCGTGAGCGACGTACAGAAGGTGGCGACGTTGTCGACCCCGCCGGCGGCGGTCACGAGCGCGGCGAACGCCGGGCTGTGGAGGGCCTGGCCGTGAACGGCCTTGTTGCCGGACGCGTAGGCGCGGCAGAGCCCGCGGAACGCCGGGGCGGCCGGGCCGGTGGTCGGCGTACCGCCGTCCGACGCAGTGGTGGAGACCGCGGTGGTGCGGGCGCCTGCGGTTCCTCCGGCGGCCTGCCACGGGGCGTGCCCGGTGGCGGCGAAGGCCACGCCGGACGACAACAGCAGGACCGCGCCGGCGGTCACGACGGCGGCCTTGACGCCGGTCCGGGCCGAAGGTGTGGCTCTCATGTCATCTCTCCTCGATGCGGCTGCACGATCGAGATGAGCACGGTGGAACAGCATCACGGCTTCGTCTTCACGGGCCAGTTCGGGGGGGGTCGCCGGCGCGCGTGCGGAGTCGAGAAGCCTGTCGACCTGGGGGGACGACGCGGTGTCGAGTGGCTGCTGCCCTCGACGCCTCGTGCGGAACCTGCTCCAGACCGTGCTCATCTCACTCCTTCAGCGCCGGGCGGCACGAAAGTGTCACGCACCTGGACCAACGAGACCGGCCGCGACTCGAGTCGACGTGCCAGCGTCGTGAGGCCGCGGTGCGCTGCCGAGCGCACGGCGCCGGGCCGCTTCCCCAGGACGGCGCCCGCTGATGTGGCGTCGAGACCCATCACCGCCCGGAGCATCACCGCCTCCGCCTGGTCCTGGGGGAGGCTCCGGATCACGGCGAGCGCTGCCCGGGTCGTGAAGCCCTCCAGCATCGCTGCCTCGGTGTCGAAGGAGTCCGCCGGATCGACGCCCGTGAGGTCCTGGTCCGCCCGGATGCGGCGCGATCGGAGGCGCAGGAGGTCCAGTGCCCGGTGCCGGCCGATGGTGGTGATCCAACCGCGGAACCCGTCCGCGTCGCCCTCGAAGCGCCCGAGGTCTCGACACGCCTGTCCCCACGTCTCGGACGCCACGTCCTCAGCGTCGTTGGGTCCGACCAGGACCTCGAGGTAGCGGAGCAAGGGAGCGTGAACCGCGCGATAGACGACTCGGAAGGCGTCGCCGTTCCCATGGCACATGAGCGCGACGGCCTCATCCAGCGAGCCCGGGTCGGACATGCGGTCAGTGTGCCAGCGGTCGGGGTCCGCAAGGGAGCGATCCCCCAGGTTCGCGTCGTCAGCGTGAGGCGGCGGCTCTCAGCTCTGCATGGGGACCCGGACGCCGCGCTCCTCCGCCACCTCGACGGCCCGGTCGTAGCCGGCGTCGACATGACGGATCACGCCCATGGCCGGGTCGTTGGTGAGGACCCGCCCGATCTTCTGCGCGGCCAGGTCGGTGCCGTCGGCCACGCACACCTGGCCGGCATGCAGCGACCGGCCCATGCCGACGCCGCCACCGTGGTGGAACGACACCCACGTCGCGCCGGACGCGGTGTTGACCAGCGCGTTGAGGATCGCCCAGTCGGCGATCGCGTCGGAGCCGTCGAGCATGGCCTCGGTCTCGCGGTAGGGAGAGGCGACGGAGCCGCAGTCGAGGTGGTCGCGGCCGATCACGACCGGCGCCTTCAGCTCACCGCTGGCCACCATCTCGTTGAACTTCAGACCGGCCAGGTGCCGTTCGCCGTACCCCAGCCAGCAGATCCGGGCGGGCAGGCCCTGGAACTGCACGCGCTCCCCGGCCATCGTGATCCACTTCCGCAGCCGCTCGTTCTCGGGGAAGAGCTCGAGGATCGCGCGGTCCGTCGCGGCGATGTCGGCCGGGTCGCCGGACAGCGCTGCCCAGCGGAACGGGCCCTTGCCCTCGCAGAACAGGGGCCGGATGTACGCCGGCACGAAGCCGGGGAACTCGAACGCGCGGTCGTACCCGCCCTTGCGAGCCTCGTCCCGGATCGAGTTGCCGTAGTCGAAGACCTCGGCACCGGCGTCCTGGAACTCCACCATCGCCCGGACGTGCGCGGCCATCGAGGCCTGCGCGTCCTTGGTGAATCCGGCGGGGTCTCGCTCCGCGGCGTCGTGCCAGTCGTCGAAGGCGACGCCGACGGGCAGGTAGGACAGCGGGTCGTGGGCCGACGTCTGGTCGGTCACGACGTCGATCGGCGCCTTCAGCTCGAGCAGCTGCGGCACGAGCTCGGCGGCGTTGCCGAGCACACCGATCGAGAGTGGCCGGCGCTCGTCGCGCGCCGCGACCGCGCGGGCGACGGCGTCCTCGAGCGAGTCGGCCTGCTCGTCGAGGTAGCGGTGCTCGATGCGGCGGGTGATCCGGGTCTGGTCGCAGTCGATGCAGATCGCGACGCCGTCGTTCATGGTCACGGCGAGCGGCTGGGCGCCACCCATGCCGCCCAGCCCGGCCGTCAGCGTGATGGTGCCGGCGAGGGTCCCGCCGAACTTCTTGTCCGCGATCGCCGCGAAGGTCTCGAAGGTCCCCTGCAGGATCCCCTGCGTGCCGATGTAGATCCACGAGCCGGCCGTCATCTGGCCGTACATGATCAGGCCCATCTCCTCGAGCTTGCGGAACTCCTCCCAGTTGGCCCAGTCGCCGACCAGGTTGGAGTTCGCGATCAGCACGCGCGGCGCCCACTCGTGGGTGCGCATCACACCGACCGGCTTGCCCGACTGCACGAGCAGCGTCTCGTCGTCCTCGAGGTCGCGCAGGCTGGCGAGGATCGCGTCGTACGCCGGCCAGGTGCGCGCGGCCTTGCCCGTCCCGCCGTACACGACGAGGTCCTCGGGTCGCTCGGCGACCTCCGGGTCGAGGTTGTTCATCAGCATCCGAAGCGGCGCCTCGGTCTGCCAGCTCTTCGCCGACAGCTCGGTGCCGTGGGGGGCATGGATGGGCAGCCGTGGGTTGTCGCTCATGCGAGGTCTCCGATCACTTCTTCGACGGTGGACAGGACGGCGCCCGATGCGACCAGCGAAACGGCGGCCTCGATCTCGGGCGAGAGGAACCGGTCGGGGCCGGGCGCCCCGACCCCGTGCTCACGCAGCAGGTGTACGACGGCGCCGGTGGCCGGCGCGGGGGTGGTGCCCGCGGTGTCGCCGGTCGTGGTCCGCAGGTCGAGGCCGCGGGCGGCGGTCATCAGCTCGATCGCGACGACCCTCGTGAGCCCGTCGACGGATCGTCGGAGCTTGCGGGCCGCTGACCACCCCATGGACACGTGGTCCTCCTGCATCGCGCTCGACGGGATCGAGTCGACGCTGGCCGGCACCGCGAGCCGCTTCAGCTCGGAGACGATCGCGGCCTGGGTGTACTGCGCGATCATCAACCCGCTGTCGACGCCCGGATCGTCGGCGAGGAACGGCGGCAGGTCGTGGTTGCGGGTGCGGTCGAGGAAGCGGTCGCTGCGCCGTTCCGAGATCGAGGCGACGTCCGCCGCGACGATGGCCAGGAAGTCGAGGACGTAGGCGACCGGGGCCCCGTGGAAGTTGCCGTTCGACTCGACCCGACCCGGCCCGTCGCTGGAGCTGTCCGGCACCAGGACGACCGGGTTGTCGACGGCGCTCGCCAGCTCTCGGCCGGCGACGGTGGCGGCGTGCTCCACGGTGTCGCGGGCGGCCCCGTGCACCTGCGGCGAGCAGCGCAGCGAGTAGGCGTCCTGGACCCGGTGGAAGCGGTCCTCGCGGTGGGCGGCCATCACACCGGACCCAGCGAGCACCCTGGTCAGGTTCGCGGCCGAGAGAGCCTGGCCGACCTGCGGTCTCAGGGCCTGGAGCTCGGCGGCGAAGACCCGGTCGGTGCCCATCTGGGCCTCGACGCTCATCGCGGCGGCGACGTCCGCGGTCCGCAGCAGCATCCGGAGGTCGGCGATCGCGAGCACCAGCATCCCCAGCATCCCGTCGGTGCCGTTGATCAGTGCGAGGCCTTCCTTGGCCCGCAGCTCCACCGGCGACAGGCCGGCGGCAGCGAGCGCGTCGGCGGCGGGCATCAGGGCCCCTGACGCGTCACGTACGTCGCCCTCCCCCATCAGCGCCAGGGCGCAGTGGGCCAGCGGCGCGAGGTCTCCGGAGCAGCCCAACGAGCCGTACTCGCGGACCACGGGCGTGATCCCCGCGGACAGCAGGGACGCGAGCAGCTGTGCGGTCTCCCGTCGGATGCCCGTGTGACCGGTGGCCAACGTCGAGAGCCGCAGCAGCATCAGGCCCCGCACGACCTCGCGCTCGACCTCGGGCCCGGAGCCCGCAGCGTGCGAGCGGACGAGTGAGCGCTGGAGCTGCTCGCGCAGCTCGCTCGGGATGTGCCGGGTCGCGAGGGCCCCGAACCCCGTCGAGATCCCGTACGCCGGCGTGGGCGCCGCCGCGAGCTCCTCGACCACGGCCCGGGCGCGGTCGATCGCGGCGAGCGCGTCCTCGGTCAGCGCCACCGCGGCACCGTCCCGGGTCACCGCGACCACCTCGTCGAACGACACCGGACCCACGCCCACCTGCACCGTCTGCATGTCGCCATCCAACTCCCGCGCCGGAGCACGGCGCCACCGGCGCAGCGTCCCGGGTGTCTGGGATCCGAGACGGACCGGGCCTCCGGACGGTCACCCCTACGGGGGGTTGGCCGTCGTCCGCGCCGGTCTACTGTCATACGGTCCCGGGCCGTCCGGGCGCACGGAGGGAGCTCACCATGCCGACCTGGCTGATCTGGGTCATCGTGATCGTCGTGGTGCTGGTCGTGATCGGCGCTGTGGCGTCGATGATGAGCAAGCGCCGCACCGAGCAGCACCGGGCCCGCGCCGACGAGCTGCGGGCCGAGGCTTCGGCGAAGGCCAGTGGCCTCACCGAGTCGCAGCGGCAGGCCGAGGACGCGCGGGCCAAGGCCGAGCTCGCCAAGAGCGAGGCACAGCGCACCGAGGAACGAGCCGCACAGGCCGAACAGGGCCACCAGGTCGAGCAGGCCGGCTACGAGGACAAGCTGCGCGAGGCCGACCGGATCGACCCCGAGGTCAACACCAAGTCGGCGGACTACGAACCGAGCGTCTGGAACGACGAGAGCGGTGCACCGGAGTCGACCACGGCGACGAGCCACCGCGCCGAGCCCGAGACGACCACGGAGACCCCTGCCGAGGACACGACCACACGCACCACCGAGTGACCTGACCCGGGATCGTCCCCTGGTACGCGTGGGACGATCCCGGCATGGGTCAGGTGCCGGCGGCGACGAGGACCCTGCGTGTCCTGCGGTTCCTGGCCAGCCAGCCCGACCCGGTGCCGCTGGACCGGATCACCCGCGCGTGCGGGCTGCCGCGCTCCACGGCGTACCACCTCCTCTCCGCGATGATCGAGGAGGGCTTCGTCGTCCACCTGCCCGACGAGCATCGCTACGGGTTGGGAGTCGCGGCGTTCGAGGTCGGCAGCGGGTACAGCCGCCAGGAGCCGCTCCAGCGGATCAGCCGACGACTTCTCGCCGACCTGGTCGACCGCACCGGCCACACCGCACACCTCGCGGTCCTGCACGGCCGCGACGTGCTGTACGTCGTGGAGGAGCGCGCGCCCGGACGGCCACCCCTGGTCACCGACGTCGGGGTACGGCTCCCGGCCCACCTGACCGCGAGCGGGCGCGCCATTCTGTCCGCGCTGCCGGCGGCACAGGTGCGCGCGCTCTACCCCGACCCGTCGGCCTTCGTGGACCGGCACGGCACCGGCCCGCGCACCTTGAGCGGCCTGCGCGGTGTGCTCTCGGAGACCCGCCGCCGCGGCTACGCGACCGAGCAGGGCGAGGTGACCCCCGGCCTGGCCAGCGTCGCCGCGCCCGTCCTCGACCACAACGAGCATCCGGTCGCCGGCCTCGCGGTCACCTTCGCCGAGGGGGAGCCGGACGCCCTCGCGGAGGAGGTACGACGCGCGGCGACGGCGCTGACGAAGCGGCTCGGGGGACCGGTCTGACACGAGGCACCGACCCGACGGCCGCAAGTTACCTGTGGGTAGGATCGCGGGGGTCGAGCATGCATGACGGTCGGGTCCGTGGGCCCGTAGTGTCGGCGCCGACCCGTCCGTGACCACCCGACCACTCGGAGTGACTGTGACCGCCGTACTCGCCATCGGGCTGCTCCTCAACCTGATCGCACTGCCGATCGCGGGGCGCCGGGTGTGGTTCCTCGAACGGCTGATCACCAGCGGGCAGCCGGCACCCGACCGCGTCGAGGGCGTCACCGGGCGGCTCGGCCTGGCGGTGAAGACCCAGCTGGTGGAGGTTCTCGGCCAGAAGAAGCTGCTGAAGTGGAGCGTCCCGGGCGCCGCGCACTTCTTCGTGTTCTGGGCGTTCGTGATCCTGGCGACGGTCTACCTCGAGGCCTACGGCTCGCTGATCGGGCTGGCCTTCGGGCGCGAGCACCTCGACTGGGCGATCCCGGTCATCGGGCACTGGCCGGTCCTCGGCTTCCTGCAGGACTTCATCGCGATGATGGCCTTCTTCGGGATCCTCACCTTCGTCTGGATCCGGCTCAGGAACGCCCCGAAGGACCTCGGCCGACGCAGTCGCTTCTTCGGCTCCCACCTGTCGGGCGCCTGGATCACGCTGTTCATGATCTTCAACGTCATCTGGACGATGTTCCTGTTCCGGGGCGCTTCGTCGGCGCTGGGCACCCTCCCCTACTCCAGCGGTGCGTTCATCTCGATCGGTGTCGGCAACCTGCTCGACGGCCTGTCCCACAGCGCCCTGGAGGTCCTCGAGGGCATCGGTCTGCTGCTCCACATCGGCGTGATGCTGGTGTTCTTGATCTTCGTGCTGAACTCCAAGCACCTCCACATCTTCGTGGCCCCGCTCAACGTGCTCTTCGGTCGCCGACCCGTCGCCCTGGGCGCGGTGAAGCCGCTGATCTCGGCCGGCAAGCCGGTCACCCTCGACGACATCGACGACCTCGACGAGGAGGCCAGGCTGGGTGTCGGCTCGATCCAGGACTTCACCTGGAAGGGGCTCCTCGACTTCACCACCTGCACCGAGTGCGGCCGTTGCCAGTCGCAGTGCCCCGCCTGGAACACCGAGAAGCCGCTGTCTCCCAAGCTGCTGATCATGAACCTGCGCGACCACGCGATGGCAGCGGCACCGGCGATCCTTGCCGGAGACAGCGGGTCCGCGCCCGAAGCGGCGGTCAAGGAGCTCGAGCGGCCGCTGATCGGTGACGAGTCGATGTACGGCGTGATCGACCCCGACGTGCTGTGGTCCTGCACGTCGTGCGGGGCGTGCGTGAACCAGTGCCCGGTCGACATCGAGCACGTCGACCACATCATCGACATGCGCCGCTACCAGGTGCTGGTCGAGAACAACTTCCCTGCCGAGCTCAACCAGCTCTTCAAGGGTCTCGAGGGCCGGGGCAACCCGTGGAACCTGTCGGCGTCCGGACGGATGGACTGGGCGAAGGGTCTCGACTTCGAGGTGCCGGTCGTCGGCGAGGACCTCGAGTCGATGGACTCGGTGGACTGGCTGTTCTGGATCGGCTGCGCGGGGGCCTACGAGGACCGCGCCAAGAAGACGGTGCGAGCCGTCGCCGAGCTGCTCGACCTGGCCGGCGTCTCGTTCGGCGTCCTCGGCAACGGTGAGACCTGCACCGGCGATCCGGCGCGACGGGCCGGCAACGAGTTCGTCTACCAGGGTCTGGCGCAGCAGAACGTCGAGACCCTGACCGAGCACCGGGTCAAGCAGGTCGTCACGACCTGCCCCCACTGCCTGAACACGTTGAAGAACGAGTACCGCGACCTCGGTCTCGAGCTCGACGTCGTCCACCACACCCAGCTGCTGAACCGGCTCGTACGCGAGGGAAGGCTGACCCCGGTCACCGAGGGCGCGGGGGTCGCGAAGCGGTCGATCACCTACCACGATCCGTGCTTCCTGGGTCGCCACAACCAGGTCTACGCCCCGCCGCGTGAGCTCCTGCAGGTGCTGCCGGGAGCGTCGTACGTCGAGATGGAGCGGTCGCAGGAACGCTCCTTCTGCTGCGGCGCCGGCGGCGCCCGGATGTGGATGGAGGAGAACCTCGGCGAGCGGATCAACGTCAACCGCACCAAGGAGGCCGTCGCCACCGGCGCCGACCAGATCGCCGTCGGCTGCCCGTTCTGCCGGGTGATGCTCTCCGACGGCCTCACCTCGGAGCAGGCCGACGGCCATGCGCGCGAGGAGGTCGAGGTCCTCGACGTCGCGCAGATGCTGCTGGCCTCGGTGAGGGGCGAGTCCGCCACGCGAGCCCCCGCTTCTGCCGCCGCCCCCGCCGCCGCCCCCGCCGCGCGCACCGAGGAGACCGCTCCGGAACCGGAGCCCGAGGTTGCTCCCTCGTCGGAGGCCGAGCCTGTCCAGACCCGAGCAGGCTCCTCGCTCTTCGACCTCGAGGCAGACGACGAAGCACCCGCGCCGGAGGAGGCGTCTCCGTCCGAGCCTGCCGAGACCAAGCCCGGCTCCTCGCTCTTCGATCTCGACCCAGACGAGGCGGGGCCCGCACCGGAGGAGACCTCGCCGGCCGAGCCTGTCGAGACCACGAAGCCCGACAGCGGATCGCTCTTCGACATCACCGCAGACGACGAGGACGTCGACACTGGAGGATCTCCGGCAGCATCTGCCGACGAACCTCCTCCGTCGCCCGACCCCGTCGAGACGCCCCCACCCGACACCGGATCCCTGTTCGACCTCCCTGCCCCGGAGGACAACCGCCCCACGGGCGCCGACGTCAGCGCCCTCGCGACGGCCGTGAGCTCCGACGAGCCGGCGGAGAGCGACGTATCCGAGCCCGATGCCGAGGCGGACCCGAGCCCGAGCCCGAGCCTGAGCCCGAGGCGAAGAAGGAGTCGAGCGCCCCGGCGCAGCCGGCGTCCGAGCCCCGGAGCGACGTCGACATCAACGAGGGCGGCTCCCTGTTCGACCTCTGAACCACCCCTGACCTGCGACGATGTCACCGTGACGCCATTTGATGTCAGTTGATGCTTGACATGACATCACAGTGATGTCAGGATGATGCACATGGACATCACGCCGTACGTCGACAGCCTCCGGCAGGCTCTCGTCTCCGCCGCCGACTCGGCGGGTGACGAGACCCGCCAGGCCGCCGAGCGCCTCAGCTTCGCCCTCGACTCCAGCTCCCGGCTGGCGATCATGGAGGCCGTCTCCCAGGCGGCCGCCGAGATCACCGCCGAGATGCCGAACGGCGGCGTCGACGTACGGCTCAACGGGCGCGACCTCGACTTCCTGGTCCATGTCGCCACCCCGACCCCGCCCCCGCCTCCGCCCCCGCCGAGCCCCGACGAGGTCGACGACGGCAACCTGGCCAGGATCACCCTGCGGATCCCGGAGTCGGTCAAGGCCAAGGCCGAGGAGCGGGCGAACGAGGCCGGCCAGTCGCTCAACACCTGGCTCGTCAACGTCGTCCGCGCTGCCAGCCGCGACGGCTCGATCAACATCGACGTCGACCTGTCCAGCATCCCGTTCTTCGGGGGCGGCGATCCCTTCGGCGGATCGAAGGGGCGCGGCAACAAGCGCATGACCGGCTGGCTCTGACGCCGGCGCACCACCGACCACATCCCGACCGGGGACGGCACCAGGCCGCTCCCCCGGCAGAACACACCCTGATCCGACCATCGGGGCCACCCCAGGAGGAACCATGCAGCGCCAGTTCGACACCCACGAGCCGATCGGTCTGACCGTCGAGATCGGCCGAGGCCGGGTACGCATCCACGCCACCACCACCGACACCACCACCGTCGAGGTGGACGGGCCGGACGCCGACGAGGTCGAGATCGGCTTCGAGGGGAACGAGCTGCGGGTCATCGGCCCCAAGCGCGGGGGCGGGTTCTTCGGCAAGGACCACGACCTCGACGTCGACGTGACCCTGCCCACCGACAGCCAGCTCGCGGTGAAGACCGGCAGCGCCGACATCACCGTCGACGGCCAGGTGGCCGAGACCAGGATCAAGACCGGCTCGGGCGACATCACCTGCGACACCTTCTCGGGTGCCGCGTCGATCGACACCGGTTCCGGTGACGTGGAGGTCTCCGAGGGGCTCGCCGAGCTCAGGGTCAAGAGTGGCTCGGGCGACGTCTCGGTCGGCACCTGCGTCAAGGAGCTGAGCGTCTCCACCGGCTCCGGTGACGTCGAGGTCGGCACCGCCAACGCCCGCACCGTCGTCAAGACCGGCTCCGGCGACCTCAAGGTCGTCACCGCCAACAGCGACGTCTCCCTGTCCACCGGCAGCGGCGACCTCACCGTCGGCTCGGCCCGGCGCGGCCGGGTCAGCGCCAAGGGCGCCAGCAGCGACGTCCGGATCGGGATCCCGGCCGGTACGCCGGTCTGGGCCGACATCAACACCGTCACCGGCAAGGTCCGCTCCAACCTCGAGAGCGTCGGGGCTCCTCAGGAGGGACAGGACCACATCGAGCTCGAGGCCCGGACCGTCAGCGGCGACATCGTCCTGACCCAGGTCTGACCACACCACCAACCAGCGAAGGGAGTACGACCATGAACACCACCGTGATCGAGGCACAAGCCCGCTACATCATCGAGGACCGGATCCACCCGACCCACCGTGAGCAGGAGGCCACCGGCGTGCGGCGTCGCACCCGGAAGGTCCGCAAGCTGAGCTGGCTGTGACCCGTTCCCCTGTCGAGACGCGCCCTGTCGCCCGTTGAGACGCGTACATGGTGCGCGTCTCAACGGGCGATGTGGCGCGTCTCGACGTGGCTGGGCGATCGGCTCGAGGCTCAGACGTCGGTGACGCGGATCCCGGCGTGGGCCTTGTAGCGGCGGTTGACGCTGATCAGGTTGGCGGTGAGCGCCTCGACCTGGCGCGCGTTGCGCAGCCGCCCGCCGTACACCCCCCGCATCCCGGGCACCGCGTCGGCGAGCGAGGCCACCAGGTCGGTGGCATCGCGGTCATCGCCGAGCACGAGTACGTCGGTGTCCACCGAGGCCACCTCGGGATCGTCGAGCAAGGCGGCGCTGATGTGGTGGAAGGCGGCGACCACGGTCGACCCGGGCAGGATCGCCGCGGCCTCCTGCGCGGCGGAGCCGTCCGTGACGTCGAGCGCGTAGGCGCCCTGCTGGTCGAAGCCCAGCGGGTTGACGCAGTCGACGACGACCTTGCCCGCGAGCACACCGGCCAGCGACCGGAGCAGGTCGGCGTGACCGTCGTACGGCACGGCGACCACGACCACGTCGGCGCCCGAGGCGGCGCCCTCGTTGGACAGGCCGCGGACATCCCCACCAGTGGCCTCCGCGAGCTCAGCCGCGGTTTCCGCGGCCCGCTCGGCCGACCTGCTGCCGACGAGGACGGGCACGCCGGCGGCGGCCCAGCGGCGTGCCAGGCCCCGGCCCTGCGGCCCGGTGCCGCCGAGGACGGCGACGGTCACCCCCGCCGACGTGGGTGCCATCAGATCGAGGTCCGGTGGAAGTTCTGGAACGAGCGCGACGGGGTCGGGCCGCGCTGGCCCTGGTAGCGCGAGCCGTACTTCTCCGACCCGTACGGATGCTCCGACGGCGACGACAGCCGGAAGAAGCAGAACTGCCCGATCTTCATGCCCGGGTAGAGCTTGATCGGCAGGGTGGCGACGTTGGCCAGCTCGAGGGTGACGTGCCCGGAGAAGCCGGGGTCCACGAAGCCGGCCGTCGCATGGGTGAGCAGGCCGAGCCGACCGAGCGACGACTTGCCCTCGACGCGCGCGGCGACGTCGTCGGGCAGGGTGACGCCCTCGTACGTCGAGCCCAGCACGAACTCACCCGGGTGCAGGATGAACGGCTCGTCGCCCTCCGGCTCCACCAGCCGCGTCAGGTCGGACTGGTCGGCCGCCGGGTCGATGTGGGGGTAGCGATGGTTCTCGAAGACCCGGAAGAAGCGGTCCAGCCGTACGTCGATCGACGAGGGCTGCATCATCGCCGGGTCCCACGGCTCCATCACGATCCGCCCGGCGTCGATCTCGGCCAGGACGTCGCGGTCGCTCAGCAGCACGCCCGCAGGCTACCGGGCCATCGGCGACGCCAGCCCTCTGGCACCATGCCGGACGTGACCGCTCCCGTCTTCCACCGGTACGTCGCGCTCGGCGACTCCTTCACCGAGGGCGTCGGCGACCCGGATCGCGCGCGCCCCAACGGGCTACGCGGCTGGGCCGACCGCGTCGCAGAGGTGCTGGCCACCCGCACCGACGACTTCGGCTACGCCAACCTCGCGATCCGTGGCCGCACCCTCCGCCCGATCCTCGACGAGCAGCTCGAGCCGGCTCTTGCCCTCATGCCCGATCTGGTCACCGTCTACGCCGGCGGCAACGACCTGATCCGCCCACGCTGCGACGTCGATGCGCTCGCCGAGGTGTACGACGACGCGATCGGCACGCTCGCCGCGACCGGCGCCCGGGTCGGCATCTTCACGGCGTTCGACCCCGGTGGTGGCGGTCCCTTCGCCCGGCTGCGCGGACGTTTCGCGGTCTACAACGAGCAGGTCCGCGAGATCGCCGAGCGGCACGGCGCCGTCGTCCTGGACTCCTGGCGGATGCGACCGGACAGGCCCGACCTCATGTGGTCCGAGGACCGGTTGCACCTCGGGCCCCTCGGGCACCGCGCGGTCGCCATCGAGGTGCTCGACACGCTGGGCGTCCCCCACGACCTCGACCTGTCCGATCCGACCGGTTCGCTCGGCGAGACCCCGTTCCGGGCCGGACGCCGGGCCGACCTCGAGTGGGCAGTGAGACACGCCGCGCCGTGGATCAAGCGACGCCTCACCGGGCGCTCCTCGGGCGACGGCGTACAGCCGAAACGGCCCGCGCTCGAGCCGATCTGACTGGTCGCACAGCCTCGGGTACGATCCGTCACGCCGGTTTCGCCGGCGTGCGGATGTAGCTCAGTTGGTAGAGCGCGACCTTCCCAAGGTCGATGTCGCGAGTTCGAGTCTCGTCATCCGCTCCAGCTCAAACTCTTGGCCCCAGCCGTCGCGCTCCGCGCGACACTCTGCCCACCGTCGATGTCGCGAGTTCGAGTCTCGTCATCCGCTCCAGCTCAAACTGTTGGCCCCAGCCGTCGCGCTCCGCGCGACACTCTGCCCACCGTCGATGTCGCGAGTTCGAGTCTCGTCATCCGCTCCAGCTCAAACTGTTGGCCCCAGCCGTCGCGCTCCGCGCGACACTCTGCCCACCGTCGATGTCGCGAGTTCGAGTCTCGTCATCCGCTCCAGCTCAAACTCTTGGCCCCAGCCGTCGCGCTCCGCGCGACACTCTGCCCACCGTCGATGTCGCGAGTTCGAGTCTCGTCATCCGCTCCGAGTCTTCCGCGAAGCGGAGCTTCGCGGAAAGACGAGAAGAACGAAGTCGCAGTCCTGTGGCGAGACACAGTCGCCGAGACCCCTCCGCTCGACGGAGCGAAGCGACGGCGAGCGACGAGGTCATCCGCTACCTTCCCATGGGTCGGCCCCGCCCGTGGCCTTGACTCTTCCCGTGACCATTGTGGACAGTGGGGTGGATGTGACTCCTGAAGTCTTGAGGTCTTCCCCATGTCGCGCGCCCGCTGGATCACGCTCGGAGCCCTCGTCCTGGTGCTCGCCCTACTACCGTTCGTGCCCCGTGGCGGCGGCACCGACGACGGCACGATCCGCCGGACCGCCGGTCCCGATCGGCACGCGCCCCTGACCGCCGGCTACGGCCGGCTGACGCCGGCGTACCAACGCGAGATCGACCGCGTCGTGGCGGCCGGAACGAGCCGTCAGGTCTCCGCCCGTACGCCGGCTCGCACCCTGACCGGCGACCTCGTCCGGTGCGCGGTCTTCGAGGGCCAGCGCTACTGCCTCGGCTCTGGCTGGACCGACCGCACCCAGTCCCAGGTGCAGCGCAGCATGGCCGCCGTCGCCGCGCGCCAGGCCGCCCGCCCGACCCAGGCCACCAGCACCGGCGACCTCTCGATGATCGCCGCGCTCCGTCAGGCCGCGCGCCTGACCCCGCACCAGCGCGCCGCCGCACAGACCGCCGAGCTGACCGAGGCCGCCCGCTCGGTCGCCAAGGTCTGGCTGCTGCGCCACCAGGTGCAGGGCGTTCCGCTCCCGCACCACTTCTTCGCCCGCCATCCGGAGGTCCGTACGGCCGCCGCGACCCCCGCCTCCCGCAGCGGTACGTCGTCCGTCCTCGCGGCGGCGTCGTCCATGGCCCGGCAGCGCGTCAAGCACTGGCGCGACTACCCGCGCAAGGGGAAGGTCCTCCACGCACGGGAGGTGAAGCCACAGCACCGCACCTACTGGTGCGGACCGACCGCGATGCAGATGATCACGTGGGGCTGGTCGGGGCGGATGCGGACGCAGCAGCACTGGGCCGACAAGCTCGGTACGACGACCAGCGGCTCGTCGATCACCTCGATGGTCGACGTCGTGAACCGCTCCACCGGCTGGGACAAGGCGGCGTACGCCGGGCCGTACATCACCCTCGACATCGGCGACTGGTCGTTCCAGAAGTGGATGTTGCTGATGGCGCGCCACATCGTCGACTACCGCGCCCCGGTGATCCTGCACCCCGTGCTGCTCACGCAGTTCTACCCGTACCTCGACCACGACGGCTCCGGTCACTTCCAGGTCGGCCGCGGCTACAAGAAGCGAGACGGGAAGACCCCTCTGCTCGGCTACTTCGAGCCGTGGAACCAGCAGCGCTTCCACCCCGACGAGCCTTTCATCGACCGCGTCCAGTGGCGCAACGCCTTCAAGTCGTACCGGGCGAACGAGGCGCACTTCCAGCACAACGTCGGCGTGTGAGGCCCGTACGACGTCCGGTCACCCGGGCGGGGCGTGCCGCGTTCCTCCTGGCCGGCGTGCTCACGCTCGGTGCCTGTGGCTCGGGCACGTCCAGCACCGCGGACGGCGGCCCGACCTCAGGACCTTCGACCACAGCGGCCTCGAGCGACGTGCCCAGCACGCCGTCGACGTCCTCAGCGCCGACGGCTGCGTCCACCGGGACGAGTGACCACCCGGTCGTCGTCACGGCCACGACGGACCTGCTCGACTGGCACCCGGTCCCGGGCTCGACCCGCGACGTGGTGACGGCCGGCGGCGACTGGAAGCTCACCGTCGACCAGGGCGGTACGGCCGCGCGCCTCGACGGGCCACATCCACGCACCATCCGGGCCGGCGCGGACGCCCGGATCTCCGACGCCTTCCTCGACGGCGCGCATGCGCTCGTGGTCAGCGAGGACAAGCTCGCGGAGACACCCGACGTCGCCACTCTCGTGGACCTCGGCTCGGGACGAGCCAGGACCCTCGACCGCACCTCGAACCCACCGACCAGCGTCGGGGGCACCTGGGCGCTCGGCCCCGACACGCTCGCCCACGCCACCGCTGGTCCGCACGGCTCGTACTGCGTGACCTGGTTGAGCCTGGGCACGCTCCGGCCCGAGGGCGACACCTGTGTTCCGCCGCGCAACGGCCTCAGCCGCGCCTCGATCACGGCCGACGGGGCGACCCTGATGCGCTTCGACGCCCACCATCCCTCATGCCGGACCTTGCTGGTCCGAGCGGGTGCGCACGCCGTACCCCTGCCGGGCGTGACCGCCTGTACGGGCTGGGACTCCGCGGCGGTCTCCGGCGGCGCGGTGTGGTCGGTGATCCCGAACGAGCGCCGGATCGAGGCCGCCCACTTCTACGCACACCTCGCGACCGGCTGGTACGACCTCGGGCCCGGTACGTCGGGCTCGCTGGTGGCCTGCGGCGGGGCGGCGTACTTCGTCCGCGACCCAGCGACGAGACAGGACCCGGCGACCCTGCTCCGATGGGACCCTTCGGACGCCGTCCTCACCACGGTCTTCGCCTCGAAGGGCCGCGGCAACGCCTTCCTCTCGCCACCGCGCTGCGGCGGTGACCACCTCACCGTGACGGCGTTCGCCGCCGCCGGCGACCAACAGGTCACTACGAACCTCGGCTGACCACCGAACCAAACACTCCCCCCGCGCATCGGACCGACTATGACCACACGTTCGGGGCTACGACCCCTTGTCGTCGCGGGCTCGCTCGTGACCGCGACCCTGACTCTCTGGACCACTGTCCCCGCACACGCGGCCGGAGAGACGTGCGACGGCAAGCCAGCCACGATCGTGGTGTCCTCCGGCGGGGACGTCGTCGGGACACCCGGCGACGACGTGATCGTGGTGACGACCGCCGACTCGGGCACCGTCGACGGCCTCGGCGGCAACGACACGATCTGCGGCGGCGCGTCCACGTTTCAGATCTCGGGCGGCGAGGGGGACGACGATCTCTGGAGCAACGCTGTGTCGAACCCTGACACGTTCAGGTTCGCGGCCTTTCTGTCGGGCGGGCCGGGGAACGACGCCCTGCACGGTGACGACGAGCCGGAGCAGCTCGAGGGCGGAACGGGCGACGACGTCCTGCTCGGAGGCGGTGGCGACGACCGCATCGCAGGCGAGACCGACGTGACCTCGCCCACGGCGCCGTCGAGCGATGACGACGTGATCGACGCCGGAGCCGGCGACGACACGGTCATCGACGACTGGGGCGACGACCAGCTCGCCGGCGGCGACGGTCACGACACCCTGATCCTCGGCGTCGCGGGCGACGATCCCGTCGACGACAGGTGCCCGATCGGAGCCTTGGCGACGAACGCCGTCCTCGACGTCGGTGCCGGGACGGTGACCGGGTTCGGCAGCGACACGTTCGCCGCCTTCGAGACCTACGTCGGTGGCACGACGCCGTCGACGATCATCGGCACGCCGGGGCAGGACGACCTTCGCTCCGGCGACTGCGGGCGCGCACACCTCATCGGGGGGCGAGGGGCGGACCGTCTCGAGGGCGACTCGGCCGACGGCGGCATCCTGAGCGCCCAGGCGGGGGCCGACACGGTGTTCGTCTCCGGGCCGTACGTCGTCCGGGGCGACGAGGGCGACGATCGGATCCATGTCCAGCCGAGTGACTTCGCCGGCCTGATGAGCACGCCGTCGCTGGACCTGCGCGGGCGGCTTCGCGGCGGACCCGGCACCGACTGGGTGATCGACGACTCCTCGGACTTCAGGAGCATCGACCTGCGCCACGGGCTGAACAACAGCAGTGGGACGGTGCCGGTGCTGGACGTCGAGAACGTTCACGTGGTGTGGCCCGCCGTCTGCGACCACTACGTGCTGACCGGCACGAGTGGTCGGAACGTGCTCGTCGCGGACCCACGCCTTCCCGGATCCACAGACCGGTGCCACACGACCCTGCGTGGGCTGGGTGGCAACGACCGGCTGCTCGCCGGCCGCCACGACACGGCGTTCGGCGGTCCGGGCCACGACGTCTGCCGTGCGCAGCGCCGCGTGGGATGCGAGGCCCGCTGACAGGTCCGGCCGTAGGGTCGAGGCATGCCTGCCGACTTCACCGGGTTCCCACCCCAGGCCCTCGACTTCTACGACGACCTCGAGGTCGACAACACACGGTCGTTCTGGGACAAGCACAAGGGCACCTACGACTACTCCGTGCGCCGCCCGATGGTCGCGCTCTGCGCGGCGCTCGCTCCCGAGTTCGGCGAGGCCAAGGTGTTCCGCCCGTTCCGCGACGTGCGCTTCGCCAAGGACAAGACGCCGTACAAGACGGCGCAGGGCGCATTCGTGGGCGTCGGCCCGGCAACAGGGTGGTACGTCGAGATCTCGGCGCGAGGTGTCCGCACCGGTGCCGGCTTCTACGACGCCACTGGCCCCCGGATCGCCTCGATCCGCGCCGCCATCGACGACGACCGCACCGGCCGGGAGCTCGAGTCGATGCTCGAGAAGCTGGAGGGTGGCGGCTGGACGATCGGCGGCCACACCCTCAAGACCGCGCCGCGCGGGTACGACGTGGACCATCCGCGCATCGAGCTGCTGCGCCACAAGTCGCTCACCATCGGCCACGACTACGGCTTCGAGCCGATCATCCACACCACCGAGCTGCTCGAGGCCGTCCGCGACGACTGGCGCACCCTCCGACCCTTCGTCGAATGGGTCACCGGCGTCGAGTGAACCTTTCCGGCGCCACGAGCGAGGGCCAGATCAGTGGGGCTGCCAGGCGTCGTCGTCCTCGGTGAGGGCGGCGACGACGGGCGGCAGTGCGCCCGAGGCCAGGTCGGCCACGGAGACCTGCTCGAAGACGTCACGCAGCGAGTGCCGGGCGGCGATCCAGACGCGCTGGAGCGCGTCGGCGCGCTCGTTGTAGGAGACGGCCTCGGGCCGCAGGCCGTAGACCGAGACGAGCGGGCCGTCGACGGCCCGGATCACGTCGGCGACCGTCACGTCGGCGGCCGGCTTGGCCAGGCGCCAGCCGCCCGCCTGTCCGCGCTGGGCGAGCACGATGCCGGCCTTGCGCAGGTCGGCCAGGATCGCCTGGAGGAAGTTGTGGGGGATGTCCTGCAGCTTGCCGAGCTCCTCGGCGCTGACCGGGCGGCCGTTCTGGTTGCCGTCGCCGCGCGCGGCCATCTCGATCAGGGCGCGGAGGGCGTAGTCGGCCTTGGCGGAGACTCGCATGCGAGCAGTCTCCCAGAACCTCGCCCGGAACCGCGCACCCGCGCGTGGCCTGCATCACATCGGAGGCGGGCGAGCCGCGCCGGATCCGGCTGGGTCGGTTGCCTGCGCGTACCCTCCGGGGCAGAATGAAGTTACTGATGAGTAGCCATACTCTCGACACGGCCCCGGCGACCGGGGCGGACCACGAGACGACGCGAACAGGTAGGCAGATGGGCCACTACAAGAGCAACCTCCGCGACATCGAGTTCAACCTCTTCGAGGTCCTCGGCACCGACCGGGTGCTCGGCACCGGCCCGTTCGCCGACCTCGACGTCGCGACCGCGCGCGAGATCCTCGCCGAGGTCGACCGGCTCGCCCGGGAAGACCTCGCCGCGTCGTTCGAGGAGTCCGACCGCACGCCGCCCGTCTTCGACCCCGAGACCCACACCGCCCCGGTCCCCGAGGCGTTCAAGAAGAGCTACCGCGCCTGGATGGACGCCGAGTACTGGCGTCTGGGCACGCTCGCCGAGCTCGGCGGTACGCCGGCACCCTCGTCCTTCGAGTGGGGCGTCGGCGAGATGGTGCTCGGCGCCAACCCCGCCGTCTGGATGTACGGCGCGGGCCCGATGTTCGCCGGGGTGATCCACCGCAACGGCAACGATCGCGACAAGCTGATCGCCCAGCACATCGTCGACAACGGCTGGCTGACCACGATGGTGCTCACCGAGCCCGACGCCGGCTCCGACGTGGGCGCGGGCCGCACCAGGGCCACGCCCAACGACGACGGCACCTGGAACATCGAGGGCGTCAAGCGCTTCATCACCTCGGCCGAGGGCGACCTCTCCGACAACATCATCCACATGGTGCTCGCGCGCCCGCACGGCGTGGAGGGCGCCGGCGGCCCCGGCACCAAGGGCCTCAGCCTCTTCATCGTGCCGAAGTTCCACTTCGACCCCGAGACCGGCGAGTCGACCGGCGAACGCAACGGCGTCTACGTCACCGGCGTCGAGCACAAGATGGGGATCAAGGTCTCCAACACCTGCGAGCTGACCTTCGGCGACCCGGGTGTCGGCGGTGGCGAGCCCGCTCAGGGCTGGCTGCTCGGCGAGGTGCACAACGGCATCGCGCAGATGTTCCAGGTCATCGAGAACGCCCGGATGATGGTCGGCACCAAGGCCATCGCCACCTTGTCCACCGGCTACCTCAATGCCCTCGACTTCGCCAAGGAGCGGGTCCAGGGCGCCGATCTCACCCAGGCTGCCGACAAGACCGCGCCGCGCGTGACGATCACCCACCACCCCGACGTACGTCGCTCGCTGATGACGCAGAAGTCGTTCGCCGAGGCGATGCGCTCGCTCGTCCTCTACACCGCCTCGTGGCAGGACCGCGTGATGATCGCCGAGCACGCCGGCGAGAAGGACGAGCTGGCGATGGCGGTGAACGACCTGCTGCTGCCGATCGTCAAGGGCTACGGCTCGGAGCGTTCGTGGGTGGTGCTGGGCACCGAGTCGCTGCAGACCCTCGGCGGGTCCGGCTTCCTCCAGGACTACCCGATCGAGCAGTACGTCCGCGACGCCAAGATCGACACCCTCTACGAGGGCACGACCGCGATCCAGGGCCAGGACTTCTTCTTCCGCAAGATCGTCAAGGACCAGGGCAAGGCCCTCGGCCACCTGGCGCAGGAGATCCAGACCTTCCTCGAGAGCGAGGGCGGCAACGGCCGGCTCAAGGTCGAGCGCCAGCTGCTGGCGACGGCCCTCGAGGACGCCCAGGCGATCGTCGGCGCGATGATCAACGACCTGATGAGCGCGGACGCCTCCGCCGAGGGCGGCGACATCCGCAACATCTACAAGGTCGGCCTCAACACCAGCCGCCTGCTGATGGCGCTCGGCGACGTGGTGTGCGCCTGGCTCCTGCTCCGCGGTGCGGACGTCGCGCTGGGCAGGCTGGCCGGCGACCTGCCCGCCAAGGAGAAGGCCTTCTACGAGGGCAAGGTCGCTGCCGCTCAGTTCTTCGCCCAGACCAACCTGCCGCGGATCTCGGCCGAGCGGGCCATCGCCGAGCACACCGACCTCGCGTTGATGGACCTCGACGAGACCGCGTTCTGACAGCTTCCCGCGGGGGCAGCGACGACTGAGCCGGTGGTGTCCGTGAGGACACCACCGGCTCTCGTCGTGCAGCCGTGGGCTCAGCCCGGAGGCATCGGGATGCTGCCGTTCGGCGTACCGAGACCCGTCGGGCCGTCGTAACCCGCGACCGCGGTGCACATGTAGCTGCCCCGGCAGAACCCGTTCGCGCCTCCGACCACGTCGTGGAACGCGCCCGGCTCCGAGTAGAGGTCGGTCGGCCGGATGCCGGCGGACCCCGACGCGCCGATGATGCCCGCGATCAGCGGGGACGACGCACTGGTGCCGTCGACCTCGAGCCACCCCTTGAAGGCTCGCGGCAGGGAGGTGTTGTAGATCGCCAGGCCCTTCGCCACCGCCGAGACGTCGCCGTCGGTGCGGCCGTGGCAGGCCGGGTCGGTCTGCCCGGCCACCTTGTCGAAGTACGCCGAGCAACCGGACCCCGCGAACCTCCAGGCCCGCTCGGTCCAGCCCCGCGGGTCGGTCACGGACCGGGCGAGCGTCGTACCACCGGCGGCGATGACGGCCGGGGAGCTGGCCGGGAAGCTGGCCGGCCCGTAGCCGAAGTCACCGGTCGAGGCGACCGCCGTCACCCCGGGGTGGTCGTAGAGCGCGGCCTGGGTGTCGGTGCCGGTCAGCTCGATCCGGCCGAACGAGTGGTTGGTCACCGTGGCTCCGGCGTTCACCGCCGCGGTCTCGGCGCGGCCCAGCGCCCCGTCGGAGGGCTGGTTTGCCTCGACCAGGACGATGTGGCACGTCGGGCACGCCGCGGAGATCATCTGGAGGTCGAGCGAGGCCTCGACACCCCAGCCGAAGTCCTGCTGCGGGAACGGACCGGGCTGGCCCCTCTGGTTGAGCTTGGTGAAGCACCCGCTCGCGCTCGTGCAGGCCGGCAGGCCGAACTGCCGACGGTAGTTGTTCATGTCCGCCTCGGCCGTCGGGTAGTCGAAGGCCACGACCACCGCGACCGTCGTGGTCGCCGACGGACCGGACAGGCCGTAGGCCTGACGCAGCGCCGGGGCACCCCAACCGGCCGGGTCGGGCTGGGCCCGGCCTACCGACCTCGTGGCCGCGTTCAGCTTCACGAAGCAGCGGTACTGGTGGGTGCTCGACGTACGGCAGAGCTTCTTCGGGTCGAACCGGGGACGGTGCACCTGCGTGCCGGCGGTAGCCGAGCGCGTGATGCCCGTGGGCAGCAGGTAGGCGTGCTGGACCTGCTCGGAGATCGAACGGCCGGCCCGGTCCGTGGCCGTGATCCGCAGGCTGACGGCGGGGTGTGCCCGGGTGGCCTCCGGGTTCACGTAGGAGACGCGGAACGTGTTGCCGTCCTTGCGCGACAGGGACGCGGCATGCCACGTGCGGTCGTCCGTCGACCACTTCACGCTCGCCGACGTGACCCGCGAGTCCAGCGGGCCGAGGTTGTCGAACGTGATCGGGAACGACTCACGGCCGCTGGTTCCATGGCTGCTCAGGTTCGTCGGCGGCACGTAGTCGGCCCGCAGCAAGGGGATCGGTGCGTCCGAGCCGGGAACTGCGAACGACCAGACGTCGCTGACGTGCGACGACAGCTGGTGCCTCTTGCCCACGGGCGTCGTCTGGGCAACGAGGGTCATCCTCTGCCCGGGAGTCACGCCCTTGACGAACGGCGCGATCGCGAGCCCGCCCCGCTGCAGGCGGGTGTGGCCGCGGAAGAGGGCCCACGCACCGTTCTGGTCGACGCCGAACTGCTGGGTGCCGGCACTCGTCATCATCGACATGGTGCCGTGCAGCACGCCGTTCTTGACGCACAGCGCGCACCCGCTCCCCGCGCTCGCCGACTCGCCTCCCGAGTCGACGACGGGCGTCACCGGACCGCGGAAGAACCGGACCTGCGCGTGCTGGCCGCGACGGTACGTCGTCTGGTCGGCCAGCTGCGCGAAGGTTCGGAAGCTCTGGTTGACCGTGGTCGTGCTGTCCCACGACAGGTTCTTGCGGCCCAGGAGCATGGCGTGGATGACGCCGGGCCGGACCGACGGGAAGAGCTCGGTGAAGCCGAAGAAGTCGATGGGGCTGAAGCCGATCCACCCGTCGAGGGCCGGGGTCTTGGGGCCGGTCGCATAGTGCTTGATGGCGACCCGGGCGAACTCACCCGGCTGGTAGTGGAACGTGAGGTGGCGCGGAATGCCCAGCACTGTCTCCTTGGCGGAGGCCACTCGCTTGATCGGGTGCATCGTGACGTGGTGGCCCTCGAGCGTGAACTCGCGGTAGCCCTTGACGGTCCAGAGGTTGGCGACCTCCGTGTGGAGGGTGCCGGAGGCCAGTGAGGCCAGCGGGCTGATCCGGGGCAGGAAGCCGCCGAAGCCGAAGTCGAAGAACGAGAGGCCCAGCTCGTCGCTCGCGATCACGTCGATCGAGGGGCTGAGGGTCTTGTAGCCGGGCAGGGTGAGCCTGGGTTTGACGGTGGCGTCCGCCATCGAGAACGAGGCGGTGGTGTCGCCGGTGACCGAGGCGCTCTTCACGACCACATGGTTGAAGTCGTCGCCGACGATCACGTAGTTGCCCGTGGGCACCGACACCTTCCACTGTCCGTCGATGATGGCGCCGAAGGCGCCGAACAGGCGGCCGTCGTCGGTGTTCATCACGAACACGTCGGCCCCCGGCAGGGGGCGGCCCTGCACGGTCGTCGCATCGAGAGTCAGCGTGTGCAGCTCATAGGCGGGGTCGAGCTGGGCGGTCCCGTTCGTCGCACCCGTCACCGCGATCGAGGAGACCCCGGACAGCGACGAGGCGAGGCCGGCCGGCAACGGCCGACTGGCGTCGTACGACGCGCTGGCGGTCGTGCGGCCGCTCACGGCCCTGTGCGCGGACGACGTACGGACGTCGAGGCCCGGCAGGTCGCGCGCACGAGTGCCGGGGGCGAAGGTGACCGTGAGCGGGACCCGGCCGGAGAGGGCGCCGACGTCGAAGACCGAGGGGTCGAGACGGGCGCGCGTGGCGGGAGCGAGCTTCGGCACCACCCAGGTGTGGGCACCGGCGTCGACGTACTCGAACGGGCGCCCGTAGTGCGGCGAGTCGGGCGTGATGGACGCGGTCGTGTGGCCGGTGGCGTCGGTGCGGAGCACCACGCGGTCACCGGTCAGCATCGTCACCATGCGCACGCTCGGCCCCACGGGACGAGACAGCGACGAGGTCGTGGTGGCCGAGGGGGCGGCCGTGGTGGCGTCGGCCGGTACGGCGGTGAGTGCCGCAGCCAGGGCCGTCACGGTCAGCACGGACAGCGCGCCCGTGTGGGCGTGCGTCCGCAAGGGTGATGACATGTTGGTGCCTCCCGAAGAGTGAACGATCTCCGGCATTCAACACGTACGGACCCCGGTCCACGTTGCATAGCGCCAGAAAGTCCCGGAGATTTTCGCCGGCCTCGTCCCGGACCATCCACCGGGGGTGGTCCGCGCGGACCGTGGCCGCTCGAACCCCTAGCGTGAGGGCGTGCTCGACGCCCTCGTGGCCGGTCTGCTCACCGGTCTCTCACTGATCGTCGCGATCGGGGCACAGAACGCGTTCGTCCTGCGGCAGGGGCTGATCCGGCAGTTCGTCGGGCCGGTGGTGGCGATCTGCGCCGTCAGCGACCTGGTGCTGATCGCCGCCGGCGTCGCCGGCATCGGCGCCGTCGTGCAGCACGCACCGACCGCGCTGACGATCGTGCGCTGGCTCGGCGTCGCCTTCCTCACGGCGTACGGCGTGCGGTCGCTGTGGCGGTCGCGCCACCCCGACTCGCTCGCCGCCGCCACGGAGGCGGAGCCCCGACTGCGTGGCGCGGTGCTGCAGGCGACGGCCCTGACCTGGCTGAACCCGCACGTCTACCTCGACACCGTGCTCCTGCTCGGCTCGATCGCGGCCCACCACGGGCCGACGGGCAAGTGGTGGTTCGCGGCCGGGGCGGGGCTGGCCAGCGTGCTGTGGTTCACCGGCCTGGGTTACGGCGCGCGCCTGCTGAGCCCGGTGCTCGCTCGGCCCCGGGCCTGGCAGGTGCTGGACGTGCTGATCGGGCTGACGATGCTCGCGATCGCGTTCTCGCTGGCCCGCGGCTGATCAGCGGGCTGCGGTCGCCCGCTTCCCGGCGTACGCCTTGCCCTTGCCGTACGACGGGGCCCCGCTCTTGCGAGGGCCGGTCTCGGTCTTCTGGCCACCCTTGTACCCGCCACCGGACCGGTAGCCGGCCTTCGGGTTGCTGCCCTTGTAGCCGCCCGACTTGTGGGACCGCTTCCTGTCGTACGACGACGAGGAGGAGGACTTCGGCGCGGAAGAGCCGCTCTTGGCCAGCGCCTTCGCGGAGAGGTGCTCGGGTGCGGTCTGGATGTCGTGGTGGAGCACCACCACGCCGGCGTTCTGCTGGAGGCGGACGACCTGCTGCAGGAACTTCGGAGTCGTGATCGTGACGACGGCACCCTCCAGCCCGGCGCGCGCCGTACGGCCGCTGCGGTGCAGGTAGGCCTTGGCGTCGCTGGCGGCGTCGAAGTGGATGACCATGTCGACGGCGTCGACGTGGATGCCGCGGGCCGCCACGTCGGTCGCGACGACGGCCTTGGCCTTGCCGGAGGAGAAGCGGTGCAGGTTGCGCTCGCGCACCTTCTGGCTGAGGTTGCCGTGCAGGTCGACCGCGTCGACGCCCTGGTTGGTGAGGGCCTCGGCGAGCTCGACGGCACCCTCGCGGGTGCGGGTGAAGATGATGGTGCGGCCGTTGGCCTCGACCAGGCGGACGGCGGCGCCGACCTTCTCGCGGAAGCCGCCGACGGTCAGCGTGTGGTGGGTCATCGTGGTGACCGAGCCGGCGTTGGGGTCGAGCTCGTGGAGCTTGGGGTTGCGCAGGTGGGTGCGGACCAGCTTGTCGACGTCACCGTCGAGCGTCGCGCTGAGGAGCATCCGCTGCGAGCCCTCGGGCGTCATCGCGACCAGCTTGTCGACCGACGGGTAGAAGCCGAGGTCGCACAGGTGGTCGGCCTCGTCGAGGACGGTGAGCTGGATGTCGTCGAAGAAGCAGTAGCCGTTCTCGAGCAGGTCCTCGAGCCGGCCCGGGGTCGCGACGACGATGTCGGCGCGCTGGCGCAGCTGGCGGGTCTGCTTGTCGTACGGCGTGCCGCCGTACACGGTGACCATCTTCAGGCCCATCGACTGGGCGAGGGGCTGGATCGCGCGAGCCACCTGGTTGGCGAGCTCGCGGGTCGGGACGATCATGACCGCGCGCGGGTGGCAGGGACGGCTCTTGCTGCCGGCCAGCTTGGCCAGCGCGGGGATGCCGAAGGCCAGGGTCTTGCCGGAGCCGGTCTGGGCGCGGCCCAGCACGTCGTGGCCGGCCATCCCGTCGGGGATCACGGCCTCCTGGACGGGGGTCGGCGTGACGATGCCCTGCAGGCGCAGCGCCTCGATCAGCTCGGCGGGGAGGCCGGTGAACACGTTGCTCACAGCCTCGGTGGTGTCGATCTCGGTCTCGGGGGACTCGGTCTCGGGGGACTCGGTCTCGACGTCGAAGGTGTCGGTGGTCTCGAACTCGGGCGCAGACATGCGTCGTCACAACTTTCGGTTTGCTCGGGTGCGTCCGGCGCGGGGCCGCGGGTGCGGATCCGGTGAGCCTGCAAGACGCTGTCTTGCTCCACCCGATCGCTGGTCTCTGCGCAGCTGAGTAAAGGCTGCGCCACCACACCGGGCCAAAGCTATGAGAGTGGGCTTCGAACTCGGACCGAGTCCCACTGGCTGCTCACGATTCTACGGGCCGCACCTCTGATCACCTGCATCCGCGACGGGGTGACCTGGGGCACGGACCTGTGGTCGCCCAACTGGCGCAATTGCGCCGGAATGACACCCGCAGCGTCGAATCGCCTGTCATTTCGGCGCAATTGCGCTGAAACAGCAGCCCCGCACGATGTCCGGAAGAACGCTCCGCGACGCCGCGCGATCACACACAATGGCGCCTGACCTCGTGAACAGGAGGAGCCTTGACCGTCCCATCCGCTGGCTGGACACCCCCGCCGCCGCCTCCGGCGCCGCAGAGCAAGACCACGAGCGCGCTGCTGATCGCCAAGACCTACGCGATGGTGGTCGCAGACCCGACGATGGTCGGCCTGGTGGCACTGAGCGCGCTGGCCTCCGGCCTGACGTTCGCGTCGATCGCGGTACCCGCCTGGCTGTTCGGCCACATCACCGTCGATGACCTCTCGCCCACGGCGCCCGGGTTCGTGCTGTACGGCGCGGCTGCCTGGGCGTCGGCCTTCGTCGGCATCCTGGGCAGCGGCACCGTGGTGGCCGCCGGGCTCGCCAGTCTCGACGGGCGGTCGCTGACCGTGCGGGAGGCGTTCGGCGTGGCCTGGTCGCGGCGTCGCCAGCTGGTCGCCTGGGCGCTCGTCGCCACCCTGTTCAGTCTTCTGGAGCGGGTCTTCGAGCGGTTCGGCCTGGCCGGCGTGATCCTCAGGCTCGCGACCGACGTGGCCTGGGCGCTCGCGACCTTGCTCGTGCTGCCCGTGATCCTCGACCAGGGCGCGATGCCGATGGAGGCCGTCAAGGTCTCGGCGCGGCTGGTGAAGGAGCGGCTCGGGCTGACGGCACGGACCGCGGTGCGCTTCTACCTGCCTTGGGTGATCGTGACCGTCGTCAGCCTGATGGTGACCGTCGCCGGCGTCTTCGCCTTCGTGTACTACCGGAACGACGTACCGTCCTGGTCGGCGGCGGGACTGATCGTCGCCGTTCTCGGCGCTGTCGGTGTGTTCGGTGCGATCGCCGTCCAGACGGCGGCCGGCGCGTTCCTCGAGACCATCCTCTACCGGCACGCGATGGGGCTGCCGGTGCCCGGTGTCGACTCCGATCATCTGCCCGCCGTGAGCGCTCCCCCGTGGGCGACACCACCGGCCATCGGTTGAACCGCTCGTAGGCTCGGGGTGTGCCGCACCTCGCCAGCATCCACGTCGCCAAGGCGACCCGGCTGCCGATGCGCGCCGTGGACCGGGTGACGGTCGAGGCGGGCAAGGGGATCGTGGGCGACCGGTACCACGGCACGAGGCACCGGCACGTCACCGTGCAGAGCGCCACCGCCCTGCGCGCTGCGGCGGAGGCCTTCGGGTCCGACGTGCCGGCCGAGCTGACGCGTCGCAACCTGACCGTCGACGAGGGCGACGTGCCGACCGCGCCGGGCTCACGGATCCGGATCGGCGACGTGCTGCTCGAGGTGGTGCGGGTGGCCGCGCCGTGCAAGCTCCTCGACGACACCATCGGTCGCGGCGCCCAGGAGGCGCTCCGGCGGCGCGGTGGTTCGGTCTGCCGGGTGCTCGAGGGCGGCGAGATCGCGGTGGGCGACCCGGTCGACCTGGACGCAGGAGCGGTGGCGGCCCCGACCACCCTTCCGCCCCACCGGGAAGCGCGGCTGCCCTGATGCCACGGCTGCACGCCCTCGAGCTGGTCCCGGACGCCGCCGGGGACGACGCCGTACGCCGTGACTGGCAGGCCCTCCGCGAGGCCGGGCTGCCGTCCCAGCTCGACCACGCCGCCGCCACCAACACGCCCCACGTCACCGTCCTCGCCCTCCCGGAGCTGACGACGGACCTCGAGTCGAGGGCGACGGAGCTGTTCGCGACGCTGCTCCCGATCCGCGTCCGGGTGGCCGGCCTGGCCGTCCTCGGGGGCGAGAAGGTGACCGTCGCCCGGGTCCTCGACGTACCCGAGGCGCTGACCAGGGCCGTGCTCGACCTCCGCTCGGGCGTCGAGGACGAGCGTCACCCGGGATGGCTCCCCCACGTCACCCTCGCCCGGCGGCTGCCACGCGGCGACGTGCAGCGCGCGGTCGACGCGCTCGGGTACGCCGACGTGGAGCTCACGCTGACGGCCTTGCGGCGGTGGGATCCCGAGCGTCGCGAGGTCCGGACTCTGTGAGCCGGCCGCCGGACCCGACGCGGGCATACTGGCTCCATGCGGACCGCCTTCGTGCATGACGCAGTGCTCGATCCCGCGCCTGCCCTCGACCACCGGGCGCCGGGCGGCGCGGTGACGATCGCGTTGTGCGGCAGCCTCGAGCACGAGCCGCCGTGTCCGGTGGCCGCGCACCACACGACGGTGGAGGTGGAGGGGTCGCACCTACGGGTGCGGGTGCTGTTCGCCGTCGAGCCCAGCGAGGAGCCAGCGGTGCGTGCGCTGGTCGATGCGGCCCTGGCGGGCGGCGAGTGGACCTACCCCGACGGCGTCGTCAGCACCTGGACACTGGTGACGTCGGGCCCGGACGAGGTGCGCGCCACCGAGCGCGACCACGCGGACCGACTCGTCGCCTCCTGAGGAACAGACCCTAGGCTCCCGCTATGAGCGACCGGGACCGACTGGCGGGCTACGTCGACGTGTGGTGGGAGGCGATCGACGACTTCACCCGGCTGCTCGAGGCGCTGCCGGCCGAGGAGTGGTCGACCGCCACGGACCTGGCGGGCTGGGACGTCCACGCGTGCGCGGCGCACACCGCGCACCTCGAGGCGGTGCTCTCAGGGGCACCCGAGGAGACGGCCCAGGTCGACCCCGGGCCGCACGTCGTGTCGCTGTCCCAGGCCTACACCGAGCAGGGCGTGGTCGCCCGGCGCGACGCGACCCCCGATGCCCTCATCAACGAGATCCGCGAGAGCGCCACGAAGCGCCGTACCTTCCTGCTGACCGACCCGCCCGAGGACGCGACGGAGATGCCGCCCCGGACGCCCGGCGACATCCCGTGGAACTGGCAGACCCTGCTACGCAACCGGCCTCTCGACGTATGGATGCACGAGCAGGACGTACGGCGTGCGGTCGGCCGGCCGGGCGGCCTCGACAACGCGCCAGCTCGGCACACCACCGACTACCTGCTCGAGGGGATGGGCATGGTGCTCGCCAAGCGCGCCGCCGCGCCCGCGGGCTCGACCCTCGTGGTCGAGGTCGACGGCAGCAGCCCGGCGGCGTTCGGGATCTCGGACTCCGGGCGGGGCGGGCCGCTGGGCGAGGCTCCCGCCGACCCGACCGTGCGCCTGACGATGGACCGCCAGACGTTCATCGTGCTGACCGGTGGCCGGCGTACGGCGTCAGACGTGACGGTGGGTGTGGCCGGCGACGAGCACCTGGCCACCCGCATCCTCGGCCGGGATGGCGCTCACCCCGTGAGCTGGTCACCCGGCGACATCCCCGAGCAGACGGGTCGGACTGCGCTGGTCACCGGCGTGAGCGCGGGCGGCCTCGGCTACTTCACGGCGCTGGAGCTGGCCCGAGCCGGCGCGCGCGTCGTGCTGGCCGGCCGAGCTCCGGACAAGCTCGCGGAGACCGACGCGACGATCCGCTCCGAGGTGCCCGGGGCCGCGTTGGAGCGGCTCGTGGTCGACCTCGCGGACCAGTCGTCGGTGCGGTCCGCGGCGGCCGAGGCGGCGGCGTACGGCTCGATCGACCTGCTGGTCAACAACGCCGGGATCATGGCGCCGCCGTACCGCCGGACGGTCGACGGCTTCGAGAGCCAGCTCGCGACCAACCACTTCGGGCCGTTCCTGCTGACCGGCCTGCTGCTGCCTCAGCTGGCGGCCGACGGTCGGGTGGTCACGGTGTCGAGTCTCATGCATCGGTTCGCACACAAGCCTCCGCTCGCGGACCCGCGCGTGAAGGCCAAGCCCTACCTGCGCTGGGTCGCCTACTCCCAGACCAAGCTGGCCAACCTGCTCTTCACCTTCGAGCTCGACCGGCGGCTGCGGGAGTCCGGGTCCACGGTGTCGGCGCACGCGGCGCATCCCGGGTACGCCGGCACGCACCTGATCGCGAACGGGCGCTTCGGGCGTTCCAGCGGTGGCTTCGTCTCCCTCTTCGAGGCCGTCAACCGGAGCATCGGACAGTCGCCCGACGATCGGCGCCTGGCCGACACTGATGGCCGCGACCGCCGACCTGCCCAGGGTCGACGTACTGCGGCCCCTCGGGTCTGGGCGAGGTCGCCGGCCCTCCCCAGCTGGTCGGCTGGACCCGCCAGGCCGGCGACCGCGACGCCCAACACGCGCTGTGGGACCTCTCGGAGTCCGCGACCGGGATCACCTACCCCTGACGAGGAGTGTCGATGGCGACTGACGGGACGGTCGAGGGCGGGGTGCTGCGCACCCCGTGGCGGCGCGAGTTCGCGACGCCGGTCCGGGCGTTCCTCAAGACCGAGTCCGGCAGCGCCGGCATCCTGGTGGCGGCGATCGTCGTCGGCCTCGTCTGGGCCAACCTCGGCGACAGCTACGAGCGGCTCTGGACGACGCCGTTCGGCCTCCGGCTCGGCGACCACAGCGTCACCCACGATCTGCGGACCTGGATCAACAGCGGGCTGATGACCTTCTTCTTCCTCGTGGTCGGGCTGGAGGCGCGACGCGAGATCGACCTCGGCGACCTCCGCGACCGCAGCCGGTTCCTGCTGCCCGTGGCGGCGGGGCTGTTCGGGATGATCGTGCCGGTCGCGCTCTACCTCGCGGTCAACGCCGGTGGTGCCGGCGCCGACGGCTGGGGCGTCGCGATGTCGACCGACACCGCCCTCGCGCTGGGCCTGCTCGTGATGGTCGGCCGCGACGTCCCGGACCGGGTCCGCACCTTCCTGCTGACCGTGTTCGTCGTCGACGACATCGTGGCGCTGCTGGTGATCGCGGTGATGTACACCGACCACGTCCACGTCGGCTACCTCCTGCTCGCGGTGGCGCTGTACGTCGCGCTCCTGGTGGTCAAGCGCTTCCGCCATCCGCGTCCGGCCGTCGTGTTCGCGGTCGGCAGTGGTGATCTGGGGCAGCCTGCTGGCCAGCGGGGTCGACCCCGTCGTCACCGGGCTGGCTCATCGGCCTGACCGCGGCGGCGTACACCCCGGCCCGCGGCGACCTGGAGGAGGCGACCGGGCTCTTCCGCCAGTTCCGCGAGGAGCCGACGCCCGACCTCGCCCGCACCGCGGCGGTCGGCCTGACCCGGACGCTGTCGCCCAACGACCGGCTCCAGCGCTTCTACCACCCGTGGACGAGCTACGTGATCGTCCCGCTGTTCGCGCTCGCCAACGCCGGCGTGGTCGTCGACGAGGAGTTCCTGCGGCGCGCGGTGACCTCGCCGATCACGCTCGGCATCGTTCTCGGGTACGTCGTCGGCAAGCCGGTCGCCGTCGTCTCGGCATCCTGGGCGATCGCCCGGATCACGCACGGCCGGGTGCAGCCGGCGGTCGGCTGGGCCTCGGTCGCCGGCAGCGGCACGATCGCGGGCATCGGGTTCACGGTCTCGTTCCTGATCGCCACGCTGGCCTTCGACGGTGACCACCTGGCCGAGGCGAAGATCGGGGTCCTGGCCGCGGCCGCCATCGCATCGGCGGCGACCTGGGTGGTCTTCCGGATCACCGCCCTGCTGCCGCCCGATCGTCGTACCGAGGCGCTCTTCGGCCGGGCCGAGCAGCTCGTCGACCTCTCCGACGACGTCGACCCCGAGCGCGACCACGTCCGCGGGCCGGCGGACGCGACGGTCACCCTCGTGGAGTACGGCGACTTCCAGTGCCCCTACTGCGGCCAGGCCGAGCCCGCCGTCCGCGCCATCGTCGGCGAGAGCGACGTCCGCTTCGTGTGGCGCCACCTCCCGCTCTCCGACGTACACCCGCAGGCGGAGCTGGCCGCCCAGGCCTCCGAGGCGGCGGCCGAGCAGGGGAAGTTCTGGGAGATGCACGACCTGCTGCTCGACGCGGCAGGACCACCTGATGAAGACGGACCTGCTGGGCTACGCCGAGGAGCTCGGGCTCGACGTGCCGCGCTTCACCAAGGAGCTCTACAAGCACGACCACGCCGGCCGGGTCGGCCAGGACGTCGAGTCCGCCGACATCAGCGGGGTGTCCGGCACGCCGACGTTCTTCATCAACGGCCGGCGTCACTACGGCGCCTTCGACGTCGCCTCGCTGACCCAGGCGATCGCGACGGCCCGCGACCGGGCGCGGATCGCCTCGTCGTAGCGGATCAGGAAGCCGCGTCGGCGCCCCTGGTCCTGCACCCACATCCCGACCAGCCCCCGGAAGTGGGCGAGGAACTGCTCGTGCTCCTGCGCCGGATAGGTGGCCTGCACGGTCTCGACGAGCAGCCGGTCGAAGTCGGCACCGCTCACCCACTCCGCGACGAGTGCGTCGAGGTGGCCGAGGTGGGAGGTGCACCAGTCGCGGTAGCGCTCGGTCTCGAAGTGCGCGTCGGCGAGGGCGAGGTAGGCGTCGAGCTTCTCGTCGTAGCTGCGGTCGGAGTCGGCGACCGCGAAGTACTCGTCCATCTCGAGGTCGTGGTTGGGCCGGCGGCCCGTGACCAGGCAGTACGTCGACCACCGCACCAGCGCCGTGATCGCCCACGGGAAGTAGTAGTGCAGCGAGGTGACCGCGACGTCGGGGCAGGCGTTGGCGTAGTCGATCGGGTGGACGTCGTCGCCCTTGACCAGCATCTCGCAGGAGTTGAACTCCCAGTGGAAGAAGGCGTTCACGATCCGCGAGATCGCGACCGCCTGCTTGCCGGCCGAGGGCGAGAGGAAGTCGTGGGTCACGGCGTACCGGTTGTGCATCGGCTCGTCGGGCCGGAAGTCCATCACCATCGTCTCGGGCCCGATCGAGAGGGCGCGGGCGAAGTGGTCGAAGTCGACGGTCGCCTGCAGGTGCATGAGCATCTCGCCCGACTCGTCGTACGCGCGATGCAGGTCGTCGGGGTCGTCGACCCGCGAGACGCCGCGCCAGCCGCCGCCGTCGAACGGCTTCATGTAGAGCGGGTAGCCGACCTCGGCTGCCAGCACGTCGAGGTCGAACGGCTCGTTGTACTTCGCGCTGGTGTAGGTCCAGCGGTGGTTGTCGATGGGGTTCTTGTAGGGCACCAGGATCGTCTTCGGCACGTGGAGGCCGAGCCGGAGCATCGCGCAGTACGCCGAGTGCTTCTCCATCGACTGGAACGTGAACGGGCTGTTGAGCAGGTAGGTGCCGTTGACCAGCGCGGCCTTCTTCAGCCACTCGCGCGGGTGGTAGTACCAGTGCGCGAGCCGGTCGATCACGAGGCCGGTGCGGACCGGGTCGACGAGGTCGAACGGCTCGATGGTCAGTCGCTCGCTGCCGAGGTAGTGCGTCGTACCGTCGGTCTCGACGGCGCCGACGAACCGGAGGATCTGCTCGAAGGCCTGCGGCCAGTCCTCCTCCGCGCCCAGCAGCAACCCGATCAGGTGGTCCTTCGTCGCACCGGCCATGCCCCGACCCTAGCGATTCCCACCCGCGCTGCCGGGTCGGCGTCGTCCCTTGTAACGCGGAGTTACAACCACGCATGCGCCGTTACAACACCGCATGCGGGCCACTAACTCCGCGTTACAAGGGGCAGCGGGGGCTCAGCCGACGGCGTAGCGGAGCAGCGTGACGCCGGAGCGGAACGAGCGGGCCTCGAGGAGGGTGAGGTCGGGAGGCCGGGTGCCCTCGGCGACGAGCCCGCGGCCGCGGCCCTGGACGGCCGGATAGACGAACAACCGGAGCTCGTCCACGAGCCCGGCGCCGAACAGGGCGTGGGTGAGGGTGATGCTGCCGGTGACGACCAGGTCACCGTCACCGCCGGCCTTCAGCCGCCGCGTCTCGTCGAGTGCGTCGCCGGACAGCACCGTCGAATGCACCCAGCCGGGGTCGCCGAGCGTGGCGGAGACGACGTACTTCTGGAGGCGCTCCAGCTCGGCGCCGGCCGGCTCGTCGGTGTGCTGGGGCCAGTACCCGCGGAAGTCCTCGAAGGTCTGCCGCCCCAGCAGCATCGCGGTGGTGTGCGACCCCTGCCGTTGCATCTCCTCCTGGAGGTCGTCGACGTCGGCCTCGGTCGGGGACGGCTGGAACCAGTCGTCGAGGAACTCGATGCGCCCGTCGACGGTGATGTTCTGGGTGACCACGAGCTGGTGTGTCATACGTCGACCACCTCCAGCCGGATCCGCTTGTTGTCCTTGCCCTTGCTCTCCGTGCCGGTGACGCGCACGCGGCCGACCTCGGCCGTCGAGAGCAGGTGGGTGCCGCCGTCGGCCTGCCGGTCGAGTCCGACGATGTCGATCACGCGCAGCGGGTCGATGGCGGCCGGGATCAGGTTGGCCGACGTGCGGATCAGCGCGGGGTCGGAGTCCGCGACCGTGCGCGGCAGGAAGTCGACGACGATCTCGTGCGCCCTCTCGATCTCGTCGTTGATGCGACGCTCGACCCGGGCGCCGAGGTCGGCCGACATCGCCGGGAACGGGAAGTCGAGGCGCCCCTTGAGCGGCTCCATGTTGCCCCCGGTGACGGGGATGCCGTAGTCGGCCCAGATCACGCCGCACAGGATGTGCAACGCGGTGTGGGTCCGCATCAGCGCGAACCGCCGGTCCCAGTCGACCGTGCCCGCGACCTCCGTGCCGACGACGGGCAGGTCGTCGGCCTCGACGCTGTGCCAGATCGCGCCGGCCTCCCGACGTACGCCGGTCACGGCCAGCGTCGCCTCGGACGAGACCAGCTCACCCAGGTCGTGCGGCTGACCGCCGCCGGTCGGGTAGAACGCCGTACGGTCGAGGCGGACTCGACCACCGTCGCGATCGACCTCGACCACCGTGGCGTCGAACTCGGTGCGGTACGCGTCGACCGCGAACAGCTCGGTGTCCGCGAGACCGGCCGGCGCCCGGTCCGCGAAGTTCCCCGGGACTCCCATGTGCTCGTGTCTATCAGAGCTAGCAGAAGCGCGGCAGGTGGTGCGCGATCTGCTTGCGCCACCACGGCCAGTCGTGCGAGACGTCGTGGCCCCACACGTCGAGGTCGTGGGAGATCTGCTTCTCGGCGAGCACGTGCCCCATCTGCCGTGCGCTCGGCAGCGACCCGGTCGGGTGCGTCTCCCACGCGCCCTGGCCGACGGTCAGCACGACGTGGAGCCGGGAGCGCAACCAGTCGAGGTGGTCGCCGTGCAGGTGGGGCACGTAGTCGAGCGGGTTCGTGAAGTACGCCGCGTCGCCGCGGTCGCCCCAGCCGTGCCAGGTCGACGGGTCGTAGTTGCCGGACTGGCAGATCGCCACCGGGAAGAGGTCCGCCCGGGTGAGGGCCATCTGCAGCGCGTGGTAGGCGCCCATCGAGCAACCGGTCACGATCGCGTCGCCCGCGCCGGCGCTGTCGGAGCCGACGTACGACGCCACCTGGTCGCTGATCCACGACTGGTAGGCGTGGTGCCGCCGGGCGCGCTCCTCGAGCGGGAGACCGAGGTCTGACCAGCTGGCGTGGTCGAAGGAGTCGACGCAGTAGAGCTTCACCCGCCCGTCGTCGATGAGGTGGGCGACGGCGCCGACCATGCCGTTGCTCTCGTAGTCCCACGCCCGGCCCTGCTCGCTGGGGAAGACGATCACCGGCCGGCCGTAGTGGCCGTAGCGGATGACGGTGCCCGGCCGGTCGAGGCCGGGGGCGTCGAGCTCGAGCTGTTCGCGCTGCATCAGCCCCACACTCGCACGAGAAGGTCGGTCAGGTAAGGGTCGAGGGTGTCACGCCAGCAGGTCCACGTGTGTCCGTCGCGGACCTCGCCCCACGCGGTCTCGACACCGACGCGAGCCAACGTGCTCGCGCATCGCGACGTTGTTGGCGTGGTTCTCCTCGGCGGTGCCGCAGGTCAGGGTGGTCACCGGCGCGCCCGGCGCCGCCTGCTCCGCCGCCCGGACACTGGCCACGAAGCCGGTCACCTCGGGCCAGAACTCGAAGCCGGACTCCTGCGGGTCGAGGTCGGCGGTGAAGTAGGAGCCGCTCTGGAGGAACAGTCCGGCGAAGAGGCCCGGAGCGGTCCACGACGCGTGCAGAGCGGCCAGCGCACCGAGGCTCTGACCGATCAGCACCGGCAGCCCCTCGATCGGCGCCGCCTCCTCCAGCTGCGGGACCAGCCGGGCGCAGAGCGCGCGGGCGTACGCCGGGTTGGCGGCGTACCTCGCGTTGCGCGCGCCGGCCGCGACCAGCGCGACCCGCATCCGCGGCAGACGGCCGTCGCCGACCAGGGCACCGACGTACCTCGTCAGGCTGCCGTAGGCATCCATCTCGGGGCCGTCGTGGCTGATCAGCAGGGGCAGGGCCTCCGCGGCGTCGGCATCGGCCGGCGACCAGATCTCGGCGTCGATCCGCCCGACCGCCGAGCGCGAGAGGGTCAGCGCCGCTCGCTCGCCCGGGACCGGCTCGAGAGCCAGCCACGCGGGCTCGCGGTAGTCCGGCAGCGGCCACCCACGAGTGGTCACCGAAGGGTCCGGGTACGACGTGCGGGTTGCCCGGGTCGGGTTGCAGCCGGCCGTCGACGTCGAGGAGGTACTCGAGCCGGTCGACCGGCAGGTCGGTCAGCCGGACCTCCCAGCCGCCCTGGACCCGCGCCATCGTGGTGTCGCCGAGCCGGAGGTGCGCCCAGACGCTCACCTGGTCGGCGCGGTGCTCCGGGTCGGCGTACCGCACGACGACGTCCCCGTCGTCCACGTCGTCACCAGCTCCTCGGGCACCGGACGACTCTAGGGTGCTGCCCCGGCGACACACGTTGCTGGGCCCTGGCAGCGACAACGGCGGCTTTCCCGGGAGCAAGGTGTGTCCGCAGGACCGTCGGCCACCGCTACCTCGTGGTGCGACGACACCAAGCCCGACGTTCTTGCTGGTCCGGCACGACGCTCCGAGTTCGACTCCCTCGTCGGTCGAGGCGAAGCTCCGCCGGTCTCCGCGGTCAGACGTCGAGGCGCTTCGTGTGGGTGAAGAGCCCGGAGTAGGCGTTCAGCGCGGGCTGCCCACCGAGGTGGGCGTAGAGCACGTGCGAGTCGGGTCCGATCTCGCCGTCGCGCACCAGGTCGATGAGGCCCGCCATCGACTTCCCCTCGTAGACCGGGTCGATGATCATCCCCTCCAGCTGACCGCTGAGCCGGATCGCATCGAGGGTGGACTGCACGGGGATGCCGTAGAGGTCGCCGGCCCAACCCTCCAGCACGGTGATCTCGTCGTCGCGGAGATCCCGCCCGAGCCCGATCAGCTCGGCGGTGTTGCGCGCGATCCTCGCGACCTGGTCGCGGGTCTTCTCGAGCGTGGCCGATGCGTCGATCCCGATCACGCGGCGCGGCCGGTCCTGCCCGGCGAACCCGGCGATCATGCCGGCGTGCGTCGACCCGGTCACCGTGCACACGACGATCGTGTCGAAGAAGACGCCGAGGTCACGTTCCTGCTGCTCGACCTCCTCCGCCCAGTGCGCGAAGCCCAGGCCGCCCAGCCGATGGTCGGACGCGCCGGCCGGGATGGCGTACGGCGTACCTCCCGCCGCCTCGACGTCCTCGATCGCCCGGCGCCAGGAGTCTCGGAAGCCGATGTCGAAGCCGGCGTCGTCGAGGCGCACGTCCGCGCCCATGATCCGGCTGAGCAGGATGTTGCCGACCCGGTCGTTGACGCAGTCGGGCCAGTCGACCCACTTCTCCTGGACGAGCACGCACCTCATCCCGATCCGGGCGGCGACCGCGGCCACCTGGCGGGTGTGGTTGGACTGGTAGCCGCCGATGCTGACCAGCGTGTCGGCGCCCTGGGCGATCGCGTCGGGCACCAGGTACTCGAGCTTGCGGGTCTTGTTGCCGCCGTACGCCAGCCCGGAGTTGCAGTCCTCGCGCTTGGCCCAGATCGTCGCGCCGCCGAGATGGGCCGTCAGGCGCTCGAGCCGGTGGACCGGGCTGGGACCGAACGTGAGGGGGAAGCGCGGGAAGTCGGAGAGTGCCATGGGTCGTAGTGTTCCGTGCGGCCAGGTGACGGGCCAGGTCCGAGCGCTACATGATGGGCGCATGGCCGACCCGCGCGCAGGAACCCTCGCCCAGCCGTCCGACCTCGTCGACGTCGCACACCTCGTGACGGCGTACTACACCCTCGAGCCGGACCCCGACGACGTCGACCAGCAGGTCGCGTTCGGCACCAGCGGCCATCGCGGGAGCAGCCTGAAGACGGCGTTCAACGAGGAGCACATCGCCGCGACCACGCAGGCGATCTGCGACTACCGCAGGGAGCAGGGGTACGACGGTCCGCTGTTCCTCGGTCGCGACACCCACGGACTCTCGGAGCCGGCGTGGGCGACGGCGATCGAGGTGCTGGTCGCCAACGACGTGACGGTGCTCGTCGACTCGGGCGACGCGCTACACGCCGACCCCGGCCGTGTCGCACGCCATCCTCCGGGCCAACGGCGGGCGCCAGACCGGCAGCGGCCTCGCCGACGGCATCGTCGTCACCCCGTCGCACAACCCGCCCAGCGACGGCGGGTTCAAGTACAACCCGCCCCACGGCGGCCCGGCCGACACCGACGCCACCAAGGTGATCGCGGCCCGCGCCAACGAGCTGATCCGGGCCAACCTCGAGGGCGTCCACCGGATCACGTTCTCCCGCGCCCGCGGCGCGTGCACGGCGTACGACTTCATGGGCACGTACGTCGACGACCTGCCCCACGTGGTCGACATCGACGCGATCAAGCGGGCCGGGATCCGGATCGGCGCCGACCCGCTGGGAGGTGCGAGCGTCGACTACTGGGGCGCCATCGCCGAGCGGCACGGGCTCGACCTGACCGTCGTCAACCCGCTCGTCGACCCGACCTGGCGCTTCATGACCCTCGACTGGGACGGCAAGATCCGGATGGACTGCTCCTCGCCGGACGCGATGGCGTCGCTGATCGTGCGCAAGGACGACTACCAGATCGCGACCGGCAACGACGCCGACGCCGACCGACACGGCATCGTCACCCCCGACGCCGGTCTGATGAACCCCAACCACTTCCTGGCCGTCGCGGTCGCCTACCTCTTCAGCGGCAACCGGCCGGACTGGCCGGCGACCGCGCGGATCGGCAAGACCCTCGTGTCCAGCTCGATGATCGACCGCGTCGCCGAGTCGCTCGACAAGCCGATGGTCGAGGTCCCGGTCGGGTTCAAGTGGTTCGTGCCCGGGCTGATCGACGGCTCGTTCGGCTTCGGCGGCGAGGAGTCGGCCGGAGCGTCGTTCCTGCGGCGCGACGGCTCGACCTGGACCACCGACAAGGACGGCATCCTCCTGTGCCTGCTGGCCTCCGAGATCCTCGCGGTCAGCGGTACGACGCCCAGCGAGCACTACCAGCAGCTGGTCGAGTCGCACGGCGATCCGGCGTACGCCCGTGTCGACGCGCCGGCGACGCGCGAGCAGAAGGCCAAGCTCGCCGCCCTCTCCCCCGACGACGTGACCGCCACCGAGCTGGCCGGCGAGTCGATCACCGCCAAGCTCACCGGAGGCTCCCGGCAACGGCGCCCCGATCGGCGGCCTCAAGGTGACCACCGAGAACGCGTGGTTCGCCGCCCGGCCGAGCGGCACCGAGGACGTCTACAAGATCTACGCCGAGTCGTTCCGCGGGGCCGACCACCTGGCGGAGGTGCAGGAGGCCGCGCGCGACGTCGTCTCGGCGGCCCTGGGCTCATGACCGACGCGGATCGCCCGCCGGCGCTCGGTCTCCTCGACGTTTTCGTCGGCGAGTGGACCCAGCAGGTCACCGGCCACGGCGACCCCACGGGGACCATCACCTTCGACTGGACGCTGGGAGGTCGCTGTCTCCTCCAGCGTTCGACGCTCCCGTCGCCCTTCCCGGAGAGCCTGGCGGTGATCGAGTACGACGAGTCCGCCGGCGAGTTCCGCCAGCACTACTTCGACAGCCGCGGCGTCACCCGTGTCTACCGGATGACCCTGATCGGCTCGGAGTGGACGCTGTGCCGCACCGAGGCGGACTTCTCCGAGCTGTCGTTCTGCCAGCGCTACACCGGCACCATCGCCGACGACGGACGCTCGGTCGACGGCAGGTGGGAGCAGTCGCACGACGGCGGCGAGACCTGGGAGCCCGACTTCGAGGTGCGCTTCGAGCGCCGGCCCTAGGTGCGGTGCCGGTCCGCCGGCGCGTGCTCGATGCTCATCGCCTACGACGGAGCCCGGCCAGCACGACACCCGCCGTCCCGATCTGCCCGGTCAGCGTCTCGTCCGCCTCGATCGGCGCGCCGAGCACTCGCGCCACCAGCGAGCTCGACGGCACCGGCGCGCACCACCGTGGTCGCCCCGTCGTCGCGTGCTGAGTCGACCGCGGTGATCACGGGTACGTCGGCGCCCGGTGTGCCGCTGCCCTGCACCGTCATCCGCGGCGGGATGTCGATCCGCCGGCCGTCCTCCTCGAGGTACATCTGCGCCTGGGTGTCGCCGGTGAGGATCGCGGCCGCGAGAGCGGCGGCCCAGACCGGGTCGCCGCAGCCGTCGTACACCCAGCGGGGTCCGAGCACCGAGTGCTCGCAGGTACCGACCAGGAAGTCGTCGCCGCCCTCGAGCGGCATGGCCCGGTAGGTGAGCGGCACCTGCACCGTCGCGCCTTCTCCGGCGGCGAAGACGATCGTCTCCACTCCGACCTCGCCGGCGGGGTCGTCGAAGCGATACTCCCCGAGCTTCTTGGTGATCGCGAGGCCCTGGGCCCAGGGTCGCGCAGGGAGCCAGGCCTCCACCAGCTCCTGCTTGGACGGGTCGACGGTGGCGCGATGGACGAGGGCCATGCCTGGAGCCTAGGCACGGCGCGGCGCGGCCGTCGACCGGCCGTCAGAGGGGGAGCGACGCGGGAAGGACGACCTCGAGGCTCGCACCGCTGTCCGGGTGCGAGGTCAGCTCGATGGTCCCGCCGAGGTCACGGACCAGCGCCTCGAGCAGCGGGAGCCCGAAGTGGCCCGTCCGCGACACGTCGTTCTCGACGAGTCCCCTTCCGTCGTCCAACAGCGTGGTCGACACCATCCCTTCTCGCTCGACCACCGTGACCACCACCCGCTGGGCGTCCGCGTGCTTCTCGACGTTGCGGAGTCCCTCCCGGACGACGCGGTACATCAAGGTCGCCACCGTGGGGTCGAGGACGAGGTCCTCTGCGACGTTGATCTCGACCTCGGTGCCGGAGTCCAGCTGGCGTGCGCCGAGAGCCTCCAGGGCGTCCCGCAGGTTTCCGCCCAGCTCCACCGGGACCAGGTCGAAGACCAGGGAACGGATGGCCCGCAGGTCCTGGCGCAGCACGTCCGAGATCCGCGCGGCGGCCGCCTTGGCCGCGTCGCCCTCGGCACCCGAGGGCAGCCGGTCCACGATCGACGGCATCACGTACGCCGCCCCCGAGAGGTCCTGGACCACGCCGTCGTGCAGCTCCTGAGCGAGGTGCAGCCGCTCCTGCTGCCAGAAGTCGAAGAACCGTTCCAGGAGCTCGGAGCGGTGTCGGCGGCCCCGCTCGATGTTCCGCGCGAGCACGAAGGCCAGCGGGATCAGGGCCAGCTGGAGAAGGAGGAGCCCTCCGATCCCGACCGGCAGGAGCGCGCTGAAGACCTCCTGGTTGGTGGCGGCGATCTGCTTCGGGCTGATGTAGGTCTCGACGAGGAACGCCTCCCCGGAGGCATCCCTGCTCGGCACGTACACCTCGTAGAACATGTCCAGGTGGTCGTTCTCCCCGGGAGAGTCGAGGTGGTCGTCGAACGGCGCAGCGGTCAGGACCTTTTTCGTCGAGAGAGCCTCCTTCACCTCGTCGGGAAACGGCAGGTTGTGGCCGATCCACCCGGGGTCGTCGGACCAGATGGCGGTGCCGTGCTCGTCCCACACGATGATGTGGTCGAAGGCGCCGCCGTCGATCTGCGGCTGGACGGCCCGCCCGAATCGCCGCTCCGCAACGGGGTCGCGGTTCCGGAGCTGCTCCCCGACGAAGGGCCTTGCCACCCGATCGACCATCACCTGGCTGCGTTCACCGGCCTCCTTGAGCGCGAGCTCGGAAGCGACGTGCCGGCTGGCGAACACGACCACGCCCGCAACGACGGCCAGAGGGATCATGCTCATGGCGGCGAACCGCAGGACCGCCGCTCGCAGGACCCATCGGTCGTCCGTGGCGCGACCGACCCGTGGATCAGGCGCGCCGACGGTCATGCAACAGCCCTCGCCTGCGGGCCTCGGCCACGGCCTCGAGCTGCGAGTGCACGTCGAGCTTGTGCAGGATCGACTTGATGTGTCCGCGACACGTGTGCACCGAGATCTCGAACTGGCGGGCGATCGACCGTGCGTCCATCCCCACCGTCATCAGGGTGAGGACCTCACGCTCCCTCGCGCTCAGGGGGGAGTCATCTGCCGCTGCGCGTGGGGCGGAGACGTCGACCATCGCGCGCAGGAGGTGGGGATGCATCACCGTGCCTCCGGCGGTGGCACGTCGTAGGGCCGCCAGGAGGTCGGGCAGTGACCCGTCCTTGGTCAACAGGGTGCTCGCACCGGCCGTGGCGGCCCGGTGCAGCAGCTCCGGCTCCGGGTGCCCGGTCAGCAGGATGACCTGGGTGTCGGGAAGGAGGTCGCGCAGCTGGTGGGTGACCAGGACACCGTCACGCTCGTCGCCGGCGAAGACCAGGTCGATCAGCACCAGGTCGGGCCGCGTGCGCTGGACCAGCTCCAGGCCCTCGTCGATGCCGTAGGCGACGCCGACGCAGGTCAGGTCGTCCTCGGCGGACAGGGCGATGCGCAACAGGTCCGCGAACGTGCGGTGATCGTCGATGATCGCCAACGTGCGCCGCCGCCCAGGGCATGCCTCAGCGTCGCCTGACTGTTCGTGCTCGTGTGCCATCGTGCGTCCCCGTCGTGCAACCGTCCCCCGTCGACTCCACGAGTCGTCGCCCCGAGCGGTCGCGCGCTACAGCGTACGACGCTTTGCACCCCTTCTCACCCATATGGACGAGAACAGACAGGGGTGCGTCGCGCGTCGCCGGTCAGTCCGTGAGCACGAACTCGTCGCCGCGGGTGATCGCGACGACCGAGCCGTCGACGTGGATTCCGTCGATCTGGACCTCGGGGCTGCCGATCACGATGTCGACGTGGGTGTTCGCCTGGTTGAGTCCGGAGGCGATCCGCTCCTCGGGGCTGAGGTCCAGCGCACCGCGAAGTGAGCTCGGGAAGCCCATCCCCCAGGCGACGTGGGAGCCGACGTTCTCGTCGAACAACATGTCCTTGTAGACCAGCCCGGTGCGCGCCACCGCAGAGTCCTTGTCGACGATCGCGACCTCACCGAGGTGACGAGAACGCGGGATCAGCTCGAACTGCTGCTGCACCGCTTCCTCTCCTCGGGACGCGCTGGCGCCGGTGATGGTGCCGTCGCGGAGCTCGAGCTCCAGGCCCTCGACCATCGTCCCCATCGACATCAGGAAGAACGGCGCGGCCGTGCGGACCGTGCCCTCGGCGCGGCGCCAGTCCGGCGACATGAAGACCTCCTCGGTCGGCATGTTCGGGACGAACTCGACACCGTCGGCGTTCTCGGTCGAACCACCGAGCCAGACCGTGTCGGCGGACAGCCCGAGCATGAGATCGGTGCCGGGGCCCTGGTAGCGGACCCGGTCGAAGCGATGCCCGTTGAGGATCGCGGCGCGCGCCCGCAGCTTCGCGATCTGGTCGCGCCAGGCCTGCTGGGGGTCGGCCTCGTCGAGCCGCATCGCGATCGCCACGGCGTCCCACAGCTGGGCGACGTCGGCGACTCCCATGCTGTCCGCCCAGCCCGGCGTCGGCGCGCCGACCATCGTCCAGGCGAGCAGGTCGTTCGCGACGATGGGCATGATCTCGGAGATCAGGTCGACCGGCTGCGACTTGGCCAGCCGCACGGGGTCGAGCCCGTCCATCAGTGTGGGGAACGGGTTGCCGGTCAGGCTGATCAGGGCCGGCCGTCTCTCGCGCCAGGAACGCACCTCCTGAAGATCGTGCTCGGAGCTGACGCCGAGCGTCTCATCGGGTCCATGGAGCACGGCCGCCTTCTGGAGGTGCGGATCGAGGTAGTGGATCGTCACCCGGCTGGCACCCACGCGGTAGGCCTCCTCGGCCAGGGCACGAGCGGCCTCGGCCTGCTCGGGCAGCGCGTTCACCACCACCTCCTGGCCCGGCTGGACGTTGACGCCCACCCGGATGACGAGGCGGGCGTACTTCTCCAGCAGCACGTCGAACGGCTCCGACATGGCTCCTCCCTCAGTCGTGCATCCACTCGGGTCGCTCGAGCAGTGCCGCCACGACGCCGAGCCACCGCGCCGCCACGACGTCGTCGACCAGCGCGTGGTCGACCGACAAGGTGAGCGTCAGCGTCTTTCCGGCCACTATCGCACCGCCCTCCACCACTGCTTCGTCACGCACGGCTCCGACAGCCAGCGTGGCGACCTGCGGCGGTACGACGCTCGGGACCGAGTCGTCGACGCCGTAGCGGCCGAGGTGCGAGATCGCGATGCTGCCTCTGCGGTCGGCGGGGGCGAGCGTTCCGGACCTGGCCTGGGCCGTCAGCTCGGCCATGAGCCGGGCGATGTCGTGGAGGGACTGCGACGCCACGTCGCAGAGGACCGGTGAGACGGGGCCGTCCGACGTACCGATCGTGAGGCTGACATCGACGCTCCCCTCTCGGCGTACGCCGTCGGGACCGGAGGTCAGGTTCAGCTCCGGCAGCTGGCGGTGGGCGCCGCCGACCGCGCGTACGACGAGGTGCTCGACGTTCACGGGGACACCGGGACTTCCCGTCAGCGCGGCGAGCGCGACCAGACGCTCGGCGCGGACCGTGGTCCGGAGGTGGTCGTGAGTCAGGTGTCGCTCCCTCGCCCCGATCGGCGCGGGGGCGGCGGGCGCCTCCGGCGACGGGATCGGCTCCTCGGGCTCCTCGGCTCGCTCGGCTCTCGGGCTCCTCGGTCGCCGACACCTCCGGCTTGGGCGCGACCGCTGCCGAGGCGGCGGTCGCCGCGGGCTCGGGAAGCTCCGGCGCGAGCGGGGTGGGCACCCGCGATGTCTCGGCATGGCCGTTCACGCCGAGCTCTGCCAGGAGCGCCCCGAGGTCGACCACCTGTTCGTCACGGTCACCGATCACACCGATCGGCATCCCGACACCGACACGGGTGCCCGGATCCACCAGGGTCTTGAGGAGTACGCCGGGCCGCCCGGCCTCGACGCTGAGCAGCAGCGTGCTGGTCTCGACGTAGGCGATCGTCTGCGCGGCCTCGAAGGCGTGGGTCTCCTCGATCAGCCACGACGACAGGACGCCCTCGTGGGTGTCGTTCGCGACACCCGGCATCCGCAGCACGCGCGCCACGATCTTGGCCCCCCGATCGGGATCACCGCCGCCCCCCGCGCGGCCCGGTGGAAAGTCTGGCCCGATGCTAGGGGACGGGTGGGTCCGCGGTCACCCCGGGTTGCGCCGCGGTCGGGTCACGGATGCTTCGCGTAGTACTCGGTGAACTCCCGGCAGCGTCCCTCGCCGTCGAAGCGCATCACGAAGCAGTTCGCGAAGGTCTGCGTCACCCGGCCACCCGGCTCGTCGCGGTACGACGAAGTGCCGGTCGCCACCACGACGTCGCCGTCGACGGCCACCGGCGCGTAGTCCCCGTCGTACGTCCCCGGGGCGTCGCGTGTCGACGCGTCGTCGTCGTCGCGCTCGCCGAGCCACGAGGCGACCACCTCGTCGCGTCCGACGATCGGCTCGTCCCACGGGTGGTAGCGGTAGGAGACGTCGTCGCTGAAGAGCGAGCCGATGGCGTCTCGGTCGTAGCTCAGCCAGGCGGCGAGGTAGAGGTCGAGCCACCGCTGGGCGGTCTCGTGGTCCATCTCCTCACCGTAGCGAGAGCGGCCGCGGCTCAGACCGCGTCGCTCTCCGCCTCCAGCACGTCGAAGATCTCGGCCAGGCCGAGCGAGTTCCCGACCTTGTCGGGCGTGCGGTCCTGCGCTGCGGCGGCGACGAGGTACTCCGCGAGGTCGCGGACCTTCACGTTCGCGGCCTGGGAGCACGCGCGCAGCCGGTCGAACGCCTCGTCGGCGTCCACGGCGAACAGCTGGATGACGATGCCCTTGGCCTGCTCGATGACCGCGCGGTGGGCGCGGAAGTCGTCGACCATCGGACCGAGGTCGTCGTTGAGGATCTGGTCCTGCCACGACGTCAGGTCGACGAGCTGACCGCGCAGGCGCACGGTGCCGTCGACCCCCGAACCGGACCCCAGGAGCAGCACTCGGCGGGTCGTGCCCTGCGCGTCGACGAGCCGGAACGACAGGTTGAACCGACCGGGCGACGCCATCGCATGGGCGAGGGTCTCGGCCACCGCGTCGCGGTCCTCGGGATGCGCATGGAACCGGATCAGCTCGGTGGTCGGCACGACGTCGTGGGGCTCGAACCCGTGGATCCGGAAGACCTCCGGTGACCACGACCAACGATCGAGCGCCGCGTCATAGGCGAACCCCCCGACCAGCGCAACTGCTTCATCACCTTGAGCGACGGGGTAGGTCCCCTGCTCGATCTTGTCCTCGGACATTGCCACCTGCCTGAGCACTCTCGGGACGCCGGTTGACCCGACGTCGACTTCTCGAACTCCTCACTTCAAATCAGCCATCGCACACATTAATAGATCGATCAAGGAGTTGACGAGAGGTTCCCGAAACCTCGACACGAGGAGCCGTCAGCCCGGGACGAAGACGCTGCGACCGTCTGCCAGGCCGGCCACGTGGCGGGCCCACGTGTCCCCGACCTCGGCGAGCGGGAGCACGTCGTACGCCATCCGGATCCGGCCTGCCGCGGCATGCCCGAGGACGGCCGCGATGGCGCCCGCGCGCTGCTCGGGGGTGAGTGCGTTGTTGGTGTAGCCGAGCACGGAGGCCGAGCGGCTGCGCAACACGGACGACTGGAGCGTCGCCTCGTCGCCGGACCCGCCGCCCAGGTTGACCAACCGGCCGGCCGGCGCAAGCGCCTGGGAGGCCGCGGTGGCTGCGATCCCCCAGACCGGGTCGAGGACGACGTCGAAGGGCCCGGCCTCGGACAGGGCGGCCGCGAGGGCGTCGGCGTCGTCGCCGAGAGGTACGACGAGGTCCGCGCCGGCCGCGCGGGCCCGGTCGACGGAGGTGGCGCGCGCCACGGCGACCACGGTCGATGCGCCCAGCGCCCGGGCGGCGCCGATCCCGGCCTGGCCGACCGCACCGCCACCTCCGAGCACCAGCACCCTCTCGTCGGGCTGCAGCCGGCCGCGCCACGACAGCGCCATCCAGGCCGCGACTCCCGAGAGCCCCAACGCCGCGGCGAGCTCGTCGGGCACCGACTCGTCGAGCGGTACGACGTCCTCGTCCGGCGCCAGGCACAGCTCGGCGAGGCTGCCGTCGGCAGGCCGCATACCGGCCGGTGTGTAGAACCAGACGCGCGTGCCGACGGCGTACGAGTCGGAGGCCTCGACGACCCCGACCCCCTGACCGCCCGGGACGTACGGCGTCGCCGGGACACCGAAGTACGACGTGCCCGAGGCGCAGAGCAGGTCGAGGGGGACCACCGGGGCGGCGGTCACCCGCACGAGGGTCGACCCCGGGGCGGCGGACGGCGCCGGGTGCTCGGCGTACGACGGCGGCGAACCGGGGGTGTGCAGGACGGCGGCGAGCATCGCGGGCGGCCGATCAGGTGGCGATGTCGGGGTAGGGCAGGGAGAGGTGCTCCATCGCCTTGCCGTACGCGATCTGGTACTCCAGCGGTCCGTGGTCGCGCTCGAACATGGCGATGAAGAGCGTCAGCGCGAGGAACGGGTGGGCACCCATCTCGAAGAGGGCCACGTGGTCCTGCTCGACGAGCGCGCGGCGCTCGTCGTCGGTGAGAGCGAGCCAGGTCGATCGCTCGCCGGTATGGCAGTTGAGGATCGAGTTGGCCAGCTCGGCCTCCCACCAGGCGACCGTCCCAGCCGGGTCCGACCGGTATCGCTCGACGAGGTCGGGGTCGCGGTCGACGGTGTAGAGGAACTTGTCCAGCAGGTACTTGCTCACCGCAGGGCTCCTTCCGAGTCGGGTCGCTGGCCGGGCTTCTCGAGACCCGACCCCTCGGGGTACCACGTGAAGTACGCCTCCATGGTGTGGAAGAGGTCGAGCGAGTCGGTGTAGTCGGCCTTCACCCCGTCACCGGCCACGCCCATCATCAGCATGAAGTCCATGAAGCCGTGGGTGGCGTTGCCGGGCAGGTGCAGGCTCTCGAGGCTGACCTCGCCGCAGCAGCCCTCGATGTCACCGCTCGAGATCCACTCCACCGCCTTGCGGTCGAACTCCGGGTCGGGGCCGTGCTCGCCGAACTGACGCGGCCCGCCGAGCTCGAGCGAGAGGTGGCCGGTGCCGATGATCGCGACGCGCTTGTCGCTCTCCCACGACTCGACCATCTCGCGGATCGCCTTGCCCAGCTGGACGAACCGCTTCGGCTGCGGCAGCGGCGGCGCGAAGATGTTGGTGTAGATCGGCACGATCGGCAGGTCGGCCTGCGGGCGCAGGGTGATGATCGGACACGTGATGCTGTGGTCGATCCGCAGCTCGTTGCTGAAGGCCAGGTCGAAGTCGCGGTCGAGGCCCCCGCGCAGGATGTGGGAGGACAGCTCCTCGTCGCCGGCCAGCGTCATCCGCGGGAGTCCGAACTCGCGCTCCTCGTTGTACCAGTTGGCGTCGAAGTACGGCGCCTTGCCGACCAGGAACTGCGGCATGTTGTCCAACCACAGCTGGTGGAAGTGGTCGCTGCCGACCATCACGAGCACGTCGGGCTCGGCCCGGGTCAGCGTCTCGCGGAACGCCTCGATCTTGGCCTGCCACTCGTCGGCGAACGGCGGCCGCTCAGCGCCCGTGGCGGTGCTTGCCTTCAGGTAGAAGGGGTGATGCGTCGAGGCGATGACCGCGGCGACGGTGGCCATGCTCGCTCCTCTCTTCTCAGTCGTCTGTCGGGTCGACGTAGACCGCGTTGCGGTCGACGGTCAGGTAGGCGTCCATCCCGATCGGGCGCCGTCGTTCCTCGGCGAGCTGGCCGAGCAGACCCGCGGCCCGGGCCAGCAGGGCGAACCCGCGCAGGAGCTCGACCGGCAGTCCGAGGTCGGCGAGCGCGGCACCGCAGACACCGGCGCCGTTGAGCGGGAGCTGGCGGCCGAGGACCTGCTCGTGCGTGCGGCCGATCGCCTCGAACAGGCGGAGGTGGGGGCCGAGCAGCCCCTCCTCCTCGGCGATCGCGATCAGGCGCGGAGTGCGCGGATCCTCGACCTTGTGCACCGGGTGCCCGAGGCCCGGGACGTACCGGCCCTGCTCGCGGGTACGTCGTACGGCCGCGAGCGCGAGCTCGTCCCACCCGGCGTCGTCGGTGGGGAGGTCACCGTCGTGCTCGGTGAGTACGGCGTGCAGGTAGCCGCCGCAGTCCTCGGTCACGCCGAGGAAGCGCGACCCGCCGCCCAGCAGCCCGGCCGCCAGTGCGCCCTGCAGCGAGTCGGGCGCGGACAGGTAGGTGAGCCGGGCCGCGATCGCGGTCGGCGTGAACCCGTGGTCCGCCAGTGCGACCAGCACCGCCTCGAAGACCCGGGTCTCGCTGGGCGTCGGGCGCCGGAGCGCGACCAGCCAGAACGCCAGCTCGCCGAACCCGACGTTGCCCATCAGCTCGGTGAGGTCCTCGCCCATCAGCAGGATCTGGTCCGCTGTCGACGTCCCGAGCGACGTCGGGAACTCCAGCTCACTCATGCGTTCCTCCCTCATCGGGGTTCCGAGACGGTCGCAGAGCGACCTCCTCGACCGCCGGAGCAGCGCCTTCGTCCCCGGCTTCGCTCAGCCACGCCCGGATCTCGTCGCCGTGCTCGTCGAGCCCGGGCGGGGGCAGCCGGTAGTCGGCCGGGGTCTCGGAGAACGTGATCGGGTTGCGGATCGACGGCACCATCGCCTCACCCTCGCCTACCTCGACGACAGGGTCGAGCCCGATCTCGGTGGCGAACCCGACCCCGCCGTCGACGGTGTTGATCGGCCCGCACGGCACGCCGGCGGCGATGATCTCGCGGAACCAGTCCATCTTCGGCCGGGTCGCCAGCCGCTCGATGAGCAGCGGCCGGAGCTCGTCGCGGTTCGCGGTGCGGTCCTCGTTCCGGGCGAAGCGCGGGTCGTCGGCCAGGTCGGGGACGCCGAGCACCTCCACCAGCTTGCGGAACTGACCGTTGTTGCCGGCGGTGATGATCAGCTCGCCGTCCGCGCACATCAGCGGCTCGTACGGGAACAGGCTCGGGTGGCTGTTCCCCATCCGCTGCGGGATCACGCCACCGGCCACGAAGGCGCTGGTCTGGTTGACCATCCCCGACAGCGCCGAGGAGAGGAGGTTGACCTCGACGTGCTGGCCCCGACCGCTCTCCTCGCGGGCATGCAGCGCGGCGAGGATCCCGATCGTGGCGTGGAGCCCGGCCATCACGTCGAAGACCGAGATGCCGGAGCGGAACGGCTCGGTGTCGCGGCTGCCGGTCAGGCTCATCAGGCCCGACATCGCCTGGACGATGAGGTCGTAGCCGGGCAGCACCCGCCCCCGCTCCGTCGTACCGAAGCCGCTGATGGACGCGTAGACGACCCCCGGGTTGGCGGCGGCGACCGTGTCGTAGTCGAGGCCGAAGCGCGCCAGCCCGCCGGGCCGGAAGTTCTCCATCACGATGTCCGCGCGCCCGGCGAGCGCCTGGGCCAGCGCGACGTCGCCGGGGTCCTTGAGGTCGAGGGCGACCGAGCGCTTGTTGCGGTTGACGCCGAGGTAGTACGTCGCGACGCCGTCGCGCACGGGTGGCTGCCACGACCGGGTGTCGTCGCCGGCCGGCGACTCCACCTTCACCACCTCCGCGCCGAGGTCGGCGAGCAGCATCGAGGCGTAGGGGCCCGCTAGGATCCGCGAGAAGTCGGCGACCAGCAGCCCGGCGAGGGGTCCGGTAGGTCGATCGGCCACGGCGATCCTTTACTCAATCGCGGACATGCGTCCGCACGGGGTGTTTCGCCAGTCTCGGAGCACCGGTGAGCGCTGTCAAGGAACTCTTGACAGGTGGTTGCGAGCGGTACCACAGTGGCGCAAGGCAAGATTGACCGCCAGACGGACACACGTACGGGAGAAAACATGGCCGACACCCGAGCGATCGTCCTCCGCGGGGGCACCGTGCTGACGATGGACGACAGCCACACGGTCCACAGCGTGGGCGACGTCCTGGTCGTCGGCGACCGGATCGAGGCTGTCGGCCCTTCGCTCGACGTACCCGACGGTACCGAGGAGATCGACGCCTCGGGCGGCATCGTGATGCCGGGCATGATCGACACCCATCGCCACATGTGGCAGACGGCGATGCGGGCGTACGGCGCGGACTGGACGCTGACGCAGTACTTCGTCTGGTACTACCTCGAGCACGGCAAGACCTTCCGCCCCGAGGACGTCCACGCCGGCAACCTGCTCTCGGCCTGGGAGTCGCTGGAGGCCGGCGTGACCACGACCGTCGACTGGTCCCACGGGCTGCAGACCGTCGACCACGCCGACGCGGCGGTCGACGCGCTGCAGGCGGTGCCGGGCCGGTTCGTGCTGGCCTACGGCAACATCCAGGCCGGCCCGTGGGAGTGGACCGCAGACCCGGCCGTCCGCGACTTCTTCGAGCGTCGGCGCACCGGCGCGGGCGACATGCTCGGCTTCCAGCTCGCCTTCGACGTCACCGGCGACCCGGCGTTCCCGGAGAAGGCGGCGTTCGAGGTGGCTCGGGAGCTCGGCCTCTCGGTCACCACCCACGCCGGCGTCTGGGGCGCGACGAACGACGACGGCATCCGTCTGATCCACGAGAACGGCTTCGCCTCGCCCGACAACATCTACGTGCACGCGGCGACGCTGAGCACCGACTCCTACCAGCGGATCGCGGCGAGCGGCGGCTCGATCTCGGTGTCGACGGAGTCCGAGCAGAGCGCCGGCCAGGGCTACCCCCCGACCTGGCAGGTGCGGCAGTTCGGCATCCCGGTGTCGCTGTCGATGGACACCAGCGTGTGGTGGAGCGGCGACCTGTTCTCGGCGATGCGGACCACGCTCGGCGCCGACCGTTCGCGCGAGCACCTCGAGGCCCACGTCAAGGGCGACACCGTCACCGCGCTGTCATTGCGCGCCGAGCACGTCGTCGACTGGGCGACGCGCGGCGGTGCCCATGCACTTGGTCGGGACGACCTCGGCCGGCTCACCCCCGGGGCCAAGGCCGATGTCGTCCTGATCAAGAACGACGACTCGCCCGTCTCGTTCCCGTTGCTGAACCCCTACGGCCAGGTCGCGTTCCAGGCCCAGCGCGGCGACGTGCACACGGTGCTCGTGGACGGCAAGGTCGTGAAGAGCGAGGGCAAGCTGGTCGGGTACGACGCGGCCGCCGTGCGCCGTTCCATCGACGCGACGGTGTCCTACCTCCAGGGCGAGATGGGCGACGAGGTCTGGCACGCCGGCATGCACCCGGCGATGCCCGACGGCGGCAAGATGCTCGACAATCCCTACCAGTACACCGACTTCCAGACCGAGGCCACGCACGGCGCCCGCGGCACCATGTTCGGCAACCCCGACTCCTCCTCCTCGTAGGGGCCGGCCGTGGCAGGGCGTGGCTCGGGGCCTGACTTCGTCGAGTCGCTCGCGCGAGGGCTCGACGTGCTGCGGGCGTTCGACACCCACCATCGCGCCCTGTCGCTGGCCGAGGTCGCGGCCGCGACGGGGCTCGCGCGACCAACCGCGCGACGGCTGCTGCTGACGCTCGAGGAGCTGGGCTACGTCCGCTCCCTCGACGGCACCTTCGAGCTGACGCCGAAGGTGATCACGCTCGGGACGTCGTACGTCGCCTCCCTCGGCCTCTGGGACGTCGCCCGTCCCCACCTCGAGTCGCTGGTCCGCCAGACCGGTGAGTCGTCGTCGATGGCCCAGCTCGATGGCAGCGACATCGTCTACGTCGCCCGGGTCTCGGTGCCCAAGATCATCGCCCTCCGCGTCGACATCGGCACCCTGTTCCCGGCTCCTCAGACCTCCCAGGGCAAGGTGATGCTGTCCGCTCTCTCCTCCGACGAGCTCGACGCCGTCCTGAAGATCCCGTCCCGCTCCGGCCTGCCGCGCTACATCGGCAAGAGCCGCTCCGCCCTCGACGACGAGCTCACCCAGGTCCGCGCCCGCGGCTGGGCCCTCGCCGACGAGGAGCTCGCTCCGGGCGTGAGGTCGGTCGCCGTCCCCGTCCGCGACGGCACCGGCACGGTCCGCGCGGCCATGAACGTCACCGTCCACGCCGCCGAGACCAGCACCGACCGACTCCTCGACGCGCACCTGCCGAAGCTCCTCCGGGCAGCGAGCGACGTCAGCAACGACTGGGCCCTCTGGCAGTCCCGCCCGCATGCCCAGGTCGAGAGCGCCGACCCGGACACCGGTACGCACGCCTGACGCCCGTCTAGAGTCCCAGCTCCGTCAGGCTCGGGTGGTCGGAGGGTCGAGGACCTGATCTGTCCCAGTGGAAGAGCCGGTCCGCGCCGTCGATGGCGATGTCGTTGATGCTGGCGTGCCGTTGCCGCATCAGGCCGTGCTCGTCGAACTCCCAGTTCTCGTTGCCGTGCGACCGGAACCACTGGCCGTCGAGGTTGTGGGACTCGTAGACGAACCGAACGGCGATCCGGTGGTCGCCGTACGTCCAGACCTCCTTGATCAGCCGGTACTCCAGCTCGCGCGCCCACTTCTGCTGCAGGAACACCACGATGTCGTCGCGACCGTGCAGGAAGGTGTCCCGGTTGCGCCAACGGCTGTCGGGTGTGTACGCGAGCGAGACCCGCTCGGGGTCGCAGGTGTTCCAGGCGTCCTCTGCTGCCCGTGCCTTCTGTGCGGCGGTCTGGGCCGTGAACGGCGGAAAGGGCGGACGTTGGTTCATGGGGCACCTCGGGGGATCGGGTCCTTCAGAACGCTACAACCGAGTCGCGAGGTGATGGCTCGACGGTCTCCCGGTGCGGCTCACAGCTCCCAGTAGCCCAGGTCCGTCGCGTTGTCGCCGTCGGGATTCGGGCCGTAGATCGCCATCATCCGGGCGTGCACGGGTGCCCAGTATCGACCGACCTGACCGGCGGGCACGGTCACGGTGTCGCCCGCACCGGCCACCACCGTGACGCCACCCGCTTCCACGTGCAGCTCGCCCGCCAGGACGATGTTGGTCTCCGCGTGGGGGTGCTGATCCGACCAGCCGGCCGCGGTGAGCTCCCATTCGGACAGGGCGAACCCCTCCCACGCGGGACCCGAGGGCTCCAGCACCCAACGGGAACGCATCCGGGGCATGCCTGGCTCCGTCTCGAGCTCGGGGGAAGCCTCGACGAGGGCCGGACCCGGCGACTCTTCACTCGCGTCATCGCTCACGCCTCGACCTTAGGACCCGGACGTCGTGGCGGGCTGCGAGTCAGAGCTCGAGCCGTCGGCCGGGGCGCGGACGGCCTGTGGCTCGCCACAGGCCGTCCGCTGTGGGGGGCTACCTCTTGACGCGGACCACGTCGTACGTCGTCGTGGGTCCGGGCGGGGTCGTGAACCGGGCATTGAGCCCGAACAGGTCGCCCCGGTCCTCCTCGACCGAGCTCGGGATGTCCAGGGCCGGGCTGGTCGCGACGTCGACGAGGCGAGCGCTGCGCAGGTCGCTGTCCACCTTCACCGTGGCGAGCTTCTCCGGGAAGTTCTGGGCGGCGAACAGGGTGTGGCTGCGCTGGGCGATGCCGTCGGCGCCGTCGACGGTCACCGGGTTGCCCTTCTTGTCCGTCACCGGGATCTGCCGGGTGACACCGCTCATCGGGTTGATCCGGAAGAGCTCGCCGGTGACGGTCTGGAACGACACGAGCGTGTCCTTGAACGCGGCGAGCCCGTTGAGGTTGAACACGTTGGGGCCGGGCACGTAGCTCACGTCACCGGTGAGGGGCACGGTGCGCGCCGCCGACGGCGAGGGAAGAGTCCGGTGGTGCCCACCGAACGGGATCACGAAGAGCTGCTGGACGAACGCGTCGGTGTAGTACGCAGCCTTGTCGGTCACGATGACGTCGCTGACGAAGGTGCCGCTGGCCGGGTCGGCGAGCTGGAAGGTGCGCAGGAGGGCGCCCGTGGTCGCGTCGTACACCCGCGCCTGACCGGAAGGTCCACCGGCGGCCCACAGCCGGTCGTGCCCGTCCCGGCGCTCCAGGTAGAGCCCGGTCGTCGGGCCGGTGGCGGAGGGCACCAGCAGCGATCCCTTGCCGGTGGTGAAGCTGCCCCGGTAGATCGCGCCGGTCGCGAGGGAGCCGACGAAGAACGTGTGATCGGGACCGGCCGTGATGTCCTCGGGGGAGAACCCGTTCGGCAGCGCGATGGTCGCCGGTCGTGCGTTGGCCGAGGCCGGTGACGCGGGCAGGAACGCCAGGCAGGCGATCACCAGCGCGGTCAGGACGCTCAGGAGGGTGCGTGTCGCGGATCGTGGATGGGACATGGAGGCTCCTCGCTCTCAAGCCGCGAGCGCGGGCCCGACGTGCGGGGTCCGACGTCCGCGACGGTCGTCGGTTACCTGGCCCCACGGCGCCGGCCGACGGATGGTTCACCGCCGGCGGAGTCTCACAGCGTCCCCACAGGTCCTCACAGCGTCCTCACCGCTCGTCAGTCCGCCGGCGGCTCCCACAGCTCGATCGCGTTGCCCTCGGGATCGTGGATCCGTGCGAAACGCCCGAGCTCGGGCGACTCCCACTCGGGCTTGACGATCACCTCGATCCCGCTCGCGCGCAGGTGGTCGAGGAGCCTCTCGAGGTCGCGGACGCGGAGGTTGAGCATGAACTGCTTGTCCGCCGCCCAGTAGTCGGTCGCCAATTCGAACGGCGCGAAGACGAGCGGGCCGCCCTGCACCTTCCACGACCACTCGTCGGGCGGCCCGGTGTCCTCGGCGGCACACCCCGCGCCGATCTCGAGATGCTCGCGGTACCAGGCGGTGAGCCCCTCGGGATCCTTCGCGCGGAAGAAGATCCCGCCCACTCCCAGCACCGGCATCGTCGCTCCTCCTCCGGCGGCCTCGCGGACCGCGATCGTGGGTCAGCCGGCCAGTCGCGCCACGCGGCCGTTGCCGCCCGCGGCCCAGCAGGAGCCGTCGCGCGTGCAGTCGAGGGCGTGGTAGCCCGAGTCGCTGATCCGGGTCCAGTGGCGACCGTCGTCCTGGCTGAGGCTGGTGCCCATCACGGCCCCGGACTCACCGGTGACGATCAGTCGGTGCCCGTGTGCCGGCAGGTAGGCGACGTCCTCGGCGAGGTGCGTCAGGTCGCCGGCGTTCCGCCAGTCGGTCCCGTCGTGAGTCGTCGCCACGACGTCCACACCGTTGGTCGGTGCGGCGAAGTCGCCGCCGACGGCGACGCCCTGCCGCGGCGTACGGAACGCCAGAGCGAAGACACCTGCCTGTTCGCCGGCCGGGATCGTGGAGTCGCTGGCGGTCCAGGTCAGGCCGAAGTCATCGGAACGGAAGACCCGCGCCGCGCCCCCGCCGGACCCGAAGTACGCCGTGTGGCCGGCCGTGACAAGACAGTCGCCGCTGGCAGCGAACCCGAACTCGGTCGACGCCGCCGGCATGCCGTCGTTCGGGAGGACGGTCCACGACCGGCCGGAGTCGTGGGTGGCGAGGATCCGGAACTTTCCGTCGACCGGGTCGCTCAGGGCCAGTCCCCGCCGGCCGCCTGGGTAGAACGCCATGCAGTCGTAGAACGCAGCAGGATCGTGGTTGACGAAGGTCGCGTCCCAGGTCGCCCCGCCATCGGTGGTGCGGTAGATCCGGGAGGCGTCATTCTCTCCGATCGCAAGGATCACGGCCTTCTTCGCGCTGCGTGCCTCGACATCGCGGAACAGCAGGCCGCCGGTGTCAGGGGGGCTCACGTCCTCCCAGGTCCGGCCGCCGTCCGTGGTCCGGAACACCCGGCCCGGGCCACCCTCCGTGGCGCTGCCGCCCGTCACCCACGCGGTTCTGCGGTCGACCGCGTCGAGGCCGCGGAAGCTCTGGTCGGGATCGATGACGGTCTCCCTCCACGACAGCGATCCGCCGTGGTCGTGGTCGTGGCCTCCGTGCCGGTCGGAACCCCCGGCGGCGTTGCTCCCGGCATACGTCGCCGTCCCCAGGAAGGGGACGGCGAGCACGGCAGTGGACAGGACGAGAACTCCGAGACGTGGCATCCCAGCACCCTGCCCGGCCGGGACCGTCCTGTCCAGGTGCGTGCGCGTTGAGGTCGAGCGTCGTACGCGGCAAAGGCGCGGATCAGCGACGGGCTGGACGTGCGTGGGCCCGCACCGGGGGTCACAGGGACGCTCACGCTGGCTAGGTTGGTCGCAATGAATGCGCCCGACGACTACTGCGAGCTGTGTGATCTGCCGAAGTCCCAGTGCGTGCACGGCCAGCCGCCGCCTCCTCCGAAGGAGGCCGTCGCCGCCCCGCCCAAGCCCAGGAAGCGGGCGGCCCCCCGGACCCGCACGTCGGCGGCGCCGGAGAAGCTGGTGACCCGGCGCTGGACGCCGCCCGAGGTGTTCAAGCCTCTGATCATCACCGTGCTGGAGCAGGCAGGCGGCGAGCTGGAGGCCGAGGATCTGTTCCTGGAGCTGGAGATCCTCGCCGAGGACCGGCTCCTGCCCGAGGACAGCGCGACCACGCCCGAGGGCGAGCTGCGCTGGCAGTACGCCGCTCGGCGCGCGCGGGTGGCACTCATCGACGAAGGGCTGATGACGAAGGCCCGACCTGGCGTCTGGCAGCTCGCCGCGCGCAGGTAGTGGCGAGTCAGGTGCGTGCCACCGCGATCACCTGACGGGCGACCAGCTCGAACGGCTCCAGGCTCTGCTCGGCGCGAGCCAGCGCCACGGCACCTTCCGCCGAGGCGATCGTGAGCGCCGCGAGGGCCTGGGCCCGTGCCCGACTGAGCCCACCGTCGACGAGCATCGACCCCAGGTGCGCTCGCCAGGTCCGGAAGATCTCCCCAGCATGCTCGACCGACTCGGGCTCCTCCGCCGCCACAACGACGGCGAGAACAGCACAGCCCGCGCGCAGCTCGGTATCGGTGAGCAGACTCCGCCACATGTCGAAGAACCGCCTCACGACCACGTCGGCGGACTTGCCCCGAACCGGCTCGAGGGCAGCCAACGCCCGGTCGCTGGCAACGTCGAGAGCCGCCTGATACAGCTCACGCTTCCCGCCCGGGAAGTGGTGGTACGTCGAACCACGGGAGGCACCGGTGCTCACCAGCACGTCCCCCAACGACGCCCCCGGCGGCCCGTTCTCGGCGAGCAGCCGGACCGCACCCATGACCATCCGAGCCCTGACCTCGCCCTTCGCCAAGCTTCTCCACCTCCCAGAGACGAACTATGTACACCTACATAGGTACGTGCCTACTATGCAGAGCATCATACTTCCGTGAGGAGCCCACCATGCCGATGATCGACGTCCATGCGCGCCCGGGGACCTTTGCCGACCCGAGCGCCCTTGCGAGCAGGCTCGCGGCCACCCTGATGGAGGTCGAAGGCGTCCCGCCGATCCCGCTGTTCCGACAGAACACGGCGGCCTTCATCCATGAGACCACTCTGGCGAATGTTGACGGCGACGACGATCGGGTGCGCGTCCAGGTACTCACCAACGCCGGTGCACTCGACCGCGACCAGCAGCTCGCCGCCGTACGTCAGCTGACTGACGTCGTCGCGGAGGCGGCCGGCGACCCCGGCCTGGTCGAGCGGACCTGGGTGCTTCTCACCGAGACCTACGACGGCGGCTGGGGTATCGCCGGGCACGCCAACACCAACGAGGAGCTCGTCGCCCTCGCACGCGCCCAGCTCGCCGGCTGACGTCGACGGCCCGGGAGCGCGCCGTCGGGGCGCGTGACACGGAGATGTGACTCCCGGGCTGCGATACCTTGCGAGACGTGGCAACAGACGGACCCACCCGAGGTGGTGACGCCGAGCAGGACAGGGGGTTCCTCCTGGACGAGCTGACGGATCGGCTCGACACCCTGCGGCTGTTGCGGGAGAACGATCCACAGCGCGCCGATGTCATGCTCGAGCAGTTCGGCGCGGCGGGCCGTGTGGAGTCGGAGATGCTGGCGCAGCTCGGCCAGCGATCACCGCTGCACCTCCCGGACCGCTTCCCGGAGGCCCATCGGAGCGTGATGCGGACCGTGGAGGTCTTCGACCGCAATGCGGCTCGCCCACCGTCGTCGTTGCGAGCGGGTGTTCTCACGCCCGTGGCGTCCCCCGTCGTCCAGCTCCTGATCGGGACCATCGTCCGCAGCTACCAGCGATCGGTGATCGAGCACCTGCGTCGGTTGTACGCGCTGCGTGAGGCGAACAGCGTCCCGGGCAGCGGGGAGTACCGGAGTCTCACGCTCGCACGACGCCAGATCGACCGCGTCACCGAGGACTTGTCGCGACGATCGGGTGGCTTGCCCGCCTTCCTGATCGGTGGCGCCACCTTCTCGTTGCTGTCCTCGGCGGTCCAGGAGGTCACCAGCAGTCGCCTCGTGCTCGCGGTCGTGGCGGCAGTCACCGCGGTGCTGGCGCTCGCGGCGTTCTGGTGTGTGCTCAGCGCGGCCGCGATCGCCCGCCGTCGTACGCGGATCGCCCTCGACGCGCCGCTGCGTGCGCTCTACGAGACCTTGGGGGCCGCGGGGGATCCGCCGCGGGACCGGAGCCGCGGGTTCGTCGTGTACGCCGTACTCCTCCTGGCTCTCGGCTGGTTCGTGGTGCCGGTGGCGTTGACGCTGGCCCTCGATCTGATCTGACCAGGGCCCGAACCGGCGGGGGTGTCCCCCCGCCGGTCCGGGTCCGATGTCCGGTCAGCGACGACCGGTCACGGTGAACGTGGACTTCATCGTGGCCTGCGAGGAGTCGCCGGCGTACACCTCGATCTGGCCGGGCTCGACCACGAAGTGGCCCCGGTTGTCGTAGAAACCGAAGTCGCTGCGGTCGAGGGTGAACGTCACCTTGCGCGACTCACCCGGCTTGAGGGTGACCCGCTCGAAGCCGCGCAGTCGGCGGACCGGCTGCGAGATGCTCGCCACGGGGTCGTGGAGGTAGACCTGTACGACGTCGTCGCCCGCGACGTGACCGGTGTTGGTCACCGTCGCGGTGGCATGCACCTGACCCGACGGCGACACGGTGGTCCGGTCGAGCGTGAGGTCGTGGACCGAGAACGTCGTGTAGCTGAGCCCGAAGCCGAACGAGTACAGCGGGTCGCACGAGCGCAGGTCGCGGTAGCGCGAGTCGTACTTCTGGGTCACGTCGCAGGGCCGTCCGGTCGGCTCGTGGTTGTAGTAGATCGGCACCTGACCGAGTCGCTGCGGGAACGAGACGGGCAGCTTGCCGCCCGGGTCGGACTTGCCGAACACGGTGTCGGCGACGGAGTTGCCGGCCTCGACGCCCGGGAACCAGGCCTCCAGGATCGCCGGCGAGCTCGCTGCCACATCGCCCAGGGTCAGCGGACGGCCGTTGAACAGCACGACCACGAACGGCGTCCCGGTCGACTTGATCGCGTCGATCAGGGCCTGCTGCTGCCCGGGGAGGTCGAGCGTGGTCCGCGAGGTGGCCTCGCCGCTCATCTCCCTGGTCTCGCCGACCGCGAGCACGACCTGATCGGCCGCCTTGGCCGCCGCGACCGCGTCGGCGAACCCGTGAGAGGCCGTGCAGTCGTTCGCGGGATCGTAGACAGGCGGCTCGTCGTTGCTCACGGTGCACGCCTTGGTGAACGTGGCACCAGGCGACTGTGCCTTCACACCGTCGAAGACCGACACGGCGTCGGCGTCCTGGCCCTGCCCCCACCAGGGGCCGAGCATGTCGTGCTGGTCGTCGCCGAGCGGCCCGATGACCGCGGTCTTCTTGCTGGCGTCGAAGGGCAGCGTGGCGTTGTCGTTCTTCAACAGCACCATCGACTTGCTGCCCGCGGTGCGGGCCGCCGTGCGGTCCGCCGGGGTGAGGAAGCTGGCAGGGTCCGTGGCCTTCGCCTGGTTGACGAAGGGGTGGTCGAACAGACCGGCGCGGAACTTGACCCGCAGGATCCGGCGTACGGCGTCGTCGAGTCGGCTCATCGTGATCCGGTGCTGCGCCAGCAGCTGGGAGCCGAAGTCACGGATGTTGGTGCTGACCATCTCCGAGTCGGTGCCCGCCATCAGCGCGTTGGCGCCGGCTTCGGGACCGTCGGCTGCCGTGCCGTGGCCGCAGGGTCCCTCGTTCGGGTTGACGGGTGGGCAGGCGCGGGTCTCGGCGACAGCGGTGAAGTCGCTCTCGATGAAGCCGTCGAAGCCCCACTCCTTCTTGAGGATGTCGGTCTCGGTGTAGGGGTTCGCGCAGCCCGGGACGCCGTTGATCGCGTTGAACGAGCACATCACCGTGTCAGCGCCGGCGTCGATGGCGGCCTTGAACGGCGGGAGGTACAGGTTGCGCAACGTCGACTCGGACATGTCGGTGGTGTTGTAGTCACGACCGCCCTCGGGCTGTCCGTAGCCGACGAAGTGCTTGACGCTGGTGACGACCTTGTTCTTCTTCGAGTAGTCCGAGCCCTGTGCACCCTTGACCCGGGCTGCGGCCATCACGGAGCCGACGTACGGGTCCTCGCCGTTGCCCTCGACGATCCGGCCCCAGCGGGGCTCGTGAGAGACGTCGACCATCGGGCTGTAGATCTGCTTGAGGCCGACGGTGGCGGACTCACGGGCGCCGATCGTGGCATCGGCCTGCGCGACCGAGGGGTCGAAGGAGCTGGCCGCGGCCAGCGGGACGGGGAAGATGGTCCGGTAGCCGTGGATGGTGTCGTAGGCGAACAGGATCGGGATGTGCAGCCGGGACTGCTCGACGGCGATGTGCTGGAAGTGGTCGATCTTCGCCGGGTCCACCAGGCTGAAGACTCCACCGACGCCCGCCTTCGCGTCGGCATCGGTGATCTGGCCGTCGGAGAGCAGCTGTACCTGCTGCAGCTTCTCCTGAGTGGTCATCTTCGCCAGCAGGGCGTCGACCTTGGACTCGATGCCGCGACTCGGGGCGCCCCGGGTCGGGGCGAGAGCGGCTTCGTCCTGCGATGGTCGTGGACCAGGTGAGCTGCTGGCCACCGAGGAGACGGCCAGGACCGTGGCGGCGGCAAGGGCGGCGCTGACGATGCGCTTCATTCGGGTACCTCCGAGGGTGGTGAATCCCGTCAGCCGCTCCCGGCGGTCTGCAGGGGGCGGGCGTCCGCGGACGCGCCCCCCGTCCACACCCGCGTAGACGCCACCATCCTGATCCAGTCCGGGCCACTCGGTATCACCCCACAGGGGGAGGACAGACGACTGCTGCCGATCAGCCTCGGGCCGCGCGGCGAAACGCTTCGCCGAGTGATTCCCGGGTCTCGTCGTCCAGGTCGATCCGTTGGGCTTCGGCGGCGATCCCGAGGTACGGCGCCGACCGTGCGGGGCCCATGATCGGGGCCGTCACCCCCTCGTGGGAGAGCAACCAGGCGAGTGCGACCGCGCCGGTCGACACGTCTCGGGCCGCGGCCTCCTTCGCGAGGACGCCGATCGCGTCGTACACGGCGGGGGTGAGCAAGGCGTCGAATCCGTCCGGCCTCAGATCGAGGCGCGTTCCCTCCGGCGGCCGCTCGTCGGGGCGGTACTTGCCGGTGAGCACGCCGCCGGCCAGGGGTGAGTACGCCGTGAACGCCAGGTCGTGGTCGTGGCAGAGCCGGCGAACCTCGGCCTCGCCGTCGGGCTGGAGCAGGCTGTACCCGTTCTGCACGAGCTCGTAGCCGCCGACTCCCATCCGTTCGGCCGCTTCGACCGCGTCCCTCAGGTGACGTGCGTCCAGGTTGCACGCGCCGATGTGGCGGCACCGACCCGACTCGCGAATCGAGGCCAGCGCCTCCAAGGTGCGCTCGACCGGGGTGTCGTCATCCGGCGCGTGGATCAGCAACCAGTCGACGCGGTCGACGCCGAGCCGCTCCAGGCTCCCCTCGAAGATCGGCTCGATGAACGCCAGGTCGAAGGCAGCGTCCCCGTCGGACATCGAGGCCGGCGCGACCTTGGTGGTGATCTGCACCGGACCGGGCAGCGACCCGCGGCGCTCGGCGAGCCAGCGTCCGATGACCCGCTCGCTCGCTCCCCCGGCGTAGCGCTCGGCCGTGTCGAGCATCGTGATGCCCAGCGCCGCCGTCTCGTCGAGGGTGGCCAGGGACGCATCGTCGTCCAGGCCGCGACCGATCAGGTCGCGCGCACCCCCGATGCCACCGAACGACCCACAACCCAGGACCACGCGCCCGCTCGACCAGGCGGACGGTCCCATGCCGAGCAACCTACTCCCGCCTCGGTGTGGTTGGTTCTCACGCGCGTCCTAACGCGGTGCGGGGTAGGTGATCTGCCCGTTGATCGGGATCTTGGGGCCGCTGACCTCGCTGTCGAGCACGGCGTCGGCGCTCAGGGTGAAGGTCGGATCGGGGCCGCAGGTGAGGCCGGTGATCGTCACGGTGCCGCTCGCGGCTTCCTCCTGGCTGGAGGTCTCGTTGTCGTCACCCGATGCGAGCGGGACGGCGGTGAAGAGCGTGAACGCGTTGTTGTCGCTGTTCCCGGCAGACTCCGGCAGCACGAAGCGAGGCCCTCGGTCGGCGACCAGGTCTGTGCGTGCCTCGAACGAGAGGATCGGGGCGAGGAGGGTGCGGCCGCTGAAGGCGTCCTTCGGGTAGAACAACGCTCGGAGGACTTCGTGGCCCGAGGGATCGGTGGTGCAGGCAACGTCCGTGAACTCGGTGAAGGTGTAGACCTTGTCGGAGTAGCTGATCGTGAGGCCCGGGTTGTCAGCTCCCGATGCCACGTCGTCGTCCTCGTCGGCCCCGTAGAAGTGCGCGGTGACACCGCCGGCGACGAGAACCACGGCTGCAGCAGCGAGTGCGATGGCGGCGCGGCGGTGGCGGCGCCGGTGCGCGATCCTGGCTGTCACCACCGGCAGCAACGGGTCGGAGCGGATCGGGTGCTGGTCGGTGTCGGAGGCTGCGAACAGGCCCTCGAGCTCGGGGTCCTTGACCCACGAGTCGCCCCCCGGCGGAGTGCTGGTCGGTTCGGTCATGACGACCCCTCCCCGGCGTGGTCGACGTAGTCGGTGTGGCCGCCGGCTGGTACGGCGCGGACAGCGGCGAGGTGCTCCTTCAGACGCGTGGTTCCGCGGGAGAGCTGACTCTTCACGGTGCCCTCCGAGCAGCGCATCCGGTCGGCGATCGTGGCCACGTCCAGGTCCTCGACGTACCGGAGCGCGAGCGCTGTCCGTTGTCGCGGCGTGAGCGTCGCGAGCGCATCGAACAGCTCGGCGCCCATGCCGGTCTCGCTCCCGTTGACGGGATCGGTGGCGTGCCGGGAGTGGTCGTGCGGGGCTAAGACGGGCAGCTCGCGGCGGAGCCGGCGGATCCGGTCGATGTTGAGATGGACCATCACGGTGCGTACGTACGCGGCCGGCTGGGCGATCTCGCGGTCCCATCGTTCGCCAGTACGGACCAGCGCTTCTTGGACGAGGTCCCAGGCGTCGTGGGGGTTCCCGGTCAGGGCTCGGGCGAGCCGCAGGAGGGGCTGGGTCTGCGCAACGACGAACTCGGCGAAACCGTCCGTCTCTGCGCGGTCCGCCCCGCCACCGGACTCGAGGATTGCGTCGAGTGGTACGGCGTGAGCCTCCCGGCGTGCGTCCACGTCGCCTCCTCGAATCCGCAGTATGGCCGATGAGGGGCGCCCTGTGCGGCCGCCCAGGCAGCCCGGTCGGCAGAGCCCCTGTCTTATTGACGGCCGGGCCACACGAAACGTTGAGTCCACTCCACTCGGGGCCAGGGCGAGCACCGGGACCTAAGGTCGTCAGGGTGACCGACCTTCCCGTTCTCGAGCCCGCGGATCAGCGGATCCTCGGCAGCCTGATGGAGAAGCAGACGACGGTGCCGGCGTCGTACCCCCTCACGGCCAACGCGCTGCGGACCGCCTGCAACCAGACGAGCAATCGGGAGCCCGTCGTCGACCTCGACCAGCAGACGGTCGAGCGGACCGCCCGGTCGCTCAAGGAGCGAGGCCTGCTGCGCATCGTGTGGGCGGACACCGGGCGGCGGACGCTGAAGTACCACCAGATCCTCGATGAGCGGCTCGGACTCGAACCCGACGAGCGGGCCCTCCTCACGGTTCTGCTGCTCCGCGGACCGCAGGCGCCGGGCGAGCTGCGGACACGCACCGAACGGTTGCACCCGTTCGCCGACCGAGGCGAGGTCGAGGCGTGCCTGCACCGGATGGCGGAGCGTCCTGGGCCCTTGGTGCGTGAGCTCGAGCGGCGACCGGGGCAGCAGGATCATCGCTGGGTCCATCTCCTCGGCCCGGTCGCGGACGAGCACGGCAGCGCTGCCGACGCCGCGGTCGACCGCGATGCCGTGATCGCCGCCGGCGCGGAGGTGCGCGACGCGGCGGTGCGGTCGTCGTACGACGCCGTCGCCACCGCCTATGCCGATCACCTGGTCGACGAGCTGCGGGATCTGCCGTTCGAGAGCTGGCTGCTGGACCGGGTCGTCGCCCATGCGGCCGGACAGCCGGTGGTGGAGGCCGGCTCGGGCCCGGGACACGTCACGGCGTACCTGGCCGCCGGCGGCGCCGATGCCACGGGGATCGACCTCTCACCCGAGATGGTGACCGAGGCACGCCGGCGCTTCCCGGGTCCGAGCTTCGAGACGGGGGATCTGCGGCGGCTGGGTCGCCCGGCCACCAGTCCCGGGTGGGCGGCCGTCCTCGGGTGGTACTCGCTCATCCATCTCGCAGCCTCCGAGCTGCCCGACGCGGTCGCAGCACTGGCCCGCCCACTCGCTCCGGGCGGTTGGTTGGTGCTCGGCCTGCACGCCGGGGCCGAGGTCCGCCACCTCGACGAGTGGTTCGGCCATCACGTCGACCTCGACGTCGTCCTGCACGAGCCCGCGTTCGTGGTCGAGGCCGTGGAATCGGCCGGCCTCGCCGACATCGAGTGGTACCTCCGCGGGCCCGTCGCCGCGAGGGACGAGACCACGCAGCGCCTGTACGTCGTCGGCCGAAAACCCGCGTAGCCGACCAGACCGGGCACTGCTTCGGATCGATCTGCGAGCCAGGCGCGCCTAGGGTCGACCCATGGACATGAAGCTGGAGCTGGTGGCCGTACCGGTGACCGATGTCGACGTCGCGAAGGACTTCTACGTCCGCGCCGGGTTCCACGCAGACCATGACCACACGGTCAGCGACGAGATCCGGTTCGTTCAGCTGACGCCCCCCGGGTCGGCGTGCTCGATCGCGATCGGGATCGGACTCACGACGCTGACCCCCGGCAGTCTGGACAACCTGCAGGCGGTCGTCCCCGACGCCGACGCCGCGAGAGCCGACCTGATCGCGAAGCAGGTCGAGGTCAGCGAGGTCGACGAGCAGCCCTGGGGGAGGTTCGTGTACTTCTCCGACCCCGACGGCAACCGTTGGTCCCTCCAGCAGCTGCCGGAGTGGACGGGCGGCGCCGGAGGGTAACGGCCCGCGGGACCGGCCCGTCCTGCGCGGGTACGTTGGATCATGCGCATCTTCTTCACCGGTGGCAGCGGCAAGGCCGGGCGGCATGTCGCGCCGTACCTCGCCGAGCAGGGCCACCAGGTCACCAACGCCGATCTCGTCCCCCTGGAGCATCCGGCGGTGGCCGATCTGCGCGTTGACCTGACCGACGCGGGCGAGACGTACTCGGCGTTCGCCGGGCTGGCGACCTTCGACGAGCTGGACCTGCCCGAGAAGCCCCGGTACGACGCCGTCGTGCACTTCGCCGCGGTGCCTCGGATCCTGCTCACGTCGGATGCAGCGACGTACGCGACGAATGTCCTCAGCACCTACAACGTGCTCGAGGCCGCCACGCGACTGGGGGTGCGCAAGATCGTGCTGGCCTCCTCGGAGACGACGTACGGGATCTGCTTCGCCCAGGGCGAGCGCCGCCCGGACTACGTGCCGGTGGACGAGGACCACCCGACGGTCCCGGAGGACGCCTACGCGATGTCGAAGGTCGCCGGGGAGGCGACGGCGCGATCCTTCCAGGCCCGCACGGGGGCGGACGTGTACGCCCTGAGGATCAACAACGTCATCGAGCCGCACGAGTACGCCGAGCTGTTCCCGCCCTTCCTCGCCGACCCGTCCCTACGGCGACGCAACGTCTTCGCCTACATCGACGCTCGCGACCTCGGCCAGATGGTGCAGCGCTGCCTGGAGGCCGACGGCCTCGGCTATCAGGTCTTCAACGTCGCCAACGCAGACATGTCCGTGGCGGCGACGACGACGGAGATCCGGGAGCGCTTCTACGACGGGGTGGAGGTACGTCGGGAGATGGGCCGCGACGAGACCTTCTACGCCATCGACAAGGCCCGCGACCTCCTCGGCTTCGCGCCGCAGCACTCCTGGCGCGAGGTCCTGCCACCCTCTGAGGCTCGGACGTCCTGAGAGCCGACGAGCCCACCGACGTGCGGGTCAGAAGCGGTACGCCGTCTGGCCGTGCCCGTCCCCGAAGGCGAGGACCTTGGCCGGTGCGACCCGGTAGACCCGGGCACCGCCCTCGGTGCTGCCACCGGAGCCGCTCAGCTCCACGAACTCCGCCCCACGGACCTCGAAGTTCCAGTCCTCGCCGTACTTGGCGAACCACGCACCGGCCAGGGTCTGGAGCGCCTCGGCATCGGTCACCCGGACCGCGGTGCCCTCGACGACGACGTCCCGACCGCTGGCCCAGCCGTTCGCACCCATGCCGCCGGTGGTCACCGCCACCTGCGGGTTGGCCTCGAGGTTGCGCGACTTCTGCTCCTCGACGCCGGTGCAGAAGGCGAACGCGCCGTCGTGCCACACGCCGACCAGGGGTACGGCGTGCGGACGCCCGTCGACGCGGACCGTCATGATCCAGTAGAGCTGGGCGTCGGTGAGGAGCCGCTCGATGTCAGCCCACGCAGGTGCGGTGGCCGACGCGTCGCCGTACCTCGGGTCGATCTTTCCTGTGGGCATCCTCACCGAGGCTGCCGGGGCTGGCGGCATCGGTCAACCCTCTCCAGCGAAACCCGGCCCGCTGGATCAGTGGCTCGGTACGGCGCGGACGCCGTCGGCCACGCCGTGGCGGCGATGATGAACGCGGGTCCGACGACGTGGCGTGCCGGAGCAGGTCGAACCACAGGTAGAGATGGACCGTGCAGGATGCAGGGTGCGGGTCGCGGTCTCGGTCCACTCGCCCCTACATCCCGGAAGGTCCGCCATGCACCTCTTCCACCCCGCTCCACCCTCGCGCGGCCTGGTCCTGCTCGCGCCCGGCGGGGGCCAGGACCACACCTCGCCCGGGGTCGTCGCCCGCGCCACCCGCCTCACCGAGGACGGATACGTCGTCGCGGTCGTCCGGTCGCTCGATCACGTGCCTGCCGTGCTCGCAGAGCATCCAGGTCCGGTCGGATTCTGGGGGATCTCCCACGGCGCCCGGGTGGGGCTTCCGCTGCTCGCCGCCGAGCCGCGGATCGGGGCCGCGGTGCTGGGACTCGCCGACGGCCCGGTCGCCTCGGCACCCCTGGTCACGGCCCCGGTGCTGTTCTACGTCCAGTCCGACGACGACCTGGTCGACCCCGACGCCTGCCGGGCACTCTTCGACGCGCTCGGCTCGACCGACAAGACGCTGGTCGAGAACCCCGGCGGTCACCTGGACCTGCCGCGGACCTCGGTCGGGGAGTCGGCCGTCTGGCTGGACCGGAAGCTGGCCGCGACGTCAGGCGCGACAGGAACGTGAGCCCGGGGACCTGCCGGCGGCTCTACCGGCGACGCTTACGGGCGGGACCGTCGTGTCGCCGGCAGCGAGGGCGGGAGGGCGAACCACGGGAGGACCGTGCTCTCGAAGCGGGTCATCGCGCTGATCCGGTCGCCGGCGAGGGTCAGCACGAAGAGGCCGGTGCCGTGGCTGGTGCCGTCGGGGGAGCGCAGGTAGACGCCGTACGCCGGCTGGCCGTTCGCGCGGGCAGGGACCAGGTCGAAGCGACGGCCGGGGCCGAGGATGCGGGAGCAGAAGTCGGCGACGGCGTCGCGGCCCTCGTACTCGAACGGCATCGGCGGCATCGAGATGAAGACGTCGTCGGTCAGCAGGGCGACCACGGCGTCGAGGTCGGCGGCCTCGTAGGCGCTGACGAACCTCGCGAGCAGCTCGTCCTCGGCCGGTGAGCGCGGAGCGGGAGGCGGCTCCCGATCGGCGACCGCCAGGCGTCGACGGTCGAGGTTCGCGCGCGCCCGCTTGAGGGCACTGGTGACCGACTCGACGGTCGAGTCCAGCATCTCGGCCGTCTCCTTCGCCGAGAACCCGAGGACGTCACGCAGCACGAGTACGGCGATCTGGCGCGGCGGCAGGACCTGCAGGGCGGTCACGAAGGCCAGCGTGACCGACTCGGTCTGCTCGTACCGCGCCTCCGGCCCGAGCGGTACGTCGCTCCCGCCCTCGACCAGCGCATCGGGCAGCGGCTCGAGCCAGACCACCTCGCCGAGCCGGGTCGGCTCCGGCGGCTCGACACCGGGCACGTCCCACTCGTGCGCCCGACGTCGGGCGATCGAGCGTCGAGTGTTGAGGCAGCGGTTCGTGGCGATCTTGTACAGCCAGGTGCGCAGCGACGCACGGCCCTGGAACGACCCGAGACCGCGCCACGCGGCCAGCAGCGAGTCCTGGAGCGCGTCCTCGGCGTCCTGGAAGGACCCGAGCATCCGGTAGCAGTGCACCTGCAGCTCCCGCACGTACGGCTCGGTCAGCTCGCGGAACGCGCCGTCGTCCCCTGCCCTCGCACGGGCGATCAGCTCCTCTGCGCCGATCCCCGCCGTCGCCTCGCTCACGGTCTGCATCGTGCCGCACCTCCTCGCCGTACCGACACCGGCCGGGGCGCGAACTGGGCGGTCCTGGAGCGACCACTTTCCCGAGCACGCGGGGTCTCCATCACCAGCACCTGACACCACACACGAAACGGAGCACGACATGGGAAAGATCGTGATCAGCGAGAACGTGACCATCGACGGCGTCGTCCAGGATCCCACCGGCGACGACGGGTTCACGCGTGGCGGCTGGTTCAACGAGATCGGGGACGAGGACCGTCAGGGGTGGGCGGAGGTCGAGACCGACGAGGCCCTGCGCGCCGAGGCGCTGCTCCTGGGCCGCCGGACCTACGAGTACCTGGCGGCGCGCTGGCCGCAGCGGACCGGCGCCTGGGCGGACCGGTTGAACACCATGCCCAAGTACGTCGTGTCCTCGACGCTCGTCGACCCCCTGTGGACCGGCTCCACGGTCCTCACCGGCGACGTGGTCAACGAGGTCACCAAGCTCAAGGAGCGGCTGGACGGGGAGATCGTCGTCAACGGCAGCGGACAGCTCGCCCGCACGTTGATCGAGCACCACCTCGTCGACGAGCTGCGGCTGATGGTCTACCCGTTCGTGCTCGGGAGCGGCGAACGGCTCTTCCCCGAGACCAGCGACCGGACGGCCATGCGGCTGGTCGACACCAGGACCGTCGGCCACGGCCTCGCCCTCGTCACGTACGACGTCGTGCCGCGCCGGCTAGGAGCCGGCCTACCGCACCGCATAGGCGCCGGCGGCGATGTCGTCGAGCAGCGTCGGGCCGGTCGGCGCCCAGTCGAGCAGCTGGCGGGTCCGAGCGTTGGAGGCGGTCATGTCCATGCCGAAGAAGCGCCCGATCCAGCCGAAGTGCGACTCGACGTCGTCGGGTGCGACCGACACGGCAGGAACCCCCAGGTACTCCCCGATGGCGCCGGCGATGTCGCGGGAGGGGAGACCCTCCTCGCCGACGGCGTGCACCCGCGAACCGGCCGGGGCCTGGTCGAGCGCGAGCCGGACCAGTCGGGCGGCATCCGATCGGTGGACGGCCGCCCAGCGCGTCGTACCGTCGCCGACGTACCCGGCCGCTCCGCGCTCCTGCGCGATCCTCGTGAGCGCCGCCGTGAAGCCGTGGTCGCCCATCGCGTGCACGGTCGGCGCGAAGCGCAGCGCCACCGAGCGGACGCCGCGGTCGGCGTAGTCCAAGGCGAGGTTCTCGCTGCCGCCGCGCATCGAGTCCGCGCCACGGAACGGCGACGCGTCGTCCTCGGTCAAGGGCCGCCCCGCGACCCCGGAGGCCAGTCCGGAGGCGAGCAGGAACGGGCGATCGCTGCCCTCCAGCACGTCGAGCATCCGCTGGACGGCTGCGTGCTCGGTGCGCCCGGAGGCGGCGTAGTCGTCGAAGTCGTGCTTGAACGCAAGGTGGATGACCGCGTCGGCGTCCTTCGCGGCCACGGCCAGACCGTCGGGGTCGTCGAGGCTGCCACGGTGCGCCGTCACACCCTTGGCGTCGAGGGCTGCCGCCGCCTCGTCGGAGCGCGCGAGGCCGACCACCTCGTGGTCGTGGGCGAGGAGCTCGTCGGTGACCGCCGAGCCGATCCAGCCGGAGGCACCGGTGACGAAGACACGCATGGGACGTCCTTCCAGAGAGGTATGTCAGTGACTGACATCGACGTTAGCACGTCATGTCAGGCGCTGTCATCACTACACTCACCCCATGGGTCGCTGGGAGCCGGACGCGCAGGGTCGGATGATCAGCGCTGCCATGGAGCTCTTCTCCGAACGCGGCTTCGAGGCGACAACGGCCGGCGACATCGCGGAGCGGGCCGGCGTCACCGAGCGCACCTTCTTCCGATACTTCGCCGACAAGCGTGAAGTGCTGTTCGACGGTGCCGCGACCATGGAGCACACGGTGTACGACGCGACCCTGGCGGCTCCGACCGACTCGTCGGCCCTCGACGCGGCGTTGACCGGGGTGGTCGCGGCGGGTGGGCTGCTCGAGGACATCCGCGACCATGCCGTACGCCGCTCGAGGATCGTCGCGGACAACCCGAGCCTGCAGGAGCGCGAGCTGCTGAAGCTCGCGGCGATGACGCAGGTGACCGCTCAGGCCTTGCGCGAGCGAGGCGTCGACGAGCCCGCGGCCACGCTGGCCGCCCACAGCGCGGTGACCGTGTTCCACGTCGCGTTCGTGCGCTGGGTCGCGACGGACGACTCCTCGACCTTCGCGGCCCACGTCGCCGACTCCGCGGAGGCGCTGCGGGCCTTGAGCTGAGGCCCGCGCGTCAGCCCGGCCGGGACGTTCACGCCGCCAGCGCGGCGTACCGACCGTCGCTGACCAGGAGCGAGTCGTGCGTGCCCTGCTCGTGCACCCGGCCGTGGTCGAGGACGACGATCTGGTCGGCGTCGCGCACGGTCGAGAGCCGGTGGGCGATCGTGATGGTCGTGCGGCCCTCGGCGAGGGTGTCGAACGCCTGTTGCACGGCGCGCTCGGTCTCGGTGTCGAGCGCGCTGGTCGCCTCGTCGAGCACCAGGATCCGCGGGTTGCGCAGCAGGGTGCGGGCGATCGCCAGCCGCTGCTTCTCGCCGCCCGAGAACCGGTGCCCGCGCGAGCCGACCACGGTGTCGTAGCCCTCGGGCAGCGAGACCAGCAGGTCGTGGATGCGCGCGGCCCTGGCGGCGTCCTCGATCTCGGCGTCGGTGGCGTCCGGGCGGGCATAGCGGAGGTTCTCGCGGACGGTGGCGTGCAGCAGGTAGGTCTCCTGGCTGACCACGCCGACGATCTCGGCGAGGTCGGCGAGCCGGAGTCGGCGTACGTCGACGCCGTCGATCGTGACTCGCCCCTCGGTCGGGTCGAACAGCCGGGCGACCAGCGAACCGAGGGTGGTCTTGCCCGAACCGGTCTCGCCGACCAGCGCCATCGTCGTACCGGCGGGGACGTCGAGGTCGACGCCGTCGAGGGCCGGTACGTCGTTCCCGGGGTAGGTGAAGCCGACGCCCTCGAAGCGGACGTGGCCGCGGACCTGCTCGAGGTCGAGGTCGACCGGGTCGGCGGGCTCGTCGACCTCGACGGTGAGGTCGAGGTACTCGAAGACCCGCTGGAACAGGGCCAGCGAGCTGACCACCTGGACGCCGGTGTTGAGCAGCCCCATCAGCGGTCGGAACAGCTGGCTCTGCAGGCTGGTGAACGCGATCAGGGTGCCGATCGTCATCGTGCCTGCGGTCGCGGGCAGCCCGGCGCTGAGGTAGATGACGGCCGGGATCGCGGCGAAGATGACGCTCATCGACGCCATCCGCCAGCGGCCGGCGAGCTGGGAGCGGAGCTCGAGGTCGATCAGTCGGGCGCTGGAGTCGGTGAACCGGCGTACCAGGGTCGGACCGGTGCCCATCGTCTTGCTGAGCAGGACGCCGTTGATGGAGAGCCCCTCGTCGATGGTGACGTTGAGGTCGGCGAGCTCGCGCTGCTGGCGCGCGGTGATCTCGCGGCGCATCCGGGCGACCCGGCGGCTGAGCCAGATCGCCGGCGGCAGCACCACCAGCGAGATCAGCGCGAGCCGCCACGACAGCGCGACCATCGCGACCGCGGTGGCGACGGTGGTGGTGAGGTTCGAGGCGATCGAGGTCGCGGTCGAGGTGACGACCGACTGCATCCCGCCGATGTCGTTGGTGATCCGCGACTGCACCTCGCCGGTGCGGGTGCGGGTGAAGAAGCCGATCGACTGGCGCTGCAGGTGTGCGAAGACGTCGGTGCGCAGCCCGTGCATGACGTGCTGGCCGACCTGGGTGCTGACCCACGTCTGGACGACGCCGAGCACGGAGGTGACCGCGGCGACGGCGACCATGGCGCCGGCCAGGATCGCCAGGAGCTGCAGGTCCTGCTGGGGCAGCGCGGTGTCGATGATGCCGCGGAGCAGGAACGGCGACGCCAGGCCGACGATCGACGACGCGACGATGATCGCGACGACGCCGATGACCGACCAGCGGTGCGGCGCGAACAGTCGCGCGATGCGGCGCAGCGACACCTCACCCGCCTGTCGCTTCTCCTCGGCGGTGGGCTTGTCGGGGGTACGGAACCGGCCCCCGCGGCCGGTGTTCATGGGAGTGGTGGATTCCAACCTGTCTCCTCCTTCGTCGGTCATGGATCGTCGGTCGAGCCGTCTCGCAACCATCAGCGTCCGCTGGTCGAGGAGGGCGCTCTGCGCCCGTCTCGACACCAGCAACGCCCGCTGGTTGAGGAGGGCGCTCTGCGCCCGTCTCGAAACCAAGGGACCGTGGGCAGGTCGCCCAGTTACTGAGGTTACCTCATCATGAGGTTACAACACCATTCGACGCTACTCTGTTCCCATGCCGCCCGAGACCACGCCCGACAGTCTGGGCGAGCAGTTCGGCGCCGTGGCCCGCCGCCTGCGCGCCGCCTCGATGGCGTCTCTCTCCGCCTGGGACGTCACGCCGTCCCAGATGCGCGCCATCCGGATCCTGACCGGCCACGAGGGAGGAGTGCGCTCCTCCGAGCTCGCCCACCATCTGCACATCGCCCCGCGCTCCGCCACCGAGGTGATCGACGCGCTGGAGACCAAGGGCCTGGTCCAGCGCTCCCCCGACCCCACGGACCGCCGCGCCACCCTGGTCTCCCTCACCACGCGCGGCGCCGAGCTCATGAACTCGGTACGCCGTGCCCGGGGCCTCGAGTCCGAGCGACTCTTCGAGCGGCTCTCCACAGCCGACCGCGCCCACCTGGCGAGAATCCTGGGTCAGCTCGCGTCCGACTAGGTCGGCACCGCTGTCCGTGCCGGCTAGGCCTGGTCGGGACCCGACGTCAGGGTCCGGAGCTGCTGCCAGTGCCCCTCGGAGACGAAGTCGACGTCGCCGTCGACCACCCTGATCGCCGTCTGGTCGTCCATCGCGTACGCCGGGTTCGGGACGCCGGCCGCCCACTGCTCCGCCTCGGCCATGGAGTTGCCCGGCATGCCGTCGGCAGCCAGGTGAGGACAGATGGAGAAGTCGACGACGCCCAACGTGGTCTCGTCGCCGGTGGGCGGTCGCCACTGCATGAAGTCGTCACCGACCCAGGGCGTCATCACCATGCTCCCCGCGCTGAGCCCGACCCAGACGGTCTCGCTCAACGACGGCAACAGGTCCGCCAGGCCGGACTCGCGCATCCAGTGACACAGGTACAGGACGTCGCCACCCGCGACGAGCAATGCATCGGCCTCCCTCACCAGCGGCACCCAACGCTCCTCATCGAGGCTCGGCAGCGCGGTCAGCTCCAGCACGGCGACGGACTTCCAACCCAGGTCGACCATGGGGTTCTCGGAGTTGCCGCTGATGAACTGCCACGCCTTCACACCTGGGCCGACCATCGGGTGCCCGTACATCGCCGTGGGGATGCACAGCGCGGTGGACTCGGCGATCGGCTTGCCCAGGAGCTCGACGAGCGCGTCGCGGATGCTGGCGTTGCTCACGCCACCGGAGGTGAGTAGAAGCTTCAAGGCGTCTCCTGGATGTGAGTGTGTGGTCGATCCGGAACGGGCGGCCCGCTCACTCCTGCCACGAACGACCCCGCCCCGAAACGACACATCAGAACAGATTCCTCCGCGCACGTCCGCACCCGGTCCCTGCTCGGGTGAACGATCCGAGGGCCTCCCACGTGAACCAAGTATCCGGGTCCGCGTGCTCCCGGCGGACCGCTGCAGCGCCACGAGAGGAAGCGTCATGCGCAATTTCGGTTCGGTCCTGGCTCACGTCACCGCCATCACTGCTGCCTTGGTGTTCACCGCGACTGCGGCCCCCGCCATGGCGAGTGGGCACACGATCCTCCGCGAGAACTTCAAGGGCATCCTTCCCTTGACCGACCCGGTCAATCCCAGCCCGGTGATCGCCGGCGTCAGCCCGGCCGGAGCGCCCTGGGTCGTGGATGCGAACAGCCGGACTCGCGTACGTGAGGACGGCCGGATCACCGTTGTCGTCCGGCACCTGGTCATCCCCGGCCGTGTGCCGGGCAACCCTGTCGCCTCGATGGCCGCCAGCCTGGTCTGCGACGACATGGTCGTCGATTCCACGCGGACCTTCGCCGTGAGCCCGGATGGCAACGGCCGCGTCAGCGATCGGATCGCCGCGATCGACGCCTGCGACAACCCGACGGTCCTGGTGCGCAACGCGACGAACCCCGCGGCTCTCGGCGCGTACTTCGCCGTCGCGATGGGCAGCTGATGCGTACGCCGTAAGCCCGTCGTCACGCGGGCCGGAAGCGCAGGCTCCAGGCCAGGCTGGGGATCATCACCGCCGCGGCGACGAGGTGCAGTCCCAGAAGGGCGATGGTGGCGGCGGTGTCTGCCCCCGAGAGGAGTGGCGGGACCAGCGAGATCGCAGTGAGCGCGACTGCCGTCTGCACGAATCGCTCAGCGGGGCGAGCGCTCCAGCGGCGAAGCCCGGCGGCCAGGACGATGCCCGCGACCGAGAAGAAGGCGGTGACCACGGCGAAGCCGGACAGCGGGATCGTCTCGCCGCCCTCGGGGACCTCGAAGTCGACGCCGGCAGCCTGGGCCAGCGCCGCGGCGAGGACGGTGACCACCGTCGCTGCGACGGTGGCGACGAAGCCGGTGCCGGCGAGCCCGCGGAGTCGGCGGGGGTGGGTGCTCCGGCCCGGTGCCGCACCGGCGACCACCCCGGCGTCGCTCCTGCTCTCCATGTCGTTCCTCCTCGTTCGTCAGGCCGAGAGGGAGAGCCCCTGCAGCCAGGCCTGCCAGGCCGGCTCCTCGCGTCGTACGTAGTCCGCGGCGTCGGCGGAGAACAGGTACGCCCGGACGCCCGCCGTCGCCTTGCCCTCGCCCTCGCTGAAGGCGAAGACGCTGAGCATCCCGGGCACCGGCGCGGTGAGCCGGACCAGCGCCTGCCGCTCGCCGATGCGCTCCACGATGCCGGTGGTGTCGTGGACCTCGACCGTCCCGCCCTCGTCGCCCAGCCCGAGCGCGTCGTGCAGGGTCGACCACAGCTTCTCCGCGTCGTCGGGGTGGGAGGTGGTGACCTCGAGCTGCGTGGCCTCCTGGCCCGGGAAGTACGACAGGTAGAGGCGCAGGTTGTCGAAGGACGGCATCCAGTTGGCGCCCATCTCCTCCCAGAACTCCGACTCCCAGGCCGCGCCGATCCCGAAGCCGCTGCTGGTGACGCGCACGACGCAGGTGCCGCCGGACTGCGCCTCGATGAGGAACTCCGACGTCAGCGGGCTGAGCGCATCCGGGTCCTGGCCCATGAGGGCGGCCCAGTCCTCCTCGTAGACGAGGCGGCGCGGAGGGTCCCAGCCGGTGACGTGGCCGTCCGAGCCCATCTCCGGCCCCATGGAGAAGTGGACGGAGCCGCCCTCGCGCTCCTCCATCTCGGTCGGCAGGAACCAGGCGCTCATGCCCTTGGCGGTGGCGATGGCCTGCCAGACCTGCTCCGGTGTGCCCGGCACCTCGACGCTGAACTCGAGGCGGTACGGGACGTTCGGGATCGTGCTCATGCGGTCTCCTCGGGAAGGGGGTGGGCGGCGACGACGAGCCGGTGCGGGCGCCCGTCGTCGTGGTGGTAGCGAGCGGCCAGGTCGAGCACCGCTGCGGTCAGGTCGTCGGCGAAGGCAGCCCGGTCGGCGGCCGACCGGAAGCCGATCTGCGTGTCGATCGTCAGGGTCGGGAGGCGCTTGCCGGACTCGCCGGCCCGGCGCGCCAGGGCGCCGACCTCGCGCACCAGCCGGCCGGCCAGAGCGACGAGGTAGCCGGCCGACAGGTGGTCGGCGTTGGCGTCCGGATCGGCCGCGGAGGCGCTGACGGCCGCCGGCGACACGACGTACGACGCCGCCGACGCCTGCAGCACCCGCTCGGTGATGCCACCGTGCCGGCGCTCCTCGGACAGCTCCACCAGGCCGTGCGCCTCCAGCGCCTTGAGGTGGTAGTTGACCTTCTGACGCGCCACGCCGACCCGGGCGGCGAGCCCGGCGGCGGAGGCCGGGACGGCCAGCTCGCGGAGCAGCCGGGCCCGGATCGGATCCAGCGCGGCGGCGGCTGCGGTCGCGCTCTCGATGACCTCGACGTCCTGCATGACGCCACGGTGTCATTGACAATTATTTTTGTCAAGGGCTCGGCTGCGGTGGGTCGTGCCCGGCCAGGGCTCAGCCGTCGACGTCCTCGACCGCGGCGGCGATCGGCTCGAGCCCGGCGACCAGCTCGTCGAGCTCGTGCTCGCTGAGCACGTCGTACGCCGGTGCCGCCAGCTCGTCGGTCAGGGTCTCGATCCGCTCCCTGGTCTTCCGACCGGCGTCGGTGAACCCGCCCGAGGCGTCCACGAGGCCGCGGTCGCGCAGCCCGTCGACGACGGCGGCCAGCTGTGTCTTCGGCAGGTGGTGGATCCGGCCGAACTCCTCTGCTCTCATCCCCAGGGACAGAGCCATCAGGACGTGGGACTCGATGCCACCGATGCCGTGGGCGACCAGAACGGCGTTGTGGCCGTCCCCGCGGTGCTCGCGCAGCAGCGTCGCCGCGTGCCAGAGCCTGGCCACCGGTTCCCGGGGCACGTCGAGCGCGCGGAGCCCGGCGTACAGAGCCCGGCCCTCGGTCGGCGCACTGACCGCTGCTCGGGTGGCGAGGTCGGCCACCCGTGCCAGACCGGGAGAGTCGGCCAGCTCACCGATCTCCTGCCGGAGCGCCGCGGCGCTGCCCCGCTCGCGTACGGCGATCGCCTCCTCAGGGGTGGTCATCCCCCAGACCCACGGGATGTGGCGCGCCACCTCGCCGTCGGCGAAGTTGTAGAAGACCGCGTGCACGACCTCGGCCGGCGCCAGGCCCAACGGTGCGGCTCTGCCCGCGAAGTATCCGTCCCAGTAGTTGCGCATGCCGAGGGCCAGGAACGCGTCGTTCGGCACCTCCGAGAAGGTGATGGTGCCGATCGGCTCGACGAGCTCGAACATGCGGCGGACCTGGTGCTGGGGGTGCGACATCGGTCGGCGTCTCCTGGTGGTCGTGACGGCGCCCTCGTGGGCGGCCTCTCACGCTTACCACGAACGCCGGGGGTCTGATATGACAACCTCGCGCGGAAGGACCTACACGCGGGAGTGCTCGTGTCGAGGGCGCTCGACTCGACCCGTCTGCCCGCGTGAAGAAAACTTCAGAGCCGATGTCGAAGAGTCGGGCAGCCGTTCGACGTAGGTTCGAGAAGCAACTCCCCAGCAACCAGTAGGAGTGATCAGAATGCCGCGTTTCATGGGATTCGTGAGGATGGAAGAGGGCGTCGGCACGCCGCCCCAGGCGCTGTTCGACGCGATGGACGCCCACATCGGCGAACGGGTCGCCAACGGTGTGTTCCTCGACGGCGGCGGTCTGTACGGCACGGAGGACGCCGTGAACTTCGTGGTCCGCGAGGGCGAGGTCAGCCGGGTGGACGGGCCCTACGCGGAGGCCAAGGAGGTCGTCGGCGGCTGGGCCATCCTGCAGTACGACACCGTCGAGGAGGCCGTGGCCGATCACCGGGAGTTCGCCGAGCTGCACGCGAAGTACTGGCCAGAGGTCACCGTGATCTCGACCCTGCGCCAGATCTCGACCGGCCCGGACGCTCCCGGCGACTGAACCAGCCGCCGTCGCGACGTCGGGCGCGCACGCGATGTCTGCGATCTCGTAGCCTGCGCCCATGGCCACCTTCACCCTCACCTGCATCGGCGACGACCGGCCGGGCCTCGTCTCGGCCCTGTCGGCCCCGATCAACGCGCACGGGGCTAGCTGGGAACGCAGTCAGATGGCACGGCTGGCGGGCAAGTTCGCCGGCATCCTGATGGTGGCTGTTCCCGACGACCGGGCCGAGGCGCTGGCCGCGGACCTGGCGGCGCTGAAGGACATCGGGTTGCTGGTGGCGCTCGAGCAGACCGACGTACCGGCCCAGCACGAGTCGATGCGGCTGAGTCTCGAGCTGATCGGGGCCGACCATCCCGGCATCGTCGCCGAGATCTCCGCCGCCCTCGCCGCCCAGCGGATCGGCATCGAAGAGCTCAGCACCGACGTACGCGAAGCCCCGATGGCGGGGGGCATGCTGTTCGAGGCCTCGGCCGTGCTCGAGGCTCCGCCGGAGACCAGCATGCAGACGCTGCGGTCGATGCTGGAGGCAGTCGCCGACGAGCTGATGGTCGAGATCAGGTTGTCCGATCCCGAGCCCGTGCCGCCGGCCGGCGCATGACGGCGAAGGGCAGTCGGCGCGTGATCGAGCTCCGCAGTGACAACGCAGCGGGCGTCGCGCCGGAGATCCTCGCGGCCGTGCACGCGGCGAACACCGGCTCCGCTCTGGCGTACGGCGGAGACGACCTCACCGCCGAGCTGCACGAGGTGGTGCGGACCGTGTTCGAGCACCCCACCGCCCGGGTCTTCCCGGTGACGAGCGGGACGGCTGCGAACTCGTTGGCGATCTCGGCGGCGACGCCCCCCTGGGGCGCCGTCCTGTGTCATCCGTCGGCCCACATCATCACCGCGGAGGGCGGGGCGACGTCGATGTTCGGCGGCGGCGTCGTGATGCAGGGCGTCGACGGTGGTCACGCGCTGATCGAGCCCGAGCGCCTGCGAGCGGCCCTCGAGGCGGTCAGGTGGGGTGACCCGCACGAGAGCCAGCCGAGCGTGCTGTCCCTGACCCTGCCCAGCGACGTCGGCACCGTGTACCAGCCCGACCAGGTCACGCAGCTCACGGCGATCGCCCGGGAGTTCGGCCTGCGCGTCCACGTCGACGGTGCTCGCTTCGCGAACGCGGTGGCCGCCCTCGGCTGCTCACCGGCCGACGTCACCTGGCGGGCCGGGGTCGACGTGCTCTCGCTCGGCGCGACCAAGAACGGGGTACTGAGTGCCGAGGCGATCGTGGCCTTCGACGACCGGATCGCCGAGGAGCTCGTCTACCGCACCAAGCGGTCCGGGCACGTCACCAGCAAGATGCGGTTCCAGTCGGCGCAGGTGGCGGCGTACCTCAGCGACGGGCTGTGGCTGCGCCTGGCCGCCCACGCCAACAAGCGGATGGCCGAGCTGGTGGGCGAGCTGCAGTCGTTGGCGCCGTACGGCGTGCGGCTCCAGGAGCGCGTCGACGTCAACATGGCCTTCGTCGAGCTGCCGGCGCCCGCGATCGACGCGGCGACCGAGGCCGGCCTGCTCTTCTACCGGATGGGTCCCACGAGCGTGCGGCTCGTCACCAGCTGGCAGACCACGGCCGACGACGTCACCGAGGCAGGGGCTCGCTTCCACGAGGCGGTCCTGGCCGAGGCCGGGTGAGCGGGACCGAGGTCTGTGGTCGCACGCTTTCACCACATCCACGCATCGGCACGTGCGTGAGAATGTGAGCGTGAGCGATGACGAGATGACCATCCGCCACCTCATCGAGCGGTGGGCCACGGCGGCTCACGAGGGCGACCTCGAGACGGTCCTCGCGCATCACGATGCGGAGATCGTGATGTACGACGTCCCTCCTCCCGAGGACGGGGTGGTGGGGCTGGCGGCGTACCGGGAGACCTGGCCGGGGTTCTTCCGGTGGCAGGAAGGGGCCTCCTTCGATCTGCTGTCGTTGGACGTCGTCGCCGGCTCGGACGTGGCCTTCGCCTACGGCTTGCTCCGCTGCGGGACGCCCGAAGAGCTCGACGCCATCCCCGAGCGACGCCTACGCCTGACGGTGGGGCTGCGCAAGATCAACGGCCAGTGGACCGTCCTCCACGAGCACCATTCCTTCACCGCCCGAGACTAGGTGCGTACGGTCGCGGGCCGACCCGGCCGGGCTAGTAGGCGCCGGCGCGGCGTTGGCGCCCGGTGACACCGCCACCGGCCCAGTGGCCGATGTCGAAGATGAAGCCCATGACCACGAAGAACCAGCCCCAACCGCTGAGCCCGTCGGTGATCGGGTTGTAGGCCAGGACGTAGAACAGGGTGGCGTAGGGGAAGACGATCAACCCGAGCAGCGGGATGAGGAAGCCGGAGAAGGCGCGGTCCACCAGGTTCGAGAAGATCCAGACCAGCACCAGGACGACCCGAGGTGCGAACCCGGCGAGCAGTGCGAGCAGGCAACCCATCGGTGGATCCTTCCCTCAGCCCACGTGGGTGGGTCTGTCGTCAGTGTGCGGACGGTCGACCGTGACAACCTCACCCGCTGCGGGTGAACCGCCTACTCCCCCTCGGTGTGCCGTGCGGCCTCCCAGCGCCGACGGCGGCCGCTGAGATCACGCACGGTCTGCCGCACGACCGGACTCACTCCGTCGCCACCGGCCGCGGCGTCCAGGCGGTCGAGGAAGCCCTCCGCACCCCCGACCATCGGGTAGAACGAGAACGTCATGCTCAGCGCCCACACCATGCCGGACTCGCCGATCGGACCCAGAGACCCCAGGAACTGCTCGGCGTACGGCGTCACCAGGCCCTCCTGTCCGGGTCGCCAGAAGGAGCGACCCATCCGACGGATGACACCGGGCGGGATCTTGCGGTCCTCGACCACCACCTGCCAGGCCTCGGCCTTGGCCTCTGCGGACGGACGCGCGGTGCGCGCCTGAAGGGCACTCATCCAGGCGTCCGGGTTGGGATCCTCGGCCAGCATCGCGTCTACCTCGGAGTCGTCGAGGAGGTCCAGCTCCGCGAGCCTGGTGAGCCGGCGCCAGCGCAGGTCGGCGTCGGTCGCCTCCGCGGCGAGCAGGTCGAGCTGAGCCGGGGTGGTCGCGCTGTTCGCCAGTCCCCGGAGGGCAGCCACGCGACGGTCCGGGTCGCCGGCCAGGGTCGCGCAGAGATCCGCGACCTGCGACAGCAGCCCGTCCCGCGCCGAGAGCGGAGCCCAGAGGTCGGCCGCTTCGACGAGCCGGAAGACCAGCGGCTCGATGACGGAGTCCGCGGTCTCGTGACGCAGCACGTGCACGCCGCAGTCGACGAACTCCTGGGCGGTCAGCTCACCGTCGTACAGCAGCCGCCACGCGGTCGTGAGCGCGAGCGTGCGCCCCACGGCGCTCGGCAGGTGGCCGCCGCGGGACAGCAACAGACGCAGCGACGCCGGGTCCGGGCGTACGGCGGCGAAGGTCAGGTCGTCGTCGTTGACGAGCCACAGGTCGGCCTCGACGTCGGACTCGATCCGCGTGCGCTCGCCGGACACCTCCACCGAGAGGCTGTCCACCAGGGTGAAGGCGTCACCGGAGTCGGCGTACGCACCCACCCGCAGGCTGTGCGGCAAGGGTCCGCGTCCCTCGGGCGGCGTCGCGACCAGGGTGAGGCCGCCGTCCTCGAGCTCGACGGTGAGACGGTCCGTGCCCGACGTCTCCAGCCAGCCCTCCACCCAGCCGGCCAGGTCGCGACCGCTGGCCGCAGCGACCTCCTCGACCAGGTCGTCGAGCGTGGTGTTCCCCCACGCGTGCCGGCGGAAGTAGCTGCGCAGGCCGGCCACGAAGGCGTCCTCGCCGACGTACGCGACGAGCTGCTTGAGCACCGCGGCGCCCTTGGGATAGGTGATGTCGTCGAAGCTGGCCTGCGCGGTCGCGACGTCGCCGAGCTCCTGGCGGATGGGGTGGGTCGTCGTGGGCGCGGCATCGGCGGCGTAGGCGTCCTGCTTCTCACCGGCGAGCATCCCCGCCCACATGTCGGTGAACTCGGTGCAGCCGACGGCCGCCCACCCGCACGCCCACTCCGCGAAGGACTCGTTGAGCCACAGGTCGTCCCACCAGCGCATGGTCACCATGTCGCCGAACCACATGTGCGCCATCTCGTGCAGCAGCACCAGGGCCCGTAGCTCGCGCTCGGCGTACGACGGCGGGTTGCGGAAGATGAAGGTGTCGCTCCAGGTGACGCAGCCGTAGTTCTCCATGGCCCCGCCCATCTCCGGGGCGAACACCTGGTCGTAGCGCGCCTGCGGGAACGGCATCGCGAACTGCTCGCCGAAGAAGGTCAGCCCCTTGGCGGTGATGTCGAACAGCTCCTCCGCGTCACGCTCGAGCATCGGCGCGATGGAGCGGCGGGCGTACAGCCCGAGGTCGAAGCCCGCGCGTCGGCTGCGGAGCTCCACGAAGGGGCCGGCGTTGACCACCGGGACGTACGTCGACAGCGGCGGGGTGTCGGCGTACGTCCACGTGCTCACGCCGTCGTCCGTGGTGACCTCGGCGTCGCCGGTGTTGCTCGTGACCAGCCAGCGCTCGGGCACGTGGACGGTGATCCCGAACACCGCCTTGAGGTCGGGCTGGTCGAAGCAGGCGAAGACCACGCGCGCGTCGTCGGGCTCGAAGCTCGTCCACACGTACACCTCGCCGTCGCTGCGGTCCACCGCGCGATGCACGCCCTGCCCCGCCTCGGTCCGGCGCTGCGTCGAGCGCACGACCAGGAGGTTGTCGGCCTGCAGGTCGGGCAGCTCGAGACGGCCTTCCGGCGGCGGACCGGTCGGCAACGGCCGGCCGTTCAGGACGGCCTCGTCGACCTCGCCGAGGCAGTCGATGAAGGTCGCCGACCCCACCGTCGTGGCCGAGAAGGCGACCGTCGACGTGGCGCGGAGGGTGTTGCCCGTCGCCAGGCCGGTCAGGTCCAGGTCGAGGTCGTAGCGGCGGACCTCGAGGAGCGCGGCGCGCTCCCGGGCCTCGTCCTGGGTCAGGCTGAGGGCATCGGTCATTCCGGCAGGCTAACCGCTCTCCACCGCCGCTGAACCGCGTCAGCGACACCAGGGCCGGCGTACCACCCTGAGACTCGGTCCCCGAAGGGACGGGGGTGAGTCAGGGCGGTACCTGATGTGACGGCACGGTCCGGTGACGCACAGTGGAGAAGTCAGGGAAAGGCCCTGGCACATCACCAGAAGGACGTGCACCGACCATGAACGACATCCGCCAGAGCTTCGCCCGCCACGGACTGGTCCGATCGAGCGACCAGCGGGTCCTCGGCGGCGTGTTCGCAGGTCTCGGCCGCCGTTTCGGCCTCTCTCCCTGGACCGCCCGGCTCCTGTTCGTGCTGGTCCTCCTGGTCCTCCCGGGCAGCCAGTTCCTCGTCTACCCGATCCTGTGGATCCTGATGCCGTCCGACGACCAGGTCGGCGTTGCCGTCCAGCACACCGAGCCCACGCCTGCCGCCTGACGGCAGGTGGCCGCGCCCTGCGGGGGTCGCCAGGATCTGCGAATCTGGAGCCATGGCGACCCTGGTCTCGGTGAACGTCGGACTGCCGAAGGACGTCTCGTGGCGCGGCCGGACCGTCCACACCGGCGTGTGGAAGAGCCCGGTCACCGGGCCGCGGATGGTCCGGCGCCTCAACATCGACGGCGACGGGCAGGGCGACCTCGCCGGGCACGGCGGCGAGCAGCGCGCCGTGATGGTCTACCAGATCGAGTCCTACCGGCACTGGGAGGAGTTCCTCGGACGCGACGACCTCGAGCACGGCGCCTTCGGTGAGAACTTCACGATCGAGGGGCTCGCTGACGACGAGGTCTGCATCGGGGACCGCTACCGGATCGGCGAGGCCGAGTTCGAGGTCACCCAGCCGCGCGTCACCTGCTACCGGGTGGGGATGCGGATGGAGGAGCCTCGGCTCCCCTCGCTGCTGGTGGCCCACCACCGCCCCGGGTTCTACCTCCGGGTGATCACAGAAGGTCACGTCAGCGCCGGCGACGAGATCGTGCGCACCCGACGCGGACCACACGCGCTGACGGTGGCCGACGTGGATGCTCTGCTCTACCTGCCTGGCCACGACCCCGCGCGGCTCGAGGCCGCCATCGACGTCCCTGCGTTGAGTCCCGGCTGGCGGGAGTCGTTCCGGGGCATGTTGGAGGGCGGGACGGGAGCGGACTCGCCCGCCGGGGTCCCCGCCGCCCCGCCGCCCGCCTGGCCGGGCTTCCGGAGCCTGACCGTCGCCGACGTCGTGACCGAGAGCGCCTCCGTGACGTCGTTCCGGTTCACCGCGGACGACGCGCTGCCGGCGTACCGACCCGGCCAGTTCCTCACCGTGCGTGTGCCCGGAGCGGGCGATCCGGTTCCGGTGCGCACCTACTCGCTGTCCGACGACCCCGACGGCGGCTACCGGATCAGCGTGAAGCGTGAGTCGCACGGAGTGGTCAGCTCCTACCTGCACGCCCATCTGCAGCGCGGCGACCGGGTCGAGGTCGCCGCGCCACGGGGCGGCTTCGTCCTCGACGACGGCGCCGATCCGGTGCTGCTCATCTCGGCCGGCATCGGTCTGACTCCGGTGCTGGCCATGCTGCACCGGCTCGCGAGCGAGCACAGCACACGCGACGTGTGGTGGCTTCACACGACGCACGACGCAGCCAGTCACGCCTTCTCGTCCGAGGTAGCCGACCTCGTGGCTCGGCTGCCGTCGTCGCACTCGTTCGTCTACTACACGACCCCGGCCGAGCCGCTCCTCCCCGACTCGGGCATCCGGACGGGGCGCCTCACCGCGCAGGTGATCGCGGGGCTCGGCCTGCCGCCCGACGCGAGCGCCTACGTCTGTGGCCCGGAGACCTTCATGGACGACGTCGCTGCTGCCCTGGCCGGCGCCGGCCTCGACCCGGCCAGCATCCACACCGAGCGCTTCGGCTCCAGGTCACCGATCAACCCGGGCGTCGTCAGGGCGGACGCGCCACCTCCGCACCAACCGCCGGGTTCGCCCGGCGCCGGGCCGGCCGTGACCTTCGCCCGGTCCGGCCTGTCGACGGCGTGGTCCGACGGGTACGCGTCGGTGCTCGAGCTGGCCGAGGCCTGCGACGTACCGACCCAGTGGTCGTGCCGGACGGGTGTCTGCCACACCTGCGTCACCGCCGTGCTGTCCGGGGAGGCGTCGTACGAGACACCGCCGCTCGAGCCTCCCGGCACGGACGAGCTGCTCATCTGCTCGGCCCAGCCGACCGCCGACCTCGTGCTCGATCTCTGACCGGGCCCGGCCTCGACGGCAGAGCCGGCCACCCGTGTGGGCGGCCGGCTCCGGCGATCGACGACTCGAGAGGGCTACTTCTCTTCGGCCTCTGCGTCCGCCTCGGCCTCCTTGGCGGCGGCCTTCATGTCCTCGGCCGCGACCTTGTCGACGGCCTTCTCCACGATCGCGTCGGCCCGGTCGAGCGCCTTGCGGATCTCCACGACGCCGGGATCGGACACCAGCGCCAGGATCCCGGAGTGGCCCGGAGCGATCGAGTCCTGGAGCTCGTCCTCGAGCTCGCGCTGGTGATGGCGCTGACGGACCTTGCCGGCGGCGGCACCGGTCGCTCCCAGCACCGCGGCGCTGCCGAGGATCGACGGCGGGAAGAGCACGCCGAGCGCGACGCCACCGACGAGGCCCCACCTGAAGCCGTGCTTGGTGCTGTGGTCGGTCGCCTTCTGGACCTCGAGCTTGCCGTCCGCGTCCCGCTTGACGACGAGGACGCCCTCGATCTCGACGGTGCGGCCGTCCTCGACCGACTTCAAGGCCTCGTAGGCCTGCCACGCCGTGTCTGTGTCGGAGAAGTCTGCGACGAAGAGCGTGTAGGCGCCGTCGCTCACAGCCGCACCAGCGACGGCTACCTCTGGCTCGTTGTTCTGATCTTCTGACATGGGTCCCTCCCGGGTCGTCGAGGGGGTCGGAGGAGTCGCGACACCCTTGGCGATCGACCCTAGTCCCGGGCCGACCGCTGGTGAAGGCCGGTACGGCGTACGGCACGAGGACCTTGGACCCGGGCCGTGAGCATCGCGCCCCACTAGGCTCGAAGACGAGGCCGCGGACATCCGGCGGCTGTCGGAGGCACAGGAGAGGGGACCGACGATGGGGCTGCTGAGGCGTGGACCGGACGGACCGAAGTTCATGATGCGCGAGAAGCTCCTGGCCGTCGGCGACGACTACTGGATCGAGGACGACGACGGCGACAAGGTCTTCAAGGTCAACGGCAAGGCCGCTCGGGCGCGAGAGACGTTCATCCTCGAGGACGCCAACGGCAACGAGGTCTCGAAGATCCAGGAGAAGAAGCTCAGTGTCCGCGACAAGATGACCATCGAGCGCGGCGACACCAAGGCCACGGTGCACAAGCGCCTGATCGGCATCCGCGACCACTACACGATCGAGGTCGACGGCGGCGACGACCTCAAGGCCCACGGCAACATCGTCGACCACGAGTACGAGATCGAGCGCGACGGCGACACCGTTGCCACGGTGTCGAAGAAGTGGTTCCGGGTCCGCGACTCCTACGGCGTCCAGCTGGCCGAGGGTCAGGACGTGCCGCTGATCCTGGCGATCACGGTCTGCGTCGACGCGATGGCCCGCGGCTGAACCGAGGCGGGACCGTCTCCGGGCGGCGCGCGGCGACACGACGTACCCCGGAAAACCAGTGTCGGGCCCTGGTGGGCCCGCCGTAGCCTCGTACGTCGTGGAGATCCGCGCGCTCGACGAGGCCGCCCTGGCCGACGACGGGGTGATGCGCGACTTCTACGACCTCACCCGCCGGGCCGAGCTGCCCGGCCGGCCGGACACCCCCTTCTGGGAGTTCCACGAGTTCCTGGGTGCGTTCCGCTCGCCCGACAGCGGCGAGCGGCAGGAGCTGTTCGCGGCGTACGACGGCGGCCGGATGGTCGGGAACGCCGTGATGTGGTCGTTCCTCCTCGACAACCTCGACAAGGCCGCGTTCCGCCTGGACGTCGACGTGCCCGAGCGACGCCGCGGCGTCGGTCGGGCCCTCGTGGAGCGGCTCGAGCAGATCGCCAAGGACGACGACCGGTCGCTGATGATGGGCGAGTCGATCCTGCCCTTCGCCGACCGCGAGGGACACGCCCACCGCCGCTTCGCGGAGGCCTGTGGCTACGAGCTCTCCGACTTCGAGGTGGTCCGCCACCTGCCGCTCCCGGTCCCGGACGGGCGGATCCAGGGGTGGATCGACGAGGCCGCACCCCACCACCGGGACTACCGGCTCGAGACCTTCGTCGGAGCCGTGCCCGATGACCTCGTGGAGTCGCTCTGCGTGCTGCTCGGCCAGCTCGCGGTCGACGCGCCGACCGGCATCATCGACTTCGACGAGGAGGACGTCAGCCCCCAGCGGTACGCCGAGATGGTGGCGTCCACGGCCGCCCAGGGTCGCGCCCGCTACGAGACGGTCGCCCTCACGCCGGACCGGCAGGTCGTGGCCCACTCCACGCTCGCCCTGTCGCTGGGAGAGAACACCACGGTCTACCAGTGGGGCACGTTCGTGCACCGAGAGCACCGCGGACATCGGCTCGGCCTGGCCACGAAGGCGGTCAACCTCCGCGCCGTCCAGGCTGCGCGCGGCGACCTGACGCTGGTGGTCACGCAGAACGGCGAGACCAACGACTACATGGTCTCCATCAACGAGCGGATGGGGTTCGAGCCGATCGAGGTCTCGGCCGAGTTCGTCAAGCGCCTCTGAGGACACGCACGGAACCGGCCCCCGCGGACGTTCGCGAGGGCCGGTTCCGCTCCCGGAAGGAGCCGCTCCTCAGGCGTTTGCCTGGACGAGCGTGTTGTGGAACGAGGCGATCGACCACGCCGCACCGTCCTCGGTCAGGACGGCGGTCAGGCGCGACCGGTGGGCTCCGGCCGCCGGCCCCGTCGGTGTGTCCAGACTGGCGTCGGCCACGACCACGACACATCCGGGTGCAGCGACGCGAGCGGTGTCGAGCCGATAGCTGATGACGCTGTTCGCGTACACCGAGGTGAACAGTGCGGCGTGGCCGTTCGCCACGGCGGCCCGGCCGCGGTGGTGGCCACCGCGGATGTCGACGAAGTCGGTGTCGTCGGCGAAGGCCGCACCGTACGCCGTACCGTCGGCGACGTTCCAGGCGTGCTCGAGGTCGGCGAGCGTGCGGGCGGCGAGAGCCGAGGCATCGGGCCCGGTCATCGTGCCTCCCCCGATCGCACCAACCGGACGCCGGTCGCGAGGAGGAACGCCAGCCACACCAGGAACCCGAGGCCGGTGACCGCGAACAGGACCATGTCATGACCCGCGGCGACGGCAGGCCCGGCCAGGGTGCCGACCAGCAGCATGGCCGCCCCGACGGGAGCCAGACGCGTGAACACGCGTGGAGTCATGCCATCGGCGATTCCCGCACGTGACAGGCCCAGCAGCGCGGCCGCGATCGAGAAGTCGAGGACGCTGAACACGCTGTTGTGCAGCACCCAGATCGCCTCGATCGCCCCGGTCTCGGGGTGGTCCTGGTGAGCGGCGATGGTGAGCGCCTGCTCCGCGGCCACCATGACCGCGAAGAGGGACATGACGCAGGTGGCGCCGACCAGGCCGGTCACCGCCCAGCCCCGCCGACTCGTGGCGAGCATGCGCCGCATGGCGCCGCCGAGGAAGACGGCGAGTCCGATGCCGCTGACGACGTACGTGCCCACCAGCACGAACATGATCGCCCCGTGGTCCGCGTAGTGGGACAGCACCTCGCTGCTGGTGGCTCCGTTGCCCGGTGCCGAGGCTCCCCGGATCAGGTTCTGAGCGATGACGGTGACCGCGAAGGTCAACGCACCCCAGCCCGTTGCTCGAGCACTGATGTCTCCGGTGATGTGCCGGCGCGGGTACGCCGCGGTCCGGGTGTCGGGTCTGGTGGCGACGTCCTGGGTCTCCAGCATGGTTCTGCACTCCTCACTTCGGTTGACTTGAACGTTTATCAAGTGAGTGGAACAATACTCAGATGAACTGCACGATTGTCAAGTGATAGAAGTGATCCATGCCCGAGACGCCCCCGAAGCTGCGCGAACGTCAGGCCCAGTTCACGCGCGACGAGATCCTGCGGTCCGCTCGACGGCTGTTCGCCGAGCGCGGGTTCACCCGGACGAGCGTGCGCGACATCGCCCAGGCGGCGGGGGTCTCCGCCCAGACCGTCTACGACAGCATCGGCTCGAAGCAGGAGGTCGTCGCGCGTCTCAACGACCTGATCGACACCGAGGCGGGCATCGGCGCCATCGCGAAAGCCGTGTCGGCCTCCGAGGACCCACGTGAGGTGGCGGCCATGTCGGCGCAGGTCACCCGGGCGATCCTCGAGCACTGCGGCGACATCATCCATGCCCTCGTCACCGGCGCCGCCGCCGAGCCCGAGCTCCAGGTCGTCCTCGACGAGGGGCACCGTCGGCACGTCGACGGTGCCCGTGGCGTGGTCCGGAGGCTGAAGAAGATGGGGGCCCTCGCGACGTCGGCCGAGGCGGCCACCGCGGCCGAGACACTCGCGGCGGTCTCGGACTTCCGGTTCGCGATGCTCCTGCGCGACAGCTACGGCTGGTCGCTCGACCGGATCGAGGCCTGGATGGCCGAGACCAGCCGAGCCCTGCTCCTCGACTGACGTCGAGGTCAGGCGGGCGCGGGCACCGTGCCGTCGCGCGCCAGCACCGGTACGTCGACGCTCACGGTCTCGGGGTACTTCAGCCCGGTGCCGGTGTTGAGCACCACGACCCGCTCCTGCTCGCCGATCCAGCCGCTCTCACGGAGCTCCCGCACCGCTGCCATGCACGCCGCGCCCTCGGGGCAGATCCACACTCCCTCGGCCTCAGCCAGGCCACGCAGCTCGGCCAGGATCGCCTCGTCGCTGACCGCGATCGCCGTACCACCCGACTCGCGCACCCCGCGGAGCACCAGGAAGTCCCCGAGCGCCTTGGGCACGTTGATGCCGAAGGCGATCGTGTGCGTGCCCTCGACCAGCGTGCTCTCGTCCAGCCCGGCCTCGTACGCCTCCACGATCGGCGGGCAGCCCGTCGCCTGTACGGCGACCAGCCGCGGCAGCCGCTCGCCGATCCAGCCGAGCTCCTGCATCTCCTGCATGGCCTTGTGGATCCCGATCAGGCCCACCCCGCCACCCGCCGGGTAGAGGATCACGTCGGGCACCTGCCAGCCGAGCTGCTCGACGATCTCGTAGCCCATCGTCTTCTTGCCCTCGATGCGGTAGGGCTCCTTGAGCGTGGAGACCTCCTGGTAGCCGTCCCGTCCCTCCACGGCGGCCTTGACCAACGCGCCGGCATGGTTGATCAGCCCGTCGACCAGGTACAGCTCCGCGCCCGCGACCACGCACTCGCGCCGCGTGATCTCGGGGGCGTCGACCGGCATCACGATCAGGCTGCCGAGGCCGGCGCGCGCGGCGTACACCGACCATGCGGCGCCCGCGTTCCCGTTGGTCGGCATCGCCACCGCCTGCACGCCGAGCTCGCGGGCGCGAGAGACGCCGACCGCTGCGCCGCGGGCCTTGAAGGTCCCGGTGGGGATCAGCCCCTCGTCCTTCATCAGCAGACCCGGTACGCCGACGGCCGCGCCGTACGTCGGCAGCGGGAGCAACGGCGTCATCCCCTCCCCCAGCGTGGTGACGTGCGCAGGGTCACGGACCGGGAGCACCTCGTGATAGCGCCACAGGTCGGGCGGTCGTGCAGCGATCTCGTCCGTCGTGACGCGGGCTCGCACCTGTTCGAGGTCGTAGCGGGCCAGCAGGGGCGCCCCGACCTTGCTCACGCCCTGCACCCGGTCGGCGTCGTAGACGTCGCCGGTGCGGGAGCACTCGAGGTGGGACAGGAACGAGTAGGACACAGATCCTCCTGGACGGTGGACGACCTGGTCGAAGCTAACAGCGACCGGATCAGGAGCCGACGGCGTAGAGGATGCCGTTCTCGATGGCGTACGACGTGCCGTCGGGGCCGATCACCGTCGAGGTGTAGGCCTGTCCGCGCGGCTGGTTGAGCTGGATCTGCTCGGTGAGCTGGCCGGTGTCGAGGTCCCAGCGGTAGAGGTGTCCGTCCTCGTTGTTGGCGATGGCCGAGCCGGTGACGGGGTCGACGGCCACCGCGTTGATGCACCACTCGTAGCGCGTGCCCTTCGGGGTGTGCGGCGGGTGGATCGGAGCGAGCACGGTCCGGACCTCGCGCATCACCTGGACGCGGGAGAACCGGTCCCGTTGCGCCGCATGCGGATCGAGCAGGGCGATCTCCATCCGACCGTCGCCGTGGGGCCCGATGAGGTAGTTGTTGTACTTGCTCACCAGCAGGTACGACGAGCCGCCGGCGTAGCTGGGCACGGAGCTCGACGGGACGATCGACACGGTCTGGTCCCAGCCGAAGGAGCCTGGCTTCCTGAGCTGGCTGAGTCGACTGTCGAAGTGGAGCAGCCAGCCGCGGTCGTCGTGACGCCGGATCGGGTTGCCCAGGACGCCGTAGAACACGTCCCCGTCGGGGCCGACGGTCGGTGTCGCGGACGACTCGTCGAACACGGCGGCGAGCTGGTGGGTCTGCGGGTCCCGCAGGGTGTGGCGGTACTTCGGCGCAAGGGTGGTGGCGTCGAAGCCGACCAGGCGAGGTCGATCGCCCGAGATCACCGCGATGTAGCCCGTGCTGCCGTCGGGAGAGAAGGCCGGGGCACAGCTGAGTGCCACCCTGGTGGCGCGTCCGGTCTGCGCGAGAGCCTGGGCGGCCACCCAGCTGCCGTGACCGGAGGGGGAGATGCGGGCGACACCGCTGAGCAGGTGGCCCGGGGCGTTCTCGGTCGCCGAGAACCCGAAGTACACCGAGCCGTCGGGTCCGGTCGTCAGGGGCGTGGTGATCTGCACGGCGTTGCGATAGGCGGCGCGGTGCGCCCGCCAGTGGTGGATGCCGTAGAAGGCGACGCGCCGGAGCCGACCCGTGGCGTCGTCCACGCGCGAGCGGACCAGCAGCGTCCCGCCCGCGGCGGCCACGGCCACGTGCCGGTCGTCGAGGAGCGTGGCCGGCAGGGGCGGCGGGAAGTCGAGGCTGACGTTGCGGGGCAGCGTGTAGTCGGTGGGCACGCGCCACTTCCTCGTGCCGTCGGCGCCGGCGTACGCGTCGAGCTCGAAGCCCTTGCGCCTGCTGATCCGGGTCGGCACCACGACCGTGTTGGTGCTGGTGATCATCGGGGAGGCGTAGTGCGCGAACGGGCCGAACGGTGGGAGACGGACCGGATGGCGATCCACCGGCGCCTGCCAATGGACGCTGGTCAGCGGCTGCGGTGAGGCCGGGGCGACGCCGGTGTGCTGGGCGTTGGCGGCGAACCCGGTCCACGCCGGCGTCGGCGGCGCGACCTCGGCCTGTGTCCCAACGGCCGTGCCGGCTGTCAGTACGACGGCGACAGCCGCCGCGACGCCCGTCGCGGTCACCAGTCGGAACCCGATCCTCATGCGCCCCTCCCGGGGAATCCAAGTGCGCTCTTCGGGTTACACGCCCGTCGCGGGGTTCAGGTTGGCACAACCCCGGCGCTAGAGCTGGATGCCGCGCGTCAGGGCCCCGTCGACCACCACGTTGGTTCCGCTGATCCGTCGGGCCTGGGCACTGGCCAGGAACACCACCGGTCCGGCGATCTCCTCGGGCGTGCCCATGTGGCCGGTCGGGTTGAGTCCGACGGCGGTCTCGTACAGGTCGGGGTTGCCGGTCTCGATGCTCGCCCAGACACCTCCCTCGAAGTAGGTGTTGCCGGGCGAGACGGTGTTCGCGCGGATCCCCTGCTCGGCCAGCTGGAGTGCGAGCCCGTTGATGTAGCCGACGATGGCGGTCTTGGCGGTGCCGTACGGGCCGGAGGCGAAGTCCGACTCGCGTCCGGAGACGCTGGAGATGGCGATGATGGAGGCGGCCCGGCTGCGCTGGAGGTGTGGCATCGCCGCCCGCACGAGGCGGACCGTGTGCATGAGGTCGACGTTCAGGCTGGCCTGCCAGTTCTCCTCGGTGTCGGGGATGGCGAGCGCACTGACGTTGGCGACCACCACGTCGAGTCCGCCGAACGCGACGGCGGACTCCTCCACCCAGGTGGCAAGGGCGTCGGCGTCGCCCACGTCGAGGACACTGCCGGCGACCCGGCCGCGGTCCTGGAGGGCCTGCCGGGTGGCGGCGACCTCGTCGGCGTTGCGTGCGCAGAAGCCGACCGTGGCGCCTTCGTCGAGGAACGCCTCCACGATGGCCCGGCCGATGCCACGGGTGCCGCCGGTGACGAGGACGCGGGTGTCGGTGAGCTGCAGATCCATGGCGTTGACCTTCCGGGTTCGGGCTGAGAAGCGGTGAGGTCTCAGGTGGTGCCGAGCGACCGGGCCCGGCCGACGAGGTCGGCGTGGATGCCCTCGAAGGCGCCGACGGGAGGAAGGAGAGCCTTGGGCGCCTTGACCACGACGCTGTAGTTCGCGTCGACGACATTGGCCACCGGCACCTTCGCGATCTGGGAGCAGAGCTGGTAGGCGTCCATCGGGTGGAGGCCGTAGAGGTCGGCCATCCAGAGGACGAGCTCCGCGTTGGCGATCCGCCAGGAGTCCTCCATCGGGCGGCTCGAACCCACGGTCATCCAGTGCGTGTCGTCCTCGATCCGTGGCCAGCCGGGGCCCTTGCCCTTGATCAGCTCCACGATGAGGGTGGTGGTCATGGCGCCCTCGACCGCCGTGCCGCAGGCCTCACCCTCGCCCTGGCGGTAGTGACCGTCCCCGATCGAGAACATCGCGCCCTCGACGTTGACACCGAGGAAGACCGTCGACCCGGCGCGCATCTGGGGGGTGTCCATGTTGCCGCCGAAGCGGTCGGGCACCAACGACGAGCGCACCTCACCGCCGGCCGGGGCTACGCCGACGGTGCCGAGCATCGGCTCGACCGGAAGCTCGATGCGATGGTCGCTGTGCCGTGCTGCGAAGCCGACCGTGTTGCGGTCGCGGTCGAGCTCGTAGATCCAGGTGGTGTCGGGGAGCGGGTCCTGGAGCGTGACGACACGGTCGGTGCTGGTCATGCCGCCGAAGAAGGGGATCGCGGCCGATGCGCCCCAGTCGCGAGCCGGCTCCAGCGAGACGAGGTGCAGCACCAGCGTGTCGCCGGGCTCGGCGCCCTCGACGTAGAACGGCCCGGTCTGCGGGTTGACGAACCTCAGGTCGACCTTCTCGCTCGACAGGTCGTCGACGCTGCGCAGCACGCCACAGAACGCGTCGTCGGACCAGAGCCGCAGTGCGGCGCCCGGCTTGATGCGCATCGCCGGGGCGGCGCCTCCGAACGTGTAGACGTACTGGTCGCGAGTCGGCGTGTACTCGATGACGTCCATCCGATGGAAACTACCTCAGGCTCCACGCAGGCGTACATGGTCGCGACACAGGTCCTCGACCCTGGTCACGCCCAGCAGGGCCAGGGTGGTGGTGACCTCCGCGTGCAGGATGTCGGCGGCCCGTTGCACGCCGCGCTCACCTCCTGCCATGAGGCCGTACAGGTAGGCACGGCCGACCAGCCCCGCCCGGGCACCGAGAGCGACCGCGGCGACGAGGTCGCTGCCCGACAGGATCCCGCCGTCGACGTACACCTCGGCTCGGTCGCCCACCGCGTCGACCACGCCGGCCAGTGACTCCAGCGGGGTGGGCGACCGGTCGAGCTGTCGGCCACCGTGGTTGGACACGACGACGGCGTCGGCGCCCGCATCGACCACCGCGCGTGCGTCGGCGACGTGCTGGACGCCCTTGACCACCAGCGACCCGGGCCACACCGAGCGCAGCCACGCCAGGTCGGCCATCGTCGCCGACGGGTCGAACATCCGCCCCACGAGCTCGGCCACGGTCCCCTCGAAACGGTTGAGCGAGGCGAACTCCAGGGCCTCGGTGGTCAGCAGGTCGAACCACCAGGCGGGGTGCAGAGCTCCCTCGGCGAAGGTCCGCATCGACAGAGAGGGCGGGATGGTCAGGCCGTTGCGTACGTCGCGCAGCCTGGCACCTGGAACGGGCGTGTCGACGGTGAGGACCAACGCCTCGTAGCCGGCTTCGCGGGCGCGCTCGACGAAGTCTCGGCTGGCCTCTCTGTCACGCCAGAGATAGAGCTGGAACCACAGCCGTCCGCCGGGGGCCGCCGCCGGCAGCTCCTCGATCGAGGTCGTGCCCATCGTGGACAGCGCGTACGGGATCCCGACGCGCGCCGCGACGCGGGCGACCGCAGGCTCTCCTTCGGTGTGCATCATGCGGGTGAAGCCCGTGGGCGCGAAGATCAGGGGCATCGCCGACGGCCGACCGAGGATCGTCGTGGAGGTGTCCACGTGCGAGACGTCCCGAAGCACTCTCGGCTGGAACTCCACCCGGCCGAAGGCCTGCCTCGAGCGGCGCAGCCCGACCTCCGCGCCGGCAGCGCCGTCGGTGTAGTCGAAGACCGCTCGAGGAGCACGCCGCCGGGCCAGCAGCCGAAGGTCGGCGACGGACGCGGCCCGAGCCAGTCGGCGTTCGGTGCGGTGGAGCTGGACCCCGGTCGGACGGAGGAGTGGCTGCAGCTCGGACCAGCGCGGCCAGCTTCGGGCAGTCACCCTCGAGTTCTACACGACCGACCGTGCCACCGATAGACGGCCGACACCGGGACGGCTCGCGGTTGCGCCGTCCCGTGGGCGTCGACAGCATGGACTGGAAGGGTCCGTTCTCGGCCCTCTGTTCGCTGAGCTTTGGAGAGGTCCATGAGCACTCCCACGGCACCGCCTGTCTACCCAGCACGGCTCGGGGTCGACTACCCCTTCGAGCGCAACCGCGTGACCGTCCTGTTCCGCCTGGTGCTGATCATCCCGATCGCGATCATCTACGGGGTGCTCACTGCCGGCGTGACGCGGACGGTCTACCACGAGGGCGCCAAGACGGTGAGCACGACGAGCGGCGGGATCGCCGCCGGCCTGTTCACCGCGACGTTGCTGATGATCCTGTTCCGACAGCGGTACCCGCGCTGGTGGTTCGACTTCGCCCTCGAGCTCGCCCGCTTCGGGACCCGGGTCGGCGCCTACTTCGCGCTGCTCACCGACCAGTACCCCTCGACCGTCGAGGCGCAGAGCGTCCATCTCGACCTCGACTACCCCGACGCCCAACACGACCTGAACCGCTGGCTGCCCTTGGTGAAGTGGTTCCTCGCGATCCCGCACTTCTTCGTCCTCATCTTCTTGACAGCGGGAGCGTTCTTCGCGGTCGTCATCGCCTGGTTCGCGATCCTGATCACCGGAAGCTATCCGCGCGGCCTGTTCGAGTTCGTGGTCGGTGTGGGTCGCTGGTGGCTCCGGGTCGAGGCCTACGCCTTCCTCCTGGTCACCGATCGCTATCCCCCGTTCTCCCTCGAGTGAGCAGATGAGCCAGCGCGAACCCGTCGAGACCACGAACCTCGACCAGTACGGCAACCCCGCCCTCGCGTGGAGCCAGGCGGACGAGGCCCTGAAGAACCAGGCCGGCAAGGCCCTCACGTTCTTCCTGGGCACCGTGGGGGCCGACGGCAACCCGCACGCGGCAGGCGTCGGCGCCGTCTGGAGCGACGGCGACGTGTACGTCGTCGCCGGGCCGCGGACCCGCAAGGCACGCAACCTCGAGGCCCACCCGGCGTGCACGGTCGCGGTCTCGCTGCCCGGGATCGACCTGGTGCTGGAAGGCACCGCGGCCAGAGTCGTCGACGCGTCGACCCTGGAACGGCTGGCGGCCGTCTACCGCGACGGCGGATGGCCCGCAGAGGTCTCGGGCGACACGTTCACCGCGCCGTACACCGCGCCGAGCGGTGGGCCACCGCCGTGGAACCTCTACCGCGTCACCGTGCACACCGCGTTCGGGGTCGGCGGCGCCGAAGCCGGCGGCGCCACCCGCTGGCGCTTCGAACCCTGACGACGTACGACGGCTGCCCCTGTCGAGCATCCCCGGCCCGCCGGCCGCGATCGATCAGGAACGGAGAAGCGTCCCGCAGCTTGCCGGCTCTAGCCTTTCAGTCGGAACGCCACGAGAAGCAGTGCCCCAGACCCGTTGGAAGGAAGGCCGAGATGCCCACGAAGAATGCCAAGACCGAGTCCGGTGGCTTCAGCGCCGAGGAGCGCGCCGCGATGAAGGAGCGGGCCGCCGAGCTGCGCGCCGAGGGCAAGAAGGGCGCGAAGAAGGCCGACGGTCTCCAAGCGACCCTGGACGCGATCGAGAAGATGGCACCGGAGGACCGGGCGCTCGCGGAGCGGGTTCACGTGGCGGTGACCTCGGCGGCCCCGGAGCTGTCGCCCAAGACCTGGTACGGAATGCCCGCCTATGCCAACGAGGACGGCAAGGTGGTCGTCTTCTTCCAGGACTCGGGCAAGTTCAGCTATCGGTACTCCACGCTCGGCTTCCAGGACACGGCGAACCTCGACGACGGTGACATGTGGCCGGCGGCGTACGCGCTGATGAAGTGGAGCCCCAAGGTCGAGAAGGCGGTCGTCGCCCTGGTGAAGGCGGCGGTCTCCTGACCCGGGCTCGTCGCCTTACCGCAGCGCCTGGTAGCGCACCAGGACGGTGTAGCTCCGGACGTTGTAGCGGCTGCCGGCGGTCGCCCCGTTCGTCCACACGATGTACGGCTTGTCGGTGGACTTGTCGAAGACGCCGGACGCACCGATCGGGTACCGCAGGCCCTTGTGGGCCCCGTCGCCCTTGGTGAAGAACTTCCCGTCCCACAGCTTCCGGGAGTTCGGGCGCAGGTAGGCCAGGTTGATGTAGTTCCCCTTCGCGGACGTCGCCGGCCCGCCGTTGAGGATCACCTGCGCATAGTCCCAGTGGTTCTTGTAGGCCTTCGGGATGTACATGCCGTGGTTGGTCGCCACACCCGCGGAAGCCAGGGTGCCGTGGCACTTGGTCGCGGAGTAGAACCCGAGCGACCCACGCGGCTCCCCCTGAGCAGGCCTGGCGAGAGTCGCGCACCTGCCGATGTACGGCTTGCCGTAGATGCTCCCGGCGGCGGTGACCGTCCGCTTGAACAGCGTCCACTGCAGGTGCTGGTGGGAGACCCTGAACGGGGTCGACCACGTGCTGGTGTTGCCGGCCAGGTCGACGACGGTCAGCGTCGCCCGGTAGCGGCCCTCCGGGACGATCTTGCCGCCCTTGCGGCCGTTCCACGACGGTGCGTCGTACCAGTTGAAGTCCAGGTCGCTGAGCTGGCTCGGGAGGGACCGGAAGACCCGGTCGCCGTGGGCGTTGGTGACCTCCAGCGTCGCCGTCGACCACTCGCTGGCCTTCGCGTAGACCGTGAAGAAGTCGACGTAGTCGTCGCCCACCGGGTACAGGACCGGCGGCGTCTTGCGGACCGTCAGCGTCGGCGCGTCGTTGTCGACCTTGACCTCCATCACGCCACCCGGGCCACTCCCCATGCTGCCCTCGAGGTGCCCGAAGTCGACGCTGTCGACGCTGAGGTGCGTGTCGAGGTAGTAGGTGCCGCTGGGCAGGCCGTCGGGGATGGTGAAGGTGAGCGTCGAGTCGCCGGTGTCCGGGTCGAACGCCAGGTCCTCGTCGGTCAGAGGCCCCGTGACGGCAGGGACGAGGGGCTTCTTGTCCGCGTCGAGGAGCTCCCAGCTGCCGCTGTGGTTCTCACCCAGCGGTGCCTTCGGGCCGTACCAGTAGGTGACGTGCTGGACTCCCGAGCGACGCCACTCGGGCGTGCCCTGCTCCTCGTCGACCCGCGCGTCGTACCAGACGTCGAGCTGCGGCGAGCGGGCCGCCTCGGTGCAGCTGATCGACCACGACACGTCGGGGCAGGTCCAGACGCGGACCGCGCCGGCGCCCTCGGCGGTGCCGAAGTCGACGGTGACCACTCCGGAGTCCGGGACCGGGGTGCCGGGGTCGATCTGCCACGCATCGAAGTCCGGCCAGCCCCACGTGTAGAACAGGTGGGCGCCGGTGGGGTTGTCGGTGACGGTGAACTCGTACGGCGTCACGTGCGGGTTGACGTGGGTGGCCTCCGGCCACGTCACGGCGACCGTTGCAGCACCTGGGGTGCTCTGGCCGTCTGCTGCCAGGGCGGGGGCCGGACCGGCCGGCCCGGCCGTCGTACCGAGCGCGGTGGCCGCGAGCAGGGTCAGGGTCGAGAGTGCGGCAGCGCGCTTCACGGGGGTTCTCCGGTTCGAGGGTGCCTGCTCCGCGGCATCGCGGCGCTTGCTGTGGGGCTGGTGGACGGGCGCGTCCCCGTCGAACACCCGGAGGTCGGGTGAGCGCGGAGACGCAGGAGGGATGGTGCCATCTGATGCCTCTCCGCGCATGGAGTTCCGCCCGACTTCCGGCCGTGTCCGTGGTCGCATCCGACCAGCGGGCTCGGGCTCGGGCTGTCGCAGTCCTCTCCGCCGTCGCGAGTGCCGCCGGCAGCCGCCGGCGGCCGGCCGTTCTCATCGTCGGTTCTGCCTTTCCAGGCGCCGCGTGGCCGCCTAGCGTGGCGGCATGGCCTCTTCGACCAAGCACATGAGCATGAACAAGGTGATCCACGCGGCGGTACGCCGTGACCTCGACCGTTTCCGGCGCGCTCTCGCCGCCTTCGCCGACGGTGACCGGGATCGCGCGGCGGCGCTGCACCGGGCCTGGGTCAACTTCGACGCCCAGCTCACCGAGCACCACGAGGGAGAGCACGAGATCGCCTGGCCGGCGATGAAGGCGATCGGCATCGCTGAGCCGACCATCGCCTCGTTCGATGCCGAGCACGAGAGGATGGCCGACGACCTGGCTGCCACCGGAGAGGCGATGACGACTCTCCGGCGTACGGCGAGCCGCGCGGACGCCGATGTCGCTGCCGCCGCCATGGAGAGACTCCAGACCACCACCGTGACCCACCTCGACCACGAGGAACGGGAGACCGAGACGGCGTTGACCCAGCACGAGGGCGACCCGGCGATGAAGGAGATGGGCAAGAAGTTCAGCCGTCGGACGGGACCGGCGAAGGCTGGGATCTTCTTCGCCTGGATGCAGGACGGCGCCACCGCGGAGGAGAAGTCCGCACTCGCCGCCAACGTGCCCCGGCCCGTCGTCGTGCTGATCGGCGGGATCTTCGGTCGTCGCTACCGCAAGGACGTGGCGCCCGTGTGGGCCGGCTGAAGGGGAGCGCTCGATGCGTGCCCGGCTCCGGACCCTGACGGCGCTGACGGTCGGCGCCGTCCTCCTCGGCGGGTGCAGCGCCGAACAGTCGGGTGCCCGATCCGGTGACGAGCCCTCGGCGTCGGCTGTGAGCTCGTCGAGCGCCCGTCCCGACCCGACCTCCTCCGGCGATGCCGTCGACGACCCCCGGTCACCCACCACCCCTACGAGCGACCCGCCGGCTCCGCCGGTCTCGGTGCTCGGCCTGGCCGAGCAGCGGCACCACGGAGACCGACTGCGCCTGGGGGCTGTTCGGGAACGGACGCCGGACTACACGTCGTACGACGTGACGTACCGGAGCCGCAGCACCACTCCCAGGGGCGAGGAGTCCTACACGATCTCGGGTGTCCTCGACGTGCCGACCGGGCGTGGCCCCTTCCCGGCCGTGGTGCTTGCGCACGGATTCATCGACCCTGCCGTCTACGTACGCGGCCAGGGGATGACGCGCGAGCGCGGCTACCTGGCCGCGCACGGGTACGTCGCCCTCCACGTGGACTATCGCAACCACGCCGAGTCCGACGACGACCCGCTGTTCCAGGTCCGGATGCGGCTGGGTTACAGCGCCGACGTGATCAACGCGGTCAAGGCCCTGCGTACCTCGAGGGACGTCCCGATCGACGACCACCGGATCGCCCTGTTCGGGCGCTCGATGGGTGGCGGCGTGGTCCTGAAGGCGCTCGTGGCCGAGCCGGGCCTGGTGCAGGCGGCCGCCGCCTGGGCCTCGGTCTCGTCGCTGGAGGCGGAGAACTACCGGCAGTTCATCCGGCCGGACCCTGAGGACGCCGGCCTGCGGGACCAGCTGGAGCGTCGTTGGGGCACACCCGAGCAGAACCCGGGCTTCTGGCGCGAGAACTCGTCCCGCCCGTACTTCGACCGGATCACCGAGCCGGTGCTGATGGTGCACGGGCACATCGACGACACCTGCCCGCCGCGCTGGGCCGGCGCGACGTACCGCGCGCTGACGAAGGCGGGCGTGGACGCCCAGCTGCACTGGTACGACGACGGGCACGCCTTCGGGCCGGCGTTCAACGCGGCGATGGGGCGCACGGTGCGGTTCTTCGATCGCCGACTGGCCTGATCTCGCCCTGTCGCGTCAGGCGCATGGCTCGGTCAGGGGTAGACGCAGAACTCGTGGCCATCGGGGTCGGTCAGCACGACCCAGCTGGCCGCGCCCTGGCCGATGTCGACGCGGGTCGCGCCGAGGGAGACGAGACGGTCGACCTCGGCCTGCTGGTCTCCGCCGGAAGGTGGAGCGAGGTCGAAGTGCAGCCGGTACTTCCCGGTCTTCGGCATCAGCGGAGGCCCACCCCAGCTGATCTTCGGTCCACCGAGCGGCGACCGGATGGACGTCTCCTGGTCCTGGTCCCAGACCAAGGGCCAGCCCAGCGCCGCGCTCCAGAAGTACCCCGCCTCCTGCGAGCCGTCGCAGGTCAGCTCCCCGAGGAAACCACAATCGGCGAGGAAGTTGTTGCCCGGCTCGATGACGCAGAACTCGTTGCCCTCGGGATCGGCGAGCACCACATGACCCTCCTCGGGCTCCTGACCGACGTCGAGGTGCCGGGCGCCGAGCCCGAGCGACGTGTCCACGGTCTGCTGCTGGTCCTCGAGGGACGAGCTCGTCAGGTGGAAGTGCATCTGGTTCGGGTCGACCTTCTGCTCCTGGCTCTGAACGAACCGGAACCGGAAGCCGGTGTCGTCGGTCGGCAGGAGGGTGACGCCGTCGTGCGGGTCGTCGGCCACCTCCCAGCCCAGCACGCCGGACCAGAAGCGCGCGAGACCGGCTGGGGCGTTGGCGTCGAAGCAGAGTGCGACGAGCTGGGACGGCATGGCGTGGAACATCTCCGATCCGCTGGCTCACGGGCGTGACCGGGACCCGCCCCGACAGCACAGGATCAGCACGCTAGGCGCCGGAGGACCGCCGAGCAACGCGATTGTCGCCCGGTACGACGCGCAGCTCGCCATCGACGTACCGGACGATCGGGGGCTAAAGTCGTGCGGCGAAACACGGGGCGACTTCTCATCGGGAGGGGCGCAATGACCGAAGTGGCTTCACAGCAACCCGAAGGGTTGCGGCGCGGCGCCGTCGGGTTCAGCGGAGTGCTGTTCCAGTCCATCACGTTCATGGCACCGGCGATCGCGACCGCCCTGTCGATCCCCGCGGGTATCGCCTTCAGTGGCGGTGCCGCACCGCTGTCGGTGATCTTCGCGCTCGTCGCGTCGCTCCTGGCCGCGGTGTCGATCGGCCAGCTGTCCAAGCACATGCCGACCGCCGGATCCTTCTACACCTACGTCAGCAACGGCCTCCACCCCACGGTGGGGTTCCTCGTCGGGTGGGGGTTCCTGCTCGGGATCCTCGTCGGCGGCCCGTTCCTGGCACTCCAGATGGGCTTCATCGTCGCCGGCACCACGAACTCGGAGTGGGGCTGGTCACCGGACCTGTGGTGGGTCTGGACCGTGCTCGTCTGCCTGCTCGTGTTCTGGTTGGGCTACCGCGGCATCAAGGCCTCGACCGGGACCGGCATCGCACTGGGCGCCTTCGAGATCCTCATCTTCGTCGCGCTGTCCCTGACGTTGATCGTGCAGGCAGGGGGCGACAACACGCTCCAGGTCTTCACGACGCACTACGCCAACAACCCCGACTACTCCGGCTTCTCGGGAGTGATCGTGGGCTCGATCTACACGATCCTGGCGTTCATCGGGTTCGAGGAGGCGGCGCCGATCGCGGAAGAGGCCCACGAGCCGCAGCGGACCGTCAACCTGGCGATCATCTTCTCCTGTCTCGGCATCGGCCTCTTCTACATCCTCAACACCTACGCCAGCACCATCACGTTCGGACCGGCACAGATGACGGGCTTCGTCACCGCCGGCGACGGCAACCCGTGGCAGAACCTGCTCGCCCGTGACGCGTGGGGCACGGTCGGTTTCGTGCTCGTCTTCGTCGCGTTGATCAACTCGGTGATCGCGAACCAGAACGCCGCCAACAACTCGTCCACGCGCACCATGTTCTCGATGGGTCGGATCCGGTTGCTCCCTACGCAGTTCGGCGCCCTGACCCGCGGTTCGCCGATCCTCGCGCTGGTGACCCAGCTCGTCGTGAGCCTCGGCCTGGCGCTCTGGCTCGGCAACAAGTACGACCCCTACACGGGGTTCGTCATCCTGGCCACGATCCTCGTGGACATCTTCGCGCCGATGTACATCCTGCTGAACATCGCCTGCTTCGCCTACTTCTGGCGCTACCGGCGTGCCGAGTTCAGCTGGTGGCTGCACGGCTTGATCCCCGTGCTGGGAGCCCTGGCGTTCATCCCGGCGTTCTGCGCCGGGGCGGGGATCCCGGTGTTCAGCTTCATCACTCCGCTGCCGAAGCCGCTGTCGTACGCCGGGCCGGCGGCTGGGGTCTGGATGCTGATCGGCGTGGTGTACCTCGTCGTCCTCATGGTGAAGCGTCCGGAGCGGATCACCGAGACCAAGCGGGTCTTCGCCGAGGACTGAGGCAGCGACCGGCCGTGCGGTCAGATCGGACTCTCCAATCCCTGCCGATGCCGTGCCAGGGTGCGGTTGATCCAGTCCACGTCGGCCCCGGCCATGTCGTCGTCCGCTCCGTTGCCCGGCAACGTCGGCAGGAGGGCGCGGTAGGTCTGCACCTGGTACAGCGTTCCGACAACGACACTGAGGGCTGCCGCCTCGCGGAGCGAGTCCGCCGACATCTCGGCCGCCCAGGTAGCGAGATAGGCATCGACCAGGCGCCGCCGGACGGAGACGTCGCGGGACCTGAAGACGTAGGTGGCGAGGTCCATGAACGGGTGCGACACGCTGGCGTCGGTCCAGTCGAAGACGCGGGCGCCGTCCGTGCCGAAGACGACGTTCCATGGGTGGAAGTCGCCATGGACCAGGGTCGGACCGGGTCCGAGCTCGTCGAGGCGCCGGCACGACTCGACGAGGGTCGGCACCGTCGCCAGCCAGCTCGCACGGAGGTCGGCGGACATCCGCTCCAGCAGCACGGTGTCCCCGGTCATCTCCTCCACCTGTGCGGCCAGGTCTGTCAGGGACCGGACGGGTATCCCCAGGTCGATCAGCTCGTCGGTCCGTCCCAGCCAGAGCCGCTGGATTCCAGCGACTGCGAGCAGACCCTCGTGCCACAGGCCCTCGTCCTGGTCACCCAGCTCGGCAGCACCGAGGTCACCCATCAGCATCCATCCCCGGGCAGCGTCGACGGCGATCACCTCCGGCACGAGGGTCGGCATCCGCGCAGCCAGAGCCTGCGTCGTGGCGGCCTCATGCCGGAAGATCTCGCCGCTGCACTTGAAGAAGACGTCGCCACTCTCAGACGGGGCGCGCAGGACGACGGACACGTTCCAGAGCTGGTGCTGGCGTGGTGCGTCGACAGCCGGCCGGCCGTTCGCCGCCAGCTGCTCGACCATCCAGGCGGAGGCACGGGCGAGCCACCCGGGGCGGGACCACGCAGGACGCAAAGGCGACCATCCCTCGACCCGCTCCCGCGCCCACGAGGCCAGGGTCGCCTGCGCCGACTCCGGTTCGAGCCGCACGATGGCGTCCGCATCCAGGTCCATCCAGGTCCAGCCGGGCGGGGGATCGTCCACCCCGGCATCGAACTCCACCACGATCGTGGCCTCACCACGCTCGCCCGGATCACCGGGATCGGCATCTCCGACCGACGTCATCACCGTGCGCAGGACGGCGGTGGTGTCGGTGTCCAGCACGTCGACCGAGGCCAGGATCTCGGGCAGGGAGGGTTCCCCGCTGGGGAGCTGGAACGTCGGCAGTCTCAGCTGACGGCGCGGCGTCGGGGTCTCGAGCGACGTCCTGTCGTCGGCGACCAGCACGGCGGTACGCCGTGGATGAGGCACCAGCAGACTCACCTGACAGTGTGCTGCCGGCTCCGGGTGGCTCATGTCGTGAGCCTTCCAGAAAGACGCCCCACCGGGACCTCGCACTCAGCCGGCCGGGGCTCTGCTCAGTCCTGGTTCGACAGGGCACGCAGCACGGCGACGGCGTGCTCCCGCCGGGTGTGAGGCACCAGGATGTGGTCGTGGTACCGCCCGGCCAGGACGTTGCAGCCGATTCCGGCGTCCGCCAGTGCGGTGGCGAACGCCGCGGTCAGGCCGACCGCATCCAGTGAGGAGTGGACCGTCAGGGTGATCCAGGAGCCCACGAAGTCGTAGGCCAGTCCGGCCTCGTCGGCGACCTCTCGGCGGACCACCAGCGAACGGCCCTCGGCCTCGTCGATGAGAGCGTCGGGCTCGAGAACGCCCGGGGATCCGCCGGGGTCCGTGACGTAGACGTACTCGCCGTCCCTGACCTCGGGCTCGAGCGTCGCGAGCATCTGCTGCAGGTCCGTCATACCGGCCACGGCTACTCCTGATGGGCATGGGCAACGGCGAACGGGACCAGTGTGCCGGACCGCCGGCTCAGGGACACCGGCTCCAGGCGCGCGCCCGCCGGGCGGAACACTCAGCGGACACGAGCGGTCAGGTGCCGAGCCGGTCGTCGAGCAGGCTGATGATCGGCCAGGCACCTTCTGACCAGTTCGAGATGACGGTGTACGTGATCGAGGACGAGGGCTGGTGCAGGCTGGAGAACGACACCCCCGCGTCGTGCCCCTCGAGCCAGACCCCGTCGCCGGTCGCGTCCAGGTGGAAGCCGAGCCCGTAGCGCCTCTCCTCCTCCGGCCAGTCGCTGCGCGCTCGCAGCATGTCGGCTACTCGTTCGCGTGGGACGATCCGCCCGGCGAACAGTGACTGCCAGAAGGCGCTGAGGTCTGCCACGGTCGAGTAGATGCCGCCGTCGCCGCTGCCGAGGACCGGGAGATGGAACACGTTGGTCCTCGGGCCGTCCACGGTGAGGTAGCCCAGGGCGGCGCGGCCCGGGAGCTCGTCGGAGCGCAGGAACGCGGTGTCACCCATGCCCGCCGGCTCGCAGACCAGCGTGTGCACCAGATCGTGGAAGTCCACGCCGGTCGCACGCTCGGCCACGAGGGCGAGTACGACGTAGCCGCCGTTGTTGTAGGCGAACCGCGCGCCGGCGGGGGACACGGTCGCGTGCCCGTCCAGCACCCGCAGGAACTGCTCGGTCGTCGCGAGCTCGTGCACCGACACCGGCAGCGCGTAGTCGGCGATGTCGGCCCCGGCGTCCTCGTCGAAGTAGTCGCCGATCCCGGAGCGGTGTGCCAACAGCTGCTCGATCGTCACGTCGTCGGCAACCAGCGGCAGGTCGTCGCCGAGCAGAGCCCGAGCGGGCGTGTCGAGCTGGAGCGTGCCTCGCTCGACCAGCGCCATCACCACCAAGGCCGTGAAGGTCTTCGACCCACTCGCGATCGCGAACAAGGTGTCGACCGAGTGGGGGATCCGGTGCGCCCGATCCGCGAACCCGTAGGCGCAGGCGAGCTCGGTCTCGCCCGAGCGGTCGACGCGGACCACGCCGGCGAACCCGGTGCGCTCCGCCACGCTGTCGACCGCGACCTGGAGTGGCTCCATCGTGGTGAACCTAGCAACAGGGAACCGGCGACGTCAGCCTCAGGCGGTCTCGGGGCCTCGCTCGCTGGAACCCGGCTGCGTCACGTCGACCCGGTCATCGTTCGCGTGGCTCTGGCCAGCATCGTCCGGACGACGACGGGGTGGACCCTACGGACCAGCGCGGAGTACACCCGCCCGCGTCGGTTGTGCACCTTCACGACGGTGGTGAGGACGACGCGGGTCGGCTCGAGCAGCACGGATGCGCGGAAGCTGAGATGGCGCTGGTCGATGCCGAGCAGCACCTCGTCGGGGCTCCACGAGACCGTGTCGAAGACGTGGCCTCCTCCACTCTCGATGCCGACCGCGCGCACGAGGACCTCCCGTAGGCCGAAGAGCACCGCGACCCAGAGCGGCGGCGAGTGGAAGATCGCGTCCGCCCACTCCTGCGGGTACCCGATCGGTCGGTCCGTGAGCGAGACGGCGTACGCATCGGACCAGTCGATGCTCGGCAGGGCGCGGGCGAGGAGCGGAGACTCCGGGACGGCAACGGCGACAGCTGTCACGTCACGGGAGCGCGCCGATCGGGCCGGTCTGGCTCGTGACGTCGTCCGGTCGCACGACCACGCCTGGTGGGTCTGTACCTTCATGTCGCCTCCATACGCCTCCGTATGGAGGTCTTCCATACGGTAGCGTATGGGCATGGCGCATGGAAAGCGCGAGCCGCTGACGACCGATGACTGGACCCGGGCCGCTCTCGTGGCCATGGCCCGCGGGGGGCTGGCTGCGGTCGCCGTGGAGCCGCTCGCGAAGGAGCTCGGGACCACGAAGGGGAGCTTCTACTGGCACTTCGACGACCGGAACGCGCTCATCGGGGCCGCCCTGGCGCGGTGGGAGGAGCGGGACACCGAGCTCGTCATCGCCACCGTCGAGCGTGGGGAGGACGCGGCCACCAGGCTCCGCAACCTGCTTCAGCTCGCCTTCGGCACGGTCCGGGTGGGTTCGGAACCGGGCTCCGGATCGATCGAGCTCGCCCTACAGGCGAGCGCGACCCATCCCCTGGTCGCTGCAACTCTCGGTCGGGTCACCGAGCGGCGCCTCGCCTACCTGACCACCCTCTTCACCGAGCTCGGCATGTCCCCGGCACGAGCCCGGGACCGTGGCCTGCTCGCCTACTCGGCGTTCCTCGGTCACGCCCAGCTCGTGCACGCCACTCCGGGTGTCCTGCCGCAGGGGCGTGCGTTCGGCACTCACGTACGCCAGGTTGTCGATGCGCTGATCCGCGTCGACCCATGACCCCATGCTCGGCACCCCGGAGGCCGACGCCACCCGCTCACCGGAGGCAGGCGGGTAGCTGCGCCAGCGCCTCGTCGATCGTCAGCTGGGCCGCGGCTGAGGCGTCCTCCGCGGGAACCCAGTCGGGGAAGGGGATCTCGATGGTCCGGTGCGCTCCCGAACCCGTGTGCACCTCGTCGATCGCCGCGAGTCGCTCCGAGGGGAGCCGCTCAGCGGCGCGCACCAGCGCCGGCCAGAGTCGGCGGTGGATCAGGGTGATCTTCCCGTCGATCAGGCGCACGGCGACGACGTCAGGGGAGGCGCGCACCTCGGTGAGCACCCGGTAGATCTCGTGACCCGCAGGGTGACCCCACCAGCTGCCACGGATCGGCCCACCCGCGACTCGCTCGGCCAGACTCGGCACCGGCCCACGCGCGGACTGCATCACCACGCCCTGCTCGCGCAGCCAGTCCAGCTCGTCCATAGCCGATTGAACCTCGCTCCGGTCGTCGGTGCCCACCCGGCCGCGCCAACCGCTTTCAGCCGAGCCGGAAGGTCGCGCGGTACGCGGTCGGCGTGACCCCGACGGTGCGGTGGAAGTGCCGGCGCAGCGTGGCGGCCGTGCCCATGCCGCAGCTGGCAGCGATCTGTTCGACGGAGGCGTCGGTGCGTTCGAGGAGCTCCTGTGCGCGAGCGATGCGCTGGTGGTGCAACCAGTCGAGCGGCCCGATCTGGAGCTCGGCCTGCATCCGACGGCCGAGCTGTCGGGTGCTGAGGCCGGCGTGCCCCGCGAGGCCCCGCACGGTGAGTGGCTCGTCGAGACGGCCCTGCGCCCACGCGAGCGTGGGCGCGAGCCCGTCCGGGCTGCGCGGCTCGGCGGGCGGGACGATGAACTGTGCCTGCCCGCCGCTGCGGTGGGCGGGCACGACCAGCTGCCGCGCGATCCCGTTGGCCGCCGCGGCGCCGAGGTCGCGTCGCACGAGGTGGATGCACAGGTCGAGCGCCGCTGTCTTGCCCGCCGAGGTGAGCACGTCGCCCTCGTCGACGTAGAGCACGTCGGGCCGTACGTCGACCTGCGGGAAGCGGCGCGCCAGGTCGTCGGCGTGCATCCAGTGCGTCGTCGCGACCCGGCCGTCCAGCAGCCCTGCCTCGGCCAGCACGAAGGCGCCGGTGCACAGCGAGGCGATCCGCACGCCACGCTCGTGTGCGAGTCGCAGCGCCTCGATGAGCTCAGGGTCGGGGTTCGTGTCGAGGTCGCTGCTCGACGGGACCACGACGGAGTCGGCGCGAGCGATCTCGGCGTACGACGCGGTCGGGAGGTCCGGCAGCCACGGGTGCGCGGACCCGTCGGCGGTGCAGACCACGAGGTCGTACCACTCGCCGCTGGGCGAGAGATCCGAGCGGTCGACGCCGAAGATCTCGGAGGCGATAGCGGCCTCGTAGAGCATCGCCGAGCCGTGCATGACGAGGGCGACTCTGGGCATGTCCGAAACTATACGCCCCACGTCGTTTCGGACGCTCGTGTGCGCTCCTGCCGGCCCGGAGGATGGTTGACGTGAACACATCCGAACGAGTCCTGGTCTACGGCGCCTCCGGCCACACGGGGCGCTTCGTCGTCGACGAGCTGCTGCGACGCGGGCTCACTCCGGTGCTGGCGGGGCGCAGCGCCGAGCGCCTCACCGCGGTCGCATCGCGCCTTGCCGCACTCGACCACGTCGTGGTCGGCCTCGACGACCCCGACCTGCTCCGGCGCGCGGTCGCCGGCGCCGGCGCCGGCGCGGTCATCAACTGCGCAGGGCCGTTCCTCGACACCGCCGTCCCGCTCGCACGCGCCGCCGTCGCGGCCGGCGCGCACTACCTCGACGTCGCGGCCGAGCAGCCGGCGGTGCAGCGGCTCTACCGCGAGCTCGACGCCCCGGCCATCGACGCCGGCGTCACCGTCGTACCGGCCATGGCGTTCTACGGCGGGCTGGCGGACCTGCTCGTCACCGACGCGCTGGAGGGCGACGCCTACGCCGACGAGGTGGACGTCGCGATCGGCCTCGACCGCTGGTGGCCGACCGCCGGCACCCGGGCCACCGGCATCCGCAACACCGCCACCCGACTGGTGATCCGCGGAGGTGTCCTGACCGCGCTCGCCAGTCCCGCGCCGACGGGCGCCTGGTCCTACCCGGCACCCCTCGGCCACCAGTCGGTCGTGGAACTGCCGTTCTCCGAGGTCGTCGTGATCGACCGCCATCTCGACGTCGGCGAGCTCCGGTCCTACCTCAACACCGCCCCGCTCGACGACCTCCACGACGCCCGGACCCCACCCCCGACCGCGGCCGACCAGCGCGGACGCTCCGCCCAGCAGTTCGTGGTCGACGTCGTCGTACGCCGTGGGTCGGACACCCGACGCATCACCGCCACCGGCCGCGACATCTACGCCGTCACGGCGCCGATCGTCGTCGAAGGCGTGGTGCGGCTCCTCGACGGACGCTCCCGCGGCTCCGGGGCCGCGGCACCGGGAGGGGTGTTCGATGCCGGCGCCGTGCTGGCCGCACTGGAGCAGGACACCGACGGACCCTCCGTGCGGCGACACTGGCGCTCAGGTCTCAGCTCGGCGCGACCGTCGTCCGCATGACCCAGCGCCACTTCGCGATCCGACGGTCACGGACGAAGCCGAAGTCCTCGAACAGGGTCTCCGGGCCGGTGTGCAGGTAGGCGCCTCGTTGGGGTGCCCGCCCGTCCACCTGCTCGGGATAGGCCTCGACGACTCCTCCGCCGGCTTCACCGATCGCGCTCATCACGCCGGCGAGAGCTGCCCTCGCGACGCCTTGCCCCCGGTGTCCGCTGCCGGTGAAGACGCAGCCGATCCTCCAGTCGGGCAGGTCCACGAGCTCCTTCTCGTAGGCCTTGGGGTTCTTGATCGTCGCCACCTCCCCGGGAGGTCCGTACTGGATCCAGCCCACGCACTCGCCGTCGGAGTAGACCAGGATCTGGTGCACGGTCCTGTTGTCGACGTGCGCACGCTTGGCCGCGCGGTTCCCCGCCACCGTGCTGTCCTTGCTCAGGCCCTCGGGGTGGAACCCCATGCACCAGCAACCACCCCACACGCCGTTGTTCGCCTCCACCAGGGCAGCGAAATCGGCCCACGTCTCAGGCACGAGCGGCTTGGTCACGTAGTCGTCCGATGGTGGCGTCGTCACGCACCCAACCCTGCCTGACACCCGCGCCACCGGCCAAGCATTCGCCGGACGATCGATTGAACAGCCGTTCAAACCGTGGGAGGGTGCCCCCATGTCGCTCGACTACACCGCCATCAACCCCGCTGCCGCCCGCGCCGAGGCCGCTGCCCCCTCTCCCTCCGACGGCTTTCCCGACCGGGCGCAGTACGTCGTCGTCGGTGGCGGCGTGATCGGTACGTCGATCGCCTACCACCTCGCGCTCCTCGGTGCGACCGACGTGGTGCTCCTGGAGCGCAAGCAGCTCACCTCGGGGACCACCTGGCACGCGGCGGGAGAGGTGGTCTCGGGCGGGACCACCGAGGACGCGTTGTGGATGGCGCGATACTCCGCCGAGCTGTACGCGCGGTTGGAGGAGGAGACGGGGCTCTCCACGGGGTTCCGCCGCTGCGGCTACCTCCAGCTGGCCACGACGCCACGCGCCGACGAGGGCTTCCGCCGGGAGACGGCGTACATGCGCTCGGTGGGGATGACCAAGGAGGTGCTGTCGCCGCGCGAGGTGGGCGACCTCGTGCCGCTGATCCGCACCGACGACGTCATCCACGGCTTCTGGACCCCCGACGAGGGGCGGGCCAACCCGGTCGACGTGACGATGTCGATGGCCAAGGGGGCCCGGCAGCGCGGCGTACGGATCTTCGAGAACACCGAGGTCACCGACTTCGTCCTCGACCGTGGGCGAGTGGTCGGCGTCCGCACCGAGCGCGGCGACCTCGAGTGCGAGAAGGTCGTGCTCGCCGCGGGACTGTGGGGTCGCGAGCTGGCCGCCAAGGCCGGCGTCACCGTGCCGCTCCAGGCCGCCGAGCACTACTACCTGCTCACCGAGCCCATCGCCGGGGTGACCCCGGAGTCGGTGCCGGTGGTCGAGGAGGGCGAGGCCTACGGCTACTACCGCGAGGAGGGCGGGGGTCTCCTGGTCGGGATGTTCGAGCCGGTCGCGAAGGCCTGGGCCCTGGACGGCACGCCGAGGGACAGCGCGTTCGCCGTGCTCCCGCCGGACTGGGACCGGATGGCGCCGTTCCTCGAGGTGGCGATGCGACGTTTCCCAGCGCTCGAGGACGCCGGGATCCGCACTCTGTTCTGCGGGCCGGAGAGCTTCACCGACGACCTCAACCCGATGCTCGGGGAGTCGCCCGAGGTCGACAACCTCTACCTGGCCTGCGGCTTGAACTCCGTCGGCATCCTCTCCGGCGGCGGCCTGGGTCACATGATGGCGCAGTGGTTGATCGAGGGGCACCCGCCGCTCGACGTCACCGCAGTCGGCGTCGACCGGGCTCACGAGTTCCAGGCGACCCGGCGCTTCCGCGAGGAGCGCACGGTCGAACGGTTGGGTTTCCTGCTCAACGACGGAGCCTGGCCCAATGCCGAGCCACGCTTGGGTCGCAACGTACGTCGGTCGCCGTACCACCCCCAGCACGTCGCCGACGGCGCCCACCTGGTCACGACCAGCGGTTGGGAGTACCCCGACTACTTCGCCGGGCCGGGGGTCACCCCCACCGTCGAGTGGGGCTTCGCGCGTGGGGAGGCCTTCGAGCGCACGCGCGAGGAGCACCTCCAGGCCCGCGACTCATTGGCGATCTTCGACCTGTCGCTGATGTCGCACCATCTCGTGCAGGGGCCCGACGCGATGGCCGTGCTCAACCGGGTCTGCGCCAACGACGTCGACACCCCGGTGGGCCGGATCGTCTACACCCAGTGGCTCGATGACCGTGGTGGGATCATCGCCGACGTCACCGTCACCCGACTGGCCGAGGACACCTACGTCGTGATCAGCGGCGACAACATCCACCGCCGGGTGCCGGCCTGGATCCGACGGCAGACCCGCGACGAGGAGTTCCTCATCGTCACCGACGTGACCAGCGGGCACGCGCTGTTGTCGGTGCAGGGGCCGAGGTCACGCGAGGTGTTGCAACGACTGAGCCCGGACGACTGGTCGGACGACGCCTTCCCCTACCTCACCGCGCAGAAGGTCGAGCTCGGCTACACCCCGCTCTGGGCGTTGCGGGTGACCTACGTCGGTGAGCTGGGCTGGGACCTGCTGGTGCCCACCGAGTTCGGCGCCACCCTCTACGACCAGCTGCGCGAGGCCGGCACCGACGTGGGCTTCCGCCCGACCGGGCTCGGTGCCCTGGAGACGATGCGTCTGGAGAAGGCGTTCCGCGACATGGGCCACGACATCGACTCCACCGACACCCCACTGGAGGCCGGGCTCGGCTTCGCGGTCGCCTGGGACAAGCCCGGCGGCTTCGTCGGGCGGGACATGCTGCTCAAGCAGCGCGAGTCGGGTCCGCCGAACCGTCGGCTGGTGAACGTGCTGCTCAGCTCGCCCGACCACGACCTGTTCGGTGACGAACCGGTCTACTGGGACGGCGATCCGGTCGGCCACGTCCGCAGCGGTGGCTTCGGGCACTCCCTCGGCGCCGCGTGCGGCATCGCCGCGATCGCTCGCGACGACGGCTTCACCGGCGCCGACCTGGCGGCTGGCGCGTTCGAGATCGACGTCGCCGGCACCCGGGTGCCGGCGAAGGTCTCCCTCAAGCCGTTCCTCGACCCGGAACGCTCGCGCGTCCTCAGCTGACGAACGCGGTGTCAGCTACGCCGAGGACGACTCATCGCGGCGCAGGTGGCCGGCCCGACGCCTCCAGCACCGCGGAACCCGGGGCTGCGCCCGACCACGAGCCCGACATCGCAATCAGCGCCAGCGCCGAGGTGGGCATCGGGACACGTGCAGCGGTCAGCAGACCGGCCAGGTCCTCGAGTCCCGGGTTGTGGCCGACCATGATGACGGTGTGGAGGTCGTCGGGCAGATCGCGGATGACGGTCAGGAGCTCACGGTCGGACGCGCCGTACACGCGATCGTCGACCCGGACTGGTGGCGCGAGAGCGAGCTCCGCCGACACGAGGTCCCAGGTGCTCCTGGCGCGGACCGCCGGTGACACGACGGCGAGGTCCATGCGCTCGAGGTGCGCCGCCAGCCACCTGCCCGCGTCGGGCGCCTGACGGCGGCCGCGGTTCGCCAGCGGCCGGGCGACGTCGGGCTCGGCACCGGACCAGTCCGACTTGGCGTGCCGGAGCAGGATCAGCGTGCGGTCGGACATGGGGCACCGATCGATCAGGGCCGCGGCTGTCGGGTGGGAGGCGGCCGACCCGACGATATCGACAACTTTTCCGGACCTATAGCGTCCGCAATGCCTCCTAGCGTGTGCGCCATGGATGACAACGTGGTGCACACGACGATCGAGACGTCGGCGCCGGCTCCGCTGACGGAGTGGTTGCTCGACTCGGACCCCGCGATCCGGTGGCAGGTCATGCGGGACCTGACAGACACGCCCGCTGCCGACGTGACGGCCGAGCGCGGGCGGGTGGCGGACGTCGGCTGGGGCGCGCGACTGCTGGCCGCCCGTGACCCGGACGGCCAGTGGATGGGCGGGGCCTGCTTCCCGGGCCGGGGTGCCCCGCCGGAGGACGGCAGCCAGCCGTGGACGGCGACCATGCCGGTGATGCTGGATCTCTACGACCTCGGGCTCGACCCGGCGTCCGAGGCCGCTCGGGAGATGACGTCGCTGGTGGCGGCGAACTGCCGGTGGGAGTACAACGGCGAGCCGTTCTTCGACGGTGAGGTCGAGCCTTGCATCAACGGCCACACCGTGACCCTCGGCGCCTACTTCGGTGCCGACGTCGACGGCATCGTCACGCGTCTGCTGGCCGACCAGCTCGACGACGGCGGCTGGAACTGTGAGGCCGAGAGGGGCGCCACCGTGTCGTCGTTCGACTCGACGATCTGTGTGCTCGAGGGCCTGCTCGAGTACGAGGGTGCGGGGGCCGGCTCGGACGCGACGACCGCCGCCCGCCGCCGCGGGGAGCAGTACCTGCTCGAGCGGTCGTTGTTCCGGCGCAGGAGCACCGGTCAGGTTCCGGTCCGCCACCTGGCTGGAGTTCTCGTTCCCGACCAGGTGGCACTACGACGTCCTGCGCGGGCTGGACTACTTCCGCAGGGCCGATGTCAGGGACCCCAGGCTGGGTGAGGCGATCGACCTCGTGCGTTCCAAGCGTCAGGACACCGGCACCTGGCTGCTCGAGAACACCCACCCCGGCGCGGTCCACGTGGAGCTCGAGGACGGTGACGGCAGCCCGAGCCGCTGGAACACACTTCGGGCGCTCCGCGTGCTGGCCTGGTGGGACGCACCGGGCCACTGACGACGGGAGGGCGGTCAGTCGCGGCGACGCAGGGCCAGCGCGGCCACGTCGTCGCGACGGGTGTGGTCTCGGATCGCGGTCACGAGCTGCTCCCGTCGGCGGCGCGCTCGAGGTCGGGGTAGCGCTCGTGGATCGCGTCGCGCCCGAGCAGCACGAGGGTCTCGCCGGAGCGCGCCACGTCGCCGGCCGGCGTCGAGTCGTGCACGGAGTAGCGCGTCCACCGTGCCGCGGCGCCCTCGAGACCGCCGCGCAGGCCGGCCAGGGCCAGGGTGTCGGGGTCGACGAGCAGAGACAGCGAGCCGACCGTGGCCCCCACCGCGTCGGCCGCCTCGGAGATGACCACCTTGGTCACGGTGTCGAGATCATCGGCGACGGCGAGCTCGGCGGCCACCCTTGCCAGACCGGTGATCCGATCTGCGAGCCGGCGAGCGACGTGCACCCGGCTCCGTCCGCCGCTGAGCTCGTTGAGCACGCAGAGCAGGCCGGTGACGGCACCGTCCTGGCGGACCGGTGCACCGCTGACCTCGGTCCGGGTGATCGAGCCGTCGGCGCGTACGACGTCGAGCTCACCGGACCACGGGGTACCTGTCGCCACCAGTCTCGCTACCTCGCGGAACGAGTCCTGGTCCTCGCTGCTGAAGACGGCATCCGCAAGCGGACGCCTCCGCAGGGATTCGGCCCGGAGGCCGAGCAGTCGCTCGGCCGCGGTGTTGACGAAGGTGATCCGGCCGTCGGCGTCGGTGACCAGCGCTGCTTCTGCGAGCGCGTCGAAGTGTCCGAGCTCCTCAGAGCCGGTTCCTTCCGCGTCGCCCCCAGGCACGCGCACATCATCACACCGCGGCGGCCGCGTGAGGACGGGTTACCCGAATGCGCCCGAGGACGGTCCGGAACCCGGTGGCGCCTTGCGGGGGAGGACCGACGGGGAAACCATGGGGCGATGCAACCAGGCGCCGGTGCCGGACTCGTCGAGCTCGACGAGCTGGTCATCACCGTCGTCGTCGACAACGCCACGGACACGTTGTCGTCCATCCCGGCCGGCATCCCGCAGGTCCCGGAGATGGTGCACCTGCTCGACGGCCCCTCCTTCGGCACGCATGACGGGCACGCCATGGTGCCCGTCTTCGAGCACCTGTGCCTTGCCTGCCACGGCTTCTCGGCGGTCGCCTGGGGGCGCCGAGGAGAGGACACCGCCACCGTTCTGTTCGACGTCGGCCCCTCCGGCGACGTGTGGCTGGGCAACGCCTCCCGCCTGGGCATCGACCTGTCGGACATCGACGTGCTGTTCGCCTCCCACTGGCACGGGGACCACACCCGCGGGATACCGACGGTCGTCGGGGCGATCACCGAGGCACGCACCCGTGCCGGCCGGGCGCCGCTGGTGGTCGACGTACACCCGGACCGGCCCGACCGGCGCGGCATCCTCACGTCCTTCGGAACCTTCGCGATGCTCCCGCCAGAACCCACCTTCGCCGAGATCGAGGAGGCGGGCGGGCAGATCGCCACGCACGCCGACGTCCACGAGGTGGCGGGTGGCGTCTTCCTGGCCAGCGGGGACATCCCGCGTACGACGTCGTACGAGACCGGCCTCGGAGGGCACCACACCTGGCGCGACGGACAGGCCACGTCGGATCCGGAGATCCACGACGAGCGCTTCCTGGCGGCTCAGGTGCGCGGTCGGGGAACCACCGTCCTCTCCGCGTGCTCCCACGCAGGAGTCGTCAACGTCGGACTCGAGGCCCGCCGACTGCTTCCTGAGCAGCCGATCGACCTGCTGCTGGGCGGGTATCACCTGGCGGGCTCGGCAGTCGAGGACCGGATCCCCTCCACCGTCGATGACCTCCGCCACCTCGTCGCACCGCGCATCGTCTCGCCCGGCCACTGCACGGGTTGGAGAGCCATGAGCGCGCTCGCTACGGCGTTCGGCCCGTCCGGTTTCGCCTCATGCGTGGTGGGAACGCGCTTCGTCCTCGAGGCGTCCCGTTGAGCCGCTGAGCCGGCCGTCGTTCAGACGTCGTGGTGTACCGGCGTCCGGATGGTGCGGACGAAGAGGAGGGCTCCGATGATCGCCACGACAGCTCCGATCACGGCCCAGATCGCGTGTCCGCTCATGCCGGACCCGCCGATGATGTCGAGGCCCTGGAGGATCCAGAGGAGGCCGGCCAGGAAGAGAAGAGCGCCAATCACGAGCATCACGATGCGACCCATGCTGGCCAAGGTACCCCGTTGGGGTAGGAGGTTAGGTTGGAGGCATGCGCCGATGGTGGGCTCGCCGTTCGGGCGAGGACCGGCCGACGGAGTCCCCGTCGGGACCCCCCGATGACGGCGCTCCCGTCGGGCGGCGGGTGCTGCTCGGGCTCCTCGGGCTCGGCGCCCTCGGGATCGTGACCGGTACCCGCGCCCAGGACGCGGTGGTCTCGGTCCTGGCCCCGATCCAGCTGCGTGACCCGACCGGGCTGACCTCCCTGCTGCCGGTGGGCGACCAGTTCCGCTTCTACTCGGTGACGGGGGGCGTGCCCACGAAGGACGCCTCGTCGTACCGCCTCGTCGTCAACGGCCTGGTCGACCACCCGACCACTCTCACCCTCGCGGACCTCCAGGCGATGCCGCAGACCTCGCTGGTGCGCGACTTCCAGTGCGTGACCGGGTGGCGGGTCCCACAGGTGCACTGGAGCGGGGTGCGCCTGTCCACGCTCCTCGACCACGCGGGCGTCAGGGCGGAGGGGAAGGCGATCCGCCTCTCGTCGTTCGACGGCACCTACACCGACAGCCTGACCCTCGACCAGGCGCGCCTGCCCGACGTCATCGTCGCCCTGCAGATGCTCGGCGGGGACGTCACGCACAACCACGGCGGCCCGGTGCGGCTCTACGTCGCGCCGATGTACGGCTACAAGAGCGTGAAGTGGCTGTCCGGCATCGAGGTGACCGACGAGGTCATCCCGGGCTACTGGGAGCATCGCGGGTACGACGTCGACGGGTTCGTCGGCTCGTCGAACGGACGAAGCATCGATGAGCGCACCTGAGGTCGCCGCACATCCGGAAGCGGGGCGGACCGTCGACCGGTTCAGCCTCAGCTCACGGTGGGTCCACGGCCTGACGGGCACGTTCATGATCGTCTGTGTCCTGACCGCGGCGGTCCTCTACAACGGCTCGATCGCGGTCCTGGTGGGTCACCGCTACCTGGTCGAGCAGGTCCACGTCTACTCCGGCTTCGCGCTCCCCGTTCCCGTGCTCGCGGGCATCGTCAGCAGGACCTACCGCGACGACGCCCGCCGGCTCAACCGCTTCACCTCGCGCGACTGGGCCTGGCTCCGGTCGCGGTCTCGCCGCGACGGCACCATCGAGGTCGGCAAGTTCAACGCGGGCCAGAAGCTGAACGCGTCGCTGTCGGCAGGGTCGATCGCGGTGCTGCTGCTCTCGGGGATCGTCATGTACTTCACGAACCTGGCCCCGCTCCCCTGGCGCAGCGGCGCGACGTTCGTCCACGACTGGTTCGCCCTGGCCGTCGGCCTGCTCGTGGTCGGCCACATCTACATGGCCGCCAAGGACCCTGACGCCATGACCGGCATCCGCACCGGGCGGGTGCCGCTCCGCTGGGCGCGCCGGGAGCATGCGGCCTGGGCGCGTGAGGTCGCCGGAGACCCACCGCCCGACGAGTGAGCCTTCGAGGGTCACCGGTCGTCGCGGTCGGCCGTCCTCGCGCCACGGGGACGCCGTACCCGACGGGACCGGGGGTGCTGCTGCTGCCTCACCTCGTCATCGAGGTGCTCGAGGGCCAGCGTCATGGCCATGGCCCGGCTGTTGATGAAGGTGCGCATCGCGATCTCCTCGGAAGGTTCGGGTGTTGCTTCGTGCTCTCCAACTTGCCGCTAAGGCGCGACGTGCACATGGGTCGCGTGTCGTAGCCCCTACCTCAGATCCCGGGCCGGGTTCGATGTGGCCACCTCAGGCGTGGGTCAGTCCGCCAGGTGCGGGGACCTCACCGGCCACCACCGGTGGCGACCGGTCACCTGCGCGCCGCTCGTCCGGCGGGCACGGCGTGGCCCGCGCACCGTCGTACGACGTCCGCGCCGGGACTCCTGCCCGCCCTCGTCGAGCGATCGGAGGCCGAGCGACATGGCCAGGGCCGGTGTGTTGATGAAGATGAGCATCGGGGACTCCTCGCACGGTTCGGTGGCTGCGTCGTCCTCGAACCTCGCGCTGAGACGCCGTCCGCGCATCGGGCATCTGCCTTACGTGGGGGCGCTCCTCCCGGGCCGGCTCGACGAAGAAGACGCGGAACAGTTCGGCCCGAATCGCGACTCATCCGCGATGTGTTCCGCGTCTTCCGCTCGCGGCGGAGCGGGTGGGCCAGGCCGGCGCTCTCGCGGCGGACCGCTCAGCCGAGCCCGAGGGTGACGCCGGCCACCGCGGGTTCGTCCCGTTCGGTGGCGGTGGGGACACGGGACCGGCGGAGGACGAGGCCGGCGAGCGCGACGACGATGAGCGTCGCCACCAGCATCAGCGTTGCCAGCGCGTTGACGGCCGGCGTGATCCCGAACCGGACCGCCGAGTAGAGCACGATCGGCCAGGTGTTGGTGGTGCCGTTGGTGAACGCCGGCAGGACGTAGTCGTCGAAGGAGAAGGTGAACGACAGCAACGCCGCCGCGATGATCGCCGGGAACAGCCGGGGCAGCGTCACCTGGCGGAAGGTGGAGAACCGTCCCGAGCCGAGGTCGTAGCCTGCCTCCTCGAGGGTGTCGCCCATGCCGACGAATCTCGCTCGGATGATCAACATCGACAGGGAAGCCCCGAAGACCACCTGCCCGAAGAAGATCGTCCACGGGCCCAGCGGCGGGAAGAACGGCACGTAGCGCGGCAGCTGGACGAAGAAGATGAGCGACGCCACCGCGATCACGATCTCCGGCACCACGAGGGTCATGTAGACGAGGGCGTCGAACGGGACCCGCAGGACCTTGTGCATGCGCGCGAGCGCAAGTGCCGCGCCGAGACCGAGCAGCGTCGAGACGATCGCGGCGGCGGCCGCGATCTTCGCGCTGGTCGCGATCGCCGGGATGTACGTCGGGTCGTGGAGGCCGACCTTGAACCAGCAGGTGGTGAAGCCGTTCCACACCGTGAGGTTCCCCAGCTGGGACGGCGGGATGTCGCACACGTTGGACCCGTTGAACGACGCGACCGCCTCCGGCGACGGCTTGTTGAACGCGAACAGGGCCATCACCGCGATCGGGAGGTACAGGAACACGAAGACGCCCACCGCCCAGGCGGTGAACCCTCGCTTGGCCGTCAGGATCCTAGGCACCGAACCGTTCCTCCTTCGTCGCGAAGAGGATGTAGAGCGCCACGAACCCGGACAGCGCGATCATCAGGCTGATCGACAGGGCGGACCCGAACGGCTGGTTCTGCGCCGACGAGAACTGGTCGCCGATCACGTTGCCGACGAACTCGTAGTTACCGCCGCTGAGGATGTTGGGAATGATGTACTCCCCCGACATCGGGATGAAGACCAGGAGCGCGCCCGTGACGACCCCGGGGAGCGTGAGCCGCAGGGTGATCTGGCGGAACGCGGCGAACGGCTTGGCCCCGAGATCCGTGGCCGCCTCGACCAGCGACCAGTCCATCCGCTCGAGCGACGCGAAGACCGGGATGATGAAGAGCGGCAGGTAGTTGTAGACCAGCCCGACGCCGACGGCGTACTTGGTGTACATGATGTCGATGCCGGTGAACTTCGCGAGCAGGCCCTGCGAGTCCAAGATGATCTTCAGCGCATAGGTCCGGATCAGGAACGACGTCCAGAACGGCACGAGCACGAGGAGCAGCGCCAGGAGCTTGTACGTCGTCAGGTAGCGCGCCATCCAGTACGCGATCGGGTAGCCGACGATCATCGTGAACAACGATCCCAGCCCCGCCATCACCAGGGTCCGCTCGAAGATCTTGCAGGTACAGCGGGTCGATGACCAGGTGGTACTGGCTGGTGTCGAAGCCGTAGGTGATCGCGTTGAAGCCGGTCTGCGTAGCGAGCGAGAACGCCACCAGGATGGCCAGCGGCCCCAGGAAGAAGATCGCGTAGTAGAGCAGCGACGGCGACGTCAGCCAGGTCGGGTACCGCGGGCTGAACGAGCGTCGCCTGCGGCCTCCCGACCCGGTGACCGTGTCGGCGTCGGCGTCGGCCATCAGCCCGCGCGGAACTGCGTGTAGATCTTGGTGCGCTCCTGCACGACCTGCGGGCTCACGTTGAGGATGTACTTGTAGTTGTCGGTGTAGCTCTTCGGCACGTTGAACAGCGGGTCCTTGCTCAGCGACGGCTCCAGCTGCGAGAGCGCCGCGGGGATCGGGATGCCGTAGTTGTGGTACTCCATCTCGGTCACCGCCGTGGACGGCTCCAGCAGCCAGTTGATCCAGGCGTGTGCGGCGACCGGGTGGGGCGCCGTCGAGGGGATGCACCAGTTGTCGGACCAGATCTCCGAGGCGTCGTGCAGGAGCACCGCGGTGATGTCGCCCTGCTTCTTGCGGCCCTGCACGATCCGGCGCACGTCGCCGTTCCAGCCCTGGCCGAGGATGATCTTCCCGGCGATCGCGTCGTCGATGTACGACGACGACGAGATCGTGGTGACGCCCTTGCGGAACGACATCAGGTAGTCCGACACCTGGCTGAAGTCGTCCTTGCTGGTGGTGTTCGGGTCGAGCCCGAGCGCCATCAGCGCGAGCGGCACGACCTCCTCCGCGCCGTCGAGCAGGTTGGTCCGGCCCTTGCTGACGTACTTCGGCAGCAGGGCGTAGAAGTCGTGCATGTTCTGCGGCTGCTCGGTGACGATCTGGTTGTTGTAGTAGGCCATCGTGATCCCGTAGTCCTTGATCACGTGGTACTTCCCCGTCGGGTCGTACGACGCCTTGAGGAACTTCGGGTCCAGGTTCTTCAGGTTCGGGATCAGCGTGGGATCCATCGCCAGCAGCTTGTTCTCCTGGATCAGCTGGGCGACGGCGTTCTGGCTCGGCGCGATGATGTCGAACGTCGTACCGCCGGCGTTGAGCTTGGCCAGCAGCTCGTCGTTGGACGAGTAGTAGGTCTCGTGGATCTTCAGCCCCGCCTGGCTCTCGGCCGGCAGGGCCATGAACTTCTTGTACGTCGACGGGTCGTCGTACTCCGACCAGTTGAAGATCTCCAGGTGGTCCTCCACCGGCTTCCCGCTCAGCGCATCGGCCGACGCCGTCGCGCCGCCGGTGGCGCCGGTCCCGGTCGACGTGCTTCCACAGGCGCTCAGCAGGAGCAACCCACCGAGCCCCAGGGCCGAGCGACGCGACATCGGATGGCCGGCGGCGCGCTCGACCCGGTGGTGGAGCGCGTCCATCTTCGACCTGGTCTCGATGGGAGCGAGGAGGTTCAGCTGGTCCGGCTTCTCATTCATGGGGCACCTCTGTTGTTGGGCTGATCCGGAGATTCGGCCAGCAGGACCGGAGCGGTCCGCTCCCACTGGATGGTGATCAGGTCGCCGGGGCGGATGGCGTCGTGCGAGTCGTCGGTTCCGGCGCGCTGCTCGCGGACGAGCATCCGGGTGCCGCCGTCGAGGGTGGCGACGACCTGGACCTCGTCCCCGAGATACATCTTCGAGGCCACCACCGCATGGGCGGTGTTGACCGGCGACTCGACCCGGCCGGTCACGATGCTCAGGCGTGCGGGCCGGATCCCGACCCGCACCGACTGGCCCCGCTGGACGTCACCACGCCCCTGCACCACGACTCCGGTGCCGGTGTCGAGCTCGAACTCCCCGTCGGAAGCGGCGGTGACACCGCCCTCGAGGAAGTTCATCTCACCGATGAAGTCCGCGACGAAGGCGGTCAGCGGCCGGTCGTAGATCTCGCTGGGCGTGTCCATCTGCTCGATCACGCCGTTCGACATCACCGCGATGCGGTCGGACATCGACAACGCCTCGCCCTGGTCGTGGGTGACGTAGATGAAGGTGATCCCGACCTGCTCCTGGATGCGGGTGAGCTCGATCTGCATCTCCTTGCGGAGCTTGAGGTCCAGTGCGCCGAGCGGCTCGTCGAGCAGCAGGACCCGAGGCTGGTTGACCAGCGCTCGAGCCAGCGCGACCCGCTGTTGCTGGCCGCCGGAGAGCATGGACGGCCGGTGCTTGTCACGGCCGGTCAGCTGCACCAGCTCGAGGGCCTCCCCGGCCGCGGCGTACCGGTCCGCCTTGCCGGTGCCCTTCTGCTTCAGGCCGTAGGCGACGTTGTCGAGGATCGTCATGTGCGGGAACAGCGCGTACTGCTGGAAGACGGTGTTGACGTCGCGCTTGTACGGCGGTGTGCCCACCGCGTCCACGCCGCCGATCAGGATCTCGCCCTCGTCGGGCTGCTCGAAGCCGGCGATCATCCGCAGCGACGTGGTCTTGCCGCAGCCGGACGGCCCGAGCAGGGAGATGAACTCGCCCTTGCGCACCTGGAAGGAGACCGCATTGACGGCCGTCAGCGCGCCGAAGCGCTTGGTGACCGCGCGGAACTCGATGTCGTAGACCGACACCGACCCGTCGGAGCTCACGCCAGCTGCCTCCCGCCGATGACACGTGCAGACGACAAGTACGCGCCTGCCCGATGGCTCCGGACGAGCGCCCCCGCGTCGTACCGTTCGACGGAGAGAACAACGGTCCTCTCTGATGCGGTAACGTACCTCGCAGCAAATGAGGGGTCAATCCCCGAACCTCGTGCCCCCAGGCCATCTCGGACAACGGATATCGCATGGACATCGACCAGATCTCGCGGCGGATCCTCGCGATCCTGCAGCGCGACGGCCGCTGCCCGAACACCGTGATCGCGCGCGACCTCGGCATCTCCGAGGCCGCGGTGCGGGCCCGGATCCAGGCGCTCACCGCCGCCGGCGTGCTCCAGATCGTCGGCCTGACGGATCCCAGCAACATGGGGTTCGGCGTGATCGCGATGATCGGCGTCCAGGCCAGCAACGACCTCGGTCGGATCGCCGAGCTCGTCTCGACCTGGCCGGAGACGACGTACGTCGTGATCAGCGCCGGCAGCTTCGACCTGCTCGTCGAGCTGGTGTGCACCGACAACAACGACCTGCTCCGGGTCGTGGAGCGGCTGCGCGCGGTGGACGGGGTCCGGTCGACGGAGTCCTTCATCTACATCTCGCGGCACAAGCTCAACTACGCATGGGCCTCGGAGTCCGACCAACCGACGAAGGCACTGTCGTAGCCGACGGCGCTGCGCGCCCAGTCATGGCCGGATGAACCACACGGGGCCTCGACCTCGTACACTGGGAACATCGGCAACCGCCGGGTGACTGACCGATCAGGTCGATCCCCGCGTCGGCGCGAGCGCCCGTCGGGCGCGGACGAGCCGGGGCACCGGGTTCTTGTCACATCGGGACGAGGTGCAGACATCAGATCCGCCGAGGGTTGGCGGGCGGCCGGAGGCGGGTTGCGCCCGCGTACACGGCGTAGGCATGAGGAAGAGAGCTGCTGGTTGGCCACACAGCGACGCAGGCGTTCCGGTGACGGCCGGACGGCCCAGCGATCCCGGACCCAGACCCGGAGGCGGGACGAAGAGGGCATCATCCCGGTGCTCGCGCAGGCGGTGCGCGAGGTCGAGCGCGCGGTCACGAGCCGGCAGCTGACCTCCGGGCAGCGCTCTCGCTACCAGGCCGTCGCCCTGCTCGCCCGCGCCGAGCGGACGCGAGTCCGCGCCGACGACACCCTCACCGACCAGCAGCGCGACACGATGCTCAAGCGCCTCGACGGCGTCGCCACGATCCTGGCCCAGACGGCCGCGCAGGAACCGTCGCTGTTCCACCTCCTCGCCGAGGACGCCGAGATCTCGGACAACACCCGCCGGCTCGAACGCGACATGCAGGCCGCGGCCGGGCTCGAACCCGACCCGGAGCCCGAGGCGCCGACCGCACCGGTCGCGACCGGCGTACGTCCCGAGCGCAAGGTGCTGCCGCAGTCCGTGCTGTCGGCACAGCTGGCCAACCCGTTCCTGGTCCCCGACTTCAGCCAAGTCGCACCGCGCGTGCAGGGTCGCCTGTCCGGCTGGGAGCTGATCAGTCCGCTGCTGAACTCGTTCGAGCAGGCCGCACCGGGCTCGTCGGCGTGCATGGAGCTACCCGACCCACGTCCCATCCTGCTGCCCAAGGACCTCGACCTGATGCCGCACCAGTCGCGGCTGCTGGCCTCGGTGGCGGAGGGGCACCGGACCTTCCTCCTCGCCGACGAGCCGGGCCTCGGCAAGACCGCGCAGGCACTGCTGGCCGCGCAGGTCGCGAACGCCTACCCCCTGCTGGCGATCGTCCCCAACGTGGTGAAGACCAACTGGGCGCGCGAGGCCGAGATGTGGACCCCCCAGCGGAGCGTGACGGTGATCCACGGCGACGGCGAGACCGTCGACGGCTTCGCCGACATCGTGGTCGTCAACTACGAGGTCCTCGACCGACACGTCGGCTGGATGAGCGAGCACGGCTTCCGCGGTCTGGTCGTCGACGAGGCGCACTACATCAAGAACAAGAAGTCGCAGCGGTCTCAGAACGTCCTCGAGGTCTCCCAGCGGATCCGCCAGCGCGTGGCCAGGCCGCTGCTGATGGCACTGACCGGCACACCCCTGATCAACGACATCGAGGACTTCCGCGCGATCTGGCAGGTCCTCGGATGGATCGAGGAACGCAAGCCCGGCAACGTCTTGATGGCCGCGCTCGAGGAGACCGGCTTCACCCCGGCCGACCACGCCTTCTACCCGGCCGCCCGCCAGGCCGTCGTCGACCTCGGCATCGTGCGTCGCCGCAAGGTCGACGTGGCCGCCGACATCCCGGCCCGCCGCGTCGCCGACATCCCGGTGGAGCTCGAGGGCGCGGTCGGCCGCTCCATCCACGACGCCGAGGACCAGCTCGCACGGCGCCTCGTCGGTCGCTACCAGGCGGCGCTCGAGCACCGGCGCGCGGGCGCCTCCGTGCTGGGCGCCGACGGCATCGACCACGAGCTCGTACGCCGGGTGGCCGAGCGCGAGGTCGCCGAGGGCAGCGAGTCCAAGACCGGCGACAACGTGTTCACGATGGTGCGCAAGATCGGCCAGGCCAAGGCCGAGCTCGCCACCGACTACGCCGTCCAGCTGGCCCGCAGCACGGGCAAGGTCGTGTTCTTCGCCAAGCACCTCGACGTCATGGACACCGCCGAGGAGATCTTCGCCCGGCGTGGTGTCCGCACCACCACGATCCGCGGCGACCAGACCCGCACGGCCCGGCAGGCCGCGATCGACGGCTTCGTCGGCGACCCGGACGTCAAGGTGATCGTCTGCTCACTGACCGCCGCCGGCGTCGGGATCAACCTCCAGGTCGCCTCCAACGTCGTGCTGGCCGAGCTCTCGTGGACCAACGCCGAGCAGACGCAGGCGATCGACCGGGTGCACCGGATCGGTCAGCGCGAGCCGGTCACCGCCTGGCGGATCATCGCCGCGCAGACCATCGACGCGAAGATCGCCGAGCTGATCGACAGCAAGGCCGGGCTCGCCGCCCGGGCGCTCGACGGAGCCGACGAGGAGGCCACGACCACGGCCGACGTCCAGGTCGAGACCCTGGTCGCGATCCTCACCGAGGCGTTGGCCGGGGCGGCCGACCGCGACTGACCCGTCGTACGGGCTGGTCAGTGGAGGAGGTGGAGCGCCCGCGCCATCCACCAGCGGGGCTGCCCCGACTGGGGCGAGCCTGCCTTGACGACGCTCGGTCGGGAGGAGCGGGTGCTACGTCGCCCGCGTCGCCCGCGTCGTACCTCCGACCGACGTGCCTCCTCGGCCATCAGGTCGAGGGCGACCAGCTGCGCCATCGCTCGGCTGTTGATGAAGGTGTGCATCACGACTCCTCGGACGGTTCGGGACCTGCTTCGCGTCTCGAACCTGTCGCTAAGAAGCGGTGTGGGCATCGGGCATCTGCCGTAGGACGTCGCCCCGCATGCCCACGTGCTCAGGAGTCCGGGCAGAGCCTCGCGAGCTCGGCGCCGTCCATTGGTGCACCCGGCAGGTCGTCCGCGGCGCGGGACCTGCCCAGGTTCCACTCCAGCCAGTCGTCAGAGGCCTCGGTGCGGTTCGCAAGGGCGCACCGTCGCTGGTCCTCGGGAAGGTCGGCGAGCACCGGCACGGCATCGTCGGAGAGGCTCCGGAGGTACGACCAGTCCACCTGGCCGGTGTCGGCGTACCGGTCCAGGTTGTGCCGGGCGATCCATGCGTCGGGGTTGACCGCCGCCAGTGCGAGCAGGGCCACCACGCCGCTGAGGAGTGCGAACCGGGGCAGCCACACGGCTCGGAGCGCCACCCCTCCGGCGATCACGGCCAGCACCAGGAGCCCGAGCCACGCCTCGAAGACGTCGACGAGCAGACGGAGCTGCGTGAACCCGTAGGCCTCCTGGTACAGCTGCATGCGGTGCAACGCCGAGGCCACGACGACCAACGTCTGCACACAGAGGAGTCCCAGCGAGGCCCGCATCCAGGCCCGGTCGCCCGGCGTCTCCCGGGGCACCTTCCTGGCGGCGGCCCAGATCACCAGCAGGGTGAGGGCCGTGGCGACGGTGAGCTGTCCGAAGCCCTGGTGCACGTAGTCGGCGTAGGTCAGCCCCGTCGTCCGCTGCAGGTAGTCGTGGCCGCCGAAGATGACGGCGGCCTGAGCGACCAGGAAGGCCGCGAACACGCCGTTCACCACCAGCACCGGGGCCAGCCACTCGAAGCGGTGGGTCACCGGGCGCGACACCACACCCTCCCGGTCGACCCGAGGCGGGTTGAGCGCGAGGTACGCCGCCGCGAGCACCATGCCGCCGACTGCCACCGCCAGGAAGATCCGGACGACGGCCGAGCCCAGCGTGAGGTCGGGCAGCAACGCGCCCGACCACTCGGCAAGCAGGGCGTCGGCCGAGGCGAACAGGGCACCGAACACGAGCAGGCCCAGCAGCGACCAGACCAGGGTCCGTAGGACGGCGGCACCGCGGCCCAGGCCCGTGAGCCGGCCGAGGGTGCGACCGAGCCAGGGCATCCCCCGGACACCGGCGAGCGGCCAGGCGAGACCGGACACGACGAACCCGGCCAGCGTGCGACCGCCGGTGACACCGCACATGCACAGGGCGGCGCCCGCGAGGAGGCAGAGCACCACGATCCAGTCGGCGTCGCGGACGACGGTGGTCCCGGCGAGCAGGACGCAGAGGCCGGCGCAGGCCACGGTGAAGGGCTCGCGGCGACTCTGGCTCGCGGCCAGCACCACCCCGCCCGCGGCGAGCAGGACCAGGAAGGTGCCGAGGCCCAGGTCGTGGAACGGCAGCGCGACTCCGGCCAGTACGCCGGTCGCCAGGGCTCCGAGGAGAAGGGCGAGCCGCGCGGGGACCCCGCGGTCGGGCCAGAAGTCGCCGAAGACCCCATCGAGCAGCGCAGGCGCGGGGACCGTCACCGGCGTGACCGCCGGGGCTGGGGGCAAGGGTGCGGCGGTGGGCATGGGCTCCTCCTGCTGACGTGGACGGTCGGGCGGTGCGAGCGGCAGCGCGACGCGGACCCGAGCGCCCTGGCTGCCCGGCTCGGGATCGACGAAGCGGATCGTGCCGCCGTGGAGGTCGGTGACCCACCGCGCGATGGCGAGGCCGAGCCCGGTGCCGCCGCCACCGTCGTGGGCGCGAAGCGTCCCGAAGGGCTCGAAGACGCTCTCGCGGTCCTCGGGCGCGACGCCGGGCCCCTCGTCGCTCACCTCGACGACGTAGTGGTCGTCCGACAGCTCGGCGGTGACGGTGACCGCGCCTCCGGCCGGGCTGTGTCGCGACGCGTTGTCGAGCAGGTTGGCCACCAGCTGGTGCAGCCGGGCCGGGTCGGCCCGGACCACGAGGTCCGCGGGGGCGACCCGCACGTCGTACCTCACGGCGCGACCGACGATGCGGGCCTCGGCGGTCGCGTCCTCCAGCAGGGGGCCGACCCGGACCGGCTCCGGGCTGAGCGGGGCGTGCCCCGCGTCGACGCGAGCCAGGTCGAGCAGGTCCTGCACCAGCCGGCCCAGGCGCTCGGCCTGGTCGAGTGCCGCCGCCAGCGAGTCGGGATCCCGGGGCGCGACGCCGTCGACGAGGTTCTCGAGGAGGGCGCACAGGGCCGCGAGCGGGGTGCGGAGCTCGTGGCTGACGTTCGCGACGAGCTCGCGTCGCTGCCGGTCCACGGTGGAGAGGTCGCGGGCCATCGTGTTGAACGCCCGCGCGAGCTGGCCGACCTCGTCGTTCGAGGTCTCGGTGACCCGGACCGCGTAGTCCCCGGTGGCCATCCGGCCGGCCGCAGCAGTCATCTGGCGCAACGGGGACGTCATGCCGACGGCCAGGAGCTGGGTCACGGCCAGAGCCAGCAGGATCGTGACCGGGATGCTCAGCCAGACCGGCACCCCACCCGCGCTGCCCAGGGTTGCCACGGCCGCAGCGACGGTGACGCTGGCCGCCACCAGCAGCCCGAGCTTGACCTTCAGCGAGGTGACCCGGGCCAGCGGCTGGGTGGTCACGCCTGACCTGCCGTCTCGAGCGCGTACCCGACACCGTGGACGGTGCGGATCAGGTCGCCGCCGAGCTTGGCGCGCAGCCCCTTGACGTGGCTGTCCACGGTGCGGGTGCCCGAGGCACCGGGCCAGTCCCAGACCTCGGCCATCAGGCGGTCGCGCGAGACCACCGCGCCCGGGGTGGCCGCCAGGCAGACCAGGAGGTCGAACTCGGTGGGCGTCAGCCGGACCTCCTCGTCGCCGCGCCACACCCGCCGTGCGGCGGCGTCGAGGCGCAGGTCGCCGAGCTCGAGGGGACGACGGCCGACGAGCTCGGCGGCCCGCTCGACACGTCGTAGCAGTGCGCCGACGCGCGCCACGAGCTCACGCATCCGGAAGGGCTTGGTGAGGTAGTCGTCCGCACCCACCCCGAGGCCCACCAGGATGTCCGCCTCCTCGGAACGAGCAGTCAGCATCAGCACCGGCACAGGCGCCTGGCTCTGGATCCGGCGGCACACCTCGTAGCCGTCGTACCCGGGCAGCATCACATCGAGGACGACCAGCTGCGGCGCGTGCTCGGCATGGGCGGCGACGGCGCCGGGTCCGTCCCAGGCCCGCACGACGTCGTACCCCTCGGCCTCGAGCCGGTCGGAGACGGCCTGGTTGATCACCGGGTCGTCCTCCACGACGAGGACCCGAGCCTTCGCGCTGGTCATGTCCGAAGGCTACGAGCGCACATGGTCGGAAGTGGGGGACGACGTGTGGAGGTTCTGTGCAGGTCGCGCGTGCCTGACTCACCGGACCAGCGTCGTGGCCGTGCCCGTTGCTTGCGACGCGCCACGGGGTCACACTCGGTGGAAGCGGGCCGACGCGACCCACGCGGGCGTCGGGCGAATCGCGCGAGGTGGTGTGATGACGCACGGAGACTCTCTGGTGGTCGCGGTCGAGGCGACGCAACGGTCCCTCGAGGAGCGACTCGGCGCGGCGCTGCTCCCCCACCGCGACGCCCACCGGCCGCGCGACATCTACGCGGACATCGACACGTTCCTCGCCGCCACCAGCCGGCACCTCGCCTCGGTCGAGGCGGTCCTGGTCCGACAGGTACGCCGGACCGTCCCGGACGGAGAGGGACTCCGTCGCGACTACCTGCACGCGGCACGACGGCTGGAGCTGACGCTGTCGGAGATCAAAGGCAAGCTGTACGGCCGGGCCTATGCGGACGCGCTGACGTGGCCGGAGCTGTGGACCAGCGCGCACTCGCGGCTCGACGAGCACAACCGGCTCGAACGCCGGATGGTCGGCGAGCTGGTGAGGTACGGCGATCCGGTCACGGTCGAGGGGTTGGCCCGGCAGATGTTCGACGTGGAGGCGCACGGTCCGACCCGCCCACACCCGCGGTCACCGCACACCGGACTGATGGGCCTGGCCGCGAGACGGGTCTGGGCGGTGGCGGACCGGTTCTGGGACACGGCGGAGGGACGCGTGATCCCGGAGCCCGTGCATCCGGCGGCGCATCGGCATGACAGTCTCATGGCGCAGTACCTCGTCGCCGATCCGAAGTTCGACGCCGACGCGACCGTGCTGGAGCACCACCACCGCCATCCTCGGAAGCTCGGGTAGCCCAGCCGGCCGCCGATCCGTCACCGCCACCCGACCAGGAGACCGCATGCCGACCATCCACCTCCACGCGACGACCACCGCGACACCCGAGCAGTTCGTCGCCGCGCTCACCGACTTCGGGCCGGGCCGCGCCGAGATCTTCGGCAACAGCACCGACGACTACCTCAAGGTGCACGACCAGGGTCCCGGCCACGCCGACGTCACCGAGGGGTCCCGGGGGATCTGGGAACGCCTGGACTACGACTGGTCCGATCCCCACCGCGTGGTCCTCACCACCACGGACTCCAACATCTGGGGCGGCCGTTCGGGCCACACCTACACCTTCACCGGGCAGCCCGACGGGACGACGGCCGTGGACGTCGACGTCGTACGGGACGGCAAGAACCTCCGGGGCCGTCTGCTCGGGATCGTGGTCGGGACCGTCGGCAAGGGCGTCCTCGTCAAGGCGTTCGACAAGACCGTGAAGGCGATCGAGGCGCGGAACGCCGGCCCGACCGGTTGAGCGATCGCTAGGGTCGTCGGGTCAGCGCGCTGTTGCAACCGAGAGGCCCCGAACGTGTCCATGTCGTCGTCCCGCCCGCCCGTGCTGCCGACCTCGTTGGTGGGCAGCTACGCCCAGCCGGACTGGCTGATCGACCGCGCCAAGCTGGCCGGCCGCTTCCCGCCACGAGTGCGGGCCAAGGAGCTGTGGCGGGTCGACCCGGCCTACCTCGAGCAGGCACAGGACGACGCGACGCTGCTGGCGATCCGGGCCCAGGAGGACGCCGGCATCGACATCATCACCGACGGCGAGATGCGGCGGGAGTCGTACTCCAACCACTTCGCCACCGCGCTCGACGGCGTCGACATCGACAACCCCGGTACGGCGCTGGACCGGAGCGGGCACCCCAACCCGGTCCCCCGGATCGCAGGCCCGATCGTGCGGACGCGGCCGATCGAGGTGGAGGACGTCAGGTTCCTGCGCGCGCACACCGACCGCACGATCAAGATGACCGTGCCCGGGCCGTTCACGATGTCGCAGCAGGCGCAGAACGACCACTACCCCGACGCCGAGGCGGCCGCGATGGCGTACGCCGTCGCCGTCAACGCGGAGATCAAGGACCTGCACGCGGCGGGCGCCGACATCGTCCAGATCGACGAGCCGTACATGCAGGCCCGGCCCGAGGACGCGCGCGCCTACGGTCTCGCCGCACTCAAGGCCGCGCTGGACGGGGTCACCGGGACGACCGCCGTCCACATCTGCTTCGGGTACGCCGCGATCATCCACGAGCGGCCCGAGGGCTACTCGTTCCTGCCCGAGCTCGCCGGCTGCTCGGCCGACCAGATCTCGATCGAGACCGCGCAGTCGAAGCTCGACCTGGGTGTCCTGGCCGACCTCGCCGACAAGACCATCATCCTGGGAGTGATCGACCTGTCCGAGGACGAGGTCGAGAGCGCCGAGACCGTGGCCGACCGGACCCGCCGCGCCTTCGCCTTCACCTCACCCGACAAGATCACGATCGCCACCGACTGCGGCATGAAGTACCTCCCCCGGGCCAGCGCTGAAGGCAAGATGCGCGCCATGGCCGGCGCGGCCGCCCTCCTGCGCGCCGAGCTGTAGGCGTCGCGGCTGCCGGTGCCTGCGGGTCGCGTGGCCCGGTCGGGACCGCCGTGCTTGGGTTGACCGGTGACGCGCGTGGTGGAGGCCGACTACCTCGTCGTCGGCGCGGGCGCCACCGGCCTCGCGTTCACCGATGCGCTGATCGACCATGCGGACGCGCGGGTGGCCCTGGTCGACCGCCGTCACAGCGTCGGCGGCCACTGGCTCGACGCCTACCCGTTCGTCCAGCTGCACCAGGCCTCGTCCTTCTACGGCGTCGCGTCGACGCTGCTGGGAGGCGGCCGGGTGCAGCAGCGGGGGCCCGAGGCCGGACTGTACGAGCGTGCCGGACAGTCCGAGATCCTGGCCTACTACGGCCGGGTCCGGGACGACCGGTTGATTCCGTCGGGCCGGGTCGAGCTTCTCACCGGCTGTGAGTACCTCGGCGATCGCCAGATCCTGTCGCGGATCTCCGGGGAGCGGTTCGAGGTGCCGCAGGGCTGCCGGATCGTCGACGCCCGGTACCTCGCGCCCGACATCCCTGCCGTCACCCCGCCGCCGTTCGAGGTCGGCGACGGCAGCCACGTCATCCCCGTCAACGACCTCACCGTGCTCGACCGGGCACCCAGCGAGTACGTCATCGTGGGTTCGGGCAAGACGGCGACGGACGCCTGCATCTGGCTGATGGCCCGTGGCGTGGACCCCGGCCGGATCTGCTGGGTGAGGCCGCGTGACCCCTGGATGCTGAACCGGGCCGCGGTGCAGCCCGATCCGGCGGTGTTCCTGGGCATGGCCGCCGACATCATGCAGGCAGCGGCCGCCGCGTCGTCACTCGACGACGTGTTCCTCCGGCTGGAGGAGGCCGGTGTCATGGTCCGGATCGACCGGTCCGTGACACCGACGATGGCGAAGGCGCCCACGTTGGCCACCTGGGAGCTCGACCTCCTGCGCACGATCGAGCACGTCGTACGGCGGGGGCACGTACGGCGCGTGGACCCGGGCCGCCTGACCCTCGAGGAAGGCTCCGTCGCCCTGGCGAAGGACGCGGTCGTCGTGCACTGCGCCGCGTCCGGCCTGCAGCACCCGCCTCTCGTTCCGGTCTGGGGGCGCTCGGCCATCACCCTGCAGCCGATCCGGGCCGGGTTCCCCTGCTTCGGGGCGTCCCTGGTGGGGTACGTCGAGGCGACGCGCGGGGACGACGCCGAGAAGAACCGGCTGTGCCCACCGACGCCGTACGGCAACACGCTGGCGGACTGGGCGACGATGAACGCCCTGGGCGCCCGCGCCTCGGCGTCGTTCGGTGCCGAACCCGATATCAAGGCCTGGGCCGACGGTGTCGCCCTCAACCCGGCACGGGTCCCGCCCGGGGACGGCGACCGCGCCGAGGTGGGCGAGGCGCTCCGACGCCTGCAGACCCACGCTCCGGCCGGTGTTGCGAGGCTCGACGAACTGCGCACGGCCCCGCGCCTCTGAGCGTCAGGCTGACTCGGCGTGCTGCTCGGAGCCCAGCCTCTCCATGGGCTCGCCGCGCCCGGTGGCGATGAGTGCGCGCAGGCTGGACTGGATGAAGAACGTCCAGGCGTCGAAGCAGACGTCGAAGCACTCGTACGCCGGCACCAGGCCGAGGTGGCTGAAGCGGATCTCGGAGCCCTCGGTCGTGGGCGAGATCTCGAAGACGATCCGGGTGTCCTTCCACTCGGCCTGGTCGTCGATGAAGCTCATCCAGTTGTCCAGCACCTGCCAGACCACCCGCTGTCCGGGCACCAGCTCGGTCACCCGGATCTGCGCTCGATGGACGTTCGCCCCGGCCTGGTTGCCGCGGTAGGCGAACTCCGCACCGACGGTGTCGGTCCGGCCGTCGACGTCCTGCGACCACCAGCCGCGGACGTCGTTGATCGCCTCGAAGGCCTGCTCGGGGGTCGCCTGCACCCGGAGGGTGGTGCGGTAGCTCTGGTCGTTCATGGTCGTCTCGCCTTCTGTGGGAGCTTGTCCTGATGTGCAACTCCATAGTTGCACATCCCGCCACCCTATTGCAACCTCTCAGTTGCAGGTGATCGCGACCCTCGGCCGAGGAGAAGCTCATGGCGGTTCGCACAGAACCTCTTGCGTCCTGGGCCCGAGCGGATGAGAGTGGGATCGCCGGTCCATGAGGAGGTTCTCGTGAGCACGACGACCGCACCGCTACGGATGCCCACCCTGCTGGGACGACACGAGCGCCGTGTCGAGCGACGGCGCCTGAAGAGACTCGACGCGCTGTCGGCTCACCTCGCCGAGCTGTTCTCCATCCGGACGCTGCTCGTGCAGGCTGCGGACATCGTCGGCGACGGCTGGGTCCAGGGCGCGTGGTTCACGGTCTCCACGCCGCAGGGTGGAAGGGCCATCACGGGGTTCGACCTACGGCTGGCCAGGACCCGACCGGTCACCGGCGCGTGCCTGGTCGGATCGGTCGTCCAGGCAGCGGGCGGCCCGGGGACCGAACGGTCGCAGCGCGTGCAGCGCACGCTCGACCTGACCTGGCACGCCCTGCGCGACGACGCCGAGCGCCCGGTCCGGTGGTGCCCCGGTCCGGAGGTGCGGATGATGCAGGTGCTCGACCTCACGCACTGGAACGACGCGCCGGAACGCACCCAGGACGAGGTCGTGGACCTCCTGGTGGCCGCCCAGCACACGACCACCGTGCAGAGCGACCTCTGCCGCGCCGAGCGGGCCAGGCTCGCCACACCGGACCCGTCCCAGCAGGCCCGGTCCGCGACGTAGCCCCAGACACCGACCGGAGCGCCCGGCGCTTGCGACAGGAGTGCTCGATGAGCAGCGAGACCACCGGGACGACGAGGGGCGCGGTCCTCGTCGGCATGGACGGGTCGCAGCAGTCGCGCCAGGCCATGCGCTGGGCAGCGCACCTCGCGCGCACATTCGGCGCACCGCTCACGGTGGTGACGGGGTGGGAGTTCCCGACCGCCCTCGGGTACGGCGCACCCGTCACCGACTGGGACCCCGAGGACGACATGCGCCGGGTGCAGGCCGAAGCGATCGTGGAGGTGTTCGGCGACGAGCCGCCGGGGGACCTCGGTCGGGTGCTGCAGCCCGGCGGAGCCGCCCGCGTCCTCATCGAGGCGAGCGAGGATGCCCTGATGCTGGTCGTCGGGAGCCGTGGTCACGGCGGTTTCACGGGTCTGCTGCTCGGCTCGGTGAGCGCCGCGGTCGCCGAGCACGCGTCGTGTCCGGTGCTGATCGTGCACGGCGACCGCACGCCGCCCCCACGCGTGGTGGGGTCGGCGTAGTCGGTCGGCCGGTTCAGTCCCGCCGACGCTCAGTCGGCGACGTAGAACATCCGCTTGTTGACGAACTCGTCCATGCCGAGCGGGCCGAGCTCACGCCCGAAGCCACTGCGCTTCACGCCGCCGAACGGCACCTCCGCGCCCTCACCGGCCGGGGTGTTCACGTTGGACATCCCGACCTCGAGCCGCTGGGCGACCTTGGTGGCACGCTCGGGGTCGGTGCTGAACACCGCACCGCCGAGCCCGTACGCCGTGTCGTTGGCCAGCGCCAGTGCCTCGTCGTCGTCCGAGACGGCGTACACGACCGCAACGGGACCGAACAGCTCCTCGCGGTAGGCGCGCATCTCCTTGGTGATGCCGGTGAGCACGGCCGGCGAGTAGTACGCCGCGGGGCCCTCGCCGAGGACGCCGCCGGCGTGCAGCGTGGCGCCCTTGCTGACAGCGTCCTCCACCTGTCCGGCGAGGTTCTCCGCGGCGGCGCGCGAGGAGAGCGGCGCGAACGTGCCGTCCTCCTCGGCCGTCGGGTCGCCGGGGCGCAGGTCCTTGGCGTGCTCGGTGAGCCGCGCGACGAAGCCGTCGAAGACGTCGTCCATGACGATCATCCGCTTGTTGGAGTTGCAGGCCTGGCCGGTGTTGCTGATCCGGGTCTCCCAGGCGGTGTCGGCGGCAGCCTTCACGTCGTCGGTGTCCAGCACGACGTAGGGGTCCGAGCCGCCGAGCTCGAGCACGCACTTCTTGAGGTTCTTCCCCGCGATCGAGGCGACGACCGCACCCGCCCGCTCCGAGCCGGTCAGCGAGACGCCCGCGACGCGCGGGTCGCTGATCATCGTCTCGATCTGGTCGTGGGAGGCGAAGACGTTGACGTAGGCGCCGTCCGGCACGCCGGCGTCCTTCATCAGCTGCGCGACGGCCAGGGCCGACCCGGGCACCGACTCGGCGTGCTTGAGGATGACGGTGTTGCCCAGCATCAGGTTCGGTGCCGCGAATCGAGCGATCTGGTAGAAGGGGTAGTTCCACGGCATGATGCCGAGGATCGAGCCGATCGGGAGCTTCTGCACGACGGCCTTGCCGCCGGAGAACGTCTTGATCGGCTGGTCCGCCACCAGGGTCGGGCCCTCGGTCGCGAAGTAGCTGAAGATGTCGCCGCAGAACTCCGCCTCGCCGACGGCCTCGCTCAGTGGCTTGCCCATCTCGCGGGTGGCGATGGCGCCCAGCTCCGCCTGGCGCTCCACGAAGAGCTCCGCGATCCGGGTGACGACCTTGGCGCGATCCTCGATCGGCACGTCCTTCCACGCGTCGTACGCCGCATGGGAGGCGGCCAGCGCCGCCTCGATCTCGGCGTCGGTCGCCGTGTCGAAGGTCTGCTCCACCTCGCCGGTCGCCGGGTTGACGATCTGGTACGTCGGGGACGACGTCTTGGTCTGGGTCTGGGTCATCGGACTACTCCTCGCTCGGGGCCTGCACTGACGAAACTAGTCGCTGCCGGTGCCCGCGTTCCACTGGGTGCCGCTCCGGGCTCCCCCGGTGATGCCAAGAATTTTCCAAGGCCCCGTCGTCAGAGTCGGGCACAGATCTGGCGCCACCAGAGCCGACAGGGGAGCGAGAGGCGCATGTCCGACATGGCCACTGCAGGGATGCCTGCCGACCTGGCGTGCCTCTCGGTGCCCGGGACCCGGATCCCCCTGCCCGTCTTCGAGGCGCTGTCCTTCGCACGGGACGAGTACACCGAAGCGCTCGTCGACCTGAAGAGCCGCACCGGAGCGAGCCAGGTCTGCCTGCTGTCCACGTGCGAGCGCACCGAGGTGTACGCGGCGTTGCCCGCCGGGCGCGACCCCTCGATCCTGGTGGAGGCGCTCGCCGCCAACCGCGGGGTGCCGTTCGGCGTTGTCGACGAGGTGTCGACCAGGCTCACCGGACCCGAGGCAGCCCGGCACCTCCTGCGCGTGACGGCCGGCCTGGAGTCCTTCGTCCTCGGCGAGCGCGACATCACCGGCCAGGTGCGCACCTGCGCCGACGCCAGCCGCGCCGCAGGCGTGGGCGGCCTCGAGCTCGAGCGCCTGCTGGCCACCGCCGTCCACACCTCGCGCCTCGTGCGCCGCGACACCCGGCTCGGTGAGGAGGGACGCTCCGTGGCCGCAGCCGCCGTACGGATGGCGGCGTACTCGCGCGGCGGAGACCTGCGCGGCCTGCAGGTCGTGGTGGTCGGGGCCGGACACGTCGCTGCCGAGGTCGTGGCCGACGCCGGCAGACTCGGCGCCCGGGTGACCGTGTGCAACCGGACGCGGAGCCGGGCGGAACGCCTCGCCGCCGCTGGGGCCACCGTCGTCGACCTCGCGGAGCTCCCGGAGGTCCTCGCCACGGCCGACGTCGCCATCTTCGGCACCGCTTCGCCGCAGCGGCTGCTGGAGGCGGACCAGCTGCCGTCAGGCGGGGTGGAGAGCGGGCGCGGGTTGCTGGTGATCGACCTGTGCATGCCCCGCAACGTCGCCCCGGCGGTCGGCCGGATCGCAGGCGTCACCCTCGTCGACCTGGCCCACCTCAGGGCGGCCGGAGCGATCGACGACGGCGCGGTGCTCCACGACCTGGCCCGGGCCGAGGAGATCGTCGAGGGCGAGCTCAACCGCTACCTCCGCTGGATCGCCGGAAGGTCGGCCGCCGTCTCGGTGTCGCGGCTGCGGGCCGACGTGGAGGCCTACGCCCAGACCCAGGTCGACCACGCGACCCGTGGGGTTCCAGACGACCTCCGCCCGTTGGTCGAGGAACGGGTACGTCGCGCCGTCCACCAGCTCGCGCACGGACCCACCAAGCGTCTGCTCAGGGCCGCCGAGGAGGGCGACGAGCGTCTCGTCGAGGTGCTCGCCGGGCTCTTCGCCCCACCCGTCAGACCCGCCTGACGCCGAAGCCTCGATCCCGGCTCCTCGGCCGGCGGTGGGCGCGTCGCTCGGCTGGTCGCTGGGCCGGACAACGCGAACACCCGCGGCCGAGCCACGTCAGGGGACCCAGACGGCCGCGTCGTGGGCGAAGACGACGCGGCGTGGGTCGAAGGAGAGGATGCGCTGCATCCACGGGCTCGCCTCCGGGAGCGGTGCGACGTGACCCAGCACGGCGGCTCGCGCGGCGAGCACGTCCGCGGACCACTGCGACGCCGAGTCGTGCGCCTGCCCGGCCAGCACGATCGAGCCGTCGTCGCACTCGACGACGACCGACTGGTGTCCGTCGACGTGGCCCGGCGTGCGGACGACGTGGACACCGGCGATGATCTCGGCCTCGCCGTCGAGGAGCTCGTAGCGGACGCCCTCGTAGTCGACGAGCTCGGGAAAGGTGTAGCCGCCCGACCGTGCGGTCTCCAGCTCGGTGCGCTGGCAGAAGACCGGCCGGCCGGAGAGCTGCGGGTTGCCACCGATGTGGTCGAAGTGCAGGTGGCAGTTGACCACCACCGCGATGTCGGCAGGCGTCAGCCCGGCGGTGGCGAGGGCATCGGGCAGCGGGGTACGACGCGGGCGGTACCACGCCTCGGTCTCCTCGTCGGCGTCCCCCAGCCCGGTGTCCAGCAGGAGTACGCCGGCGGGCGTGCGGACGGCGTAGGCATGGACGGGCTCGATCCGCGGCTGCCCGGTGCCGGTCTCCTCCGCGGGTCGGACGAAGGTGCCGAGGTCGAGCCGGCGTACGTCGTCGATCCGCATCCCCTCAGGCTAGGTCGTGCCGAGCATCGGCTGGGTGCCGTGAGGAGTGCGATGATCGGGCGCATGCGCCGAGCCCTCGTCTACACCGGCATCTTCGCGCTGCTGGTGTTCCTCGGCTTCCTGCTGCTCAGCGCCTCCTCGCCCCTGGCCTCCCTCGTCAAGACGCTGGTCGCGGCTGCGATTTTCGGTCTGTACCAGCTCTGGACGGTCCGCCGTCAGGCCCGAAGGCGCGAGGACGTGCCGTCGCCATGAGCACTGAGGAGATCGACGACTACCTCGCCGCGCTCGACGAGCCCGCCCGCTCCACGCTCGAGGCGCTGCGCCGGTCGATCCTCGCCGTGGTGCCCGAGGCCGAGCAGTGCATCTCCTACCGGATGCCCGCCTTCAAGGTGGAGGGCAGGACGGTCGCCGGGTTCGCGGCGTTCAAGAAGCACCTGAGCTACCTCCCCCACAGCGGTGACGTGCTCGCCGACCTCGGCGACGCAGTCGCCGGCTACGAGGGGACGCCGGGATCCTTGCACTTCCCGCTGGACCAACCCCTGCCCGATGCTCTGGTCCGGAAGCTCGTGGAGGCGAAGATGCGGCGGCTCGGTCTGCGCTAGCGGCGGACCGGGGCGAGCACGAGGTCGTAGGTGATCCGCGCCCAAGGGCCGGCCACCTGGCGGCCGTCCGGCGTCGCGGTTCCGGGGAGACGGTGGTCGACGTCGACGACGAGGGAGTCGCGGACCCCGAAGACGCTGTCGGAGTCGAGGTAGGCGTCACCGCGAGGGAAGACGTGGGTGACCAGGGTCCGGTAACCGTCGGCGACCACCATCAGGTGCAGGTGTGAGGCACGCATCGGGGAGCGGCCGGTGGCACGTAGCAGGTGGCCGACGGGACCGTCGTCGGGGATCGGGTACGGCGTGGGGGTCACCGCCCAGAAGCGGTAGCGGCCGTCGGGGTCGGTGTGGAGATGTCCGCGGGCGGCGACCCGGTCGTCGTCGTACTGCACGTCGTAGAGCCCGTCAGCGTCCGCCTCCCAGGCCTCCACCAGGGCGCCCGGGATCGGCGTGCCGGCCGTGTCCCTGACGGTGCCCTCCACCCAGCACGGCTCACCGGGCGCGCCTCCGGAGATGTCACCCCCGAGGCCGACGTCGGGCGACCCCTCGACGAAGAACGGGCCGAAGACTGTCGCCTCGGTGGCGTCCCGATGGGCCTCGTTGTTGATCGTGATCGTCTGCATCGACGCGCCCAGCACGTCGGACAGGAGGATGAACTCCTGCCGCCGGTCGTCGGTGAGGTGCCCGACCTCGGTCAGGAACGCGATCGCTCGGAGCCACTCCTCCTCGGTCAGCCGGGTCTCGCGCAGGAACGCGTGCAGGTGCCGGGTCAGCGCCTCGACCAGCTCGCGGGTGCGCGGGTCCGGGGTCCCGGCGAACGACGCCACCACACGCTCGACCAGCGCAGCCTCGCGGGCCTCCTGCTCGGCTGACACCTCAGACATGCGGGTCCCTTCCGACGTACGCCGCGCGCAGCAGCGCCTCGATCGCCTCGGCCGTGACCGGCACCGGGTTGCTCGGGGGCGCCGCCTCGAGGATCGGCGCGACGGCGCGCGGGATGTCGCCCTCGGTCAGGCCGAGGTCGCGGAGCGAGCGGGGCGCATCTGTCTCCTCACGCAGCCGTTCCAGGCCGGCCAGGGCCGAGTCCGCGCCGAACGCGGAGGCCATCCGTGCGTCGAGCAGCGGGACGGCGGGGGCGTTGAGCGCCAGCACGTAGGGCAGCACGACCGCGTGCGTCTCGGCGTGCGGCAGGTTGAACATGCCACCGAGCACGTGGCAGATCTTGTGGTGGAGGCCCGAGCCGGCCGAGGCGAAGGCGACGGCCGAGAGGTAGGCGCCGTACAGGGTCTGCTCGCGGCCTCCGAGCTCCGCGGGGTCGGTGACGACGCGAGGGAGCCCGGCGGTGACGGCGCGGATGCCCTCGAGCGCGAGGGCCTGGTCGATCGGGTCGGTGCGTGGTGCCCACATGGAGTCGACGCAGTGCGCGACGGCGTTGAGGCCCGACGCGACGCTCGTCGCCACGGGGAGGCCCTGCATCAGGCTCGCGTCGTACACGACCGCCTCGGGCAGCACCCGCCGGTCGACGCCCGTGGTCTTGCGGCCGTCCTCCGTCAGGCCCCAGACGTCCGTGGCCTCCGAGCCCGCGTACGTCGTGGGGACGGCCACGATCGGCAGGCCGGTGGTGAGGGCGACGGCCTTGGCCAGTCCCGTCGTGGAGCCGCCGCCGATGCAGACCAGGAGGTCGGCGTCGTGCTCACGCGCGACCTTGCGCGCGCGCTCGGCCACCTCGAGCGGCACGTGCATGACCACGTCCGTGTGGAGCACGGCCACGGTGACGCCCGCGAGCACCGGCTCGGCACGGGCGGCGTCGGACGCGATCGCCATCACCCGCGACGCCCGGAGCCGGCGTACCTCCTCGGCGACCGCGGCGGCCGCCTCGCCCGCCGCGAAGTGCACGCGCTGCGGCAGGCTCTCGTGGACGAAGCGCAAGGGATCCGTGGTCACGACGCCCATCATTGCCTCCGACCCCCGATCTGGCCCGCATCGGCCAGGGGGAGGGACGCGACCCACGGTGGCAGAGCGCTCCCACGTGGTCCCACACCCCCCAGGTACGTCGCTTCGGGTGTCGTTCGCGGGACCCAAAGTCGTCATTCAGTCCTCGGGGAACTGCAGGTACTGTCCTTGTCGTCTGGTCCCTTGGGGGAGGGAATGGCCAGGCTGGGGGGTCCGCACAAGACCGCGGCGGTGTATCTGAACACGGCCGCGGTCGCGGGCTCTGAACCCGAGACTCACCTCTGCTCGCGGCCTCGTCGACCTGCGCCCGAGACCCGCTGCACGGCTGCTCGCCGCGTCCCTCAAGCCCTTCGGTAATTCTCAGGTTCCGCTTCGATGGCCCGGGCGGGCCAGGGGAAAGCCTGCACTCGAGCCGCACTCGTCACACCAGCCGACAATGTCGGGGCCGGACCTCGTCGTACCCCAGCACGTGCGTGGCCCGCCGGTGCCATTCAAAGCGCGCGCAGCCTCGCTCTATGGTCGAGATCTCTGGTCGACCGCACCAGCGATCGAGACAGAACCGGGGGTGGAAAAGGCCGCGGCAGTGTCGGGGGGACACGGCCGCGGTCTCCGCGACTCAGGCCCCGACTGATTGCGACAGCGTTCACCGGCGATCTACCGTGATGCGTGCACATGCGACCCGATCACCCGACCCTCGAGGACGTCGCCCGTCGTGCCGGGGTCTCCCGGGCGACGGCGGCCAGGGCGCTCTCACGGTCCGGACCGGTCCGGGCCGAGACCCGCGAGCAGGTGCTCCGCGCCGCGTCCGACCTCGCGTACGTCGCGAACCACGCGGCACGCGCGTTGGCCGCGGGGACCGGCACGCGACTCGTGGTGGCCGCAGTGACGACCCGGCACAGCCTCACCGTGGACCCCTATCTCGCCCGGGTGGTGGCCGCTGCGGCCGCGGAGTGCAGCCCCGACGGCATCGGCGTGGGACTCCAGGCGGTGCGGTGGGACGACCGTTCGTCGCTCGCCTCCCTCGTGCAAGACCGTGACGTGGTGGGTGTCGTCCTCACCAACGGCCACCGACGACTGCTCGAGAGCCCTGGACCCGGGCCTCGGTGGGCGTGTGGTCTCGATCGGCATCGGCTCGCAGCACGTCCCGGTGGTGGACATCGATGGCGCCGACCTCGCCGCCCGGATGACGCGGCACCTGCTGGACTCCGGCCGGCGCCGGATTGCGATGATCGGTGGCCCGGGCCACGTCTCGTGCACCAGCCGCCCGATCAGCGGGTACGTCGCCACGCTCACGCAGGCCGGACTCCCGGCGCGCGTGATCCGCGCCGGGTTCACGACCGCCAGCGGCCGCGCGGCGGCCGTGCGGCTGCTCGCTCTCTGGCCCGACGTCGACGCGGTCCTCGTCAACTGCGACGACGCGGCTCTTGGCGTGCTGGAGACGTTCTCCGGCCGGGGCCTCGACGTCCCCGACGACGTGGCGGTGACCGGCTTCGACGACCTGCCTCTCGCGTCGTACGCCGGACTCACCTCGGCGACCCATCCGGTCGAGGACATCGCAGCCGCCGCCGCGCGCTCGATCCTCGACAACGCGACCGGGGAGGACCGCTGGTTCTCCTCCGAGCTCGTGCTGCGCCGTACGGGCTGAGCGCGCGGTCATCGGCCCCTTTCCAAAACGACGCGGACTCGCAATGGTGGTCGGACGGCTCGGCCGTACCGACCGCTGTCGCAGGGAGGGAGAGGTCGTCCGATGGTCCCCGACAACGAGTCAGTGGTCCGCCGGTTCTTCGAGGAGCTCTGGAACGCCGGCGACCTGGACTGCGCCGATGTGGTGCTCGCACCAGGGCACGTCCACCACATCGGCGACGACCGGCTCGACGGCCCGGACGAGGTCAAGGACACGGTCACCCGGTTCCGTACGGCGTTCCCCGACCTTCACTTCGCGCTGGATGACGTGGTCAGCGACGGCGACCGGGTCGCGGTCCGCTGGACGGCGACGGGCACCCACGAGGCCGGGTTCGGCGGGGTGCCCGCCTCCGGAAGAAGTGCGCGCTGGACGGGGATCGATCTCGTGCGACTCGATGAGGGCAGGATCGTCGAGCTCTGGGCCTCCGCCGACGTGGCGGGGCTCTTCGAACAGCTGACTGAGTGACCGCGGCCAGGGCGTCACACCCGGGGTCCTAGGCTCGCGCGCATGACCGTGCTCCAGATCGTGCTGGCCGCGATCTGCCTGGTGGTGGCGATCTGGCTGGTCGTGCTGATCCTGCTCGACCGGCTGCCGGGCGACCTGGTGTACGGCGTGCTGGCGGTCATCGAGGTCGGGCTCGTCGTCCAGCTCGTGATCGGTCTGGTCCGGGTGTTCGGCGACCACGGCGACCTCAACGTGGCGGCGTACGTCGGCTACCTCGTGGGCTCCCTGCTCGTGCTGCCGGTCGCGTTCGCGTGGTCGGCCGGCGAGCGCACCCGGTCGGGCACCGGAGTGCTGCTGGTCGGCGTCGTGGCGGTGGGGTTCCTGTTCCTGCGCCTGCACCAGCTCTGGGCCTACCGATGAGCGACCGCAGCCTGTCCACGCGCCACGGCCTCGGCCGCGTACTGGTCTTCGTCTACGGTCTCTTCGCCGTCGCCGCCACCGCCCGCGCCCTCGTGCAGCTCGCGACCGACGCGTCCCAAGCCCCGGTGGCGTATGCACTCTCGCTGTTCTCCGGCGTGGTCTACATCGTCGCCACCTGGGCGCTCGCGACGGACCGCCGCAGGGTCGCGATCGTGACGATCCTGGTCGAGCTCACCGGCGTGCTCGTGATCGGCACCCTCAGCCACCCCGACGATCTCGACAAGGCCAGCGTCTGGTCCGACTACGGCAACGGCTACGGCTTCGTGCCGCTGGTCCTGCCCCTGGTCGGGCTCTGGTGGCTGTGGCGGCTCGGCCGCCAGGACGCGACCTGAGGCCTCGCCCTTCCGCGGCCGGGCTGCGTCAGCGACGGCCGCTGAACGAGGCCGCGCTGTGGCTGCCACCGGACGACGTGCGAGCAGCAGTGGCGGGCCGGCGCGACCGGTTGCCGCCTGACTTCTGGCCCGACGGCTTCTGGCCCGACGGCTTCTGTCCGGTCGGCTTCTGACCCGACGACTGGTTCGACGTCCGCGCCGGACGCTGGGAGGACGAGCCGGAGCCGCCACGCCCGCGCCCACGACGGTTGCGCCCTCCGCCGCCGCCACCAGAGCGCGTCTGGGACGACGACGAAGGAGTCGTGGTGTCGAGTGACCCGGTCAGGATCCGCTCGCCGGGGGCGAGCTGGGCCAGCACGGGGTGGGTGGAGCCGTTGATCCGAGTGGTCGTCGCCTTGATGCCGGCGGCGCGGGTGAGGTCGCGGACGTCGCGGACCTGCTCGCTGGTCATCAGCGTGACGACGGTGCCGGCGTTGCCGGCGCGCGCCGTACGGCCGGAGCGGTGGAGGTAGGCCTTGTGCTCGACCGGCGGGTCGGCGTGGACGACCAGGGTGACGTCGTCGACGTGGATGCCACGCGCAGCGATGTCGGTGGCGACCAGGGTCGAGGCCTTGCCGGAGTGGAACGCCTCCATGTTGCGCGTACGCGCCCCCTGGCCGAGGTTGCCGTGCAGCTCGACGGTCGGGACGCCGCTCTTGTTGAGCTGACGGGCCAGCGCCTTGGCGCCGTGCTTGGTGCGGGTGAAGACGATCAACCGGCCGGGGGCGCTGGCCAGGTCGACCAGGATCGGCACCCGGTGCTCGCGCTCGACGTGGAGCACGTGGTGGCTCATCGTCGAGATCGGCGACTGCGCCGAGTCGGCCTGGTGGGTGACCGGGTTGTGCAGGAACTGCTTGACCAGGGTGTCGATCGCCTTGTCGAGGGTGGCCGAGAAGAGGAGGCGCTGGCCGCCGTTGGGCGTGCGGCCGAGGATCCGGCGTACGGCGGGCAGGAAGCCGAGGTCGGCCATGTGGTCGGCCTCGTCGAGCACCGTGACCTCGACGTCGTCGAGGGTGCAGTGCCCCTGGCCGATCAGGTCCTCGAGCCGGCCCGGGCACGCGACGACGATGTCGACGCCCTTGCGGAGTGCGGTGACCTGCGGGTGCTGGCCGACGCCGCCGAAGACGGTGCGGGTGGTCAGGCCGGTGGCCTCGGCGAGCGGTGCGAGCGCCGCCTCGATCTGGCCGACCAGCTCACGGGTCGGAGCCAGGATGAGCGCGCGGGGAGCGCGGCTCCGGGCGGAGCGGCCGTCGGACAACCGGGCCACCAGCGGGAGCAGGAACGCGTAGGTCTTGCCGGAGCCGGTGCGGCCACGGCCGAGCACGTCGCGGCCCGCCAAGGAGTCGGGAAGCGTCGCGGCCTGGATCGGGGTCGGGGTGTCGATGCCCTGCCGGGCGAGGACGGTGGACAGGCGTGCGGGCACGCCGAGGTTTTCGAACGAAGTCAAAGGAGAGCGCTATCTGTGCGGTGCCTCACCGACAGCCGTGGTCCGAAGGTTTCGGGCGGCTACGCACGGAGCAGGCCCCGAAGCTCGGGATGCTGCTACGACGTGCGGACAACTCGCGGCGAGAGTTCGACGAGCTGATGCCACCAACCTACCGGAGGTATGCCCCCGTACCCCAATCGCGGCGCGCCGCCGCGGGTCGGTCCCTGCCAGGATGCGGGGGTGAGCAGCGACGGCGAATCCGCCACCGAGACCAGGGCAGCCCTCGACCGGATCCAGGAGATCGACCCGCAGATCCGGGCGGTCAACGCGGTCAACCCGCACGCGCTCGCCGAGGCCGAGTCCGCCGATCGGGAGACCGCCGCGGGCCGCAGTCGGTCGCCGCTGCACGGGCGACCGGTGTTGATCAAGGACAACATCGACACCGCCGGGCTCGCGTCGACGGCCGGGTCGCTCGCGCTCGCCGACGAACCGCCGGCCCACGACGCGACGCTGGTACGTCGCCTCCGGGAGGCCGGGATGGTCGTGCTGGGCAAGACCAACCTGAGCGAGTGGGCCAACATCCGCGACGAGCACGCGACCTCGGGATGGAGCGCCCACGGGGGACTCACCCGCAACCCCTACGCCCTCAACCGGACGGCGTGGGGCTCGAGCTCGGGAAGCGGCGCGGCCATCGCGGCCCGGCTCGCCCCGTTCGCGATCGGGACCGAGACCAACGGCTCGATCACCGCGCCCGCGGCGGCGTGCGGCCTGGTCGGGATGAAGCCGACGGTCGGCCGGGTGCCGACCGACGGGGTCGTCCCGATCTCGTTCAGCCAGGACGCTCCGGGGCCGATGACGCTGACCGTGGCCGAGAACGCCGCGCTGCTCGACGTACTCGCCGGGACCGACACCACCGCCGCGCTCGAGGCCGGAGTGCAGGGCCGCCGGATCGGCGTACCCCGGGATCTCTGGGGCTACAGCCCTGCGGCCGACGCCGCCGCCGAGCGGGCGTTGGCGTTCCTGTCGGCGGCGGGCGCCGAGATCGTGGACGGCCTCGCCCTGCCCGGCCTCAAGGAAATCGACGACAACCACGTGCTCAACCTGATGCTGATCGAGCTCGTGCACAGCCTGGCGGAGTACCTCACCGCGCGCGGCGCGTCGGTGCGGTCGCTGGCCGAGGTCGTGGAGTTCAACCGGGCTCATGCTGCCGAGGAGATGCCGTGGTTCGGCCAGTCCTTCTTCGAGCGTGCCCTCACCCTCGGTGGTCTGTCCTCGCCCGAGTACCTCGACGCCGTCGACGCCTGTTCGGCGGCCGGCCGGGCCGAGTTGGACCGGACCCTGGGTGAGCACGACCTCGAGGCGCTGCTCGCCCCCGCCATGGCGCCGCCCAGCCCGATCGACCTCGTCAACGGCGACCACGGCGCGGGCGGGGCGTCCGGCTCCAGCGCCCTGGCCGGGGCGCCGATCCTGACCGTGCCCCTCGACATGACCCGGGGCCTGCCCGTTGCGGTCAGCGTCTGGGGAGCCCGAGGGTCGGAGTCGTCCCTCTACGCCGTCGGCCGCGCGCTCGAGCAGACCCGGGACCAGTCCACCGGCCCGTTGCCCGAGCCGACGTACCCGGACTGGATCTGACGCTCCGCCGGTGTCGCGACCTCGACGCGCGGGCGCCCGCCACGGACGGTGAGCAACAGGCCCATCCCGGCGACGAGGAGGCCGGCAGCGGCGGTGACGCTCAACGGGGTGCCGAGCACCGGCCACGCAGCGATCGCCGTCACCGCGGGGACCACGAACAACAGGCTGCTGGTGGCCGTTGCTCCCCGCTGCCGGATCAACGCGAACATCAGGAGCGGGCCGCCGACGCCGGTGACGAGCGTCAGCCAGAGCATGGCACCGACCGCGTGCGTGCTGAGGGGCACGCTGAGGGAGCCCGTCAACGGCGCCAGGACCGCCATCGGCGCGGCTCCGCCCAGCACCTCGAGGGTCGCGATGGAGCCGGCGCCCGCGTCGACGCGTAGACGTCCGTGGAGCAACGTGCCGGCAGCCAGGCCCACGAGTCCGAGGAGAGTCCAGCCGAGGTCGACCAGGTGCGGCGGCCGACCCACGCGGTCGGCCAGGGTCAGGACGACCCCCGTGAGGCCGAGGGCCACGCCCTGCCACTGTCGCCGGGTGAGCGCCTCCCAGCCGAGTCGTGCCGAGACGGCCGCGACCACGAGCGGCGCCGAGCAGGCCACCAGGGCCGTGGTCGAAGCCGGAACGCCCACGGACATGCCGTAGTAGAGCGCAGCGAACTGGACGCCGAAGAAGAGCACACCGACCGCTGTGACCCGGGCGATGTCGGCTCCCCGCGGCCAGCGCTCACGTCGTACGCCGGCGATCAGGGCGAGCAGCACGGCTGCCCCGACGAACCGCCAGAGGGTGATGGTCTCGGGCGCCACCACCTCGGTACCGAGCGCTCCCACGACGTACCCGCTGCTCCACACCAGGATGAAGATGCCCGGGACCAGTGCCGCGATCTGTAACGGTTTCATACGTTACATCCTGCCCAGTCGCGCGTAACGTGTCAACCCGTTACACTGTGGTCATGACCTCAGCCTGGGACGACGTGCGCGGCGACTCGTACGGCGCGATCTGGCCGGCGTTCCTGGCGACGCTCCGGGGCCGGCTGGGCGACGACCAGCGCGACCTGCTCCCGGATGGAGCAGCCCTGACGGAGTTCCTGGCTGCCCATGCCATGGCACCGGCACGACGCGTGACCGACGCCGACGCCACGCGGGCTCATGTGCTGCGCGAGGCCATGTGGGCCGTCACCTCGGCGGAGTACGACGGTCGCTCCTGCGCTGCTACGGATCTGCGCGTCGTCGACGACGCGCTGCAGCACGGCGCCCCGGCCCGGATCGGGCGCGGCTCCGGCGAGCTCCGCGCCCGCCCGCCGGCCGACGTCGACGAGGCACTGTCACGGATCGCCGCCGAGCTCGTCTCCGACCTCACCGGGACGCGGCGCGGCCAGATCGGGTACTGCGGCGACGACACCTGCTCGGGGTTCTTCGTCGACCCCACCGGTCGACGTCGCTGGTGCAGCAGCGAGCGGTGCGGCACCCGGATGCGGGTACGCGCACACCGCGCCCGGGCAGGCGGACCGCCCGCCCGCGTGGACCGGGGCTGACCTCGGTGGGAGGTGCGGGCTAGGGTCGAGGGATGAGTGAATCTTCAACCGACGGCCTCGTCGCCGTCCTCCACGAGTCCCAGGACCGACTGACCGCTGCGCTCGACGGACTGAGCGAGGAGCAGGCCTCGAGCCAGTCCTACGACGACGACTGGACCGTGGCCCAGGTGGCCTCGCACCTCGGCTCCGGGGCCGAGCTTTTCTCGCTCTTCCTCCACGCCGGGCTCAAGGGTGAGTCGGTGCCCGGCGTCGAGGTCATGCAGCCGGTCTGGGACGTCTGGAACGCCAAGGACCCGCTCAGCCAGGTCCGCGACTCCGTGGTCGTCAACGACAGCTTCCTCGAGCAGGTCGACGCCCTGACCGAGGCCGAGCGGGCGGCCTGGCAGCTCGAGCTCTTCGGCTCCGTGCGCGACCTGCCGGAGTTCCTGCGGATGCGGCTCTCGGAGCACGCCGTCCACACCTGGGACATCGTGGTCTCCTTCGACCCGACGGCCACGCTCCCCGAGGACGCGTCGGCGTACGTCGTCGACAACCTCGCCCCGATCGCGGGCTGGACCGGCCAGAAGCACGACGAGCAGCTCTCCGTCGAGGTGAGGACCACCGCACCGGAGCTCGCCTATCACCTCGACCTCGGCCCGGGCGGGGTCGGCATCACCCCGTCATCCGACGACACCGACGCGACCGCCGGGCTGACGCTCCCTGCCGAGTCGTTCGTGCGCCTGGTCTACGGCCGCCTGGACCCCGACCACACGCCCGCATCGGTCGAGGCACGCGGCGTCGACCTCGACCTGCTCCGCTCCACGTTCCCCGGCGTCTGAGGCAGGCCGGTGGCCGACGCGTCACATCGCCGAGGCACTTCTGACAGAGACGACCAGTTCGGTCAGGCGGCCTTGGCGAGGCGGCGGTTCTCCTGGGTCAGCCGGGCCTGGAGGGCGCGGCGCACCTTCGGGCCACCGGTGGTCATCTGGTAGAGCCGCTTGAGCTGACCGGGCAGGTTGCGCGGCGTGGTCTGGTCGAGCCAGCCGTTGGGCAGCGACAGCCGGACCACCTTGTGCCACGCGGAGTAGACCTGCTGCGGCAGCGGGCGCTCGCAGTAGTCGAGGCCGTAGCGCTCGAAGAGGTCCTTCACCTGCGGGGCGATCTCGCCGTACCGGTTGGACGGCAGGTCCGGGAACAGGTGGTGCTCGATCTGGTGGGAGAGGTTGCCGGTCATGATGTGCATCAGCTTCGAGCCGGAGATGTTGGCCGAGCCGAGCATCTGGCGCACGTACCACTCGGGCTTGGTCTCGCCGTCGATCGAGCGCTTCTCGAAGGTCTGCACGCCCTCGGGGAAGTGACCGCACATGATGACCGAGTGCGACCACAGGTTGCGCACGGTGTTGGCGGTGAGGTTGGCGAGCATGGTGGAGAAGAACGAGCCGGTCACGATCGACGCCGCCGGGTGTACGACGTAGTCCTTGGTCACCTGGCGGCGGATCTTGGCGAGCACGGCCTTGGCCTCACGCTGGAACCTGGGGTCCTTGGTGGTGCCGCGTGCGACGGCGCCGCGGAGCTCGAGGTCGTACGCCGCGATCCCGTACTCGAAGAACAGGGCGTTGAAGAAGTTCCACACCGGCTGACCGAGGTGCATCGGGATCCAGGGCTGGTCCTCGTCGACCCGCATGATGCCGTAGCCGAGGTCGTTGTCCTTGCCGATCACGTTGGTGAAGTTGTGGTGGAGCTCGTTGTGGGCGTGCTTCCACTGCGCGGCGGGCGTCGCGGAGTCCCACTCCCAGGTGGTCGAGTGGATCTTCGGGTCACGCATCCAGTCCCATTGGCCGTGGAGGATGTTGTGCCCGATCTCCATGTTCTCCAGGATCTTGGCGGCGCTCAGGCCGGCGGTGCCGAGGACCCACGCGGGCGGGAAGATGCTCGCGAGAAGCACGACGCGGCTACCGAGCTCGAGCGAGCGCTGCGTCTTGATCACACGGCGGATGTAGCGCGCGTCGGACTCGCCACGGGTGTCGATGACGGACTGGCGGATCTCGTCGAGCTCCTCGGCGATCGCCACCAGGTCGTCGTTGGTCAGGTGCGCGATCGGGTTGACCTGTCCGATGCGGGGCTTCTTCTGGATCGTGGTCATCTCGGCTCCTAGTGATCGAGGTGGCACGGCCCGGCGGCCGCGTTGATGCAGGTCTGGATGAGGACGCCGCCCCGGTCTGTCTCGCCGGCGACGGCGGTGGTGAGCGCGCCGGTGCGGAGGTCGCGGACGACCCCTTCGCGCATCGGGAGCACGCAGGTGTAGCAGATGCCCATGCGGCATCCGCTCGGCATGAGGACGCCGGCGTCCTCCGCCTGCTCGAGGATCGGCCGGCTGCCGTCGCACTCGACGTCAACGCCGGCCTGGTCGAACGTGACGGTCCCGCCCTCGCCGGCGACGACGGTCGAGACCCGGAACTGCTCCACGTAGAGCGAGAGTCCCCGCTCCTCGTGGTGGGCGGCCAGGGCGTCGAGCAGACCGCCGGGGCCGCACGCGAACGTCGTACGGTCGTCGAGGTCGGGCACCAGTCGCTCGAGGTCGGCGAGGTCGAGGATGCCGTGCTCGTCGTCGTACCGGTCGATCAGGCGGATGCATCCCGCCGCGTCGAGCGCCTTGAGGTCGCGCAGGAAGATGGAGTCCTGCTCGCTGGGAGCGACGTGCACGACCGTGATGTCGTACGGCGCGCTGCGGGCCAGGCGGACCACACCACTGTCGGTGGAGGGGAAGAGGTTGCGCAGCATCCCGATCACCGGGGTGATGCCCGAGCCGGCCGTGACGAACAGCAGCCGGATCTTCTCCCCGCGAGGGGCGGTCGGGAGCACGAACTCGCCGGACGCCTGCTCGAGGTGCACCAGGGTGCCGGGACGCGAGTCGCGGACGATGTGGTTGCTGACCTTGCCGTCGGGCACGGCCTTGACCGTGATCGAGATCCGGCCGTCGGCACGCGGACCGTGGGTCAGGGAGTAGGCACGCCAGTGGCGCACACCGTCGACGTCGATGCCGACGCGGACGTACTGGCCCGGCACGTGTCCGGCCCAGTCGGCACCCGGGCGGATCACCAGGGTGGCGGCGTCGGCGGTCTCGGGGTGGACGGCCTCGATGCGCCCGCGCAGATCGGCGCCGGCGCGGAGCGGCGCGAAGAGGTCGAGGAAGTCGGCAGGGACCAGCGGGGAGCTGGCGGCCTCGGCTATCTTGCGGGCGTGAGCACGCCAGCCACGGGTGGTGTCGAGAGTCGTGCTCATGTACTCCAGTCTGTCGGTCCCGGGCGAACTTTTCCTGACCACCGGGCGTGAATCGATCGCCCGTTCTTTGTTCGTATGGAACAATCTTTGGCATGACGGACCCCGAGATCGGCCTCAGTGTTAGCCGCCTCACGCTGGATCCCCGTTTGCTCGACCTTCTCCGCCGCCGCCTCCCCGAGGTCGCCACGCACACCATCAACGCCGTGACCGACGAGGTCCCGTCCTACGCCGGCGCGTTCGGCGGGCCGATGGGAGACAACATCGAGAACGCGGTGCAGATGGCGCTCGCGGGATTCCTCCGCCTGGCCGCGCGGGGCCGGATGACCGACGCCGGTACGCCGCTCTCCCCGGCGCTCGAGGGCGCGTACGCGCTGGGTCGGGGCGAGGCGCGCAGCGGGCGGAGTGCCGACGCGCTGCTCTCGGCGTACCGCGTGGGCGCACGCGTCGCCTGGCGCGAGCTCGCCGAGACCGCCGTCGAGGCGGGGGTGGGGGCCGACATGCTGGCGTCCTTCGCCGAGCTGGTCTTCGCCTACATCGACGAGCTGTCCGCGGCCTCCGTCGCGGGCCACGCCGACGAGCTGGAGACGACCGGTCGGGTGCGGCAGCGCTATCTCGACCGGCTCGCCCTCGGGCTGCTGCGCGGTGATCCGGCCGATGTCCTGATCGCGGCCGCCGAGCGTGCCGACTGGCAGCCGCCGAAGACGCTGACCGCGGTGGTCCTGGCCAACCCCCAGGTGCGACCCGTGCTGGGGCTGCTCGACCCTCGCACCCTGTCGGCGGTCGGTGAGCCGGTCAGCCTCCCGGAGGGGCTGAGCGTGCTGCTGGTCCCCGACGCGGGGGGCCGCGCCCGAGGCCGTCTCCTGCGCACGGTGAACCGGCGCGGAGCCATTGCCGGCCCGGCGCGTCCGTGGCTCGCCGTCGAGGCGTCGTACGAGCGTGCGATCCGGGCCCTCCCCCTCCACAGCGGTGACGCGACGTACGACACGGAGGATCACCTGGCCGACCTGATCCTGGCCGCAGACCCGGAGGCAGTCACCGACCTGCGCGACCGCGTGCTCGAGCCGCTCGCCTCGCTGCGTCCGGCCACCCGGCAGAAGCTCGCCGAGACCCTGCGCGCCTGGCTGCTCTACCAGGGTCGGCGCGACGACATCGCGGCCGCGCTCTTCGTGCACCCGCAGACGGTGCGCTACCGGATGGGCCAGCTCCGCGAGCTCTACGGCGATCGCCTCGACGACCCGGCCACCATCCGTGACCTGACCCTGGCGCTCGCATGAGCGAGGATCGTCAGCTCCGGGCGAAGCCGGTGCTGACGACCGCACCGAACGCCGCCGCGAGCTCGCTCGCACGGCGACCCGCTAGTTCTCCAGGAACCCCAGCAGCGCACGGTTGAACTCCGTCGCGTGGCTCACGTTGATGCCGTGGGGGCCGCCCTCGATCACGTGCAGCTCGCTGCCCTCGACCGCCTCGTGGGTGCGCTTGCCCGAGCCCTCGAACGGCACGACTCCGTCGGAGTCGCCGTGGATGACGAGCGTCGGCACCGTGATCTTCGCCAGGTCGTCGCGGAAGTCCGTGCCGGCGAAGGCCTTCAGGCAGCCGAGCACGGCGTCCTGGTCCGACTGGCGACACAACGCCACCGCCTGCTCACGCTGGTCCTCGGTCACCTTCAGCTCGTCACCGGCCGTGAAGAACTGCGTGGTGAACTGCTCGAAGAACCCGTCCCGGTCGTCCTCGAGGCCCTTCTTGAAGCCGGCAGCGGTGTCGTCGTCCAGCGGTCCGTCCGGGTTGTCGTCGGTCGTCCGCATGTACGGCGGCACCGCTGCCGCGAAGACCACGCTGCGCAGCCGCTCCTCGCCGTACAACCCGACGTAGCGCGCCACCTCGCCGCCGCCCATGGAGAACCCCACGAGGGTGGCGTCGGTCAGGTCGAGCTCGCTGACCACGTTGTCCAGGTCGCCCGCGAGCTTGTCGTAGTCGTAACCGTCTCCGGGGTCCGAACGCCCGAAGCCGCGACGGTCGTAGACGACCACGCGGAAGCCGGCGTCCCGCAAGGGCGCGAGCTGTTCGGACCACGACTCACCCGACAGCGGCCAGCCGTGGATGAGGACGACGGGGCGTCCGTCCCCGCCGCTGTCGGCTACATGCAGTCCCGGGTCCTTGGTCTCCTGCTCGGCGTCGTCGCTCATGCTCTCGACGCAACCACGGCCGATGCGTGGTCACCACCCCGCTACGGGTGAGTGAGGACGGTCAGCGCCGAGCGGAGCCGGTGCCTGTCAGGCCGCCTTGCGAGCAAGCTCGCAGCGGCGCTCCCTGCGGTCGTCAGCTCCGGCTTCGCCGGACCTGACGGTCCTCGCTCGCTCACCATTCGCTGTGGACGACCTCGCCGTCGACGAGGGTGAGCGCGATGGGCATCGCCCGGAGCCGGGCGGCCTGCTCCGCGGTGTCGCCCGCCGGCGCGAGCGGGTCGGCATCGAGGAGCACCAGGTCTGCCGGCATCCCGGAGTGGACGCTGCGTTGGCCGTCCACGCTGGCGGCGAGTGCCTCGCGCACCGTCAGCGCCTGCTCGGGATGCCAGGGCGGTCGGTCGTCGGCACTGCGGTGCACGGCCGCGGCGATGGCGAGCCAGGGGTCGAGCGGCGAGACCGGGGCGTCCGAGCCGAGGGCCAGCTGAACGCCTGCCTCGACCATCCAGCGGAAGGCGAAGCAGCGGGCGGCCCGGTCCGGCCAGCACAGCTCGGTGAGGTCACGGTCGTCCAGCAGATGGGCCGGCTGGACGCTGGCCCTCAGACCGAGCCGGGCCATCGCGGGCAACGCGTCGCGGCGTACCAGCTGGGCGTGCTCGATCGATCCGGACGCACCCGTGAGGTCGTACGCCGTGAGCGCCTCCTTGAGCGCGAGGTCGCCGATGGCGTGGGTCGCGACCTCGAGTCCGTTCGTGTGGGCCAGGTCGAGCAGCGCGGTCAGCTCCTCGGTGGTCTGGTTCGGTGCGCCGGCGCCGGACCCGTCGGCGTACTCCTCGCAGCACCAGGCCGTCCGGGTGTTGAGCGACCCGTCGGAGATGATCTTGAGCGGCCCCATGGTGATGGTGCCGGGGGATCCGGGGAGCACGTCGCCGCTGCGGAGACCGGCGGCGATCACGTCGTCCAGCCCGTCGGCGTACGTCGCTACGCGCACGCGCACGGGTGAGTCCCGCGGCTCCCAGTCGGCGGCGGTCTGTCCGCGCTCGAGGTCGACGAGGCCGGTGATCCCGAGGGCGGCGGCCTGGTCGAGGGTGCGGCGGTAGGCCTCGGGCGACACGTCGGGCTCGACGACCGTGTCGATCCGGGTGTAGGCCTCGTACCACTCGTTCTCGGCCACGACGCCGTCGCGGTCGGGCAGCCCGAGCGCCGCGAGGGCGCGGGAGTTGAGCCAGGCGTGGTGGGCGTCGCCGGCGATCAGGACGACCGGGGCGTCGGGCGCGATCGCATCGAGCGCGGCGACCGTCGGCTGCTCGGCCCAGAGCCCGGTCCGGTGGCCGCGGGCCACCATCGGGCCCGGATGGCTTCCGAGCCAGTCGCCCACCCGCGCCAGCGCCTCGGCCGGCGAGACGGTGCCGGCCAGGTCGAGCCGGTCGCTTCGAGCGGTCCACTGGGCCAGGTGGACGTGGGTGTCCCACAGCCCCGGGATCGCCCAGCGCCCCTGCGCGTCGTACTCCTCGATGCCGGCCGGGTGGTCGAGCCCGTGTCCGATCTCGCGGATCGTCCCCTGCTCGATGAACACGTCGACCGGACCGACCCACCCGCGCCCCCGCCCGAGCTCGACCACCCGGACGTTACGCAGAACGAAGTCGGCCACGGGCACAAGTTATCCACACCGGACCGGATAGTCCCCGATCAGATGGTCGTTCCCGAGGGGAAATTGCAGCCATCTGACCGGGGACTACCCGCCGGTCGGCCTCATCAGGTGGGGGAGGGTCAGCGGTGGCGGCGGGACTGGACGATCCGGAAGCGGGAGGCGACGTACGCGCCGTCGGTGTACGACGCGTTCGCGGCCGGGTTGGCACCCGTGCCGTGGAAGTCGGAGTACGCAGCGGACTGGTTCACGAAGACCCCGCCGAGGAGGTTCTCGCTGAGCGCGACCCCGGCGTCGAGAGCCGCGTCGCGCATCTGCTCGATCACGGCGTCGGAGGTCGAGTAGACCGACGCGGTCATCGCGCCGTGCGCCTGCACCGTGTCGCGGAAGAGCGTGATCGACTCGTCGGTGCCCGACGTCGAGATCAGGTAGGCGACCGGGCCGAAGCACTCGGCCTCGTAGACGTGCCCGTCGCCCGCGGTCAGCCCGACCAGGGTGGGCGTCCGCACGGTGGCGTCGGGGTAGGCGGGGTGGGTGACCGTGCGCGACGCGACGTACACCTCGCCCTGCGACCCGGCTTCGTGGAGCCGCGTGAGCACGCCGTCGTTGACGATGCCGCCGAGCAGCTCCACGGCTCGGGCGTCGTCACCGAGGAGCTTGTCGAACGCCGCTCCGATGCCGGCCGCCACGTCGGCCGGCGTCTTCACGCCGTCGTCGGTCTGGACGCCGGACGCCGGCAGGTAGACGTTCTGCGGCGCGGTGCACATCTGGCCGGTGTAGAGCGCGAACGAGAAGGCGAGGTTGAAGCACATGGCCTTGAAGTCGGACGTCGAGTCGACCACCACGGTGTTGACGCCGGCCTTCTCGGTGAAGACGGTCGCCTGTGAGGCGTTCTTCTCCAGCCAGTCGCCGAACGCGTTGCCGCCGGTGAAGTCGATCAGCTTCACCTCGGGCCGCAGCGCGAGCGAGGAGGCGAGCTTGTTGGCCGGCTCCTCCGCGGCGAGCGTGACCAGGTGGGGGTCGAAGCCGGCCTCGGCCAGCACCTCCTGGCACACCTGCACGGTGATCGCGAGCGGCAGCACGGCCGACGGATGCGGCTTGACCACCACGGAGTTGCCGGTGACCAGCGACGCGAAGAGGCCCGGCCAGGAGTTCCAGGTCGGGAAGGTGTTGCAGCCGATCACCAGAGCCACGCCGCGCGGCACCACCGTGAACGTCTTCTCCATCGTCACCGGCACCTTGCCGGGCTTCTCCCAGACCGCCGTGCGCGGCGTACGGCTCATCTCGACCCACGCATAGGCGATCGCCTCGAGGCCCCGGTCGAGCGCGTGCGCGCCGCCGGCCTGGAAGGCCATCACGAAGGCCTGGCCGCTGGTGTGCTGGACGGCGTTGGCGAGCTCGAAGATCCGAGCGTGCAGCCGGTCGAGGATCTCGATGCAGACCCCGGTGCGTGCCTCGGGGCCCGCGTCGCGCCAGGCCTTCATGCCCGCCTGGGCCCCGGTCAGCAGCGCGTCGACGTCGGTGACGTGGGGGTAGGAGACGCCGAGGTCGAAGCCGTACGGCGACCGCTCGGTCGCCACGACGTCCTCGCCGCTACCGGGGGTGTCGACCGGGAAGGTCGTGCCCTGCCAGGCCTCGAACGCCGCCTTGCCCTCGGCGGCCGCGGACTCGCCGTACACCCGCGGCGACGGCGACTCGTCGAACGCCGAGTAGTACTCCCGCGACGCGCAGGCGGCCACCGCCGCGTCGAGACGCTCGCGGTGCTTGTCGAAGTACGCCGTGGTCATCCCGCCACGATGCCGTCTGTGACAGCCGTACGCAAACGGGCGGCTGGACCGTTACATCCGGTGTGGTTTCGGAGCGGTGACCCGGCGGTGGATACCGTGTGCCGCATGAGTGTGCGGGGGCTCCTGGTCGCGCTGTTGTGCGGCCTGATCGGGCTGGCTGGAGGCGCCGCGGTGGCGTACGCCGTCAGCCCGCACTCGACGGACCTCAGGTCCGCTGCGACCCCCGTCCCGGCGACCTCGCCCAGCGTGCCGATCCAGGTCAAGCGGATCAAGACGTACGCGCCCGACATCGCCTACCCCGCGCTCCAGCCCGGGCTGGCGGTGCCCGACGTCCACTCGATCGGCAACGACCTCGCCTCGTGGACCTACCACGTGCCCTTCGGGTGGACGGCGTACGGCGTGTGCACGGCCCAGCCCTGCAAGATCGCAACGGACTCCGTCGTGCCGCCGAAGCAGATCAACAACCAGGCCCAGGTGCGCTTCCGGCCCGCCGGTGAGCCGGTCGACGGCGGCTACAGCCTCCGCGTGAAGATCATGGACAACGCCGACCTGAACCCGGCCCAGATGGTGGCGACCAAGGTCGTCGGGTTCCGGCAGGAGTTCTCCAAGCACAACTTCTCGGTCCTGCAACGCACCCCGAGCGCGGTCTACTTCACCTTCACCGACAGCGGGGACCACCTGCGCTACAACTTCTTCCAGTGGTTCGCGGTGCCGAACCACCCGAACGCGACCCTGGAGATGTCGGTCTCGGGGCGCGCCGCCGACCAGGACGGCCTCGGGGCGCTCTTCACCCGTTTCGCCGACAACCTGACCGGGACACAGCCGCCTCAGAACAAGCTGTGAGTGGTGACCGACGCGAGCACGTCTCGCGCGGTCGCCTCGTCGTCACTGCGCACCTGGATCCAGAGCAGCTCGTCGGTGGTGACCTGGACGACCCGCTCGATCACCACTCCCGGGCAGCGGCTCGACGTGACGGTTCGGGCGGGGTCGCTGCCGAACGAGGACGTCACCGGCTCCCCCACCGTCTGGCAGCCGGCGTGTTGCGGCAGAGTCTTCGGCAGCTTCCCCTCGGGCATCAGGCCGACGAACACGCCCTGCCCGTTGCTGGCCCAGTCCCGCCCGTCGCCGACCGAGAGAGCCGGGTAGTTCGTCGAGCTGTCGGGCGGCACCCACCCGGACGTCGACACGTCGCGGTTCCAGCTGCTCGGGACGGTGACCGACAGGGCGCCCTGGTTGTCGGTGTGCTCGACGTCGGCATGCGTGCGCTGCCAGCCCACGAAGCCGGCGGCCGCACCGGCCACGAGCAGCACGAGCGCCAGTACAGCGGCCGGCCACCGCGGGCGGCGCTTCGGTGGGACGGGGGCCGGCAGGTCCTCCGGTGCGGGCACCAGTGACGGACGGTTGCCGGGCTGGGTGAGCTCGGGATCGACCGGCAGCCAGCGCGCCGGCAGCTCACCGGTCGCGCCCTCGCCGAGGGCGGCCCGCAGCGCGTCGACGTAGGACCGGACATCGGCGAAGCGGTCGTCGCGGTCCACCGCGAGCCCCCGGCGTACGACGTCCTCGACGGCCGGCGGGAACGGCCGCTCCGGAGTCGACATCGGCACGGGCGGAGCGGGGTTGGCGGCGGCGGACAGGGTGCCGTGGGCGTACGGCGGACGGCCGGTGAGCAGCAGGTAGGACAGCGCGGCCAGGGAGTACTGGTCGGCGCGAGCGTCGAGGTGCTCGCCCTGCGCCTGCTCCGGGGCGACGAACGACGGCGTACCCGCGATCATCGTCAGCCGCGACGAGACGTCGAGTGCCTTGCCGAGCCCGAGATCGCCGACCATGGCCCGTACGAGGGTGCCGTCGTGCTCCGGGTCGACGGTGCGGAAGAGCACGTTGGCGGGCTTGATGTCGCGATGGAGCACACCGCGCTGGTGGAGCGCCGCGAGACCCTCACCGATCTGCCGGATCACCTCGGTGGCCTGGGCGACGGTCAGCCCGTCGGCCTCGAGCCGGTCGGCCAGCGTCCCCTGGTCGGCGTACGACATCACCAGGTAGGGCCGGTCGTCCTCCAGCGACCCCGCGTCGTACACGGAGACCACGTGGGGCGACTCGACCTTGCGGAGGTAGCGGCCCTCCTCGAGGAAGCGCTGCCGGACGTGCCCGTCCTCGGTCCAGTTCTCTGCCAGCACCTTGATGGCAACCGGAGAGTCCAGCTGCTCGTCATAAGCAAGCCAGACGGTGGCGAAACCGCCTGACCCGATACGCCGGCGCACGGCGTAACGACCGAGGCGGGCAGGCATGGACACCCTCGGCATTATGGTGCAGAAGCGACCCGCTCCCGCACACAGCCAGCCGCGGGGAGCGGCACGGGGAGGCAGAGAACAGTCATGACAGCCACGGAGCTGACGCCGGACGACGTCGACGAGCTCGCGCGACGCGCCCAGGACGGCGACCGCGACGCCCTCGAGCAGCTGCTGGCGGCGGTCCGGCCCCGCTGCCTCAACGTCTGCCGCGGAGTGCTCCCCTACACCCCCGACGCGGAGGACGCCTGCCAGGAGGCACTGCTCAACATCTCCAACAAGATCGGCTCGTGGCACCGCAACGGGCGCTTCACCACCTGGATGCACGTGGTGGCCGTCAACAGCGCCCGGACGACGTACCGGCGGATGAAGAACCAGGCGATCTCCAGCGACGTGCTGCCGCTCGAGAAGCCCGACCCGCGCACCACCAGCGTGATCGCCGGCACCCGTCTCGACCTGCTCGACGCGATGGAGGAGATCGAGCGCGACCACCCGCAGCTCGTCGAGCCGCTGATCCTGCGCGACGTCTACGGCATGTCGTACGACGACATCGCCCAGCTGATCGGGATCCCGCTCGGCACCGTGAAGGCCCAGATCCACCACGGCCGGAAGCTCGCCCGGCCGTTGCTGCGCGGGAGCGACTGACCGTGCGGGGAGTGCTGCCCGCGCTCGCCGCATCGCTGGCTCTGCTCCTCTCCGGCTGCGGGGCCGGCTCCTCCGACTCACCGGCGGCACCCACGATCACGGGCGACGCCGGCCACGCCGACACCACGGCGTACGACGCCGCGGTGAGCCGGTCGCAGGAGGACACCGTCTATCCAGATGTCGGTGACCCGGGCGTCGACGCCCTGCACTACGACCTCCATCTGTCGTGGGACCCGCGGAGCGAGACCCTGACCGGGACCGAGGCACTCCTCCTGCGGGCGACGCGCACCGCCGATCACCTCCAGCTCGACCTGGCCCACCAGCTCACGGTCGGGCGGGTGTGGCTCGACGGTCGCAGGGTGCCGTTCACGCATCCGGGCAAGGACCTGGTGGTCGAGGCGCCGGTCACCGCGGGCGACCGGCACGTCCTGCAGCTCACGTACGCCGGCACCCCGGAGCCCGTCGTCGCACCGACCGATCGCGGCGACTTCGAGACCACCGGCTGGACGACCACCGACGACGGCAGCGTATGGACGATGCAGGAGCCCTACGGCGCCTACTCGTGGTACGCCGTCAACGACCACCCGTCCGACAAGGCGTTCTACGACCTCACCATCGACGCACCGAAGGCGATGGTGGGGGTGGCCAACGGTCGCCTCGAGTCGCGGAGGACGGTCGGCGACCGCACGGTCACCCACTGGAACCTGCCCGAGCCGGCGGCGTCGTACCTGATCACGATCGCGATCGGCCACTACACCGAGACCAAGGACGTCGGGCCGCACGGACTGCCGATCAGCTACTGGACGCCGAGTGAACGGCCCGGCCTGATCAAGGGTCTGCGCTACACCCCCGAGGCGATCGCCTACCTCGAGGCGAAGGTCGGGCGCTATCCCTTCCCGACCCTGGGAGTCCTGGTCGTCCCGTCGAACAGCGCCATGGAGACCCAGTCGACGATCACGCTCGGGATGCAGACCTACAACCTCTCGGCCGACGTCCTGGTCCACGAGCTCGCGCACCAGTGGTACGGCGACGAGGTCACCCCCGACGACTGGAGCGACCTCTGGATGAACGAGGGCATGGCGACCTACCTCGCCGAGGCGAACTGGACCGCCGACCACGAGCCGGGGTCACGGGCGTCGATCCTGCGGCGCTGGAACCAGCTCGCGCCCGGCCTGCGGGAGCAGTACGGACCGCCGTCGGACTATGCGCCGGGGTCCTTCGCCGAGGGCAACGCCTACTACATCCCGGGTCTGATGTGGGACACGATCCGGCAGCGCCTCGGTGACGAGATGTTCTGGCGGCTCGCCACCCGGTGGCCGCGCAGCCACCGCTTCACCAGCCAGGACCGCGTCAGCCTCGCCGCGTGGTGGAGCAAGGAGTCGGGGCAGCACCTCGGGCCGTTGTTCCACCGGTGGCTGCTGGGGCCCGCCCAGCCGGTCTGGCACGCCGGGTAGGTGCCGCAGGGGTCGCCGTTCATCGTTGCGGTTTGGTCCCAAACCGCAACAATTTGCCCCCAAACCTTGCGGTTTGGGACCAATCCGCAACCTCTGAGCGGCCCCCGGACCCGCCGGGACGGACTCCGGCGGGCCGCCCTCAGAACAGCAGGGCGCTGGCGGGGTCCTCGAGGATGCCGGCGACGTCGGCCAGGAAGCGCGAGCCCTTCTCGCCGTCGATGTGGCGGTGGTCGAAGCTGAGGGCGAGCGTGGTCACCTGGCGTACGGCGATCTCGTCGCCGTCGTCGGTGGAGACCACCCACGGCTGCTTCTTGATCGCGCCGAACGCGAGGATCGCGGACTCACCGGGGTTGATGATCGGCGTACCGCTGTCGACGCCGAAGACGCCGACGTTGGTGATCGTGAACGTGCCGCCGCTCATCTCCGCCGGCTGCGTCTTCCCTTCGCGGGCGGTCGCGGTCAGCGCGTTGAACGCGGCGGCGAGGTCGTGGAGCGAGAGCTGCTCGGCGTCCTTGACGTTGGGTACGACGAGCCCGCGCGGCGTCGCGGCGGCGATGCCGAGGTTGACGTAGCTCTTGTACACGACCTCCTGGGCGCTGTCGTCCCACCAGGAGTTGATCTCCGGGGTGCGGCGCATCGCGAGCATCACGGCGCGCGCGAGCACCAGCAGGGGTGACACCTTCACGTCGCGGAACTCGCGGCGGCTCTTGAGCCGATCGACGAACTCCATGGTGCGGGTGACGTCCAGGGTGACCCACTCGGTGACGTGGGGGATCGAGAAGGCCGAGCCGACCATGGCCTGGCCCATCATCTTGCGGACACCCTTGATCGGTTCGCGCGTCTCCCGCTCCCCGGCCGGGACGTCATACGAGGTGGTCGCTCCGGCAGCCGTTTCGTATGACGTTGTGCCCGTGGCGGCCTGGACGTCGTCGCGGGTGACGGCGCCGTTGGGCCCGGTGCCGTCGAGCGAGGACAGGTCGACGCCGAGGTCCTTGGCCAGCTTGCGGACGGGCGGCTTGGCCAGGGTGCGCTCCGCGGCGGAGGACACGGGCGCGGACGTCGCCGGCACGGCCGGCTCGTCGGGCACGTCGACCACCTCGGGCGAGGCGAGCCCGGGCTCGAAGGACCCCTGCAGCTGCTGCTGGGTGGCGGCGGCTCCGGCCGAGGACGGGACGGCAGCGTGGCGTGCCCGGCGTACGGCGCTCCGGTCGGCCTTGTTGCGGCCGACCAGGGACTCACCCTCGCCACCGCCGCTGGCGGCCGGATTGGACAGGTCGATCTCGGGAGGAGCGGTCTCGGCGGCCCCGGCCTTCTGCGCCATCCCGAGGTAGGGGTCGGACTCCGTCTGCTCGACCGGCTCGACCGGCCCGGCCGGCTCGACCGACGGGGAGGCGGTGTCACCGATCGCGATGATCGGGGTGCCGACCGGGACGGTCTCGCCCTCGGACACCATCAGCTTCTGCACCACGCCGGCGAACGGCGACGGCAGCTCGACCAACGACTTGGCGGTCTCGATCTCGACCAGGATCTCGTTGATGGCGACGGTGTCGCCCTCCTTGACCTTCCAGGTCACGATCTCGGCCTCGGTGAGACCCTCCCCGACGTCGGGCAGCTTGAACTCGGCCATGGAGGTCTCCTCAGAAGTCGAGCGTGCGGTCGACGGCGTCGAGCACGCGGTCGAGGTCCGGGAGGTAGTCCTCCTCGATCCGCGACGCGGGGTACGGCGTGTCGAAGGCTCCCACACGGAGCACCGGCGCCTCGAGGGAGTAGAAGCACTCCTCGGTGACGCGCGCAGCCACCTCGGCACCGAGACCGAGGTTGACGTGGGCCTCGTGGGTGATCACGGCGCGCCCGGTGCGACGTACGGAGTCGTAGACCGGCTGCAGGTCGAGCGGCGACAGGGTGCGCAGGTCGATGACCTCGAGCGACCTGCCCTCACCGGCCGCGGCCTCGGCCGCCTTGAGGGCCGTCTTCACCGTCGGGCCGTAGGCGAGCACGGTCACATCGCTGCCCTGCTTGACGATCCGCGAGCTGAACAGCGGGTCGGGCGTCGCGCCCTCGTCGAGCTCGGCCTTGTCGGCGTGGTACTGCCGCTTCGGCTCGAGGAAGATCACCGGGTCGGGTGCGGCGATGGCCTGCTGGATCATCCAGTAGCCGTCGACCGGGTTGGAGCACGCCACGACCTTGAGCCCCGGTGTGTGAGCGAACTGCGCCTCGGGCGACTCGCTGTGGTGCTCGACCGCGCCGATACCGCCGCCGAACGGGATCCGGATGACCATCGGCAGCGGCGTCTTGCCCTGCGAGCGGTAGCACATCTTCGCCACCTGGCAGACGATCTGGTCGTACGCCGGGTAGACGAAGCCGTCGAACTGGATCTCGACGACGGGCTTGTAGCCGCGCAGCGCCATCCCCACCGCCGTACCGACGATGCCGGACTCGGCCAGCGGGCTGTCGATGACGCGGTCCTCGCCGAAGTCCTTCTGCAAGCCGTCCGTGATCCGGAAGACGCCGCCGAGCTTGCCGACGTCCTCTCCCATGAGGAGGACCTTGGGGTCGTCCTCCATGGCCTTGCGGAGGCCCATGTTGAGAGCCTTCGCCAGGGTCACCTTGGGCTTGGTCTGAGTGGTGTCGCTCATCGGTGGGCTCCCTCGAAGCTCTCGAGGTACGCCGCGAAGCCCTCGCGCTCGTGGCGCAGCTCCTCGGTCTCCTCGGCGAAGACGTGGTCGAACATGCTCATCGGCTGGGGATCGGGCATCGCCTTGCAGCCCTCGCGCAGGCGGTGACCGAGGTCGTCGGCCTCCGCGATCACGGCGTCGAAGAAGTCCTGGTCGGCCAGGCCGTTGCGCTTGAGGTAGACCTCGACGCGGGCGATCGGGTCCTTGAGCTTCCAGCGCTCGACGTCGTCCGACAACCGGTAGCGGGTCGGGTCGTCGGTCGTGGTGTGGGCACCCATCCGGTAGGTGTAGGCCTCGACCAGCGTCGGGCCCTGGCCCTCGCGGGCGCGCTGCAGGGCAGCCTGGGTGACGGCGTACGTCGCGAGGACGTCGTTGCCGTCGACGCGGATGCCGGGGAATCCGAAGCCGAGAGCCCTTTGGTAGAGCGGGATCCGGGTCTGGCGCTCGATCGGCTCGGAGATCGCCCACTGGTTGTTCTGGCAGAAGAACACGACCGGGGCGTTGTAGGACGCGGCGAAGATGAAGGACTCGTTGACGTCGCCCTGGCTCGACGCGCCGTCGCCGAAGTGGGCGATCACGGCCGCGTCGCGGTCGGGGTCACCGGTGCCGACGACGCCGTCGCGCTGCATGCCCATGGCGTAGCCCGTGGCGTGGAGGGTCTGGGCGCCGATCACGATCGTGTAGAGGCCGAAGTTGTTCTCGCGCGGGTCCCACCCGCCCTGGTCGACGCCGCGGAACAGGCCGAGCAGGAGCAGCGGGTCGACGCCCTTGCAGTAGGCGACGCCGTGCTCGCGGTAGGTCGGGAAGACGTAGTCCTGCGGGCGCAGCGCGCGGCCGGCGCCGATCTGCGCGGCCTCCTGGCCGAGCAGCTGTGCCCAGATGCCCAGCTCGCCGTGGCGCTGGAGCGCGGTCGCCTCGACGTCGATGCGCCGGGTGAGAGTCATGTCGCGGAAGAAGCCGCGCACCTGCTCGGCGAGCTCGTCCTTGCTGAGACCGTCTCCGAAGGAGAAGTCGGGGTGCTCGACGCGCTCACCCTCGGGGGACAGCAGCTGGACGAGCTCGGGGCCGCCGTCCTGATGCGCGGGTCCGAAGACCTCCGCGAGATCGGGGCCGAAGCCTGCATGGGTCACGGGTGCTCCTCTTGTTCAGGGGCTCGCGGGGTCACCGCTCGGCCTTCTGCTCGTGAACGGCGTACGACGCGGGGGTGGTGCGGCGGCCGCCGTGCTTGTGACGGGTGTGATCGGGACCACATTCCTCTGCCCTCAACTTACCGGGCAGGGTGCGGACCACACCAATCAACCGGGCCCTCCACGGGCACCGGAAGGCCGTGCGCAGGGCCGATGAGGGACTGGGTATCGTCCGTCGCGTCCTTGCCATCCACACCTCGGGGTCACTCATCGGCATGAGCATTCGCACGGGTACGACGGTCACGTGGCGCTGGGGCGCCGAGACGGCGGAGGGTCGGGTGACCGCGATCCACCCGCGCCCGGTGATCCGCCGGATCAACGGCGTCCGGGTCAAGCGGCTCGGCACGCCCGAGGACCCGGCGTACGAGATCGAGCAGGCCGACGGGACACAGGTGCTGAAGCTGCGCAGCGAGGTCGAGCCGAAGGGCTGAGCTCGGTCAGGGCGCGGTGACGAGCCGGCGCAGGTGCTCGATCAGGAGCCGTGACTGCGTGGCCGAGAGCGGTGAGAAACGCGTCGCCACGATCTGCTCGGCGATCGGCACGGCCTCGGCCAGGCGGGCATCGGCCGCTGGAAGCAGCTCGATCACGTGCGACCTCCGATCGGTCTCCAGGCGACGGCGCGTGACCAGCCGACGTTGCTCGAGCTCGTCGATGAGCTGCACCATGTGCGCGCCGCTGACCGCGAACAGCCGGGCCAGCTCCGACTGCGAGATCGGACCGGTCTCCTCCAGGGCCGTCAGGATGCCGACGTGAGGGGGTTCGATCCCCAACGGCTCCAGGGCGGCCTGGTAGTCGCGGTGCATCCGGAAGTGCAGCCGCGTGATCAGGAAGCCGATGCTCGCGCGCAGCGCCTCGGGGGTGTCCGGCGCCAGCTCGGGCTCGACCACCCGCAGCAGCAGCTCGCGCAGCTCGTCGCGCTCACGCGGGGAGAAGCCGACGGTGATCGAGTCCTCCAGCTCCTCCGCGTACCGCCGCCAGGTGCGAGCTGCCGAGGTCCCCTCGGGGGTCCGGGTCAGGGCATAGGACCGACGGTCGTCGGGGTTGCGCACCCGGTCGACGAGTCCCCGCGAGGCGAGGTCTGCCGCCACTCTCATCATCGTGGTGCTGCTGACCGAGACCATCTGGGCGAGGGCGCGCTGCGATCGTGGACCGCCGCTTGCCAGCGCGAGGAGTACGGCGTACGCATGGATGTCGACGGTGTCGGGGAGTACGGCCTCGAGGGCGACCACCACCCGCGACCGGGCTCGCCAGACCAGGTAGCCCGGCAGCTCCGCCAGGGCGGGGAGCAAGGTCCGCGCCTCGGCACCACCGGCATCGATGTTCATCACCCGCTCAATCGTTAGGTACTTGACGATTCGTGATCCAGGCGTATCGTACCGCAGGTAATCGTTAACTCGGTGATGATCTAGACGGAGGACCCATGAGTCAGCCAGCCGCCCCCGCTCCGGCGGGACGCGACCCCAAGTGGTGGACCCTGACGGCGGTCTGCACCGGGGTGTTCATGCTCCTGCTCGACATCACGATCGTGAACGTCGCGCTGCCGGACATCCAGACCCAGCTCGACGCGTCCCTGTCCGACCTCCAGTGGGTGATCGACGCCTACGCCCTCAGCCTCGCCGCCCTCCTGCTCACCGCCGGGTCCCTCGCAGACCTGTACGGCCGACGCCGCCTCTTCGTGATCGGGCTGATCATCTTCACCCTCGGCTCCATCGCCTGCGGGGCCGCCCAGGACATCCTCTTCCTGCAGATCTCCCGCGCGTTCCAGGGCATCGGCGGCGCCGCGATGTTCGCCACCGCCCTGGCGCTCCTCGCCAACTCGTTCCACGGCAAGGACCGCGGTACGGCGTTCGGCGTGTTCGGCGCGACGACGGGTGTCGCGGTCGCCATCGGTCCCGTCCTCGGCGGCATCCTCACCAGTGGCCTGTCCTGGCGGTGGATCTTCTTCGTGAACATCCCGATCTGCCTGGTCGCCCTGGCCGTCACGCTGACCCGGGTCGAGGAGTCCAAGGACCCCGATGCCGGGCGTCCTGACTGGTTCGGCTTCGTCAGCTTCTCGCTGGCCCTCGGTGCCCTCGTCTACGGACTCATCGAGGCCGGCCAGCGGAGCTGGACCGACGGGCGGGTGGTGGCGTCGCTGGTGGCGTCCGCCGTCCTGCTGGTGATCTTCGTGGTCAGCCAGATCGTCCAGACCAAGCCCATGTTCGACCTGTCACTGCTCCGGAAGCCGACCTTCACCGGCGGCCTGATCGCCGCCTTCGGCGTCTCGGCATCGATCTTCGCGCTGCTGACCTTCCTGGTGATCTACGTGCAGAACGTGCTCGGCTACTCCGCGGTCGAGACCGGCTTCCGCTTCCTCTACCTGTCCGGGGCCTCGTTCTTCGCCGCCGCGATCGCCGGCCGGCTGACCGAGCGCGTCCCGGTCAAGTGGCTGATCTCGCCCGGCTTCCTGATCCTCGGGGTCGGTCTGCTGCTGCTCCACGGCATCCAGGACGACTCGTCATGGACCTACCTGATCCCGGGCCTGGTGGTGTCCGGGATCGGGATCGGGATGATCAACCCGCCTCTCGCGTCCACCGCGGTGGGCGTCGTACCGGTGGCGCGCGCCGGCATGGCCAGCGGCGTGAACTCGACCTTCCGACAGGTCGGGATCGCCACGGGTATCGCGGCACTGGGCTCCATCTTCAGCCAGCAGGTCGCCGACGCGGTCCGGCCCGAGCTGACCGGCAAGGTCCCGGCCCAGGCCGTCGACGGCCTCACGGCCGCACTGTCGGGAGGCCAGGTCCAGGAGGCCGCGGCGGGCGCGCAGCAGGCGGCGACCGCGGCGCAAGGGCCGACCGTCGGTCAGCAGGCACACGACCTGGTCCAGCAGGTGGGGACCTCCGGCGTGGTCGACGCGCTCAACCACATCACGTTGATCGCGGCCGTGCTGGCCTTCGCCTCCGCCGTGCTGACGTTGATCCTGATCCGGCAGAAGGACTTCGTGGTGCGTGGAGGCCCCGCGGCAGCCGGCGAGTCGGAGGAGCGGACGACGGCGCCCGCGGCCTAGCCCGGCGCGGCACGGCCCAGGCGCGCGTCAGGAAGCCCGGTCGTACACCTCGCGCGCGGCGTTGACCTCGCGCATGTGCCGCTCGGCCCAGGCCTGGACGGCGGCCATCACCGGGAGCAGCGACCGGCCGAGGTCGGTGAGCCGGTAGTCCACCCGGACCGGCACGCTCGGGGTCACCTCGCGCTCGACCAGCCCATCGCGCTCCAGCGAGCGGAGGGTCTGCGTGAGCATCTTCTGGCTGACGCCGGCCACCGTACGGGCAAGCTCGCTGAAGCGCTGCGACCCGGGCTCCAGCGCGCAGATCACCAGTCCCACCCACTTGTCGGAGAGCCGGTCGAGGAGCTGGCGGCTCGGGCAGGCCGCGAGGAAAACGTTGAACTCCTGCCGGTCACGCTCGCGACGTTCGGCCGCCGTCATCGTGGGCATCGCCGCACTCCCCTCGGTCAGTTACGCACTCTCAGGTGCCTACTTACCAACAGAGAGTAACTCTACGTAAGGTACTGGCGTCACCACATCCACGAGATGGAAGGAGGGCGCATCCCCATGCGCACCGTGATCTCCCGCAGGTACGGCGGCCCCGAGGTGCTCGAGGTCGTCGAGGTCCCCACCCCCACCCCCGGTCCGGCCCAGGTGCTCGTGGCAGTTCGTGCCGCCGCACTCAACCCCGTCGACCTGGCCATGCGCCAGGGACTCATGGCCGCGGCGATCGGCGAGCCGTTCCCCCTGGGGCTCGGCTGGGACGTCGCCGGCAGCGTCGAGGCGGTCGGTGAGGGTGTCACCCGGTGGTCCGTCGGGGACGAGGTCGTCGGGCTGCGCGACGAGTTCGTCGGCCCGACCGGGACCATCGCGACGCACGTCGTACTCCCGGAGGACGCACTGGCGCCCGCGCCACGTGACGCGAGCCCCGAGGAGGCGGCGACGTTCCCGCTCAACTCCCTGACCGCTCTCCAGGCCCTGGACCTGCTGGGACTCGAGGCCGGCTCCACGGTGGTCGTCACCGGTGCGGCCGGCGGGGTCGGCGACTACGTCGTCGCGCTCGCCGCGCAACACGGCCTGCGAGTCGTCGGTGTCGCCCGGGCCGACGACGAGGCGGACGTGCGCGCGAACGGCGCCACGGAGTTCGTCACCGGACGTGACGTGGCCGCGGCGGTCCGCGCCGTGCTGCCCGACGGTGCCGACGGTCTCGTGGACGCCGCGCAGGTGGAGGCACCCGCTCTCGCGGCCGTGCGGGACGGCGGCACGTTCGTCGCGGTCTCCGACCCGAGCGAGCCCCCGGCGGAACGCGGGATCACCGTCGCCACGGTGCACGTCCACCACGACGCCGACCAGCAGGCGGCCCTGGTCCGGTTGGTCGAGGACGGCACGCTCCGGCTCCGACTCGCGGGCACCTTCGCGCTGGACGACGTCGCCAAGGCCCACGAGGCAGCGGCGCAGCCGGGTCTGCGGGGCCGCGTGGTCGTCACCGCCTGAGGTACCTCGGTCGGACTCCCGGCGTCAGCCGAGCCTGGCGATGAGGGCCATCGCGTCGCGCGGCGCGAAACCCTTCATGTCGTTGTCGAAGTAGACGAACACGTCGCCCGTCTCGGCCGCCCGCCGGCACCAGTCGGCCCACTGGCCGAGCGCCCGCTCGGTGTAGCCGCTGGCGTAGAGCTCCTGGTCACCGTGGAGTCGGACGTAGCGGATCGGTCCGGTGTCCTCGTCGACCTTGGGCCAACGCCCCGCGGTGTCGGCGAGCACGCAGGCGACCCCATGGTGTCGGAGCACCTCCATCGCCTCGGGTACGGCGAAGGTCGGGCTACGGAACTCCAGCGCATGGCGCACCGGCCGGTCCTCCTCGGCGGTGGTCAGGGCGCGGTCGCCGGTCAGCTTGTCGTCGTGCCCGGCAGCCAGGGCCGCCAGCTCGGCGGTGCTGCGCGGAAGCCGACCGAGGAAGTCGTCGAGGACCCCCGCGTCGAACCGGAAGGTCTCGGGCAGCTGCCAGAGCACGGGGCCGAGCTTCGGACCCAGCGCGAGCACACCGGACGCGAAGAAGTTGGCGAGGGCGGTGTCGACGTCGACCAGCCGCTTGAGGTGGGTGACGTAGCGGCCGCCCTTCACCGCGAAGACGAAGCCGTCCGGGGTCTCCGCCCGCCACGCGGCGTACGACGAAGGGCGCTGCAGGGAGTAGAAGGAGCCGTTGATCTCGATCGACGTGAGGTGCTCGGCGGCGTACTCGAGCTCGCGGCGCTGCGGGAGGCCCTTCGGGTAGAAGTCTCCGCGCCAGGCCGGGTAGCGCCAGCCGGAGATGCCGACATGGACCCGGCCGGATCCCACCGCGCTCAGAGGGCGTTCCGCTGGGCGAGGAAGTGACGGATGTGCTCGCGCGGGTTGTCGGACAGGTGTGGTCCGTGGGTGAAGGCAGCGGTCGTGTAGTCGACCTCGGCGAGCCGGTGTGCGGTCAGGGTGGTCATCTTGAAGTCGGTGCAGAACGACTTGATCGGCCAGCGGAGCCCACGCACGTTGAAGATCGAGTCGCCGGTGATGAGCACCCCGCTGTCCTGGTGGAGGAACGACGCGTGGCCGGGCGAGTGACCGGGCGTGTGGATCACCTCGATGCCACCGGCGAACGGGATCACCTGTCCGTCGGTGAAGGTCTCGCCGACCGGCACGGCGGGGAAGCCGTTCTTGCCGCGCGACAGCAGGCGACCGAGGAGGAAGTGCTGGTCGCGGGGCGGGCTCTCGCCCGAGCGGGCGAACCCCGCATCCTGCTCGTGGATGCCGAACTCCCGGCCCGTGGCATCGGCGACGTGCTTCGCGCCGCCGGCGTGGTCGGGGTGCGCGTGGGTCAGCATCAGTCGGGTCACGTCGGACGGTCCGGAGCCGATCGAGGCCAGCGCGGCCATCACCTTCGGACCCGACCTGGTGATGCCCATGTCGATCAGGGTCACCTGCCCGTCGTCGTCACGCAGGATGAAGCCGTTGACGAAGTCGCGGAGCAAGGGGATCCGCCAGACCCCCGGGACGAGCTGGACGGCGGGCTCTTTCGGCACGCCAGCCATGCTAGGACGACGCCCTCGTCAGAGTCGGTCGCGTCCGTGGGGCGTGAGCCACCCGGCCAGGTCCGGCCCCTGGGGCACGATCTGCGACGGGTTCACGTCGCTCTGCACGACGTAGTAGTGCCGCTTGATCTGGGCGAAGTCGGTGTTGTCGCCGAACGCCGGGGTCTGGAACAGGTCGCGGGCGTAGCCCCACAACGCCGGCAGCTCCGTCAGCTTCTGGCGGTTGCACTTGAAGTGCCCGTGGTAGACCGCATCGAACCGGGCCAGCGTCGTGTACAGCCGCACGTCGGCCTCGGTGACGGCGTCGCCCATCAGGAAGCGGCGGTCGGTCAGCCGGGCCTCGAGCCAGTCCAGGGCGGTCCACAGCCGCGCGTACGCCTCGTCGTACGCCTCCTGCGAGCCGGCGAACCCGCAGCGGTAGACGCCGTTGTTCACCTCGGTGAAGATCCGCTCCATCACCTCCTCCATCTCCTCGCGGACGTCGTCCGGCCAGAGATTCGGTGCATCGGGACGGTGGTGCTCGCGCCACTCGAAGAAGAGGTCGTGGGTGATCCACGGGAAGTCGTTCGTGACGACCTGCCCGCTGTCGATCTCGACCATCGCCGGGACGGTGATCCCCTTGTCGTACGACGGGTCGCGGCGCAGGTAGGCCTCCTGGAGCCGCTCGATGCCGAGCACCGGGTCGCGGCCGCCGGGGTCGAGGTCGAACCGCCAGCTCCGCTCGTCGTGGGTCGGGCCCGCCAGACCCAGCGAGATCACGTCTTCGAGCCCGAGCAGCTGCCGGGCGATCAGCGAGCGGGTCGCCCACGGGCAGGCCTTGGCGGCGACGAGCCGGTAGCGACCGGGCACGACCGGCCAGGTCGGGGGCTCCAGCGGCTGCGGCTCGTGCGGGTCGCGCGAGCAGCCGGCCCGGGCGGTGATCCGGTCGGGGAGGTAGTCCATGTCCCGCTCGAAGGACTGACCAGGGGTGACGTACGCCGAGTGAGTCGCCATGCCCCGTCGTACCCAGGTCGTCGTGGCGGTAGTCCCCGGCGAGATGGCTGCTGAAACCGCCGATTCGCAGCCATCTCGGCGGGGACTATCCGGACACTTCTCCCAACAACTGTTTGCAAAGGAAATTTTGCAAAGGTATGTTGGCGGTATGGCCTCCTCGTCGATCACACCGTCCGCCGCGGGTCTTCGGACCCTGTCGCACCCCACGCGGCTGCGGATGCTGATGCTGCTCCGCCTCGAGGGGCCGGCGACGGCCACCCAGCTCGCGCAGCAGCTGAAGCTCAACACCGGTGCGACGTCGTACCACCTGCGCCAGCTCGCCGAGCACGGCTTCATCGTCGAGGACACCGACCGCGGCGACGGGCGCGACCGGTGGTGGAAGGCCGGACACCAGAGCACCCGCGCCAACCTGATGGCCCGTGACGAGGACGAGGACGAGACCACCGAGGCCTACCTCCAGACCGTGGCGCTGATGTACACCGAGACCCTCATGCAGGCGGTGTCCGAACGCCGTTACCTCCCCCGGCCGTGGCAGGAGGCGAGCACCACCAGCGACTGGCACCTGCGGCTCACCCCCGCCCGCGCCGAGCAGCTCGTCGACGCGCTGGCCGACCTGGTCGACAGCTGGTCGGAGGACGAGGACGACGCCGACACCCCGGGGGTGGGCACCTTCGTGGTCAACCTCAACGCGTTCCCCAGGCCGGGCACGGTGGTCCTGGAAGGAGACGAGCGGTGACCGGGCGGCGCGTGCCGCTCTACGGCTGGCTGACCGCCGAGGCAATCTCGCTCCTCGGCACCCGGGTCTCGATGATCGCGATCCCGTGGCTCGTGCTGGTCACGACCGGGTCCCCGACGAAGACCGGCCTGGTCGCGGCCGCCGAGCTGACACCGCTCGTGCTCTTCAAGGCGACCGGCGGGCCGCTCGTCGACCGGATGGGCCCGCGACGGATGGCCATCGTCGCCGACGTGCTCTCGATGATCGCCGTCGGGCTGATCCCCTTGCTTCACGAGGCGGACCACCTCACCTTCGCGTTGCTGCTGCTCCTCGTGGCGGTCGGCGGTGCGCTGCGCGGCCCTGGCGACGCGGCGGTCACCGCGATGATCCCGTCGCTCAGCGAGACCGCCGGCGTCCCCTACGAGCGGGTGACCGGGCTCGGCTCTGCGATCGAGCGGGGCGCGACCATGATCGGCGCGGCGATCGCCGGTGGGCTCGTCGCCACCATCGGCGCTGCCAACGCGATCGCCGTGGACGCGGTCTCGTTCGGCGTCTGCGCCGTCGTGCTCGCACTGACCACGCGAGGCCTCGGCCGGGCGACCGAGGTCGAGGCCACGCGGACGAAGCCCGACGAGCAGGCCACGTCGTACCTCTCGGAGCTGCGCGACGGTTGGGACTTCCTCCGCCACGACCCCGTGCTGATGAGCCTCTGCCTGATGATCGCGGTCACCAACGTGCTGGACCTCGCATGGTCGGCCGTGCTGCTCCCGGTCTGGGCTCACGACTCCGGGCAGGGGGTCGGTGCGCTCGCCCTGGTGTTCGCCGTCTGGGGCGGCGCCTCGATGATCGGCTCGCTCGTGGCCGCGGCGTACGGCACCCGCCTGCCCCGCTTCACGACGTACGTCGTGGCCTTCGCGATCACCGGGCTGCCCCGGTTCGTGCTGTTCGCGCTCGGTGTCCCGCTCTGGGCCATCGTCGCGATGTGCCTGGTCGGCGGCTGCGCCTCCGGGTTCCTCAACCCGGTGCTCGGCGCGGTCGAGTTCGAGCGCATCCCGCGCGAGCTGGTCGGCAGGGTGACGGCCCTGAACAGCGCCATCTGCTGGTCGCTGATGCCTCTGGGTGGCGTCCTCGGCGGCGTGCTCGTGACCGGGATCGGGCTGGACCCGGCACTGCTCGTGGTCGGTCTCTGCTACTTCGTGGCGACGATGGCGCCGACGTTCCTGCCGAGCTTCCGGGGGATGAACAGGCAGGCAGCGACGGCACCCGAGCCGGTCTCCGTCTAGCGCGTCGAGCGGTCCGCGCCGAGGAACCCGCGCGCCAGCTCGATGATCCGATCGTTGGCCTCGGTCTCCCCGATCGAAACCCGGGCCCCGGCACCGGCGAACGGGCGGACCACGATGCCGAGGTCGTCGGCGGCGGCGGCGAACTCACCGGTGCGCTCGCCGGTCGCGAACCACACGAAGTTGCCCTGCGCCTCGGGTACGCCGACACCCGCGTCCGCCAGGCCCTTGAGCACCCGCTCGCGCTCGGCCACCAACGCCTCCACACGCTCGAGCAGCTCCTGCTCGGCCGCGAGAGATGCGATGGCGGCGGCCTGCGCCACCGCGGAGACGCCGAACGGGAGGGAGACCGCCCGCAGCGCTGCGGCGATCGCCGCAGGAGCGATGGCGTAGCCGACCCGGAACCCCGCCAGGCCGTAGGCCTTGGAGAACGTGCGGGTGGAGACGACGTTCGCGTGCGCACCCACGGTCGCCAGGCCGTCGACGGCATCGGCCATCCGCACGAACTCGACGTACGCCTCGTCGACCACGACCAGCACGTGCTCGGGGACCCGGGCCAGGAACGCGTCGAGCTCGGCCTGGGTGACGGACGGGCCGGTCGGGTTGTTCGGCGTGCAGACCATCACGAGCCGCGTGCGGTCGGTGATCGCCGCGGCCATCGCGTCGAGGTCATGATGACCGTCGGACCGCACCGGGACCTGCACGCTCGCGGCCCCGGCCGCGGTGATCGCGATCGGGTAGGCCTCGAAGCTGCGCCAGGCGTAGACCACCTCGTCGCCCGGCTCGCAGTAGGCCTGCACCAGCTGGTAGATCAGCCCGACCGACCCGGTCGCGAGGGCGAGCTGCTCGGTCGGGACCCCCAGCTTCTCGGACAGCGCGGCGTAGAGCGCGGTGCTGCCCATGTCGGGGTAGCGGTTCATCTGCTCGGCGGCGCCGGCGGCTGCCTCGAGCACGCCGGGCAGCGGCGGGTAGGGGTTCTCGTTCGACGACAGCTTGTACGTCGTCAGGCCCGCGCGCGGCTGCGGCGGCTTGCCTGCGACGTACGCCGGGATCTGGGACACGCACGCACGCGGCTGGGGACCTGGCATGGGCTCAACCTATCTCCGAGCCGCGCCGGCTCCGGGCCCGCCAGGGCCGCACGGCCGGGAGCAGGACGAGCGCCAACGCCACGCCCGCCACAGCGCCGGTGACGTTGTCGATGATGTCGGTGACGTCGCACGCGCGGTCGATGCGCGCGACCTGGAGCTGGGTCTCCTCGATGCCGAGGGAGTACGCCGCCAGCAGCACGAAGCCGAGCGGCACCAGCACCCAGCCGGCCCGCCATCGGGCGAAGGCGACCGTCATCAGGAAGCCGGCCGGCACGAAGAGCAGCGCGTTGAGGAGCTGCTGGCCTCCGCCGAAGATCCAGAACCCGCCGGGCGACGGCCCGCCGATGTCCCAGCTGCAGCTGGTGGCGTGCTGGTCGGCCGGGATGATGCCCGGGTGGTCGACGGGCGGCAGCAGGGTGACCAGGCCGATCACCGCGATGCTCCACAGCAGCCCGCCCCACGCGACCCCGGCGACCGGACCCATCCGGCGCCCGACCGCGAGTGCGACGGCCAAGCACAGCAGGCCCGATGCTGCGACCCCGAGCAGCATCCACTGCGTGCCGCCGATCGGGAACATGGGGGCGAGCGTAGGCCGAGCCGGGGAGGCCGAGCCTGTGAGGGCTCCGGAGAGGGCGACGGATTCAGGAGCGTGTCTCGGACCTGAGCGGGCGACGTCGCTGAGCGACGCGTCTCGAGGTCCACGAACCCGGCGGTCTCGACAGGCTCGACCGACGGGCCGGGCCGGCCTCAGGCCAGCGGCGGCAGTACGACGTGCCCGCCGGCGACGGTGGGTACGTCCCGGCCGAGCGTCACGTCGACCGGGTTGGTCAGACACCGGACCGAGCCACCGCCCTTGTGGAACTCGTCGACCTCGACCTCGACCACCTCGAAGCCCCACGCGGTGAGCTGCGCGACGACCCGCTCGGGCGCACCCGCGGGCATCACGACGGTGTGGCCGATCACGATGGAGTTGGCGCAGAACGTGGTCAGCGCCTCCTCGTCGGTGAGCACCAGCGGCTCGGGGACGAGGTCGAGTAGTGCGGATGCCGAGGCGTCGTCGAAGGCGCCCGGCGCGACCATCGCGCGTCGCTCGTCGAGCGGGCAGAACGCAAGGTCGAGGTGGTACATCGCGGGGTGGGTGATGCGGACGCCGCGCACCCGGACGCCGAGGTCCGTGGCGAGGTGCTTGAGGGCCAGCTCCTCGGTGCGTGGTCCGTAGCCCGCGACCAGGGCGTCGCCCCAGGCGAACACGTCGCCGGCCTCGAGGTGGGCGCCGACGCCGTCGCGACCGACGTACGACGTGGAGCGGCCGCTGCGCTCGAGCCACGACTGCGCGGTCGACGTCTCCATCCGGCGCTCGGCGTAGCGCATGTGGGACATCACCACGTGGGAGCCGCCGTCGGGGCGGACGATCCCGAGGCCGAGGTTCATCGCATAGACCATGTCGGGCGCGTCGGCGCGCTGCGGGACGACCTCGACGGTGCCGCCGAGGCGCTCGATGGTGGAGACCAGGCCGACCCACTGCGCCATCGCGCGGCCGGCCTCGGGCTGGTCGTCGAGATCCATGTAGGGGTTGATCCGGTAGTCGACCCGGAAGTGGTCGGGTCGGACCATCACGTAGCGGCGCCCCCAGGGCAGAGCACTCGACTCGGCGTTCGGCACGGCGTACCCCTTCCAGACACAGACAGCGACCCGCAGCTCGCGGGACGATCTCGCGCGCTTCACCGAACAGATCGGCGCGCCTCCACAAGATTGTCAGACAATCTGACAACCCGAGTATGGCGCGAGATGCGGCGTCCGGCAAGTCGCTGTCAGACAATGGGCAGATGGACCCGCTCGAGCGTTCCTCGGACGCCTTCGGCACCCTCCACCTGGAGCACTCCTCCACGGTCGACCGGGTGGCCGAGGAGCTGCGCCGCGCCGTCTTCGAGGGCGAGCTGGAGTCGGGTACGCCGCTGCGCGAGGTCGCGCTCGCCGAGTCGCTCGGCGTCTCCCGGCCGACCCTGCGCGAGGCCCTCGCCCTGCTGGTGGCCGAGGGTCTGGCCACCCGCGAGCCCAACCGCGGCGTCAGCGTCGCGAGCCCCGACCCCGACTCGGTCCGCGACGTGTCCCGCGCCCGGGTCGTGCTGGAGACGGCCGGCGTCCAGCACTGGCCGACCGCCGGTGAGGAGGCCCGCGACGCGGTCCGCCTGGCCCTCGCCGACTACGAGCGCGCGGTCGCGGAAGGGGCGTCGTACCAGGAGCTCAACCAGCGCCACCTCGCCATCCACCTCAGCCTGGTCGGTCTCACCGAGTCGCCGCGGCTGGTCGCGATGGCCGCCTCCGTCGTCGCCGAGCTACGGCTCGCGCTGGCGCAGATCGACCGCGTACGTCGCAACGCGCGCGACCAGGCAGGCTCCCACCACCATCTGCTCGACCTCCTCGAGTCCGGCGACATCGAGGCAGCCCTGGCCGAGCTCGGCGCGCACCTCGGCGGCGCCGAGGACGCGATCATCGAGCGCCTCGACCTGAGCTGACGGGCCGCGAGGTCGTCCACCCGCGCCGCACTATGCTCGCCGCGTGCGCTTCGTGACCTGGCTCTTGAGCACCGCCGCCGGCGTCGCCGTCGCCACCTGGCTGATCAACGGCATCTACTTCACCGGCCCGACCTCCGGCACCGAGGAGATCAAGCACAAGCTGGTCCCGCTGCTCCTCGTGTCGCTGATCCTCGCGGTCGTGAGCAGCTTCGTGAAGCCGGTCGTCACCTTCTTCTCGATCCCGTTCATCATCCTCACGCTCGGGCTCTTCCTGCTCGTCATCAACGCCCTGATGCTGATGTTCACCGCGTGGATCGCCGGCCTCCTCGACATCGGCTTCCACGTCAACGGCTTCTGGAACGCCGTCCTCGGCTCGATCGTGATCACGCTCGTCAACTGGGGCATCGGAGCCACGCTGCTCAAGGACGACGCGTAGGACGTGCCGACCCTTCCCCCGCCGCGGGTGCCCGGCCGCTATGCGATCTCGCTGGTCTGCCTGGGCAACATCTGCCGCTCCCCCACCGCGCAGGTCGTCCTCGAGGCACGCCTCGCCGCCGCGGGACTCGACGACCGGGTCTCGGTGCGCAGCAGCGGGACCGGCGACTGGCACGTCGGGCGGCCGATGGACAGCCGGGCCGCGGCCACCCTCGAGCATGCCGGCTACGACGCGAGCCGCCACCGTGCCCGGCAGTACGACGACTCCTGGGCCGCCGAGGACGACCTCGTCCTCGCCATGGACCACGACAACCTCGCCGACCTCGGCGGACCGACCGACCGCGTCGCGCTGTTCCGCGACTTCGACCCGGCCGGCGCCGGTGAGGACGTCCCCGACCCCTACTACGGCGGGTCCGACGGCTTCCTCGACGTGCTCAGGATCGTCGAGCGCACCTCCGACGCCCTCGTCGCACTGCTCGTGTCCACACTGGACTGACCTCGGAAAGGACCGCCCATGCCGAAGGCCCCGCTCCCCGAAGGCGCCGCGGCCCTGCTCCGCGAGCCCAACCCCGCGGTGATCGCGGTGGTGATGCCGAGCGGTCACCCGATGTCGGTGGCCACGTGGTACCTCGTCGAGGACGACGGCACCATCTTGGTGAACATGGACGCCGACCGCGCCCGGCTGTCCTGGATGGAGCAGCACCCGCACGTCTCGCTGACCGCGCTCAAGGACGGCGAGTGGTACACCCACGTCAGCGTCCGTGGTCCGGTGGTCCGCTGGGAGCGCGACGAGGTGAAGGCGCTCGCCGACATCGACCGCCTCGCCCGTCACTACGGCGGCGACGGGTTCGACCACCCGGGTGCGAAGCGGGTGAGCGCGTGGATCCGCATCGACAGCTGGCACGGCTGGGCGCTGGACTGATCGGATCTCGCAGCGTGGGACGGGCTGTGTGGTGCCGTACTACCGTGGGGCCCGTCGGATCCGAGGAGGTGTCCTGAGGTGGTGCGCTCGTCCTCCTCGCTCGTCGTGACCGGCCAGAGCGCCGCCCGGGGATGACCCGGCAGCCGCACGTCGCCCGCCGCGCCGAGGAGCTCCTCGGAACGGCGGTCGCGGCCACCGCGCCGGTCGCCGGCGGCGACATCGCGACCGCCACCAAGCTGCGGCTCAGCTCCGGGCGCTCGGCCTTCATGAAGACGCTGAACAACGCGCCACCGGGATTCTTCGAGACCGAGGCCGCGGGCCTGCGCTGGCTGGGCGAGGCCGACGGCGTGAGGGTGCCGGAGGTGCTGGCCGTCGAGGCCGACTGCCTGATCCTGGCCTGGGTCGAGCCGGGCAAGCTGACCACCGAGGCGGCGGGAGAGTTCGGGCGAGCCCTGGCGCGGACCCACGACGCCGGAGCGCCGTCGTACGGGCTGGAGCGCGAAGGTTTCATCGGCCGGCTGCCGCTGCCCAACAAGAGCGCGCCGACGTGGGCGGAGTTCTACGCCACCAAGCGGGTCCTGCCGTACCTCAAGCTCGCGCGCGACCGGAACGCGGTCACCCCCGAGCAGGCGGCGGAGGTCGAGGGGGTCGTCGGCCGGTTCGCCGAGCTCGTGCCCGAGGAGGGGCCGCGCCGTCTCCACGGCGACCTCTGGAACGGCAACGTGATCTGGACCCACGACGGCGGGTGCTGCGCGATCGACCCCGCGGCTCACGGCGGCCACCGCGAGACCGACCTGGCCATGCTCGCGCTCTTCGGGCTGCCCCACCTCCCCCGCGTGCTCCAGGCCTACGAGGAGGTCTCGCCCCTCGCCGAGGGCTGGGCCGACCGGGTCGGCGTCCATCAGCTCTTCCCGCTGCTCGTGCACGCCTGCCTGTTCGGCGGCGGGTACGGCGCCCGCGCGGCCGAGGTCGCCGGACGCTTCAGCTGAGGCCCGAGGCCGCGCACGACCAGCACACCACCCGACACGGCCGCGGTGAGCAGCCCGGTGGTCGTCAGGGTGAGCGGCGCGCCGAGCCGGGCGAGCACCGGGCCACCGACCAGGAGGCCCATCGATGCGGCCGCGTTCACCACGACGCTCTGTCCGGCCATCAGCGTGCGTCGCTCCGGGCCGTCGGACCCACGGGTGATCTGGGCGGTGACGCCCGCGTTGCCGACCACCACCGCGAGCCCGCTCACGAAGCCCGCTACCGCGATCACCGGCAGGCTCGGCAGCCGACCCATCGCGAACCAGCACGCGCCGGTGAGGGCCCAGGCACCCGCGATCGTGGGCAGCACCGGCAGGACCCGGAGCAGCGGCAGCACACCGAGGGTGCCGAGGACCGAGCCGACGCCGTACGCCGTGATGCCGGCAGCGAGGAACATGCCGCCACGCCCGTGCTCGGCCCCGAGCAGCGCCAGACCCAGGGTGAACCCGAACCAGAGCGCGCACCCGGTGCCCCGCACCACCCACCCGGCGAGCACGTCCGGACGCACCCGCACGGTGCGCCAGATCCCCTCCGCCTGCGCGAGCTGCTGAGGCCGGCCGACCTGACGGACGCCGGAGGCGAGGGCCGCCGACACCAGGACCGATGCCACCTCGACCCAGAGCAGCCCGACCGCGCGACCCTGGGCGACGAGCAGACCGCCGAGCGCCGGGCCGACCACCGTGCTCACCCGGCGGAAGAGGTCACGCAGGGTGAGCAGGGTCAAGGCGTGGTCGGGACCGCACTGGTCGCCGAGGTCGGCGAGCAGCGCATCGCGGCCGGGGCCGTCGAGGGCCTCGGCCGTCCCGAGCACGAGTCCCGCCGCAGCCAGCAGTCCGACCTCGAGGTGTCCCGTCGTGGCCGCCCACGCGACCGTGGCCAGGGCGAGAGCCTCGACGAGGTAGCACAGCGCCACGGCGCGACCGCTGCTGATCCGGTGCCGGAGGTGCCGACTCCACCACGGCGAGAGCAGCACGGGGATCCCCGACGCGCCGCCGACCAGTCCGGTGGCCGCCGCGGAGCCGGTCCCGGCGAGCACCACGAGGGGGAGCGCGACCTGTGAGGTGCGGAACGTCAGGTCGGTGAGCCCGATCCCGACCAGCATCCGGGCCGCCGCGAGGCGAGGTGTCATACCTCCAGGCTGGCCGGACGATCCGGGTGCCGGTAGCCGTCGAAGCAGGGTGGCTAGTCATAGGATCAAGCAATGGATGACATTGTCTCCTCTGAAGACCTGCAGCTGGTCCTCGCGGTGGCCCGCACGGGCTCGGTGGGCGCCGCGGCCCGTCGACTCCGGGTCACCCAGCCCTCGGCCAGCCAGCGACTGGCTCGTCTGGAACGCCGGACGGGACTGGTCCTCTTCGACCGCGACACCCAGGGTGCTCGCCCTACGCCCGCGGGGGTGGAGCTCGCCCGCCAGGCCGACCACATCCTCGGCCACCTGGGGGGAGCGCTGGAGGCCGCCCGCGCCGCCGGGCACCGCGCCGTACGACGCGTGGGCACGGTCGCGAGCCTGGACGACCGGGTGCTCCCCGCCTTCGACGCCGCCCTCCACGGGGTCGACGTGGAGCAGGTCGTCGACCACGGCGACCGCCTCGTCGACTGGCTCGACGAAGGCACCCTCGACGCAGCCGTGCTCGCCATCGCGGGACAGATCGAGCTTCCCCGCTCGGTCCGCAAGCACCGGATCGGCAGCGACGAGCTGGTGCTCTTCCTGCCGGTCGGCGTACCCGCACCTCGCGCCCGGGTCCGCCCCTTCGCCGGACGCGACGTCGTCTTCGCGACGTACGACGCAGGGTCTGAGGCGATCCGCCAGCGCCTGGTCGGCCTCGGCGCGGAGCCCCGGCGTGCGGCGACGGTCCAGGCCGCCCTGGGGGTCTCCCGGCGCCAGGGGATCCCCGCCGTGGTGCCGCGTTCGCTCGCCACGACCCGCGGCCGGGAGCGTCTGGTCGACCTCGGCTGGGGCCAGCGGCTGGTGCTGGACCTCCTCGTGCCACGCGCCCCTGCACCGGGAGTCGTGGCCTGTCTCCCCGCGTTGCGCGCCGAGCTCGGGCTGTCGAACTCATCGTGAGCGGGGCCGGTTCTCAGGCACGGCTCAGGACGGTTTGGCACAGTAGGCGCGTGACACCTCCCGCAGCAGCCTCGACCGCCAAGCCGCACGTCCTCGTCGTCGACGACGACAAGGCCGTCCGTGAGTCTCTGCGACGCAGCCTGGAGTTCAACGGGTACGCCGTCTCCCTGGCCTCCGACGGCGCCGAGGCGCTGGCCGGCATCGGCGGTCTCGGCCCCGACGTCGTCGTGATGGACGTGATGATGCCGCGGCTCGACGGGATCGAGGCGACCAAGGCGTTGCGCAAGGCAGGCAACGACGTCCCCGTGCTCGTGCTCACCGCGCGCGACGCTGTGGGCGACCGGGTCGAGGGGCTCGATGCGGGTGCCGACGACTACCTCACCAAGCCGTTCGCCCTGCAGGAGCTGCTGGCCCGCCTGCGTGCCTTGCTGCGCCGCGTCGTACCGGCCGAGGGCGACGACACCGAGGTGCTCGCCTTCGCGGACCTGTCGATGGACCTCGCGACCCGTGAGGTGCTCCGGGGCAGCCGTTCGATGGAGCTGACCCGCACCGAGTTCACGCTGCTCGAGATGTTCCTGCGCCGTCCGCGCCGGGTCCTCGAGCGCTCGTTCATCCTCGAGGAGGTCTGGGGCTACGACTTCCCCACCACGGCCAACTCCCTCGAGGTCTACGTCGGCTACCTGCGCCGCAAGACCGAGGCCGAGGGCGAGTCGCGGCTCCTCCACACCGTGCGGGGCGTCGGGTACGTCCTCAAGGAGTCATGAGCACCCCGGCGACCGGGGAGACGTCCGGCTCGTCGGTGCAGGGCGAGCGGCGGTGGCACTACCGACGCTCGTTGGCCAGCCGCGTCGTCCTGCTGACCACCATGGCCGTCGGGCTCGCGGTCGCACTGGTCGCGCTCGGTGCCTACGTCACGGTGCGGATGTCGCTGGAGAGCTCACTCGACAAGTCCTTGCTCGACCGTGCTCATCAGGCCAGCAACACCATCGTGCTGGCCCAGCTCACCGGAGCCGACATCCCCGACTGGGTGATCGGGGCATCCGACGTCCACATCTACTTCGTGGACAGTGCGGGCCACATCGGGGCCGTCGACGCGGGTGGGCAGGGGACCCTGTCGCTGGGCAAACCCGAGATCGCGGTCGCGTCCAGCACGACGAACCAGAGCCTCCGCACCGTCCGGATGGGGGCCGACGACTACCGCGTCGCCGCGGTACCGCTCGGTCAGACGCACCAGTACGCGCTCGTGCTCGCCCAGAACATGGACCCGCAGGAACAAGCGCTCCAGCGGATGGGCCTCGTGATGCTGCTGTTCGGCCTGGCTGGGGTGATCGGCGCCGCGTTCGCCGGGTGGGGTGTAGCCCGCAACGGCCTGCGACCCGTGCGTCGTCTGACCCAGAACGTCGAGGTGATCACCCGGACCGAGGACCTGACGCCGCTCCCCGTCGAGGGAGATGACGAGATCGCCCGCCTCGCCACGGCGTTCAACGGGCTGCTGGCCGCCCTCTCGGCCTCCCGCGACCGTCAGCGACAGCTGGTCGCCGACGCCGGCCATGAGCTGCGTACGCCGCTCACCTCGCTCCGCACCAACCTCGACCTGCTCCTCCAGTCGGACGCCGCCGGTGGCCTCGAGCCGGCCTCGCGGGCCGAGCTCCTGGACGACGTCGGCGCCCAGATCGAGGAGATGTCCAACCTGGTCGGCGACCTGGTGGAGTTGGCACGCGACGAGCCGCTGCGGCAGGCCGTCGAGCAGGTCGACCTCGCCGAGGTCGTCGATCGCGCGGTCGCCCGGGCACGACGGCGCGGCACCGGCCTCACCTTCGAGGTCGACAGCGAGCCCTGGTGGGTGACCGGGGAGTCGGCGTCGCTCGAGCGCGCGGTGACCAACCTGCTCGACAACGCCGTGAAGTGGAGCCCGCCCGGTGGCACCGTCCGGATCCGGCTCAACTACGGGACGCTGACAGTCGACGACGAGGGTCCTGGCATCGCCGAGTCCGACCGCGAGCACGTCTTCGAACGCTTCTACCGCTCCGACGAGTCGCGCTCGATGCCCGGCTCCGGGCTGGGCCTCTCGATCGTCCGGCAGGTGGTCGAGCGCCACTCCGGCACCGTGAGCGTCGACGAGTCGGAGACCGGCGGCACCCGGATGGTCATGCAGCTGCCCGGTGCCGCGCTCGTTGCCGGCTGACCCTCCAGACCGCTCAGACCAGCTCGCCGCGCTTCCTGCCGAGGTAGGCGCGCTCGGCGGAGTTCTGGGTGGCAGCGATGGCGGCGTCGTACGCCTCCTTCGCCTCGGTGGTCCGGCCGAGCCTGCGGAGCATGTCTGCGCGGGCCACGTGCCAGGCGTGGTAGCCGGTGAGCGGCAGCCGGTCGATCAGGGTGAGGGCGACCCCCGGACCGTCCAGCTCCGCGACCGCGACCGCGCGGTTGAGGGCGACGATCGGGGAGGGGTCGATCCGGGTCAGCTGGTCGTACAGAGCGACCACCTGCGACCAGTCCGTGTCCGACGCGGTGGGGGCGTCGGTGTGGACCGCGTTGATCGCGGCGAGGATCTGGTAGCGGCCGGGTCGGTTGATCGCGAGGCACTCGCGGACCAGGTCGTGCCCCTCCGCGATCAGGTCGCGGTCCCAGCCGGCGCGATCCTGCTCGCCGAGCGGGACCAGCTGCCCGTTCCGTACGCGGGCCTCCCGCCGGGCCTCGGTGAGCACCAGCAGCCCGAGCAGGCCAGCCACTTCGGGCTCATCCGGTAGCAGCTGGCGAAGAATGCGCGTCAGGCGGATGGCCTCCCCCGTGAGCTCGGCGCGCACCGGGTCACCCTCCCCACTGGCGAGGTAGCCCTCGTTGAAGACGAGGAACAGCACCGCCAGCACCCCGCCGAGCCGCTCGGGGAGGTCGGATGCCTCGGGCACCCGGTAGGGCACCTTCGCGGCCGCGATCTTCTTCTTCGCCCGCGTGATCCGCTGCGCCATCGTGGTCTCGGGCACGAGGAACGCCTGCGCGATCTCGGCCACCGTGAGCCCACCGAGGAGGCGGAGCGTCAACGCGATCCGCGCCTCCGGAGCGAGTGCCGGGTGGCAGCAGGTGAAGAGAAGCCGCAATCGGTCGTCCTCGACGGGTCCGGTGTACTCGTGGGGCGTGTCGTCCTGGTTCATCAAGGCCGCCTGGTGCTTCGCGTCGCGCAGCTTCTCGCGGCGGATCCGGTCGATCGCGCGGTTGCCCGCGGTGGTGGTGAGCCAGCCGCCGGGATTGGGAGGTACGCCGGACTCCGGCCACTTCTCCAGCGCGATCACGAGCGCCTCGCTCGCCGCCTCCTCTGCGATGTCGATGTCACCGAAGCGGCGGACGAGCGAGGCGATCAGACGGCCGTACTCCTCGCGGAAGACCCGCTCTACGACGGCCGTTTCACCCTGCATCGATGGTCGCCGGCCGGGCCGGCTCAGGCGAGGCCGTCGAACGGACGGACCTCGACCTTGGCCCGGCAGGCCTGGGACGCCTCGGCCGCGAGCTTGAGCGCCACGTCGAGGTCGGGTGCGTCGATGACCCAGAAACCCCCGATGACCTCCTTGGTCTCGAGGTAGGGGCCGTCGGTGACCACCGGCTTCTCACCCTGTCCGTCGACGACGGTCGCCGTCGATGCCGACTGAAGGCCACCGGCGAAGACCCAGTAGCCATCGGCCTGGAGCTTGTCATTGAAGACGCCGGTCGCTGCGAACGCCTCCTCCATCTCCTCCTTGGATCCGTAGCTGCCGAACTCGTCCATCTCGGCGGGGCCGTGCACGGCCAACAAGTAGTGCGTCATCCCACTTCTCCTCAGTTCCGGGCGGTCCGGATGACCACCTTCTACCCCACCACGAACGGCATCCCGCCGTTACGACAAACCTGCCACAGACGGCCCGGTGATCGCGTTCGGCGGACGCCACCGGGAAGGCGGCGCCTCACCCGAAGAGCGTCTGTTGTGCAGCGACCTGTCGGATCAGTACCGGCCCGTTCGTGGAAGAGGCATGAGCGGGTCGCATCGGGCACCCGCCGAGGAAACGGAGTCGACCATGTCCACCACCACCAAGATCCCCACCACCACGACCTCCACCGCGCCGACCCCGGCAACCGAGCGACAGTCGCTCTGGAAGCACGGAGTCGCCGCCGCCTTCGGCGCGTCGGTCGCCACGACCGTGCTGGCCGCGCTCGCGTCGGCCGCCGGCGTCTCCTTCGCCAACACCCCAGGCGAGAGCATCCCGATCGCCGGGTTCGCGCAGCTGACCCTGGTCTTCTCTCTCGTCGGCGTCGGTCTCGCCGCCGTGCTGGCGCGCAAGGCGCGCCGGCCGCGATCCACGTTCGTGCGTACGGCGTTCGCCCTCACCGCACTGTCCTTCGTCCCGGATCTCACCTTCGGGTTCGACGCCGCCTCTGCAGCCACCCTGATCACGCTGCACACCGTCGCAGCAGCGATCGTGATCCCCACCCTGGCAGGGCGGCTCGCGCGCACCCGTTGACCGGCGCAGTCGTCAGGTGATCGACCAGCCGAACATCATGGCGTGGTCCTCGTGGGCCAGGTTGTGGCAGTGCGCGACGTACGGTCCGACGAAGTCGCGGAAGCCGCGGTAGATGATCACCGACTCCGAGGGATCCAGTGCCACCAGGTCCTCGCGCGAGATGTCGTCCGGGTGTCCGCTGTCCGCCCTCGCCGTGACGTCCTTGCCGTTGCGCATCACGGTGCGGTGCTCCTCCATGTGGAGGTGCAGCGGGTGCACCCAGCCGCCGCCGCCGTTGCGGATCTCCCACAGCGCGAAGCTGCCCTTGGCCTGCTGGGCCAGTGGCGTCTTCCTGGCGGGGTTCCTCAGGCTTCGCAGGTCGGTGGTCGGGTCGAACGCCTCACCGTTGATCAGCCACTCGATCTCACCGCCGAGCTGACCCCGCTTGACCTCGAAGACCAGGCGGTTGTCCAGGCCCTTGGCCCAGTCCTTGGGAAGGTCCGGCAGCGGCCGCATGACCTGGGTCGGGATCACGCTGTGGTCCTCGACCGGGTCGTCGACGATCCGGAACGCCAGCACCGGCACCTTGTACGCCGGATCGGCCTGGAACCGGGTGGAGCTGTCCCACATCCGGCCGGTGCTCATCTTCATCACGTCGGTGAGGTAGATGAGGTCGTCCTTGGACGTGGGTGAGGTGTCCATGTACTGGGTGAAGTCGACGATCACCTCGCGGCGCTTGGCCGGCCAGAGCTCGAAGTTGTCCCGCGGGATCGGCAGCGGCAGCAGCCCGCCGTCGGTGGCGATCTCGGTGAACCTCATGCACTGCTGGCCGTCCGGGATCCGGTACTGACCGTCGAGGTCGTCCCCCTGGAACCCCAGGTCCTTGGCGGCTTTCGGGCCGTTGGTGGACGTCATCAGCTTGAAGTCGTAGATCCGCGACACCGAGGCGTCCAGGAACCGGAACCGGTACTTGCGACGCTTGACCTCGAGCACGGGGTACGCCGTGCCGTTGACGGTGAAGATGTCGCCCACGAACCCGTGGTTGGGGAAGTGACGGTAGAAGGTCTTGCCCCACCACTCGGGGTGCTCCCGGGGGTTGTGCGCCTCGGGGTAGTCCCCGTCGTGGAAGTCGTGGTGCAGGGTCACACCGTCGTCGAGCCGGCAGTCGAAGAAGGCCAGCGGGATGTCGTAGTCGACGTCGAAGCTGCCGTCGGAGTTGTCCGTGCGTACGCCGGGCAGGTGCAGACCTTGCGTCTCGTCACCGGTGTCCAGCTTCGGGTCGTAGATCGGGTAGAGGCCGACCAGGCCCTTGTAGACGTTGGCTCCGGTGTGGTCCATCCGGTGGTCGTGGAACCAGAAGAAGCTCTGCTTCTCGGAGTCCAGGCCACCCGCCGGCCAGTTCAGGTAGAGGTTGTCGACCCATTCCCTTGGCTCGTACCCGGAGGAGCTCTGCGAGACGCTCACGAACTGGTGGTGCGGGTTGCCGTCGCTCTCGGGGGCGGTGTGACCGTTGTGCAGGTGGGTCAGGAAGGATTTGTCCGGCGAGCCGAAGTCCTGCCGGTCGAGCCCGTAGGGGTTCTCGTCGAGCCGGTTCATGAAGCGCACCAGGTTCGGCTTGCCGTACTCGGCGTTGATCATCGGCCCGGGGAACTGTCCGTTGAACCCGTAGATCGTGCTCACCGGCAGCGTCCGGACCTTCCCCTTGGGCTGGGCCTTCCCGGCCGCGTCGAAGGAGACCGCGGGCCTCCCCTTCGCGTCGATCGGCAGCACCTGCGAGGTGGTGAACGAGTGCGGCGCCACCTTCAGCTCGAGCAGATAGATCTGCGGGTCGGGGGAGTCGACGTCGGAGGTCCACTTCTGGTGGGTCGTGTTGTGCCGGGAGTTCTGCTGCCCCGGGCCGCGTCCTGGCTGCTCCGCCCAGGACGAGACCACCGAGGCCGACACCGGGGCAAGCGCCTTCGGCACGTCGAGCAGGTCGGTGAACGGATGCAGGATCAGCGGGCTGGTCGGGAAGACCTCGGTGAAGAACACCGCGTCACCCAGGGCCGTCGAGGCCGCACCGAAGGCACCGTTCGGTGAGAGCAGACCGCGGCGCGCCAGCGACGGAGCCCACACGTCCCGCGCAGCAAAGACGGCGGCCCCGGTCACTCCGACTGCTCCGACCCGCAAGACGGTGCGGCGCGGGAGACTCGACCCGCGGTCGGTGGGAGAGATGTCGTCGTCGGCTACCTGCTGCTCGGTCGCGTGCTGCACCTGGTCGGTCATGGCGGAACTTCCGGATGGACGGCGCCACCTCTCGCCCGGATCGACCGACCCGAGCCGCCGACCCGACCGCGGCGGCCGGTGGACAGCCAACATAGGCACGCCGACCTTGGACAGACCTTGAGCGGGAGAGTCACATGTCGAGAGATCCAGGGCAGTCCCAGAAGAATCGGAAGTCCTCTTCGGAATCCGCGGTCTCGGCCACGCGCGTCGTACCGGGCACGAACGTGCGCTCGTCACTCAGCCCGCCGGCAGCCGACGATGAGGAACCGCGGCACCTGCGCCGCCGGCTCACGGAGCTCCTCGAGCACGAACCCGGCTCGCAGCGTGGCGTTGAGGTAGGTCGACAGCATCCGGTGGTTCGCGCCGACGCGACCTCGGACCCCGTCGCCGTGGGTGGTCCACCAACCCTCGGTGGCGTAACCGTGGTCCGGAGGCCAGCTGGACAGCTGTTCGGATGCGCCGTCCCGGAGCCCGGGGAAGCAAGGATGAAGCAGTGAGTAGCTGAACCAACCACCCGGTTCGAGCACGCGTGCCGCGGTGCCCAGGGCGGCCTCCAGGTCGTCGACGTCCATCAGGGCCATGTTGCACACCGCGCCGTCGAACACCGTGCCGTCCCACCAGTCGGTGGTGGTCACGTCCCCGCTCAGGTAGCGGATGTCGTCGGGCCGTCCGGCCGCTCGGTCCCGAGCGTGGCCGAGCATGGTGGCGGAGAGGTCCACCGCGGTGACCGACGCGCCGCGGCCGGCCAGGAGACGACTCAGCTCACCGAGCCCGCACGCCATGTCCAAGACCCGCTGACCGGACAGGTCGGGTGCCAGGAACGGCTGCGCTTCGGCCGCCCAGTCACGCGTGAAGCCGACATACCAATCTGCGGCCCGGTCATAGCGGGGCTCGTCAGCGGCCATGCTCCGCATGCTAGGTCGTGGTGTGAACACGGTACGGCGGCCTCAGCGTCGCCGCCCGGACACCGAGCGCGGATGGAAGGATCCGGGAATGCCCCCCGCGCAGCCCGACGTCCCGCTCCCACAGGCGCCCACACCGCTGCCGCACGACCAGTTCGACCGTTGGTACGGCGGCTGGGATCCGCTCACCCCCACGACCGTGGCCGCGTTCATGGACGGGTTCGACCGCCCGTGGTGGATCATCGGCGGCTGGAGCATCGAGGCCTTCACCGGTGTCCACCGCGACCACGAGGACATGGACATCTCGATCCTCTCCAGCGACGCCGAGGCGTTCCGGCTGTTCCTGGGCGACCGGTGGACGCCGTGGAACGTCGACGACGGGTGGTTCCGTCCCTTCGACCACCGGTTCACCGAGGTCCGACCCGACAGCCAGGTGTGGGTACGTCGTGACGCACAGTCGCCCTGGGTCCTCGACGTTCCGTTCACCCCGGACACGGATGGCCGTTGGACCAACAAGCGCCACCTCGCGCACACCGAGGACCTCGACGACGTCACCTGGGTCGCAGCGGACGGACTGCGCTACGCCAGACCGGAGGTCTCGATGATGTTCAAGGCGGCCCAGGCCCGGGCGAAGGACCGCGCCGACGCCGACGTCACGCTCCCGAGGCTCGACACGCAGGCGCGGGAGTGGCTCTCGACGACGGTGGCTCGGATCGACCCGCACCACCCCTGGGTCCTCGGCTGAGAACCGGCGTTCCGCACCCACCTGCCGCCGTCTGGTCGTGCGCTCCTGCCGCGATCCGCTTTCCGCGGTGCCCGGCCGGGTGCGGACGCGCCGAACCCTCAATACGCTCGAGGCCATGACGACCTACCGCGTTCTCTCGAACAACTGGCGTTTGGACGGCAGCCGGGGTCTCCGCATCGGCCGCATCATCCCCAGCCGCGGTGTCGACGTCGCCGCCTGGCCCGTGCATCTGGCACCACCCGGCTCCGAGAGGACCCTCTGCGGCGAGGACGCGACCGAGCTTCGCGAGTTCAAGCACAAAGCGGACCGCGTCGCCAGGGAAGACCAGTGCGAGGCGTGCTATGCCGCCCGGACGTAGCGGCGAACGCACTCACCGGGCCCGCGCAAGAATCACACACATGGGCGGCGTGCCGCGTTCCGGCGGGCGTCAGCCGAGGAAGCGTCGGCCGTGCGTGACGACCGACCGAGGACGGGAGCTCTGACATGAGCGGCAAGGTGGTCGTCAACAGGTGCATGTCTCTCGACGGCTTCATCGCGGGTCCCGGGGACTCGATGGACTGGGGCGGTGGTCGTGCGCTGGCCGACTTCGTGGCGCCGGACGACTTCGCGGAGATCGCCGCAGCCACGGGCGCCATGCTCGTCGGCCGACGGACCTGGGAGGTGGGCGACCGGATGGAGGCCGAGGAGGCGGGCAGCGTCGACTACCCGTTCTCCGGACCGATGTTCCTCCTCAGCCACAGGCCGCTGGACCCGCCGGACCCGGAGGTCACGATCCTCTCCGGCGACATCGGGGAAGCCGTGGCCACCGCACTGGACGCCGCGGGCGGCAAGGACCTCGAGATCCTCGGCGCCGACGTGGCCGGCCAGTGCCTTCAGCGAGGGCTCGTCGACGAGATCCTCGTGTACGTGCTGCCGGTGCTGCTGGGCGACGGCACCCGCTTCTCGTCCCCGGGCCTCACGAGGACAGACCTGGAACGGCTCAGCAGCACGCGGTCCGGCGATGCGACGATCCTCCGCTTCCGCGTCCGCAAGCCGGCCGACGGATAGCACGCCTCGACCGCGACCTGATGACGGCGCCCTTCCGGCCGATGGCCACCGAGCTCTTCACCGATCGGCTCCACCTGCGGCCCTGGCGTGCGTCCGACGCGGAACCCCACCGACAGCTCTGGACGGAGAGGGATCCTCGATCCCTTCGCCGGATCGACGCCGACGGGCGGCCCAGCGTCGATGACCTCCGGGATGGAATGGCCGAGCACGCACGAGACTCCGACCCGAGTCTGGGCTTGTTCGCCGTCGAACGGCGCGCGGGTGCGGACTTCATCGGATACTGCGGACTCATCGTCGGCCAGGCCACCACCGAAGAGCCGGAGATCGCCTACGAGTTCGCGCGACGTACCCATGGCAACGGATACGCGACGGAAGCCGCGCGGATCGTCGTCGCAGAAGCAGCGGCCACCGGACGCAGTCGACTCTGGGCAACGGTTCGGGACTGGAACACCCCGTCGCTCCGCGTGCTCGAGAAGGTGGGGTTCCACGACAGCGGCCGCCGCACCCCCGATCCGGGTCGCGGAGACTCCCTCTGGATGACGATGGAGCTGACGAACCGCACCCTCTGACAACAGGCGTGCTGCGGTGGGCGGCGTACCTGAAACGGCCGCGTGCGCCCGGGTCCCTCACACCTCGAAGCGGTACCCCATGCCGGGCTCGGTGATCAGGTGCCGCGGCGACGACGGGTCGTCCTCGAGCTTCTTGCGCAGGGCGCCGACGTACACCCGCAGGTAGTTCGTCTCCCGCCCGTACGTCGGACCCCACACCTCGTGCAGCAGGTCCTGCTGGCTGACCAGCCGACCGGGCGCGCGCACCAGCATCTCGAGCAGGCCCCACTCGGTCGGGGTCAGCCGCACCACCTCGCCCGCCTTCGTCACCCGGCGTGCGGGGAGATCGATGACCAGGTCGCCCGCCTCGAGGACCGGCAGGTCCGAGCCGGCACGACGGGCCGCTGCCCGGATCCGGGCGAACAGCTCCTCCATCCCGAACGGCTTGGTCACGTAGTCGTCCGCGCCCAGGTCGAGTGCCTGGACCTTCTCCGTCGACTCGGCTCGGGCCGACAGGACGACGACCGGCGTGGTGCTCCAGCTCCGGAGCCGGCGCAGCACCTCCATGCCGGAGACGTCCGGCAACCCGAGGTCGAGCACGACGAGGTCGGGCCGGTCCTCGCGCAGCGCCTCGAGGGCCGTGCGACCGTCCGCGGCGATGAGTACGTCGTGTCCCTCGGCGCGCAGCCCGATGCCCAGGGTCCGCCGCAGCGTGGTGTCGTCGTCGACGAGCAACACCTTCATGCCCCGGCCCCCGGGAGCTCCAGCACCATGGTCAGGCCTCCGCCCGGCGTGGACTCGGCCTCGAGCGTGCCGCCCTGGGCCTCGGTCAGCCCGCGGGCGACCGCCAGCCCGAGCCCGACCCCGCTGCCGGTGTCGCCCTGCCGCTGGAACGGCTCGAAGATCCGGGCCCGGTCGGCGGGCGCGACTCCGGGCCCGCGATCGACGACGCGGAGCTCGACCCGCGCGCCGTCCGAGGAGCCCTCGACGATGACCGTGTCGCTGTGACGCAGGGCGTTGGCGACGAGGTTGGCCACCACCCGCTCGAGCAGGCCGGCGTCGACGTACGCCGACGGCAGGTCGTCGACGACGACGCGCTCCGCGTCCTCGAGACCGGCGAGCGCCCGGCGTACGACCTCACCGAGCGGTACGTCGGCCGCGATCGGCAGGACGGCGCCCGTCTCGAGCCGACTCATGTCCAGCAGGTCGCTGACCATCCCGGTCAGACGGGCGATGGAGGACTCCATCGCCGCGAGCAGCTCCTTGCGCTCGGTCTCGTCGAGGCGGGTGTCGTGCACGCGCAGGGTCTCGGCGGCCGAGCGGAGCCCGGCCAGCGGGGTCCGCAGATCGTGGGAGACCGCGGCGAGCAGGGCGGTGCGCGTGCGGTTGCCGGCCTCGAGCTGCTGGGCCGCCATGCTCTGCCGGGCCAGCTCCTCGCGTTCGCGGAGGACGCCGACGTGGGAGGCGAACGCCGTCGCGACCGCTAGCTCGCGCACGCCGAGCTCGGCGCCGCGAAGCACGAGCCAGCCGCCTGCACCTGCCGGGAGGACCGCCACGTCCGGCGTCGCCATCGGCTCCTCGGTGACCAGCTCGGCCGACGCTGCCCCGAAGGTGTCGCGGGCGAGGGCGAGCAGGCGTGGGACGTCGTACTCACCGCCGAGGACCTGGCGGTTGAGCATCGCCAGCGTGCTCGCCTCCTGCTCCGCGACGCGCGCCTGCTCGCGGCGGCGTGCGGCGGCGTCGACGACAGCGGCCACGGAGACAGCGGTGAGCACGAAGACCAGGAGGGTCAGGAGGTCGTCGCCCGAGGAGACGCTGAGGGTGTGGCGGGGCGGGATGAAGTAGTAGTTCAGGAGGAGCGCTCCTGCCACGGCGGCGGCGAGCGCGGGCCAGCGACCACCGACGAGGGCGACGGCGATGGCCAGGCTCAGGAAGAGCATCGCCTCGAGCGCCGTCGCCGACCTACCGTCGTCGACGCCCAGCAGGACCACGGTGAGCGTCGCCGGTCCGATCACCGCCAGCACCCAGCCGAGCACGGCCCGGCGCCGGCCCAGGCCTACGGCACCGGCGCTGTCCTCCACGCGGCCAGTCTCCACCACGAGCGACACGGGCACGGGGAGCCTCAGCCGACGTGCACGTGCGGGCGCAGTCGCGGGTCCGGCTCCGCCCGGCGCAGTACCTCGCGGGTCACCGGCGCCACCTCGCCGCTCCCGAAGAGCAGGAACCGCAGGAACTGCTGCACCGGGTTGCCCTCGGTCCACGCGAAGTAGATGTGCGGGATGGCACCGGAGTCGTCCCTGATCCGCAGGGCCAGGGCGGCCAGGGCGTTCGGCACCGACGGAGCCGTCACCGTCATCACTCGGTAGCGGCCGTGGAGCACCTCCCCCCGCACATGGAGCCGTCCCTCGAAGTCGCTGGCATCGACGACGGTGACCTCGACGAAGATCACGTCGGGGTCGGACGGGAGGTCGTGGTCGCGCCGCAGCTGCCGGATCTTGTCGACGTACTCCTCGGCGTCGCGGTGGTCGGTCTGGTGGGCCACCAGCCGGATCGTGCGCCGCGCGCAGTCGCGGACGAAGACCTGGCTGGCCGCGTCGAAGTCGATCTCGGTGGCGCGCAGCTCGAAGACCCGCTTGATCCGGGAGGCGATCGACACCGTCACGATGGCGAGCACGAAGCAGGCACCGATCTTGACGCCGTCGGGACGCTCGAAGACGTTGCTGATGGTCGTGTAGACGAAGACCAGCGAGATCGCGGCGAAGCCGTACATGCGCTTGCGCTGGCCGGCCCGCCGCGCCGCGAGCGTGACCGCGACGCCGGCGCTGGTGAAGAGGACGAGTACGCCGGTCGCGTAGGCACCGCCCTGGCCGTCGACGCTGGCGTCGAAGATCCAGGTGATCAGGAACGCCGTTCCGGTCAGGATCAGGACGAGCGGACGCACCGCGCCGGCCCACTCCGGTGACATGCCGTAGCGCGGGAGGTAGCGCGGGATCAGGTTGAGCATCCCGGCCATCGCGGAGGCGCCGGCGAACCAGAGGATCGCGATCGTGGAGGCGTCGTACACCGTGCCGAAGCGCGTTGCCGAGGTACTCGTGCGCCAGGAAGGCGAGCGCCCGGCCGTTCGCCCGGCCGCCGGGCTCGAACTGCGCCGGGGCGATCAGCAGCGTGGTGACGAAGGAGCTGGTCACCAGGAAGATGCTCATCATCACCGCGGCCGTGGTGAGCAGTCGCTTGGTGCCGCGGATCCGCCCCGTGGGGCGGGACTCGGTGTCGGTCGCATCGCCGTGGACGTGGGGCATCACCGCGACGCCCGTCTCGAAGCCGGACATGCCCAGGGCCAGCTTGGGGAAGACGATGAGCGAGACCCCGATCATCGCCACGGGGTTGCCGTGCTGCTGGGTGAGGGCCGCGCTCCAGTCGGGCACGAGGTGCGGGTGGGTGGCGATCTGGAACAGGCCGACCGCGATCACGACGACGTTGAGAGCGAGGTAGACCCCCACCAGTCCGACCGCGAGCCCGATCGCCTCGGTGAAGCCGCGCAGGAACACCGCGCCGAGCAGGGCCAGCAGGAACAGCGTGATCGCGACCTGGTGGCCGGTGAGCAGGGGCCGGAGGTTGGGGTTCTCGATCAGGTGCGCCGAGGCGTCGGCCGCCGACAAGGTCATGGTGATGATGAAGTCGGTGGCCGCGAAGCCCAACAGGGCAAGGACGAACAGCTTCCCCTTCCAGAAGCTGAGCAGCCGCTCGAGCATCGCGATCGAGCCCTCACCATGGGGGCTCTCCTCGGCGACGCGGTGATAGACCGGCAGGGCTCCGGCGAGGGTGAGCGCCACGAGCACCAGCGTCGCGACCGGCGAGAGGAGGCCGGCGGCCAGAGCGGCGATGCCGGGCTGGTAGCCGAGCGTCGAGAAGTAGTCGACGCCGGTCAGGCACATCACCCTCCACCAGGGTTGGCCGGTGTCGGCGTGCTGCACCTCGCCCTCGGTCACGAGCCAGTTGCGGGCGCGCCGGGTGAGCGGGACTGTGGTCATCGAGGAGTCGGGGTGGCGGGGACCCGTAGGCCGTGGGCTCGGTGCGGGTCGACCCCGAGGTCGACCCGCTCGCGGGGGGGTGGGTGGTGTGTCACGAGTCCATGCTGGGTCGCCCGGCAGCGCCGTTCACGCGTCTTGACGCGTTCCTGACGGGAGGTCACGGCCTCGGGGTGGCGGTGGCCGTCGGACCGCAGCCGGTCTAGCGCGCGTCGACGTCGACCGCAGCCGCGACCTGGTCCGCCAACAGCACCGCCACGCGGCGCTGCTCGGCCGTCGGGTACGTGACGTGCGAGGTGGCCGTGAGCAGGAAGTGGCCGACGACCCGCGAACCTCTCCGCACCGGGATGGCGACGAAGTCGTTGGAGGGCAGGCCCACCCGGTCGACGTCGACCACATGGTCGCCCCGGGTGACCTCGCCGTCGTGGTCGAGGACCGCCATCCGCGTGTCCGGTACGGGACCTCGGACGAAGCGGCACTCGTCGGCCCCCAGCACGTCGGTGATCTGGCGGGCGACGACGTCCACCAGGGAGGAAGCGGGCGTGTCTCCCTCCGACACGAGCCGCGCTGCGCCGAGGACGCCCTCGAGATAGCCGGACCGTCCGGCGGCGCGCGCCTGCTGCCGGTAGCCCCACAGCGCGATCTCCGTGACCGCGAGGCCGATCACCACGAGCAGGATGGTGGCCTCGATGTCGTCGGAGCCCTTGATCGCGAACTGCTGGTACGGCGCGGTCAGGAAGAAGTCGAACCAGGCGCCACCGGAGACCGCCGCGAGCAGGCCGGCCGTCCGGTCGCCGGTCGCGGCGGCCGCCACCACCCACAGCACCAGCACGAGTACGACGGTCGCGGCCGTGACGCTGTCGCGAACGGTCGCGAAGACCGCGCAGGTCACCAGCGGAAGCACCACGGCCCCGATCCGCGCGGCGACCCGCCACCGACCCTCGGGGGGCCACAGGCGAGGGCCGTCCACGATGCGTCCGCTGGGCGGAGCGTGCAGTGTCACGGCTCCATGCTGCGCCGCTGAGCCGCGTCCACTGGATGTCTTGACGCGTTCCTGACGACTTGACCTTCAGGCTCTTGCCCTGCTGTGCGGTTCGGTGGACCCTGACACAGGGAAGGACTGCCCGGGGGTGCACACATGACGAAGGTCTGGGTCCACGAGCACGTGCTCGACGACGGCCGCTGGAAGCCGTTCGCCTGGTCGCTCGGCATGACCCTCCTCGTCCTGGGCGTGCACACCGGCGCCATCGACGCCGCGATGCTCACGCTGATGCGCGCCCAGCAGCTCGGGGGCTAGGCGAGCTCGGCCTGCAGGGCCAGCGCGATCGTGTCGCGTTCGGTCTCGGTGAGGGCGCGGGTCTGGTCGTCGGTCAGGTACACGAAGACCCTCGGCCCACGCGCCTCCTCGGGATGCTGCGGTCCTCGCGGCACCAGGTGGAGATGGAGGTGCCCGAAGCCCTCGGCCTCGGAGAACTCCATGAGATAGGTCTTCACGCATCCGGTGACGAGCTCCAGCGCGCTGCTGAGCCGGGTGATGAGGCCGCCGAGCTCGGCGGCGGCGTCCGGCGACAGCTCGGTGAACGACGTGACATGGCGGGTCGGCACCAGCACCAGCCAACCGGGAAGCATGGAGTTGAACGCGTGCGCCACCCGCCAGTGCTCGGTGTGTACGACGTCCTCGCGCGGCGGCAGCGACGCCGCCGCCTGCTGGTCGCAGACGTAGCAGCCCGGTTCGAGGTCGGCGGTGGTCACCCGCGGCACTCTAGGACCGGGCAGGGGTCAGTCGGCGAGCAGGTCGCTCAGCCAGGCGATGGACCAGGTCGGAGCCGTGCTCGGTGAGGATCGACTCGGCGTGGAACTGGATGCCCCGGAAGTGGGCCCCCCGGACCAGGTGGACGTCGCCGGTGTCCGGATCGATCTCGACGGTGAGGCCCACGGGGGCGTCGTCGCGGACCCGACCCACGAAGGTGTTGTAGAAGCCGACCCGCTCGGGGCGACCGTCCAGGCTCACCTCGGCCTGCGTGCCCTGGAAGACGATGTCCTTGTACGCCAAGGGGATTCCCAGGCGATCGCACAGCACTTGGTGACCCAGGCAGACCGCGAGGAACGGCTGCCGGCGGTCGAGCAACCGGTCGACGGCGCGACGGAAGGTGGCGATCTTCGCGTCGTCGGCGTCGCGCGGGTCACCCGGCCCGGGGCCGACGATCACGAGGTCGGCAGCGTCGAGGGACCGGTCGGCGTACTGGCTGTGCGGGACGACCTCGCTGGTCATCCCGGCGACGCCGAGCACGTGACGCAGCATGTTCACGAAGTCGTCCTCACCGTCGAGGATCGCCACGTGCTTGCCGACCAGCCGCAGGTCCGGCGGCGCGCCGGCCTGGTCGGTGAGCCAGAACGTCGAGAGCCGCTGGTTGCGCGAGTTGAGGGCGATCAGCACATCCTCGTCGCGGGCCAGGTCGTCGACGCCGTACGCCGGAGCGGCCGGGGTGTCGACGAGCCCGAAGGCGCTGAGGATGCCGCCGGCCTTGGCGTGGGTCTCCGCGACCTCGCTGCTCGGGTCGCTGTCGCGGACCAGGGTGGCGCCGGCGGTGACCTTGAGTCCGCCGTCGGGGTCGACGTCGGCGGCCCGGATCACGATCGGGCTGTCGCAGCGGGTCCGGCCCTCCCGGTCGCGGCCGATCAGGGCGAGGGCGGCGCCGTAGTAGCCGCGACCCTCGGACTCGTACTGCTTGATCAACCGGCACGCGTTCTGCACCGGGCTGCCGGTGACGGTGGCGGCGTACATCGTGTCGCGCAGCACCTCGCGTACGTCGCGACGGGTGCGGCCGGCGAGGAGGTACTCGGTGTGCACGAGATGTGTCATCGGCTTGAGGAACGGGCCGAGGACCTGACCGCCCTCGTGGCAGATGTCGCACATCATCTTGAGCTCCTCGTCGACGACCATGAAGAGCTCGTAGATCTCCTTCTCGTCGGCGAGGAAGTCGAGCAGCGCACCCTTGCGCTCGACCGGGTCGTCGTGGCCGGCGAGGCGGAAGGTGCCGCTGATCGGGTTCATCCGCACGTCGCTCACCGCGCCGTACCCGCCCTGCACGCTGACGTGTCGCTCCGGGCTGGCGCCGACGAGGTAGCGGTCGCCGGTGAAGAAGCAGAAGGTCCAGTACGCGCCGCGCTCACGCTCGCAGAGCCGCTTGAAGACGGTCAGCGCCTTGTCGGGCCCCCAGTCGGCGACCTGGGCGCGGTAGTGGCGGCCGATCACGAGGTTGGCGCCCTCACCCTGGCCGATCTCGTCGGCGATGATCTCCTCGACCAGCTTCGCGTACTGCTCGTCGTCGCTCTCGAAGCCGCCGCGGTCACTGAACTCGATGCCGTCGTCGGGGATCGCCGCCAGCGTCGCGCCGAGCGGGAGGTGGTGCTCGAGCTCGATGTCGACGACCACGAGCGGCGCGCCGTCATCGTGGGCCTCGAAGCCGCGCTCGGTGACCTGGCGGAACGGGATCGCCAGCAGGCGGTCGGCCGTCCGGCCCTCGTCGGGCGACCCCTGCTCCAGCGGTACGTCGAGCAGGCTCCCCACCTCGCTCCGTCCGCCACCGACGGCGAGCACCGTGTCGTCGTCGCCGATCCGGATCAGTGCCCATGCGTCGTACGCCTGCAGCGTGGCGAGCACGGCAGCGGGAGTCGGGTTCGCGGGCATGCCGGGAAGCCTACAAACGGGGCGGGGTCGGCCTCGTCGCGTCTCGGGGGGTGGGGATGCGGGCCGCGTCTGGGTACGCCGCCCGGAGCCGCGCGTGGGCGGCGGCGACCTCGGCCGGGATGTCGACGTGGACGATGAACCCGGCACCGCGCGGACCGTAGCCGTGCTCGTCGTCGGTCAGCCGGGTGATCTCACCGAGCGTGAGGTCGCGGAACCGGTCGAGGGACCACACGGGCTCGCCGGCCGAGTCCCCGCCGTGCTCCCCGACGCCGTGCTCCCCGACGCCGTGCTCCCCGACGCCGTGCTCACCGACGACGGGGACGAACGGCGCGTGGCTGCGAACCTCGGGTCCCTCGTCTCCGCGCCAGTGGTCGAACGCCGCGTGGGTGCGGCGCTGCATGGTCGGGTCCTGGACGAGCACGAGCATCCGGGGCGCCGAGGCCGAGTCAGCGAGGAGGAGGCGGAGGGAGTACTCGGCGTTCTGGCCGCAGTTCGTCGACTCCTCCTCGGTCCGGATGAGGTCGGGCGGCACGTCCAGGTGCCGGACGAGGATCTCGGCGAACACAGCCGCCTCGGTGCGACCGGCGGTCTCGGTGTCGGCGTACGTCGGATGCGCGGCCACGGCGTTGCTGAGGTACGGCGTTGAGTGCCCGATGCCGCCGGTGACGAGGATCCGCTGCACCGCTCCTCCGTGCAGCGCGTCGGCCGCGATCGTCAGGGATCGCAGGACCGCACTGCCGCAGAGCACCAGGAGATCGGCGGGACGGTCCGGAGTGGGCGCCGGTACGTCGCGCCGCGCCAGGAACTCGCCGAGAGTGGCGAGGTCGTCGTACTCCGTGGTCACCGGCGGTAGTCGTCGTCCGAGACCTCGTGCAGCCACGTCGTGGTGCCGCCGGCCGTGATCGCGAGGTGCGCGAACGCTGTGGAGAGTGTGGCGCCGTGCCAGTGCGGGACGCCGGGCTCGACGTGCCACCAGTCGCCGGGTCCCAGGGCGACTGGCCTCTCGAGGCCTTCCCAGGCGACGAGGCCGCTGCCGAACATGCCGACGATCGCCTGCTCGTGGGCGTGGACGTGCCAGTGCGAACGCGCCCCCGGCTCGTAGTGGAACCGCGAGCCGGCGAGGTGCTCGAGGTCGTCGGGGTCGAGGTAGTCGGTGCGCCAGACCCGGCCGGTGAAGCGCGCCGGGTCGGCGACGTACGTGGTGGCCGAACGGTCGAGGATGACCCGCATGGATCTACTGTGCCCGACGTCCGGTCGCCGAGGGGTCGTCCCGGTCGGGTGTCAGCGGATCAGGGTGAGGAGCTGGGTGGCGCGGGTGAGGACGACGTAGAGGGTGGCGCGGCCGGTCGGCGACTCGGCCTCGATCGCCTCGGGGTCGACGACCACGATGCCGTCGAACTCCAGCCCCTTGGTGTCGATGCCGGTGAGGACGACGACCCGGTCGTCGCCAGCGGTCTCCGGCGTGGCCGCGTGCGGAGCGGCCTCGGCGAGCTCGTCCCACGTCGAGAGCCACGTGGAGATCTCCTGGCGGCGGGCGAGCGGGGCGACCACCGCGATCGTGCCGGCCACCTCGCCGAGGAGCGAGGCCAGCTCGGCCCGCACCGTCGCCGGCAGGTCGGCGCCGGCTCGTACCTCACGCGGCGACACCCCGGTCGACCGCACCGCGGTCGGGAGGTCGGCGTCGAGCCCGACGCGTGAGGCGTACGACGCGGCGTACTCGTAGATCTCGGAGGAGTTGCGGTAGTTGGTCGAGAGGTGGAAGGCGTGGAGGTCCTTCCCCTCGATCGCCGCCGCCCGGGCGGCGGTGGACTCGGCCGGGTCGGGCCAGGACGACTGGGCGGCGTCGCCCACGATCGTCCAGGTCGCGGCGCGCCCGCGGCGCCCGACCATCCGCCACTGCATCGGGCTGAGGTCCTGCGCCTCGTCGACGAGCACGTGGGCGTAGCCGTCGTCCTCGATCGAGTGGGTCGGCGGCATCCAGACCGGGGCGCCAGGGCCGTACTCGCGCTCCCAGGCCGTGCTCAGCTCCTCGCGACCACTCCCCAGGTCGCCGCCCAGGAAGTCGTCGAGCTCGTGGTCCTCCTCGCGTCGGTCCGGTACGTCGCCCAGGGCGTAGCGCAGCTCGTCGACCAGCGGGACGTCCTCCACCGACAACGAGTCGTCCTGCCACGAGTCGGTGAGCAGCCGCTGCTCGTCGGTGGTCACGAGGCCCTCGCCGACCCGCGCCAGGAACTCCGGGTCACGCAGCCAGCCGAGCGCCTCGGTGGCGCCGAGCGCAGGCCACCACGACAGCGCGAACTCCACGAAGGCGTCGGAGGAGAGCATGTCGTCGTCGAACGCCTCGCGACCACGGTCTCGGCCGCGCTCGCCGCGCACCTGGCGCCACATCACGTCGAGCAGCGACGACGCGATCCGTGGGAGCTGGCGGTTCCGCTGGCCCTGGCTCATCAGCTGCCGGCGCAGCTTCCCGAGCTGACCGCGGTCGAGCAGGATCACGTCGTCGCGCCAGAACACCCGGAACTCCTTGGGAGATCCCGGCGCCTGCTGGCGCGACGTACGCCGCATCAGCTCGGCCATCCGTCCCGAGCCCTTCACGGCCGCGACCTCCGGCGCATCGTGACGGATCGCGCGTACGCCGCCCACCACCTCGCCCAAGGAGCGCAACGCGACCGCGGTCTCGCCGAGCGACGGCAGCACCCGCTCGATGTAGCGCATGAACACGCCCGAGGGGCCGACCACGAGCACGCCACCCGTCTCGTAGCGGCGCCGGTCGGAGTAGAGGAGGAACGCCGCCCGGTGCAGCGCCACCACCGTCTTGCCCGTGCCGGGACCGCCGCTGATGGACACCACACCCCGGGCGGGTGCCCGGATCGCCTTGTCCTGCTCGGCCTGGATGGTGGCCACGATCGAGTGCATCGACCGGTCGCGGGCGCGGGACAGCTGAGCCATCAGGGCACCCTCGCCGACGATCGGCAGGTCGGTCTCGGCCTCGGCGTCGAGCAGCTCGTCCTCCACGCCGACCACCGTGGGCCCGGCGCACCGCAGCACCCGACGGCGTACGACGTCCTGGGGCTCGGCCGCGGTGGCCTGGTAGAACACGGCGGCGGCGGGTGCGCGCCAGTCGATCAGGAGCGAGTCGCGGTGCTCGTCGCGCAGCCCGATCCGCCCGATGTAGCGCGGCTCGGGGTCGAGGGTCGGCCGCAGGTCGAGGCGTCCGAAGACCAGGCCCTCGTGGGCCGCGTCGAGCTGGGCGATCCGCTTGGCCGCCTGGAACACCATGGCGTCGCGCTCGACCAGGCCACCCTCGTGACCGAGTCGTCCACGACCGTGTCCCTCGCGCGCCAGCTCACGCGCGTTGCGCGCGGACTTCTCCAGCTGGACGTAGACGCGATCGACGAAGGTCTGCTCTGCGGCGAGCTCTGCCGCCAGCACATCGTCTGCCAAGAAAGGTTCCCCTCGGATCCCCGACCGCCGGTGGCGGTATCCCCATGGTGCGAGTCGACAATCGTATCCGTTGGCCCGGGACGCCGGTGCAGGACCACCCGATTCGGCGTCGGGCCTGCCAATTTCGCCGCTCGACGCCCCGGGTGAGAGAGTCGCGCGTCACATCACTACAAGGGGGATCCCATGAACATCCAGCCGAGCCGCGCATGGGTGCGCGGCCTCATCGGGTCGGCCACCGTCGTCGCTCTCGCCGTGCCGGGCGCCGCGTTCGCGCAGACCCTGCACCACAGCGACCCTGCACACGACGTCCAGCAGGCATCCGGCGCGAACACCACCGACGCCCCGGACAACGCGACCGCGGACATCGTCCGCCTGACGCTCGCCCACACGCCCACCAAGGTCAACGCGAAGATGAAGCTGCGCGACTACCGCGCCGGCACCTGGTTCTACGTCGAGAACGTCAAGACCGCGACCGCGAACTTCCAGGTGGAGGGCAGCCACATCGCGCACAAGACGACGTTCACGCTCACCAGGGGTTCCAAGACCCTCGCCTGCGACGGCCTCACGCACGCCATCGACAAGGCGCACAACACGATCGCCGTCACGGTCCCGACCTCCTGCCTGAAGGACCCGAACTGGGTCAAGGTCGGCGTCGGCTACCTCCGCCAGGCGTCCCGCGGCGTCCTCTTCGCCGACGACGGCCTGCGCAAGGCGGACATCCGGAACGACCTCACGCTCAGCAAGCGTCTGAAGAAGTAGCACCGCCCGATCCCCGCGCGGCCGGGCCTGTGCCAGGCTCGGCCGCGTGAAGGTCTACATCTCGGTGGACATGGAGGGCGTGGCCGGCATCGCCGACTGGGAGCAGTGCCTCCCCGGCGGCGACGACTACGCGCTCGGCCGCGACCTGGTGCTCGGGGAGGTCAACGCGGCGATCGACGGCGCGGTCGCGGCCGGCGCGGACGCGATCCTCGTCAACGACTCCCACTCGGTCATGCGCAACCTGCCGCCGGCCGCCCTCGGTGCCCGAGCGTCGTACCTCTCGGGCAGGTTCAAGCCGCTCTACATGATGGAGGGGCTCGACCCGTCGTACGACGCGGTCGTGTTCCTCGGCTACCACGCCGCCATGCAGTCACCCGGCGTGCTGTCCCACACCTACAACCCGCGCGCGATCGCGGAGGTGCGCCTCAACGCGATCGTGACCGGCGAGGCCGGCCTCAACGCCCTGGTCGCCCAACACCACGGGGTACCCGTGGCGGTGATCACGGGCGACCAGTACGTCGGGCCGGAGGTCGCGCCGTTCTGCCCCGGCATCGAGACGATCGAGGTCAAGCGATCGGTGAGCCGCTACGCCGCCGAGCACCTGCACCCGGAGACCGCCCGTGAGCGGATCCGGGACGGAGTCACCGCCGCTCTGCGCACCGATCACTCGCCGCCGAGGATCTCGCTGCCGGCCACGGTCGAGGTAGAGCTGCTCTCCCCCGACATGGCCGAGCAGGCCACCTGGATCCACGGCGTCACCCGGCTCGACGGGCGCACCGTCTCCGTCACCGACGACGACCCGCTCCGGCTGTTCCGGACCTTCATGACCCTGGTGTTCCTGACGCGGTCGCTGGTCGAGCCGCGCTGACGGGTCAGGGCACCCGTCGGTAGTAGGCGATCCCGAAGCTCCCGCTCGCCCTGCGACCGATCCCTGCCGTCACCGACGCGCCGGTGGGGACCCAGAGGTCGCCCATCGAGGCGCGACCGTCGGCGAAGCGACTGCCCTGGGTGGGCATCCCGGTCGCGGAGAAGGTCACCGTGGTGGGTCCGTGCGTGTGCCAGGCCATCGCCGCCACCGACTGGCCCGCCACGTGGTCGTGCGCGATGCGGAGACCCTCCGGTGACGAGGCCGTGTCGTGCACCCGCCACAGGTGACCGTCGTGCTCGGCGAACTCGTCGATCCGGTAGCCGGCCAGCTGCCTGGTCCACAGCGGTCCGTAGACGCCGACCCGCATCCGCAGGTCCGGGGCCGCCCCGGTCGGCAGCGGCGCGCTCGTCCTCACCCCGGACGACGCCCACACGCGCAGGGTGACGTCGCGCCCGGCGTGACCGATCGGCAGGGTCACGCCGCTGGCGGTGCCGGGATCGAAGCTCTGGGAGTCCTGACAGCTCCCCACCGTCTGCACATGACCGTCGAACGAGACGTGCACGACATCGCCCTTGGGCAGCCCGCTGCACGACATCCGGATCGCCACCTGGCCCTGCGGTGCGGTGAACAACGTGGTCGCGTCGACCTGGCCGGGGTCGCCGATCACAGCCCCGAGCAGCGGGTTGCCGGCCACGCTCTGGCGGAAGGTGACGCCGTCCTTGGTGTAGCCCTCCGGCGGCACGTCGGTGAGCGTGTACGACGCGAGTCCGACGCTCCCCTGCGGCACCGAGATCCGCAGCGTCCCGCTCTGGTCAGCGGGGATCTCCACGTAGTCGGTGAAGTTCGTCCGGCGCGAGGTCCAGATCTCGCCGTTCGGCAGCACCATCCTCACGCGCGTCGGGCGGTCGGTGGTCCAGCTGTAGAGGCGCGGAGAGCTCGCGGAGGCGACCTTCAGGGCACCACGTCCGGCGAAGGTCGCGGCCCGCCCGTCCGACCGGTAGGTGTAGCCCAATGAGGTCAGGGTCTCCGGGGCGCGAACGCCGAAGACGACCGGGGGCGGGGTCGAGGAGGCCCGCTGCAGGCCGACGGCACCGAGACCGGTGGCGACGACAAGGGCGAGCGCACCGACGCCCACCGCCCTGCGGCGACGGCGTACGACGGAGACGCGGTGGTGGACCGCGGCGGTGCGGGCCACCGCCTCGCCGTCGGAGACCCGCTCGGCGTGCTCGTCGAGGGTGCTGCGGAGGTCGGACAAGGTGCTCATCGCGGGTCTCCTTCCGCCTCGGTCAGGGCGGGATCGATGCGCAGCTTGGCGAGCGCCTTGCTGCACTGGCTCTTGACGGTGCCGACTGAGCAACCGAGGAGGTCCGCGGTCTGGGCCTCGGTCAGGTCCTCGAAGTAGCGCAGGACCACCACCGCCCGCTGGCGGCGGGGGAGCCGCTCCATGGCCTGCCACAGATCGGTCGGCTCGGTCCCCGCCTCGCCCGTGGCGTGCTCGGGCAGCTCGTCGGTGGGGTGCTCGCCGTTCCACTTGCGCTGCCACCAGGACGCGTAGGTGTTGACGAGGATCCGACGTACGTAGGCATCCGGGTTGCCGTCGATCCGCCGCCACGCGAACCACGCCTTGGCCAGCGCGGTCTGCAGCAGGTCCTCGGCGAGCGCGTGGTCGTGGGTCAGCAGGTACGCCGTTCGCAGCAGCGCGCGGGAGCGCGCGACGACGAACTCGTCGAAGGTCGCGCCGCCCTGAGAGTCCACGCGACCTCCCGAGTCGACGACGGTCCTGATGCTCATACCCCCTCTACCGGCCGGGCCCGGCGGAAGGTTGCCTACTTCTTCCGATTCAGGAACGCGGTCATCGCCTCGCGGGCCTCGTCGGAGGCGAACAGCCGGGCGCTCAGGTCCGCGAGGTCGGAGCCCTGCGCGTCGATCCGGCGCACCAGGTCGGCGTTGAGGATCCGCTTGGACTCGCGCAGCCCCTGCGCCGCGCCGGTGGCGAGCTGGGCGCAGACCGTGGCCACCGCGTCGTCCAGCCGGTCGCCCGGCACGGCGGTGGTGACCAAGCCGTACGCGGCCGCCTGGGCGCCGCTGAAGGTCTCGCCGCCGAGCGTCGTGAGCGACGCCGCACGCGGGTTCATCCGCGCGTGGACGGTGAGCGAGATGATCGCGGCGGCCAGGCCGAGCTTGACCTCGGTGAGGGCGTACGACGCATCGTCAGCGCTGATGGCGATGTCGCTCGCCGCGACGATGCCGATGCCGCCGGCGCGGACCGCCCCGGACACGCGGGTGACCACCGGCTTGTCGAGGGTCACGATCATCCGCTGGAGCTCGACGATCCGACGGGCGCCCTCGGCCATCCCGGCCGTCGTTGCCTCGGACAGGTCGGCTCCGGAGCAGAAGACCGTGCCCTCCTGCCGGACCAGCACCACCTTCACCGCCGAGTCGGCTGCCGCACTCCCGAGCCGCTCGAACAGCTCGGTGACGAGCTGCCGGGACAGGGCGTTGCGGTTGTGGGGCGAGTCCAGGGTGATCGTGGCCACCGCGTCCGCGACGGCGTAGTGGACGAGCTCGTCGGTCATGCCGCGCATCCTTTCACCCGACCCCGGGCGCCCAAGCCATCCGGACGGTGGTCGGTGACGAATCACCTCCGGTGCCGCGTCGATCGGACCAGCGCGATCGGATTCGCCACCCATCCGCAGACGCCACCACTCCGAACCACCTCAGACACAGGAGCCGGACCGGAAGGATCACCTTGAACACCACGTACCGTCGCACGGGGGTCGGTCGGCAGCGTGCGCTGCTGCCGTCGGTCGCGACCGGGACGCTGACAGATACCGATCAAGGCGCGAGGATCTTGACGTGACGCACCTGAGGTCCGTGCCGTCCGACCCACCCCCCGAGGGGGGCGGGTCGGTCGGCGCTCACCTGGCCGAGCTGTTGAAACGGGCCGGGCGTGGTGACGAGAGCGCCTACGCCGAGTGGTACGACGCCACCGCCGCGCGGGCTTTCGGCCTCGCGGTCCGGGTCCTCCGCGACCGGGCCCAGGCCGAGGAGGTCACGCAGGAGGCGTACCTCGAGTGCTGGCGCCACTCCACCCGCTTCGACCCCGCCAAGGGGAGCGCGATGGCCTGGCTCCTCACGATCGTGCACCGCAAGGCCGTCGACCGGGTCCGCTCGGCCGAGGCAGCGGGCCGGCGGGACGAGGCCTACTCCCACAAGGAGCACACGGTCGAGCACGACTCCACTGCCGAGGCTGCCACCGCGTCGCTGGAGGCCACCCGGGTGCGCGCAGCATTGGCGGACCTGACCCTGAAGCAACGAGAAGCCGTGGAGCTGGCGTTCCTCGGCGGCTACACCCATACCGAGGTGGCCAGGATGCTCGATCTCCCGATCGGCACCGCCAAGACCCGGATCAGGGACGGCCTGATCCGGCTGAGAGACGCGCTGGGCGTCGGAGAGGTGGCCCAAGCATGAGCGACATCCACGCCCTGTCGGGTGCCTACGCGGTCGACGCCCTCGACGACGACGAGCGCGACCAGTTCGAGCAGCACCTGGCCGTCTGCCCCGAGTGCCGGGCCGAGGTCCGGTCGTTCGCCGAGACGGCGGCCCAGATCTCCGAGACCGAGGCCCAGGTCCCGCCGCCGGGCCTGCGCGACGCCGTGCTGTCCGGGATCGCATCGACCCGTCCGCTGCCGCCCGAGACTCCTGAGACCACCCCGGAGACCACCAGCGAGGAGCCCCACGCCGCGGCGGTGAGGCCGCTACGGCGGCGTACCTTTCCGTTGCTGGTCGCGGCGTCCGTCGCGCTGATCCTGGTAGGCCTCGGCATCTTCGGAGGTGTCCGTCTGCTGCAGAACGACGGCTCTTCGAGCACGAACCTGGCCGACCAGATCCAGAGCGCACCCGACGCGGTGTGCTCCACCCAGCCCGTCGCGGGCGGCGGTCAGCTCACCATCGTCCAGTCGCCGTCGCTCGAGCGCGCGGTGATGCTCGGCGAGGACGTCCCCGCACCCGAGGCCGGGACGACGTACCAGCTCTGGCTCCAGCAGCCCGGGAAAGGCATGGTCTCGGCGGGGCTGATGCCGGACGCCGAGGAGCCGACGGTGCTGACGGGCGACGCGGCCACCGCCAAGGCGGCTGCGGTCTCCGTCGAGCCCGCGGGGGGGTCGGAGAAGCCCACGACCGACCCGATCGCCCTCTTCCCGCTGACGGCGAGCGGGAACTGCTCGACATGAGCCGACCACGACGGATCGCGGTGATCGGATCCGGGGTGGCGGGGCTGACGGCGGCACATGTGGCGGCCAAGGGTGCCCACGTCACGCTCTACGAGGCCGACACCAGGCTGGGCGGCCACGCCGACACCCACGACGTGGCTGGTCCGGACGGGGGCCAGCTCGCCATCGACACCGGCTTCATCGTCCACAACGAGCGCACCTACCCGACCCTGTTGCGCCTCTTCGCCGAGGTCGGCGTCGCGGACGCAGCCCTCGGAGATGTCGATGTCGGTGCGCGACGAGACGACCGGACTGGAGTACGCCGGCGCACTCGGTCTGCGCGGGCTGTTCCCGACCGGGCGGAACCTGCGCCGCCCGGGCTTCCTGCGGATGCTGACCGAGGTGCCACGCTTCCACCGGCGGGCCCGCGCCCTGATCGAGCAGCCGGCCGGGGCGTCGCGCGACCAGACGCTCCGTGACTTCCTCGCCCAGGGCGGCTTCACGGCGTACTTCTGCCGGCACTTCATGGAGCCGCTCGTCGCGGCCGTGTGGTCGTGCGACCCGGAGGTCGCCCTCGACTACCCGGCCCGCTACCTGTTCGAGTTCCTCGCCCACCACGGGATGCTCTCGGTCACCGGCTCGCCGGAGTGGCGGACCGTGGTCGGCGGGTCCCGCGAGTACGTCGGGCGGGTCGCGGCCGGTCTCGACGAGGTCCGCGTCGGCACCAAGGTCACCTCGATCCGGGAGACGGGCGACGCGGTCGAGGTGACCGACGGGAACGGCGCCACCACGACGTACGACGCGGTCGTGATCGCCACTCACCCCGACCAGGCGCTCGCGATGCTCGAGGAACCCACGTCCGCCCAGCGCGAGGCGCTCGCCGCGATCCCGTACGCCGACAACCTCGCCCTCCTCCACACCGACACCTCCCTGCTCCCGCGCGCCGAGAGCGCCCGCGCGTCCTGGAACTTCCTGCGCACTCACAGCGGTCGCGGCGCGGTGACGGTGACCTACGACCTGACCCGGCTCCAGCGCCTGCCGACGCAGACGCGCTACCTGGTGACCCTCGGTGGCGAGGACCTGGTCGACCCGCGCACGGTCGTCGCGCGGATGGAGTACGCCCACCCGACGTACAACCCGGCCTCGGTCGCCGCCCAGCGGCGCCTGCCCGAGGCGGACACCCGCGCGACTCGCCTTCGCCGGCGCCTACCACGGCTGGGGCTTCCACGAGGACGGCGCCCGCTCGGGCGCCGCTGCGGCCGCGCACCTCGGACTGACATGGGACGACCCGACCCCGCCGCCGGAGCCCGGGCTGTACGACGCCCAGATCCGGCACACCCGACGCCGCCCCTTCCAGAAGCAGTTCACGCACCGCTCGCACGTCTGGCTGGTCGACCTCGACGCCTTGCCCGACCACGGTCTACTCGGCCGCTTCGAGGCCCGGGACCACCTCGGCTCACCCGACGCCACGATCCGCGCCAACGTCGACGCCTTCCTGGCCGGGCACGACGTCGACCTCACCGGCGGCCGGGTGCTGATGGCCGCGAATGCGCGGGCCTTCGGCAACGGCTTCAACCCGATCAGCGTCTTCTGGTGCTTCGACCGGACCGGCGCACTCGCGGGCACGATCGTCGAGGTCCACAACACCTACGGCGACCGGCACGCCTACCTCGTCCACCCCGACGACCGCGGGCGGGCCCGGGTCGACAAGGCGCTCTACGTCTCCCCGTTCCACGGCACCGACGGCTGGTACGAGGTCGTCGTGCCGGTGCCCGGTGACGACATTCTGATCGCGATCACTCTGCACACGGACGACGGCGCGACGTTCTCCGCGTCGCTGTCCGGCCGGCGTACGACGGCCTCGGCGCTGCGCGCGGCACCGGCGGCAATCCGGGGAGCCGCTCTGATCCGAATCCACGGCATCTGGCTGTGGCTGCGACGACTGCCGCTCCAGCCTCGCCCCGCCGACCGTGCCCAGGAGTCCCGTGACCACCTCTCTGAACAGGCCCGCTCATGACCAGTGGCCGGACCTCGCCGCTGCCCCGAGCGGGCTGCGGACCCGCGTCTCGGCAGCGGTCGCGCGTCGCCTCTTCCTGGCGGGGGTCAGCCGCCTGCCGGTGACCATCCACCTGGAGGGACGCGTCCTCGGCCAGGGCGGTCCGGAGATGACGATCCACCGGCCCGAGGAGTTCTTCGCGCGCCTCGGCCGTGGCGTCCTGATCGGCTTCGGCGAGGCCTACCTGACCGGAGCCTGGGACGCGGACGACCTCGGCGGCTTCCTGACCGTGCTGGCCGCCGACCTGCCGACGCTCGTACCTCCTGCGCTGCAGAAGCTCCGCGCCCTCGCCGTACGACGACCGCCGAGCGAGCAGGTGAGCACCCGCGCCAACTCCCAGCGCAACATCGCCCACCACTACGACCTCTCCAACGACCTCTTCGAGCTGTTCCTCGACGGGGGACTGAGCTACTCGTCGGCGCTCTTCGCCACCGATCCGGTCCGCGGCGACGACCACACGCTGATGGCTGCACCGGAGCCGGGCGGCGACCTGCGCGAGGCGCAGACCCGCAAGATCGAGCGGCTGCTCGACCGCACCGAGGTCGGTCCCGGCTCCCGGGTGCTCGAGATCGGCACCGGTTGGGGCGAGCTCGCGATCCGGGCGGCCGCGCGCGGTGCCCTGGTCCACTCGATCACGCTGTCGACCGAGCAGAAGGTGCTCGCCGAGCGCCGGATCGCCGACGCCGGGCTGTCCGACCGGGTGGTCGTGGAGCTCCTCGACTACCGGGAGCTGGTCTCGCCCGGGTCACCCCACCTCGAGGCCTACGACGCCGTGCTGTCGGTGGAGATGATCGAGGCGGTCGGCTACGACTTCTGGGAGGAGTACTTCCGGATCCTCGACCGGGTCCTCGCGAGCGGCGGGAGAGTCGGCCTGCAAGCGATCACGATGCGCCACGACCGGATGCTGGCGACCCGCAACACCTACACCTGGATCAACAAGTACATCTTCCCCGGCGGCTTCCTGCCCTCGGTCGAGGTGATCGACCGGATCACCCGGCGGCACACCGCGCTGCGCGTCGCCGACCGGCTGTCCTTCGGCTCGCACTACGCGGAGACGCTGCGCCAGTGGGACGAGCGCTTCGTCGCGGCCCGTGACCGGGTGCTGGCGCTGGGCTTCGACGAGACGTTCGTGCGGATGTGGCACTTCTACCTGGACTACTCGCGAGCCGGCTTCGGATCCGGATACCTCGACGTGAACCAGATCGTGCTCCACCGAGGGGACGACGCGTGACCGGCGATCTCGCCGCCCGGTGTCTGCCGATGGAGCGTGACAGGTGATCAGCACCTGGTGGGGCCTTGCACTGCTCGCGGTCTGCGTCTCGACGGTGGCCATGGTGGTCACCGCCCTGGTCGCCCGCCGGGTCGGCCGGGTCTCGGTGATCGACGTCGCCTGGGGCCTGACGCTGGCAGCGATCGCACTCGCGATGGCCGTCGCCGGCACGGCCACCCCGTGGCGGCGCTGGCTCCTGTTCGGGCTGGTCGCGGTCTGGGGGTGCCGGCTGTCCTGGCACATCCTCAGGCGCTCGCGTGGCAAGGGCGAGGACCCCCGCTACGAGGAGCTGCTCGACGGCGGCGGCTTCGGCGTCGCGATCCGCAAGGTCTTCGTCACCCAGGGCGCCTCCATCTGCCTGATCGCCCTGCCCCTGATCGCAGCCGGCCACAGCGACCTGGCCGCCTGGCCCCTGGTCGCACTCGGCGTCCCGGTCTGGGCCGTCGGCGTCGTCTTCGAGACCGTCGGCGACGCCCAGCTCGCGGCGTACCAGCGCGACCCCGACCGCGGCCCGGTCATGGACCACGGGCTGTGGGCCTGGACGCGTCATCCCAACTACTTCGGCGACGCCTGCCTGTGGTGGGGGATCTGGCTGGTCGGTGGTGCGGCGTCCGGCTGGCTGCCGGCACTGCTGACCGTGGCGTCACCGCTCGCGATGACGCACTTCGTCCGCAACGTGACCGGCGCCAAGCTGCTGGAGAAGACGATGAGCACCCGTCCCGGCTGGGAGGCCTACGCCGCCCGGGTCCCCCTCTTCGTCCCCCGCCCACCCCGCCGCTCCTGACGCTCCCGACGGGTAGTCCCCGGGCAGATGGTTCCTGATTCGGTGATTTCACGACCATCTGACCGGGGACTATCCGGGCAGGATGGTTGACTCGAGCGGTGGCATCGGACGGGCCCCGGCGACATCGGCTCCTGCTCGCCTTCGGCCTGCTCCTGCTGGCGCCGACCATCGGTGAGTACCTGCTGGGCAACATCCCGATCTCGCAGTACGGCGACGTCTTCTTCCTGATGCCGTTGTACGGCGCGGGCGCCCTGCTGGTGCGCGAGACCGCCCGCCGACTCGGCCGGGGCTGGCCGACGATCGTGCTGCTGGCCGCGGCGTACGCCGTGATCGAGGAGGGCCCGGTCGACCAGATGATCTTCAACCCGGGCTACCTCGGGCTGCCGTCCTTCGCCGGGTACGCCGAGATCCCCGGCCTGGGGATCAGCGGCTCGCTCCTGCTGTGGAGCCTCGCCCTGCACACGGTGTGGAGCATCTGTGTGCCGATCGCGCTGGTCGAGGCGTTCGACCCGACCCCGACCCTTCCGTGGCTGCGCCGGCCGGGGCTGGTCGTCACCGCAGCGTTCTTCGTGACCGGGTGCGTGTTCCTCGGCGTCGTGCAGGCCCAGGACCTCGACTTCATCGGCACCCCCCTGCAGTTCATCGTCTCGATCGCGGCGATCGTCGGGCTGGTCGTCGCCGCGCTGCGTGGTCGACGCGCCCGCGCAGCCCGACCCGTCGAGCAGTGCCCCGCACCCCGTCGTGGTGGCGGTCGCGGCGTTCGCGGTCACCAGCGGCTACTGGCTGAGCACCGAGCTGCCGTTCGACGGGGCGTGGGGCGCTCTCGTCGCGGTCGCCTGCTTCGCGGCCGCGGCGGGTGGGAGCGCCTGGGTCGTGCGGCGGTGGTCGAGGCGACCGGGATGGGACGGCCGGCACCGGCTCGCGCTGGCGGTCGGCGCGGTCGCGACGTACGCCACCTGGTTCGGCCCGAGCCAGGCCGCTGAGGCCGGCACCGGCCGGGTCGAGGCGGCGTGGGGAGCGGCGGTCTTCGGCCTCGCGGTCGCCACCCTCATCGTCGTCGCGGTCGTCCGCCAGCGGACCCTGGCGGCCTTACCGAGCGGATCCAACGTCGGGTAGTCCCCGGTCAGATGGTCGTGAATCCGGCCGATCGGCAGCCATCTGGCCGGGGACTACCCGCGCATCGGTGCTTCACTCGGGGGATGGACCGCGTGGCGGAGGCATTCCGGGCCTGTCCGCGCCAGGAGTTCCTGCCGAAGTCGGAGCGGCGGCGGGCCGGGTACGACGGACCGCTGCCGATCGGGCACGGGCAGACCAACAGCCAGCCGCGGACCGTCGAGTCGATGCTCCGCCTCCTCGACGTGTACGCCGGCCAGCGGGTGCTCGACGTCGGGTCCGGCTCCGGCTGGTCCACCGCGCTGCTCGCCCAGCTCGTCGGACCCACCGGCCGAGTGCTCGGCGTGGAGCTGGAGCCCGACCTCGTCGAGCTGGGCACCCGCCACCTCGACGCCCACGACCTCCCCTGGGCGAGCATCCACGAGGCCGTCCCGGGCGTCCTCGGCCTGCCGAGCGCCGCGCCGTACCACCGGATCCTGGTGTCCGCGATGCCCGACGACCTGCCCGACGAGCTCGTCGACCAGCTCCACACCGGTGGCGTGATGGTGATCCCGGTGGCCGGCACGATGCTGCGGGTGGCGGCGTCGATGCGCGGCGTCCAGGTGACCCGGCACGGTGGGTACCGGTTCGTCCCCCTGCGCTGAGTCGCTCAGCCCACGCCCCACAGCGAGGCGACGTGCCGCGCGTCCGTCCCGCAGCAGCCGCCGACGATCTCGAGCGCCGGCAGCCGCTCCTCGAGCGCGCGGTGCGCCGGGACGAACACGCCCAGGTCTCCCTCGTCGAGCTCCTCGGCCTCGTCCAGCTCGGCGTGGCTCGCGGTCGAGGCGTTGCAGCGCAGGCCGTGGATCCGGTCGGCCCAGCCTCCGGAGTCTTCGAGGGCCGGGAGCACGTGGGTCGGGTGGGCGCAGTTGACCAGGTAGTACGCCGGCGGGGCGACCTCGTCGACCCGCTCGATGGCCGCCCGCAGCGTCGTACCGTCCGGCAGCCGGCCGTCGGTCTCGACCGTGAAGCCGATCGCTGCCGGCACCCCGAAGGAGTCCGCCGCGCGCACGACGCCGATCGCCTCACCGGGGTCGGTCAACGTCAGCGCACAGACCTGCTGGACCCCGGTCTCGGCGAAGGCCCGGACCTGTGGCGCGTGGTAGTCCGCGGCCTCGTCGGGATCGATGGCCCCGCTGTGGCGGTACCCGTCGCCGCGCGGCCCGACCATCCCGGTCACCACGATGTCGGGGACCCGGTCGCGCCACTCGTGGGCGAGACCCTGGAGGAGCCCAACCGCCTCCCGGTTCGCCTCGACGACCGTGCGCGGGTCGTGACCGAGAGCCGCACCCCAGTCGGTGTTGGCCCGCCAGGTCGGCGCCTCGAGTCGCAGCCCCGCCCCGACCGCGGCCGCGATGTCGGCGTACCCGTCGTAGTAGCCGCGCAGCAGCGCGCGGCCCTCGTCGGTCCACACCAGGGGGTACGCCGCGAACGCCGGCAGGTCGACCCCGTGATGGAAGATCAGGTCGGTCTCCAGCCCGCCGTCCGTGACGTATCGCCAGTCCACCGTCGAGACCATCCCCACCTCCGCTTAGACCGATCCGCCTGCCGCCATTGAGGCATGACCCCGTCGGGGGCCGCAACCTCCTCCCGGTCGTGGCCGAGTCTTCACCTGGAGTTCACGGCACGTAACCGGCACGAAAACCGCGCCCGGCATGCTGGCAGCACGAGCCGTCACCAGCGGCCCACGAGCGGAGGGGGATCCGTTGCCGCAGGACAGCGACACCACGTCACGGCGTGGGCGGCCGCACGGCGTCGAGGCCGCGCGTGAGCGCGAGGACCGCACCATGGGTGGCCTCAGCGCACTGCTGGACGCGCGCCCCGATCTGTACGGCGTCCACGCCCCGGCCGACTGGGCGTACGACGCGGTGCGATGGTCGGCCTAGTAGCTCTTGGGCAGCCCCAGTGAGTGCATGGCCACGAAGTTGAGGATCATCTCGCGCGAGACCGGTGCGATCCGGCCGGCGCGGGTCGCGACCAGGAGCCCGGCCATGCCGTACTCCTGGGTGATCCCGTTGCCGCCGTGGGTCTGCACGGCGCGGTCGGCCGCGTCGCAGGCAGCCTCGGCGGCGGCGTACTTGGCCATGTTGGCTGCCTCGCCCGCACCCAGGTCGTCGCCCGCGTCGTAGAGCGCGGCCGCCTTCTGCGTCATCAGCCGCGCCAGCTCGATCTCGATCTTCGACTGCGCCAGCGGGTGCGCGATCGCCTGGTGCGACCCGATCGGGCCCTGGAACACGGTGCGCTCCTTGGCGTACGACGCGGCCTTCTCGAGCGCGAACCGCGCGAGGCCGGTCGAGAACGACGCAGCCATGATCCGCTCCGGGTTGAGCCCCGCGAACAGCTGCACGAGCCCGCCGTCCTCATCACCGACCACCGCGTCGCCCGGCAGCCGCACGTCGTCGATGAACACCTGGAACTGCAGCTCGGGGCTGACGATCTCCATCGGGATCGGGCGGGCCTCGAATCCGTCCGCGTCGGTGGGCACCACGAAGAGGACCGGCTTGAGCTTGCCCGTCCTCGCGTCCTCGGTGCGTGCGACCACCAGCACGTTGTCGGCCTCGTCGACGCCGGAGATGTAGATCTTGCGGCCGTTCAGCACCCATCCGTCTCCGTCGCGGCGCGCGGTCGTGGTGATGTTGTGGGTGTTGGTGCCGGCATCCGGCTCCGTGATCGCGAAGGCCATCGTCCCGGTGCCGTCGCAGATGCCGGGCAGCCAGCGGCGCTTCTGCTCCTCGGTGCCGTAACGGCTGATGATCGTCCCGCAGATCGCGGGGCTGACGACCATCAGCAGCAGCGGGCAGCCCTGCGCCGCGAGCTCCTCGCAGACCGCGGCGATGTCGCCGATCCCGCCCCCACCGCCGCCGTACTCCTCGGGGATGTTGATGCCGAGGTACCCGAACTTGGCGATCTCCAGCCAGAGGGCGGTGGTCTTCTCCCCCGATCGCGCCCTCTCGGTGAACCACTCACGGCCGAACCTGCCGGCGAGCTTGGCCACCTCGCGGCGCAGCGCCTGGCGTTCCGGGCTCTCGGTGAATGGGGTCATCCCTCCTCCTTCTCCTCGTGGTCTCGACTCCGCTCGGCCGACGACGGCTCGACCACCGCCAGCACCTCGTTGGCCGCCACCTGGGCGCCGGGCTGGACGGACATCCGGGTCACGGTGCCGGCCCGGGGCGCCGTCACCGTGTGCTGCATCTTCATGGCCTCGAGGACGAGCACGGTCTGCCCCGCCTCGACGGCGTCGCCCTCCGCCACAGCGACGCGGACCACGGTGCCGGGCATCGGGGCCAGCAGGCTGCCGCTGGCGACCGCGTCGGCCGGGTCGGTGAAGCGCGGCACCAGCGTGAGCCGCGTATGGCCGGTCGCCGAGTCGACGTCGACCGCGTCACCGGTCACCGCCACGTCGTACGCCGTCCGGACGCCGCCTCGCTCCAGCGCCACGCGATCGGGGCCGGCCTCGACGACGGCGAACCCGTCGACGGTGTAGCCGTCCCGCCCGCCGTACCACTCGACCTCGATGATCGGGTTTTCCGCTCGGGGTGTGGCTCTGGCAGCACCTGGGGCGGACGGCCCGAGGAAGCGGGTGACCTGGGGCTGGCTGACGACGTTGCGCCAGGCGACCGGGACGCCGCGCTGGATGCGGCGGGCGGCCGCGTCGCGCTCGGCCAGGGCCAGGGCAGCCGCGACGGATGCCCCTTGATCGGGCTCCGGCTGCGTGATGGCGCGGTCGGCGAGGAAGGACGTGTCGACGTCGCCCGCCACGAAGGCGGCGTCCTCGAGGATGTCCACGAGCAGGTCGCGGTTGGTGACCACGCCGTGGATCCGAGCCCCACGCAACGCCGCGGCCAGCCGACGGGCGGCCTGCTCGCGGGTCGGCGCCCAGGCGACCACCTTGGCGAGCATCGCGTCGTAGTGGGTGGAGACCTCGCTGCCGGTCTCGACCCCGGCATCCAGCCGCAGCCCGGGCCGGTTGAGCAGGTCGAACTCGCCGTCGACCCCGGGTACGTCGACCAGCGTCAGCACCCCGCTCTGGGGCTGCCAGTCGGCGGCCGGGTCCTCGGCGTACAACCGGACCTCGATCGCGTGACCGTAGGTCTCGCCGATCGTGCGGGGTCGGGCGAGCCCCCCTCCGCCACCGTGAGCTGGAGCTCGACGAGGTCGACGCCGTGGACGAGCTCGGTGACGGGGTGCTCGACCTGGAGGCGGGTGTTCATCTCGAGGAAGAAGAAGCGGTCGGCCTCGGCGTCGTAGAGGAACTCGACGGTGCCGGCGCCCCGGTAGTCGATCGCCGCGGCTGCGGCGTGCGCCGCCTGATGCAGGGCCGCGCGGGTCTGGTCCGGCAGCCGCGGGGCCGGCGACTCCTCGACCACCTTCTGATGGCGCCGCTGGACCGAGCAGTCGCGCTCGCCGAGGACGAGAACGCCGGTCGCATGGCCCACGACCTGCACCTCGACGTGGCGTGCGTGCTCGACGTAGGGCTCGAGGAAGACGGTCCCGTCGCCGAAGGCGCTGTCGGCCTCGGCGCTCGCCGCGTCGACCTCGCTGTTCAGGTCGTCGAGCGAGCGTACGACGCGCATGCCGCGGCCGCCGCCGCCCGCGGACGCCTTCACCAGGAGAGGCAGATCGGCCTCGCGTGGCTTCGCCGGTGTCTCGAGGACGGGCACGCCTGCCTTCCGCATCAGCTCCTTGGCCCGGACCTTGGAGCCCATCTGCTCGATCGACTTCGGCGAAGGGCCGACCCAGATCAGACCGGCCTTGGTCACGGCGCGTGCGAAAGCGGCGTTCTCGGACAGGAAGCCGTAGCCCGGATGCACCGCGTCGGCGCCGGAACGACGGGCAGCCTCGACCAGCAGGTCGACGCGTAGGTAGGTGTCGGCCGGCGCGCTGCCCGGGAGGTGCACGGCGGTGTCGGCCTCACGCACGTAGGGCAGTCCGGCGTCGGCGTCCGAGTGCACCGCCACTGTCTCGATGCCGAGTCGGCGACAGGTCGCGAACACCCGACGGGCGATCTCGCCCCGGTTCGCGACGAGGAGTCGTCTGATCACGTGCCCTCCCCGGTGGTTGAGGAGCGAGCGCCAGCGGGCGTCTTCCCGGTGGTTGAGGAGCGAGCGCCAGCGAGCGTCCCACCGGTGGTTGAGGAGCGAGCGCCAGCGAGCGTCTCGAAACCATCCGTCCACCTCACGTGCGGAACACCCCGTAGCCCTCGGCGCCCTTGATCGGGACGGTCTCGATGACCGAGAGGCAGATGGCCAGCACGGTCCGGGTGTCCCGCGGGTCGATCACGCCGTCGTCGTACAACATCCCCGAGAGGAAGAACGGCAGGCTCTGCTCCTCGACGCTCTGCTCGATGAACGCGCGCATGCCGGCGTCGGCCTCGTCGTCGTACGCCTGGCCGCGTGCCTCGGCCGACGCCCGCGCGACGATCGACAGCACACCGGCGAGCTGGGCCGGGCCCATCACGGCGGCCTTCGCGCTCGGCCAGGTGAAGAGGAAGCGAGGGTCGTAGGCGCGGCCGTTCATGCCGTAGTTCCCTGCGCCGTACGACGCGCCCATGATCACGCTGAGATGGGGGACCCGGCTGTTGCTGACCGCGTTGATCATCTGGGCGCCGTGCTTGATGATCCCGCCCTGCTCGTACTCCGCGCCGACCATGTAGCCGGTCGTGTTGTGGAGGAACAGCAGGGGGGTGTCGACCTGGTTCGCGAGCTGGATGAACTGGGTCGCCTTCTGCGCCTCCTCGCTGAAGATCACGCCCTGCGCGTTGGCGAGGATCCCGATCGGGCGGCCGTGGAGGCGTGCCCAGCCGGTGACCAGCGAGGTGCCGTAGAGCGGCTTGAACTCGTCGAACGGTCGCTCGTTGCCCGGCCCGGCGCCGTCGCAGATCCGGACGATCACCTCGCGCGGGTCGAACGGCTCCTTGAGGTCGGAGGGGATCAGGTCGAGCAGCTCGTCGGGGTCCGCCTCCGGCTCGGCGTACGACGGCCCGTCGGTCGAGCTTGTCGAGACCACCGCCTTGCGCCAGTTGAGCCGCGCCACGATCCGGCGGCCGATCCGGATCGCGTCGTGCTCGTCCTCGGCGAGGTAGTCGGCGAGACCCGAGACCCTGGCGTGCATCTCGGCACCGCCCAGGGACTCGTCGTCGGACTCCTCGCCCGTCGCCATCTTCACCAGCGGCGGACCACCGAGGAACACCTTGGCCTGCTCGCGGACCATCACCGTGTAGTCGCTCATGCCCGGCACGTAGGCGCCACCCGCCGTGGAGTTTCCGAAGACCAGCGCGATCGTCGGCTGCCGCCGTGCGCTGGCGCGGGTGAGGTCGCGGAACACCTTTCCGCCGGGGATGAAGATCTCCTTCTGCGTCGGCAGGTCGGCACCACCCGACTCGACCAGGGAGATCGTCGGGAGCCCGTTCTCCTCGGCGATCTGCGCGGCGCGGAAGCCCTTCTTCACCGTCCACGGGTTGCTCGCGCCACCCTTGACCGTCGGGTCGTTGGCGGTGATCAGGCACTCGACACCCTCGACGACGCCGATCCCGGTCACCAGCGAGGCACCGACCGCGAAGTCCGAGCCCCAGCCGGCCAGAGGCGACAGCTCGAGGAACGCCGAGCCGGGGTCGACGAGGAGCTCGATCCGCTCGCGGGGCAGGAGCTTGCCGCGGTCGTGGTGGCGGTCGACGTACTTCTGCCCGCCGCCGCCGACCGCCTTCGCGTGCTCGGCCTCGAGGTCGGCGAGCTTCTCGACCATCGCCTCGCGGTTCCCGACGCTGGTCGAGCCTGTCGAGACCTCGCTCATCGGCCCTCCACCGCTGCCTTCATCCGCTCGAGCGTCGTCCGCATGCCCTTGAGGTTCGTCCGGCCGCGGAACGGGCCGAGCACGAGCCAGTAGGCCTTCAACGGCAGCGACGAACCGAGCTTGAAGTACTCGGTGACGAGGGTGCCGTCGCCGTCGGCCTCGAGCCGGTAGCCCCACCGGTTGATCGGCCCGTCCATCGGCCCGTCGACCTCCACCACGAACTCGAAGACCTCGTTCGGCACGCACGCGGTGACGCGGCAGGCCGACCAGTACGTCGGGCCGACGCCGTTGCGCTTCACGTGACCCTTGAACCGGGCGCCGACCTCCGGCCCGGTCGAGCCCCGCCGCCAGCGCGCCTCGAAGGTCTCGGGCGAGAACTCGCCGATCCGGGTCACGTCGCTGACGAGCGCCCAGACCTTCTCGGGCGGGGCCTTCATGTGGAGCGACACCTCGTCGCCCATCGACATCCAAGGGAGCATCGTGACCATCGCCCGCTCGATCCTCTCGCTCATACCAACGCCTCCGGGATCTCGACGTGCCGCGACCGGGCCCATTCGCCGAGCCCCTTCGCCTGGGGGTCGAACCGCGTCGAGGCCGCCACCCCGCGGCCGAGGAGCCCGTGGATCACCACGTTGACCCCGCCGAGGTTGGGCAGGGCGAAGACCTCGACCTCGAGCGGTGCGGTCTCCGGGAGCAGGTTGCGGACGAACTCCGGTGTGACGAGCGCGAGCAGCCACGCCACGCGCGCGTCGTACTGCTCATCGCTGGTCGAGCCTGTCGAGACCCCGTCGTGAGCCACCCACAGGCCGAGGTTGGCGTCGCCGCCCTTGTCGCCGGACCGGGCGTGGACGAACGTGCCCAGCGGGCGCTTCACGCGACCACCTCCCGGCGACCGTCGGCGTGGGTGACGCGCTGGGTGACCGCGCCACGATCGACGTACTCGGCGCGGTAGACGCCGTACGGCGTCCCGTTGCCGGGGGGCGCGGTCATCGTGAATCCGGGGTACGACGCGAGCGCGAGCTCGACCGCGGCACTGCTGAAGGAGCGGCCGACCGGTTCGGGCGAGGAGTCCTGGACGGTGCAGCGGAGCAGGGTCGAGGCGCCTTCCTCGGTGTCGGCGTCCGGCATCGGCGCCGGGCCGAGCGACCACGTGACCGACTCCGCGGTCAGCCGCGGCTCGAGCTGCGCACGCACCCACGCCGCCTTCTCCTCGACGTCGAGGCCGGTCAGCACGAACTCGACCGCGTTGCGGTAGCCGCCCAGCTCGTTGACGCACACCTTGAGCCGTTCCGGCGGTGGCTGGCCGCGGACGCCGGAGATGCGGACGCGGTCGCGACCGTCGTCGCCGAGCTCGATCGTGTCGAGCCGCGTGGTGACATCAGGGCCGAGGTAGAGCGGGCCCTGGACCTCGTACATGAGCTGCGCGGTGACCGTGTCCACACTGACGACCCCACCGGTGCCGTCGTGCTTGGTGATCACCGAGGAGCCGTCGGACGCGATCTCGGCGATCGGGAAGCCCAGGGGTCTGGCTGCCCCGGCCGAACCCCCTCCTCGCTGGTCGAGCCTGTCGAGACCATCGCAAGGAAGCCCGAGAAGTTGCCTCCCGTCGCTTGGGCGCCGCACTCGAGCACGTGCCCGGCCACCACGGCGCCGGCCAGCTCGTCGTACGCCGTGGGGTCCCAGCCGAAGTGGGCGACGGCCGGCCCGACCACGAGTGAGGCGTCGGTGACCCGACCGGTCACCACGATGTCCGCACCGTCGCGGAGCGCGGCCGCGATCCCGAAGGCGCCGAGGTAGGCGTTGGCCGTCAGCGCACCGGGGAAGCCCAGTGCGCGTACGTCGTCGCCGTCGACGTACGCGATGGACGGCGAGAGACCTTGCGCCGCGGCGTTCTCCCCGAGCTTCGCCGCAAGCGCGGCCGGGTTGAGCCCTCCGGCGTTGGCGACGAGCTTCACGCCACGCTCCAGGGCCAGGCCCAGACAGTCCTCGACCTGTCGTACGTAGGTCCGGGCGTACCCGAGTGAGGGGTCCTTGAGCTGGTCGCGGCCCAGGATCAGCATCGTCAGCTCGGCGAGGTAGTCACCGGTGAGGACGTCCGAGCCTTTCCCATCTGCGGCGCCGCCCTCGAGCATCTCGCGCATCGCCGAGAGGCGGTCGCCGTAGAAGCCCGAGCAGTTGCCGACGCGGAGCGGCCTCACCGCGGCCCACGTCCCTCGCCGGGTGGGCCGGCGAAGCACTGGGCGATGGACAGCCAGGTGTTGGCGTCGCGGCCGACGGCGACGAGCGAGGTGTCGGCCCGGTTGACCCGCTGGGTGACGAGCAGGCAGAAGTCGTACGCCGCGCCCGTGACCGTCTGTGCGGCGTCCTCGGGACCCCAGAGCCACAGGTCGCCGGACGGGGCCGTGAGCGAGATCCGGAACTCCTCGTCGGGAGCGTCGAGGCCGTGCACCGAGAAGGCGAAGTTCCGGGTCCGGACCCCGAGGTGCGCGACGTGGCGGATCCGGTCGGTCACCTCCGGCTCGGCGTCGAGCGCCTCGTGCACGTCGCGGGAGTGGGCCCAGGTCTCCATGAAGCGGGCGGTGGCCATCGAGGTGGCCGACATCGGCGGGCCGTACCAGGGCATCTTCTGGCCGGCGGGGTAGGTGCGAAGCGTCTCCGCGAGCCGGGACCGCGCGATCCGCCAGCGCTCGAGGATCACCGACGGTGCGGCGACGCCCCCGGTCAGAGCGGCGCGGTCGACGGCGTGCTCGGGGTCGGCCATGGCCTCGACGACCAGGGCGTCCCAGCGGGACTTGTCGGTCGCGGCCGCGTGGGCCGCCTCGTCGGTCCAGGCCAGATGGGCGATCTGGGAGGCGACGTCCCACCCGGGGGACGGCGTGGGACGTCGCCAGTCCCTGGTGGAGCGGCCGGCGACGAGTGCCTCGAGCCGATCGCCCTCCGCGGCGAGGTCGTCGAGCACCTGGTCCAGGAGATCGTTCATGCCATGGCCTCGTCGAGGGTGTGGGCCCACTGGTCGAGGATCCGCTTGCGGCGCCGGGTGTCGTCGGTGATGGTCGCCGCGAGCCCCAGACCGCGGACCAGGTCGAGGGTCGCCTGGACGAGCTCGCGGACGCCCGGTCGCGACTCGTCGGCACCGAGCAGGTCGACGGTCATCCGGTGGGTCTCGCGGCCGACCCGCAGCTCCAAGGGAGACACCGCGGCCAGGAGGGCGGGGTCGGTACGAGCAGCCACCCACAGCTCGAGAGCGGCGATGAAGACCGGCGAGGCGAAGTGGTCGCCCAGCATCCGCAGTACGGCGCGGGTGCGGTGGGGGCCGCGAGGCACGGCGGCCGCCCGCGCCGCCAGCTCGGCCCCGCGGACCTCGGTGAGGTGTTCGACCGCCGCGACGACGAGGTCGTTCTTGGTCGGGAAGTGGTGCAGCTGGGCACCGCGCGAGACCCCCGCCCGCTCACTGATCAAGGTGGTCGACGTGCCGCCGAAGCCGCGCTCGACGAGGCACTCGATGGTGGCGTCCATCAGCCGCGCCCGCATGGCACGGGACCGCTCCTCCTGCGGCACGCGGACGGTCGTCACCGGGACATGCTCGCGTCGTACAAACAAACAGTCAAGCCTGTCGGTTTATGTGGGCTCGGCGCGCCATCGCTGTCTGATCCATGCGGGTGTGTTTGCGAGTGTGGGTGGTGGCAGGAATTCGGGTCTCCGATCGGCGGAGTTGAGGCGTATTTCCCAGGGCGTGTGGTGAATGACGCGGTGGTGGTGGCCACACAACAGGGCGAGATTATCGAGCTTCGTTTCGCCGCCTGATGTCCAGTGGGTGAGGTGGTGGGCGTGACACATCAGTGGCGGTCGCCTGCAGCCGGGGAAGGTGCAGTGCCGGTCGCGGATCACCAGGGCGGTCCAGATGGGTGCGGTGACCGGGCGGCGGGTTCGGCCGACGTCGAGGACCTCGCCGTGGCTGCCGAGGACGGCGGGGAGGATCTCGGCGTCACAGGCGAGCCGGCGCAGGGTGTCGGGGGGTAGGTCGGTGCCGTCGGCAGTGGTGCCGACCCCGGCCGCTTCGAGGTCGGCCTTGAGGGTGTGGTGGTCGACGGTGATCAGGAGCCGGGCGGGGGTGCCGTGGGTCTCCGGCGGTAGCTGGGTGTCCAACGAGTGCTGGGCGGTGGCGACCAGGGCGTCCCAGAGCCTGGCGCCGTGGTCGCGGGGGTCGAGGTGCTGCTCCCCGGACTCGGTGTTGGTGGCTGACTGGGTGGCGGGTTCGGGACAGGTCAGCGGCAACAACGCCGGCCATCAGTAGGGCGCCGTCCTCGGCGGTCCCGTGGCCCCGGACCCGGACTCCGCCGGCGCGGTCCTCGCTGACGGAGAGGTAGCGGGTCAGGTGCGCGGCACGCTCCTCACGCTCCAGCTGCGCTTCGAGGCGGCGGTCGACGGCGTCGGGGTCGACCACCTCGGCCAGGTGCCGTCCGGCCCGGGCGAGGTCGGAGGCATCCAGGCTCCTGGCCTGACGCAGCAGGACCTTCTCCCCGCGGCGCCGGACCAGGTCACCGGACGGCAGGTCGGCGACGGCCCGGACGATGACATCGGCCTGCTCCGGTGAGATCGTCCCGGCGACGAGTCCGTCCCGGGTGCGGGTGAGCGGACCGGTCAGCGCCCTGGCCCGCACCACCCGGCGCTTGCCCTCACCACGACGCAGGCCGCCGGCGTGGGTGAGCCAGTCCCCGGTCGAGCCGTAGTGCAGCCGCTGCTTGGCCAGATCGCGGGCGTCGACCTCGGCGACCGCGTCGGCTTCGACCGCGGCCAGTGACTGAGGTGAGCTGCTGGACCTGGCCGACCACCTCGACCAGCTCGTCATCCGACCTGGCCGACCACAGGACGTCGGCCAGCCCACGCACCGCCGCGACCGCCTCGGCCAGCACCGCTGCGGGTGACGTGCCCGGGGCTCTCGGCGGTGATCGACATAGGTATATGGAATCAGGGGCCACCGACATTCCAGGCGATATCCACAGGGTTTATCCCAGGATCCGAGATAATCCACAGAAAATACTTTCCCGTCATTCATTCAAGGGAAAGAGAAAAGACGGCGACCACAAGGAGCACCTCCAAGCAACGCCGCACCCAAGCAAGCCAACGTCCGGAGGTACCGCAACCCAAAGCAACCGCCACCACACTTCTCGTTCTTTCACAACCGCAACCACAAGACCACCGCAACGGGCCGACCTTGTCCGCGTGGTTTCGAGACGGTCGCAGAGCGACCTCCTCAACCAGCGGTGGCACAGAGCGAGCCCCTCAACCAGCGGTGGCGCCCGCGGGCTCCTCAACCAAGGGAGCGACCCGCGACCTCCTCACCAAGGGAGCGACCCGCGACCTCCTCAACCAGCGGGGATCGGCGACGTCCTCAACCAGCGGAGGTGCCGCGAGCTCCTCAACCAGCGGGACGGTTGAGCAGCCTTCATCGGCTTCCCGGCACCAGAGCCCGGGTCTTCCGCTCCTTCTCCAGCTCGGCGAGGTAGGTGTGGAAGTCCACCTCGATCGTGTGCCGCTTGCTCGCCACGAAGCGTTTGCGCAGCGCCGCGTCGTACGACGTGATCTGGGCACGCATCTCGGCGCGCGGCGGGAGCGTGACGCGGCCGGTGATCAGGTCGGCGACCCAGTGCGCCTGGGCCTCGGCCAGCGGCATGACCGCGCCGAGCGGCTGGACGAGCCCGATGAACCACAATCCGGGCCGGTCGGGCGGGACGACACGGCGGTAGAGGTTGACGTGGTTGTCGTCGGTGGTGAGCACCGACTCGTCGAGGAAGGGGAAGGTCACCTTGTAGCCGGTGCTGTAGACGACGACGTCGGCCTCGACGCTGCTGCCGTCGGCGAAGACCACCGACGAGCCGTCGAACCGGCTGATCGTCGGCTTCACGGTGATGTCGCCGTGGCCCAGCCGGCTGAGGAGCGCATCGCTGACCGTGGGGTGGGCCTCGAGCACGTCGTGGTCGGGTTCGGGCAGCCCGTAATCGGTCATCTTGCCGACGGCGATCCGCAGCATCGTGCGCATCCCGAGCTTCTGGAGCCGGAGCGATCCCCGCGCGAGCGGGGAGCTGGTGAGGTGGTCGGTCGGCATGCCGAACAGGTACTTGGGCAAGACCCACGCGCCGCGACGCATCGCGAGGTACGTCGCGCTGGCGTCTCGCGACGCCTCCACGGCGATGTCGGTCGCGGAGTTCCCGATGCCGAGCACCACCACTCGCTTGCCGGCGAAGACCTCAGGGGTGCGGTAGTAGTGCGCGTGGAGCTGCTCGCCCGGGAAGTCTTCGCTGCCCGGGAACGACGGCTCGGGCCAGCGCGGGTCCCAGTGGTGACCGTTGGCGACCAGCACGTGGTCGTAGTGCCGGGTCGCGACCGCACGCGCGTCGTCGCGCGGCCGGATCGTGACGTCCCACCCACCGCCCTCCGCGGACGCCACCTTCGTCACCTCGGTGCGGAACGTGATCGCCTCGCGGAGCCCGAAGTGGTCGACGAAGTCGTCGAAGTACTGCGCGATCTGCCAGTGGCTCGGGTAGTCCGGCAGGCTCGCCGGCATCGGCCACGCGGCGTACTGCGTCCCCTCGCGGGAGGTGTTGACGTGCAGCGAGCGGTACGCCGAGCTGACGCCGTTGTCGTTCTCGTAGCGCCAGTTCCCGCCGACGCCCGAGCCCATCTCGAAGCAGTCGAAGTCGATCCCCTGCGCCTGCAGCACCTGGGCCGCGGTGATCCCGGACGAGCCGGCTCCGATGATGCAGGCGGTGGCATGCCGGACGCTCATGTCGGCCGAGGCTACGCGAGCCTCGGCGAGGCTACGGCCCCCTTCCGCTGGTTGAGGAGTGCGGTGGTTTCGAGACGCTCGCCCAGGGGCTCGCTCCTCAACCACCGGAGGGCCCGGCTCGCTCCTCAACCACCTGCCCTCGCGAGCCGTGCTCGGTGGGGTCAGAAGCCGTGAGGGTGGTTTCGAGACGCTCGCCCAGGGGCTCGCTCCTCAACCACCAGGGAGGCGGGCGTAGTCCGGTTCGGCGGCCGCGTCGTGAGCCGGCCCTCTCCGGTGGTTGAGGAGCGAGCTCAGCGAGCGTCTCGAAACCACCAGGGGATATCCACAGCGACCCCGCCGCCGTTGGCGAGCGACCTCCCAGCGGGAGAGCCTCCTGTGATGGCGTGGGTCTACATCCTGGAGTGCGGAGACGGTTCGTACTACGTCGGCAGCACCGTCGATCTCGAGCGTCGTGTCGCGGAGCATCAACTCGGGCTGGGAGCGGCGTACACCCGGCACCGCCGCCCGGTGCGGTTGGTGTGGGCTGTCGAGTACGACCGCATCGACGAGGCCTTCGCTTTCGAGAAGCGCGTCCAGGGTTGGAACCGGGCCAAGCGCCGCGCCCTGATCGACGGTCGGCTCGACGACCTACCTGCCCTCGCGAGCCGTGCTCGGTGGGGTCAGAAGCGGTGAGGGTGGTTTCGAGACGCTCGCCCAGGGGCTCGCTCCTCAACCACCGGACAGCCCGGCTCGCTCCTCAACCACCGGACAGCCCGGCGCGCTCCTCAACCACCGGCGTGCCCGGCTCGCTCCTCCACCACCGGACAGCCCGGCTCGCTCCTCAACCACCGGAGAGCGCCGTTTCGAAACCACCCGCCGGTTTCCGCTGTGAGCGGAACGGGGCAGACCTCGGGCGGGGGCGCGCCTAGCATCGGTTCATGGGAGACGTCGTTCCGCTGCCGGTACGCCGGGAGCCACCGCAGGAGCAGGACCAGCCACACCGCCGGCCGAGTGAGCCCACGCGCGAGCGCCCGACCCACCCCGGTCGGGACGGCGGGGTCGAGACCCTGTGGCGCGAGTCGGTGGGGCGCGAGCTCCGCGACGAGCGCCAGGCCTCCGGCCGTCGACTCGTCGACGTCGCGGAAGAGGCCGGCGTCTCGCCTCAGTACCTCAGCGAGGTGGAGAGGGGTCTGAAGGACCCTTCCTCGGAGCTTCTTGCGGCGATGGCCGGAGCCCTCGGCCTCTCGGTCGCCGACCTCGCTTCGCGCGTCGCCTCCGCGGGGAAGTCACTACGCACTCCTCTCTGCCTCGCGGCCTGAGCCGACCGCCTCCCGTTCGGTGATCACGGCGTCCACGACGCCGTACTCCACAGCGTGCCCCGCTGTGAGCACCAAGTCACGCTCGGTGTCCTCACGAATCTGCATCGGTGTCTTTCCGGTGTCGTGCGCGAGGAGCTCCTCGAGCAGCGACCGCACCCGCTCGATCTCGTCCGCCTCGAGGATCAGGTCGGGGATCGTGCCGCGGCCCTCCGCTGCCGGCGCGTGCAGCACGACCCGGCCGTGCCGCAGGATCTGGCGACGACCCGGAGCCCCGCCCGCCAACAGCACGGCAGCGGTCGCGACCGCCTGGCCGACGCACGTGGTCTCGATGGAGGGCCGGACGAACTGCATGGCGTCGTAGATCGCCAACATCGCCGGGATCGAGCCGCCCGGAGAGTTGATGTAGAGGTTGATCGGCGCCTCGGGACTCTCCGACTCCAGGTGGATGAGCTGGGCGATCACGGTGTTCGCGACGCCGTCGTCGATCGGCGTACCGAGGTAGATGATGCGGTCGGCCAGCAGCCGGGAGTAGACGTCGACCGTCCGCTCGCCCCGGTTGGTCTGGGTGGTCACGTAGGGGATCGAGTAGCTGCTCATGCGCGCACCCCCAGACCCAGCGGCCGCACGGACGCGGGCTGTACGTCGTCCATCGAGTCGACGATCCGGTCCACGAACCCGTAGCCCAGCGCCTCCTCGGCGCTGAACCACCGGTCGCGTCGCGAGTCGCGCTCGACGGTCTCGAGGTCCTGTCCGGTGTCGTCGCTGATCAGCCGCAGGACGGTGTCGCGGGTGTGGCGCAGGTCGTCGGCCTGGATCGCGATGTCCATCGCGGTGCCGCCGATCCCGGCCGAGCCTTGGTGCAGCAGCACCCGCGCGTGAGGGAGCGCGTAGCGCTTGCCCTTCGCGCCGGCGCTGAGCAGGAACTGCCCGGCACTGCACGCGATCCCCATCGCGAGGGTGCTGACGTCGTTGGGGATCAGCGTCATCACGTCGCGGATCGCCAGCATCGCGGGGACCGACCCGCCCGGAGAGTTGATCCAGAGCCGGATGTCGGCGTGGGGGTCGCGGGCCGACAGCACCAGCAGGCCGTTGCAGAGCCGGTTGCCCAGCGTCTCGTCCAGCACGCCGCCCATCACGAGGGTGCGTTGTTCGAGCAGGCTGCTGGCCAGCTCGTCGTCGATCCGGCGCCAGGCCGTGTGTTCGTCACTCATGCAGCCACCGTGACACCCGGGGTACGTCGACCCAACGGTGTGCTGCCGTCAGCAGAACCGCTCTGCGCTGATCCGCTGGAGGCTGCCCGCTCAGCCGTGTGGTGACGCGGAGGGCTGGAGCTCGGCGGCCGCCTCCGCCACGCGTGCCTGTCGGCGTACGACGACCAGGCCGGCCGTGGCGAGGGCGAGCATGACCGGCACCACGGCGAGGGCGGACCTCAACGACGTCGCGTCCGCCATCGTCCCGACGACGAGCGGAGCGAGCAGTACGGCGAGCGAGGTCATGGCCACTGCTCGACCGCTCGCCGACGCCGCCTGCTCGGGCGCGAGGGTCACAGCGACGGACATCCCCAGGGGGAAGAGGTTGCCCAAGCCGACACCCAGGAGGGCCAGTCCCACCAGTGCTTGGGCCGTGGAGACGGCCGGCCACATGACGACGAACCCCACCGCGGCCACGCCCAGTGCCCAGGCGAGCAGCCGTGTCGGGTCGTACCGGCGGGCCAGGCGGCTGCCCACGGCTCGCCCCACCAGGACTCCCCCGAAGTAGCCGACCATCAGGGAGACCGCGGTGTCGGTCGACACGTCGAGGACGTCCTGGAGGAAGCTCGCGCCCCAGGCGGTGATGCACCACTCGGCCGCCGTCGTACACACCAGGACCATGGCCGCTACCCAGAACGCACCCGGGAGGCGCCCCCGGCTCGACTGCGAGGGCGCGGAGACGTCGAGGGTGGACCCGCGATGGCTCCACCAGACCGCGAGGGGCACCAGCAACGAGGCCAGGATGGCGAGCCGCCAGCCGGCATGGAGCGCGGCCGACACCGAGAACATCCCGATCAGCAGGAGGTAGGCGACGCTGGCAGCCACGTTGGCCTCGGTCAGGGCGACCGTGCGAAGCGGGCCGTGATGGTCGGCGAGGGTGGCCTGCGCCGTCGCCAGCACCACTCCGCCGCCGATGCCCATCAGCAGGGTGGCCGTGATCGTCTGCTCGACCGTGTGACCGGCCGTGAGGGCGATCGCGCCGGCGCTCAGGACTGCGGCTCCGGACCAGAGCAGGCGGTTCCGTCCCAGCGCTCGCTCCAGCCAGGAGGAGCCGGCGCCGGCGAGCATGGCCCCTGCGGAGAAGGCGGCGACGTGCAGACCGCCGACCAGGTAGCTGAGCCCGAGCTCGTCCCGCAGGTGGGGTACGACGAGACCCGGCGAGGCCTGCAGGTAGGCGAACCAGGCGATCATCACGTAACCGACCCGGGTCAGCGAGTCGCGCACGAAGGTCGGCATTGTGTAACGATACACACCTATGCTCGAGGCATGGCGGACGGCGGCTCGAAACGGGTGACGCTCGCGCAGGTCGCGGAGCGCGCGGGGGTCTCGGTGATGACGGCCTCCTACACCTACAGCCGTCCCGACCGGGTGTCCGCGGAGGCACGAGCGCGGGTCCTCGCGGCGGCCACCGACCTGGGGTACGCCGGTCCGGATGCCCGGGCGAGATCGCTGCGGCGGGGAAGCACCCTGACCCTGGGGGTGGTGATGGGTGAGCACCTCAGCTACGCCTTCGACGACCCGGGGGCCGTCTCCTTCCTGGCCGGCGTCGCCGAGGTCTGCGCGGACCGTGGCTACGGGATGACGATCCTGCCGATCACGGGTGCCGAGGACGACGTCTCGCGGGTCACGGACGCGGCGGTCGACGGGTTCATCGTCTGGACCACGTCCGACGACGACCCGGTCCTGGACGCCATCCGCGCGACGAAGCGCCCCGCGGTCATCCACAGCGGGCCTCGCCGGGAGGGGGTGCGGCTGGTGAGCATCGACCACCGCGCCGCGGCTCGCTCGATCGGTGCGCTCGCCTTCGCCGGCGCCCGCCGTCCGGCGGTGGTGAGCCTCCAGCTGAACCGCGATCGGGTGAGCCGGATAGCGCACGGCGTCGACCTCGCCGACGTCACCTTCCCGGTGACGCGGGAGCGTCTGGCCGGCTACCGCGAGGCCGTGGACGGGGTCGGGATCGCCTGGGACGACGTCCCGGTCGCCGTCTGCGGACGCAACGACGTCGAGGAGGCGCAACGACTGGCCACCCAGCTGCTCACGTCGGATGACCGCCCCGATGCGATCGCAGCCATGAGCGACCAGCAAGCGCTGGGCGTGGCCCGGGCGGCTCACGCCGCGGGATGCCACATCCCCGACGAGCTCTCGCTGACCGGCTGGGACGACGTACCGGCCGCGGCCGAGCTCGGCCTCACCACCGTCGCCCAGTCCCTGCGCGAGCAGGGCAAGGCCTGCGCGCGCGCCGCCCTGGGCGAGGACCCGGGCGATTTCTCCGCGGCCTGGTCGGTGGTCCGACGGGGCAGCACCCGCTGACTCAGCGGTAGGTGACCTGCTCGCGGGTCAGGTGGGAGTGCTCGTTGAAGGTCAGCATCCGGCGACCGGTGGAGCCGGTGATCACGCGGGTGACGCCGGTGTTCGCGCTGACGGTGTTGAAGGCGTTCCACAGCCTCGGCAGCTCCTGGGGCGTCGCATCGGGATCGACCAGCAGGGCGCAGGCCACCGCGATCGGACCGCCGGAGGCGGCGACCACTGTGGTGCCCTCGCGGGCGCAGGCCCGGTCGAGCGCCGCCGCGGTGCGGGCCACGAAGGCCGGCCACGACTCGTCGTACTCGTCGTCGTGGGCACCGCCGGACCATCGGGCCGTCGCCGCCTCGAAGGCGCGTTGGAACGAACGGCGGTCGGTGAGGTCGACACCCCTGCCGGGGGCGTCGCTGTCGCTGGTCACCACGCCGAGGTGGTCGAACTCGTTCCACCCCTCGTCGAGCTCGGGAGCCACCGGCCATCCGGCACCCTCGGCCATGGCAGTCGCGGTGTCGCGCTGCCGACGCATCGCCCCGTGCACCAGACCGGTCGGCTCGAGGCCCGCTTCGCGGAGCCACACCCCCAGCCGCTTGCTCTGTGCGACGCCGCCTTCGCTGAGCACGTCGTAGTCCGCGGCCCCGAACGACGCCTGCCCGTGCCGGACCAGCAGCACCATCCCCATCAGGCGCCCACCAGCCCGCGGCAGCGCGACTCGAGATAGCCCACCGCCGGACCGAACCGGGCATAGGCCTCGTTGTGGGTCTGGCCGTGGAAGTAGCGGTACCAGATCTGTTGGCAGATCACGCCGAGCCGGAACAGCCCGAACACCTCGTAGAACCGCCACTGCTCGGGTCCGACCTCGAGCCCCGTCCGCCCGGCGTACCAGTGCACGACCTGGTCGCGCGTCCACATGCCCGGCGACGTCGTCGGTTGGCGTCGGAAGGCCTGGAAGAAGTCGTCGTCGTCGGCCTGGATCCAGTAGGCCAGCGCGCCACCGAGGTCCATCAGCGGATCGCCGACGGTGGCCATCTCCCAGTCGAGGACGCCGTGCACGCGCAGCCGGTCGGCAGGGTCGAGCACCATGTTGTCGAAGCGCCAGTCGTTGTGGATCACGCACTGTCCGACATCCCCGGGCTGACGGGAGTCGAGCCAGGCGGTCACCCCGCTCCAGTCGCCGAGGTCGTCGGTCGCCGCCCGCGAGAGCCGGTCGGTCCAGCCCGCGACCTGGCGCGCGACGTACCCGTCACCCCGCCCGAGCTCCGCCAGCTCCGGTACGCCGGACACGTCGACGGAGTGCAGCCGGACCAAGGCCTCCCAGGCGTGCTCGCAGAGCGACGAGGACTGCTCGGCCGAGAGCTCGAACGGCAGATCCTTGCGCAAGATGGTGCCGTCGATCCGCTCCATCACGTAGAACTCCGACCCGATCACCGACTCGTCACGGCACAGCGCGACCATCTGCGCGACGTACGGGTAGACGGGCGCCAGCGCGCGCTGGATGACGAACTCGCGCCCCATGTCGTGCGCACTCTTCGCCTTCACCCCCGACGGCGGCCTGCGCAGGATCAGGTCACGGCCGGGGAACCGGAGCAGGTAGGTGAGGTTGGAGGCGCCGCCGGGGAACTGCCGGACCTCCGGCGTACCGTCCAGGTCGTCGCGGAAGGCGGCCGCGTGCTCGCGGAGCCAGCCGGCCATCGCCTCGACGTCGAAGGCGTCCTCCTCGCGGACCGGGCGCGACTCGTCGGCGGTGCTCACCGGGTCAGTATGGCGAGCGCCGGCTCGCGTCAGCTCATGGCCTCGTGGAAGTACGGCGCCACGGAGGGCGGGACCGACGGCCCGGCAACGGCGTACGCCGTGACGCCTTCGCGTGCCCAGTCGCCGACGGTCGCCCGGGTCAGCGGAACGATGCCGTCGGCCACCCTGATCGCGGCGCACTGCAGGTCGACCACGTCCCAGCGTGTGCCGTCGTCGTCGTGCAGGCCGAGGGCGACCCACCGCCCGGTGGGGGCGCCGGTGCACGCGGGTCCGCGCGACCCAGCCTGCTCGACCGCGTCGGCGTAGGCCTGCGCGGAGGACGAGTCGACGCGGCCGGACCACATCAGCATGGAGGTGCCGGTGTCCTGGGAGTAGACACAGACCGACATCGACGAGGGCGTGAGGCCGGCGGGGCCCGACGAGGGCCGCTGCACCACGTGGGACGGGCATCCGTTCCCGTCGACGTCGACCACCTCCGCCGTCCCCAGGATCTGGCGTCGCAGTCCCGGCTCGCGGGAGAACGCGGTCACGTGCTGGCCACCGATCGCCCGCGTCTCCGCCGTCACCGAGCCGACGTTCTTGACCCCGACCGCGAGCGGCGAGTCGAACCACACCGCATCGTTCGAAGGCAGGTAGTTGTCGCTGCCGCGAGGCCCGCAGGCATAGCTCATCATCGACGGCCGGCCGACGAACGGCGTCACGAGGGAGACAGAGGAGGCGGAGTCGGCCGCCGAGCCGACAGCGGCCCGGTCGGAGCCGCAGCCGGCCAGGTGCCCGGGGAAGAAGTCGACCGGGATCGGCGCGCCACCGAAGCCCCAGGTGGCCGGCACGCGCACCTGGACGCCGTCGTACGACTCGTAGCGCCAGTCGGTCGGCACGTGCACGGACGGGTAGGTGATCACGCCGGCGGGAGTCCTTGTCGCCCGGGCCACCACCGCCACCGTGAGCACCAGCGCGAGCACCGCCAGGGCGGCCACCCAGGCGGCGCGACTCCGTCGGCGAGCGGGAACGTCGGTGGGAGCCAGAGGGCGAGCGAGCTGAGTGGGCGCCGATGTCGCACCCCGATCCAGCCGCTCGAGCAGCGTGCCGTCCGCGTCGGCCGGCAGGTCCTGATGGAGGGTCGCGAGCCCCCGCTGGACCTGGGTGCGGGCGAAGGCCTCCGACGTGCCGAGGACCTCAGCGATCTCCTCGTCCGAGCGGTCCTCGAGCACGCGGAGCACCGCCGCCGCACGCCGACGGTTGGGGGTCGCGTCGACCACGAAGCGTCGCGCGGTCAGGTCCGGGTCGCCCGCCCGCTCGACGGTGGCCCAGTCCCTGCGGATGCGGGCGAGGGCCTTCTCGACGGCGGCCTCGGCGCCCGGTCCGTCCTCGGTCAGGGCGTGGGCGAAGCGCAGCAGCGACGGCGTACGCGCCACCGCCCACTCGTCGAAACCTCCGGCCACGTCACCACGATGCCGCAGCAGGGGCCCTCGTGGGGCGATCTTGTCCGGATCGGGTCATGCTCGGTCGGTCAGGAGACCGGGCCGCCGAGCTCCTCGAGCCGGGCCGCCTGGTGGCGCATCTGCTCGTCGTACGCCGCACGGTCACGCAGCTTCAGCTCGTACGCCGCGCGCGCAGCAGGGTCGGGCAGGATGATCTCGTCACCGGCGTCGATCCCGGCCAGCACCGCCGCCGCGATGTCGTCCGCGGTGTGGGGCGATCTCGCCACGAGCTGGGTCACGACCGCTTCGAGCGCCTCGTCGGCGCCGCGCAAGGAGTCCATCAGGTTGGTCCGGAAGTACGACGGGCAGACCACGCTCGCCTGCACGCCGTACGGCGAGAGCTCGTGGCCGAGGGTCTCGGTCAGGGCCACGACGCCGGCCTTCACCGCGTTGTACGACGCCATCCCGGCCGGGTGCACGAGCCCGGCCAGCGAGGCGACGTTGACGATCCGCCCCGACCGCTGGCGCTTGAGCATCGGCACGAACGTGCGACAGCCACGCACCACGCCGAGCAGGTTGATCGCGATGATCCACTCCCACTCGTCGAGCCCGGCGACGTCGATCCGGCCGCCCCCGGCCACTCCGGCGTTGTTGACGAGCACGTCGAGGCCGCCCCACCGCTCCTCCACCAACGCGAGGGCGGCCGACCAGTCGGCGTCCGAGGTGATGTCGAGCTCCAGATCGACGCCCGGGGTGATGTCCGTCGCCAGCACCTCGTCCCCCCGCGCCCGGAACGCAGCGGTCAGCGCCTGACCCAGCCCGGACGCCGCACCCGTGACCAGGACCCGCTGGGGGGTTGTGTGCCTGTCACCGCGCCCTGGCGCGGGCTCAGGCACACGACCCCCCGGCGACACGTCGGACGAGGGGCTCACCGCGCGCCGTACTTGCCGAGCTCGAGCCGGGCCACCATGCCGCGGTGCACCTCGTCGGGACCGTCGGCGAGCCTCAACGCCCGCGCCCCGACCCAGGCCGCAGCGAGCGGGAAGTCGTCGGACATCCCGCCCCCTCCGTGCAGCTGCAGAGACATGTCGATGACGCCCTGGGCCATCGACGGCACGGCGACCTTGATCGCGGAGACCTCGGACAGCGCGTTCATGGGGCCGCCGACGTCGAGCTTCCAGGCGGCGTCCAGCACGAGCAGGCGCGCCTGGTCGATGGCGATCCGGGCGTCGGCGATCCGCTCGCGGTTGCCGCCGAGGTTGACGAGCGGCTTGCCGAACGCCGTGCGCTCGAGGCCACGCCGGCAGGCCAGCTCCAGCGCCATCTCGGCGAGCCCGATCAGCCGCATGCAGTGGTGCACGCGTCCCGGGCCGAGCCGGCCCTGCGCGATCGCGAAGCCCTCACCGGGGCCGGAGATGATGTTGGTCAGCGGGACCCGTACGTCGCGGAACGACACCTCGCCGTGGCCGAGCGGCTCGTCGTAGATCCCCATCGTCGGCAGCAACCGCTCCACCGTGACGCCAGGGGTGTCGCGCGGCACCAGCACCATCGAGTGGCGGTGGTGCCGGTCGGCGTCGGGGTCGGTGACGCCCATGAACACGAAGATCCGGCAGTCGGGGTTCCCCACGCCGGTCGACCACCACTTGCGGCCGTTGACGACCACCTCGTCGCCGTCGACGACGCAGGAGGCCTCCATGTTGGTCGCGTCGGACGAGGCCACGCCCGGCTCGGTCATCGTGAACGCCGACCGGATCCGGCCGTCGAGGAGCGGCTCGAGCCACTCCCGCCGCTGCTCCTCGGAGCCGTAGCGGAGCAGCACCTCCATGTTGCCGGTGTCGGGCGCGTTGCAGTTGAAGACGAGCGGCGCGATCGCCGAGCGCCCCATCTGCTCGGCGAGCGGCGCGTAGTCGACGTTGGTCAGCCCCTCGCCGCCGTCGGTGCCGAACCGCGCGGCGTACTCGCCGGCGTGTGCCTTCGGCAGGAAGAGGTTCCACAGTCCGAGGGCACGCGCCCTCTGCTTGAGCTCGTCGAGGACCGGAAGTGGCTTCCAGGGGTCGCCGGTACGTCGTGCCTCTGCCAGGTCGCGGTGGTAGTCGCCCTCGACCGGAGTGACCTCCGTGGCCATGAAGTCCGCGACCCGCGCGGTCAGGTCAGCGGCCCGGGGGGAGGGAGCGAAGTCCATGCTCCGACCCTAGTGGGGCCGGACGGCCCGGTTACGCAGCAGTCGTGGTGACCACGAGCGCCCGGGCGACCGGGTCCTGCCACCGCCGGGCCGTGCGGGCGAACCGGATGCCGGACCACAGCAGGCAGGGGATCGCGAGCACCACCGAGAGCCGCCAGTCGGGCACCTTGGCGCAGCCGGAGAAGATCAGGCTGGTGAACGTCGTACTGACGGCCAGCCGTGCGGAGTAGCCCACCATCGCGGCCGGTGGCGCGGGCGTGGCCCGTGCCGAGCGGAGGTCGACCGGGTAGGGGTGGGCCTGCGACCAGCGCATCGAGGCGCCGACGACCTGGAGCAGGACGACGAGCAACGTGCAGACGAGGGCCGAGAGCTCCACGGCGTTCGGGATCCCTGCTCGCAGCGCACCGATGCCGATCGTGATCAGCGAGGCGGTGGCGAGGAACTCGGTGAGGACCCACGCCCGCGCGTCGAACAGCGCCGACGCCGGTACGGGGAGGTTCTCCCGCCAGAGGGCGCCGCGGCCGTCGAGACACCAGGCGTTGACCCCGAAGAGCAGGGCACCACCGGAGGCGACCAGGCCCGGCAGGATCGTCATCGACGACCAGGGCAGGTTGCCGAAGACGGCCACCAGGCCGGGGCCGATGGCGAGGACGAGGACGCCGCGCCGCATCGGCACCGAGCGCCAGACGGACGCGCGGTCGGCGCGGATCAGGAGTCCGAGGACGGTGCGCGGGAGTGCCCGTGGCGCGTGCTGGTCGGTCTCCATCCGGGCCTCGTCGCGCGGCATCCGCCGCGCAGCGAGATGGGTGGGTACGGCGCCCGCGCCGATCGCCACGACGCTCCCGACGAGCAGGACGATGAGCACCAGCCACCACCGCAGACCCCAGCCACTGACGCCACCCTGGAAGAACCACAGGGTCGGGATCTGGTCGAGGAGGTCGGTGACGTGGCCGGTCAGCTGGACCAGGCCGAGGGTGAGGCCGAGGCAGATCAGGATCCCGCGGCTGATCCCGATGCCGCCCGGACCACGGCGTACGGACTCCATGGTCCATGCGACCACCTGCCCGAGCGTGGTCGCGAAGACCAGCCACAGCAGGATCACCACCTGGGCCTGGAAGAGGTTGTCGGGGCCGAAGCTGTAGGCCATCGAGCCGAGCAGGATCCAGGCCTGGATCATCCAGGCGATGTTGAGCGGCGCCAGCACCAGGGCGCCGAGGTGGTCGGTGGTCGGGCTGATCGGGTACGGCGCCGCCTGGTCGCGCGAGATCAGCTCGCGGCCACCGCCCGAGGCGACCGCCGAGGCGACGTTGAGGGCCAGGATGCCGGCCATCGCCGACGGCATCAGCAAGAAGATGTCGAAGGCCTTGCCGGCGCCCTGGGCGCCCGGCAGGAAGGCGGGCACGATCGCGATGGCCAGGGTGACGAGCACGAACGTGGCCACCAGGGAACGGGTCAGGTGCCGACGCCGTACGGCCTGCGCACGGAAGCGGAACAGGATCCCTACGTCCTGCACCGCGCGGCGTGCGGCCGCGAAGGTGCTCGCAGAGGGGTACGCCGGCGGCGTGGCCTCAGTCGAGGAGTGCGCGGTAGGCACGTGCGCCCTCCTCGCCCGCCATCTCCTCGGCGTCGACCGAGGCGACCTGCGCGCCGCCGCGCATGACGAGGACCGACCCGCAGGCCTGGATGGCGAGGTCGCGCAGGTGGGTGGACAGCAGGATCGTGGCGCCCCGCGCACGGGCGTCGGCGATCACGTCGAACGTCGCCTCGACCCCGATCGGGTCGACGCCGTCGAACGGCTCGTCGAGCAGCAGCACCTGCGGCTCGTGCATCGCGGCCAGCACCACCGAGAGCCGCCGGCCCATGCCGTGGGAGAAGCCGCCGGTCACCCGGTTCATCACGTCGCCGAGCTCGAAGCGCTCGAGCAGGTCGCGGGCGCGTTCCTCCCAGTCGGTCATCCGGCGCAGGCGTGCGCTGAGCTGGAGGTGCTCCCACGGGGTGGCACGCGGAACCAGGCCGCCCACGTCGGGGCAGTATCCGGTGAGCTGCTTGACGGTGAGGGTCTCGGTGCGGATGTCGTGGCCCGCCACGGTGACCGTGCCCTCGGTCGGCGGGACGACGCCCGCGAGGACGCGCATGGTGGTGGACTTGCCGGCGCCGTTGCGCCCGAGCAGGGCGGTGGCCTGTCCGGCGTACGCCTGGACGTCGATGCCGGCGACCGCCTCCACCTCGCCGAAGCGCACGTGCAGACCTCGGACGTCGACGACGGGCTCACTCACTCCCAAAGTCTCGCAGCGACCGGGCGACTTTGCCCTGGGAACGTCGAGAAAGTCGGTCACTCGGGGCGCCGCCCAGGAAGGCGGTTCGTCAGGATGTCGACGTCTGCTCGTGCAGCAGCAGGAGTGCGTACGCCGCGGCGGACTTCGCGTCGGTCATCGTGCCGTCGACGATCATCCGCTCCACGTCGGTTCGGCTGAACCACGCCGACCGCATGTCCTGCTCCGCGAGCTCACGCTGCGGCTCGCCGTACGTCAGGTCGGTGCCCAGGAACACCCTGCACTGCTGGCTCAACATGCCCGGCGCGACGTCGAGGGTGCCGAGCGGAGTCAGCCGGCCCGCTCGGAGCCCGGTCTCCTCCCGCAGCTCGCGCGCGGCGAGCGCTGCGGCGTCGACATCCTGGCTCTCATCGGCGCTCCCGGAGGGGAACTCCCAGCGGCGGCCGGCGACCGCGTACCGGTACTGCTCGACGAGATGCACCCGGACACCGTCGGTCGGGATGACCAAGGCGATGTCGGGGCTCTCCACCACGCCGTAGAGGCCCGTCGATCCGTCGGGACGGCGGACCGTGTCCTCCCGGACCGCCATCCACGGGTTGGCGTACAACTGCCTGCTGCCCAGAGTCTCCACCCGACCATCCTGCCTCGGCCGCGCCGGTGGGCTGGTTGACTGGATCCCGCTTCGCCCGACCTCCTGCCCTCGAAGGTGGCCGATCTTGGCCGAGAGCCTGCTCGCTGTGTTCGCCCATCCCGACGACGAGTCGTTGTCGGCGGGCGGCCTGCTCGCCCGTCACGCGGCAGCGGGGGCGCGGACCACTGTCGTCACGGCGACCTGGGCCGCGGACACTCGCCGTGGCGCTGAGCTGGCAGAGGCGCTGCGGGTCCTGGGGGCCGACGAACCACGGCTGCTCGGCTACGCCGACGCTCGCGCACCCGAGTCGGCGCCCGGCCGTCCGCGTTGGTGTGACGCGCCCCTCGACGAGGCCGTACGGCGGTTGGTCGCCCACATCCGCGAGCTGCGACCGGAGATCCTGGTCACGCATGACGCGTACGGCGGTCTGACCGGCCACCCGGACCACGTGCAGACCCACCGCGTGACCGTGCTGGCAGCCGAGGCGGCGGACCTCGAGCAGCTCTATCCGGAGGCTGGCGAGCCGTGGCGCCCACGCAGCGTCTACCTGGCCACCCATCCGCGCTCGGCGCTGCCGGCACTGACGGACGTCATCGGCGCACGCAAGGCCGTGTACGCCGTACCGGACGAACGTCACCACGCGCCTCGACGTCACCCCCTGGCTCGACCAGAAGATCGCCGCGATCCTGGCTCACCGCACCGAGGTCGAGCGGGGAGCGCTCCCGGGACTCGTCGCGGGCCTGACACCTGACGCCCGCTCGAGGCTGCTCGGCACGGAGTGGTACATCCGGAGAGTCATCCCGGATGCCCGCTGACGCCCGGACGTGCGGACCGTCCCTAGGCTGGCGCCGGGGCGCTCCCGCCCAAGCGGCGGACCGGCGATCCCTGAGCGGAGGTCGCCGGTCGATCCGCCGAGTGGACGAAGTGGGGTCATGACGAACGGGACGTTTGATCGCAGCTCCTGGGAGGAGCGCTGGGCCCAGGTCCTCCGCGACAACCCGGAGAGGGTGGCGAGCCGTCCGCCGAACTCCTATCTCCTGGCCGAGATCGGCGACGTACCGCCAGGTCTCGCCCTCGACGCGGGCTGCGGACACGGGTCGGAGGCGATCTGGCTCGCTGCCTCCGGGTGGCAGGTCACCGCGGTGGACTTCTCCACGACGGCACTGGACTTCGCGAGGTCGACGGCCGAGGCTGCAGGGTCCGACCTGGCCGCGCGGATCGAGTGGGTGGAAGGGGATCTCGGGACCTGGACCCCGCCATCCGAGCGCTTCGACCTCGTCAGCTGCCTCTACGTCCATGTGGCCGGATCGGTCGTCGAGATGGTGCGGAGACTGGGTAGCGGCGTCGCTCCTGGCGGGACGTTGCTCCTGGTGGGCCACCGTCCCGTGGACCCTGAGACCGGCGCCCCCACGCCCGCAGCCGGACAGGTCCAGGTGTCGGTAGCCGAGGCCCTCGAGGCTCTCGACCCGGGCGAGTGGGAGATCGCCGTGGCCGAGGAGCGGCCCCGGGCAGCGGTCGGCACCGGCGCCGACGCCGTGGTGCGCGCCGTACGCCGCCGTTGACTGCTGACCCTCCGACCCGTGGTCCCCAACGTCGACTGGCGGGAGCATCCGCCTCCGCCGGCGGACGTGAGGGGAACGTCGGGTCGACAGTGGTCAGGCGGGGAAGCCCTCGCCCTTCGCCGCGAGGTCGCGGAGGTACGCCGTGGGGCGGAACCGTTCGCCGTACCGCTCGGCGAGCTCGTCCGCGCGGTCGAGGAACGCCGCGAGGCCGATCCTCGGCGCTTCGCCCGAGCCCGTCGGAGGTTCGGCCGCCTCGTAGCCAGTCATGAACTGGGCTGCCCCGCCGGTGTTCGGCGGGAAGCCGATGCCCATGATCGAGCCGATGTTGGCCGCGGCGGACGACTCGATGACGCCCTCCTCGAAGCACTTCGCGGTCTCGAGCGCCTCGGCGAAGAGCATCCGGTCCTTCACGTCGGCGAACGGCGGCTGCTCGGCCGCGGGCGGGAACGCCTCGGCCAGGCCCGGCCACAACCCCTGACGCCTCCCGTCCACGTACTCGTAGAAGCCGGCGCCCTTGAGGCGCGACGGGCGGCCGAGCTCGATCATCTTCGCGACGACCGCGCCACCCGGGTGCTCCTCGTACGGGGTGCCGTCGCGCTCGGCCGCATCCCGGGCCGCCTTGGCGATCTTGGCCATCAGCTCCATGTTCAGCTCGTCGGAGAGCTGGCAGGGTGCCCACGGGGTACCCGTCCTGGGTCGCGGCGCGCTCGAGCGACATCGGGTGCACACCCTCCGCGAGCATCGCGAGCCCCTCGTTGACCATCGTGCCGATCACCCGCGAGGTGTAGAAGCCACGGCTGTCGTTGACCACGATCGGCGTCTTGCGGATCTGCAGGACCACGTCGTAGGCCTTGGCGAGCGCCTCGTCGGAGGTCTGCTCGCCCTTGATGATCTCGACGAGCGGCATCTTGTCGACGGGGCTGAAGAAGTGCAGGCCGATGAAGTCCGCGGGCCGGTCCACGCCCGTCGCGAGCTCGGTGATCGGCAACGTCGAGGTGTTGGAGCACAGCAGTGCGTCCGGGTTCACGTGGTCCGCGATCTCGGCGAACACCTGCTGCTTGAGGCTCGGGTCCTCGAAGACCGCCTCGATGACGAGGTCGCACCCGGCCAGGTCGGCAGGGTCGGCCGTCGTCGTGATCCGGGCCAGCATCTCCTCGGACTTCGCAGCGGTCAGCCGGCCGCGATCGACCGCCTTGGCGTTGAGCTTCTCGCTGTAGGCCTTCCCCTGGGCAGCGGCCTCGGCGGAGACGTCCTTGAGCACGACCTGCATCCCGGCGCGGGCGCACGAGTAGGCGATGCCCGCGCCCATCATGCCGGCGCCGAGGACGGCGACCTTGGTCGCCTGGAACTTCTCGACCCCCTCGGGACGGAACTTGCCCGCGTTGATCGCCTGCAGGTCGAAGAAGAACGCCTGCGTCATGTTCTTGAAGTTCTGGCCGACCAGGAGCTTGGTCAGGTAGCTGCTCTCGACCCGGCTGGCGGTGTCGACGTCGACGCTCGCTCCCTCGACCGCCGCCGAGAGGATCGCGCGCTGGGCGGGATAGATCGCGCCCTTGGTCTGCTGGCGGAGCAGCGCAGGGAACGCCGGGAGGAACGCCGCGAGCTTCGGCGACTGCGGGGTGCCGCCGGGCATCCGGTAGCCCGGGCGGTCCCAGGGGTTGCTGGCGGCCTCGGCGTCGTCGCGATGCTCGAGGATCCACGCCTTCGCGGCCGGCAGCAGGTCGTCCCGCGATGCCACGACCTCGTCGACCAGACCCTTGGCCAGCGCGTCGGCCGGCTTGAACCTGGTGCCCTGGAGCAGCACGTCCATCAGCCCCGCCTGCAGGCCGAGCATCCGGACGATGCGGGTCACGCCGCCACCACCCGGGAGCAGGCCGAGGGTCGCCTCGGGCAGCCCGACCAGGGCGGAGGGGTCGTCGACGACGATCCGGTGGTTGCAGGCCAGGGCGATCTCGAAGCCACCGCCGAGCGCGGCGCCGTTGATCGCGGCCACCACGGGCCGCGGGTAGGTCTCGAGCCGGCGCAGGTCGGCCTTGGTCGCCTCGATGTTCGCGAACAGCGACGGCGCGTCCTCCGGCGTCGCCTGGATCATCAGGCCCAGGTTGGCACCGGCGAAGAAGGTCTTCTTGGCGCTCGCCACGATCACACCCGTGACGTCGTCCACCTCGTCGTCGAGCCGGCGTACGGCGGCGGCCATCGAGTCGCGGTAGAGCTCGTTCATCGTGTTCGCGCTGGCGGTCGGGTCGTCGAGGGTGAGGGTGACGATGCCGTCGGAGTCGCGCTCGTAGCGCACCGCGGTGGCTTCGTCAGTCGGGCGACCCTCGTCGGTCGAGCTTGTCGAGACCATGTCGGTCATCTGTGATCCGTCCTTCTGTGCTGGATGTCTGTGGCTACGGACGTGCGGGCGTCACCGGGTCTCGACACGCGCTCGACCATCGACACGCTCGCCTGACCCGTCCCTCGGTCAGACGACCTCGACGATCGTGGCGATGCCCATGCCGCCGCCGATGCAGAGCGTGGCGAGGCCACGCCGCAGGTCGCGGCGGTGGAGCTCGTCGACGAGGGTGCCGAGGATCATCGCGCCGGTGGCACCGAGCGGGTGGCCCATCGCGATGGCGCCGCCGTTGACGTTGGTGACCTCGTGGGTGATCCCCATGTCCTTCATGAAGCGCATCGCGACCGCGGCGAAGGCCTCGTTCATCTCCCACAGGTCGATGTCGTCGACCTCGAGACCGGCCTTGGCCAGCGCCTTGCGGGCGGCCGGGCGCGGGGCCGGTGAGCATGATCGTCGGGTCGGCGCCGGAGACGGCGGTCATCACGATCCGGGCTCGCGGGGTGAGGCCGAGCTCGCTGCCGACCTCCTCGGAGCCGATCGCCACCAGCGCGGCACCGTCGACGATCCCCGAGGAGTTGCCGGCGTGGTGCACGTGGTTGATCCGCTCGACCCAGTGGTACTTCTCCAGGGCCACGTCGTCGAAGCCGGCGTCGCGGCCGATCGACTCGAAGCTCGGCTTGAGGCCGGCCAGGCCCTCGACCGAGGTGTCGGGGCGGATCAGCTCGTCGTGCTCGAGCACGGTCAGCCCGTTGAGGTCCTTGACCGGTACGACGGCCTCGGCGAAGTAGCCGTTGGCCCACGCCTTGGCGGCGCGGTGGTGCGACTCCGCGGCGTAGGCGTCGACGTCCTCGCGGGTCCAGCCCTCGAGGGTCGCGATCAGGTCGGCGCCGATGCCCTGCGGCACGAAGCCGGTGGTCAGCGCGGTCGCCGGGTCCATCGCCCAGGCGCCGCCGTCGGAGCCCATCGGCACCCGGCTCATCGACTCGACGCCACCGGCGAGGATCAGGTCCTCGAAGCCGCTGCGGATCCGGGCGGCCGCCTGGTTGACGGCCTCGAGACCCGAGGCACAGAACCGGTTGAGCTGCACGCCGGCGACGGTCTCGGGGTAGCCCGCCGCGAGGGCGGCGGTCTTGGCGATGTCGCCGCCCTGCTCACCGATCGGGGAGACCACGCCCAGCACGACGTCGTCGACGCGGTTCACGTCGAGCGTGGGGTTGCGGACCTGGACCTCGTCGAGCAGGCCGACCATCAGGTCGACCGGCTTCACCTCGTGCAGCGCGCCGACCGCCTTGCCCTTGCCGCGCGGCGTACGGAGGTGGTCGTAGACGAATGCTTGCGGGGGTGATGGAGCCATGCCTCCGATTGTGACACTCTTACTGTCATGGTCGTCAAGGAGGACGGGGTTGTGGAACCGGTCACGCTGCTGACCCTCGACGAGCTCACCGAGCGGGTCGGGATGAGCGTGCGCAACATCCGCTTCTACACGACCAAGGGCCTGGTGCCGCCGCCGTTGCGGCGTGGGCGGAGCGGCTACTACACCGGCGACCACGTGGCCCGGCTGCAGCTGGTGCAGGAGCTCCAGGGGCACGGCTTCACGCTCTCGGCGATCGAGCGGTACGTCGCGGGCATCCCCGCGGACGCCTCGGCCGAGGACATCGCGCTGCACCGCACCATGCTCGCGCCGTGGATGGCGGACTCCTGCGGAGGAGCTGTCCCGGGCCGAGCTCGAACTCCGCGCCGGTCGCGCGCTCGACACCGACGACCTCGAGACGCTCGAGGCACTGGGCGTCGTACGGCCCTGTGGGCGCGGTCGGTTCCAGGTCTCCATGTCGCAGCTGGGGGTGGGCCTCGGCCTGCTCGACCTCGGCTACCCGATCGAGGCGGCCCGCGCCGCGGCGGAGGTGTACGCCGCCCACGGCCGGGCGATCGCCGAGGAGCTCTACGAGCTGTTCCGGACCAAGGTCTGGCCGGTGTACAAGGAGCAGGGCGTCTCCCCCGAGCGGATCCAGGAGGTCGTCGAGCGGCTCAAGCCGCTGTCGATCGCCTCTCTCGTGCAGGCCTACGAAGCGGGCATGGACGAGACCCGGCGCGCCAACATCGCCAAACGGAGCCGGTGACCGGTGTCGATCACCAGCCGAGGGGTACGACGAGGCCCGTGACCCCTCCCCGCATCCTCGTCACCGGCGCCACCGGCTTCATCGGCCGCCGGCTGGTTCCGGCTCTCCTCGACGCGGGCCACGAGGTCCGGGCGCTCACCCGCCGTCCCGAGGCGTACGACGGCCCCGGCACCGCCGTGGGAGCGGACGTCAACGACCCCGACACGCTGCCGACGGCGCTCGAGGGCATCGACGTCGCCTACTACCTCGTGCACTCCCTCGACAGTGCCGACTTCGAGAAGCAGCGACGCCGACGCCGCGCGCGCCTTCGGCCGCGCGGCCGCCGACGCGGGGGTCCGCCAGATCGTCTACCTCGGTGGCCTCGGAGCCGACGACGAGAAGCTCTCTGCCCACCTCCGCTCGCGCCGCGAGGTCGAGGGGCTGCTCGGCGAGGCGGGGGTGCCGGTCACCGTCCTGCGGGCCGCGATCGTGGTCGGCGCGGGCGGGGTCTCCTGGGAGCTCACCCGGCAGCTGGTGAAGAACCTCCCGGCGATGGTCGTGCCGAGGTGGGTCGCGACCCGCACCCAGCCGATCGCGGTCGACGACGTGATCCGCTACCTGGTCGGGGTGGCCGACCGGCCCGAGGCGTTCGGCAGGATCTTCGAGATCGGTGGCCCCGACCAGCTCAGCTACCTCGAGATGCTCCAGATCGGCTCCGAGGTGATGGACGGGCGGCGGGTGCCGATCGTGAAGGTGCCGGTGCTGACGCCGCGGTTGTCGTCGTACTGGCTGGCCCTGGTCACCGACGTCGACGTCACGACCGGCCGCAACCTGATCGACTCGATGGGCACCGAGGTGCTGGTCACCGACCACTCGATCCGCGACCTCGTCCCGGGAGAGCCCGTCGCCTACGACGAGGCCGTACGCCGCGCTCTGGAGGAGTGAGTCCCGCCTCAGCCGAAGAGGGCTGGGAGCACGAACAGCATCGCGGCCGACCAGACCACGTGGGTGATGACCGGCGCCAGGATGCCGCCGGTGGCGCGGCGCTCGAGACCGACGAGGGCGCCGAGGAGCAGGCCGGCGAAGGCGAGCATCACGTTGCCGGTGGCCAGGGTGACGACGCCGTAGGCGAGCGTGGTGACCACGACCGGGTAGCGGGGGGTGGCGGCGTACAGCGCCCCGCGGAAGAAGAGCTCCTCGGCTACGCCGTTGAGCACGGTGATGACCAGGAGCAACGGGACCGAGCCCTGGTCCGCGTGGTCGATCACGTGGCGCACCTGCGCGTCCAGCGTCGGGATCTGGCGGATCACCAGACCGCCGACGGCGAACAGTCCGGCCAGCGCGACGGCGTACACGACGGGCATCAGGACCGGCCGCCGACCCTGGTCCCCCTGCTCCCCCCGCCACGCGCGGCCGAGGTGGAGCGGGCCGGACGCGAAGGCGCCGACCGTCCAGACCAGGGCGAGCCCCAGCGTCGCCGGGTAGAACCAGTCGTTGCCGGGGTCGATCCGCAGCGAGAACGAGAGGACGAGCGCCCCGATCACGAGGAACGTGAGCGTGACGGCCTGCCGTCGACGCAGGGCCCGGGTGGTCTCGCGATGGTCGCGGGGCACCTGGTCCCACAGTGACCGCCGTACGGTCCGGCCGACGGCACCCCTCACGACGGCAACCCTACGGGCGGGAGACACCCGGCCGACTCCAGCGAGAGCCGCCGAAGGGGCTCCACCACCGGGCGGAACCCCTCCGGACGTTGGGTGGTCCTCAGCTCTTGAACGTGTCCTTGACGTCCTTGGCCGCGTCCTTGACGTGCTGGCCGGCCTTCTTGACCTTGGCCTCGCCCTGGTCGGCCTTGCCTTCGGACTCCAGGCTCTCGTTGCCGGTCACCTTGCCTGCCGACTCCTTGGCCTTGCCCTTGAGATCGGTGGCCTCGTTGCCGGCCTTGTCGTCCATCCCCATGACGGTTCTCCCTTGGTTGGGTACCCCTCCACACAAGCAGGCAGCGCGCTGCGGGAGCACCCCCCGAGGGGTGACGCTCAGGTGAACCGGAGCACACCGTCCTCCAGCGCCGCGTTGCGGATGGTCCGCCGGTCGCGGAGGTAGCTCTGTCGCAGCCGCCACGGCTCGCGGTCGCCCTGCCGCGGGAGCTGGTCGAGGGCGCGGAGCACGTAGCCCGAGGTGAAGTCCATGAACGGGAGCTCGTCGACGGACGGGTCACGCACGGGAACGACGGTCCGGTAGCCGTGGTCGGCCAGGTAGGAGAGCAGGCGGCAGGTGAACTCGGCCACCAGGTCGACCTTGAGGGTCCACGACGCGTTGGTGTAGCCGACGGTGAAGACGAAGTTGGGGACGCCGCTGAGCATGAGGGCCTGGTAGGCCATCGTGTGCGAGGGGTCCACCAGCTCGTCGTCGACGACGAGCTCGATCCCACCGAACGGCGAGAGCCTCAGCCCGGTGGCGGTGACGATGACGTCCGCGTCGAGGTGACGGCCGCCGGTGAGCACGATGCCGTCGGCATCGAACCGCTCGATCGTCGACGTCACCACCTCCGCATCGCCGCGGCGCACTGCCTTGAACAGGTCGCCGTCGGGCACGAAGCACATCCGCTGGTCCCACGGGTCGTAGCTCGGCGCGAAGTGGGTGTCCACGTCGTACCCCTCGGGGAGCAGGGCGACGTTCTGCTTGCGCACGAGGCGGCGTACGACGGCCGGGCGGCGCCGCGAGATCCGGTAGAAGGCGGCGGTGCTGAGGATGTTCTTCCACCGGATGACCGTGTGGGCCGCTCGCGCCGGGAGCCGCTTGCGGATCGCCAGTGCGACCGGGTCGCGGCCGGCCAGGCTCATCACGTACGACGGGGAGCGCTGCAGCATCGTCACGTGCGCGGCGTCGGGCGCCATCGCCGGCACCAGCGTCACCGCGGTCGCCCCGCTGCCGATCACCACGACGTTCTTCCCCGACCAGTCGAGGTCGGCCGGCCAGTGCTGGGGATGCACGATCGGGCCGCGGAACTCCTCGGCGCCGGCGAACTCGGGCTCGTGGCCGTGCTCGTAGTCGTAGTAGCCGCGGCAGCTCCACAGGAAGCCCGCGGTGACGGTCACCGTCTCGCCGTCGTGCTGGGCCTCGACCGTCCAGCGCGCGGCGGCGCCGTCCCAGGTCGCGCGCACCACCCGGTGGTCGTAGCGGACGTGCGACTCGACGTCGTACTCGCGCGCGGTCTCGCGCAGGTACTCCAGGATCCGCTCGCCGGAGCCGAGCGACTCCTCGTCGAGCCAGGGCTTGAAGCGGTAGCCCATGCGTGTACATGTCGGAGTCGGAGCGGATGCCGGGGTAGCGGAAGAGGTCCCAGGTGCCGCCGCTGACCGCGCGCGCCTCGAGCACGACGTACGACGTGCGCGGGAGGGTCCGGGTCAGGTGGGCGGCCGCGCCGATCCCCGACAGCCCGGCCCCGATGATGAGGACGTCGACGTGGGTGGACGGATCGGTCACCGGCTCACGCCTCGGCCGCGGCGCCGGAGGCGAGCAGGGCGTCGACGTCGGCGATCCCCCAGGCGAGCAGCGCCTCGCGGGTGTCCTGGCCGGCCCTCGCGGGCGGCGGGGTCGTGAGGGTCGGGGCGGTGCGGGAGAAGCGAGGCGCCGGTGCTGGCTGGGTCAGGCCGTCGCGCTCGACGAAGGTGCCGCGGGCCACCAGGTGCGGGTGCTCGAACGCCTCGGTCATCGGCAGCACCGGCGCGACACAGGCGTCCGAGTCCGCGAAGACGGTCGTCCACTCCGCTTGCGTCCGCTGCCGGATCGTGTCGCCGATGAGGCGGCGGAGCTCGGGATGGTTCGCCGGGTCGTTCCGGTCGGGGGCGGCGTCGGCGATGCCGAGCAGTCGGACCAGGTCGTCGTAGAACTTCGGCTCGAGGGATCCCACCGCGAGGTGCCGGCCGTCGGCGGTCTCGTACACGTCGTAGAAGGGGGCGCCGCCGTCGAGGAGGTTGGCCGCGCGCTGCTCGCGGTAGCAGCCCACCCGCCAGGAGGCCGGTCGCCATCGCGTTGAGGTGGGCGGTGCCGTCGACGATGGCGGCGTCGACCACCTGCCCCTCGCCGGAGAGGCGGGACTCGAGCAGGGCCGCGAGGACGCCGATCACCAGGTACGTCGAACCGCCGCCGAAGTCACCGACCAGGTTGCTCGGGAAGTGCGGGCGGCTGCGGTCCTGACCCATCGTGAAGAGTGCGCCGGTGATCGCGATGTAGCCGAGGTCGTGGCCGGCCGTCTGCGCGAGCGGGCCGTCCTGCCCCCAACCGGTCATCCGGCCGTAGACCAGCCGCGGGTTGCGGGCCAGGCACGTCGTCCGGGCCGAGGCCGAGCCGCTCCGTCGTACCCGGGCGCAGACCCTCGAGCAGCACGTCGGCGGATTCGACGAGGTCGAGGACGGTGGCCACGCCGTCCGGGTGCTTGAGGTCGAGGGCGACGCTCGGGCGGCCGCGGTTGAGCAGGTCGGACGGGCCGCCGGTGAGCGGCTGGCCGCCGGGCCGGTCGATGCGGATCACGTCGGCGCCCAGGTCGGCCAGGATCATCGCGGCATGGGGTCCCGGGCCGATCCCGGCCAGCTCGACGACCTTCACTCCGCGCAACGGACCCGTGCCCCGGCCGAGCTCGATCGTCATGGGCCCGATCCTCTCAGCCGATCCGCTCAGCCGATCCGCTGGGCCGACCCGCTGGGCCGATCGCTCAGCCCAGGACGCGGGCCAGGAACTGACGGGTGCGCTCCTCGCGGGGGTTGCTGAAGATCTCGGCCGGCGTGCCCTGCTCGAGGATCCGGCCCTGGTCGAGGAAGCAGACCGAGGTCGCGATGTCGCGGGCGAAGCTCATCTCGTGGGTCGCCAGGATCATCGTGGTGCCCCGCTCGGCCAGGTCACGGACGATGGTCAGCACGTCGCCGACCAGCTCGGGGTCCAGGGCGGCGGTGATCTCGTCGAGGAGCAGCAGCGTGGGCTGGGTGCACAGCGCGCGGACCAGCGCGGCACGCTGCTGCTGGCCGCCGGACATCCGGTCCGGGTGCTTGTCCGCCTGGTCGGCCAGGCCGAACGAGGCGAGCAGGTCGCGGGCGCGCTGCTCCGCCTCGCCCTTCGGTACGCCGTGCACCCGGCGTGGTGCCAGGGTGCAGTTGTCGAGCACGGTCAGGTGGGGGAAGAGGTTGTAGGCCTGGAAGACCATCCCGATCCGCCTGCGGACCTCACGCCGGTCGACGCGAGGATCGGAGATCTCCCGGCCCTCGAACTCGATGACCCCGTCGTCGATGTCCTCGAGCAGGTTGAGGCAGCGCAGCAGCGTCGACTTGCCCGAGCCGGACGAGCCGATCAGGCACACCACGTCGTGCGCCGAGACGCTCAGGTCGATGTCGTCGGAGCACGACCTTGTCGCCGTACGACTTGCGCAGGTCGGTCACCTCCAGCAGCGCGTCGCTCATCGGGCGCCCTGCCTCTCCCGCTCCATCGCGCGGTGCTGGAGATGGTCGGTGAACCGGGCCAGCGGGACCGTCAGCACGATGAAGTAGCAGGCGACGACGACGTACGGCGTGAAGTTGAAGTGGAAGTTGGCGTAGTCCTGCGCCGCGAAGAGGGCGTCGAAGACCCCGATCACGCCGACCAGGGCGGTGTCCTTCTGGAGGCTGATGAAGTCGTTGAGCAGCGGCGGGATGACGCGCCGGATCCCCTGGGGGACGACGACGTGGCGCATCGCCTGGGTGCGGGACAGGCCGAGGGCGTCGGCACTGGCGAGCTGCGACGGGTGGATCGACTCGATGCCGGCGCGGATCACCTCGGCGACGTAGGCGCCGTAGGACAGCACCAGTGCCACCAGCCCCCAGAAGAACAGGGAGGTGGGCACGCCCTGGAGGCCCAGGGCCGGCATCCCGAAGCCCAGCATGAACACCAGCAGGATCGTCGGGATCCCGCGGAAGAGGTCGGTGTAGACCACCGCGATGATCCGCAACGGCAGCAGGGCCGGGGCACGGGACTGGCGCGCGATCGCGACCAGGAGCGCCAGCGGGAGGATCAGCACCTCGCCGAGCAGGAACAGCTTGACGTTGTAGGTCCAGAAGGCGTGCCAGATCGACGGGAAGGAGGCCTTCGCGTCGGTCCACGAGAAGAACGTCGCCTTGACGGTGGCCCAGCCCGGCGAGGTGACGGTGACCAGGACCGAGGCCCCCGAGGACCACCACCGTCGCGATGGTCGAGACCAGGATCGCCCGCCGCCGCAGGGACTGGCGTACGGACTGCCGCTCCTGCTCGCGGGCACTCGGCTGCCAGGCCTCGGCGTCGCTCACTGCAGGACGGGCACGTTCACGGTCTGGCTGAGCCACTTCTTCTCGATCGCGTCGAGCGTGCCGTCGCTCTTCATGTCGGCCAGTGCCTGGTTGACGCACCCGACCAGCGGGTTGTCCTTCTCGAAGAGCATCCCGAACTGCTCGGGGCTCCCGGTCTGCTGCTGGAACTGTCCGACGATGGTGGCGGACGGGATCTGCACCGCCGTGATGAAGAACGCGGTCGGCAGGTCGGCGACGATGGCGTCGACCTGGCCGTTGAGCAGCGCCTGCTTGGCGACGTTGGTGCTCTGGAAGACCAGCGGCTCGGACGTGGGCTGGATGTCGTCGCGGATCGCCGTCAACGACGTGGTGCCGGTCTGGGCGCCGAGCTTGAGGTCCTGGAGGTCCGCGAGCGTCGTGGCCTTCGCGGCGGGTGAGTCCTTCAGCGCGATCACGGCCTGGGCCGCCGTGTAGTAGCCGTCGGAGAAGTCGACGACCTTGGCGCGAGCGGGCGTGATCGAGATCTGGTTGATGTCGAAGTCGAAGTGCTTCGGCCCCGGTGCGTACGACGAGTTGAACGGCACCTTGGTCCAGGTGACCGCCGACTTGTCGAAGCCGAGCCGCTTCGCGACCTCGTACGCCACGGCGGACTCGAAGCCCTTGCCGTTGGTCGGGTCGTTGTTCTGGAACCACGGGTCGAACGCCGGCGAGTCGGTGCCGACCGTCAGGACCCCCTCGTCCATGGTCTTGCCCTGGGCGCACTCGGCGGCGGTCTGGGAGGCGTTGGCGTTGGGATCGGTCGCCGTCGAGCTGGCCTGCGGCGCGCACCCGAGCGCGAGGAGCATGAGCGGAGCGAGGACGGCAGCCGTCAGAGGCATGCGCATGGCGCCGAGAATACGGGTACTCGGTCCCTCAGTGGTGACCCGCGTGCTCCTCGTGGAACCGGTGGACCACCGCGTGACCCTTGCCGCGCTCCATCAGCCAGTGGTTCACCGGCACTGCCGCGACGAACGCGACGGCCAGTGACGCGACCAGTGACCACCAGAAGAGCGGGGTGGAGAGGGTGGCCGCCATCGCGCCCGGGACCAGCAGCAGGAACACGTTGTCGACGATCTCCATGGTGAGGATCGAGACGGTGTCGCTGGCGATCGCGGCCCGCCCGGCGGTGCGGCTGTCGGCGCCCGCGCGTCGTACGCCGGTGTAGGTCAGCAGGTAGCCGAAGAAGAAGGCGAGGACCACGGAGAGGGCGACGTTCGCCGCATTGCCCCAGCCCCACCAGGTGCTGAGCACCATGCCCAGGATCTCGCCGATCGCGCAGCCGGTCAGGCAGTGCCGGGTCGCGGTGATCGCCATCCGCCAGCTGTCGGTCATGGGCCAGACGGTACCCCCTGGGGGTATCTGGTTGCAACCGTGCGTGGCGCCCGAGCCGGTCTCCTAGACTGCGGCCCATGCGGATCACCGTCATCGGCTGTGGCTACCTCGGGGCCACCCACGCCGCCGCCATGGCAGAGCTCGGCCACGAGGTCCTCGGTATCGAGAGCGACCCGGTGAAGCGGAAGGAGCTGACCGAGGGGCGGGTCCCGATCTATGAGCCCGGCCTCTCCGACCTGCTGTCGCGGCACGTCAGCTCCGGTCGCCTCCGGTTCACCGACTCCTTCGCCGAGATCGCCGACTTCGGCGACCTCCATTTCCTCTGTGTCGGCACCCCGCAGATGGCCGAGAGCCTCGCGGCCGACCTCAGGCAGGTCGAGGGCGCCGTCGAGTCACTCGCGGCCCACCTGACCCGACCGTCGGTCGTCGTCGGCAAGTCCACGGTGCCGGTCGGCACCGCGGCTCGGATGGCGCGAGTCCTGGCCGAGGTCTCACCCGCCGGCGACGAGGCGCTGCTGGCGTGGAACCCGGAGTTCCTGCGCGAAGGCTTCGCGGTCGAGGACTCCATGCACCCCGATCGGATCGTGCTCGGGGTCGCCGACGGCCGCGCCGAGAAGGTGCTGCGCGAGTTCTACGGGCCGATGATCGACGCCGGCACACCGGTCGTGGTGACCGACTACGCGACCGCCGAGCTGGTGAAGGTGGCCGCGAACGCCTTCCTGGCCACGAAGATCTCGTTCATCAACGCGATGGCCGAGGTCTGCGAGGTCACCGGTGCCGACGTCGTCGACCTCGCCGACTCCCTCGGGTACGACGCGCGCATCGGGCGCCGCTTCCTCCAGGCAGGGATCGGCTTCGGCGGCGGCTGCCTCCCGAAGGACATCCGAGCCTTCGTGCACCGGGCGGGCGAGCTCGGGGTCGAGGACGCGATGTCGTTCCTCCGCCACGTCGACGACGTGAACCAGCGGCAGCGCGAGCGCGTCGTCAACGTCTCCCAGGCGATGGTGGGCGGAGACCTGGCCGGAGCCCGGATCGCGGTCTGGGGGGCGGCGTTCAAGCCCGACAGCGACGACGTCCGCGACTCACCCGCGCTCTCGATCGCAGGCGGTCTCTCCCTGCGGGGCGCCCTGGTCCAGGTCTATGACCCACGAGCCAACGACACCGCACGCGTCATGTTCCCGACCCTCGACTACGCCGAGTCGGCGATCGAGGCCTGCCGCGACGCCGACCTGGTCCTGCACCTGACCGAGTGGCAGGAGTTCCGCACGATCACCCCGGCCGACCTCGACGGCGTCGTCCACCGTCCCCAGCTCTTCGACGGCCGCAACGTCCTCGACCTCGACGCGTGGCGGTCGGCCGGCTGGACCGCCCGCGCCCTCGGCCGCCACTGAGGCTCTGAGCTCTCAGTTGTCGGGGGGCTGGCTTCTGATCGTCTCGGCGTACCACTCGAAGGACCGCTTCGGGATCCGCGCCTGGGTGTCGTAGTCGACGTAGACCAGGCCGAAGCGCTGGGTGTAGCCCTCGGCCCACTCGAAGTTGTCCATCAGCGACCACGTGTAGTAGCCGCGTACGTCGACCCCCGCGCGCACCGCGACCGCGACCGCACGCAGATGGGCGTCGAGGTAGTCGATCCGGTCCTGGTCGTCGACGACGCCGTTCACGTCGGGCCCGGTGGCGTAGGAGCAGCCCGACTCGGTGATGATGATCGGTGGTAGCGCCGCGCGGTAGCGCGCCCGCAGCGTGATCAGCCACTCGCGCAGGGAGTCCGGGACGACGGGCCGTCCGAAGTCGGTGACCGGGTAGCCCACGATGGTGAGCTGCTGGAACGGCACCGGGGAGTCATCCTCGGCGGCCGCGATCCGCATCGGGTTGTAGTAGTTGACGCCGTAGAAGTCGAGCGGCTGCCGGATCGTCGCCATGTCGCCGGCGTGGATGACGGGGTCGACCAGCGGCAGCAGGTCATGGGGGTAGCGCCCGAACAGCATCGGCTCGGCGAACATCCCGTTCCACAGCGCATCGAAGAGCTTCGAGGCCCCCACGTCGGCCTCGTCGTCGCTGGCCGGCCAGATCGGAGCGTGGTTGTTGGCGCAGCCGACGCTGCCCGCCCCCGCTGCTCGCAGCGCGATGGCCGCGCGGCCGTGTCCGAGGAGCAGGTGGTGGGCGACCGGCAGCCCGTCGAACAGCAGAGCGCGTCCCGGAGCGTGGGTGCCGACGCCGTACCCCAGCATCGTCACCACGTTCGGCTCGTTCACCGGGATCCAGTGCTCGACCCGGTCGGCCAGTCGCTCGGCGACCAGCCCGGCGTACTCGGCGAACCGGTCGACCGTGTCGCGGTTCAGCCAGCCGCCCTCGTCCTCGAGCGCCTGCGGCAGGTCCCAGTGGTAGAGGGTCGCCATCGGCTGGATGCCCCGCGCGAGCAGCCCGTCGACCAGGCGCTCGTAGAAGTCCAAGCCCTTCGAGTTCGCCGGCCCCGAGCCCTCCGGCTGCACCCGCGGCCACGAGACCGAGAAGCGGTAGCCGCCCAGCCCGAGGCGCGCCATCAGGTCGAGGTCCTCGTCGAGCCGGTGGTAGTGGTCGCACGCGACATCGCCGGTGGAGCCGTCGGCGATGGTCCCCGGCTGGTGGGAGAACGTGTCCCAGATGCTGGGTCCCTTGCCGTCCTCGGCCGCCGCCCCCTCGATCTGGTACGACGCAGTGCTGGCACCGAACCGGAAGCCCGGTGGAAGCAAGGGGTGAGGCACGGGGATCATTCTGTAGGTGACCGTCACCGTTCGTCGGGCTTTGGACCGGTTCTTGACTCGTGAGCAAGGACACCAGACCCGGCACTCCTTCTCGTTCGGCGCATCCTACGACCCCGAACGCGTGTCCTTCGGGCCCCTGGTCGCCCTCAACGACGACCTCCTCGGCCGCGGTCAGGGGTACGACGCGCACGAGCACGTCGACATCGTCCTGGTCACCTGGGTGGTGAGCGGCGAGCTGGTCCACGGCGACGAGAGCGGTACGTCGACGCTGCCCCCTGGCGGGCTGGCGGTGACCCGAGCCGGCCGCGGAACCACCCACAGCGAGCACGCCGGCGACGCAGCCACCCGCTTCGTCCAGATGTGGCTGCGCCCCGGCAGTACGGGTGGCGACCCGGTGCGCCAGACGGCGACGCCCGATCTGAACCACCCCGGGTTGGTCCCGGTGGCCGGCGGGTCCGGGCTCGCCCTCGACGTCCCGGGCGCGACCCTCGCGATCGCGGACCTGGCGTCCGGCGAGACCGTGGACCTGCCCGACGAGCCGCTCGTCTACGTCTTCGTGGTCACCGGTGCGCTGGTCCGGTCCAGCCTGGCCGAGCCGCTGAAGGCCGGCGACGCCTTCGAGATCGCCGGCGAGTCCGGCCTGTCGGTGACGGCGGCCGTGCCGACCCGGCTGCTGGTCTGGACCTTCGAGGACTGAGCGTCCTCGAGCCCGACCGTCACGGCACCAGCACGCCGGGGTTGAGGATCCCCTCGGGGTCGACGGCGGCCTTGGCGGCCCGCAGCACCGCGATGCCGACCGGGCCGATCTCCGCCTCGAGCCAGGGCTGGTGGTCGGTGCCGACGGCGTGGTGGTGGGTGATCGTGGCCCCGGCGGCCACGATGGCGTCCATCGCGGCCCCCTTGGCCGCGAGCCAGCGGCCGAGCGGGTCCTCGCCCTCGGGCGCCGCCACCGTGAAGTAGAGCGACGCACCGGTCTCGTAGACGTGGGACAGATGGCACAGCACGATCGCGGAGTCACCCAGCGAGCCCCGCAGCGCGGCCGACACCGCGTCGTACACCTCCCGCAGACGCGACCAGTACGTCGCGGTCTCGAGGGTCTCGACCAGCACGCCGACGTCGAGCATCGAGTCCCGGAGGTACGGCGCGCCGTACCGGCCGTGCTGCCCAGGAGCGCCCCGGATCCTCGCCGACGCTCTCGCCGCCGAGGTCCGCGAGCACCGCGGACACCGCGGTACGACGCGCGGTCACCGCCGCGGGGGTGCCCTCGTAGCCGGTGATCATCAGGCACCCACCGGTCGCGCTCCCGCCGACCGCGTCGGGGTCGGCCAGGTTGATGGCGGTCTCGGCCTCGTCGGAGAGGCGCAGGACGGTCGGCAGCAGCTGGGCCTGGGCCAGCCGACGGATCGCGTCGGCGCCGGCGTCGAAGGACGACCAGCGCCAGCCCTCGTAGACCCGAGCCTCCGGCAGCCGCCGCACCCGGACGGTCACCGCCGTGATCACCCCGAGCGCCCCCTCGGAGCCGAGGAACAGCTGGCGGAGGTCGGGCCCGGCGGCGCTGGCCGGCGCGTGCCCGAGGACGACCCGGCCGACCGGTGTGGCGACCTCGAGGCCGGAAACCAGCGCGTCGAAGCGGCCGTAGCCCGCCGATGCCTGGCCGCTGGAGCGGGTCGCCGCGAAGCCGCCGATGGTGGCGTACTCGAACGACTGCGGGAAGTGACCGAGCGTCATGCCGTGCTCGGCCAGCAGTGCCTCGGCCTCGGGGCCGCGCAGCCCGGGCTCGAGGGTGGCGGTCATCGAGACCGGGTCGACGGCGAGCAGCCGCTTCATCCGGACCAGGTCGAGGCTGAGCACGCCGGCGTACCCCTCGCGGCGGGCGACGAGGCCGCCGGTGACCGACGTACCTCCTCCGAACGGGACCACGGCGGCCCGGTGGCGTGCAGCCACCTCGAGCACCGCCTGCACCTGGTCGGCGTCGGCCGGACGGACGACGGCGTCGGGCGCGTCGGAGAGATCGCCGGCCCGGGCGCGCAGGAGGTCCGGGGTGGACTTGCCGCGGGTGCGCGACCGCCGGGTCTCGTCGTCGGTGTGCACGTGGTCGGCGCCGACGACGGCTGCCAGGTCTCGGAGCACCGCGTCGCCCACCTCGACCGGCGGCAGGGTCACCGGGGCGTCGGCGTCCACCCGGTGGTCGGCGACCGGGAACACCATCTCCACCAGTGCGCGGGCGGTCTCCGGCAGGTCGGCGGCGCGGTCTGGGTCGCCCCAGCGGGTCGGGTGCATCTCTGCTGGGAGGTGGAGGTTCACGTGTTACAGTGTGACACATGACGTCACTTCGTCACAACGATGGGTCCGACCCGCAGTCGGCGTACCTCGATGCCGCGCGCGCCTGCATCCTCGACGTGGGCTGGCGCCGTACGACGCTCACCGAGGTCGCGCGGCGAGCGGGAGTCAGCCGGATGACGATCTACCGCACCTGGTCCGACATGCCCGCGGTGCTCGGCGACCTGATGACCCGTGAGTGGGGCGAGGTGGTGGCCCGGGCCGTCGCCGCGGCGGACGAGGCGCTCACGGGGCAGCCGACCGCGGCCGACCGTCTGGTCGCAGACGTCGTCGCGACGACGCGGGCCCTGCGCGAGAACGAGCTGTTCGTCCGCATCGTCGAGCTCGACGCCGAGCTCCTGCTGCCCTACCTGCTGACCCGTCGCGGCCGCAGTCAGCAGGCGATCGCGGAGCTGACCGCCAGGCGGATCCGCGAGGGCCAGGCCGACGGGAGCATCCGCGACGGGTCGCCGGTCGCCATCTCACGGGCCCTCCTGCTGGCGGCCCACGGCTTCGTGCTGAGCGAGCACACGATGGTCGACGACGAGGTCTCGGAGGACGAGCTCGACGCCGAGCTCGAGCACGTCGTACGCCGGGCGGTCGAGCGATGACACGCGGCCGGATCCGCGCCGGCCTCGACGAGCTGCCGGGCCACGTGGACGTCCTCGTGATCGGGCTCGGCGTCACCGGGGCCGGCGTCGCCCTCGACGCGGTCGCGCGCGGCCTGAGCGTGCTCGCCGTCGACGCTCACGACCTGGCGTTCGGGACGTCACGGTGGTCCAGCAAGCTCGTGCACGGAGGGCTGCGCTACCTCGCCAACGGCCAGGTCGGCGTCGCCCACGAGAGCGCGGTCGAGCGCGGGATCCTGATGGAGGTCACCGCACCTCACCTGACCCATGCACTGCCCTTCCTCCTGCCTCTCGACGACCGCACCGGACACCGGCAGGCCGCTTTCCTGCGGGCCGGCGTAGAGGCGGGCGACTGGCTGCGCGTCGCCGCCCGCACCTCCCGCGAGACGCTGCCGAGGCCGCGTCGGGTCTCGGCCACGGAGAGCCGACACCTCGCGCCCGGGCTCGGCCCCGGGGTCCGCGGCGGGATCCTGTCGTGGGACGGCCAGCTCGAGGACGACGCCCGCCTCGTCGCCACCATCGCCCGCACCGCGGCCGGGCTCGGCGCCGAGCTCCGCACCCGGGCACGCGCGGTCGAGGTCACGGGCACCGGTGCGACCCTGCGCGACGAGCTCAGCGGCACGACGTACGACGTCGGCGCTCGCGTCGTCGTCAACGCCGCCGGCGTCTGGGCGGGAGGGCTGGTCGAGGACGTCCGCCTGAGCCCCAGTCGGGGCACCCACCTGGTGGTGCGCGGCGACGCGTTCCCCGATCTCCGGGTCGCGCTGACCCTGCCCGTGCCCGGCGCGCGCGCCCGCTTCCTCAACGTGCTCCCCCAGCCCGACGGCCTCGTCTACATCGGTCTCACCGATGAGGCGGTCGACGGCGATCCGCCCGAGGTCCCCGAGCCGAGCACCGCAGAGGTCGACTTCCTGCTGACCACCGTGTCGTCGGGCCTGGCCCGGCCGCTCACGCCGGCCGACGTCGTCGGCTCGTACGCCGGCCTCCGCCCGCTGCTGCGGGCCGACGGGCGTACCTCCGACCTGTCCCGACGTCACGCCGTGCTCACCTCGTCGTCGGGGGTGGTGACCGTGGTCGGTGGCAAGCTCACGACGTACCGCCGGATGGCCGAGGACGCCGTCGACGCGGCCGTGGCCCTGGCGGGCCTGGGGTCCGGTCCGAGCACCACCGCACGTCTGCCGCTGGCCGGCGCCGCCTCACGCCCTGAGCTGGCCCGGCTCGCCGCGACCTCGGCAGCCCCGCGCCTGGTCCGCCGGTACGGCGTCGACGCGGCGCTGGTCCTGTCAGACGCGCGGGCGGTCACCGGTCTGGCAGACGACGACCTCCTCGCCCCGGTCGCCGAAGGCGTCCCGGTCACGCTCGCCGAGCTGGTCTTCGGGGTCACCCACGAGGGCGCCCACGACGTCGCCGACCTGCTGGACCGACGTACCCGGGTGGGGCTGGTCGGCTCGGACCGGGCGGCTGCCGAGCCCGCCGCGCAGCGTGCGATCGCGCTCGCCGCCGCCGCGCTTCGTTAAATCGGTTGCAGCCTCTCCCCAAGGGCACGCTCCGTCCCCTACCTTGTATCCATGCTCGAGCCCCGGGGGGCGGACTCAAGCGCGTCACATGAATCTGCAACGGACGTTTCCGCCCGTGTACCTAGCGAAGCCCGCAACGCGTTGTTGCAGGGCCGCATCACCGACGCCTTGGAACTGGTGGACGGCGCACGCCACGAGCCGGACCTCACCGAGGATGCCCGGGTCGAGCTCGCCCTGACCGGGCTCCTGTCGCAGCTCGCCCGCGGCGACCTCCGCGGCGCAGCACCGTTCTCACGCGAGCTGACCTCGCTGGTGCGTCTCCGCGGACCCGTGGCCGCACGCGCCTGCCTGGGTCTCGGTGAGTTCGCCGCCGCGCGGGGACTGACCGACCAGGCGGTGTCCTACTTCGAGAGCACCGGCGAGGAGCTCGCAGCAGCGGACGACCACACCTGGCTGCCCTGGCGCAGTGGTCTGGCCCGGATCCTCGCGGCACGAGGTGAGGTCGCCAACGCGGTCCGCCTCGTCGAGGAGGAGCTCGCCGAGGCGCGGGCCCTCGACTCGGGGTACTCGGTCGCCTACGCGCTGCGCACGCTCTCGGCTGTCGCCCCGACCGACCAGCGCGTCGAGCTTCTCGACGAGGCGCTGGGCGTCCTCATCGGCGCCGGCGCCGCACGGCTCGAGGCACAGATCCGCACCGACCTGGCGGGCTGGCTGCTGCTCCTGCAGCCGACCGAGTCCGCTCGAGCCATCGACCTGCTCCGCTCCTCGGAGAAGTACGCCCGACAGGAGGAGCTGGCCCCGCTGCTGGCCCGCATCCGCTGGCTGCTCGAGAGGCTCGGCGAGGCACCCGACGGCGAGCTCGCCGGCCGCCTGGGAGAGCTGAGCGCCGCCGAGCGCCGGGTCGCCGCGCTGGTCGTGCTGGGCAAGCGCAACCGCGAGATCGCCGTCGAGCTGGGCGTGAGCGTGAAGTCGGTCGAGTGGCACGTCTCGCACATCCTGCGCAAGCTGTCGATCACCTCGCGCCTCGACCTCGCCGAGGCTCTCGCGCAGCCCCGCCAGTCGCGCTGACCGACCCCTCGGGCCCTGCTCAGCCCGGCAGGGCGACGTACGTCGTGTCGAGGTACTCGTCGATGCCCTCGAAGCCGCCCTCGCGACCGAAGCCGCTGGACTTCACCCCGCCGAACGGCGCCGCCGGGTTCGAGATCAGGCCGGTGTTGATGCCGACCATGCCGAACTCCAGCGCCTCTGCCATCGCGATCGTCCGGGCCAGGTCTCGGGTGTAGACGTAGGACGCGAGGCCGTACTCGGTGTCGTTGGCGAGGGCGACCGCCTCGGCGTCGGAGTCGAACGTGGTGATCGGCGCGACCGGTCCGAAGATCTCCTCGCTGTTGATCCGAGCGTCGGCCGGTACGTCGAGCAGGACCGTCGGTGAGTAGAAGTGGCCGGGGCCGTCGGGGGCCGACCCGCCGCACAGCACCTCGGCACCCTCGTGGACGGCGTCGGTGACCAGCTGGCCCACCGACTCGACGGCGTCGTCGTTGATGAGCGGACCCACGTCGGTGCCGTCGTCCTGGCCGCGCCCGGTGCTCAGCGCACCCATCCGCGCCCCGAGCAGGTCGCCGAACTGCCGTGCCACCGACTCGTGCACCAGGAACCGGTTGGCGGCGGTGCACGCCTCGCCCATGTTGCGCATCTTGGCGATCATCGCCCCGTCGACGGCCGCGTCGACGTCGGCGTCCTCGAAGACGATGAACGGCGCGTTGCCGCCGAGCTCCATCGAGACCCGCTGGAGCTGGTCGGCCGACTGGCGCACCAGCACCTTGCCGACCGGCGTGGAGCCGGTGAAGCTGACCTTGCGGAGCCGCTCGTCGGCCATCAGCGTCGCGCTCAACACCTTGGAGTGGTGCGTGGTGACGATGTTGAGCACGCCGTCCGGCAGCCCGGCCTCGGCCAGCACCTGGGCCAGGGCGAGCATCGTCAGCGGCGTGAGCTCGGCGGGCTTGACCACCATCGTGCAGCCGGCCGCGACGGCCGGACCGATCTTGCGGGTGCCCATCGCGAGCGGGAAGTTCCACGGCGTGATGAACAGGCACGGCCCGACCGGCTTGCTGATCGTCAGCAGCCGGGAGCCACCGGCCGGCGCCTGCATCCAGCGGCCGTGGATGCGCACCGCCTCCTCGGAGAACCAGCGGAAGAACTCGGCGCCGTAGGTCACCTCGCCCTTGGCCTCGGCCAGGGTCTTGCCCATCTCGAGGCTGATCAGCTCGGCGAAGTCGTCGGCCTGGTCCATGATCGCCTCGAACGACCGGCGCAGGATCTCGCCTCGCTCGCGGGGCGGCGTGGCCGCCCAGTCGGCCTGGGCTGCGACGGCCGCATCGAGCGCCGCCATCGCGTCGTCGGCGTCGCCGTCGGCGACGTCGACGATCACCGAGTCGTCGGCCGGGTCACGCACCTGGAAGCGGGATCCGGTCCCCGAATCGCGCCACTGTCCGCCGATGAACAGGCCGCGCGAGCCGGTCTTCGCCAAGAGGTCTAGTCCAGTCATGGAAATACCCTGTCACTTCCGTGAAGTTTGCCGAAAGTCTTCACGTGATCGTCTCAGGTCTGACACGCTTTGAGCGTCGGCCTGGGGGGCTAGTACCCCAGTCGACACGTGAGCCCCTCGCTGACCCCATGCTGCGAGGGGCTCGCCCCATTTCCGACGCCCTGGTGTCGCTCGCGGCACCAGGGCTCGGACATGAAGAGCCCGGATCCTCCGTGGTCCACGGAGGGGTCGGCGTACTCACCGACCCGATGCCTCCGGCCCTCGAGGGGCCCGGTGCCGGAACGCCCCTTGAACATCTGCCCCAGGTGGAGTTGATTCGGGACCAACGTTTCGAGTCGGGCGGTCCGACCTTGGCCGCCCCCGGCACCGGGAGGCACTCCATGGCGGACAAGGCGGGCGGTCGTAGAACAGCCGGGCAAGATCTCGGGGCGAGCAGCCCCGACCGGATCCGCAACGTGGTGCTGGTCGGACCGGGCGGTTCGGGCAAGACCACCTTGGTCGAGACGCTGCTCGCCTCCGCCGGAGCCATCCCTCGAGCCGGGACGATCCAGGAGGGCTCGACGGTCTGCGACTTCGAGGAGTCCGAGCGGGCCCACGAGCGCTCCATCTCGCTGGCCATCGCCCCCGTCGTCCACCGCGACACCAAGATCAACTTCATCGACACCCCCGGGTACGCCGACTTCGTGGGCGAGGTCCGCGCCGGACTGCGTGCCGCGGACTGCGCGCTCTTCGTGATCGCGGCCAGCGAGGCGGTCGACGACGCCACCACCGCCCTGTGGCGCGAGTGCGCCGAGGTGGGCATGCCGCGGGCCGTGGTGATCACCAAGCTCGACCAGGCGCGCGCCGACTACGAGGGCGTGCTGGCGGCTGCGCAGGCGGCGTTCGGCGACAAGGTCCTGCCCCTCTACGTGCCCGTCCGCGACGGTGGAGACGTCACCGGGCTGGTCGACCTGATGGAGGCCCCGCAAGCGGAGGGGGCCGACCACGCGGACCTGCGCGGCGCCCTCATCGAGGGAATCATCGAGGAGTCCGAGGACGAGACCCTGATGGACCGCTACCTCGGCGGCGAGGACATCTCCCACGACGCCCTCACCAAGGACCTCGAGACGGCCGTCGCCAACGCCAGCTTCCACCCGGTCGTCCCGGTCTGCTCGGTCTCCGGTGTCGGCTGCGCCGAGCTTCTCGACCTCGCCGTCGACGGCTTCCCGTCGCCGCTCGAGCACGCCTCGCCCGAGGTCTTCAGCCCGGCAGGGGTCGCGGCCGAGGCCATCAACGGCGACCCGCGCGGCACCCTGGTCGCCGAGATCGTGAAGACCTCCAGCGACCAGTACGTCGGTCGGGTCAGCATCGTGCGCGTCTTCTCCGGCACGCTCACCCCGGACGCCCCGGTGCACGTGTCCGGTCACTTCACGTCGTTCTTCGCCCTCGACGGCCAGGGGTCGATCCACGAGGACCACGACGAGGACGAGAAGGTCGGCTCGCTCACCTACCCGTTCGGGCGCCTGCACGTGCCGGCCGAGGCCGTGATCGCAGGCGACCTCGGTGCGATCGGCAAGCTCAGCCGGGCCGAGACCGGCGACACCCTGTCCTCGATCGAGGAGCCGCGGGTCCTCAGGCCGTGGTCGATGCCCGAGCCGCTGCTGCCGGTGGCGATCGTGGCCAAGAGCAAGGCCGACGAGGACAAGCTGTCCCAGGCCCTCGGCCGGCTCGCCGCCGAGGACCCGAGCGTGCGGGTCGAGAACAACCCCGAGACCCATCAGCTGGTGCTGTGGACGATGGGCGAGGCCCACTCCGACGTCCTCATCGCCCGGCTCGCGGACCGCTACTCGGTGCACGTGGAGACCGAGCCGTTCCTGGTGTCGCTGCGCGAGACCTTCGGCGGCCAGGGCAAGGGCCTCGGTCGGCACGTCAAGCAGTCCGGCGGGCACGGGCAGTACGCCGTGTGCCACCTCGAGGTCGAGCCGCTGCCGGAGGGCGGCGGGTTCGAGTTCGTCGACAAGGTGGTGGGCGGCGCCGTACCGCGACAGTTCATCCCGTCGGTCGAGAAGGGCGTGCGGGCCCAGATGGAGCGCGGTGTCCGCGCCGGCTACCCGATGGTCGACCTCCGGGTCACCCTCACCGACGGCAAGTCCCACGCCGTCGACTCCTCCGACATGGCGTTCCAGATGGCCGGGTCGCTGGCGCTGCGCGAGGCCGCCGGAGCGACGTCGGTCACTCTGCTCGAGCCGTACGACGTGGTCGCCGTCGTCGTCCCCGACGACCACATCGGCGCCACCATGAGCGACCTCTCGTCGCGCCGGGCACGACTCCTCGGCACCGACAAGGTGGGCGACGACCGCACGCTGATCAACGCCGAGGTGCCGCAGACCGAACTGGTCCGCTACGCCGTCGACCTCCGCTCGTCCACCCACGGCTCCGGCTCCTTCACCCGGTCCTTCGGCCACTACGAGCCGATGCCGGAGGACGTCGCCCGCTCCATCGCCAGCCGCGACCGCTGAGGCGGGAGGCACGGCGGCGAGCCGTCAGCGGGCGAGGGTGCCGCGGAGGAACTGCTCGAGAAGCGGGCCGGCGGTGCCGGCACCGGTCTGGCCGACGTCGACGAACGCGCAGACGGCGAGGTCGCCCTGACCACCGATCATCCAGGCGTGGGTGAGGCGCTTGCCGCCGCGGTCGAACTCCGCGGTCCCGGTCTTGGCGATCACCGGCGGCCCCGGTACGTCGTTGAGCCCGATCCCGGTGCCGCTGGTGACGACGCCGCGCAGCATCTGCTTGAGCGTCGCGTCCTGGGCACCGGTCAGCGGGGTGGGCGAGGTCTTCGCCGGGTTCACCGACGTGATCAGCTGCGGTACGACGGTGTGCCCGGCGACCACGGAAGCCATCACCGTCGCCATCGTCATCGGCGAGGCCAGGATCTGACCCTGGCCGATCATGTCGGCCGCCTTCTCGGTCTCGGAGGCCGGCGGCACGACGTTCCCGAAGTACGCCGGGAAGCCGAGGTCGTGGTCGACGCCCATGCCCAGCGTGGCCGCGGCGTCGACGAGGTCGTGGTCCCCGAGCTTGGTGCGCTCGTTGATGAACGCGGTGTTGCAGGAGTTCGCCAGCGCGCTGGCCAGCGTGATCCGACCGTTGGCCGACGGCGGGTAGAAGCTGTCGTTGGTGAACACCTTGCCGTTGACGTTCACGCTCGTCGGGCAGTCCACCGGCGACGACGGCGTCTGTCCCTCCTTGACCAGCGCCAGCGATCCCACGGTCTTGAAGGTGGAGCCCGGCGCGAAGCGTCCGTAGGTGGCGTCGTTGTAGCCGTTGTTGCCCGGCCCGTTGGCCGCCGCGACGATCGCGCCGGTCGACGGCTTGATCGCCACGATGGCGCTCGCCGGCCCGACGCTCGCAAGGATCCGCTCGGCGAGGAGCTGCAGCCGCGGGTCCATCGTCAGCCGGACCGGCTGGCCGTTCACCGGCTTGCTCGCGTAGACGCTCGTGCGCTTCCCGGCGGAGTCGACGGCGTCCACCTGGACCCCGGGCTTGCCGCGCAGCTGCTCGTCGTAGCGCGCCTCGAGGCCTGACAGCCCCGCCAGGTCGCCGACCCGGTAGACGCCGGGGTTCTTCTTGATCATCTCGGCCGTGACCGGACCGACGGTGCCGAGGATCGGGGCGGCGAACGCCTTGGTGATCGCCAGCGGCAGCGACCCGGCGATCGCGTCGACGCCCTTGATGTGGGTGTAGCCGCTGGTGACCTCCGGCGGCACCTCGTCCTGGCGGAAGACGATCGCCTGCACGAACGCTTGGGGGCCGGCGGCCTTGACCTGCTTGACGTACGACGCGGCGTCGATGCCGACGAGCTGCGCGAGACGGCGGGCGGAGTCGGGCGCCTGGGCAGCCCCGACCTTCACCCGGTCGACGCCGAAGCGCACCACCGGCCGCTCGGTCACCAGGCCGACGCCGTGCGGGCCGAGGATGTCGCCGCGCTTCGCGCCGACCGTGGTCGCGTCCAGGGTGTCGCCGGCCTCGAGCGACGGCTCTACCACGTCGTCCTGCCAGGCGATCTGCCAGTGGTCGCCGTCCGACGTGGTCTGCAGGGGTGCCTGCGTGGTGTAGCTCCAGCCGTCGCCGAGGGGCCAGGTCCAGTGCAGCGTCGCCGTGGCCTTGGTGTCCCCGCTCTCGCTGACGCTGGCCACCGTGACGTTCGGCTTCACCTCGCCCAGGCCCGCGACGGCGGCGGCGTACTGCTTCTGGACGGCGTCGGGCGTGGTCCCGACGAAGGCCACCTGCGACAGGTCCCCCGATGCGAGGCCCTGCGCAAGATCCGTCGCGACCGGTTGCGGGTCGGGCCCCGAGTCGCTGCTCGAGCAGCCCGACAGCACGAGGGTCAGGGCTGCCGGCGCGGCCAGGGTGGTGACGAGCAACGGCAGCCGGCGGATCCCCATGGCCGCCATCCTGCCAAAGGGCTGTGCGGCCCCGGCTCAGCCCAGGGCGGGGAGCCGCTCGAGGGCCGTGGCCACCGCGGCCTGGAGGTCGGCGTCGTCCCAGCTGTGGTCGGTGACCTCGCCGCGCAGGTAGGAGTCGTACGCCGCCAGGTCCAGGTGGCCGTGACCGCACAGTGCCGTCAGGATCACCTTCTCCTCGCCGGTCTCGGTGCAGCGGTGTGCCTCCTCGATGGTCGCGGCCAGGGCGTGGGTCGGCTCGGGAGCCGGGACGATCCCCTCCGTCCGGGCGAACAGCACCCCCGCGGCGAAGCACTCCGACTGCTTCTTGGCGACCGCCTCGAGCTCGCCGGTCTCGTAGAGGTGGCTGATCAGCGGGCTCATGCCGTGGTAGCGCAGGCCGCCGGCATGGATCGGGTCGGGGATGAAGTCGTGCCCGAGGGTGTGCATCTTCATCAGCGGCGTCATGCCGAGGGTGTCGCCGAAGTCGTAGGCGTAGGTGCCCTGGGTGAGGCTGGGGCACGCGGCCGGCTCGACCGCCCGGACGACGGGTGACATCCGGCCCGCCCACTTCTCGCGGAGGAACGGGAAGGCGAGGCCACCGAAGTTGGAGCCGCCACCGGTGCACCCGACGAGGAGGTCGGGGGTCTCTCCGACCATCGCCAGCTGCAGCAGCGCCTCCTCCCCGATCACGGTCTGGTGCAGCAGCACGTGGTTGAGCACGCTGCCGAGGGCATAGTTGGTGTCGGCTCGCTGCGCGGCGACCTCGACGGCCTCACTGATCGCGATCCCCAACGAACCGGTGGAGTCGGGGTCCTGGGCGAGGATCGTCCGTCCGGCCTCGGTCAGGTCGCTGGGGCTCGGGTGGACGACGCCGCCGAAGGTCTCGATCATGATCCGGCGGTAGGGCTTCTGGTCGTACGACGCTCGCACCTGCCAGACCTCGCACTCGACGTCGAACTGCGAGCACGCGAACGCCAGCGCCGTGCCCCACTGGCCCGCTCCGGTCTCCGTGGTCAGCTTCGAGATGCCCGCCTGCTTGTTGTAGAACGCCTGAGGGACGGCGGTGTTGGGCTTGTGCGAGCCGGCCGGCGAGACCCCTTCGTACTTGTAGTAGATCCGCGCCGGAGTCCCGAGCGCCTTCTCCAGCCGGTGCGCGCGGAACAAGGGGGATGGCCGCCAGAGCCGGTAGACGTCGAGCACCTCGCCCGGGATCTCGACGTACTGCTCCTGCGAGACCTCCTGCATGATCAGGTCCATCGGGAACAACGGGGCGAGGTCCTCGGGACCGACCGGCTGGCCGGTGCCGGGGTGCAGCACCGGCGGGGGTGGCGTCGGCAGGTCGTGGAGGACGTTGTACCAGCGTGTGGGCAGGTCGCTCTCGGCGAGCAGGATCTTGTGGTCGGCGGTCGGCGGCATGGCCCGAGCCAAGCACTCGGGACCCGGCTTGTCAGCCCCCGGTCCCGCCGCCGGTCAGCACCCGCCTCAGCGGGTGCCGGCGTACGGCGTACCGAAGCGCTCGGGCCTGATCGACCGGTCGGCGGCGGCGTAGTGGCGCTGCTGCGCAGCGAGCACCGGACCCTGCGCCCGGGCGGCGGCGAGCACCGCCCGGGTGACCGTGACACCGGCGCCGGTGAGCAGCGGGCTGACGAGCGGGGTGAAGCCCGAGGCGTGGCCGGTGCGGTTGGGGTGGTAGCTCTCGCTGATCGGGTTGGACAGCCCGTTGAGCCACTCCGGGCTGCCGCAGACGGCGTGCCCGATGAACCTGCTGGTCGGGTTCGCGAACCCGAACCCCTTGGCGGCCGCGGCAGCCGCGAGCTTGCTGTCGAGGAGGTCGGCGGTCGCGTTGAGCAGCGACTCGTCGGACGGGCTGAACCAGGTCAGGGCGTTGCAGTCCTCGCCGTTGAAGAGCCGGGGGTAGCCGACCACGACGACCTTCGCGTTGGGCGCCTTGGCGCGGATCGCGGCGTAGAGCGTCGAGAGCGAGCCCGGGAGGGTGTTCTTGAGGTAGCTCTGCGCCTTGCTCACCGCGCCGTTGCAGTCGCTGAGCCAGGCGGGCTCGGCACAGGTCGTGATCACGCTCGTGAACCCCGCGTCGTTGCCGCCGACCGAGATCGTGACGTAGCTCGTGCTCGCGCTGAGTGCGCTGAGCTGGGTGCTGGTCACGTCGGAGACCTTGGCGCCCGAGCAGGCGCGGAGGTTGAGCGCATAGCCCTTCGCCGCCGCGATCAGGCTCGGGAAGGCGTAGACCGACCGCTGGCACGTCGTACCGTCGTCGAGGTAGCTGCGGGTGCCGACGCCGGAGGAGTAGGAGTCGCCCAGCGCGACGTACGACGGTGGCGCGGCGTGAGCCGGTGCTGGAGCGAGCAGCGGTACGGAGAGCAGGGCCACGGCGGGCGCGAGCAGGCGGCGTACGTGGGTGCGGAGCATGAGAGGTCCCTCCCGAGAGGCGTGTGTGACGCGGGTCACCCTAGCCCGGGAATTATCCATGCCCGGGGGCGTTGTACCCACAGTTGGTTGAAACTTCAACTCACATTCTCAAGGAGAGATCCCCCATGGCTGACAACACCTTCGACCCCGCCACCACCGTCGTTTCCGACATCAAGGGCGACTACGCGCTGGACCCGACGCACAGCCGTCTGGGCTTCAGCACCCGCCACGCGATGGTCACCACCGTCCGCGGGCAGTTCAAGGAGTTCACCGGCGAGGCCGTCGTGGACACCGCCAACCCGGCCGCCAGCAAGGTCGACGTCACGATCCAGGCCGCCAGCGTCGACACGGGTGTCGCCGACCGCGACGGTCACCTGCGCAGCGCCGACTTCTTCGACGTCGAGACCTACCCCGAGATCACCTTCGTCTCTACCGACGTCACCCGCGACGGCGACGACTGGGCGATCACCGGCGACCTGACCATCAAGGACGTCACCAAGGCCATCACGCTCGACTTCGAGTCCACCGGCTCCGCCCGCGACCCGTTCGGCAACCTCCGGATCGGCTTCGAGGGCAAGGCCGTCCTCAACCGCAAGGACTGGGGCCTGACCTGGAACGCCGCGCTCGAGACCGGCGGCTTCCTGGTGTCGGACAAGATCAAGCTCGAGTTCGACATCTCCGCCATCGCCAAGTGACCCACGGCTGACGCGGTTCACCGCTGACACCAACGACCCGGCCCCTCTTCGGACGAAGAGGTGCCGGGTCGTCGTCATTTCCTGTCGACAAGATGCCGGGTCGACGTCATTTCCTGTCGGCGAGATGCCAGGTCGCGCATATTCGGGTGACCACGGGTGGGGGCCGGGGGTTGAATGCGGGCCGTGGACATCCTGGAGCTCCCCGAGGGCCTGACCTCGCGGCCGTTGACCGAGGACGACGCCCACGCGGTGTACGAGGTGATGGCGCGCCAGGAGCAGCACGACATCGGCAAGGTCGAGATCGAGCCGGCCGACATCGTCGGCGACTGGCAGAAGCCCAGCTTCGACGTCGGCGCCTCGACGGTCGGCGTCTTCGACGGCGACACGATGATCGGCTACGCCGAGGTCAACAAGTCCGGTCGCGGAGACGCGGCCGTCGACCCGTCGTACCGCCGTCGTGGGATCGGTACGACGCTCGCCGCCTGGATGCGAGCCCGCACCGGTGAGCTCGGCGGCACCGTGATCGGCACCCCGGTCCCCGAGGGGTCCGCCGGCGACCAGCTCCTGGAGAAGCTCGGCTGGCAGATCCGCTGGACCAGCTGGGTACTCGCGCTGCCCGACGGCGTGGAGATCCAGGAGCGCACCCTCCCCGAGGGCTACGCGATCCGCGAGGCCGCACCCGAGGAGTACCCCGCGGTGCAGACCGTGATCGAGGACGCGTTCCTCGAGTGGTCGGTACGCGATCGCGAGCCGTACGACGACTTCCTGGCCACGACCGTCCATCGCCCGGGCTTCGAGCCGTGGCACTTCCGGGTGGTCACCGACGCCTCGGGCGAGATCGTCGGCACCGCACTCGTCCAGGTCTACGGCGAGCCGCCGATCGAGGCCTTCATCAGCCGGCTCGCCGTACGCCGGGACCAGCGCCACCGGGGCCTCGCCCAGGCGCTGCTCGTCGACGCGTTCGCGCGCGGCCGCGAGCACGGCGCGAACCGATCGGCCCTCTCCACCGACTCCCGCACCGGGGCGCTCAGCCTCTACCAGAGGGTCGGCATGGAGGTCGGAGACGTCTGGGTGAACCGCTTCAGCGAGGTGTGACGCGGCTCAACGCCACCGCGTGTGACGCGGGTGGCGGTGGTGGGCGAAGCGGCGCAGGAAGATCAGGTAGACCAGCAGGCCGACCAGGATGAACGGCAGGTGCGTGAACACGAGCACGACCACCACCAGGGCGATCAGCAGCTTCACCGGGAACGGCACGCGGGGGGCCGAGCGGCCCGACCACTGACGACGAGCGGGGGCCGCCACTACCGGCTCGGCCTGCTGGGGCCGGGGTAGGTCGGCGAAGGCAGGTGCCAGCTCGGCCGCGGTCCGCGCCGCCCAGATCTGCTCGAGCCGCTCGCTGTGCTCCTCGGTGGTGATCCGTCCCATCGCGTAGTGCTCACCCAGCTCGTGGGCGGCGGTCTCGCGCTCGGCGTCCCCGATCCGCAACCGCTCGTTCACTGCTCCTCCTCCTCGCCCGGTTCCTCCTCGAGCACGTCCACCTCGCCGTCGTCGCCGGGATGGTCGGCCAGGATCCGGTAGAGCCCGCGTCGCGCCTCGACCAGGACCCCGATCGCCTCGCGGCGCTGCTCGTCGGTCCCGGTGGAGATGATCTGCCAGGCGGCGTTCATGACCCGCCCGATCTCGGGCTTGAGCGACGCGTAGTCCGCGGCGTCGCCCGTGCTGCGCTCGCGGCGTTCCTGGCTCTCGAACGGCGCCCACACGCCGGCGACCTCGTCGGCGTGCGACGAGAGGTACTCGCGGCCCGCGTCCGAGAGCCGGAGAGTACGTCGGCCCCGCTCGTCGTCGCCCTCGATCAGGCCCTCGTCCTCGAGCTGCGAGATCGTCGGGTAGACCGAGCCGGGGCTCGGGCGCCAGGCCCCGTCGGTGCGCTCAGCGATCTGCTGGATCACCTGGTAGCCGTTCAACGGCTCGTCGGCGAGCACCGCGAGGATCGCCACGCGCACGTCACCGCGACGTACACGCGGACCGCGCGGCGGACCGTCCTGCGCCGCCAGGCCGAACAGACCGGTCAGCCAGGGCGGCGGGCCGGAGCGTCGATCCGGGCCCCATCTGCCCCAGGGACCGCCCCAGTCGCCGCCGCGACGCCCCTGCGGGCCGTGCTGGTTGAACAGGGACTCGAAGTCGCGTTCCCAGGAACTGTGGTGGCCCATCCGTCGTCTCCTCCTGCGTCTCTGGTCGAACGCTCGTCGACCGATCACGATATATCGCGAGCGTACGTGACTCCGAGGCGCCGGACAAGATGCTTTCTCGGGCACCTCGGGCCGCCCTAGGGTGACGCCATGGCCGCGACCCACCCCTCGACGTGTCCCGCGAGCGCACGATGACCGACTGGGCCGAGGTGTACCGCGACAACGTCGACGCGGTCTCCGCGCTGGCCCGGTCGCTCCAGGCGGACGAGCTCACCCAGCGCGTCCCGGCCACGCCCGACTGGACCGTCCACGACGTCCTCGCCCATCTCGCGGGCTCGCCCGCCGACCTGCTGGCAGGCCGGATGGACGACGCCCCGTCGGCCGCCTGGACGGCCCGGCACGTCGCCGAGCGCGCAGCACGCTCGGTCGAGGAGCTGGTCGACGAGCTGCAGGGCTCGGTCGAGGACGTGGTCGCCACCCTCGACGGGGTCGAGAGCCCGGCCCTGGTCTGGAACTGCGCGGTGCACCACGCCGACCTGCACGAGGCGCTGGGCAAGGGCGCGCCTCCCGAGCGGATGTGGCGGCCGGTGCTCGAGGCGATCGCGCCGCGGATGCTCGGCACGAGCGCGGCCGCCGTGGACCACGTCCCGGACTACGAGCTGTTCCGCGCCATCTTCTCCCGCCGCTCGCGCACCCAGATGACCGGCTGGGGCCCGTCGCTCGACCCGGACTGGCTGGACGGGCTGTGCATCTTCGGTCCACGCGACGACGACCAGCCCGAGCCCGAGCGAGGACGCTCAGACCCGGCGTAGCCGGGGCTGAGCACCGCAGCGAGCGCGCTGCGAGCTTGCTCGCGAGCGAACGACTACACCCGGCGTAGCCGGGGCTGAGCACCGCAGCGAGCGCGCTGCGAGCTTGCTCGCGAGCGAACGACTCCGCCGGTGCGGACGGCCTACCCCGTGTTGCGCATCCCGGCCGCGATCCCGTTGATGGTCAGCAGCAGCGCGCGCTCGAGCGCCGGGTCGTCCTCGCCGCGGCGGTAGCGCCCGAGCAGCTCGATCTGCAGGTGGTGCAGGGGTTCGAGGTAGTTCTCGCGGATCTCGAGGGTGGTGCGCAGCGTCGGCTCGTCGTCGAGCAGCGCCTCGTCGCCGGTCACGGCGAGCACCATCTGGACGGTGAGGTCGTACTCCGTCCGGATCTCGTCGAGAAGCGGCCGCAGCCTGTCGGGCGCCAGGGCGACGTAGCGCTCGGCGATGTCGAGGTCGGTCTTCACCAGCGTCATCGAGACGTTGCCGAGGAAGGTCCGGAAGAACTGCCACTCGGCGTACATCTCCCGCAGGGCCTCCACCTCCTCGGCCACGGCCGCGAGCCCCGATCCCACTCCGAACCAGCCGGGCACGATCTGGCGCGACTGCGTCCAGCCGAAGACCCAGGGGATCGCGCGCAGGTCGTCGAGACCGTCGTCGGCGTCGGGGCGTCGCGCCGGCCGCGAGCCGATGTGCAGCCCGCCCAGCAGGTCGACCGGGGTCGAGGTGAGGAAGTACTCCGCCAGCCCGGTGTCCTCGACCAGCCCGCGGTAGCGCACGTGCGCGGCGGTGGAGATCCGGTCCATCGTCGCGTCCCAGCGGCGGGCCTGGTCCGGCGTACGACGGTCCGTGCGGTGGAGGACGCTCGCCTCGAGGGTGGCGGCCAGCGCGAGCTCGAGGTTCTGCCGCGCCAGCACGGGCAGGGCGTACTTGTCGCTGATCACCTCACCCTGCTCGGTGATCTTCACCTCGCCGTCGACGGTGCCGAAGGGCAGCGCCATGATCGCGTCGTACGTCGGGCCGCCGCCGCGACCGACCGAGCCGCCGCGTCCGTGGAAGAAGCGCAGGCGTACGCCGTAGCGCCGGGCGACGTCGCGGGCCCGGCGTTGTGCCCGCTGGATCTGCCACTGCGACGTCGTGATGCCGCCGGCCTTGTTGGAGTCGGAGTAGCCGAGCATCAGCTCCTGCAGGTCGCCGCGGAGGCGGAGGAGCTCGCGGTAGGAGGCGTCGGCGAAGAGTGCGTCGAGGATGAACTCCGCCTGCTCGAGCTCGTCGACGGTCTCCAGCAGCGGGACGAAGCCGATCCGCGCGACGCCGGCCGACAGGTCGACCAGACCGGCCTCGCGGGCCAGGACGACGGCGGCGAGCACGTCGTCGACGTCGTGGGTCATCGAGATGATGTAGCTCTCGACGACCCGCGGCCCGAGCGAGTCCAGCGCCCAGCGGATGGCGCGGAAGGTCTCGGCGGTGACGGTGGCGTCGTCGTCGAGCGGGAGCGGGCTGCGGGCGAGCGGACGTCGGCCGGCGAGCTCCTCGCTCAGCACCTTGAGGCGGCTGTGCCGGTCGAGGGAGGCGTACGGCGTACCGATCTCGCCGACGCGGTCGAGCAGCTGGCCGACGGCCTCGTGGTGCTTGGCGGAGTGCTCGCGCACGTCGAGCGTCGCCAGCGTCAGGCCGGTCGCGGCGACGGTGCGGACCAGCCGCTCGACCTCGCCGGACGCCACGACCGGTCCCTGGTGCGCGAGCACGGAGCGGTGGAGCAGCAGCAGGTCGTCGAGCAGCTCGGTGTCGTCTGCGTAGTCGCGGCCCGCCACGTGCCCTGTCCCCCCGACGATGCGCTGCTCGGTGAGGCCCAGACGGACGTGGACACAGGTGAGGAACAGTCGGTACGGCTCCTCCGCGTTGAGCCTGCGGTAGCGCGGCTCGACCTCCGGCAGCCCCGGCAGGACCTGGCCGATGCGGGCGGCGATCTCGTTCGACACCGAGCTGACGTGGTCGCTGACCGACAGGTCTCGACGCAGACCATCGACGAGCGTGCGCAGCAGCCGGATGCCGTGCACCGCCTGGAGCGTCAGCACCTCGCGCGTGGTCGCGGGAGTGACGTGGGGGTTGCCGTCGCGGTCGCCACCGACCCAGGAGCCGAAGCGGAGCGGACGCACGTCAGCGGGAAGGTCGACCCCGAGCGGCACGAGCCGGTCGCGGAGCTCCTCGAGGACGTCGGGCAGGGCGCCGGCCGAGAGGCCCTCGAGGTAGTACACGACGTTGCGGGCCTCGTCGGTCGGCTCGGGCTGCTCGAGCCGGATCTCGTCGGTGAGCCACAACAGCTCCACCGCCTCCTCGAGCCGGCGCGTACGCCGCGGGGTGTCGGCCTCCTCCAGCAGGGCGGCGACGCGACGCAGCTTGTCGATCGTCGAGCGCCGGGCGACCTCCGTCGGGTGGGCGGTGAAGACGGGCCGAACGGCGACCTGCTGGAGCAGCGCCGCGACCTCGTCGGGATCGATCCCGGCGTCCGCGATGCGGGCGACCGCACGCTCGAGCCAGCCGCCCTCCTCGGCACTGACGCGGGTCAGGGCGCGGCCCGCGGTGGACCTGCTCGGTGATGTTCGCGAGGTGGAAGTACGCCGTGAACGCGCGCACCAGCCGGGTGATCGTCGCCAGGTCGAAGTCGGGCAGCTGGTCGAGCCGGTCCTGCTTGGCGTGCGCCCGGACCTGCTCGACCAGGGCCAGCAGGTCGTCGCCCTCGGTGCGCGCCAGGGTCTCGCCGAGGATCGACGTCACCCGCCGGATGTCGCGGCGCAGGTCCCGGTCGGGATTGCTGTCCGGCGTACTCCCGCGGTCGGCCTCCATGCCCCCATCGTCACCGACCCGGGTTACCTCCGTGTTTCGGCGCCCACGGGCCGGTCGGGCGAATGCCCTTGTAACGCGGAGTTACACGCACGCATGCGCCGTTACAACACCGCATGCGTGGTGGTAACTCCGCGTTACAAGGGATGAGGGCGATGGGGCGTGATACCCGGAGGGGGTATGGTGGTGGCATGGAACACCCCGGCTACGAGAGCTCCAAGGACGACGTCCTCAAGCGCCTGCGGCGCATCGAGGGGCAGGCCCGAGGCCTGCAACGGATGGTCGAGGAGGATCAGTACTGCATCGACATCCTGACCCAGGTCTCCGCGACGACCAAGGCGCTGCAGGCGGTCGCTCTCGGGCTGCTCGACGACCACCTCGCCCACTGCGTCCGCGACGCCGTGGACAGCGGCGTCGACGCCGACGAGAAGCTGACCGAGGCGTCCGCCGCGATCGCCCGGCTCGTCCGCTCCTGACGGCCACCCCGCCGGTCTGAGATGTCAGCACCCAGCACGCACCCCGCGCTCCTCGACGTCGACCTCGACATCGAGGGGATGACGTGCGCCTCCTGCGCCCATCGGGTCGAGACCAGGCTCAACAAGCTCGACGGTGTCGAGGCATCGGTCAGCTTCGCCAGCGAGAAGGCGCACGTGCGCTACCCGGCCGCGCTGGCCACCGACGACCTGATCGAGGCCGTACGCCGAGCCGGGTACGACGCCGCGCTGCCGCCCGCGACGCCGCGGGAGACGCCGATGCCGCGCCCGGTACGGCTGCTGGTCGCAGCGGTCCTCACCGTGCCGGTCGTGGTGTGGGGCATGGTCCCCAGCACGCGTTTCGACGGCTGGGAGTGGTGGTCGCTGGTCCTGTCGGGCGTCGTGGTCTGGTGGGCCGGCTGGCCGTTCCACCGGGCTGCAGCCGTCAACGCTCGCCACGGCGCCAGCACGATGGACACGCTGGTCTCCCTCGGCACGGTCGCCGCCTGGCTCTGGTCCGCGGTCGCGGTCGTCCGGGGTGAGGGCCACCTCTACCTGGAGTCGGCGTCCGTGGTGACGACGTTCCTGCTCGCCGGCCGGTACGCCGAGGGGTGGAGCAAGCAGCGGGCCGGCGACGCACTGCGGTCGCTGATGGAGCTCGGCGCCAAGCAGGTCAGTGTGCTCGACGACCGCGGCGAACGGCTCGTTCCGGTCGACGAGCTCCGCGTCGACGACCGGTTCGTGGTCCGGCCCGGGGAGAAGATCGCCACCGACGGCCTGGTCGAGGACGGCAGATCGGCCGTCGACCAGTCCCTCCTCACCGGCGAGCCGGTGCCGGTCGAGGTCGGACCCGGCGACGCGGTGGTCGGCTCCACGGTCAACACCTCGGGACGCCTCGTCGTACGTGCCACCCGGGTCGGCGCCGACACCCAGCTGGCCCAGATCACCCGGCTGGTCGAGGAAGCCCAGCGCACGAAGGCGCCCGTCGAGCGGCTCGCGGACCGCATCTCGGCGGTCTTCGTGCCCGTCGTGCTGGTGATCTCCCTGCTGACACTGGTCGGCTGGCTCGTGCTCAGCGGCGACGCCGATGCCGCGTTCACGGCCGCGGTCGCCGTCCTGATCGTCGCCTGCCCCTGCGCCCTCGGACTCGCCACGCCCACGGCCCTGATGGTCGGCACCGGCCGCGGTGCCCAGCTCGGCATCCTGATCCGCGGCCCGCAGGTCCTCGAGTCGACCCGGGCAGTCGACACGATCGTGCTCGACAAGACCGGCACCGTCACCAGCGGCCGGATGGCGGTGACCGACGTCCAGCCCGACGACCCGTCGCTGCTCCGCCTCGCCGCCGCGGTCGAGAAGGCGTCCGAGCATCCGATCGCCCGCGCCGTGGTCGCGGCCGGGGGCTCCGACCTCCCCGAGGTCAGCCACTTCACCGGCCTGCCGGGCCTGGGCGCACGTGGTCTCGTCGAGGGACGCGAGGTCACCGTCGGCCGCGCCGACCTCTTCCCCGTCGTTCCCGAGTCCGTACGACGGGTGGTCGCCGCCGCGGGCGACGGCACGCCGGTGGTGGTCGGCTGGGGCGGTGTCGCTCGCGGGGTGATCACCGTGGCAGACACCGTGAAGCCGACCTCGGCCGAAGCGGTCGCGTCCTTGCACGCACTCGGGTTGCGGACCGTCCTGCTGACCGGCGACCACGAGGCGGCAGCGCGTCGGGTGGCCGACGAGGTGGGGATCGCGACCGTGGTCGCAGGGGTGCACCCCGAGCAGAAGCTCGCCGAAGTGGCACGGCTCCAGGCCGAGGGTCATGTCGTGGCGATGGCCGGCGACGGCGTCAACGACGCCGCCGCGCTCGCGCAGGCCGACCTCGGCCTCGCGATGGGCACCGGCACCGACGTCGCGATCGCGGCCAGCGACCTGACCCTGGTCGGTGGAGACCTCCGCGGTGCGGCGGTCGCGATCCGGCTGGCGCGACGTACCCTCGCCACGATCCGGGGCAACCTCTTCTGGGCGTTCGCCTACAACGTCGCGGCCATCCCGCTCGCGGCCGCCGGACTGCTCGACCCGATGGTCGCCGGCGCCGCGATGGCGTGCTCGTCGCTGTTCGTCGTCGGCAACAGCCTGCGGCTACGCAGGTTCCGCTAGCCGCGGCCCTCCTCGACGTACTTCTTGACCTGGTCGAGCATCGTCTGCCAGTTCCCGGCGAACTGTTCGGCCTGCTCCTCGGAGTCGTTGCCGTCCTGGTCGAGGGTGAGCCTGGTGCCGGCGTCGGTGGCCGCGAGCCGGTAGTCGAGGGTGTGGTAGCTGTCCGGCTCGTCCGGCTGGCCCGACATCGGGCTGTAGTGGGTCATCCGGAGCCGCTCGGGGGCATCGGCCTGGAGGATCTCGCCCTTGTCGGTGTAGGACTTCCCGTCGTACTCACCGGTCCAGGTGATCGGGCTGCCGACCTGCCAGTCGGTCTCGACCTTCGAGCCGAACATGAACGTCGAGATCGCCTCGGGGTCGGTCAGCGCACCCCACACCTGGGCGGGTGCGGCCGAGATCTCGGTCTCCGCATGCGCAACGTGGTCAGCCACGTGATCCTCCTCCGATCCTGGGTACGTCGTCGTCGGACCCGTACCCGGGTTCCGGCCCTTCACACCCACGCGCTGGTTCGTGGTTCCTTGGGCGACCGGTCAGACTGGGGACCAGCAACCACGGGAGGTCGCATGTCCAAGCCGCCGATCAGCGAGACGATCAAGGCCAAGCTCGAGGAGTACGAGGTGGAGCGCCGGGTGAGCGAGTTCGCGACCCAGGCCGAGCACGTCCTCCAGCAGGGCCGCGCTCGCGCCGCCGCGCTGGCGCGTGAGCACCGCGACGACATCGACCGCCTCCTCGACCGTGCCACCGACGCGGTGGACCGTCGTACGGAGGGCCGGCACGCCTCCCGGATCGGGCAGGTCCGTCACCAGCTCGACCGGGGCGTCGAGCGCCTCGCCGAGCAGGACCCGGACGGCCCGTGAGCCCGATCCTGGCCAGGTCCGCCAAGGGCGGCGGCGACGTCGTCCCCCTCCACGCCCTCGACGCCGCGGCGATCCACGCCCCCGAGGAAGGCCCCCTGTCACACCTCGTGCAGATGCTGATGGACGTCGGCATCGACGGCGCCGGCCCCCTGAAGTCGGCCCGGTGGATCGCCGAGGACGCGCGCCAGGACACCCGCACGACCGAGGCGGCGATCTCCAAGATCGCTCGCAAGACCGTCGCGCGCGGCGCCGTCGGCGGCTTCGTCACGAGCGTCGGCGGCTTCGTCACCATGCCGATCGCGCTGCCCGTCAACGTCGTCGAGTTCTACGTGCAGGCCACGCGGATGGTCGGGGCGATCGCCACCCTGCGCGGGTACGACGTCGACGACCCGAGGGTGCGGACCGCGATCCTGCTGACCCTTGTCGGCTCCGATGCCGACGAGGTGCTGAGCAAGGCCGGCCTCGCCAGCGGCGGCGGCCGGATGGTCAGCATGGCCACCAGGCAGCTTCCGCCCGGCGGCTTGCTGATCGTCAACAAGGCGATCGCCTTCAAGCTGCTCCGAGGTGTCGGCGAGAAGGCCTTCTCCAAGCTGGGACGCGGGGTGCCGCTCCTCGGTGGGCTGGTCGGCGGCGGCATCGACACCTGGATGATGAAGCGGATCGCCGACCACGCGATGGGGGAGTTCCCGCCGTTGCATCCCCTGTCGTCCACCTGAGGTGCTGCTAGGGCAGCACGCGGGGCGGACGACCCGGCCTACGCGCCTGCCTGGGCGAGCTCGATCGGCTCGGTGACCGGCTCGTCGGACAGCATCTGGCGCCGCGCGATCGCCTGGAGGTCCTCGCGTCCCTGCTCGCCGAGCGGCTCGCCGTTGGCCAGCTCCACCTCGGTGACCAGCCATCGCCACAGCTCGCGGACGAACGCGCGGAACTGCTCCCGTCCCTGCTCGCTGAGCTCGACCAGGCCGTCTGCCTCGACCAACAGCCCGGCCTCGATGCAGTCGTCGATGGCCGGTTGGATCAGGGCCATCGGGACCCGGTGCGACGCTGCGATGGCGTAGGGATCGGCCGGAGCGTGGGCATGGATCTGCTGGATCGCCACCTGCCGCAGGGTCCACACCTGGACGCCGTCGAGGCCGGCCTCGGAGGACCGCAGCAGCGTGGCGGCAGCCTCGGGCAGCTGGGTTCGGAGGATCCGCACGACCTGGCCCTCGAGCTGCTCCTGCGCCGTCCGTTGGTCGGGCATGGCGAACGCCGGACCCATCTCGGAGGCTCCGGGCCGGGTCAGCCCGCGCATCGGCACCTGCTTGAGGAACAGCGCCACCACGAACGCGGTGAGGGCCACCGGGATCGCGGACGCGAAGACGACCTGGAGCGTGTCGGCGTACGCCGCGATCACGGCCGCCTGCTGGACCGCCGGGAGGTTGTGCACCGCCGAAGGTGTGGTGACCTGGGCGGGGTCGGCGCCGGTGGCGACCACGGCCTTGGCGAGGTTCGGAGCCAGATGGTTGGCGTAGATCGTGCCGAAGACGGCCGCCCCGAAGGAGCTGCCCATGGTCCGGAAGAAGGTGACACCCGAGGTCGCGACGCCGAGGTCGCGGTACTCCACGGTGTTCTGGACGATGATCGTGAGCACCTGCATCGACAGCCCGATGCCGACGCCGAGCACGAGCATCGCACCCGAGGTCTCGAGGGTCGTGGAGTGCTGGTCGAGGCGCGAGAGCCCCCACATCCCGAGCGCCATCACGACCGACCCGACGATCGGGAACACCCGGTAGCGGCCGGTGTGGCTGACGACGTTGCCCGCACTCACCGACGCGACGATCAGCCCGAGCACCATCGGCAACGTGCGGAGCCCGGAGACGGTGGCGCTGACGCCTTGGCAGTACTGGAGGTACGTCGGCAGGAAGGTCATGGTGCCCAGCAGTGCGAAGCCGACGATGAAGCTGAGCACGGCGCTGACGCTGAACACGTTCCGTCGGAAGAGACGCAGCGGGAGGATCGGCTCCGCCGCGCGTTGTTCGGCCGCGATGAAGCACCCCAGTGAGATCACTCCGCCGAGCACCAGCCCGATGATCGTCGGCGAGCCCCAGCCGTACTGGATGCCACCCCAGCTGGTCGCGAGGATCAGCCCGGCCGAGCCGAGCGAGATGAAGATGATGCCGAGGGTGTCGAAGACGGGGCGTCCGAAGGTGGGCACCGACGGGAGCAGCTTGATCGCCAGCGGGATGATCACCAAGGCGATCGGTACGTTGACGTAGAAGACCCACTGCCACGACCAGTGGTCGGTGAGGAAGCCGCCCAACAGCGGCCCCAGGACCGTCGTACCTCCGAAGACCGCGCCGATCGCGCCCTGGTACTTGCCGCGGTCGCGCAGCGGGATGATGTCGCCGATCATCGCGATCGCGGTGACGGTCAGCCCGCCGCCGCCGATCCCCTGGAGCGCGCGCGAGCCGATCAGCCAGGTCATCGACTGCGAGAGACCCGCCAGCATCGAGGCGATCGTGAAGAGCACGATGCTGCCGATGAAGATCGTCTTGCGCCCGAAGAGATCGCCGAACTTGCCGCCCAGGATCGTCGCGATCGTCTGCGTGAGCAGGTACGCCGTCACCACCCAGCTCATGTGCTCGGCCCCACCGAGGTCGCCGACGATGGTCGGCAGGGCGGTGGCGACGATCGTGGAGTCGAGCGCCGCCAGGAGCAAGCCGCCTGCGATCAGCGAGAAGGCGACGTTGCGGGCCGTGGACCCGAGCGGCACAGGGTCTGCGACCTGCCCTAGGTCGTCCTCGACCGTCTCGGCCTGCGTCATGGCCGTCAGCCTATTCCCGGACAGGACGCGCTGTCCGAATCGGCCACCCACGTGGACCGCGAACGGCTACATTGCGCGCACCGTCTCACCCGGGGAGCACCCATGCGCCGTACCCACGGCTTCTCGCGCCCGCTCCGGAGCATCGCTCCGGCCGTGGCGCTGATGTCACTGCTGGCCACGACCGTTGTCGCCAGCGCGCTGCCCGCGGGCCGCGTGGCCGCTTCCGGGTCCCGGAGGCTCGCTGCGCCCACCTCGGGCTCGCTCGTCTTCACCCACCAGAGCACGGTCCGGCTCATCACCGGCGACCGGGTCCGGGTGCTGACGCGCGCGGACGGCTCGAGCGTCTCGACGATCCTGCCCGGGTCGCCCCACGCCGGTCTGGCCCTCGCACGGTGGCGGACCGGCAATGACACCTATGTCCTGCCACGCACGTCGGCGTCCGAACGCCGGCGCCTCGACCTCTCGCTGTTCGACGTGGACGCGCTCGCGGCCACGCGCGGTGGACGGGTTCCCGTCATGGTGCGGTTCGCGCGGCGCGCCGGCGCCCACCCCGTGCGGGGTCTGGGGCTGGACCTGACTGCCGCTCGCTCGAACGGCTCCGTCGCGAGTGGTTCGTACGGGCCGGGCTTCCGGGGGCTGACGGACCGAGACCTGGCCGGGGTCGCCTCGATCCGGCTCTCGGTCCCGCGCGTCGCACCGACGCGCACGGCAGCCACTCACCACGTGGTCGTGCAGGTGGTCGACGCCGGCGGGCGCCTCGCACCCGGCGTCATCGTCACCGTCGAGAACGTCGACGATGCGACGACCTTCCAGGACTCGACCGGGGCAGGCGGTCGTGCTGCGTTCGATGTGCCGGACGGCCACTACAGTGCCCTGGCCTTCACCTTCAGCCGGCTCGTGATCGCCGCAGAGGTCGATGTGACGGCCGACCAGACGGTGGACCTCGACCTGGGGGATGCCACCGTCAAGCCGCACGTGAGCATGGCCGGCTACCACGTGATTGACACCGCGCTGAGCGTCGCCCGGACGCCCGCCACCGGGTTCACGTTCTCCTTCGGCTTCACCGGCCCGCGTTTCTCCATGAAGGTCCAGCCGACGGACTCCCTGGTCGCGCACGGGGGACTGGGGACCGGCGTCTCCGCGACACTGGCGCCCCTCGGCGTCGGCCGCGCAGCACCGCAGGACCGCCTGGCCGTCACTGCCGACGTCTCTCATGGAGTACCCGGCGACCTCACGTACACCCACCACCTCCGCGACTTCGCCAAGGTCGTCGACCGGTTCTACGCGAACGGACCCGGTGGCTTGCGCGAGACCTTCCTCGGCGCCTTCGGATCCCTCCCCCACGGCTTCCTCGACCTCTTCAGCGGCCAGGAGTACCTCGCCCACGTGCCCGGCCGCCGTACCGTGCTCTTCGAGGCTGCCCGGCACGCGAGCTACCAGCAGACGCTGATGCCGCAGGCGGCCTCGATCGACAGCGAGGACCTCACTCAGCTCGGCTGGGTCGGGAGCTTCGACCATGCCGGGACCTCACGCCTGCTGACGTTCGGGCACGGCCCCGTGGGGCCGGGCTTCCGCGGTCCTGTCGACCCGTCGGCCGACTACGTGACGCGCCACCGTCGTCGTCTCGTGGGTTTCCTGCCGCTCTTCGAAGGGGCGGGATCGTCGATGTTCAGCTTCGTCGACCGGCGCGACGGTGCCTGGTCCCTGCGCAGCGGCGATCGCGCGGTCGCTCACGGTCATCATGAGATCGCGCTCCACGCCACCGTGCCGCCAGGACTCCGCACCTACGTCCTGACCGCGACGTCGCACCCGGTGTCCCCGATCTGGACTCTCTCGACACGCGTGCAGGACACCTGGACCTTCCGCTCGGGGGCCGACCGTCCGTCCGTGCCGTTGCTGACGCCCAGGTACGTACCGCCCGTGACGATGGGCGGCACGCTGGCCGCCGGGCGCACGTCGTTCAGCCTGGGCTTCCACTCCCTCACCCGCCACGACCACCGCATCATCGGAGCGCACCTGCAGCTGTCGACGGACGACGGCAGGAGCTGGCACGACGCCGGGCTCACCCGCACCTCGCCGACCACCTTCCGCGTCGGCTACCAGAACCCGGGTGCCCACGGCAGCGCCCGGTTCATGAGCATGCGCGTGGTGGCGAGGGACGCGGTGGGAGACAGCGTCACCGAGACAGCGATGCGGATCTACCGGCTGCGCTGAGTCCTAGTCGAGGTCGCGGACCGCCTCCGCGATAGCTGCGGCACCCCGGCGACTGAGCACGATCGTGTAGTGGTTGACGTCCGGCACCGGGCGGACGACGAGGTCGGGCCAGCGTGCGGCGTACGCGTCGACGGTGGGCTGCGGGTAGAGGCCGGGCGGGTCGTCGGCGAAGCCGCGCGGGGCATGCAGGAAGCTTCGCGGATGCGCGGGATGCTCGACCGCCTCGGCGAAGGCGGTGCTCTCGAGCATGTCGATCTGGTCGGCCTCGACGGCGACGGGGTCCGCGCTCGGCCGGCCGGGATCGTCGGGCAGGTCGTAGTCGGCGTACTCCTCGACCTCGGGGGTCCAGTCGCGGGCGAAGGCCGGGTGGCCCCGGAACCAGTCGCGGTAGCCGTCCCGTGTGTACGACGTCTGCAGGCGGTCCTTGATCGGCTGGAGGCCGGTGAGGGTCGCCTCGCCATCGGCGGGCGGGAAGGGAAGACCGCCGTCGACCAGCACCAGCGCGCGGACGAGGTCCGGGTGGCGGGCCGCCAGGACCGTCGCGACGAACCCGCCCATCGAGTGGCCGGCCACCACGACCGGCTCGTCGGTCACCGCCCGGAGCACGGCCGCGCAGTCGTCGGCGTGGGCAACCAGGCCGACGGGACCGGGCAGGTGGTTCGACCTGCCTCGCCCGCGCAGGTCGGGGGCGACCACGGGCCGGTCGAGCTCCTGGGCGAGCAACGGCCAGGAGCGCGAGGACGACGTGATGCCGTGGATGGCGAGCACCGGCGTGCCGCTGCCGGGCCAGGTCGTCGTACGGAGGAGGCCGCCGGCGACGGCTACGTCGAGTGCGTCGGGCATGGACCCAGGTCTATCACCGGTTATCGAGTCGACACCGCGTGACGAGGTGCGCTTCGGTGGAGGACGTGGCCGGCCAGTTGCACGACGACGAGCTCCGGATCGACGAGGGACTCGTCCGTTCGCTGCTCGCGGACCGGTCTCCGGCGTACGCCGAGCTGTCGCTGCGTCGCCTCGGTGCCTCGGGCTCGAGCAACGCGCTCTTCCGACTCGGCGACGACCTGCTGGTGCGGCTGCCGCGTCAGCCGGGCGGCACGCCCACCATCGAGAAGGAGCAGCGCTGGCTGCCCTACGTCGCGGAGGCATTGCCCGTGGCCGTCCCCGAGATCCTCGACGTCGGCGATCCCGGGTTCGGGTATCCGGAGCGTTGGTCCGTCGTACGGTGGCTCGACGGCGAGGTGCCCGAGGTGCCTGTGCTCGGCGAGTCACCACGGCATGCGCTGGCCGAGGACCTCGCCGCGGTCGTCCTGGCGCTTCGTGGGCTGGAGGTGCCGGCGGCAGCGGCCGAGGACCCGGCCCTGCGGTGGTACCGCGGTCGGCCGCTCGCGGGCATGGACGCCTCGACCCGCGTGGCGATCGCGGAGAGCCGCTCGATCACCGATCTCGAGCTCGACCTCGACGCGTGCACCGAGGTCTGGGACCGGGCGATGCGCCTGCCCGGCGTCGACGACGTCGTCGAGCCGCGCTGGCACCACGCCGACCTGCTCGCCGAGAACCTGCTCGTCCGCGACGGACGCCTGGTCGGCGTGCTCGACTTCGGCGGACTGGCCGTGGGCGACCCCACTGTCGACCTGGTGGCGGCCTGGGAGCTGCTGGATCCGGTGGCGCGGGAGAGGTTCCAACAGTTGGTCGGCGTGGACGATGCGACCTGGCTGCGCGGCCGCGCCTGGGCCCTCGCACTGGGCCTGATGACCTTCCCGTACTACTGGTCGACCATGCCCCACCGCTGCGCCCAGCGCCTGGCCATGACCCGCGCCGTCCTCGCCGACTACTCCGCGGGCTGAGCCGTCGCGGTGCCTCCGCCGGTTGAGGGGGCCGCCGGTCCGCTGGTTGAGGGGGCCGCCGGGTGCCGCTGGTTGAGGAGATCGCGGGCTGCCCCGCTGGTTGAGGAGGCCGCCCGGTGCCTCCGCTGGTTGAGGAGGTCGCGGGCGCCCCGCTGGTTGAGGAGATCGCGGGCTGCCGCCGCTGGTTGAGGAGGTCGCGGGCTGCCCCCGCTGGTTGAGGAGGTCGCTCTGCGACCGTCTCGAAACCACGCGGACAAGCTCGGCCCGTTGCGGTGGTCTTGTGGTTGCGGTTTTGAAGAACGAGAAGTGTGGTGGCGGTCGCTTTGGGTTGCGGTACCTCCGGACGTTCGCTCTTGGGCTGCGGCGTTGCTTGGAGGTGCTCCTTGTGGTTACCGTCTTTTCTCTTTCCCTTGAATGAATGACGGGAAAGTATTTTCTGTGGATTATCTCGGATCCTGGGATAAACCCTGTGGATATCGCCTGGAATGTCGGTGGCCCCTGATTCCATATACGTATGTCGATCACCGCCGAGACCCCGGGCACGTCACCCGCCCGGGTGCTGGCCGAGGCGGTCGCGGCGGTGCGTGGGCTGGCCGACATCCTGTGGTCGGCGAGGTCGGATGACGAGCTGGTCGAGGTCGTCGGCCAGGTCCAGCAGCTCACCTCAGTCACTGGCCGCGGTCGAAGCCGATGCGGTCGCCGAGGTCGACGCCCGGGATCTGGCCAAGCAGCGGCTGCACTACGGCTCGACCGGGGACTGGCTCACCCACGCCGGCGGCCTGCGTCGTGGTGAGGGCAAGCGCCGGGTGGTGCGGGCCAGGGCGCTGACCGGCCCGCTCACCCGCACCCGCGACGGACTGGTCGCCGGGACGATCTCACCGGAGCAGGCCGACGTCATCGTCCGGTCCGTCGCCGACCTGCCGTCCGGTGACCTGGTCCGCCGGCGCGGGGAGAAGGTCCTGCTGCGTCAGGCCAGGAGCCTGGATGCCTCCGAGCTGGCCCGGGCCGGACGTCACCTGGCCGAGGTGGTCGACCCCGACGCCGTCGACCGCAGACTCGAAGCCGCACCTGGAGCGTGAGGAACGTGCCGCGCACCTCACCCGCTACCTGTCGGTCAGCGAGGACCGGGCCGGCGGAGTCCGGGTCCGGGGCCACGGTTCCGCCGAGGACGGCGCCCTGCTGATGGCCGCGTTGTTGCCGCTGACCTGCCCCGAACCCGCCACCCAGTCAGCCACCGACACCGAGTCCGGGGAGCAGCACCTCGACCCCCGCGACCACGGCGCCAGGCTCTGGGACGCCCTGGTCGCCACCGCCCAGCACTCGTTGGACACCCAGCTACCGCCGGAGACCCACGGCACCCCCGCCCGACTGCTGATCACCCTCGACCACCAAACCCTCAAGGACGATCTCGACACAGCCGGGGTCGGGACCACCGCCGACGGCACCGAACTACCCCCCGACACCCTGCGCCGCCTCGCCTGTGATGCCGAGATCATCCCCGCCGTCCTCGGCACCCACGGCGAGGTCCTCGACGTCGGACGCCTCCGCCGCCTGGTCACCGCCCCCATCTGGACCGCCCTGGTCCTCCGCGACCGGCACTGCACCTTCCCCGGCTGCCAGCCGGCCACCACTGATGTGTCACGCCCACCACCTCACCCACTGGACATCAGGCGGCGAAACAAAGCTCGATAATCTCGCCCTGCTGTGCGGCCACCACCACCGCGTCATCCACCATTCGCCCTGGGAAATACGCCTCAACCCCACCGATCGAAGACCCGAATTCCTGCCACCACCCACACTCGCAAACAACCCCGAGTGGATCCGATATCGACCCAGACGCGAATAACCATCGTCCGCGGATGCGGCCACGGATCACTCAGCGGGTCTCGAGGATGAGGAACACCACCAGCAAGCACAGAACGACGAGCGTCGTGCCCAGGATGAAGCGGTAGAACCCGAACCCGTGGGTGCGCAGGTGATCGAGGCGCGCGGTGTCACCGCGCCGCCTGGCACGCGCGATCTCCAGGGCGAGCATGACCCGGTAACCGATGTACGCCGCGGCGAGGAGCGGCACCACGATCTTCAGCCACATGCGGCGAGCATGTCACGCACGGGGCGTGCCGAGTCACCTCACAGCGGCGCGACCCGGGTGTCGGTCTCGTCCCACTCCAGGCCGAGCGTGCGGACGTCATGCAGGTCGGCCTGAGACGGCGGCCACGACGGCCGACCAACGGCGGCCTACGGTGGAGACGACCGACGTCCCACACCCTGGAGGTAAGCCCCATGACCGTCGACCGAGGACTGCTCGCGCTGCTCGAGGCCAAGCCCGGCAAGGGTGATGAGCTCGCCGCCTTCCTGGAGCAGGGCCGCGCGCTCGCTGCCGAGGAGGAGGGCACGGTGACGTGGTACGCGTTCAAGCTCAGCGACACGACGTACGGCATCTTCGACACCTTCGAGGGTGAGGACGGCCGCCAGGCGCACCTCAACGGTCAGATCCCGGCCGCTCTCGGTCAGGTGGCGGGCGACCTGCTGGCGAAGGACCCCGACATCCGCACCACCGACATCCTCGCGGTCAAGTAGTCAGGACCCGACGAGCTCGTCGAGCATCCGGTCCATCGCGCCGAGGCCGACCGAGAGGTGGCCCTCCCCCGCCTCGAGGTGCGCCGTGACCCCCGGGATCCGCTCGGCGAGCCACTGCCCGTGCGCGAAGGGCACCATCAGGTCGTCGCTGCCCTGCCAGAGGTACGTCGGCACCGCGATCGCATCGAGGTCGAAGCCCCACGGGCGGGTGAACGCCAGGTCGTCGTCGAGCCAGCCGTCCACGCCGGATGACACCGCCTGGCGGAACCCCTCCGCCAGATGCTCGGCGAACTCGCCGGTCAGGGCCGCCTCGTCGACCGGCGGAAGCAGGGTTCCGAGCGAGGTCGCGACGTCGTCGGGTGTGACGCCGACCAGTTCCGGCCGGACGTTGTCGAGCCAGGCGCGCAATGCGTCCTCACCCTTCAGCGCCGCACCGAACTCCTCGATGTTGTCCTCGCCCATGCCGGCCAGGAAGTCCAGCCCCTCGGCGTCGTACGGCGCGACGCCGGCGATGCAGAGCACGCCCCGGACCCGACCGGCCAACAGCGCGCCCGTGGCCAGCGCGTGCGGCCCGCCGCCCGACCAACCGGCCACCAGGCAGGTGTCCGCACCGAGGTGGTCCAGCACTGTGGCCGCGTCGTCCACGTCGTCGGCGACGGTGCGGCCCTGGCGGCGCGTCGAGGCGCCGTACCCGGGACGCGACCAGGTGACGAGCCGCAACCCGCGGGCATGCGCGCCACGCGCCATCGGCGGCATCTGGCACGAGCCGCCGGGGGTCCCGCCATGGAACAGGAGGACGGGTGCGCCGTCGGGTCCGCTCACCTCGACCTCGAGGTCGCGTCCGTCGGGCAGGTCGATCAGGGTCATGCCGGCTCCTCGGTCGGGGCGGGGCCGTCGGTGTTGTACGTCGGGTCGCCGGTGCCGCAGCGCACGACCACGGCCCGCGCGGGCTCGTCCGACGGGTTCGACTCGCGATGCACGGCTCCGGCCGGCACCCGCAGGAAGTCCCCGGGGCCGGCCTCGACGACCTCGGTGCCACCAGGCCCGGACTCCATGCGCATCCGCCCGCTGACGACGTAGAGGGTGGTCTCGTACTCGCCGTGGTGGTGCCATGCGGAGACCGCGTGCGGCTCGGTGTCGACGGTGCCGCTCCACATCCCGTCCGCGTGGGTGGCGAGCTGGCGGGTCATGCCCGGTGTCGGGTCGGCAGCGGTCAGATCGGCTGCGGGCACCATCGAGCAGGGCCGGGCTGGGTCTCGACTCACCCGGCCAGGCTAGGCGTCGCGCACCGTCGTCACCAGAGCAGCCACCGGGCCTGCGCTGGCGATAGAGTGACCGGCGGAGTGCCGGGAAGTCTGGTCGGCGGACCTGTCACCGACCCCAGGAGCCCTCGTGCACGACATCGTCCCGTTCGCGCTGGTGGTGGTCGTGGCCGCCCTGGCGCTGCTCGCGGCCGTCGGCTCCAGCCGGATCAGCGAGTGGGCGCGGATCCCGGCTCCCGCGATCTTCCTGGTGGCCGCGTCGATCTGCGCCGAGCTGTTCCCCGACCTCGGCTCGCTGTCGATCCTCGCGGACCAACGGATCGTCACGATCGCGCTGGTACTGATCCTCTTCGACGGTGGCATGCACATCGGTCTCAAGCGCTTCCGCCCGGTCGCGGGTGGCGTGGTGTGGCTCGGGGTCGCGGGCACCTTCGTCACCGCGGGGGTCCTGGCCGTGCTGGCGCACACGCTCTTCGACTTCGACTGGCGGGCCGCCCTGCTGGTCGGCGCCGCGCTCGCGCCGACGGACCCCGCGGTGGTCTTCTCGGTACTGGGCCGTCGCGAGGTGGTCGGGCGCACCGGCACCCTGCTCGAGGGTGAGTCCGGTGCCAACGACCCGGTCGGTATCGCGCTGATGCTGGCGATCCTGGGCGCCAGCGGCGGCGGCTGGGGCGCGGTCACGCACGGCGTCGGCGAGTTCCTGCTGCAGATGGTGGTCGGCATCGCATTCGGCCTGGGCGGCGCCATGGTCCTGCGCTGGCTGCTCCAGCACGTGCCGCTTCCCAACGAGGCGCTGTACCCCCTGCGCACCGTCGCGTTCGCGCTCCTGCTGTACGGCGTGACCACGCTCGCCCACGGGTCCGGCTTCCTGGCGGTGTTCCTCGCCGGGATCATGGTCGGCGACACGCGCGCGCCGTACAAACGCGAGATCGAGCGCTTCGCCTCCGCGACCGGCAGCCTCGGCGAGATCGTCGCGTTCACCGTGCTCGGACTGTCGATCCCGATCTCCGAGGTGTTCGGTCACGGCCGCGCGTGGACCGGGATCGCGCTGGCCGCGCTGTTGATCTTGTTCGTGCGTCCGCTGTTCGTCGGGCTGCTGATCGTGCCGATCCGGCTGCGGCGAGGGGAGCGCGCGTTCGTGCTCTGGGCCGGGCTCAAGGGCGCCGTTCCGATCCTGCTCGGCACCTACGTCCTCGCGGAGGGCGTACCCGGCGCGGATCGCATCTACGCGGTGATCTTCGTGGTGGTGCTCGTGTCCGTGGTCGTCCAGGGCGGGCTGGTGCCGACCTTCGCCCGGCTCTGGCACGTGCGGATGCGCGTGGTCGAGCCGGAGCCGTGGGCGCTCGGGATGCGGTTCCGCGACGAGCCCGAGGGGCTCCATCGCCTGGTGGTGACCCGGGGCTCGGCGGCGGACGGCTCGGCCATCGGCGACCTCCCCCTCGAGGAGGACGTGTGGGTCAGCATGGTCAGTCGACGCGGCCGCCTCGTGCAGGTGAGGGGTACGACGGTGCTCGAGGCCGACGACGAGGTGCTGGTCCTCGCCTCGGACCGCAGCCTGATCTCGCGGCTCTTCAGCGACGCCTGAGCCAGGCTGGTCAGCCCCGGTCGGTGGCCTCCAGGATCAGCCGCACCGTGTCGTCGACCCGGCTGAACTGCGGCCAGTGGCCACTGTGGAGGTCGACGTACGTGACGTTGCGGAGCTTGGCCATCTCCTCCGTGCCGGACTCGCCGGCGTCGGTCCACTCCTTGAGCTGGGCCGCGTCGTACTCCGCGGTGATCATCACGACGGGCAGGTCGTAGAGCGCGTCGTGGCCGAAGGTCAGGCCGTCGGTGACCGCGTGCAGCGGCGACGGCACGGAGCCCTTGCGGATGACCTCGCGCAGGTCGTCGTCGAGGTCGGCGACCATGTCGTCGTCGAAGAAGTCCCACGACGGCAGCGGTACGTCGCTCCCCTCGACCGGAAACATCGACTCAGACTGCTCGGGGATGCCCGGCTCGCTGGCCAGGAACACGACGCCGGCGATCCGGTCGGGGCGGGCGTCGGCCGCAGCCCAGGCCAGGACGCCGCCCATCGAGTGGCCGACCAGGAGGACCGGGCCCTCACTGGCGTCGACGGCCGCCACGACGGCATCGACGTGGTCCTGGCGGGTGACCGCCGATCGGTCCGCCTCACCGGACTCCATGCCGGGCAGGGTCAGGGCGTGGGGGCGGTGGCCGGCCTCGGTCAGCCGCGGCACGACCGCGTCCCACGATCGAGCGGTCAGCCACAGGCCCGGGATCAAGATGATGTCCATGCTCGCCGACGTTAGGGCCCGCCACCGACACTCGCCTCCCTCACCGGGGTGAGGCGCCGCACCGCGACCTCCTTCAGGCTCGGTCCATGCGACGAGGTGAGGTGCTCGCGATCGTCCAGGCGGGCGGACAGGGCACACGGATGGACGTGCTGACCCGCGAGCGGGCCAAGCCGGCTCTCCCGTTCGGCGGGGTGCACCGACTGGTCGACTTCGCGCTGTCGAGTCTCGTCCACTCCGAGCTGGAGGACGTGTGGGTGAGCGTGCAGTACCAGGTCGCCTCGATCGACGACTATCTCGCGGGCGGCCGTCCGTGGAGCCTCGACCGCAACCGAGGTGGATTCCGCCGGATGGTGCCGCAGACCGGCACGGGGCCGACCAGCGAGGAGGGCTTCGCCTCGGGGAACGCCGACCTGCTGCTCAAGCTCCAGTCGGACCTGGCCCGCCGCGGCCCGGAGCACGTCGTGGTGACCAGCGCCGACCACGTCTTCGCCATGGACCTGCGCCCGGTGATCGAGGATCACATCGACCGCGGGAGTACGGCGACGCTGGTCACGGCCGAGGTCAGCAGGAAGAACGCGTCGGACAACGTGGCCGTGCTGACCGGCCGCGGTGGGGTCGTCACAGGCCTCGAGGTGAAGGTGGCCCGGCCCAGCACCGGCACGGTCGCCACCGAGATCTTCGTCTACCGCACCGATGCCCTGCTCGAGGCTCTCAGCACCCTGCGAGCCGAGCTCGACGACGCGGAGCAGGGCGACGACAGCGGCCTGGGCGACTTCGGCGAGCACCTCCTGCCGCTGCTGATCGAGACCGGCACGGTGCGCGCCGTACCGATCGACGGCTACTGGCGTGACCTCGGCCAGCCGCACGCCTACCTCCAGGGCCACCGCGATCTCCTGGCCGGGAAGGTCGACGTGTTCGACCACCCGGACAGGCCCGTCATCTCCCACTGGCCGGACCGGCCGGCGGCGCGGGTGCGGCCGTCCGCCCGGGTGGCAGACAGCCTGCTCTCACCGGGCTGCGACGTGGCGGGCGAGGTGTCGGGAAGCGTGCTCGGCCCGGGTGTCGTCATCGAGAGGGGAGCCAGGGTGCACGACAGCGTGATCTTCGAGGGCGTCGTCGTCCGCTCCGGGGCGGCCGTGCAGACCGCGGTGGTCGACGAGCACTCCGAGATCCGTCGTACGGCGCGGATCGGTGCCGTGCCCGCGGCGCGGCTGGCCCGTGATGAGGACCTCGTGCTGGTCGGTCGGGGCTCCGTCGTGGAGTCAGCGGTCGGCGCCGGCGCCCGTTTGGAGCCCGGCACCACCGTCTGAGCCCGGGTACCTGGGGGTTGTGTGCCTGAGAACGCGTCAGAGCGCGGTCTCAGGCACACGACCCGGTCATTCAGGCCTCGACGGTGACCGTGCCGCGAGGCAGGTGCCGCACCGAGGGCACGCGCAGCACGAGCAGTGCGACGACGATGCCGATCGCACTCATGCCGTAGAGGCTCGGGTAGAGCCCGAACCACGCGGCGGCCAGGCCGACCAGCAGGTTGCCGAGGGGGATCACGCCGGTGGTCGAGAGGTAGTCGTAGCTCGACACCCGCGACAGCGCCGCGGTGGGGATGTGCTCGCCCAACGAGGTCTCCCACAGCGTGAACATGCCGGTGACGCAGATGCCGGTGAGGAGCTCCAGCCCACCGATCCCCCAGACGGGGAGATGACTGCCGATGATCGCGGCCTGGCACGAGGCACCGATCAGCATCAGCGCGCCCACGCGCAGGGCATGGCGCGGCCGCCAGCTGAGGAGCAGCACGTCTCCCAGGATGTTGCCCAGGCCGAAGAGCGCCGTCACCAGCGCCCAGGAGCGCGCGCCGTCGTACTCCTGGAGCATCAGGACGGGCCCGACGACGAAGATCGCGGGCAGCACGATCGCGTGGTACACGCTGAAGCCGCCGAGGAACCCCAGCACCCAGGAGCGTGAGCGCACCTCGTGCCAGCCCTCGCGCAGCGAGGTGCCGAACGACGTCGTGCTGGCCGTCGGGTCCTCCTCGGCCAGGGCGTCGGACACCAGGCCCGGGCGCAAGGGGATCAGGAGCACCACGGAGACCGCGAAGCTGACGGCGTCGACCGCCAGGGCGCTCCCCGGCCCGCCGGCGAAGGCGATCAGGAAGCCGGCGACGACCGGCCCGACGACGTTGCCGAGCGAGAAGGTCAGGCCGCGGAGCGCGTTGGCCGGCTGCAGGTTGGCGGGACTGACCGTGGTCGGCAGCAGGCCGCTGAAGGCCGGTGCGAAGAACGCGTCGGCCGCGCCGAAGATCGCCGCCAGCACGACCAGGTCCACCACCCGGGCCACGCCGGTCAGCAGCAGCACGGCGGCCAGCCCCTGGGTGAAGAAGCGGACACTGTCGGAGGCGATCAGGATCTTCTTGCGGTCCCACCGGTCGGCCCACACGCCTGCGGGCAGTGCGAGGACGACGAACGGCAGGAACTGCGCAGCGGAGGTGAGCGCGACGGCGCCCACGCCGCCGCCGATCGAGAGGACGGCGAACGGGAGCGCGATGCTGGTCACCCGGTCGCCGAGGATCGACAGCACCTGGCTGCCGAACAGGAGGCGGTACTGCCGCTCCTCCCGCAGTACGGCGGGCACCCGGAGGTGTCGTGTCAGCACGGGCTCAGCATCGCTGATCCGCGGGTACCGGGTCCCCCGGTTATCCGCGGGCCGAGCGGCGAGCCGTCAGCCGAGGCGCTTCTGGCGGCGCAACAGCGCCTGGGCACCCTCGAGGTAGAGGTCGATGCCGAAGGCGTAGTACGCCGCCTCGTCCTCGCAGTCGGTCAGGGCGCCAGCGGATGCGCGGACGTGGGGGTAGAGGTCCTCGGGAAGTCCTTCGACGTGGGCACGCTTCTGGGCGAGCAGGGCGTCGCGCTGGTCGCGGGCGGCCTGGTTCTCCGCGCCCGGCAGCTGGGTGACCAGCATCATCGCGGTCTGCAGACCCATCCTGGCCAGGTCGGCGGCCTGCTCGCGGGTGAAGCCGGCGTCCTCGAGGAGGGCGAGCGTGAACTCGGTCAGGCGCAGCCCCGCCTCGGTGACCAGGATGCGGGGGAAGACCAGCTCGGCGGCCGCAGGGTGCTTGCCCAGCTCGGCGACGAGTGCCTCCACCACACCGCGCAGCTGGGTGGACCAGGAGCCGGTCGCCGGTGGCGGGGCCACGTCGGCGAGGAGTGCGTCGCCCATCGCGGCCAGGAGCTCGTCCTTGTTGGCGACGTGCCAGTAGAGCGCCATCGGGGTGACCCCGAACTCCTGCGCGATCCGGCGGATCGTGACTGCGTCGGGCCCTTCGGCATCCATCACGGAGAGCGCGCGCTCGACGATCGCGGCGCGGTTCAGGTCGCTCTTGGTGGCGGTGGCGGCGGCGGATCGGGGGGTCACGACCAGAACTATACACGATAAGGGTTGACAACTATACGTCGTACAGCGTTTCCTGTACGTCATACATGTACGACGTATAGGAGACCGGGACATGACCAAGAACGGATGGACGTTGGTGGCGGTGGGACTCGCCACCTTCATGACGTACCTCGACAACAACATCGTCAACGTGGCGATCCCCGACATCCAGCGTGAGCTGGGGCTGTCGACCGCGGGCATCGAGTGGGTGGTGAGCGGGTACATCCTCACCTTCGCCGGCCTGCTGCTCGCGGGCGGCCGCTTGGCCGACCGCTACGGGCGCCGCCGTCTGTTCCTGATCGGACTGGCCGTCTTCACCGTCTCCTCGCTGCTCGCAGGCCTCGCGAGCGGCGCCCCCGAGCTGATCGGAGCGCGGGCCCTGCAGGGGATCGGGGCCGCCCTGGTCACCCCGACGACGCTGGCGATCATCAGCGCGACCTTCTCCGACCCGCGGCAGCGGAACGCCGCTGTGGGGGTCTGGGGCGGGGTCGGCGCGCTGGCCCTGGCGGTCGGTCCCGTGCTGGGCGGGCTGCTCACCCAGCACGTGTCCTGGGAGTGGATCTTCTGGATCAACGTCCCGGTCGGCATCGCGACCATGATGCTCGGCGCCTGGGCCATCACCGAGTCCCGGGAGCCCGAGGCTCGTCGTCTCGACCTCGGCGGCCTCATCTTGTCGACGGCGTCCCTGTTCGCCCTGACCTGGGCCCTGATCGAGGGCCACGACCGCGGGTGGACCTCGGCGGGCATCCTCGCTGCCTTCGGCACGGCCGCCGCGGCCGCGCTCGCCTTCGTCCTCGTCGAGCGCCGGGCCGTCCAGCCGATGGTCGACGTCAGTCTGTTCGCACGGCGCGAGTTCAGTGGCGGGATCGTGGCCCTGATGCTGTGGGCATTCGGCCTCTTCGGGATCTACTTCTTCACCTCGCTCTACCTGCAGGGCGTGCTGGGCTTCTCGCCGACCAAGGCGGGTGCCGCCTTCGTGCCGATGGCTGTCCTGATGGCCGTGTCGGCGATCGTGTCCGACCGCGTCGCCGCCCGCTTCGGCGCCTACCGCTCGACCGGCTTCGGGATGGTGGTGATGGGTCTGGCGATCGGGTCGGTGTCGCTGCTGGGCGCCGACGCCTCGCTCCTGTCACTGATGCCGAGCTTCGCCCTCATCGGCATCGGCGGTGGCCTGACCATCCCGCTGACCGCAACCGTGCTCGGGGTGATGCCGACCGGCCAGGCCGGGGTGGCCTCCGCGGTGTTCAACGCCTCCCGCGAGGTCGCGGGACTGCTCGGGATCACCGTGATCGGCGCCGTCCTGACCAGCCGGCAGGGCGCGGCGCTCGCCGAGGGCAAGACCCCGGTCGACGCGTTCCTGATCGGCTACCGCTCCGGCCTGCTGCTCGCGGCCGTGCTGGTCATCGCCGGCGGAGTCGTGGCGTACGTCGCGCTCCGTGCCGCGCACCGGGCACCGCAGCCCGAGGCCCCGGTCGACGACCTGGTCCTCGCCGGCTGAGCCCACGTAAGGTCACGGATGCACCGGATCCATGCCGGTGCATCCGTCGACCTGTCGGAGGCGCCCACCGATGTCGGACCCCGCACCACGCCCGGCCGAGGCCTCGGCCCGGGCCGCCCGGCGTACCGTCGCGCGCGTCGTGGCGCTCACGCTGGTCACGATCTCGGTGGTCACCGGGGTGACCGTGGCCGTGGTCTACCACCACCTGGACCAGAACCTCCACGTCGTGGACATCACCCCCGAGCTCGGCAAGGACCGGCCCACCGCCCCTCCGGTGACCGCGCAGAAGGGCCCGGTCAACATCTTGGTGATGGGCTCCGACAACCGCGATGCTCCCGGGGACCGGATCGACAACCTCACCGGCATCGGCCAGCGCTCCGACACCACGATCCTGCTGCACCTGTCCGGCGACCGGCAGCGCGCGTACGGCGTGAGCGTGCCCCGCGACTCGATCGTGAACCGACCGTCGTGCCTCGGCCAGGACGGCAAGCCGATCTCCGCCCCGGCCACGGCGGTGATGTGGAACGACGCCTTCAACATCGGCGGGCCCGGCTGCACGGCCCGTCAGTTCGAGCAGCTGACCGGGATCCGGATCGACCACTACGTCGTGGTCGACTTCGCGTCGTTCGAGGGGATGGTCGACGCGATCGGCGGGGTCGAGGTCTGCGTCCCCCAGCCGATCGTCGATCCCGGGCACGGGATCAACATCCCCGCCGGCACCCGCAAGCTCACCGGGCGGACGGCCCTGAACTACGTGCGGGCGCGCTACACGATCGGGGACAAGTCCGATCTCGGCCGCGAGAAGCGCCAGCAGGCCTTCGTGGCCTCGATGTTCCGCCAGGTCCTGAGCGCGAACACCCTGGCCGACCCGCTCGCCGTCACGGGGTTCCTGAACTCCGCGACCAAGTCGCTCACGCTCGACCAGGAGCTGGGGAGCCTGCGGAAGCTCGGCGCCCTCGGCTACGAGTTCCGGCACATCGGGCTCGATCGCATCCAGTTCCTCACCACGCCGGTCGAGGACTACGCGCCCAACATCGCACACGTCGAGTGGACGCCGGCGGCGTCGACCCTGTGGCGCGACCTGCGCGCCGACCGGCCACTCCCCGCATCGCTGCTCTCGGGCTCCGTCGACGCCGGACACGTGCCGGGAGTCAGCCATCCCGGTCACCGGCGCCACGGCTCCGACGTCTACGGTCTCTGCACCTGAGGGGCAGGACCTGCCGCCGGGCCCGCCCCACGAGGGACAGGCCCGGCGCCGTTCGTGGGCCAAGGTCCGGCTCGGCCCGCGGGCGTCATGCTCGCCTGCCGGAGAGGGTCGGGGATCGGTTTTCCCTCAGTCTTTGCTCTGGAGGGTCGGTGGTCTAGACCGTTGGCACCTCAGCTCGCCGACCGCCGGGCCGCGGTGCGCGCCGCCGCCTCCTGGAGCAGCTCGACCGCGCGGCCGACCGGCGGGGCCGAGGCGGCGCCGTCGCGGACGTGGGCGACGATCCGCCGGCGTGGGGTGGGGTTGACGAGCGTGCGGCTCTCGACCCCGGGCATCGCCTCGGGCACCGCGAGGTCGGGCAGCATCGTCACGCCGATGCCGCCGGCGACGAAGGCGAGCGCGGTGTGGTGGTCGTCCGAGCGCGCCACGAACCGCGGGCTGAAGCCCGCCGCATCGCACGCGTTGCCGATGATCCGCGAGCAGCCGGTGTGGTGGAAGTCGTTGTCGACCATGGGCACGTCGGCCAGCGCCGCCATCGGGACCGGCCCGGCGTACTGCTCGAGCAGCTCGTGCCCGGTCGGGGCCACCAGGCAGTAGCCCTCCTCCGCGAGCACCAGCCGGCTGTAGCCGGGACGGTCGACGCCGGGAGCGTCGGCGGCCTCGTTGACGACCTCGATGTCGCGCCGACTCGGCTGGGCCTGGCCCGCCGTACCGAGCTCGTCGAGGCTCAGCTCGAGGATGACATCGGGGAAGTCGCGCTGCAGGCCGTGGGCGACGTGGGGCAGCCAGGACTGCGCGGCGGAGTCGAAGGTCCCGATGGTCACGCTGCCCGACCGACCCTCGCGGAGCTGGTCGACCACACCGCCGAGTCGGGTCAGCTGGCCCATCACCTCGTCGCTCTCGGCGGCCAGCACCTTGGCGGTCGGCGTGGGTGCGATCCCGCGGCCCGCCTTCTCGAAGAGGACGAGGCCGGTCTCGCGCTGGAGGGCGGCGAGGTGCTGGCTGACGGCGGAGGGCGTGTAGCCCAGATGGTCGGCCGCGGCCTGCACCGATCCGCTGGCCACGACCGCTCGGAAGACCCGGAGGCGTTGGACGTCGATCATGGTCTGACTCTACAGTGCTGCTTCATGTTCCGGTAGTAATCATCGCTTGTGCTGAACAGTCTGAGGTCGGATCATAGAGGCATGAACAGCCACCAGAGCACCTCGAAGAAGCACCGCATCCGCAGCTCCCTGCGCTACATCTGGCAGGACACGTCGAACGCGAACCGGGCGCTGTTCCGCGTGCCGCCCTACGACGACTACCTGCAGCACAACCGGCACGCCGACACCTACCGCTGAGCCGCGACCGGCGTCGGCGCTCGGATCAGCTGGCGGGGTGCCTGCGGGCCTCGATCGACTGCCAGATGGCGGTGACGATGATCGCGCCGACCAGCGAGCCGATGATGCCGCTGGGGCGCAGGGAGAGACCGTCGCCGGAGAGCAGGCTGACGAGCAGGCCACCCACGAACGAGCCGATCAACCCGGCGGCGAAGGCGCGCGGCCAGTTGATGGCGACCCCGCGTCGCTGGACGATGAGCTGGGCCGCGGCACCGATGATCATGCCGAACAGGATGATGCCGAGCAGGAGCATGGCGCCACGCTAGCCCGGGGCCTTCGCCCGGGGCGTCACCCAGGTCGGGTGAACGCCACCCTCACGCCGAAGGTCCGGTCTGCATCGCGAAGCGCAGCGCGCTGATCCCGCCGAGGTCGAGCCAGACCTCGTCCGGCGTGCGGACGACGCGCAGCAGGACGTCCGAGCAGCCCGGGCACCGGCCGACCAGCCCGGGGTCGGGCCCGTAGACCGTGAGCGTCGCGACCGGGGAGGACAGCCCGCAGCCTCGGCACCGGGCCATCGCGGTGGTCACCTCGACCGCGAACACCTCCGACAGGGGCCCCGCCAGGGCGTTGCCGTCGTACGGCGCACTCTCCGTCTGCGTCATGGTGCATCCTCTCTCCTCGGGCACGGTCAGGCTCCGCCGAACCGTTCGGTGCGGATCCGGTCGGGGTCGTGGCCCGCCGCGACGAGCAGGCCGGCCACCGCCTCGACCAGCGGGGTCGGGCCGCACACGTAGCAGGTCGGCTCGAAGTCGGGCGGCCAGCCGTGGGCGACCAGGTCGTCGGCCCGGATCCGGCCCGGCGGCCGCGGGTTCCCGTCCGGTGCCTCGCGCGTGTAGACGTAGGCGACGTCGAGACCGCCGTCCTCGGCCGCGCGTCGACGCAGCTCGGCGGCGTAGATCCGGTCCTCGGGGGTGCGCACCGAGTAGACGAGCCGGAACGGCGCTCGGCTCGCCCCCGCCCGTGCGCGGATCATCGCCATCAGCGGCACCACTCCCGAACCTCCGGCGACGAGCAGCACCGGCGCGGGGTCACTCGGGCGCCACACGAACCAACCACCGAGTGGGCCGCGTACCTCGACCCGACCCCCGACAGCGAGGTCGTCGACCAGGAACGGTGACACCTCGCCACCGGCCGTGCGCTGCACCGTGATCTCGAGTCGGCGCCCGTCTGCCGGCCCGGCGAGGGAGTAGCTCCGCGCGGTCTGGTAGCCGTCCTCGGCGGTCAGTCGTACGTCGACGTGCTGGCCGGCGAGATGACCGGACCACTCGTCGGCCTCGAGGACGAGGGTGCGGGCGCTCGGTGTCTCGGTCCGTCGGTCCGCGAGGACGGCGGGACGCCAGGCGCGACGCGCCTTCAGTCCCCCTGGTACCGCTGCTCGCGCCATGGGTCGCCGTAGTCGTGGTAGCCGAGCTGCTCCCAGAAGCCGGGCTCGTCCTGGAGGAGCAGGTCGAGCCCGCGGACCCACTTGGCCGACTTCCAGAAGTAGAGGTGCGGGACCAGGAGCCGAGCAGGCCCGCCGTGCTCCGCGGCGAGCGGGTCACCGTCGTACTCGAACGCCACCCAGGCCTGGCCGTCGAGCAGGTCCTCGAGCGGGAGGTTGGTGGTGTAGCCGCCGTAGCTGTGTACGAGGGCGAAGTCGGCCGCGGTCTCGACGTCCTCCAGCAGAGTGTCGAGGGAGACGCCGCGCCACTGCGTCTCGAGCTTGCTCCAGCGGGTCACGCAGTGGATGTCGACCGTGACGTCCTCGGTCGGCAGCGCGGTCAGCTCCGCCCACGTCCACGCGTGCGCCTCGCCGGACTCGGGGCGGACCGTGAACGCCCAACGGTCCAGCGGGACCTGGGGGGTCGGACCCGCGGAGAGGACCGGGAAGTCGTCGGTGAGGTACTGCCCGGGGGGCAGCCTGCCGTCGTCGTCGCTCCGGCGTCCGTGGAACCCACGCGTGAAGACGCTCATGCTTGCTCCTCCCTGGGTGCCATCGTGCTCCGTACCGGACTGTTCTGACCAGCCTGTCCACGACCGGCGCCGCCGTCGGTCGGGCTAGACCTCTACCCGGGGCGCGACCTCGCGGTAGCGCGTCAGGATGTCCGGGACCGGAGCCGCGGGCAGCACGGTCGTCCCGGGCGCCTCCCACCGCGGTGGCTCGGGGTCGCCCGAGAGCGTCCACGCCGCCTGCCGGGCGGCACCGACGGCGACGTACTCACCGGGCGGTGGCACCGCGACGGGGAGCCCGAAGACCCGTGGTGCGATCTCGCGGACGGCCCGGGACTGCGCACCCCCGCCCACCAGGGTGAGCCGGTCGACCGCGACGTCCTCCCGCCTGAGTACGTCGACCGCGTCGGCCAGGAGGCAGAGCAGTCCCTCGACCGCGGCCCTGGCGAGGTGGCCGGGGCTCATCGTGGCCGGCGTCAGCCCGTGCAGGGAGCCGGTCGCCTCGGGGAGGTTCGGCGTCCGTTCACCCTCGAGGTAGGGCACCAGCACCAGACCGTCGGCACCGTCGGGGGATGCGAGGGCGAGGTCGCTCAGCTCCTCGTGGCTGACGCCGAGCAGCCGACGGGTCGCATCGAGGATGCGCGACCCGTTGAGAGTGCAGGCCAGCGGCAGGAAGGCTCCGGTGGCGTCCGCGAAGCCGGCCACCCCTCCGGTGCTGTCGTGGGTGGGCCTGGTGGAGATCGCGGCCACGACCCCGGAGGTCCCGATCGACACGAACGTCTCGCCGGCGCTGAGTCCGAGACCGAGGGCGGCGCCCGCGTTGTCGCCGCAGCCGGGGCCGAGCACCGCACCCTGGGAGGTCCGACCGGCGGTCTCGTGGGGCCCGAGCACGCGGGGGAGCACCACCTTCTCCACCTCGGCCTCGGTCCGGCGCAGCGCGAGTGCGACCAGGTCGCGCCGGTAACCGGCGTCGGACGACCAGTAGCCGGTGCCCGAGGCGTCGGAGCGGTCGGTCGTCAGCGTGTCGAGGGAGCCGGCTCCGGAGAGCCGCCAGGTCAGCCAGTCGTGGGGAAGGGCCACGGCGGCGGCACGCGCGGCGTTCTCGGGCTCGTGATCGGCGAGCCAGCGGAGCTTGGTGATCGTGAACGACGCCACCGGCACCGAGCCGACCGACTCGGCCCATCGTCGGGCGCCGAGCGCGGCATCGCCCTCACCGAGCTCGACCACGAGGTCGTCGGCCGCCGCGGCGGAGCGGGTGTCGTTCCACAGCAGCGCGCGCCGGATGACAGCGCCGTCCGCATCGAGGCAGACCATGCCGTGCTGCTGGCCGCCCACGGCCACTGCTTCGACGTCGTCGAGGCCGCCGGCCGCGGCTATCGCGGTCTGCAGAGCAGACCACCAGGCCTCGGGATCCGTCTCCGTGCCGTCGGGGTGCGGTGCCGCGCCCTGCCTGACCACGTCGCCGGTGACGGCGTCGCACACGACGACCTTGCACGACTGGGTCGAGGAGTCGACGCCCGCGACGAGAGCCAAGGCGACCGACCTCAGCCGATCAGGTGCTCGGTGGCGAGCTGCTGGAGGGCGACGAACCCGTAGTCCCGCTCGGCGGCCCGCGCAGGGTCGAACCCGTCATCGGTGGCCAGGAACTCCGCGACGCTCTCGCCCGCGGCCAGGGTGGGCTCGGCCAGGTCCGCCACGCCGGCGTACGCCATCGCCTGCTGGACCTGGGGGTCGGCACGGAAGGAGCGCGCCTTCTCGGCGAGGATGAGATAGGTGGTCATGCAGGCCGCGGCCGAGGCCCACACGCCGTCCATGTGCTCGGTGCGCGACGGCTTGTAGTCGAAGTGGCGAGGGCCGGTGTAGCGAGGCGCATCGGGGCTGCCGGGGAACCCGTTCTCCAGGAGGTCGACGGTGAAGAAGGCCGACATCAGGTCGCCGTGCCCGAAGACCAGGTCCTGGTCGTACTTGAGACCGCGCTGGCCGTTGAGGTCGATGTGGAACAGCTTGCCGCTCCAGAGCGCCTGGGCAAGCGCGTGGGTGTAGTTGAGGTTGGCCATCTGCTCGTGACCGGTCTCGGGGTTCAGGCCGACGATGTCCCCGTGCTCGAGCTGTGCGATCAGGCCGAGGGCGTGCCCGACGGTGGGCAGGAAGATGTCACCACGCGGCTCGTTGGGCTTGGGCTCCAGGCCGATCCTGAGGTCGTAGCCCTGGGACTTGATGTACGCCGCAACGGTGTCGAGGCCCTCGCGGTAGCGGTCCAGGGCGGCGTACAGGTCCTTGGAGCCGTCGTACTCGGCGCCCTCCCGGCCACCCCACATCACAAAGGTGGAGGCGCCCATGTCGGCGGCGATGTCGACGGCGCCCAGCACCTTCCGCAGGCCGAAGCGGCGGACCGACCGGTCGTTGGACGTCAGCCCACCGTCCTTGAAGACCGGATGGGTGAAGGTGTTGGTGGTGACCATCTCGATCACCAGTCCGGCCTTGTCCGCGGCGTCCTTGAGCTGACCCAGCCGGGCTCGCTTCGTGGCGTCGTCGGCGTCGAAGGCGAAGACGTCGTTGTCGTGGAAGGTGATGCCCCAGGCGCCGATCTCGGCCAGCCGGTCGGCGTACTCCCAGGGGTCGAGGACGGGCCGGGTGGCCGAGCCGAACGGATCGATGCCCGTCCAGCCCACGGTCCACAGACCGAAGGAGAACCTGTCGTCGGGGGTGGGTGGCCGCATGGGTCCCTACTGTCACCGGGATCGGTGGTGGGGGGAAGAGGCTGGGGCTCGCTTCCTGTCGTTCGCACCTGCGGGCCGGGGCCGCCACAGGGGCGGCCCCGGCCACAACGCTCCGGTGTCCTGGCGCCGGCTGGTGCGACTACGGCGCTGTCAGCGGGGCGTTCAGGCCGTCGAGCGACGTGCGCGGAGCCAGGCGGCTCGCTGCCGGGACGGGGAACGGGGACCCGAGTACGGCGAGCCGTCCACGGTTCTGGTTCTGTGCCTGGCACTTGTGGGTGCAGTCCGTCGGAGGGTTGGCGACCTCGGTCGCGTCCTCGCCGGTCACCATGCCCATCCGGCCGCCGCTGGCGACGTCCCAGATCGACATCCCGCCGCAGTAGTCCTCGGTCTCGTCCAGCCCGAGGTCGTTGGTGAAGTCCGGCCCGCACTCCGGCTGCGGCACGCGCTCCGCGACCTGGGCGCTGTCGCGCACCACGAAGAGTCGAGAACGGTCGTTGCCGATGTTGACCCGCGGCTTGACCTGGACGCAGAACTTTCCAGGAGGTCCGGTCACCGGGCTGGTGCAGTCATCGCCGAGGAACTCGCCGAGGTGACGACGGAACCTCGGGTTGTCGTAGTAGAAGGCGCTGGCCGCCAGGCGGTGCACGAAGCGGGTGCGCGTGCCGTCCGCGCGTTCCGGCTCCATCTGGAAGATGCCGCCGCTGGCGCAGTCGTTCGCCGTGAGCTTCATCGACAGGCCGGGTCCGGTCCGGGAGATCTGGACGTCGCTGCCGTCGATCGACAGGCTGATCCTGCTGGTCAGGGTCAGGCCCCGATGGTCTGGTACCCGGCTGCGGTAGATCGGCGTGAACCTCCCACCGGTCTGGTCCAGCCGGTTGGGCGCGCCGGTGAACGCCATGCGGTATACGGCGAAGTCCGCTGGCTCGACGTTGAACTGCAGGTACTTCCCCTGGACCCGGAACCGTCCTGGGGGGGCGGCCACGGTGCCGGAGAATCCCGGACCCTTGCCGAGCACTTTGAACCCTCCGCCTGCACACCCCTGCGACGCCGCGGCGTGGGCACTCGAGGAGACCACGTTGTAGCCGATCAGGGAGACGGAGATGGCGACCAGCAGCGCGCCTGCGCGTCTGACGAGACGCGGCCGTCGGGCGGACTTGACCATGGTGGTACTCCTTCGAATTAGAAGCCCCATGTCACGTGGCCACCATCGCCCACATGATCCCGTGTGGACCACTGGACATAGGTACTAGGACCAGCCCGAGGCCCCAGGTCACCCGATCCGCAGGTCGGCGATCAGTCCGTCGCGCAGGCGGAAGGTCATCGGACCGGTGCCGTTGTAGCCGTTGCCGGAGACCCGGAGGGTGGCGACGTACTCCCCCTCCGCCTCCCCTGGCTGCACGTCCAGCAGGTCGAAGTGCGCCTGGACCCCGATGTTGTCGGTGCCGTCCCACGAGCGGACGCCGGCGCGGCCCTCGAACGACCGGCCCCAGTCGACGAGATGCGCGTCCTCGGTGAAGACGGCGACGAAGGCATCGGAGTCGCTGCGGTTGGTGGCGTCGACGAACGCCTGGATCGGTTCAGGAGTGCTTGTCATCTCGGACGCCTTCCGGGTCGGGACCGTCGCGAGGCCCCGATGACCTCACGGGCCCGCCGATGACAAGCATCACCGATGCGAACGGCTGCTCGGAAGCCCGACCTCACCCCGCAGTGAGAACGTCGGTGAGGTCGAGCCGAGCCAGACGCTCGGGATCGGCCAGGATGTTGATCTCCACGATCCGGCCGTCGCGGACCACCGGACTGAACACCGACAGCGCAACGCCATCTCGGACCGAGAGCAGGCCGACCGCGCCGTTGACCAGGACCCGCACCTGCTCGACGCCGGTCTGCCGGTACGCCACGGCACGAGAGGCGATCTCGGCGGCGCCCTGCAACACGATCGACTCGCCGCCGGGGCCCGCGTCGGCACGCAGCGTCACCTCGGGGTCGAGCACCGCGACCAGCGCCTCGAAGTCGCCGCGCTGCGCGGCGGCCGTGAAGGCGTCGAGCACGCGCCGCTGCGTGGACTGGTCGGCGACGACCGGTTGTGCGGCCCGCACCCGCCGTCGCGCCCTGCTCGCCAGCTGGGTCGCGGTTCCGGTCGATGCGCCGACGATCTCGCCGATCTGCTCGAAAGGTACGCCGAACATGTCGTGCAGGACGAAGGCCATCCGCTCGCGCGGGTTCAGCGCGTCGAGAACGACGAGCAGGGCCAGAGTCACCTCGTCGGCCTGCTCCGCGGCAGCCGCGGGGTCGGACACGTAGTGGGTCACGACGGGGTCGGGCACGTGGGCATCGAGGGACTCCTCGCGACGGGACTTCCGCGACCTGAGGAAGTCGAGAGATATCCGGCTGACCACCGTCGTCAGCCATCCGCGCAGGTTGACCACGTCGGTCGTATCCGTGCGCGACAGCCGGAGCCAGGCCTCCTGGACCGCGTCGTCGGCCTCGTCCACCGACCCGAGCATGCGGTACGCGACTCCGCGCAGGTGATGGCGGTGCTCCTCGAACTGCTCGGCCAACTTCTCCTGGGACGTCATCGGTCAGGTTCCTCCTTCGTGGTCCGTCATGTGTCTGACGGATCGAACGGGATCGACATGACAGGAGCACGATCATGCAAGCACGGATGACCCACCCGGTCTTCGTGGTCCCCGATGCACTGAAGGCCCTCCAGGCCTACAGCCGCGCCGGCGAGGGCCTCGGAGTACCCGCCGAGACGCTCGAGATGATCCACCTGCGGGCCAGCCAGATCAACGGGTGCAGCGCCTGCGTCGGGATGCACTCGACCAGCCTCAAGAAGGAGGGCATGAGCGACGAGCGGCTCTTCTCGATCGCCGCCTGGCGCGACGCGCCGTACTTCTCCGACGCAGAGCGGGCCGCGCTGGCGCTCACGGAGGCGGCGACCCGCGTCGCCGACCGCGGTGACCCGGTCTCCGACGAGGTCTGGGCGGAGGCGGCTCGCTGGTACGACGAGCAGGGGCTGTCGGCGCTGCTGATCGCGATCACCTCCATCAACGTCTGGAACCGGCTCAACGCCTCGACCCGACAGGTGGCCGGCGACTGGGGTCCGTGAGCCGGTCCGGCCCTTCGACTCGGAGCCGCCCTCCGCGGTTGTGGGACGCTGGGCCGCATGCCGTGGCTCCCCGAGCTGTTCTCAGCGCCGGCGCTGCAGCGGGTCCTGGATGAACGACGCCGAGACTCGCTGGTGGCCGTGCCCTACTTCGACGGCCTGATGGCCGGCGACCCCGACCCTCTGGTCGAGTCGTTCGCCGGCGAGCCGGAGGTGCACGACCCCGTGCGCGGACGGGTCAAGGGAGAGGCGGCGTTCAGGGCGTTCGTCCTCGAGAGCACCGCCTGGCTCCGCCGGCACCACGCCTCGGTCGACGACGTCGAGCACGTGATCCTCGACGGCCACGGCTTCGAGGAGGTGGTCCTCCACGTCGACTCCGACGACGGCGTGGTCGACCTGCCGATCGCCGTGGTCGCCGACCGTCAGCACGACGGGCGGATCGACGAGGTGCGGATCTACTTCAGCAGCCGGCCACTCACGGGCCGCCACGAGGACCGGCCACCCCTGCTCCAGCCCGATCCGGCGGTGCTCGCCTCAGACGTCGTCGAGGAGTACCTGCGCGCCTTCGCCGCCGGAGACGTCGGCGCGATCCTGGCGGCCTTCGAGCCGGACGGCTCTGCCGGCAGGCCCGGTGACGACGCGGGCATCCACCGAGGTCCCGACGACCTGGGCGCCTTCTACGGACGGGTGTTCGCCGACGGAGGCATCGCGCTCGAGACCTGCGCTCTGGTCGACGACGGTCGAGCGTGCGCCGTCGAGTACAACGTCGTGCAGTGGGGTACGACGCGCCTGCCGCCTCAGGCCGGGGTCGCCGTCTTCGTCCGGGGTCAGAGCGGCAGGCTCGCGTCCGTCCGGGTGTACGACGACACCGAGCCGCCGCTCGGTCCTGCGGGGAGCATCACGTAGCGGACGCCTCTGCGGCGGCCCGCCGATCCCAGCCGTGGAAGGACGAGAGGTCGCCGGAGTCCCAGGCCTCCCGCAGCCCGGGGGCGCTGAGGTCCCAGTCCGGGCGGACCTCCGCGCTGGCGTCCCGCAGGTCGTGCCAGAGATCGACGACCGAGGGGCGACCCCAGAACCAGTAGCCGTTGTAGATGCTGTGGACGACGAGCCCGGGCTTCAGGACGAGCGTGTACGGGATCATCGGGTCGTGCTCGGGGTCGGTGTACTCCTGGATGTCCAGGTCCTGCTGGACGATCCGGCCGGGGTCGGAGAGGAACGGCCACTGGGCTCCGACCGAGGCGCGGAACTCCTGCAGCGTGTGGTGCTCGTCGGTCGCGATGGTGACGACCTGGGTGTAGGCAACCGCGATCTTCGGATACGCCGCGGCGAGCTCCAAGTGCTGCTGGTGCTCCTTCGGGCAGTAGTGGCCACGCGCGAGCGTGAGGATCAGGGGGTCGTCCCCCTGCAGCTCGCTGAGCCGTCGAGGGACGTTCTCGTGGTCGGGCAGCTCGTAGTCGGGGAACGTGGCGCCGGGGACGATGTCGGAGCGCATGGCAGAAACCTCTCGATCGGTGGTGCGGAACCTCGGCGTGGTCAGCCGGCGACGAACTGCTGCCCGCCGTCGATGTCGTACGTCGCGCCCGTCAGGGCGGTGTTGGTCATCAGGTGGACCGCCACGGCCGCGACGTCCGCCGGACCGACCACACGCCCGATCGGCAGGGTGGCCCGGAGCTCCTCGCGACGGGCGTCGAGCTGGTCACCGAGCAGCGACGCCGACAGCGGTGTGTCGACGAAGCCGGCGGCGATCAGGTTCACGCGAACGGGGGCGATCTCCAACGCCAGGTTGGCGGTCAGGGCCGGCAGCGCAGCCGTCACTGCCGAGATGATCCCCAGGCCGACACCCGTACGCCGTCCGCCGGTGCCTCCCATGAACAGCAGCGAACCTCCCGGACGGATCCTGCCTCCTGCGTAGCGGGCCACCCCGAGCATCACCATCATGTGCTCGTGCAGGGCCCGGCGCGCCTCGTCGAAGTCCATCTCGGCCAGGGGTGCGTAGTAGGGCCGGCCGGCGGTCACCATCACCTGGTCGATCGGTGCCTCGAGACCGGCGAAGAACCCCTCGAGGGCTGTGAGGTCGTTCGCGTCGAACGCCGCGGTGCTCCGCGCGTCGACCTCGGCTGCGGCGCTCTCCAGCCGCTCGGCGGTGCGACCGGTCAGGATCACGTCGGCGCCCTCGGCGCGCGCGAGCCGGGCCGTCTCCAGCCCGATCCCTGCGCTGCCGCCGATCACGACCACGGTCTGTCCGCCCAGACCCGGCTCACGTGCCGTCGTGACCGGAGCCTCGGTCGTCATGACCGGGCCGCCGGCCCGGCGGCACCCACGGGTGACTGCCCCGCCGCGATCTCGGCACCGAGCGCCTTCAGCGCCGCGACGTAGATCTCCGAGAACGTGGGGAACGGCTGGATGGTGTCGCCCAGGACGTCGATCGGTACGTGCGCCCGGATGGCCAGCGTGGCCTGCTGCAGCCACTCGCCCGCCTCCGGACCCAAGGCATGCGCGCCGGTCAGTCGCTGACCGTCGCTGACCAGGGTCAGGTAGCCGGTGCTCTCGGCGTACGCATGCGTGTACGTCGCGGTCTTCGCCACGTCGGACAGCTTCGCCGTCCCGGTGAAGCGACCGTCTGGCTCGCCCACGGCTGCGGCCTGCGGGTCCGTGTAGGTCACCCGCGGAACCGCCTCGTAGTTGGCCTCTCGCGATCCCCCGAGGATGTTGGCGGCGACGACCTCCCCTTGGTACTTGCCGACATGGGTCAGCGGCCAGATCCCGGTGACGTCGCCGATCGCCCACAGCTTCTCGGCGGCACGCAGGTGGGCATCGACCGGGACCCCATGGGGATCCGGCTCGAGGCCTACGGTGTCGAGGCCGATCCCGTCCACCCGCGGTCGGCGGCCGGTGGCGACCAGCAACCGGTCGCCGCGCAGCTCCCGCCCGTCGTCGAGCTCCACGACGAAGTCCTCGCCGTCGCGCCGGGCAGCGGTGACACCCACGGACAGCGCGAGCTCGATGCCCTCGCGACGCAGGGTCTCGCCGAGCGCCTCGCCCAGTGCCGCCGGCTCCCGGGCGAGCACGTGGTCGGACGTGTCGATCACGACCACCTCGCCCCCGAGCCGGCGTACCGCCTGCGCCATCTCGACCCCGACGGGTCCGCCACCCATGATCAGCAGACGACGCGGCACGGACTTCATCGAGGTCGCCTCGCGGCTGGTCCAGACGCCCTCGAGCTCACGCAACCCGGGCACGGGTGGCACGAACGGCGCAGCTCCGTTCGCGAGCACGACATGGTCGGCGGTGTGGCGTACGCCGTCGACCTCGACGACGCCCGGGCCGGCCAGCCGGCCCGAGCCGCGCAGGAGGGCGATGCCCTCGCCGGCCAGCCAGCGCTCCTGTCCGGCATCGGAGTAGTCCGAGACCATGAAGTCCCGGTAGGCGAGCGCCGCCTCGACGTCGACCTCGGCCGTCGCCGCCGCGTCGCGCGCTCCCTGGACCGCCTCCCCCGGACGCAACAGTGTCTTCGACGGGATGCAGGCCCAGTACGAGCACTCCCCGCCGACGAGCTCGCGCTCCACGACGGCGACGCGCAGACCGCCCTCCACCAGCGCGCCCGCACAGTGCTCACCCGGGGAACCGCCACCCAGGACGATCACGTCGTAGTCGCTGGTCATGTCGGCAGCTCCTCGCCGGCGCGCTCCCGGACCATGTAGAGCGCGTACCAGGCGGGCCAGTCCGCATCCGCCTCGCCCGTGCGCTCCTCGTGCCGGCCGTGCGCGGCGGCGGCCCGCTCGAGGGCCTCCTGGAGATCGCTCACGGACTCGTACGTCGTGGCCATCTGCGCCTCCCTCAGCGGCCCGGCAGCCGGGTCTTGATCTCCTGCAGGAGCCACCCGTTGCCGTCGGGATCGGTGAAGGAGGCGAAGGAGCCGTAGTCGGCACGCTCGGGGGCCGTCCCGTCCAGGCGCCCCTCGGTCCCGGCGTGGTGGAAGATGCCCGTCACGTCGTGGAACGGCTCGCTGACCTCCACCCCTCGCGCGATCAGGTCGGCACGGGCCTCCTCGATGTCGTAGACCGAGAGCTGGAGTCCCTCCGACGAGCCGGGCGCCGCGGACGAGAGCCCGGTGCCGAAGATGATCGAGCAGGCAGAGCCGGGAGGTGTCAGCTGGACCACCCGGTAGCCGGCGTCGACGACGAGGTCCGCGTCGAGCCGCCAGCCCAGTGCCTCGTAGAAGCCCTTCGCCCGGTCGACGTCCGAGACCGCGAGGACCACGACCTCGAGGCGCATCTCCCCCGGCTTCACCGGTGGGCTGGCGGTGGCGGTTTCCGTGCTGGTGTCGACGCTGCTCATCTGTGTCTCCCTCGGATGATGACGCCACGACTGATCGACGTAGCCGTCCGCCCGGCACAAGCACCTGAGGGCGCCAGGTGGCCGATACTCCGGCGGCGGTCGGCTCTTTCCGTCGTGGCCTCGCCTTGTTGGTCGCTCCCTGCCACCGTGCTCCGCGAACGCGACAACCGTCAAGGTTCGTGTCCGTCACCCGATCGGCCGACCGGCCGACCTACCGGAGGATGTGGAAGGTCCGGCTCGGGCTACGGCCCCCGAGGAGGACGTTGTTCCCGTGCCACACCGCGGCGGCCGTCCACGCACCCGGCGTTCGCGGCGCCCTCACGGTCACGGTCCAGACTCCGGCCCCGTTGACCGTGGCGCGCGCCCGCGCGGCATGGCGACCGGGGCCGTTGAGCTTGACCACCACGGTCGTACCGCGAACGCTCGGTCCGAGCGTTCCGTGGAACCTGACCTGGTGGCCACGGGCGACCCGGCGGTCCGGCCGGGCAAGGCCCACCACGGCACGCACCGTGACCTTCCTGACCGCGCTGACGATGGCACCGTTCGGGTCTCCGGTGTACACCGCTCGATACTCCGTGGCTGCCTGGGACGTCAGACCCGTGAAGGCGAAGCTCCCGTCGGCGGCCGTGGTCCCCGAGCCGACACCGGACCAGTCCGTCGCGAGCGGGACCCCGTTCGTGGTCACAGCCCGGGACTGCAGCAGCACCTTCGCGGCAGGCAGGGCCTGTCCGGCGGGGGCGAGCACCCCGCTCAGGGTGGTGGCCCCGCCCGCGTCGACCGCACCCGCGACCGAGCGCGCCAGGAGGAAGCCCGGCGTTGCCGGCGCGTCACCCGTGGGAGGCAGCGTGATGGTGTAGCTCCAGGAGATCGACGACGCGTTCCCGACCGGGTCGGTGGCGATCGCCCTCAGCGTCAGACTGTTCGCGACCGTGATCGCCCCACCGTCGTAGAGCGTGCTGTCGGCGTCCGGCGCGGACCCGTCCACGGTGTAGCGGATGGTCGCCGCCGGGTCGTCGGTGGTCAGTACGACGTTCTGGACCGCGTCGAAGTGGCCGGAGTCCGGGGACGCGCTCAGGGTCGGGGCGGTGCTGTCGACCGTGTAGGTCTCCGTCTCCATGGTCGACGTGACGCCGCCGTCGCCCACGGCGAGGTAGTTCAGCGTGGTGGTTCCGTCACCGACGTCGATCGGACCGTCGTAGACCTGACCCGAGGTGGCGGTCGGGGTCGAACCGTCCAGCGTGTACCGGACCTGCGTGGTCCGCGAGTTCCCGGTCAGCGTCACCTGCAGCGGGTGGTTGAAGGTGCCGGTCTGCCAGTTCGCGATCACGCCGGGGCCGGCGAGCTTGCCCTGGACCGTGAACAGGTCCGTGGATCCGACCTGCTCGGGTGCGATCGGGTCGCCGGCACCGTCAGTGACCTGCGAGACGGTGAACTCGTTGGTGTCGTAGGGACTCCCGGTCACCGTGTGGGTGACGCTCGGGTCACCGACGTAGCCCTGGGGTGCGCCGCTGTCCCACCGCAGGAACGGTCCGACCGGTTGCGTGAGCAAGCGCCCGAACCCGCACGGCCCGCTCATGCAGCCGTTGTCGTCGGTGTAGAACAGTCGCCCGCCTTCGTCGGCCGTCGCGCGCACCACGCCGTACGGGTGGACGATCTGGTACGTCGCGCCCGGGACCGCGTTGTCGAGCCGCACGCGGATCCGCCCGAAGGCCACCTGGTGCCCGTCCTGCACGGTGGGGGTGTCGAAGGCAGCCTCCGCGCCCAGCACCAGCCGGGCATCGATCGCCCCTGCGCTGAACTCCGCCTCGCCGGACCACCAGAAGGACTCGTCCGGGAAGTTGTCGGGGAACGAGATCCCGCGGGTGGGGTCGGGCAGGTCACCGACGACCGGGCACAGCGGGTCGTCGAGGCACAGCTCGAGCTCGGCGGAGTTCTCCCTGGGCTCGCCGGGTCCGGCCGGCAGGCCGATGTCGGTCAGCGTGGCCGGGTAGCCGTAGGTCTGTTCGGTCGACACGTCCCTCAGGTTGTGGATGACGTAGTGGAACCTCGCGATGGGTCCCGGTTCGGCTGCGTCGGGCACGGACAGGGCCGTCACCACGGTGTCCCGGGTGATCGGGATCGCTGCCGTGTACGCGCGCGTCGACCCCACCGGGTCACCGGCCACGTCCAGACGCGGACGGGTCCCGTCCGTCGTGTAGTAGATCGGCCCCGCCGTGGGGACGCCGTTCGTCGCGGCCGAGAGCTCGACGTCCTGGCGGCCCTCGAGCACGTCGGGGGAGACGGCGGGACCGGGCGTCGCGGTGACGACCGACAGGTCCGTCCGCACGGAGTACTCCTGGGTGTACACCTCGCTGGTCTGGCCCTGGTGGCGAGCCGCGTACTTCAGGGTCATCGCACCGTCCTCGGCCGGCAACGTGACCGTCGCGGCAGGCTCGTCGCTCGTCGAGGTGTACGACGTCGCCGTCTCGCTGGTGAGCGGATCGGATCCGTCGGTGGTGTACACGATCTCGGACTCCCCGGGGAACGACGGCGTGATCCGGACCGGCGTGCCGACGGCATAGAGGTCACCAGGCAGGTCGACGGTCGCTCGCGTCCTCGCGATCCGCCCCTGCACGGTGAACAGATCGGTCTCGATGACGTCCACGCCCGGGCCGCCGATGTCGGCTCCCTCCACCCGGAAGAAGTTGTCGCCGGTGGGGCTGCCGACCACGGTGTGCTCCACGGCAGGGTCGCCCACGTAGCCCTCGGGTGCTCCGCCGTCCCATCGCAGGAACGGGCCGACCTGACCGTTGAGTCCGGCCTCGAAGCCGCAGGGCGGGGTGAGGCAGCCCTGGTCCTCGGTCACGAACACCCGGCCCCGGTCGTCGGCCACGACGTCGCGCTCGCCGTACGGCGTGGTCACGTGGTAGTCGGCCCCCGGTGGCAGGTCGTCGATGCGGATGCGCAGCCGCGAGAATGCCACCTGCTGACCGACGGCGACGTCGCCGACGCCGCCGAACGCAGCCTCCTGGCCGAGCACGAGCCGCGCCCTGATGCCGGCCGGTGTCGTGACCGACGCCTCCCCCGACCACCAGAACGACTCGTCGGGGAAGTTCTCCGGCACCGAGAGCGGCTGACCCGGACTCGGTCGGTCGCCCACCACGGAGCAGAGCGGGTCCTGCTCGTCGTCCAGGCAGAGCTCCAGGCGGACCGGGTCGATCCCCGCCTGGGGGTCACCGCCGTCGCCGAACCAGAAGGGGTAACCGGTCGCGTTGTCGATCGGACTCACCTCGGCCAGAGACGCCGCGGTGGCCGGAGCAGCCAGGGCCACGAGCCCGATGCCCGACAGGGCGATCGCGAGCAGTCCCGAGATCGCGGCCGACGGTAGCCCTCGCCGCCCGCTCGCCTCGGTGGTCCCGCCGGTCGAAGAAATTGCGTGCACGTGCGCCGCCCCCCATTCAGCGACCCCCCTGGTCGCGCCCCCGTTCGGGGGAGCCTGCCGACCCAACCTTGTGGATTCCTGTGAAGACGCCGGAAACGTCTCAGGAGGGGAGGCGTGTGAAGGCGCCACGGTGAACCGTGACGACGCCGTTGCTCAACGCCACCAAGAAGTTCATCATCCGGGTCGGTCCGTCGGTGAGGAGCGCCGGCAGCGTCGCGGCCGTGTCGGCGGCGGCCATCCGGGTCCCGAGTCCCTCGAACCACTGCAGGACCCAGGCGGTCTCGTCGACCCACTCGAGCGGTGCGAAGCCGGAGTCCTGGATCGTGGCGCGCAGGTCGTGGGGTGTGGCCAGGTGGCTGTCCACGCCGTCCATCGACCATGCCACGGGGAACTCGGGGTCCTCCGGTCCGGTGCGGCAGACCTCGAAGGTGGCCAGTCGTGCGTCCGGGCGCAGCTTGGCGGCGATCGCGCTGAAGAAGGCCGCCTTGTCGGCGACGTTCATCTGGACGTGCATCGTGTACGCCGCGTCGAAGTCGCCGTGCGCGAGGGCCGCGACATCGGCGCAGACGAAGTCGACCTCGTCGGACAGGCCGGCGACCTCGGTCAGTGCGGTTGCCGCGTCGACGTACGCCCGGGTGATGTCGACGCCCGTGACCCTGCAGCCGGTTGCTCGCGCGACCTGTCGCGCCGGCCCCCCGAGCCCCGAGCCCACGTCGAGCGCTCTCTTGCCCGGAGCGAGGGCCAGGCTCGGGAGCAGGCGATCGACGGCCTCGGCGCCACCCACGTGGAACTGGTCTATCCCGTCGAGCTGCTGCTGCTCGAGCGAGGCGAGGTCGCGGTCCGCCAGGCTCTCGATCGTGGCGACGAGGTCGGTCTCGCTGTAGGTCATGCGTGACTCCTCGGTGGTTGGTCGTCTGCCTTCTCCATCCTGCTCCAGCCGGACCAGCCACGCTCGGCCATCAGCTCCTGGAGCCGCTCGACCAAGGGGTGGGAGTCGGAGGCGAACGAGTCGACCAGAGCGATGAAGCCGTCGTCGTTCATCTCCTCGCGCTGCCGCTCGAGGTCACCGCGCTCGGCAGCCTGCTCGGAGATCTCGGCGATCAGGTCCGCCAAGGCGTTCAGCCGCCCCTCGTCAGGGCCGAGCTCGACGAGGTCGCCGATCATCCGGTACAGCTGCACGGTCCTGGGGTCCTCCAGCTGAACCAGCTTGTCGGCCATGAACTCCGGAATCGTCTCCGGCCAGCGGGCGGCCACCAGGATCCAGCCGTCCCGCTCACCCTCGACCACCGCCTCCGACACTCCCCTGGCCCGGAGCTCGTCGAGGTAGGCGACCACCTCGTCGGGCACCGACAGGCTGTCGCCGGCGGCGAGCTTCGCGATCTGGCGCCGGTGCTCCTGTCGTTCGCGGATCTCGCGACGCAGCCGACGATCGATCTCGGCCACGGCTGCTTCGAACTCCTGCTCGTCGGCCTCCAACAGCTCCTGCACCCGGGCCAACGGCACCCCTGCCTCGGCGAGCGTCCGGATCTTGATCAGCTCGACGACGGCCCGGGCGTCGTACCGCCGGTACCCGGAGTGGTCTCGCTCGGGCTCGGGCAGCAGACCCTTGGCGTGGTAGTGCCTGACCGCGCGCACCGTGACGCCGGCGTACGACGCGAGCTGGCTGATCGTCAACATGCCGCTAGTGCACCACCCGTCACCCTTGGCGTCCGACGGGACCGAGCTTGTTCAGGACGTTGCGGTTGAGCGAGGCCCGCCAGGTGTCGGCGTACGACGCGGTGCCGCGCAGGCGCTCGTCGCAGAAGGCCGCCACGTCCTCGCCGGTGACGTCCAGGACGTGCTTGCCCTGCGCCGCGCTGCTCTCGAACAGGCTGAGCACGCCCTTCAACACCGCGACGACGTCCCTGCCGTCGCCGGCCGTGAACCTCCACAGGTACTGCTTCATCTCGCCGTACACGATCCGGTAGTCGCGTGGCAGCGCGTCGGCGCGCGCCTCCATGCTCCGCCATTCCCTCTTGTCTCCGATGACCTTGCTCCAGAGGTTGCTCATCTGTCTTCTCCTTGTGTGCTTGGTTCGACGCTTCAGGCGATCTTGCGGCGGTAGGTGGCCATCGCGACGGCGTAGGCGACGCCGAGGATGCCGAGGCACCAGGCGAGGGCGACCCAGATCTCGTTGCCGACCGGCTGCTGGGCGAGCAGGTCGCGGATCGTGTTGACGATGGAGGTCACCGGTTGGTTCTCGGCGAAGACGCGCACAGGGCCGGGCATGGTGTCGGTCGGCACGAACGCCGAGCTGATGAACGGCAGGAAGATCAGCGGGTAGGAGAACGCGCCCGCGCCCTCCACGGTGCTCGCGGACAGGCCGGCGATCACCGCGATCCACGTCACCGCCAGGGTGAACAGGACCAGGATGCCGGCGACCGCCAGCCACGCCAGCAGGCCTGCCCCCGAGCTGAACCCCATCAGGAAGGCGACGCCCACGACGACGACGAGCGAGACCAGGTTGGCCGCCAGCGAGGTGAGGACGTGTGCCCACAGCACGCTCGAGCGTGCGATCGGCATGGACTGGAACCGCTCGAAGATCCCGCTCTCCAGGTCGGTGAAGAGCCGGACGGCCGTGTAGGCGATCCCGGAGGCGATCGTGATCAGCAGGATCCCGGGCAGCATGTAGTTCACGTAGCTGTCGGTGTCCGTGTCGATCGCGCCGCCGAACACGTAGACGAACAGCAGCATGATCGCGATCGGCATGACTGCGGTGGTGATGATCGTGTCGACGCTGCGGGTGACGTGGCGCATGGTCCGTCCGGTGAGGACGGCGGTGTCGCCGAGGTAGTGGGTGGTCATCGTGCTTCCTTGGTCGTCAGTGGGTCTTCGGTGGTGGTGGTGTCATCGCCGCCGTCCGTGCCTGCGGTGCCGTCGTTGCCGATGACCGCCAGGAAGATGTCCTCCAGGGTCGGCTGCTTCTCGACGTACTCGATCGTGGCGGGCGGCAGGAGCCGCTTGAGCTCGGCGAGGGTGCCGTTGGCGATGATCCGGCCCTCGTGGAGGATGGCGATCCGGTCGGCGAGCTGTTCGGCTTCGTCCAGGTACTGGGTCGTGAGCAGCACCGTGGTGCCCTGGCGGGCGAGCTCCTGGGTGGCCTGCCACACCTCGCTGCGCGCCTGCGGGTCGAGCCCGGTCGTCGGCTCGTCCAGGAAGATCACCGGCGGGTCCCCGATCAGGCTCATCGCGAGGTCGAGACGTCGACGCATGCCCCCGGAGTACGTCGAGACGCGGCGCTGCGCCGCGTCGGTCAACGAGAAGCGCTCCAGCAGGACCTCCGCGACCGCGTCCGGGTCCTCGAGGTGCCGGAGCCGGGCGACCAGCACGAGGTTCTCCCGCCCGCTGAGGATCTCGTCCACGGCGGCGAACTGCCCGGTGAGGCTGATCGAGTCCCGCACGTCCGCCGGCTGGGCGGCGACGTCGAAGCCGGCCACGGTGGCCGTCCCCGCGTCGGCCTTGAGCAACGTGGCGAGGATCTTCACCAGCGTGGTCTTGCCGGCGCCGTTGGAGCCGAGCAGAGCGAGGATGCTGCCCCGCGCCACGTCGAGGTCCACGCCCCGGAGCACGTCGAGGTCCTGGTACGACTTCTCCAGGCCTCGTACCTGAATGGTGTTCGCTGTTGTCATACGACCAGGGTGGAACCCTGACGCTGGGTCAAGGTCAAGGTTCGTCGCCCGTGGCGTGCGTCACGAGCGAGATCGCGCCGTTCAGGGCCCTGGGCGGCGGCCGGCCGTCGGTGTCAGTGGGCCATGTCGACGAAGCGGGAGTAGTGGCCCTGGAAGGCGACCACGATGTCGCGGGTGGGGCCGTTGCGGTGCTTGGCCACGATCAGGTCGGCCTCGCCCGGGCGGGCCGACTCCTTCTCGTAGACGTCGTCGCGGTGGAGCAGGATCACCATGTCGGCGTCCTGCTCGAGCGAGCCCGACTCACGCAGGTCGCTCATCATCGGCCGCTTGTCGCCGCGCTGCTCGGGACCACGGTTGAGCTGCGAGAGCGCGATGATCGGGACCTCGAGCTCCTTGGCCAGCAGCTTGATCTGGCGGGAGAACTCCGAGACCTCGAGCTGGCGGCTCTCGACCTTGCTTGCCCGAGGTCATCAGCTGCATGTAGTCGATCACGATCAGTCGCAGGTCGTGGCGCTGCTTGAGCCGGCGGGCCTTGGCCCGGATCTCCATCATCGTCATGTTGGGCGAGTCGTCGATGAACAGCGGCGCGCTGGAGACCTCGGCCATCTTGCGGGCCAGCTTCGTGCCAGTCGTCGTCGTTCATCTGCCCGTTGCGGATGTGGTTGAGCGGCACCTTCGCCTCGGCCGAGAGCAGCCGCATGGTGATCTCGGAGCGGGTCATCTCCAGGCTGAAGAAGCAGCTGGTCATGTTGTTGTGGATCGACGCCGCGCGGCACAGGTCGAGCGCGAGGGTCGACTTACCCATGCGCGGGCCGCGCCGCGACGATGATCATCTGGCCGTTGTGGAGGCCGTTGGTCAGGTCGTCGAGGTCGGCGAAGCCGGTGGGCACGCCGTACAGCCCGGCCTCGCGGTTGCCGATCGCCTCGATCTCGTCGAGGACGCCGTCCATGATGTCGGACAGCGGCGCGTAGTCCTCCGCGCTGCGGCGGTCGGTGACCTGGTAGACCTCGGCCTGGGCCTGGTCGACCACGTCGTCGACGATCGCCCTGGCCGGCGTAGCCCATCTGCACGATCCGGGTGCCGGCGTCGACGAGGCGCCGCAGGATCGCCTTCTCGCGGACGATCTCGGCGTAGTAGCCGGCGTTGGCGGCGATCGGGACGTTGGCCGAGAGGGTGTGGAGGTAGGGGGCGCCGCCGATCCGGGCCAGCTCGCCCCGGCGCTGCAGGTCGTTGCCGACGGTGATCGGGTCGGCCGGCTCGCCGCGGCCGTAGAGGTCGATGATCGAGTCGAAGATGACCTCGTGGACCGGGCGGTAGAAGTCGACGCCGCGGAGCACCTCGCTGACGTCGGCGATGGAGTCCTTGGAGAGCAGCATCGAGCCGAGCACGCTCTGCTCGGCGGCGTTGTCCTGCGGAGGGGTGCGGTCGCCCGGACGGCTCGGGCGCTCGCCCGGCTCGTACGCCGCGGGGCCGTCACCCCAGTCGTCACGCGGCGGCTCGGGCACGCCCGGGACGTCCCACGACCCCTGCTCGGTGATGCTCACGCGTACTCCTCCCCGCTGCTCGTCGACGCCCCATGCGGTCGACGGCTGTGACAGGAGTGACGCTAGGGGTGAGCACCGACAGCGTCGTACGACGTGGGTCCGGCGGGGTTCGCGCCCCGCTCCCGACCCGGTCGTACCGGCGTTGCTCGATCCCCGGTCATCCTGCCAACGGGTGAATCTAGGTGCCGTCCGGCCTCCACGAACAGCCCGTTGTCCACAGGGCCTGGGGATAACTCTGGCAGGGACGTGGACGACACGCCGGGACCTGTGGTCAGACCCGTGGACAACGTGTGGACAAGCGCCCGTCTCGACCGCGGGCACGCCTCTGACCTGCGCGGATGCGGTTCCACACCTGTGCAGCGGAAATAGGTGCCGAATCCGGGCGTTCATCCTGCCGCCATCTGGGATTCGCGCGTTGGTTTGTCGACATGGGGCCGAACCCGAGGCCGAAACGGGGGATTTCCACCGCTCATACACAGCCTGTAAAGGGCCCGGACGGCGCGGGCCCGGAACCCACGACGTCCCGCCCCGTCAACCGGGACGGGACGTTCGTGGACAGCCGGCGTCAGGCCGGGATGACGTTGAGCGACACCGTGGCCGACACGTCGTCGTGCAGACGCACGGTGACCGTGTGGGCGCCGGTGGTCTTGATCGGGTTGGCCAGCGCGATCGTGCGCCGGTCGACCTCTTCACCGGTGACCTCGGCGAGCGCGACGGCGATCTCCGAGGTGGTCACCGCGCCGAACAGGCGGCCGGCGGTGCCGGCCTTGACCTTGACGTCGACCGGCGTGGCCTCGAGCTTGCCCTTGATCTCGTCGGCGTGGTCCTGGTCGCGGACCGCGCGCGAGGCACGGGCCTTCTTGATCGACTCGACGGTCTTCTCGCCGCCGCGGGTCCAGCGGATGGCGACGTTGCGCGGAAGCAGGTAGTTACGGCCGTAGCCGTCCTTGACCTCCACCACGTCGCCGGGCTGGCCGAGGCCGGTGACCTCCTGGGTCAGGATGATCTTCATGTCTCGGCTCCTCTCAGCGACCGGTCGAGGTGTAGGGCAGCAGAGCGAGCTCGCGGGCGTTCTTGACCGCGATCGCGACGTCGCGCTGGTGCTGGACGCAGTTGCCGGTGACCCGACGCGCGCGGATCTTGCCGCGGTCGGAGATGAACTTGCGGAGCAGGGTGGTGTCCTTGTAGTCGACACCGGTCGCCTTCTCCTTGCAGAACTGGCAAACCTTCTTCTTCGGCTTGCGCATGACTGCCTTGGCCATTGTGGTGCTCCCTTTCAGTGAGCCCGGCTCGCGCCGGAATGGTGGCTTGGACGTTGTATTCAGTTGTGGTCTCGACAAGCTCGACCGACGAGCTGAGGTCGATCAGAAGGGCGGCTCGTCGTTGCTGACGCCCGGGGTGGCCCACGGGTCGTTCGCCGGAGCGCCGCCGCCGGAGCCGCCACCCTGAGGGGCGCCGCCTCCCTGCGGGGTGGCCCACGGGTCGTTGTCGGCAGGCGCGCTGGCCTGACCGCCACCCTGCTGGCCGCCGCCGTACGACGAACCGCCCGAGCGCTGGGTGCGCGTCACCTTGGCGGTGGCGTACTTCAGCGACGGACCGACCTCGTCGACCTGGATCTCGAAGACGGTGCGCTTCTCGCCCTCACGCGTCTCGTACTGACGCGAGCGCAGGTTGCCCTGCACGACGACGCGCATCCCCTTCTGGAGGGACTCGGCGACGTTCTCCGCGGCCTGCCGCCACACCGAGCAGGACAGGAACAGCGCGTCGCCGTCCTTCCACTCGTTGGACTGCTTGTCGAAGGTGCGCGGCGTGGAGGCGATCCGGAAGTTGGCCACCGCGGCGCCCGAGGGCGTGAAGCGGAGCTCCGGGTCGTCGACCAGGTTGCCGACCACGGTGATCTGGGTGTCGCCTGCCATGTCAGGACTCCTCGTGAGGTTGATCGTGTGGGGTCATCGTGGCCCGGGGCACCGACAAGTGCCAGGGCCGTTCCACAGGTGCCTTCAGTGGGCCGAGGGCCGCATCACCTTGGTGCGCAGCACCGACTCGTTGAGACCGAGCTGGCGGTCGAACTCCTTGACGGTGTCCGGCTCCGCGGTCAGCTGGATGACGGCGTAGATGCCCTCGGCGTTCTTCTGGATCTCGTACGCCAGGCGACGCCGGCCCCACACGTCGACGTTCTCGACGCTGCCGCCGTCCTTGCGGATGACGTTGAGGTACTTGTCGAGCGACGGCTGAACCGTCCGCTCCTCGAGACTCGGGTCGAGGATGACCATCACTTCATATTCACGCACAGCGGTCTCCACCTCCTCTGGACTAGAGCGGCCACGGACTCTCCGTGGCAGGAGGGCTTTGCGTTGTCCTACAGATGCACGGCGTACGACGCGGGTCGGCCGCCGAGGTCGTCACGCCGCGCACGAGGCGGAGCTGTGACAACCGGGCAAGGCTAGCAGCGGGCCTGTCCGGCCTCCCAATCCTCCGAGGACCGTCCGCAGGCGGTCACAGGGCGTAGGCGCGACGGGCGTTCTCGCGAGCCACCAGCCCGGCGACCAGCCCCGCATCGGCCTCGGTCATGTCGCCGGTGGTCACCAGCTCACCGAGCACCGTGGTCATCGCCGACCGGAACAGCAGCGCGCCGAGCAGGTAGAGCTCGGCCAGCCCGTAGGCGTCGGTCGAGAACAACAGCTTGCCGAAGGGCACCAGCTCGAGCGTCTCGCGCAGCAACGTCGTCGACAGCGCGCCGGTGTTGTGCGTCGCCAGCCCGAGGTCCATGAAGACGTGGCCGAAGACCTGGGCGAGGTACGACGCGTGGCGGTGGAACGGGTAGCAGTGCAGCAGCAGCACCGGCACGCCGCGCTCCTCGGTCGCGCGCAGGAACGCCGTGAGGCGCAGCGGGTCGCAGGTGAGCAGGTCGACGTCCTTGTCGCCGTACCCGACGTGGAACTGCAGCGGCAGCCCCGCCTCGAGGGCGGTGTGCGCGAGCCAGGCGCTGACGACGGGATCAGCGATCCGTTGGGGATCGACGGCCGGGAGCGCACGACGGAGGTCGTCGTTGCTGGGCTTGGTGGCGGGCAGGTCGAGGCCGACGCGGTACGCCGCGATGCTCTTGGCGCCGACGGCCCCCGTGTCGCGTGCCGCGGTCAGCCGCTGCACGATCTCGCCGGCGACGTCGTCGGTCCCCGACGCCACGACCTGCTCGGCGAGCCGCTCCAGGCGCACCACCTCGTACGCCGTCCCGCCGCAGAGCGCGGCCACCTCGTCGGGCGCGCTCAGGTCGGCCGGCCCGATGCCGGTGTCGACGAGCAGGGTGCCGATGCCGGTCGCCCCCATCAGCCGCGCGTTCACCTCGGTGCCGCCGAGATCGAGCCGGCGGTGCAGGTAGTCCTCCGCCGGCGCGAGCGGCTCGAGGTCGAGCACCGGCGCGCAGTGTCGGCGTACGGCGAGACCGAGCATCGAGTCGAACAGCGTCGTACCCAGTGGTGCCGGCCCCGGGGCCTCGTTCATCAGCGACTCGAACTCCGGGCGCTCGAGGTCGTGGGTCAGCAACCCGTGGCAGTGGTGGTCGACGAGGTCGTCCAGCGGAAGGTCGAGCCCTTCATCACCCACCCAGGCGCTCCGGCTCGCGCTCGAGGTCGTTGAGACCGGCCGAGAGCCTGGAGGCGAACCCCGGCACCGTGAAGGCGACCACCGCGACCAGGGCGACCCAGCCGAAGGCCACGACGGGGAACCACTGGGCCGGCCCGGAGGTCGGGTAGGGGATCACGTTGCGGTAGATCGTGTAGCCCAGCAGCAGCAGGGCTCCCAGCGGGATGACGATCTCCCAGCCCGCGACGTCCATCTTGCGGTCGATCCAGATCAGCTTGATGCAGCCGACGGTCGCCAGGACGTAGGCGACCAGCAGGATCAGGGTGCCGATGGTGCCGCTCCACAGGAAGGTGTCGAAGGGCTCGGCACCGAAGAACACCGCGCACACGAGTCCGATCCCGGCCACCAGGCCGACCACGACGCCTGCCGCGGCGACCGGCGTCGCGTTCGTTCCCGTGCGTCCCAGGGTGTGCCCGGGCGAGAGGTCGCGGACGATCGCGAACAGCAGACGTGACCCGCCGACGACACAGGCCAGGCAGCACGCGAAGGCGCTGACCGCGGCACCGAGGGTGATCAGGTTGCCCACCCAGGAGCCGATGTACGACGTACCGAGGTCGCCCATCAGCGCCGGCGAGCTCACGAACGCGGCGACGCCCGCGTCGTCCGGCTTGAACGCCATCATCTCGATGGCCGTGACGACGGTGAAGTAGACGCCGCCGAAGATCGCGGTGCCGAGGATGGCGCGCGGGATGTCGCGCTGCGGCTCGTGCGCCTCCTCGCCGAGGGTCGACGCGGCCTCGAACCCGGCGAACGACAAGCAGTCCGAAGATGATGCCGAGGAAGAGGGTCGAGGTGTCAGTACCGGCGGGCACGGTGAAGACCTTCATCGTGAACGTCGCGTCGTTCGGCGCGGTGCCGGCGAGCAGCCGCACCAGCACGATCAGCGCGACCACGAGGATCAGCGCGACCGTGATCCCCTCGGCGCTGAGGAGGACTCCCGCGGCACGCCGGGCCGGCACGACCGCGAGCAGCAGGGCGAGGGCGAGCGCCACGCCGCCGACGAGGAAGCCGGCCCACGACGGCTGGTTGTTCCAGACCCCGATCGTGTCGAGGAACGACGACCCGAAGATGCCTGCGGCAGACGAGGTGACCAGGGCGTAGAAGACGTAGGTGCCCATCAGCGCGAGCCCGGCGATCGCCCCGGCCGGCGCTCCCAGGGTCGCGCCGGCGAAGACGTAGACCGAGCCGGCATGTCGGTAGTACTGGCAGAGCCGGACGAAGACGTAGGCGATCAGCAGCACCGCGACCGCCGCCAGGAAGAAGGCCAGCGGGGTGGCGCGGCCGACCAGGCCGGCGGTGCCCTGCGGGTTGATGTTGGCGGCCATGCTCGGCGCCATCAGGGCCACCGAGAGCCCGACGGCCTGCCAGACCGAGAGGCTGCGGCGCAGGGTGGTGGCTTCGCGGACGGGTGTGGTCATCAGGACCCCCTTGCAGCGTGTGGGCGACGTTCGCGAGTCTGGTCGCGGGCGTCGCCACTTGTCCAGGTCGCCCGAGGAGGACGCACCGTGGATCTCGCCGAGCGTGAACGACGCCGTACCCACGCCGAGTCGTTGCTGCCGGCGTTGGCCGGCCAGGGCGTGGTGGCGGTCGCCACCAGCTTCGTCGACAACTCCGGCATCTCCCGGGTGAAGTCCGTGCCCCTCGACCGGCTGCCGGCGTTGGCCGCCTGGGGCGTCGGCTTCTCGACGGCGTTCGACTACTTCCGCTTCGACGACTGGGTGGCCGCACCACCCGACGGTCACGCGCCCGTCGGTGACCAGCGGATCGTGCCGGACCTCGACCGGCTGGTGGTGCTGTCCGCGCAGCCCGGCTGGGCGTGGGCGCCCGGCGACCGCTTCGCGCAGACCGGTGAGCCCCACGACCAGGACGCGAGGCTGCTGCTGGGCGCGATGGTCGACGACCTGGCCGCGCGTGGGGTGACCGTGAGGTCGGCGATCGAGATCGAGTGGGTGGTCTCGGCCGGCGACGGCGACGCGTTCACGCCGGCGGTGACGGGCCCGGCGTACGGGCTGACGCGGCTGACGAACGGCTCCGACTACTGCCGCGACGTGCTCACGGCCCTGGCGGCGCAGGGTGTCGAGGTCGAGCAGTTCCACCCGGAGTACGCCGCGGGGCAGCTGGAGCTGTCCGTCGCACCCGAATCACCGGTGCACGCAGCGGACACCTCCGTGCTCGTGCGGGCGACGATCCGCGCGGTGGGCAACAGCCACGGCTACCGCACGTCGTTCTCCCCGAAGGTCGACGCCGCCGGCGTCGGCAACGGCGGGCACGTCCACCTGAGTCTGTGGCGCGACGGGAGCAACCTGATGGCGGGCGGACCGGGCCGCTTCGGGCTGACCCCCGAGGGCGAGGCGTTCGGGGCCGGGGTGCTCGGCCACCTGCCGGCGCTGCTCGCGGTCGGCGCGCCGAGCGCGGCGTCGTACCTCCGCCTGGTGCCTCAGCACTGGGCCGGCGCCTACGCCTGCTGGGGCCTGGAGAACCGCGAGGCCGCGCTGCGGATGGTGACCGGCTCGACCGGCCAGGAGAGCGGGACGGCCAACCTCGAGATCAAGTGTGTCGACCTCCATGCGAACCCCTACCTCCTGCTGGCCGCCCTCCTCGCCGCCGGCGCAGACGGCGTCGCGTCCCTCGCGAAGCTGCCCGACCCTGTCGACGTCGATCCTGCGGCCCTCGACGAGGCCGTGCTCGCGGCCCGAGGGATCGAGCGGCTGCCGTCGACCCTGCGCGAGTCGCTCGACGCGTTCCTCGCCGACGACGTCCTGGGTACGGCGTTCGGTCGTCCCCTGGCCGGGGCGATCACCGCCGTCCGTGAGTCCGAGATCGAGCTGTTCGACGGGATGTCACCGGAGGACGTCGCCGCCGCCACCCGCTGGGCCCACTGACCCGGCGCTGACCGGTCAGTCGCGGCTGCGGCTGCTGATGGAGGCCCAGACCACCCACCCGGCCGCGACGACGATGCCGAGGAGACAGAGGCTGAGCACGATCAGGACCAGGGCGTTCATGAGGTCAGCCTGCCACCTGCGGCCGGGCGACGCATGGTCGGCACTCCTTCCTACGATGGGGGCATGAGCCCAGCCGACCTCGCCCTCGGAGCCCACGTCGAGCAGACCGACCCGATCGCCGAAGCCACGTCCCGACGAGCGCCCCACGTGCAGTTCTTCCTCGGCGACCCCCAGGGCTACAAGGGTCCCGAGATCCGGTACGCCGGTGGGGCAGCGGGGCTGCGGGCGGACGCCGAGGCCGCGGGCATCGGCCTCTACGTCCACTCTCCCTACATCGTGAACGTCGCGACCACCAACAACCGCATCCGCATCCCGTCCCGCAAGCTCCTCCAGCAGCACATGGACGCAGCCGCCGAGATCGGAGCCCGTGGCCTCATCGTCCACGGCGGCCATGTGAACAAGGACGACGACCCGGCCGTCGGCTTCGACAACTGGCGCAAGGCGATCGAGGCCACCGACCTCAAGATCCCGCTCCTGATCGAGAACACTGCGGGCGGCGACAACGCGATGGCCCGCTACCTCGACCGGATCAAGGGGGTCTTCGACGCCGTCGGGGCCGCCGAGGGGTCCGAGATGGTCGGCTTCTGCCTCGACACCTGCCACGCCCACGCCGGCGGCATCCCGCTGGAGAGCGTGGTCGACGAGATCACCGCGATCACCGGTCGGATCGACCTCGTGCACTGCAACGACAGCCGCGACGAGTTCGACTCCGGCGCCGACCGTCACGCCAACGTCGGCGCCGGCCGGATCGACCCCGACCTGCTCGCCCAGGTCGTGCGCGACGCCGGCGCCCCGGTCGTGTTCGAGACGCCCGGCGGTGCCGAGGAGCACCTCGCCGACTTCGAGGCGGTCCGCTCCCGGCTGTAGCGCCCGCCGCCCCTGCACCGCCGAAGAAAACGCGGAACAAATCACTCCATCGGGCGCGCGTCGGCCGCATTGTTCCGCGTTTTCCGGGCCCGGACCGTCAGCCGAACACGACCAGCGGGGCGGGTGGGCCCTCGGGGTCCACGTCGAGGAGCGCCCGCGCCAGGGCGGCGGCGGGGCGGTACCCGTCCGCGAGTCCCTCGTGCACCCGCACCAGGACGTCGTGCGCGACCTCGTCGTTGATCGCCGCGGCCGACGCGACCACACACCGGGCGCCGGCGTGGAGCCAGGCAGCCGTCATCCCGATCAGCTCCTCGCCACCGCGCAGGGTCGAGCGACCGACCTCGCACGCCGACAGGAGTACGACGTCGGGCACCCGCTCGAGCTGGTCGATGTCGTAGCCGAACCACGGTCCGTCGGCGAGCTCGAAGCCGGAGAAGAGCGGGTTCTCCGACGAGTGCCGGCCATGCGCCGACACGTGGAGGACGTCGACCTCACCGGCCAGCCGACTGACCGCCTCCGCTGAGGCGTCGGCCCCGTGGAGCACCTGGGAGCCCGGCCACACCTTGGAGGCGGCGTTGGTCTCGCTCTCGGCCTGCGGCACGCGCGGCCCCGCGACGAAGCCCGCCGAGCCCGAGCGCAGCGGCGTCTCGGTGCGGGCGGCCCACGAGGTCGCGGACTCGGCGACGATCACAGGTCGACCGCGGTTGGTCGGCAGCAGGCTCCAAGGGACGGTCGCCAGCGGACCCGACGGCGTGAGCACGAGCTGACGGTCGCCCAGCTCGTCTGCCAACGGGGCCAGCAGCAGGTCGTCGAGCCGCATCAGCCGGTTGGTCGACTCCGCCCGCACCGTGCGGGCGAACGACTCGGGCAGGTGGGCCGCGGCCATGTCGAGTCCGGGGAGCAGCCCCCCGAGCAGAGAGTCCAGTGCCGACCTCGGGCCGAGGTCGTAGGTGATCGCCCGCGCCGAGGAGACGACCAACGCCACGACGCGATCTGCGGTGACGACGTGGGCCACCAGAGCACGGTCGTCCAGGTGCTGCTGGAAGTCCGCGAGCGGCATCGGCTCGTCGTACGCGCCCGAACCTCGCGTCCGCCAGGCCCGCTCCCTGACGTGCTGACGGAGCTCGGCCTCACGGGCCCGGTCGTCCCGCGTCGCCTCCTCCTTGCCCGCGAGCGTGCGGAGCTCGGCGAGGTCGGCCACGATCTCCTCGTCGTGGGGCACCCGCACCGGCTGCACCCGGCTCGCCAGCATCCGGGCGCGTTCGGACCACTCGAACAGCACCCGCGGCGACCGGGACCGGCTGGCCACCCGAAGCCCGCGTACCGCGAGCCGCCGACCGTGCCCGGTCACCATCGTCTGCAGGTCGAGGCTGCCGAACGAGCTCTGCCACTCGTGCAGGTCCGCCAGCCCGCGACGTAGGTGGCCGAGCGCCGCCGCCGGACGGCCGTTCCGTTCGGCCAGGGCCGCGCGCACGTCCCGCTCCCGCAGTCGTACGGCGAGTGGCGCGGTCCTCGGCACCCGTAGCGTTCGAAGTCGGCGGCGCGCCTCGTCTTGGTCACCTCGCCGCAGGACGACAAGCGCGCTGTCGAGCCGGATGTCGATCGCCCACCAGCGCAGCTCCAGCGCGTCCAACTCGGCGGCGAGGTCGTCGCCGCGCGGCACCAACGACGGCCGTGTCCGTCCCATCCGCACCTCAGCGCCGTGGACGAGCGCCTCGGCCTTGAGCCGCCAGGAAGGTGTCCGGACGCGGTCGAACCGTGCCCGCGCCGCTCGCGCTGCGACGAGGGCTCGTTCGGGGTCTCGCGCCAAGGAGGCACGGGCGATCGTCAGCTCGGCCTCGCCCCGGCGCTGGCGCAGGTGGTGGTTCCCGAACGTGCGAGCCACCTCGTCGAGGACCGCCAACCCTCGGCGGGTGAGTCCCGCAGCCATCAGGACCTCGGCTTGGTCCTGGTTGGTCATCGCCACCCCGACCGGACTCAACGGGAGCAGGATGGGGCGCACGCGGTCCATGTGTGCAAGCGCCGACACCAGGTCGCCGCGGAGCAGATCGGCGCAACCCAGGTCGTGCTCGGCCATGGCGGCACCGACCGTGTGACCGGCGCCTTCGAACAGTTCGACCGCACGGGTGAAGTCGGCCGCTGCAAGCTGGCCGGCCCCTTGTCCGACGTGGACCATCCCGCGGTTCGTCAGCGCCTTCGCAACCTCGACCGGGTCCGAGAGCATCGCGATCCCCGTACCGAAGCTCTCCAACGCGGCCGATGCGTCCCCCATGCGGGACAGGATCAGGGCCCGTTGACTGTGCAGGACGCCCGAGGTCTCGAACGTCACTCCGTCCCTCGACAACGCGGCCTCGCACATGGCCAGAGCACCAGGCAGGTCGCCCTGCTCCGCACTCATGTAGGCCGAGCTCGCGTCGATCCGCGCGATCAGGTCGGGACTGCTCGCCGCCTCTCGGGCACGCTCCAGCAGGCGTCGAGCCGCGGGAAAGCGCCGCCCCACCAAGGCCTCAAGGCCCGCTTCATGAAGGTGGGCGGCGCTCCGCATCCCCCTATTCTGGCCTCCGCAGGTCGGTTCGTGCAGCGACCGCCTCCCAGCCGCGTCGCACGGCTGCAGCAGGGGTGTCGCTCGGCCCGGTCCGGTTCATCAGCGGCCGCACCAACGCTGCCGCGATCTCGCCCGCGATCACGGGTGCGGAGAACGACGTACCGCTCCACAGTGCGAACCCTCCCTTCGGCCGACCATCGGCGTCGACACCCGATCGGAAGTCGTCGGGATCGATCGACTCGCGGACCCGGTCGTCAACCCGCGTCCTCGCGATCGGCTCGAGTCCACCCTCGAAGGGCGGCATCGTGCTCATCAGCGCCGCCCCTGGTGCGTAGGCACGCACCCACGGCCCGGCGTTGGTGAACAGCGCGTCGGTCGCGTTGGGGTTGAGGGCGCCCACGGAGACCACGGGCACCCGGTTGCGCTGGGCTGGGACCGGGCCTCGGCCATCGATCCAGGGTGCGAAGGCCGCGGGGTACGACGGACGCGCCGTCGCGTCGTTGCCCGCGGAGCAGACCACCACGACCCCGAGCCTGGCGAGCTCGTTGAGCAGGTCCAGCAGGATCGGGTCGAACAGCTGATCCTCGGGATTCTCGTGGTAGTAGCCCATGGACAGGCTCAGCACGTCGATCGCATGCCCACCGGGATCACCATCCCGGTGCCTGCGCACCAGCTCGGTGATCTGGGCCAACGCGGTCAGCCACTCCGACTCGATCAGGGGAGTCGAGGGTTGGATGCCTCGCCAGGCAAGGATCGTGGCGTCCGGGCAGGCTTGGTGCACGAGGCCGGCGATGAACGTGCCATGGCCCGCGATCCGATCAACGGATCCGTCGAACGGGCCCACGAGGTCGTCATGCACCTCGGGGTCGTCGGCGGCACTGGTGTGACCGATCGCGTAGCCATCGAGGGTCACGGATCGCTTCACGACACCACCGTCGAACCACTCGTGCTCGCCACACCCGGTGTCGAGGATGGCGACTACCGGCCGCCGTCCGCGAATCTGGGAGTTCGGGACGCGACCCGGCCTTTGACCGGCGTACGCAATCGGCTGTCGACCGCCACTCCCGGGGCTCCCGTAGCTCAGGAGGCCGGCCGACACCGCCACCGCGATGTCGGGGTGGGGGATGTCCCACCCGTTGGGGACACCGTAGGGATGGGGGATGTCCCAGCCGTGCGGAATGTCCCAGCCCGTGGGCTGGAAGGGCTGCGTGACCACGACGTGGTCGAGATCGATCCGACTGAGCGCCTCGGTGCCCCTGTCCCGTCGGATGTACTGCAACAGGTGCCAGGCGTCCGGTGCCTCGACCGCAGTCGCGCGTGCCGTGATCTCTACGGTGCGCACGCCGAGCGGAAGGTTGCGTGCCTTGCGCGGCTCCTGATCCAGACGCACGTCCCAGTCGTAGGCCGCGGCGACCTCGCGGATGATCGCGACGCGCTCGTCGAACCCTGCTCCCTTGCCCACCATGACATGGGACGGCACGTAGGCCGTGGGTGATCCGCTCTGGCCATCGACCTCGGGCGACCTCGCCGGATCAAGGATCCGAGCATGGGCGATATCGAGGCGGGACTGGCGAGGCAGGCGCCCGCCCTCGGCGAGCGGAACGTTGCGTCGGGAAGCCATCTATTCGTCCTCAGGTCGGGCGGAATGGGGTCAGATCTCGAAGGCGGGGGTGCCGAAGGTGTGGCTGTCAGGCAGCTCGAGCCACAGCCGGTAGAAGCCGGCGGGGACGTCGGGGAACTCGAACCGGCCGTTCACGTCGGCCGAGCCGTCGTAGGTGCGCTTCTCGCCCTCGACCTCGCGTACCTGCACGGGGCCACTCAACGCCGGTACGAGCCAGCCGTCCAGCCTGGCGCGCCCTTCGTCGTCGGCGGTCGAGATCCGGACCAGCAGCTCGACGTCCTCCGCGCCGAAGCGCAGCGTGTAGGACTGGGCACCGCTGCGGGTGCCGACCAGCTCGCGGAACCGTTCGACGACCAGCATCAGCTCGAACTCGAGGTCGGCATCGTGCCGGGCCAGCTCGCCCACCACGGTCGCGATCCGGTCGACCATGCCCGGTGGCATCGGGTCGAACTTGTCGCACGCACGTCGTACGGCGTCGTAGAGCTTGTCGTCGTCCATCACGGTGTCCTCCTCGCGCAGGTCGGACGTAGGCCGCGGCGCCTCCGGGGAGGAGACGCAACGGACGTGTGTGCCACCGGTACGTCGGACGGCCGGACGGGCCTGCAGCAGGTTCGCCGTCGTGGTCGTCGTCAGAGTCGGGGGTATCCGGTTCCACTGGCTCAGGAGCGCACCGGGACGCGCCTGATACATCCGACTTTCCATGTGATGCATCTCCCGACCCCGGGCGCCCGGTGACGAGCTCTCTTCGCACCCCGAGCGGCCCCGGTAGCCTCGTCGCCGTGTCCCTGACCGTCCGGCCGATCACCGCCCCCGACCACCTCGCGTTCCTGCGCGAGCAGTCGTGGGCGAGCTTCCTCCAGACCCCGGCCTGGGCCACCGTGAAGTCCGAGTGGCGGGCCGAGTCGCTGGGCTGGTTCGACGAAGACCGCCTGGTCGGCGCCGGCCTCGTGCTCTACCGCCGGCTCCCGCGACTGCGTCGCTACCTCGCCTACCTGCCGGAGGGCCCGGTCATCGACTGGGCCGCCGACGACCTGGCCGCCTGGCTCGGGCCGATGGCCGACCACCTCCGCGGCCAGGGCGCGTTCGGCGTCCGGATGGGCCCGCCGGTGGTGACCAGGCGTTGGAGCGCCGCCCAGGTCAAGGAGGGTGTGGCCGACGGGTCCGTCCGCCGGCTCGGCGACGTCGCTCCGCTCGACCGGTCCGTGGCCGGGGCCCGCGTGGTGCAGCAGCTCGAGTCGCTGGGCTGGCAGCAGCAGGTCGCCGAGGGCGGGTTCGCGGCGGGACAGCCGCAGTACACGTTCGTGATCCCGCTGGTCGCCGACGACGGCACCCGTCGTACCGAGGACGACGTGCTCGCCGGGATGAACCAGCTGTGGCGGCGCAACATCCGCAAGGCCGACAAGTCCGGCGTCGCGGTGACCCAGGGAGCCGAGGAGGACCTCAAGGCCTTCCACGACCTCTACGTCCACACCGCCGAGCGCGACCACTTCACCCCACGGCCGCTGTCCTACTTCGAGACGATGTACGACGCGCTGGGCGCGGAGGACCCGGGCCGGATCACCCTCTGGCTGGCCCACCACGAGGGCGACCTGGTCGCCGCCACGATCGCGGTCCGCGTCGGCACGCACGCGTGGTACTCCTACGGCGCCTCGTCCACCGACAAGCGCGACGTCCGCGGCTCCAACGCCGTGCAGTGGGCGATGATCCGCGACGCGATCGCCCAGGGCGCCGAGGTCTACGACCTGCGTGGCATCACCGACACCCTCGACGCCGACGACCCGCACGTGGGGCTGATCCAGTTCAAGGTCGGCACCGGCGGCGAGGCCGTCGAGACCGTGGGCGAGTGGGACCTGCCCCTCAACCGGGTGCTCTACAAGGGTTTCGAGCTCTACATGAACCGGCGTTCGCTGATCCCGCGGCGCGCGTCGTGAGCCTGACGCTGGCCGTCGACGGCGACCGTTGGCGGCAGCACCTCCGCCAGGTCGCCGACGCCAACCCCGGGCTGGCGCCGGTCGCCAAGGGCAACGGCTACGGCTTCGGTCTCGGCCGATTGGCCCGCAAGGCCGACTGGCTCGGCGTCGACACGCTGGCGGTCGGCACCTACGACGAGCTGCCCGAGGTGACCCAGCGCTTCGCCGGCGACCTGATGGTCCTCACCCCGTGGCGCCCGACGGGACAGGTCCCCGCGGAGGACCTCCCGCCCGGCCGGGTGATCCACACCGTCAGCCGCCTCGCCGACCTCGTGGTCCTGCTCGACCGCGACCCGCACGCCCGGATCGTGCTCGAGCGGCTGACCTCGATGCGCCGCCACGGCATGTCCGCCGAGGAGCTCCGCGCCGCCGCGAAGCTGCTCGAGCGACGTCCCGCGCACCTGGAGGGCGTCGCGTTCCACCTGCCACTGGCCGCCGGCGCCCACCTCTCCGAGGTCGTGCACCTCGTCAACGACGTGGTCGCGGCCGAGCTGCCCACCCGCACCCTGTGGGTCAGCCACCTCACGACGAGCGAGCTTGCCTCGCTCCGCACCTCTCATGCCGACTTCCAGGTGCGTCCCCGGATCGGCACCGACCTCTGGCTCGGCGATCGCGAGGCGCTCGCGGTGACCGCGACCGTGCTCGACGTCCACGAGGTGGAGCGCGGAGACGCGTTCGGGTACCGCGGCCGCACGGCTCCCAAGGCCGGCCACATCCTCGTCGTCTCCGGCGGTACGGCGCACGGCGTCGGCCTCGAGGCACCGACCGGCGACCACTCCATGCGGGCCCGCGCCGCCACCCTGGCTCGCGGCGGCCTCGATGCGGTCGGCTTCGTGCGCTCCCCGTTCACCGTCGACGGCAAGCTCCGGCTGTTCGCCGAGCCGCCTCACATGCAGGCGTCGATGCTCTTCCTGCCCCACGGGCCACGGGTCCCCGCGGTCGGCGACGAGATCCCGGTCCGGGTCCGCCACACGATCACCCGCTTCGACCGCGTCGTCGTCAGCTGACGGAGTCAGGCGTCCGTCCTCGGCCGCTCAGTGCGAGCTGGCCGGGACCACCGAGCTGCCACCACGACAGGTCGCCGCGGCGCCGGGCGGTGCGCACCACGTCGTACTCCGGTCTGACCACGTCGCGCACCACGATCGCGACGAGGTAGAGCTGCGCCGCGACCCGGACGATGATGGCCATCCAGTAGAAGCCGGCGTCGCCGCCCCCGCCCGGATCGAGGTAGTGGGCCAGGTACCACCAGACCGCGCAGAAGTAGAACAGCTCGCCGCCCTGCCAGACCAGCTGGTCGCGCAGCCGTGGCCGTGCCATCACCGCCAGCGGCAGCAGCCACAGCGCGTACTGCGGCGAGTAGACCTTGTTGACCAGCAGGAAGCCGACCACGAGCAGGAAGCCGAGCTGGGCGAACCGTGGCGTCTGCGGCGCCAGGAAGCCGAGCCAGGCCACGCCGAGGCACCAGCAGCTGAAGAGCACCCAGGACACCACGTTGATCGTGTGGACCGCGCTCGTGATGCTCGCCATCTGGTCGACCATCAGCCACACCGAGCCGAGGTCGGAGCCGCGGTCGGAGTTGAACGTCCAGAAGACGTTCCACTCCTGCCGTCCGGTGAGGAAGGCCGGGGCGTTCACCACGACCCACGCGCCGACGCCGCTCAGCGTCGCGACCGCGAAGTCCCGCCATCGGCGTTCGCGGCCCCAGACGATGAACAGGGCGCCGAACAGGAAGAGGGGGTACAGCTTCATCGCCGTGCCCAGTCCGAGCATCACCCCGGTCAGGGCCGGGCGTCCGCGCGCATGGGCCCAGAGGGCTCCCGCGACACAGACCACCGCCAGCAGGTCCCAGTTGATGAGCCCCTCGAACAGCAGGACGGGCGAGGCCGCGAACAGGGCTGCGTCCCACGGACGTCGCCGGTGGACGCCGGCGAGGAACCACGCCGCGAGCAACGCGCAGAGGGCGAGGCCGACGGCGGTCACCGCGACGAAGAGCAGCGTCTCCTTTCGCACCTGGGAGTCTCGGGACAGCTGGTCCTGCGAGAAGGCGCCGCGGTTGTCGATGTTCGGCGACCCCGACAGCCAGTGCGTGAGGTACGCCGTTCCCCAGGCGTAGTAGGCGATGCCGACGGGGTACTCCATCACCTCGTACCGGTCGCGCACCGAGATCGAGTCCGAGTACGGCCAGGCGAGCTCGGCGAAACCGCGACCGACGTAGAGATAGGGCAGGTCGGAGTAGCAGAGGTCGGAGTACTGGGTCTGCTGGTTCGACCATGTGGTGTGGGCGCACGGCGCCTTCTGCACGAAGCCCAGCGCGCACACCACGGCCACCATGGCCAGCACGACCCGGACCGGCGTCCACCACGGGTGACGCCCGGCGTGGTCGCCGACAGGGCCACCGACGCTGCGGCTCAGGGCCGCGGCGACGGGGTCGTCCTGGGTCGGGTGGACGACCGGCTCGGGGTCGTCATGCCCCGAGTCGGTCACCCCCCAGCCTCTTGCTTCCCCATCGGCCGGACGCTCGGCGGTCCGCCCGGGGTGGGCAGGGTCGGAGTCGGGGTCGGGGTCGGGGTCGGAGTCGGGGTCGAAGACGTGGTCGGAGCGCTCGAGGTCGGGGCGCTCGACGAGGGCTTCGTGGGGGCGCTGGAGGTGGGCGCGCTCGAGGTCGGCGCCGACGAGGGCGGCCGCGACGTGGAGTGCGTGGCGGGCGGCGGCACGAACGTCGGGGCCGGCTCATGATCGGTCTGCTTGGCCGGGACGTTCGCCGCGGGCGGGAACTTCTCGATCGGCTGACCCAGGAGATCGCGCTTCATGATCGCGGCCCAGGTGGCGGTCGGGTACCCGGCTCCGAAGTAGCCGGCCGCGCCGTTGTACGGCGGCAGCCAGCCGTCGAGCTGGTCGTCGCCGTCACCGCGGACGTACATCACGGCCGTGGACATCTGGGGGGTGAACCCGACGAACCACGAGGAGGAGACCTGGTTGAGGTTGTTGGTCGCGGTGCCCGTCTTGCCGGCCGCTGGCCGTTCGACCGCCTGGGCGTTGGTGCCCGTTCCGTGGAGCACGACCTGCTGCATTGCGTAGCCGACATCGGCGTTGACGTCGGGGTCGATCGCCTGCGTCGTGTGCGGCTTGTACTGGTACTTCACCGTGCCGTCGCTCAGCGTCACCTTGTCGATCACGTGCACGTCGGCCCGCTGGCCGCCGTTGGCGATGGTGGCGTAGGTGTTGGCCATGTTGATGGCGCTGATCCGGGCCTTGCCCAGGGTGATCAGGGCGTCGGGCTCGAGGTCGCGCGTCGAGTTCGGCATGCCCGGGTAGTGCGGGTCCGGCTTGGCCGGCGGGATCCCCATCTTGTTGGCCATGGAGAGGATCTTGTCGGGGCCGTTGTCCATGCTGTCGGACATGTCGACGAACGCGGTGTTGATCGACTGCTCGAGCGCGAGCACGGACGACACGGCGGAGCCGTAGCTCGTGCCCGGCGAGGGTCCCTCGTTGTGGACCTCGAGGCCGTCGGGGAAGGAGTACGGCGAGTTGCCGTCCCAGGTGCTCTTGAGGGAGTAGCCGTCGGTGATGGCCGCCGCGAGCGAGACCGGCTTGAAGGTCGAGCCGACCATGCCGCCGGCCTCGGCCCAGTTGATCTGGGAGCGGAGGTAGTTCTGCCCCGCGAAGAAGCCGAGCAGCGCACCGGTGCCGGGCTGGACCGTGGCGGCCGCGACGTGGAGCTGCTTGTCGCTCATGTCCGGCCGCACCTCCTTCACGCCTTCCTCGGCCGCCTTCATCGCCGCAGGCGTGAGGGTCGTGGTGACCCGCAGCCCGCCGCCGTCGATCTGGTCGTCGGTGAAGCCGAGCCGGTGCAGCTCCTGCCGCACGAGCGTCAGCATGTGGCCCTTCTGACCGCCGTACTGGCTGGACGCCTTGAACACGGGGAACTGCGGGAGGTGCTTCTCGGCGCGCACGGCCTTGGCCTGGGGGATCGTGTTCATCGAGGCCATGCCGCCCAGGACGTAGCGGTAGCGGGCGAGGAGCGCCGCCTTGTTGCTCTTGCCGTTCGCGGGGTCGAACTGTGACGGGTTGTTGAGCACGCTGGCCAGGACCGCGCTCTGGCGCAGGCTGAGCTGGTCGGCGTCGACACCGAAGTACGCCTTGGCGGCGGCCTGGACGCCGTACGCACCACGGCCGAAGTAGATGGTGTTGAGGTAGCCCGTCAGGATCTCCTCCTTGCTCTGCTGCTTCTGCAGCTTGAGCGACAGGATCGCCTCGTGCAGCTTGCGGGAGACCGACCGCTCCTGGGTCAGGTAGAGGATCTTCACGTACTGCTGGGTGATCGTGGAGGCGCCCTGCGTCGCACCACCACGGGCGTCGTTGAACGCCGCCCGGACGATGCCCTTGGGGTCGAGGCCGCTGTTGGTCCAGAAGGTGCGGTCCTCGGCCGCGACCACGGCGTCCTTCAGCTGCTGGGTCATGTCGCTGTAGGAGATGATCTGGCGGTTCTGCGTGGCGTACTGCCCGAGCTGGGTCTTGCCGTCGTTGTAGTAGACGAACGAGGTCTGGGTCTGGAAGTCCTTGTTCGGGTCCGGGATCGGCGTGGTCTGGTAGAGGTAGACGAACCCACCGGCGAGCAGCAGCGTGCCGGCGATGGCGACGATCAGGAACCACTTCAGGGCGCGCCGCAGTCGCCGCTTGGTCGTTCCGGGCTTGCGCGGCTTGCGCGTGACGGCGGGGCCTGCGGCCCTGCGCTTGGCACTCACGGGTTACTACTCCAGATGTGCGTCGGGGAATCGGTGCACAGGACGGCGCCCGCCTCTGCACCGGGCCGCCGTCTGGACGAGGGTACGGGGCCGGACCACAGGCCGCGAAAACGTCGGCTTGCGTTCTTGATATATCGTTGCGATAGATTGCGCCGATAGAACGTTGCGACACATCGCGACGACATACGACGCGTATCGGCCCCCTCGAGAACCAGGACGCACCGGATGGCACGCAAGGCGGCATCACTGGAGCTGGCCGTGCTCGGCCTGCTCCACGAGTCCCCCTTGCACGGCTACGAGCTGCGTAAACGGCTCAACCTGCTGCTCGGCTGGGGTCGACTGTTGTCCTACGGTTCGCTGTACCCCGCGCTCAAGCGGCTGCTGCGGGCCGGCTGGATCACCGAGGTCACCGCGGAGTCCCCCGGGGTGTCGCGTCGCCAGCGGATCGTCTACCAGATCACCCCGGCCGGCCGGCAGTACTTCGGCCAGGAGATCACCGACAGCGGCCCGGCCGCGTGGGAGGACGACAACTTCAACATGAGGTTCGCGTTCTTCTCCCGCACCGACGCCGACATCAGGCTGCGCATCCTCGAGGGTCGCCGGTCCCGGCTCCAGGAGCGGCTCGACCGCGCCCGGTACGCCGCGGGCGGCGACGACCGCTACCTCAGCGAGCTGCGTCGCCACTCCATCGAGTCCGTCGAGCGCGAGGTCAGGTGGCTCACCGACCTGATCAACGCCGAGCGTTCCGACGACCAACCCGGGCGCGCGGACGACGCGCCGGTCGAGTCCGGCGACGTGGCCGGTCCCGACGGCACCACCTCCCCGAGCGCCGTCCCTGTGATCGATGCAGCGGCTGACGCCCACCACCACCACCTGAAACACCCGCAAGGGAAAAGGAAGGAACAAGCCCCATGGGTTCGGTTCGAGTAGCAATCGTGGGCGTCGGCAACTGCGCGACGTCCCTGATCCAAGGCGTCGAGTACTACAAGGACGCCGACCCCGAGGGCACCGTGCCCGGCCTGATGCACGCGACGTTCGGTGACTACCACGTCTCCGACATCGAGTTCGTCGCGGCGTTCGACGTCGACGCCAAGAAGGTCGGGTTCGACCTCGCCGACGCCACGCAGGCCTCGGAGAACAACACCATCCGCATCTGCGACGTCCCGCCGACCGGCGTGACCGTGCAGCGCGGCCACACCCTCGACGGCCTCGGCAAGTACTACCGCGAGACCATCGAGGAGTCCGACGCCGAGCCGGTCGACATCGTGCAGGTGCTCAAGGACACGCGGGCCGACGTGCTGATCTCCTACCTCCCCGTGGGCTCCGAGACGGCCGACAAGTTCTACGCCCAGTGCGCGATCGACGCGAAGGTCGCCTTCGTCAACGCGCTCCCGGTCTTCATCGCCTCCGACCCCGAGTGGGCCAAGAAGTTCGAGGACGCCGGCGTCCCGATCGTGGGCGACGACATCAAGAGCCAGGTCGGCGCCACCATCACCCACCGGGTGATGGCCAAGCTGTTCGAGGACCGCGGCGTCGTGCTCGACCGCACCTACCAGCTCAACGTCGGCGGCAACATGGACTTCAAGAACATGCTGGAGCGCGACCGCCTGGAGTCGAAGAAGATCTCCAAGACCCAGTCGGTGACCTCCAACCTGACCGGTCCGCTGGGCGGCAAGTCCCACCTCGACCGCAACGTCCACATCGGTCCGTCCGACTACGTGGCGTGGCTGGACGACCGCAAGTGGGCCTACGTCCGCCTCGAGGGCCGTGCGTTCGGCGACGCGCCGCTGAACCTGGAGTACAAGCTGGAGGTCTGGGACTCCCCGAACTCCGCCGGCATCATCATCGACGCGCTCCGCGCCGCGAAGATCGCCAAGGACCGCGGCCTCGGTGGCCCGATCATCTCGGCGTCGTCGTACCTGATGAAGAGCCCGCCGGTGCAGCTCCCCGACGACGAGGGCCGCCGTCGCGTCGAGGCCTTCATCAAGGGCGAAGAAGAGGCGTGAGGAACGAACGCCTCTTCGTCTCGCCCGCAGGTTGAGCAAGCCCCGCGGCTGAGGAACGAAGCCGTGCCGGGCGAGTCGAAGCCAGGCGAAGAAGAGGCGTGAGGAGCCCGCGCCTTTCCTGACCACGTCCGGGCCCCGGATCCGCCACGCGCGGGTCCGGGGCCCGCGTCATGTCCGTCGCGACACCACCTTCGCGACCGCTCCGGTCAGTGACACGGCCTCCGCCTGGCCCTAGATTGCCGCGCATGAGTGACCCGAACGAGCCCACTGGGCCCGAAGGTTCCACCGACCAGCCTGCACCCACCCCGCCTCCCACCGACCCGCCCCCGCCGCCTTCCTCCGACCTGCCTCCTCCGCCGACGCCCGGTGACCCCTACGGCGGTGGGGTCGGCAGTGCCGGTGGCGGCTACGGCGCGCCGCCGTCGAACCCCTACGGGCAGCAGCCGCAGGAGGGCCAGGGGGGCGCGCCGTACAGCGCGACCGATGCCCTCGGCTACGGCTGGCGCAAGTTCTTCGCGAGCCCCGGCACGCTCCTGGTCCCGATGATCGTGGTCTTCGTGGGCGTCGCCGTCGTCGCTGTGATCGTGGAGCTGATCATCAACGCCACCATCCTCGGTACCCACAGCTGCACCCAGACCGTCGGCAACGTGGCGATCCACACTCAGTGCGGCCCCAGCTTCTTCGTCCGGCTGATCGGGTCGGGCCTGGCCTCGGCGATCATCATCCTGGTCACCCAGCTCCTCGCGGCGGGTCTCTACAAGGGCGCCACCCACGTGACCGACGGCCAGTCCTTCGGCCTCGGGCAGATGTTCGACGGCTGGGACAAGACCCAGGTCGTGATCGCGAGCCTGATCATCGCCGCCGCCACCTTCATCGGAACGCTGCTGTGCTACCTGCCGGGGCTGATCGTCGGCTTCCTGACCGGGTACACGCTGCTGTTCATCGTCGACAAGCAGATGACGGCCGTGGATGCGATCAAGGCGAGCATCAAGTTCGTGGTCGACAACCTCGGCAACACGCTCCTGTTCTGGATCCTGGGGGCACTCGTGCTCATCGTCGGCGCCGTCATCTGCCTGGTCGGCCTGCTGGTCGCCGCACCGGTGGTGCTGATCGGCCTCGCCTACACCTACCGCCGCTTGCAGAACGAGCCCGTCGTCCCCTGAGGTCCGATCGAGATGGTCGGGGCGACTCGTCACCTCTACGGGTGACACGGGTCGTCCCGACCCCTAGATTGCCTGCCATGAGCGACGCGACCCAGCCAGTCACCGACAGCACGCCGTACAAGGCGACCGAGGCGATCGGCTACGGGTGGCGGAAGTTCAAGGCGAGCCCGGGCACGCTGTTGGTACCGATGATCGTCGTGCTCGTCGTCCTCGTGTTGGTCGCGCTCTTCTTCCAGTTCGTGATCGCCGGCGGGTTCTTCGGCAAGACGCAGTGCGACGCGGCCAACATCAACGGCCAGCCGAACGCAGAATGCGGTCAGCCGTTCTGGCGGCAGCTCCTGGGAGCCGGCCTCGGCGCCACCCTCTTCACCCTCGTCGCCCAGGTCCTCCTCGCCGGCATCTACCGCGGCGCCTGCCTGGTGGCCGACGGTGAGCCCTTCAAGACCCGTCAGCTCCTCGAGGGCTACAGCAAGATGCACGTCGTCCTGGCCAGCATCTTCATCGCCGTGGCGACCGGGATCGCGACCGTCCTGTGCTTCCTGCCGGGCATCCTGATCGCCTTCCTGACGTCGTTCACCCTGTTCTTCATCGTCGACCAGCAGCTCGAAGCCGCAGAGGCGATCGCCGAGAGCGTGAAGATGGTCTGGCACAACTTCGGCAAGGTGCTGCTCTTCGCCATTCTGGCCGCGATCGTGCTGGCCATCGGCTTCATCGTGTTCATCGTCGGGTTGCTCGTCGCCGTCCCCGTCGTGGTGCTGGGCATGGCCTACACCTACCGGCGGCTGCAGAGCCTGCCGGTCGTCGCCTGACCTGACGTCGAACTAGCCGCGGGCCGCGAGCGTCAGCGGCAGCACCGCCGTCGCGCCCGCCTCACGGAGGGCTCTCGCGGCGACGGTCAGGGTCCAGCCCGTCACGACCTGGTCGTCGACCAGGAGGACGGGCGCGGACGGCACGTCGCCGTCCAGGCGGAACCGCCGGGTGACCGCGGCGACGCGCTGGGCGGAGTTCACCGCACCCTGGCCGGGCGCCACGGACGGATCGGCGATCGCCCAGCGACCCACGACCGGACACCGTAGATAGCGGGCCAGCCCGTCGGCGAGGTCGGTCGTCAGGGACGGGCGGGTCGCCGACTCGACGACGACGATGCCCTCGACGTGGGGGCGCCAGTCCTGCAGCACCTCGATCACGGCGTGCACCAGCGGGTCGGGCAGCCGGCTGTCGTGCGGCTCGCCCCCGAAGAGCTCGCGCAGGGCCTGCCCGTGGCCGAGGTCGGTGAGACGGGCGACGGCCCGCCCGGGCTCGGCGCCCTCACCGATCCGGCCCTTGAGGTCGAGGCCGAGGTTGGCCAGCGCCGTCGGCCACATGCTGCGCGGCTCGATGACCACGCCGGGCCGCGCCAACCGTGCCCGCGCCTCGTCGACGGCATCGCCCGAGACCTCCGTGGACAGCTCGGCCCCGGTGCACCGGTCGCACCGGCCGCAGCGCTGGTACCCGTCGATGTCGGGGTCGTCGAGCTGGTCGCGCAGGAACCACATCCGGCACCGGTCGGTGTCGAGGTAGTCGAGCATCGCCTGCTGCTCGCGCTTGCGCGCCTCGCTCACCCGCGCGTAGCGGTCGGCGTCGTAGGTCCAGGGCTCGCCGGTGGCCTCCCAGCCGCCGCGGACCCGGCGGGCGGCCCCGTCGACGTCGAGGACCTTCAGCATCTGCTCGAGACGGGTGCGGCCGAGGTCGACGTAGGTCTCGAGAGTGGCGGTGCTGAGCGGACGGCCCTCGTCGGCCAGCACCCGGAGGGTGTGACGCACCTGGTCCTCCCGGGGGAACGCGAGGGACGCGAAGTAGGCCCAGATGTCGCGGTCCTCGGGTTGGGGCAGCAGGACCACGGACGCGCGGTCGGTGCCGCGCCCGGCCCGGCCGACCTGCTGGTAGTAGGCCACTGGCGACTGCGGCGCCCCCATGTTGACCACGAAGCCGAGGGTCGCGTCGAAACCCATGCCCAGGGCGCTCGTCGCCACGAGCGCCTTGATCTGCCCCGCCGCGAGCTGCTCCTCCAGGGCCAGGCGCTCGGTGGGGTCGGTCTGTCCGGAGTACGCCGCGACGTGGTGTCCGCGTGAGCGCAGGAAGTCGGCGATCTCCTGGGTGGCCGCGACCGTCAGGCAGTAGACGATCCCCGACCCTGGCTGCTCGGCGAGGTGGTCAGCCAGCCAGCCGAGGCGTTGCTCGGGCGTGGGCAGGCGTACGACGCCCAGCCGCAACGACTCGCGGTCGAGCGAGCCGCGCAGCACCAGCACCTCGGGACCCATGCCGTCGCCGGGTACGCCGCTCGCGCCCAGCTGCTCGGCGACGTCCGCACTGACCCGGGCGTTGGCGGTCGCCGTGGTGGCGAGGACCGGGATGCCGGCCGGCAGGTCGGTCAACAGCGTGCGGATCCGGCGGTAGTCGGGCCGGAAGTCGTGTCCCCAGTCGGAGATGCAGTGGGCCTCGTCGACCACCAGAAGGCCGCAGGTGGCCGCGAGCCGCGGCAGCACCTGGTCACGGAAGCCGGGGTTGTTCAGTCGCTCGGGGCTGACCAGCAGCACGTCGACCTCGCCGGCGGCGACGGCGTCCTGGATCGGCTCCCACTCCTCGACGTTGGTGGAGTTGATCGTGACCGCGCGGATGCCGGCCCGCTCGGCCGCGGCGATCTGGTTGCGCATCAGCGCCAGCAGGGGCGAGACGATCACGGTCGGGCCGGCGCCCTCGGCCCTGAGCAACAGGGTGGCCACGAAGTACACCGCGGACTTGCCCCAACCGGTGCGTTGGACCACGAGCGCGCGCCGGCGCTCGACGACCAGCGCTTCGATCGCGGTCCACTGGTCCTCGCGCAGGGTGGCGTCGTCGCGCCCCACCAGCGCCCGGAGGTGGCGCTCGGCCTCGGCGCGGACGTCGGTCCCGGTGGTGGTCACCCCCACTGTCTAGCAGCGCGCACCCACCGGTCGCGCGACCCCTCCACAGGGGGTCAGTCCCGCTGGGCCCACCAGGCGAGCAGCGCGGCCTTCGCCTCGTCGTACGACGAGGGGCCGTGGTCGAGGCGTACGTCGAGCAGGAAGCGGTAGGCCTCCCCCACCTGCGGCCCCGGCGGGATCCCGAGGATCTCCATGATCTGGGTGCCGTCGAGGTCGGGCCGCATCGAGGCGAGCTCCTCCTCCTCCGACAACCGGGCGATCCTCGCCTCGAGCTCGTCGTAGCTCCGGCGCAGCCGCTCGGCCTTGCGCTGGTTGCGGGTCGTGCAGTCCGCGCGGGTCAGCACGTGCAGGCGTTCGAGCTGGTCGCCCGCGTCGCGGACGTAGCGGCGTACGGCGGAGTCGGTCCACTGCCCGGAGCCGTAGCCGTGGAACCGCAGGTGCAGCTCGACCAGCGTGCTGACCGCGTCGATGTCGTCGCCGGAGAACTTCAGCGCCTGCATCCGCTTGCGGGTCAGCTTCGCCCCGACCACGTCGTGGTGGTGGAAGGTGACGGTCCCGTCGGCGAGGAAGCGCCGGGTGCGCGGCTTCCCGACGTCGTGCATGAGGGCGGCGAACCGGGAGACGAAGTCGGGACCGCCCAGCCGCCCCTCGAGGTCGATCGACTGCTCGAGCACGATCAACGTGTGCTCATAGACGTCCTTGTGGCGGTGGTGCTCGTCGAGCTCCAGCGCCAGGGCCGGCAGCTCGGGCAGCACCAGCGCTGCCAGGCCGGTGTCGACGAGCAGGCTCAGCCCCCGCCGCGGGTACGTCGCGAGCACCAGCTTGGTCAGCTCGTCACGCACGCGTTCGGCCGAGATGATGCCGATCCGGTCGGCCATCGCGGTCATCGCCGCGACGACCGCGGGGTCGACGGTGAACCCGAGCTGGGCCGCGAAGCGGGCGGCCCGCATCATCCGCAGCGGATCGTCGGAGAAGGAGTCCTCGGGGGTGCCCGGCGTACGCAGGAGTCCGTGCGCGAGGTCGACCACGCCGCCGTACGGGTCGACGAACTCCCGCGACGGCAGGCGCACCGCCATGGCGTTCACGGTGAAGTCGCGTCGCCGCAGGTCGCCCTCGAGGGAGTCGCCGAAGTCGACGGCCGGCTTGCGCGAGGAGGCGTCGTAGGTCTCCGAGCGGTACGTCGTGATCTCGACCTGGAACGTGCCCTTGCGGCTGCCGATCGTGCCGAAGGCCCGGCCGATGTCCCACGTCGCGTCGGCCCAGCCGACGAGCAGTCGCTCGATCTCGTCGGGACGCGCCGACGTGGTCAGGTCGAGGTCGTTGTGCTGTCGTCCGAGCATCGCGTCGCGGACCGGGCCGCCCACCAGCGACAACTCGTGGCCGGCCGCTGCGAAACGGGTCCCGAGCTCGTCGATCACGGGAGCGATGCGGTCGAGCTCGGCAGCGACGTCGCGCTGGGCGTCGGCCAGCCGGACGCTTCCCGGCGGACGGCGATCTACGGCGTCGGACACGGAGCGACAGCCTAGTGGTGAGCGGCGGGCCCGGGTCGCCACAGGCCCGGCACTACAGTCGGGGCGTGTTCCGCCCGTCGTCGCTGTCGCGCGCCCTGGCAGCGCTGGGTGTCGGGGTGCTGGTCGCGCTGGGTGCGGCCGTGGGGGTGCCCTCCTCCACGGCGTACGCCGCGAGCGCCGGCCCTCCGGACCCGACCCAGCCGCTGGTGCTGCGGATGCAGTCGATCACGCCCGACTACATCCCCGACCACGGTCCGATCACCATCCAGGGCACGATCACCAACGACTCCGACGAGGAGTGGACGGCGATCAACGTCGAGGGCTTCTTCGGCTCGACCCCGATCACGACCTCGGCCGAGCTCGCCGCGGCGGCGGAGACCCCCGTCGACGCCGACGTCGGTCATCGGATCGCCGCGGCCGGCACCTTCGACCACCTCGACTCGCTGCAGCCCGGTCAGGTGGCGCCGTTCACCGTGCGGCTGCCCCGCAAGCTGCTGACGATCTCGGCCCCGGGCGTCTACTGGTTCGGCGTCCACGCCCTCGGCGCCACCGCCGAGGGTCGCAGCGACAGCGCTGCGGGGCGCGACCGCACCTTCCTGCCCCTGGTGCCCGACTCCGTGACCGCCAGCGGGCGGGTCGAGCAGACCGCCCTCGTGCTCCCGCTGCGGGCCGGGGTCGTGCGGGCTCCGGACGGCACCGTCGAGGACACCCGGCAGTGGCTGCACAGCCTGCGGACCGGCGCACTGCACGACCTGGTCACGACCGGACGGGCGGCCCAGGGCCGGCCACTGACCTGGGTGGTCGATCCGGCCGTGGTCGACGTCGTACGTCGGCTCGCCGAGGGCAACCCCCCGCGCACCCTGGCCACACCGACCACCAAGAACCCGGACGGCAGTCCTTCACCGAGCCCCTCCGACGGGGCGTCCTCCTCCGGCTCGGCTGCGTCGGCGAGCGATACGTCGGCCGCTCCACCGGCGCTGACCCGGGCGGCCCGTCGGTGGCTGCACCGGATCCACGCGATCCTCTCCGTCGAGACCGCTCAGGTGATGGGGCTGCCGTACGGCGACCTCGAGGTCGACACCGCTCTTCTCTACGACCGGCCGCTGTTGCGGGCGACGATGCGCCGCACCGGCCGCACCCTGACACCCTGGCGGGTGCCGCTCACGCCGGTCGTGGCACCGCCCAGTGGCCGGATGGCCGGCGTCGCCGTCGGCGACGTACCCAGGTCGAGCACCGTGCTCCTGGAGGACACCGGGGTCCGCGGCACCGCGCCCGCCGCCGCCACGGTGAACGACCGGCGCGTCGTCATCTCCTCTGCCGGAGCCGCCGAGGGCGGTCCCGGCCCCGTCGACCCGCTCAGTCCGCTCGCGCTACGCCAGCGGGTGCTCAGCGAGGCGGCCCTGCGGCTCCTCGGGGACCAGCAGCCGCTCGTGGTGCAGCTCCCCACCAGCTCCGACCACGGGCTCGGCCCGAGCTTCTTCAGCGGGCTCGAGGTGCCGTGGCTCCGGCTGACCACGCTGGACGGCGCGATCGGCGGCACCACCGCCATGAACGCGGCCCGGCTCCGCGCGCAGCCGCTGGACGACCCCCAGCTCGGCGCCGGCCTCTACGACGAGGCCAACCAGGCGATCGCGCACGGCGCGACCCTGCAGTCGGTCCTGGTGGGCAACACAGTGCTGCGGCGCGAGATCTTCGACGAGACCGCCGGCAACACGTCGTACTCCGCCGCGCGCGACGCGTTCGCCGCCCTGAGCCGGGTGCGGGCGACCTCGACCTGGGTGACCGACAACCTCGGCGGCGTGGATCTCGCCGCACCGCCGAAGGTGACGCTCGCCAGCGCCAACGGGCACTTCTCCGCACTGGTCAGCAACGCCCTCGACGTCCCGGTCACGGTGAAGATCCGCGCCACCGCCGACTCGCAGATCAAGATCACCGGTGGCGATCCGGTCGAGCTGCCGCCGCACGGCCGGACCTCGGTCCTGCTCAACGCCTCCACCCACATCCTCGGCGTCCACACGGTGACCCTCGAGCTGACCAACCAGGCCGGCACGCCCCTCGGCGCGCAGGACACCTTCCCGATCCGCGCCGAAGGGGTCAGCCGCCTGATCTGGGTGATCATCGGTGCCGGGGTCGTTCTGCTCTTCGGCGCGATCGTGGTCCGCCTGACTCGGCGGGTGCTGCGGAGCCGCGCGTCGTGACCGCCCTCCCACCACCCGGAGCGCGCCCGTGAGCGACGTCTCCGAGAGCCGAGGGATCCTCGCCTCGTCGGCCGTGATGGCCTCCGGCACGGTCGTGTCGCGGATGAGTGGCTATCTGCGCAACCTGCTGCTCGCGGCGGCGATCGGCAACGAGCTGCACGCCGACCTGTTCAACATCGGCAACACCATCCCCAACATGCTCTACATCCTGCTGGCCGGCGGCGTCGTCAACGCCGTGCTGGTGCCACAGCTGGTCCGCGCCCAGAAGAACGACCCCGACGGCGGCGCGGCGTACACCAACCGCATCATCACCCTCGCGCTGCTCTTCCTCGGCACGGTCACGGTGCTGCTCGTGATCGCGGCTCCCCTGGTGATGCGGCTCTACCTCAACTCGTCGTACGACGACCCCGGCCTGGCCGCGCAGCGCGACTCCGCGATCGCCTTCGCCCGGCTCTGCCTGCCGCAGGTGTTCTTCTACGGGATGTTCGTGCTCCTGGGCCAGGTGCTCAACGCCCGGGGTCGCTTCGGCCCGATGATGTGGGCGCCGATCGCCAACAACGTGATCGCGATCCTGGTCCTGGTCTTCTACCTGGTCTGGTTCGGCCCGCTGCCGTCCTCCGACCAGTGCGCGGCCTTCACCCGGCCGCAGGAGCTGGTCCTCGGCCTCGGGGCGACCCTCGGCATCGTCGTCCAGACGCTGGTCCTGCTGCCGTACCTCAAGGCTGCAGGCGTCCGGTTCCGAGCCCGCTACGACTTCCGCCACACCGGGCTCGCGCACACCCTGCGGCTCGGCGTCTGGACCGTGCTCTTCGTGATCGTCAACCAGGTCGCCTACACCGTCGTGGTCAGGCTGGCGTCCGGTGGCACCGCACGGGGCGCCTGCGGACAGGGTGGCGGCCCACAGGACTCCACCGGCTACACGGTCTACGCCGCCGCCTTCTTGTTCGTGATGGTGCCGCACGCGATCATCACGGTCTCGCTGGCGACCGCGATCCTGCCCCGCCTCTCGGCCAAGGCCTCCGACGGCGACCTGTCCGGTCTGGCCGCCACCCTCGCCGGCACGGTGCGCATCGCCCTGGCGGTCGTCGTCCCGTTCGCGTTCCTCCTGCCCCTCGTGGCGTACGACGCCGCCAAGGTCCTGTTCGGGTACGGCGCCACCTCCTCGACGTTCGACCACTACGTGCCGTCGATGATCCTGTTCGGGCCCGGCGTCGTGTTCTTCACCGTGCACTACCTGATGCTGCGCGGCTTCTACGCCCTCGAGCAGAACCGCACGGTCTTCTTCGTCCAGTGCGCGATCGCCGCGACGAACGTGGTGGTGGCGGTGGTCCTGGTGTCGCGGGCGACCCCGGCGCAGACCTCTCCGGCGCTCGTCGTGGCCTACCTGTCGTCGTACGTCCTCGGGGCGACGGCCTCCTACCTGATCCTCCGGTCCCGCCTGGGTGGGCTCCAGACCCCCGACCTGGTCCGCTTCGTCGTACGCGTGCTGATCGCAGCCACCGTCTCGACGGGCGTGGCCTGGGGCGTGGGTCTGGTCCTGCCCGGTGCCGGTGACGACGTCAGCCACCTGTGGGCGGGCATCCGGCTCGTCGTTCTCAGTGGCGTCGACGTCGCCGTCTTCCTCGTGATGGCCCGGGCGATGCGTCTCAGCGAGGTCACGACCGTGATGGACACGTTGGTTCGTCGTTTCCCCGGGGCGAGACACTCCTAGGATTGGGGCGCGGGCAACCGGAAGGGGAAAGGGTGCCTCAGCACACCCGGCCCGGCGACGTGCTCGCCGACCGGTATCGACTGACCGACCTGCTGACCGAGAGCGGGGGCGGCCGCTTCTGGCGTGCGTTCGACTCGGTGCTGCAGCGCGACGTCGCCGTGCACATCATCGCCTGCGACGACGAGCGGGCACCCCTCCTGCGTGAGGCCGCCCGCACCTCGGCGACCGTCCTCGACCGCCGGATGCTGCGCGTGCTCGACATCGACGAGGCCGCCGACCGCTGCTTCGTGGTCAACGAGTGGGGCTCCGGCACCAGCCTCGACATCCTGCTGGCCGACGGCGAACCGCTGTCGCCGACCGTCGCCGCCTGGGTGGTGGCCGAGGTGGCCGACTCGCTGGCCCTGGCCCACGAGGCCGGCGTCGCCCATGGTCGGCTGGTGCCCGAGAACGTCCTGATCGACCACGACGGTGCCGTCCGGCTGATCGGCTTCGCCGTCGACGCAGCCCTCCACGGCCTCCCGTCCGGACGTACGTCGACCGACGTCGTGGACCTCGTCGGCCTGCTGTACGCCGCCCTCACCGGCCGCTGGGCGGGCGTCAGCCGCTCGGTGGTGACGGCCGCGCCCTCGCAGCACGGCCATGTGCTCCGGCCCCGCCAGGTCCGGGCCGGGATCCCGCGCACCCTCGACGCGCTGTGCGACCACGTGCTCAACCGCGGCGGTGACGTCGACGTCACGGCGGCGATGGTCAGCGACACGCTGAGCGACTTCCTCGGCCCCTCCGCCACCGCGGCGGAGGCCTGGCTCGCGCGGATCGACCACCCGCGCCGAGGTCAGGAGACGGTCGTCCTGCCGGCCCTCCCGGACCCGCCGGTCCGCGAACCCGACTTCGCCGACGAGCCCGGCTCCGAGGCCGAGGTGGCGACGGACGAGGCCACGCCCCCGACGGACGCGAGCGACCCCAGCGACCCCAGCGACCCAGCGACGCCACCGACGCCACCGACGCCACCGACGCCACCGACGAGACCGACGTCAGCGGCCTCCAGGTGGCCGATGAGGAGCCCGCCACCCAGGCGGGGATGCCGATCTTCCACGACGACCGCGACGAGGTGACCTGGCTCCCCCACCACCACGAGCCCTCGCCTCCGCCGCCGCCGTTCGAGCCGCCGCCGGAGCGTCCGCTGTTCGCCCCCGATCCCGCCGACGGCGAGCCCGCCCGACGTCCGCGCGCGCTCCCGGTCGGGGCCCAGTCGGGAGGCAGCGGCTTCTGGCCCTGGGAGAGCTCCGCGACCGGTGCCGGTACCGGCAGCGGCGTGCTCCCCGCGTTCGTGGACGACGAGGAGGAGGACGACCGCAACCCGCCGGGCACCAACATGCTCAGGCTCGCCCTCATCGTCGCGGTCTGTCTGGTCCTCCTGATCGGCTGCGTGATCGCGTTCAACCTCGGCCGCGGCCGTTCCCCGCTCGGCGCGGCGCCCGACACCCCGACGACCCGGGCCACGTCCGGCCAGAGCACCCCCAGTGCCAGCGCATCACCGACGGTGCTGACCGGGGTCACCGCCACCGACTTCGACCCGCAGGGCGATCCGCCCGAGGAGAACCCCGAGGAGGCGCGCCTCGCCGTCGACGGCGACCCCAGCACGGCCTGGTCGACGCAGACCTACTCCCAGAACTTCGGACCGCTCGGGCTCAAGACGGGCGTGGGCCTCGTCCTCGACCTCGGGGCGGAGCACGAGGTGAACCAGGTGGACCTCACCACGGTGGGGTCACCGACCCAGGTCCAGATCTACGTGACGTCCCGGAAGCCGACGAGCCTGCAGGGCATCGGGGTCGCTGGTCAGACCACGGTGACCGGCACCCACGGCGAGGTGACCCTGGACCCCGCGCCCACCGGGCGCTACGTCGTGGTGTGGCTGACGAAGCTGCCCACCGCCGGGGGCGGGTTCCGCGGCGCGGTCGCCGAGGTGGTGGTCAAGGGTGACTGACGGCCCGGCGGACGACCGCTCGGACGCCGACCTCCTGGCCGCCCACGTCGCCGGCGACCACGACGCCTTCGCCACCTTGTTCACCCGGCACCGGGACCGCCTCTGGGCGGTCGCCCTGCGCACGATGGGCAACCCGCACGACGCCGCCGACGGACTGCAGGACGGGCTGGTGGCGGCGTACCGCCGGGCGGACAGCTTCCGGGGCGACGCCGCCGTCACCACCTGGCTGCACCGGGTCGTGGTCAACGCCTGCCTCGACCGGCTCCGCGCCGCGAAGGTGCGCCGCGCGGAGGCGCTGCCCGACGACCTCGACGACCACCGCGCCGGTGGTCCGGGGTCGTCGTACGCCTCGACCAGCCCGGTCGACGACCCCGAGCAGGCCGCGATCACCGACGACCGGCGCCGCGCGGTCCTCACCGCGCTCGCGACCCTCCCCGCCGAGCAGCGTGCCGCCCTGGTGCTGGTCGACATGGAGGGCTACCCCGTGGCCGAGGTCGCGGTCATGCTCGACTGCGCCGAGGGAACGGTGAAGTCGCGCTGCTCGCGCGGGCGTGCGCGGCTGGCCGGGCTGTTGCGCGATCGGCTGGACGACGGGTCGGACGGGCCGGCCGACCTGCGTGAGCGAGGTCACCCGGAACCCCAGGACGCTCCCGCCCGTCCGATCCGCGCGTCCCCCGGCACCACGACCCCCGTCCGCGAAGGAGGTGCACCGTGACCGACGAGCCTGACGACCTCCAGGCAGACCCCGACGCCGAGGCGGTACGCCGCCTCCTCGCCGACGCGCGCCACACCGACCCGATGCCCGCCGACGTGGTCGACCGCATGGACGCGGTCCTCACCGACCTCGCCGCGAGTCCGGCCGAGTCCGGGGAGCCCGCCGACGCGCCGGTCGCATCGGTCGTCGTCTCCCTCGCCGCCCAGCGCCGGCGCCGCGCGGTGGGGCTGCTCGTCGCAGCAGCCGCCATCGTGGTCGGTGGTGTCGTCGTCGCCCAGCACCCGTTCGGCTCCGACAGCCAGGAGACCGCCTCGGCCGGCAGCCGCGCCGCGGACAGCTCCCAGCTCGGCAGCACCGGTGGCCGCATCCAGCCCAAGTCGACGCCGGGAAGCGACAGCCTCGAGGAGCTCGGAGATGCGGCGACGATCCGGCACGGGCGGCTCCTGGTGCGGCCGCAGCACTTCACCGCCGACGCACTCGCCGCCAGACGCGTCCTCGCGAAGAAGGCGCCCCTGCCCGCCTACGCGTCCCTGAGCAGGTCCGGGTCGTCCTGTGTCGGGCCGGGGGTCCGCGGCGAGCTGGTCAGGGCGACGTACCAGCAGTCCCGGGCCACCCTGGTCTTCCACGCTCCAGGGAGCGGCTCGCAGGTCGTCGACCTGTACCTGTGCGGGTCCAGCCGTCCGGTCCGGTCGGCCACCCTCCCCAGCCCGTAGCCCGCCCGGCGCAGCCGCGTCGGCGCGGGAATCCCGCTCGCCTACGATCTGTTGTAACCAGTGGTCGAGGAGCCTTGCCGGTGGCCCGACCGAACCGCCGTCCGGCACTCAGGAGCACCCATGTCGCAGTCCCCCGTGAACGAGCAGGTCCGTAACGTCATCATCGTCGGCTCCGGACCCGCCGGTTACACCGCCGCGGTGTACGCCGCGCGCGCCTCGCTCCACCCCTTGGTCCTCGAAGGATCGGTGACCGCGGGTGGTGCCCTGATGAACACCACCGAGGTGGAGAACTTCCCGGGCTTCCGCGACGGCATCATGGGCCCGGCCCTGATGGACGAGATGCGTGCCCAGGCCGAGCGCTTCGGTGCCGAGCTGGTCTCCGATGACGTCGTCGCAGTCGACCTGAGCGGCGACGTGAAGACGGTCAGCACCGCCACCGAGACCTACTCCGCCCGGACGGTCATCCTGGCGACGGGTTCGGGCTACCGCGAGCTCGGCCTGCCCAACGAGAAGGAGCTCTCCGGCCGCGGCGTCTCCTGGTGCGCCACCTGTGACGGCTTCTTCTTCCGCGAGCAGCACATCGCCGTGGTCGGCGGTGGCGACTCGGCGATCGAGGAGGCCACCTTCCTGACCCGCTTCGGCTCGAAGGTCTCACTGATCCACCGCCGCGACGAGCTGCGCGCCTCCAAGATCATGCAGGAGCGGGCGTTCGCCGACCCCAAGCTGGAGATCATCTGGAACGCCGAGGTCGCCTCGATCAACGGGACCGACCGCCTCGAGTCGCTCACCCTTCGAGACACGACCGACGGTTCGGAGCGCGAGCTGCCCGCCACCGGTTTGTTCATCGCGATCGGCCACGACCCGCGCTCGGAGCTGATCAAGGGCCAGATCGACCTCGACGACGAGGGCTACGTGCTCGTCTCGCACCCGTCGACGGCCACGAACATCCCCGGCGTCTTCGCGTGCGGCGACCTGGTCGACCACCACTACCGGCAGGCGATCACCGCCGCCGGCACCGGGTGCGCGGCCGCCCTCGATGCCGAGCGTTACGTCGCGGAGCTCGACCACGCCGCGGTCACCGGGGCCGAGGCCCAGGCCGCCGTGGTCGGCTCGGCCGCGAGCGACGACGTCAAGAACGCCGGTCTCTGAGCCGGTACCGAGCCGGGCGACGACGCCCCGCGCGCGTCCCGAGACGCGGAACAACTGTCGGCACGATGGTGTTCACTCAAGTGACACCCGCTGGTGTCCCGAGACGCACAGCCGCCAAGGCTGCGTACAACAGGAAGGAATCCCCGTGGCGAACCTCGCTGCCGTCACCGATGCCGACTTCGAGGCGACGGTGCTCAAGTCCGACAAGCCGGTCCTGGTGGACTTCTGGGCCGAGTGGTGCGGTCCGTGCCGCCAGGTCGCTCCGATCCTCGACGAGCTCGCGAACGAGCACGGCGACAAGATCACCTTCGTGAAGATGAACGTCGACGAGAACCCCGTGGTCCCGGCGTCCTACCGGGTCAACGGCATCCCGACGATCAACGTCTACCAGGGCGGCGAGGTCGTGAAGACCATCGTCGGCGCTCGGCCGAAGGCCGTCCTGCTCAAGGAGCTCGACGAGTTCATCTCCGAGTAAGGACGCTCTGGACCGGCGGAGCCGGTCCAGAGCACCGCAGTGAGGGCGCAGCGAGCTTGCTCGCAAGCCCGGACGCAGCTCGGCGCAGCCTCAGCCGCCCCTGGTGGCCCGCGGGTGGTCGGCACGCGTCTTCGGCGCCGGCCTGACCACCCCGAGCAGCCGCTCGAGAGCGGCCTCCACCTCGTCCCGCCACGACAGCGCGCTCCGCAGGTCCATCCTCATCCGAGGGGTGGTCGCGTGAGCGCGCTGCGTCTTGAAGCCCACGCTCGTCAGGAAGTCCACGGGCGTCAGGCAGCGCCGTGCGCCGGCGATCCCGGGGCCGCGTGTGTCACCGAACGCCTCCACCGCGTGGATCCCGCCGCGTTCGATCAGGTCGCGGGCCATCCCCTGCACGAGCATCCGGCCGAAGCCACCTCCGCGTGCGGCCGGGTCGACGTACAACGCCGAGAGCAGGACCGCGTCGTTCGAGACCGGTGAGGTCGGGAACGCCCCAGAGCCCGCGAAGTACGCCGGTGGGGCGTAGAGCGCGTAGCCGACCGGCTGGTCGTCGACGAGTACGACGCGGCCGCACGAGCCCCAGTCGCGCAGGACGGCCGAGACCCAGGCCTCCTTCTCCTCGGCCGGCTCCTCGACCCGCTGCCGGCGGACGGGGTCCAGCTCCCAGAAGACACAGCTGCGGCAGGGCGCCTCGAGCTCGGCGAGATGGTCCAGCGTCATCCGGACGACCTTGCGCGCCATGGCACCTCCCAGCCTGAGGCGGGCGGGCGGTGGCCCGCGGACACCATCGTAGGCGGGCCACGGCCTCCTGAGAGGATGAGCCGTGCGCCAGATCCGCCAGAGCCAGAAGCTGCAGCACGTGCGCTACGACGTCCGCGGGCCGATCCTGGTCGAGGCTCAGCGGCTGGAGGCCGAGGGCCACCGGATCCTCAAGCTCAACATCGGCAACCCGGCGCCGTTCGGCTTCGAGGCGCCCGACGCGATCCTGGCCGACATGATCCACCACCTGCCGGAGGCGCAGGGCTACAGCGACTCCCAGGGGATCTACCCGGCACGCACCGCGGTCGCGCACTACTACCAGGAGCGCGGACTGCGCGACGTGCATGTGGACGATGTCTACATCGGCAACGGCGTCTCCGAGCTGATCTCCATGGTCCTCCAGGCGTTCGTGGACGACGGCAACGAGATCCTGGTGCCGGCGCCCGACTATCCGCTCTGGACCGGTGCGGTCACCCTGTCCGGTGGCACGCCGGTGCACTACCGCTGCGACGAGGCGAACGGCTGGGACCCCGACCTCGTCGACCTCGAGTCCAAGATCACCGAGCGCACACACGCCCTCGTCATCATCAACCCCAACAACCCCACCGGCGCCGTCTACAGCGAGCAGACGGTGCGCGGACTGGTCGACGTCGCGCGTCGCCACGACCTCGTGGTGATGGCCGACGAGATCTACGAGAAGATCCTCTACGACGACGCGGTCCACCATCACGCGGCGACGTACGCCGGTGACGACGTGCTGTGTCTGACCTTCAGCGGGCTGTCCAAGGCCTACCGCGTCTGCGGCTTCCGCACCGGCTGGGTGATGATCTCGGGTCCCAAGGAGCTCGCCACCGACTTCCTCGAGGGGCTCACCCTGATCGCCAACATGCGGATGTGCGCCAACGTGCCCGCACAGCACGCGATCCAGACGGCGCTGGGCGGCTACCAGTCCATCCAGGAGCTGATCGCCCCCGGCGGCCGCTTCCACGAGCAGACGATGCTGGCCGACCGGATGCTGAACGAGATCCCCGGAGTGACCTCGGTGCGGCCGCAGGGGGCTCTGTACTGCTTCCCGCGCCTGGACCCCGAGGTGTACGGCATCACCGACGACGAGTCGTTCGTGATCGACCTGCTCCGTGCGAAGCGGATCCTGGTCACCCACGGCACGGGCTTCAACTGGCCCGAGCCCGACCACTTCCGGCTGGTCACGCTCCCCGACGTCGCCGTGCTCGAGGAGGCGATCGGCCGGATCGGGGAGTTCCTCGCGACCCGGCGCTGAGGCCGGCCCGAACCCGGCCGTAGGCTGCCCGCATGCCCGAGGTGCTGTACACCGCCATCATCACGTCGGCGAAGCTCGGGATGCGGGCGCTCGGGCAGCCGATCGACATCACCGGTCTGGAGCACCTGCCCCGCACCGGCCCCGCGCTCCTGGCGGTCAACCATGTCGGCTACGTCGACTTCATCTACGGCGGTGTGGCCCCGGAGCGGATCGGGCGCCGGGTCCGGTTCATGGCCAAGCGCGAGCTGTTCGACCACAAGGTCAGCGGCCCGATCATGCGGGCCTGCCAGCACATCCCCGTCGACCGCGCGGAGGGTGAGGCGTCACTGGCCGAGGCGATGCGTCACCTCGAGCAGGGCGAGCTGGTCGGGATCTTCCCCGAGGCGACGATCTCGCGCGCGATGGAGATCAAGAACCTGAAGACCGGCGCGGTCCGGATCGCCCACCGCGCCGGCGTGCCCCTGATCCCGATGGTGCTCTGGGGCACCCAGCGGCTGATGACCAAGGACCACCCGAAGGACTTCTCGCGCGGGACGGCCATCTCGATCCGGGTCGGTGCGCCGATCGTCGTGACCGGGGACGACCCGGTCTCCGAGACCGCCACCCTCCGCACAGGCGCTCCAGGACCTGCTCGCGGAGACGATCGCGGCGTACCCGCAGCACGAGGACGGCGCGTGGTGGCTGCCCGCGTCGTACGGCGGGAGTGCCCCCACGCTGGAGCGAGCGGCCGAGCTGGACGTCGCCGAGCGGCGGCGCCGAGCCGAGCGCCGCGCGGCGAAACGGTCCTGACCGAGTCGATCTGTCGGTTTGTCGACTTATCGATGAATCGCTAGATCGGTTTGTCGCTGCGGTTCCGGGGGTCCATGATGTCGACGATCCGGCGCAGGTCGTCGAGCGAGGCGAACTCCACGGTGATCTTGCCCTTGCGCTGGCCGAGGTCGACCTTGACCCGCGTCTCCAGACGGTCGGAGAGCCGCTCGGCGAGGTCGTTCAGCCCCGGCGCGACGGGCTTGCGACGGCGCACCGGTGGCGCGCCGTGCTCGGGCTCACCGACGGCCACGATCTCCTCGAGGCCGCGCACGCTGATCCCCTCGGAGACCACCCGGCCGGCGAGGCGGTCCTGGCGCTCGGGGTCCTCGACGGCGAGCAGCGAGCGGGCGTGCCCGGCCGAGATGACGCCGGCGGCGACCCGCCGCTGCACCGCGGGCGAGAGCTTGAGCAGACGGATCGTGTTGCTGATCTGGGGCCGGGAGCGGCCGATCCGCTCGGCGAGCTCCTCGTGGGTGCAGGAGAAGTCCTCGAGCAGCTGGGAGTACGCCGCGGCCTCCTCCAGCGGGTTGAGCTGGGACCGGTGCAGGTTCTCCAGGAGCGCGTCGCGGAGCATGTCGGAGTCGTCGGTCTGGCGGACGATCGCGGGGATCGCCTCGAGCCCCGCCTCCTGGGCGGCCCGCCAGCGCCGCTCGCCCATCACCAGCTCGTAGGACTCCGGCCCCGAGCGGCGCACCACCACCGGCTGGAGCAGCCCGACCTCGCGGATCGAGTGGACCAGCTCGGCCATCGCGTCCTCGTCGAAGACCTGGCGCGGCTGGACGTGGTTCGGCGCCACCTGGGCGATCGGGAGGTCGGCGAAGTAGGCGCCGGCCGGTGCGGTCGGCGTCTCCTGCTCTCCGGCGACCGAGGGGTCGATCTCGGTAGGCACGGGCCCGGTCGGGATCAACGAGCCGAGACCACGACCGAGACCACGACGTCGTTCGGTGGTCACGATGGTGCTCCCTTCCGGGCGATCTCGCGCGCGGCCTCGAGGTAGGACAGCGCGCCCGGCGAGGCCGGGTCGTAGGTCATCACGGTCTGGCCGTACGACGGGGCCTCCGAGACCCGCACGGATCGCGGGATGGTGGTGCGGAGGACCTCGTCCCCGAAGTGGGACCGCACCTCCTGCGCGACGCCGGAGGCCAGCCGGGTGCGCCCGTCGTACATCGTGACCAGGATCGTGGAGACGACCAGCCCGGGGTTGAGGTGGGCCTTGACCATCTCCACGGTCTCGAGGAGCTGCCCGAGGCCCTCGAGCGCGTAGTACTCGGCCTGGATCGGGATCAGCATCTCCTCGCCCGCGACCAGCGCGTTCAGGGTGAGCAGGCCGAGCGACGGAGGACAGTCGACGAAGACGAAGTCGAGGCGCTCGTCCCCGACGGTCTCCGCGGTGCCGATCAGGGGGTGGCCGGCGAGCGCGCGGCGCAGCCGGTTCTCCCGGGCCACGACGCTGACCAGCTCGATCTCCGCGCCGGCCAGGTCGATGGTGGCGGGCACGACCAGCAGTCCGGGCAGGTCGGGGGCCTCGGTCATCAGGTCGTGCAGCGCGACGCCGTCGACCAACGCGTCGTACGTCGAGGGGATGCCACGCTGGTGCTCGACCCCGAGCGCCGTGGAGGCGTTGCCCTGCGGGTCCAGGTCGAGCACGAGGACCCGCTGGCCGAGCTGAGCCAGGGCGGCGGCCACGTTGACCGTGGTGGTGGTCTTGCCGACGCCGCCCTTCTGGTTGGCGACCACGATCACGCGGGTCGCCCCGGGGCGCGGCATCGGCGGGCGACGCGCGGCCTCCTGGCGAGCCCGGACCGTGTCCTCGGCCATCCGCGCCAAGGGGGTGCTGTCGTCATCGAGCAGCTGTCCGACCGCCGCGAAGTCGGCCGCGGTGCGCACCGGCGGTCGCGTCTCGACGGATTCCGTCGACGTTTCACGTGAAACCGCGGTAGTCCCCTCGGCTTCCGGGCTAGTCACCCCGGATTGTGGATAACTAGTGGTTTTCTGTGGACTTTTACGCTCAGAGGGCCACCCCAGACCGGTGGAAAACGTTGGAAAGCGATCCATCGTCTCCTCCCCGACCGGCCAACCTAGACCGTGTTCGGTCTGCTCGTGCGGGTGCGGGGCCGTCGTCACGGCCGGGTCCTGTCTCACCTGCGTCCCCTTCGCCTACGACGAGTCGTTGCGCTCGTCGGCCAACCTATCCCTGGGCCCGGACCCGGGACCACCCGGACCACCGTCGTCGGCGACGACCCGGGCACCTCGCAGACCACCACGGAGGCCTCCGCGTGCCAGCGGGCGAGCTCCGCGCCGGCCTCCTCGATCTCGGTCGCTGCCGAGGAGCCCTTCATCGCCAGCACCACCCCACCCGGGGCCACCAGCGGAAGGCTCCAGGTCAGCAGTCGTGGCAACGGGGCCAGCGCTCGCGAGGTGACCACGTCGAAGCTCGCCCGGCCGGCCGACTGCTCGGCACGCCCGCGCACGATCGTCACGCGATCGGCACCCAGCGCGGTGCAGGCCTCGGTGAGGAACTCGACGCGGCGCGCCATCGGCTCGATCAGGGTCACCTCGAGATCGGGGCGTGCCAGGGCCAGCACCAGTCCGGGGAGCCCGGCGCCGGATCCCAGGTCCGCCACCCGAGCGCCCTCGGGGATCAGCGGTGCCAGGAGCCCGCAGTTGACCAGGTGCCGGTCCCACAGCCGCGGGACCTCCCGAGGACCGATCAGTCCCCGGAGCACGCCCTCCGACGCCAGCAGCGCGGCGTACTGCTCGAGGGCAGGAAGCCGCGACGGGGCGAAGACCTGGCTGACGACCGCAGGGTCGGGAGGCGGCGGTGTTTCACGTGAAACATCGACCATCAGGCGGGCAGGACCACCACGTAGCGACGGGGCTCCACGCCCTCGGACTCCGAGGTCAGGCCGGCAGCGGCCACGGCGTCGTGCACGACCTTGCGCTCGAACGGGGTCATCGCCTTCAGCGCGACGCGCTCGCCGGTCTCCTTGACCTGAACCGCCGTGGCGGCCGCGAGCTCCTCGAGCCGGCGGCGTACCTCCGCGCGGTGGCCGGAGATGTCGAGCATCAGCCGCGACCGGTCGCCGGTCTCGCGGTAGACGGCCAGGCGGGTCAGCTCCTGCAGCGCCTCGAGGACCTCGCCCCGCTCGCCGACCAGCTGGGCGAGATCCGCACCGACGACGGAGACGAGCGCGCGCTCACCCTCGACGTCCATGTCGAGGTCGCCGTCGAGGTCGGCGATGTCGAGGAGCTCCTCGAGGTAGTCGGCCGCGATGTCGCCCTCGTTCTCCAGGCGATCCTGCAGCGACGTCCCACCGGTCTCGTCGGCGTCCTCCTTCGGACACCTCCTCGGAGACCTCCGCGGACACCTCCTCGGAGACCTCCGCGTCGCCCTCGTCGAGCGAGACCTCATCGCTCTCCGGGACGTCGGTCACCTCCGCCTCGGACGCCGCGGAGTCCTGCGCGCCGGTCGCCTCGCCCTCGGTGGTGTCCTCGGTGGTGGCCTCGGTGCCGGTCAGCTCCCCGGTGTCGCTCATGTCTGGTTCCCCTCTTCGGTGTCATCGGACGTCCCGGAGTCGGACTTGGGCGGCCGGTTGGCAGCCTTCCGTCTCTGCTCACGGGTCTGCTTCTTGGGTTGTTGCCGCTGGCGCTGGACCGGCTGTTGGGACGCCTCGAGCAGCGCTTCCTCTTCCTCGACCTCGGTGACCTTGCCCTTGGCCTTGTCCCGAGAGAGCTTGGCGTCGAAGGCGGGCGTGCCGGGTGCGGGGTTGCGGCGGATCACGTAGAACTGCTGGCCCATGGTCCACAGGTTGGTGGTGGTCCAGTAGACGAGGACGCCGATCGGGAACGCCACACCACCGGCGGCGAACGCCACCGGGAGCACGTAGAGCAGCATCTTCTGCTGCTGGGCGTAGGGACCGCTCATCGCGTCCTTCGGCATGTTCTTGCTCATCAGCTGACGCTGGGTCGTGAACGTCGTAGCCGTCATCGCCACCACGAGCAGCGCGGCCACGATCCGGACGCTCGTCAGGCCGTCGTTGTGGATGAACGTCGCCGAGATCGGGATGGTCCCGAACAGCTTGGCGTTCGCCAGGCTCGTCGCCTGCTCGGTGGTCATGAAGCCGTTCGCGGTGTGGTTCTTCTGCGCCTGGTCGAGGAGCCGGAACAGCGCGATGAAGATCGGCGACTGGACCAGCAGCGGCAGACAGGCCGCGAACGGGTTGGTCCCGGTCTCCTTGTAGAGGTTCATCGTCTCCGCGGCGAGGCGCTCGCGGTCGTGGCCGTACTTCTTCTGCAGCTCCTTGACCTTGGGCTGGATCAGCTGCATGTTCCGGCTGGACTTGATCTGCTTGACGAACAGCGGGATCAGGGCCGCGCGGACGACGAGGGTCAGCCCGATGATGGAGAGCACCCACGCGGCGCCGCCGTCGGGGTCGAGGAAGAGGCTGAACAGCCAGTGCCAGGCCAGCAGCACCGCCGAGACCGCGTAGTAGAGCGGTACCAGGATGGCGTGGCCGATGGTGCCGAGGAATTCCACGGGGTTCAGGCTCCTTGGGTGGGAGTGGTGCGGACGCGGGGTGGCACGGGGTCGTAGCCACCCGGTGCCCACGGGTGGCACCTCAGCAGACGGCGCAGAGCCATCCAGCTCCCGCGCAGCGAGCCGTACTCCGTCACCGCCTCGAGGGCGTACGCCGAGCACGAGGGGTGGTAGCGGCAGACCTGGCCGTAGAGGGGGCTGATCAGGAGCCGGTACAGCTTCAACAGGCCGATCAGGAGGTAGCGCACGTCAGCTCACCGTCCCCTGCCTGGCACCGAGGCTCCGCTGCAGACAACGGTCGAGCTGAGCACCGAGTTCCGGGTACGACGCAGCCGCGGCAGCCGGGAGCGCACGGACGACGAGCTCGCAGCCCGCCGGCAGGACGGCGAGGCGCTCGCGGCACAGATGACGGAGCCGGCGTTGGACACGATGACGGAGGACGGCGTTGCCGACGGAGCGACCCACGACGAACCCGATCCGAGCGGGGTCCGTCCGGTCGTGACGCACGACGTGGACGACCACCAGGTCGCCACCACTGCGGCGACCCGTACGGACCACCCGCCGGATGTCACCACCGTGGGTAAGCCGATGCGGCGCGGGGAGCATGGACGCGGGTCACGACGGGGTCGAGCCGCGCGGGCTCAGACCGCCAGGCTCTTGCGGCCCTTGCGGCGACGCTGCGACAAGATGGCGCGCCCGGCGCGGGTGCGCATGCGCAGCCGGAAGCCGTGCACCTTGTGGCGCCGGCGGTTGTTCGGCTGGTACGTACGCTTGCTCACGAGGTCTCTCCGATAGTGGTCAGGGGCGGTCACGCCGGCGGCGGCCAGATCGCCCGTTGGCGACAGACAGCGCTGGTCGAATCCCTCGAGGGTTCGGCCGGCACCGCCCACCCACGCGCCGGTGGAACGGCCCCGGGAACCAACCCGGGCGGAGCGTGGACATGCGGCACCCGTCGACACCGGGTGACCGATGAACGGTACGCGTGGCGTCTCCGCGGCGTCAAATCGACCGGACGGCCGACGCAGCCCCTCAGCGCGAGTCCACACCGACCCTCGTCCCATCCCCTCGGCCACCGGTGCCGCGGGCTCCAGCAGCCTGTGGATAGCGTCTTGCTCGGGGCCCTCGGCCGGGGTTATGTTCGACCCTTGTCGAGTTTCCCCCGTTCGGGTCGGACCAGGGCTCCACGGCCGCAGCACCAAGCGGCCGGAGGGTGCATCCATGGCCTCTGACCTGCGGTGATCCGGTTTCCGCCGGTCAACCGTGAGCGTCTCGGCGGGCCGTTTCCACAAGGAGGCGGTCACGTTCACAAGGTGTGGACAAACCTGTGGAACACGCAGCGCGTGGGTCGTCGTACCCGGGCGTCCGCGACCACGCCGAACAGCAACGAAGAGAGCGGGACGAAACCCTGTGGACAACGATCTGGATCTGGCGACCGCCTGGCAGCGTGTGGTGGACGAGCTGCAGCCCAACCAACAGGCGTGGGTCCAGGCCAGTGAACCGGTCACGCTCCACGGCAACACCGCGATCATCGCGGTCGCCGACGACTTCACCCGGACCCAGCTCGAGGGCCGGCTGCGGGGTCAGCTCGAGGATGCGCTGACCGCGATCTACGGTCACGAGATCCGGCTCGCGGTCACCGTCAACGCCCAGCTCGGCGACGGTGCCGCCCACCGGTCCCAACCCGCCGAGTCGATCAGTCCACCTATCGATATGTCGACAGATGGACATATCGCTTCGATGACCGCGACGTCGTCCGAGCCCTCGCGGGCCACCGGCGAGACCCGCCTCAACCCGAAGTACGCCTTCGAGACCTTCGTGATCGGCTCGTCCAACCGCTTCCCGCACGCGGCAGCGGTCGCGGTGGCCGAGGCGCCGGGGAAGGCCTACAACCCGCTGCTCGTCTACGGCGACTCCGGCCTGGGCAAGACCCACCTGCTCCACGCGATCGGCCACTACGTCCGCAGCCTCTACAACGGCGCGAAGGTGCGCTACGTGTCGAGCGAGGAGTTCACCAACGAGTTCATCAACGCGATCCGCGACGACCGGCAGGACCGCTTCAAGCGGCGCTACCGCGACGTCGACGTGCTGCTGATCGACGACATCCAGTTCCTGGAGGGCAAGACCCAGACCCAGGAGGAGTTCTTCCACACCTTCAACACCCTCCACAACGCCAACAAGCAGATCGTGCTGACCTCCGACCGGGCGCCCAAGCGGCTCGAGGCGCTCGAGGACCGGCTGCGCAACCGGTTCGAGTGGGGCCTGATCACCGACGTCCAGCCCCCCGACCTCGAGACCAGGATCGCGATCCTGCGCAAGAAGGCGGCGATGGACCGCCTCAGCGCGCCGGCCGACGTGCTCGAGTTCATCGCCAGCAAGATCCAGACCAACATCCGCGAGCTCGAGGGTGCCCTGATCCGGGTCACCGCCTTCGCCAACCTCAACCGCCAGGAGGTCGACATGACCCTGGCCGAGATCGTGCTCAAGGACCTGATCCCCGAGGGCGGCGAGCCCGAGATCACCGCGGCCCTGATCATCGCCCAGACCGCGGCGTACTTCGGGCTCTCCATCGACGAGCTCACCGGCCCGAGCCGCGGCCGGCACCTGGTGATGGCCCGACAGATCGCGATGTACCTGTGCCGCGAGCTGACCGACCTGTCCCTGCCCAAGATCGGCGCCCAGTTCGGCAACCGCGACCACACGACGGTGATGTACGCCGACCGCAAGATCAACCAGCTCCTCGCCGAGCGCCGTGCGGTCTTCAACCAGGTCAGCGAGCTCACGAACCGGGTCAAGATGCAGGCGCGGCAGAGCTAGCGAGTTACACGGCTGCAAGATGTGTACGTCGTGTGGGCCGGGGCGGCGCGTCGTCCACAGGGGCTGTGCATCACCGAGCCCGCCGGCACGACGTACCGGGCCGGACCCACAGGACCCCCCCGCACCACACAGGCTCCTCCACACCCCATGTGCACACCAAAACCGCCTCTGACCTGCACGAAGAGTGGTTCTCCACAGTTTCCACCCCTGCTATGACTACTACGGACCTACCCATGGATCCGGATCGCTCGAAGCCCCTGCGCACCGCCCTACCTGGGGATGACCGCCGCACAAATCGGGCGGCCCTCCCGCGTGGGGGACCCGCGTGGCAGGATGCTCACTCCAGAATCCTCCCGAGTGGCCCTCTCTACTTCAGGGGACCGCCTTCCCGTCCTACGAAGGAACCGTGAAGTGAAGTTTCGCGTCGACCGCGACGTACTCGCGGATGCCGTCGCCTGGGCGGCGCGCAGCCTTCCGGTGCGTCCGAGCGTGCCGGTCCTGTCCGGTCTCCTGATCGAGGCCAGCGACGACGGTCTCGTCCTCTCGACCTTCGACTACGAGACCTCCGCGCGGGCCACGCTCAGCGCCGAGGTCTCCGACGAGGGCAAGGCCCTGGTCAGCGGCCGCCTGCTGTCCGACATCTGCCGCAGCCTGCCGGCCAAGCCGGTCGAGATGACGCTCGACGGCACCCGCGTCAGCCTCACCTGCGGCTCGGCGCGCTTCAGCCTGCAGACCATGCCGGTCGAGGACTACCCCGCGCTGCCCGACATGCCGGCCGCGACCGGCACCGTGTCCAGCGACGTCTTCGCGCACGCTGTCGCCCAGGCGGTGACGGCCGCCGGCCGCGACGACATGCTGCCGGTGCTCACCGGCGTCCGCATCGAGATCTCGGGTTCGTCGATCTCGATGCTGGCCACCGACCGCTTCCGGCTCTCCCACCGCGAGCTCCAGTGGTCACCCAACAGCCCCGACGAGTCGGTGGCCGCGCTGATCCCGGCCCGTGTCCTCGGCGACACCGCGCGGTCGCTGACCGCGGGCAGCGAGGTCACCATCGCGCTGGCCTCGGGCGGCAGCGGCGAGGGGATCATCGGGTTCGAGGGCTCCGGCCCCGGCGGCACCCGTCGTACGACGACCCGGCTGCTCGACGGTGAGTTCCCCAAGGTCCGCAGCCTGTTCCCCAACGAGCACCAGACCACCGCGACGGTCGACAAGGCCTCCCTCATCGAGTCGCTCAAGCGCGTCGCGCTGGTGGCCGAGCGCAACACCGCGGTCCAGCTCGCTTTCAGCGACGGCACGCTGACCCTCGACGCGGGCTCCGGCGACGAGGCCCAGGCCAGTGAGTCGATCGAGGCGACCATCGACGGCGACGACATCACCACCGGCTTCAACCCGCAGTACCTCCTCGACGGACTCCAGGTCATCGACGAGGCCGTGGTCGAGCTGGCGTTCACGGTGAGCACCAAGCCGGTTGTCATCAGTGGTTCGATGGGACAAGGTGGCTCAGGTAGTGAAGAAGCGGCCTCCGCGGGCGCCGGTGACACCGGATTCCGCTACCTCCTGATGCCGCGCCGCCTGCTCTCCTGACCCACCTCGCGAGGAGCATCGCCATGGAACTGGGACTCATCGGCCTCGGCAAGATGGGCGGCAACATGCGTACCCGGTTGCGCAACGCCGGGCACACCGTCGTCGGCTACGACCGCAACCCCGACGTCTCCGACGTCGCCAGCCTCGCCGAGATGGTCGAGCAGCTCCCCAGCCCCAAGGTGGTCTGGGTGATGGTCCCGGCCGGCGACCCGACCCGCGACACCGTCAAGGAGCTCGGCGAGCTCCTCGGCGAGGGCGACCTCGTGGTCGACGGCGGCAACTCCAAGTGGACCGACGACCAGATCAACGCCGATCTGCTGTCCCAGAAGGGCATCGGCTTCGTCGACTGCGGCGTCTCCGGCGGGGTCTGGGGCCTGCAGAACGGCTATGCGCTGATGTGCGGCGGCTCCGATGCCGACGTCGCGAAGATCCAGCCGGCGTTCGACGCGCTCAAGCCCGAGGGCGACTCCGGGTTCGTGCACGCCGGTCAGCAGCCCGGCGCCGGCCACTTCGCCAAGATGGTCCACAACGGCATCGAGTACGCCATCATGCAGGCCTACGCCGAGGGCTGGGAGCTGCTGGAGAAGGTCGACCTGGTCGACAACGTCACCGAGGTGTTCGACTCCTGGCGCCAGGGCACCGTGATCCGCTCCTGGCTGCTCGACCTGCTGGTCGCGGCGCTCCAGGACGACACCCACCTCGACAAGATCGCCGGCTTCGCCGCCGACTCCGGCGAGGGCCGCTGGACCGTCGAGGCCGGCATCGACAACGGCGTCGCGATGCCCGCGATCGCCGCGTCCTTGTTCGCCCGGTTCGTCTCCCAGCAGGACGAGAGCCCGGCGATGAAGGCGATCGCCGCGATGCGCAACCAGTTCGGCGGCCACGCGGTGAAGACCGAGGCGCCTCCGGGCGGCGACGCCTCGCCGTCGAGCTGAGCGGCCGGGTCAGGGACGGCGTCGAGGAGGGGGCGGGGTGTACGTCGCTCACCTGACGCTGGTCGACTTCCGGTCCTACGCCGCCGCCGAGGTCGCGCTCGAGCCCGGCGCCACGGCGTTCATCGGTCGCAACGGCCAGGGCAAGACCAACCTGGTCGAGGCCATCGACTACCTCTCGCGGCTCGGCTCCCACCGGGTCGCCTCCGACGCCCCTCTCGTGCGGGCCGGCGCCGAACGTGCGCTGGTGCGAGCCTCGGTCGTCCGTGACGGCCGCCAGGCGATGCTCGAGATCGAGATCAACCCCGGCAAGGCGAACCGGGCCCGGGTCAACCGCGCCGACCTGCCGCGGGCCCGCGAGCTGGTCGGGCTGGTCCGCACCGTGATCTTCGCCCCCGACGACCTGGCCCTGGTCAAGGGCGACCCCGCGGGCCGGCGGGCCTTCCTCGACGACCTGCTGGTGATGCGCGCACCGCGACTGGCCGGCGTACGCGCCGACTACGAGCGGATCCTCAAGCAGCGCAACTCCCTGCTCAAGACGGCCGGCGCCGCGCGCCGCGGGTCCACGTCTCAGGAGTCGGCGCTCTCGACCCTCGGGGTGTGGGACTCCCACCTCGCGCGCACCGGCGCCGAGCTGCTGGCCGAGCGGCTCCGGCTGGTCGCCGAGCTGCGCCCCTACGTCGGCCACGCCTATGCGACGGTCGCGCGCGGGGCGAGCAGCGACGACGCCGGACTCGACTACCAGCCCAGCCTCGAGATCGGCGAGCTGACCGAGCGCGACGACCTCGCCGAGCGGCTGCTGGCGGAGCTCGAGGTGCGCCGCAACGACGAGCTCGACCGCGGCGTCTCGCTGGTCGGGCCGCACCGCGACGAGCTCCAGCTGTCCCTCGGCAACGGCGAGCAGCGGCTGCCGGTGCGCGGCTACGCGTCGCACGGCGAGTCCTGGTCGTTCGCGCTCGCGCTCCGGCTCGCGTCGTACGACCTGGTGCGGGCCGACGGTGACGACCCGATCCTGATCCTCGACGACGTGTTCGCCGAGCTCGACTCCGAGCGACGCGCGCAGCTCGCCGAGCTGGTCGCCGGCGCGGAGCAGGTGCTCGTCACCGCGGCGGTCGCGGCCGACGTACCCGAGAAGCTCGCCGGGGTGCGCTACCAGGTGGTCGGCGGGGAGGTACTCCGTGACGACTGAGCCCGACGCACCCGAGCCGGTCGAGCCGCACGCGGACGACGGGCTCGACCTGGCCCGCACCCTCGCCCGCGCGACAGCGCGCTCGACGCCCGGGCGCAAGAAGGCCGTACGCCGCACCGACCGGACGCCGCGCACCGGCCGGGTCTCGGGCGCCCATCCCGACGACCGCGACCCCCAGACCCTCGACGCCGCGCTGACCCGGATCGTCGACGACCACGGCTGGCAGGTCGACCTCAAGGTCGCCTCGATGTTCGCCCGCTGGACCGACCTGGTCGGCGACGAGATCGGTGCTCACAGCCGGGCCGAGTCCTTCGCCGACGGCAAGCTCGTGGTCCGCACCGACTCGACCGACCTGGGCGACCGAGCTGCGCTTCCTCGCGCCCTCCGTCGTACGCCGTCTCAACGAGGATCTCGGGCACGGCACCGTCGTGGTGATCGAGGTGCTCGGCCCCCACGCACCCTCGTGGAAGCACGGTCCGCGGAGCGTGCGCGACGGCCGCGGACCGCGCGACACCTACGGCTGACCGGGTGGCCGGAGCCGGGCCGGAGTGCCGCCGGACCCCCAGCCGCCTCAGCCCCCGCACTGCCGATCTGAGGGCCCCGCGGACGTATGGGGACATATCCGCACCCCCGCGAGGGCCTCCGATCCGCCCTCTCGGCGCCGTCTGGGCCCGGATTTCGTCCACAGATGCCCCCAGCCCCGGGGTGGAGACGTGGAGAGCGGCCCGGAAACGGCTATCATGGACATCGAGGCCGCGCGCTCGTCCGCACGCGGCCCGTTCCATGCCAGACCCCGGTCGGCGGCGGCCCTCCGGCCGCCCCGATCCCGACGAAGAGGTGCGCGTGAGCGACGAGACTCCCGAGCCGTCCGTCCCCGAGTCCGTCCCCGCAGCAGCGATGCCGCAGCCTCCCAACGGCGTCGAGTACGACGCGTCCGCGATCCAGGTCCTCGAGGGGCTCGAGGCGGTCCGCAAGCGGCCGGGCATGTACATCGGCTCGACCGGTGAGCGCGGGCTGCACCACCTGATCTGGGAGATCGTCAACAACGCCGTCGACGAGTCGCTGGCCGGCTACTGCGACCGCGTCGTGGTCACGCTCCTGGCCGACGGCGGTGTCCGCGTCGAGGACAACGGCCGCGGCATCCCGACCGACACCGCGCCCGGCCAGGAGCTGCCGGCCGTCACCACGGTCCTCACCGTGCTCCACGCCGGCGGCAAGTTCGGCGGCGGCGGCTACAAGGTGTCCGGCGGTCTCCACGGCGTGGGCGTCAGCGTGGTCAACGCGCTGTCGAGCCACCTCATCGTGGACGTGAAGAACCGTGGGCACCTGTGGCGCCAGACCTTCAGCGTCGGCGTTCCCGACGGCGAGCTCGAGGACGTCCGCGAGCTGGAGCCGGGCGAGCGCACCGGCACCACCGTCACCTACTGGGCGTCGACCGACGTCTTCGAGACCACGACGTACTCCCTCGAGACGATCACCGCCCGGATGCGCGAGTACGCGTTCCTCAACAAGGGTCTGGAGATCGTGGTCCGCGACGAGCGGCCCGTGGCGGCCGAGGTCCTCGAGGCGGTCAAGGACGACACCGTCTCCGCGGAGATCGACGGCGCCGGCCAGGACGCGATCCACGAGGGGGTGGCCGGCGGCATCGAGCAGACCTTCCGCTACGACCGCGGTCTCGTCGACTTCGTCGAGTACCTCAACAAGCGCAAGCCGCTGGCCAACCCGACCGTGATCGCGTTCGAGGCCGAGCAGAGCGCCGGCGCCCAGGGCAGCACCCAGGACCTCAGCCTCGAGGTCGCCATGCAGTGGAACGTCTCGTTCACCGAGTCGGTGCACACCTTCGCCAACACCATCAACACCCCCGAGGGCGGCACCCACGAGGAAGGGTTCCGGTCGGCGCTCACCTCGCTGGTCAACCGCTGGGGCGAGGAGTGGGGCCTGATCAAGAAGCCGGAGGACCGGGTCTCGGGCGACGACGTCCGCGAGGGCCTCACCGCGATCATCTCGATCAAGCTCACCGATGCGCAGTTCGAGGGCCAGACCAAGGCCAAGCTCGGCAACACCGAGGCCAAGGGCTTCGTCCAGCGCGTGGTCAACGACCAGCTCGGCGCCTGGCTCGAGCAGAACCCCGCCGAGGGGCGCGACATCGTGCGCAAGGCGCAGGCCGCGGCCAGCGCCCGGATCGCGGCCCGCAAGGCGCGCGACCTGGCCCGCGGTCGCAAGGGTCTGCTCGGCGGCGGCGGCCTGCCCGGCAAGCTGTCGGACTGCCAGTCGACCAACCCCGAGGAGTGCGAGGTCTTCATCGTCGAGGGCGACTCGGCCGGCGGGTCGGCCCGACAGGGCCGCGACCCGAGGGTCCAGGCGATCCTGCCGATCCGCGGCAAGATCCTCAACGTCGAGAAGGCCCGCATCGACAAGGTGCTCGCCAACACCGAGGTCCAGTCGATCATCTCCGCGCTCGGCACCGGCATCCACGAGGAGTTCACCCTCGAGAAGCTGCGCTACCACAAGATCGTGCTGATGGCCGACGCCGACGTCGACGGCCACCACATCAACACGCTGCTGCTGACGCTGCTGTTCCGCTTCATGAAGCCGCTCATCGAGCACGGCTACGTCTACATGGCGCAGCCCCCGCTCTACCGGGTGCGCTGGAACAAGCCGGCCGAGCACGAGTTCGTCTACTCCGACTCCGAGCGCGACGCCCTGATGCGCGACGGGCTCGAGTCGGGCAAGAAGCTGCCCAAGGAGAACCCCGTCCAGCGGTACAAGGGGCTCGGTGAGATGAACGCCGAGGAGCTGTGGGAGACCACGATGAACCCCGACCAGCGGCTGATGCTCCAGGTGACCCTCGAGGACGCCGCCCACGCCGACGAGATCTTCTCGATCCTGATGGGCGAGGACGTCGAGCAGCGCCGTTCCTTCATCCAGCGCAACGCCAAGGACGTCCGATTCCTCGATATCTAGAAGTCTTGCGAGATTCCTAGATTCGGATAGATGTGACGAGAGAGAACCAGACACGTGACTGACACCCCCACCGGCGGCGGCACCACCACTCCCCCCGAGGGCCCGGGCCCCGGCGGACGCATCGAGCCGATCGAGCTGCAGACCTCGATGCAGCGGTCCTACATCGACTACGCGATGGCGGTCATCGTGGGGCGGGCCCTGCCCGACGTACGCGACGGGCTCAAGCCAGTCCACCGGCGGGTGCTCTACGCGATGTACGACGGTGGCTACCGGCCCGACCGCGGCTTCTCCAAGTGCTCGCGCGTCGTCGGCGACGTGATGGGTCAGTACCACCCCCACGGCGACACGGCCATCTACGACACCTTGGTCCGGCTGGCGCAGCCCTGGGTGATGCGGGCTCCCCTCATCCACGGCCAGGGCAACTTCGGCTCGCCGGGCAACGACTCCGCGGCCGCGATGCGCTACACCGAGTGCCGGATGGCGCCCCTCGCCCTCGAGATGGTGCGCGACATCCACGAGGAGACCGTCGACTTCCAGCCCAACTACGACGGTCGCTCGCAGGAGCCGGTCGTCCTGCCGGCGCGCTACCCCAACCTGCTGGTCAACGGGTCGGCCGGCATCGCGGTCGGCATGGCCACCAACATCCCGCCCCACAACCTGCGCGAGGTCGCCGAAGGCGCCCGGTGGGCGCTCGAGCACCCCGACGCCACCCGCGAGGAGCTCCAGGACGCGCTGGTCGAGCGGATCAAGGGCCCCGACTTCCCCAACGGCGCGCTGATCGTCGGCCGCGAGGGCATCGAGCAGGCCTACCGCACCGGGCGCGGCTCGGTCACCCAGCGGGCGGTCATCGAGATCGACGAGGACGCCAAGGGCCGCACCTGCCTGTCGATCACCGAGCTGCCCTACATGGTCAACCCCGACAACCTCGCGCTGAAGATCGCCGAGCTGGCCGACTCCGGCAAGGTGCAGGGCATCTCCGACGTGCGCGACGACTCGTCCGGCCGCACCGGCCAGCGCCTGGTCGTCGTCCTGCGCCGCGACGCCGTCGCGCGGGTCGTGCTCAACAACCTGCTCAAGCACACCGAGCTCCAGACCAACTTCAGCGCCAACATGCTGGCCCTCGTCGACGGGGTGCCGCGCACCCTGACCGTCGACCAGTTCATCTCCAACTGGGTGGCCCACCAGATCGAGGTCATCCAGCGCCGGACCCGGTTCCGCCTGGAGGAGGCCGAGCGGCTCGCCCACGTGCAGCGCGGCCTGGTCAAGGCGCTCGACGCGCTCGACGAGGTGATCGCGCTGATCCGTCGTTCGCCCGACGTCGACGACGCACGCACCGGCCTGATGGAGCTCCTCGAGATCGACGAGATCCAGGCGCAGGCCATCCTCGACCTGCAGCTGCGCCGGCTCGCGGCGCTGCAGCGGCAGGCGATCATCGCCCGGCTGGCCGAGCTCGAGGTCACCATCGCCGACCTCGAGGACATCTTGGCCAACGAGGCCCGGCAGCGGGAGATCGTCAAGGAGCGAGCTGGCCGAGATCGTCGACAAGTACGGCAACGACCGGCGTACCCAGATCATGGCGGCCGACGGCGACCTCTCGATGGAGGACCTGATCCCCGACGAGGAGCTCGTCGTCTCGATCACCCGCGGCGGCTACGCCAAGCGCACCCGCTCCGACGCCTACCGGACCCAGAAGCGCGGCGGCAAGGGCGTGCGCGGTGCGACCCTGCGCGGCGACGACGTCGTACAGCACCTGATGGCGACCACCAACCACCACTGGCTGCTGTTCTTCACCACGGCCGGCCGGGTCTACCGGACCAAGGCCTACAACCTCCCCGAGGCGTCGCGCGACGCCAAGGGCGGCCACGTCGCCGGGCTGCTCAGCTTCCAGCCGGACGAGGACATCGCCCAGGTGCTGGCGATCCGTGACTACGACCAGCAGCCCTACCTCGTGCTGGCCACCCGCAACGGTCTGGTCAAGAAGACCCGCCTGGGCGACTACAACTCCCCGCGCCAGGCCGGCGTGATCGCGATCAACTTCCGCGAGGACGACGACGAGCTGATCGGCGCCGAGCTGGTCGGACCCGACGACGACATCCTGCTCGTCTCACGCAAGGGGCAGGCGATCCGCTTCCGCGCGGACGACGCTCAGCTGCGGCCGATGGGGCGCGCCACGTCGGGTGTGACGGGCATGAAGTTCCGCAACGGCGACGAGGTGCTGTCGATGTCGGTGATCCGGGCCGACCAGGTCGCCGCCGAGGCCGAGGCCGACGCCGAGGCGAGCGACGCAGGTGAGGGCACCCTCGACGTCCAGCCGCAGTACGTCTTCACGATGACCGACGGGGGCTTCGCCAAGCGCACCCGGATCACCGACTACCGCCAGCAGTCCCGCGGGCGGGTTGGGCATCAAGACCATGTCGCTGGCCAACGAGGATCGCGGCGGTCTGGTCGGCGCGTTCATCGTGGTCGAGGGCGACGAGATCCTCTCGATCACCCAGGCCGGTCAGGTGGTCCGCAGCCCGATCAACGCCGAGTTCCGGGCCACCGGGCGCGACACGATGGGCGTGAAGTTCGTGACGCCCAAGGGCGGCGACGCGGTCGCCGTGGTCACCGATCGGTGGAGACACCCGAGGTCGTCGAGGCGGTCACCGAGTCGGACGAGGCGTCCACGGACGCAGGTGACGAATCGCCGGATGTGGGTACGGATGCAACAATCGACGACGGGACGGCGTCACCAGATGAGTCGTCCGAGTCTGACACCGGACCT
>CAVXHO010000002.1:0-113498 GCA_963761515.1 uncultured Actinomycetota bacterium
ACCGCGCTGCTCGGTGCCGGGCTGGCCCTGGCCGAGGTCCACGCGGCCGGGCTTCTCACGGGCCGGGTCCGCCTGCTGTTCCAGCCCGCCGAGGAGGTCATGCCCGGAGGGGCCTCGCGACTGCTCGACCTCGGTGCGCTCGACGACGTCAGCCGCATCTTCGCCCTCCACTGCGACCCGACCATCGACGTCGGCCGGGTCGGCCTCCGCGAGGGACCCATCACCGGCGCAGCCGACAGCCTGGAGGTCCGGCTGACCGGGAGCGGCGGCCACACCAGCAGGCCGCACCTCACCGAGGACCTCACGTTCGCGCTGGCGAAGATCGTCACGGAGCTGCCGGCGGTGCTCTCGCGGCGGCTCGACCCTCGCGCCGGCGTGAGCGTCGTCTGGGGCCGGGTCGAGGCGGGCCGGGCCGCCAACGTGATCCCCGACTCCGGCTCGCTCGGCGGCACCGTGCGGATGCTCGACGCGGTCGCGTGGAGCGACATGGAGGAGCGGATCCGCACCTACGTGGGCGAGATCGTGGCGCCGTATGGCGTGCAGGCCCTTGTCGGCTACACGCGAGGCGTGCCTCCGGTGGTCAACGACCCGGTGTCGGTGGCGGTCCTCGGCCGTACTGTCGACGCGGTGCTCGGCCCCGAGGGGCGCGCGCCCACCGCCCAGAGCCTCGGCGGCGAGGACTTCGCCTGGTACCTCACCCGCGTGCCCGGGGCCATGGGTCGGCTCGGCACCCGCGAGCCCGGAGGCCCGACGTACGACATCCACCAGGGCAACCTGCGGGTCGACGAGCGCGCCACCTGCCTCGGCGCCAAGCTCCTCGCGTCGGTCGCGATCGACGCTCTGGTCACCACCCGGTAACAACTGACCGCCGCGCGTCAGCCCGGGTGACATCCTCGCCCCCTTGTGGCCTAGGGTGACCCCCGAATCCGTTACGAACAGTGGGTGGCGGTACAAACCAAGGAGGGCATCTTGCGTCGAACGAGCAAGATCGCAGCCGTGGCGGTGGTGGCGACGATCGCTCTCACCGGGTGCGGCAAGAAGAGTGACAGCTCCACAGCCACGGCCAGTGGCAGCGACGACGTGTGCAAGACGGCCACCGGCACCAGTGGCCCGAAGGTCGGCCTGGCCTACGACGTCGGCGGCCGCGGTGACCAGTCCTTCAACGACTCGGCCTACGCCGGCGTGTCGAAGGCCGTGACGGAGTTCGACGGCAGCTGCCTCGAGGGCGAGGCGCAGGACGGCGAGCCGGAGTCGGCCCGTGAGGACCGCCTCACGCAGATGGCCGAGAACGGCGCCACGGCGATCATCGGCGTCGGCTTCGCCTACAGCGACGCGGTCAACGCCGTCGCCCCGAAGTACCCCAAGGTGAGCTTCGCGGTGGTCGACGGTTTCGACCCCGACAAGACGCCCAACAAGAACGTTGCCTACTTCAGCTTCGCTGCCAACGAGTCCTCCTACCTCGTGGGTGTGGCGGCTGCCCTCACGACGAAGAGCGACCAGGTCGGTTTCGTGGGCGGTGTCCACAACGACCTGATCAAGAACTTCGAGGCCGGCTACACCGCAGGCGTCCACGCGGTGGACCCGAAGATCAAGGTCGACATCTCCTACATCCAGGAGACCAACCTGTCCGGCTTCAACGACCCGGCCGGCGGCAAGACGGCTGCGGCCGGTGAGTTCGACCAGGGCGCCGACGTGGTCTACCACGCCTCCGGTGCCTCGGGCTCCGGTGTCTTCGACGCCGCGGTCGAGGCCGGCGACGGGAACTGGGCGATCGGTGTGGACTCCGACCAGTACCTCACCGCCACCGCCGCGCAGAAGCCGCACATCCTCACCTCCGCGCTCAAGCGCGTGGACGTCGCGTCCTTCGAGTGGCTCAAGACGGTCAACGCCGGTAACCCGGGTACGGGGTTCATCACCTACGACCTGAACAACAACGGTGTCGGCTACTCCACCTCGGGTGGGTTCCTGGACAGCATCAACAGCCAGATCCAGGGCTACGCGGACAAGATCAAGAGCGGTCAGATCAAGGTTCCGACCACTCCGTGATCCACACCGGGGTGCTCGTGCGTGATGCGGCGAGCCCCCCGGTTGCACCGTCACCAACGTCGTCCGGCCCGGGAGTAACCTGCTCCCGGGCCGGACGCATGACCGGCCCTCGCCCGCTCATCGGAGGTCTTCGTGGCAGCCCCCGCACCTGATGTCGTCGATCACGACATCGACGCCCCCGAGGTCGTCCTGTCCGGCATCGGCAAGCGCTTCCCGGGCGTCATCGCCAACCACGACGTCGAGCTGACGATCCGTCCACGCACCGTCCACGCCCTCGTCGGGGAGAACGGCGCCGGCAAGTCGACGCTGATGAAGATCCTCTACGGCGTGCAGCGGCCCGACGACGGCGAGATCCGCGTGGACGGTGAGCCCCGCGTCTTCAGGTCGCCGACCGACGCGATCGACGTCGGCATCGGCATGGTCTTCCAGCACTTCATGCTGGCCGACAACCTCACGGCCCTGGAGAACGTCGTCCTGGGCGCCGAGAAGCTCTTCGGCATCGGCGACAAGGCACGCGACGAGTTCCGCGGGATCTCCGACCGCTACGGCTTCGGCCTGGATCCCGACGTGCTCGTCGAGCGGCTCGGTGTCGCCGACAGGCAGCGCCTCGAGATCCTCAAGGTCCTCTTCCGCGGCGCGAAGGTGATCATCCTCGACGAGCCGACCGCCGTACTGGTGCCACAGGAGGTCGACGCCCTGTTCGAGAACCTCCGCGACCTCCGCTCCCACGGCCATTCCCTGCTGTTCATCTCCCACAAGCTCGACGAGGTGCTCGCGATCGCCGACGACATCACCGTCATGCGCCGCGGTACGACGGTCGGCTCGGCCGAGCCCGGGAAGGTCACCAAGCGCGACCTCGCCGAGATGATGGTCGGCTCCGAGCTGCCGTCACCAGAGGCGACCGAGAGCACCGTCACCGATGTCGTCCAGCTCTCGCTCCAGGGCGTCACCCTGGTCGACGAGGCCGGGCGTCACCTGCTCGAGGACATCAGCTTCGACATCCACCAGGGCGAGGTGCTCGGCATCGCCGGCGTGGAGGGCAACGGTCAGGCCGAGCTGGTCGAGACCGTAATGGGCATGCGGGACGCGACGTCCGGCAGCATCCGGCTCGGCGACGTCGACGTCACGGAGTGGGACACCCGCAAGATCCGCGAGGCCGGCATCGCCTACATCCCCGAGGACCGTCAACGTCACGGCCTGCTCCTCGACGCGCCGCTCTGGGAGAACCGCGTCCTCGGCCACCAGACCCGGGCTCCCAGCGCCCGCGGGCCGTGGATCGACCGCGGCGGCGCCCGGGCCGACACCCAGCGCATCGTCGAGCAGTACGACGTACGCACGCCCGGCATCGACACCCTCGCCCGAGCGCTGTCGGGAGGCAACCAGCAGAAGCTGATCGTCGGCCGCGAGATGAGCGGCAACCCCGTCGTCCTGATCGCCTCCCACCCCACGCGCGGCGTCGACGTCGGAGCCCAGGCCGCGATCTGGGACCACATCAAGACCGCACGGCACGACGGCCTCGCGGTGCTCCTGATCTCTGCCGACCTCGACGAGCTGATCGGCCTCTCCGACCGGATCGAGGTCATCCTGCGGGGCAAGCTCGTCGGGACGTTCGACCCGGCCACCGTCACGCCCCAGGATCTCGGCTCCGCCATGACCGGGGGTGGAGACGAATGACCGCGTTCCTGCGTCGGGCGGGTTTCGCCCTGCTCGCCCCGGTGATCGCGGTGCTGATCGCGATGCTGACCACGAGCGTGGTCATCGCGCTCACCAACAGCGGGTCGGGGGTCAACGACTTCTGGCGGATCATCCTGACCAAGCCGGACAACCGGATCATCGTCAACATCGTCAACCAGTCGGGGATGATCTACCTGTCGGCGGTCGCGGCCGCGATCGGCTTCCGGATGGGCCTGTTCAACATCGGTGTCGAGGGCCAGTACACCATCGCGTCGTACGCCGCGGCCACGTTCGCAGGGGCGGCCTACCTGCCGGGCTTCCTCAACGTCTTCGCCTCGCTGATCGTCGCCGTGCTCGTGGGTGCCCTGTGGGCCGGGATCGCCGGCCTGCTGCGCACGACCCGCGGCGTCAGCGAGGTGATCTCGACGATCATGCTCAACGCGATCGCTGGGATCATCGTCGGCTACCTGCTCGACCGCTACGGCGTCCACGGCGGCAACTCCGTGCGTACGCACGTGGTCCCGACGTCGTCGCACGTCGGGGGCGTGAGCGCGTTCGGCGCGACGGCCGGCCCGATCTGGGGCCTCGGCGTGCTGGCGGTGCTGGTCGGTATCGGCTTCTGGGTGCTCCTGAACAAGACCCGCTTCGGCTTCGACCTGCGCGCCACCGGCGCCTCACAGACCGCGGCCGTCGCCTCGGGTATCAAGGTCAACCGGATGGTGCTGGCCGCGATGCTGCTGTCGGGCGGCGTCGCCGGACTGATCTGGATGCCGGCGCTCTTCGGCGCTGCGTACAGCTACGGGACGACCTTCCAGGCGGGCCTCGGCTTCACCGGCATCGCGGTCGCCCTGCTCGGTCGCAACCAGCCGCTCGGCATGGTCTTCGGTGCCGTGCTGTTCGCGTTCCTGACCGCGCAGTCCACCTCCCTGACCCTGCTCACCGACATCTCGGCCAGCGTCGTCCTGATCACCCAGGGCGTCGCCGTGCTGGCCGTCGTCATCGCCTACGAGCTGGTGCGGCGCTACCGGATCCGCCTCGAGCAGAACGCGGTCGCCCGAGCGCCCCACCCGGCGGTGGAGGAGGTGTCCGCATGACCACGATCGTCAACCCCACGAGGACCAGCGCCCTCAAGGGCCGCGGCAGCGGACGGGCGCGTCCCTGGATCGTGCTCGGGGGCATCATCCTCGCGGTCTCGACGGTGCGCATCGTGACCGGAGCCGACGACATCACCTCGGCCAACACGATCCGGGCCGCGATCCTGTCGGCCTGCCCGATCCTGCTCGCCGGCATGGGCGGACTGTGGTCGGAGCGGGCCGGTGTGGTCAACATCGGGCTCGAGGGCCAGATGCTGCTCGGCACCTGGGGTGCGGCGTACTTCACGTACTGGTACGGCCCCTGGGCGGGGCTGGTGGGCGCCGCGGCGATGGGCGCCCTCGGCGGCCTGCTGCACGCGTTGGCGACGATCACGTTCGGCGTCGACCACATCGTCTCCGGGGTCGCGATCAACATCATCGCGCTGGGCGTGACCCAGTATCTCGCGGAGGCCTACTTCAGCGACCTCCAGAACGGCGGCCCACGCCAGCTGACCGGCCTCGACCCACTTCCCTACGTCACGGTGCCGGGGCTCTCCGGTGGGTTGACGACGGTGAACGAGCAGCACTGGTTCGTGGTCTCCGACGTCGCGGGCTTCCTGGCTGCGCTGACCACGAAGGTGTCATCGATGACCATCATCATCGCGGTCATCGTCGCGCTGACGGCCTGGCTGCTGTGGCACACGGCGTTCGGGCTGCGGTTGCGGTCGTGCGGTGAGAGCCCCGCGGCGGCCGAGTCGCTGGGCGTCAACGTCTACCGCTACAAGTACATCGCGGTGCTGATCTCCGGTGCGCTCGCGGGCCTGGGTGGCGGGTTCCTGGCGCTGGTCGCCTCCAGCGGCTTCGTGACCAACCAGGCGGGCGGTCGTGGCTACATCGGTCTCGCGGCGATGATCTTCGGCAACTGGCTGCCGCTCGGCACCGTCGGGGCGTCGTTGATGTTCGGCTACACCGATGCGCTCCGGCTGCGGACGCCGTCGGCCGTGCACGCACTGCTCCTGCTGGTCGCGATCGGGCTGATCGCCTACGCCGCCTACAAGCTCTACAAGGGTGCCCGCACCTCGGCCCTCGTCATGGGGCTGCTGGGCCTCGGGTTCCTCGCGTGGTTCCTGTTCACCGACACCGTGCCGCGCGAGTTCACGGGCATGACGCCCTACGTCGCCACGCTGCTCGTGCTGTCGCTGGCCACGCAACGGCTGCGGCCGCCCGCAGCAGACGGGCAGGTCTATCGGAAGGGCTCGGCGGGGTGAGCGACGCCGGTTCCTGGGAAGAGCTCCGTCTCGTGGCGGTGGAGGCGATGCACCATGCGTACGCGCCGTACTCCCACTACTACGTCGGGGCGGCCGGGCGCGTCGACGACGGCCGGGTCGTGTCGGGGTGCAACGTCGAGAACGCCGCGTACGGCGTGGCGCTGTGCGCCGAGTGCGGCATGGTCTCTCAGCTGCACGTGACCGGCGGCGGGCGGCTGACGCACGTGGTGTGCGTCGACCGCGAGGGCTCGGTGATCATGCCCTGCGGGCGCTGCCGACAGATCCTGTTCGAGAACGGCGGGCCGGACATGGAGCTCCTGACCGGCTCGGGTGTGAAGCGGATGGACGAGGTGCTGCCCGATGCGTTCGGTCCCGACAACCTCGCTTGACCTCACGGACCCGGCGTTCGTCGCCGATCCGTACCCCTTCTTCGCCGAGGAGCGGCGGCGCGCTCCGGTCGCCTGGCACGAGCAGTCGGGCACCTACCTGACCTTCGACCACCCGAGCGCCTCGACGGTCCAGCGCACCCGAGACCTCCAGCGGCTGTGGCGCGACCGCGAGCCCGCGTCGTACCTCGAGCCGTTCAACGTGCTCCATCGCAACCAGATGATGGAGAACGAGCCGCCCGAGCACACCCGGCTCCGACGCCCGGTGGCCGCGGCGTTCAACCGTGGTCACATCGAGCGGCTGCGGCCGCGCGTGCGGGCGCTGGCGGCCGAGCTCCTCGACACCATCGACCCGGCCGGCTTCGACGCGGTCGAGGACTTCGCCGAGCCGCTCCCGGTGCTGGTGATCGCCGAGCTGCTCGGCGTCCCGCGCGAGCACGGTCGCGACCTTCGCCGGTGGTCGCAGGCGATCGTGCGGATGTACGAGGCGTCGCCGTCGACCGAGGTGGTCGACGAGGCCGTGGTCGCGGCCACGGACTTCGCCGCGCTGGTGCGGAGCATCGTCGTCGACCGGCGACAGGAGCCGCAGGACGACCTGATCAGCGACCTGGTCGCCACCGAGCTGTCCGAGGACGAGGTGGTGGCCTCGGCGGTGCTGCTGCTCAACGCCGGACACGAGGCGTCGGTCAACGTCTTCGGCAACGGCCTGGCGGCGATGCTGGCCCGAGGGCTCCGGCCCGGTGCCGACATCGCTCTGACGGTGGAGGAGATGCTGCGCTTCGACTCCGCGCTGCAGCTCTTCGAGCGCACGGCGGTCGCGCCCGTCGAGGTCGGCGGGGTGGTGGTGGAGCCGGGGCAGAGGATCGCCGCTCTGCTGGGCGCCGCGAACAGGGACCCCGGGGTCTTCGCCGACGCGGACACGTTCGACGTACGCCGTGACCCCAACCCGCACCTCGCCTTCGGCGTGGGCGTGCACTTCTGCCTGGGCGCGCCGCTGGCGCGGATGGAGCTCGCCGAGTCGGTCGCGGCGCTGTTCGACCGGTTCCCCGACCTGGCGCTCGCCGGCGAGCCGGTGTCGCGAGAGACGTTCGTGCTGCGCGGCAACCGCTCGGTCCCGGTGCAGGGGACCCCCCGATAGGGTGCCGCGCATGGCGGGACACGACGCGGTCGAGGTGATCGGGGCCAAGCGCGACGGCGGCGAGCTCGGCGACAGCCAGATCGACTGGGTGGTCGACGCCTACACGCGCGGAGAGGTCGCCGACGAGCAGATGTCGGCGCTGGCGATGGCGATCCTGCTCAACGGGATGACGCGGCGCGAGATCGGCCGCTGGACGGCCGCGATGATCGCGTCGGGGGAGCGGATGGACTTCTCGGCGCTGTCCCGCCCGACCGCCGACAAGCACTCGACCGGCGGGGTCGGCGACAAGATCACGCTGCCCCTGGCGCCGCTCGTCGCGGCCTGCGGGGTCGCCGTGCCCCAGCTCAGCGGCCGCGGGCTCGGCCACACCGGCGGCACGCTCGACAAGCTGGAGGCGATCCCCGGCTGGCGGGCCACGCTGTCGAACGACGAGATGCTCGCTCAGCTCGAGTCGGTCGGAGCGGTGATCTGCGCGGCCGGCGACGGTCTGGCCCCCGCCGACAAGAAGCTCTACGCGTTGCGCGACGTGACCGGGACGGTGCCCGCCATTCCGCTGATCGCCTCGTCGATCATGTCGAAGAAGATCGCCGAGGGGACGGGCGCGCTCGTGCTCGACGTGAAGGTCGGCACCGGTGCGTTCATGACGACCGTCGAGGAGGCGCGCGAGCTGGCCGAGACCATGGTCGCGCTCGGCCAGGATGCCGGCGTCCACACGGTCGCGCTGCTGACCGACATGTCCACGCCGCTCGGACTGACCGCGGGCAACGGGATCGAGGTCGCCGAGTCGGTGGAGGTGCTGGCCGGTGGCGGTCCGGCCGACGTGGTGGAGCTGACCCTGGCCCTGGCCCGCGAGATGCTGGCCGGCGCGGGCCGCGACGACGTCGACCCCGCCGACAGGCTGGCCGACGGCTCGGCCATGGACTCCTGGCGCGCCATGGTCGGCGCGCAGGGCGGCGATCCCGACGCTGCGCTGCCCACGGCCCGTGAGTCGCACGTCGTACCCGCGCCGGCGTCGGGCACGCTCACCCGGCTCGACGCGATGGCTGTGGGCCTCGCCGCGTGGCGGCTGGGGGCCGGGCGCGCGCGCAAGGAGGACGCCGTCCAGGCCGGCGCCGGCGTCGTCTGGCACGCCCGCCCCGGCGACGAGGTGCGCGAGGGTGAGCCGCTGCTCACGCTGCTCACCGACGAGCCCGACCGGTTCGCCCGGGCCCTCGACGCGCTCGAGGGCGGCTACGACGTGGGCGACGCGTCGTCGTACACCCCGCAGCCGTTGCTCCTCGACCGGGTCGGCTAGGGGAGGAGCAGGACGACCGTCTCGGCGACGCAGGCGGGCTTGGCCTGGCCCTCGATCTCGATGGTGTGGCGCACGGTGAGCTGCTTGCCGGCCGGGAGGTCGGTGACCTCACCCATCGTGACGTGGTCGCGGATCCGGGAGCCGACCCGCACCGGGTGCGGGAAGCGGACCTTGTTGACGCCGTAGTTGAGCTTGGCGCCCGGCGTCTCGAGCGAGAACACCTGGCTGCCCAGCATCGGCACCAGCGAGAGGGTGAGGTAGCCGTGGGCGATGGTGCCGCCGAACGGTCCGGACGCCGCGCGCTCGACATCGACGTGGATCCACTGGTGGTCGCCGGTGGCGTCGGCGAAGCCGTTCACGCGGTCCTGGTCGATCTCCAGCCAGTCACTGGTACCGAGCTCCTGGCCGGTCAGGCCGGCGAGCTCGTCGAGGTTGTCGAGGATGCGCATCTCCTGGCTCCTGTCGTCGCGCGGGGGTCTGCGAGGATCGTGGACATGGCCGAACCTAACCCACTCCCGGACGCCGGGTCGGGCCGCCCGAGCCGGGACCAGATCCGCCAGGTGCCGAAGGTGCTCCTCCACGATCACCTCGACGGAGGTCTGCGTCCGGCGACGATCCTCGAGCTCGCCGACCAGATCGGTCACGACCTCCCCGCGGGCGATGCCGAGAGCCTCGGGCGCTGGTTCGCTGAGTCGGCCGACTCCGGCTCGCTGGTGCGGTATCTCGAGACCTTCGACCACACCGTGGCGGTGATGCAGACCGAAGCCGCCATCGAGCGCGTGGCCCGCGAGTGCGTGGCGGACCTGGCGGCCGACGGCGTGGTCTACGCCGAGGTCCGCTACGCCCCCGAGCAGCACGTCACCACGGGTCTGGCCCTCGACCAGGTCGTGGACGCGGTGCGCGTCCGGCTTCGAGGAGGGGATGGTCGACGCGGGCGGCCGGATCGTCGTACGCCAGCTCCTCACCGCGATGCGCCACCAGGCCAGGTCGCGCGAGATCGCCGAGCTCGCCGTGAAGTGGCGCGACGCCGGGGTCGTCGGCTTCGACATCGCGGGCGCCGAGGCGGGCTTCCCTCCGACCCGCCACCTCGACGCGTTCGAGTACCTCCAGCGTCAGAACTTCCACTTCACCATCCACGCCGGCGAGGCCTTCGGGCTGCCGTCGATCTGGGAGGCGATCCAGTGGTGCGGCGCCGACCGGCTCGGGCACGGGGTCCGGATCGTCGACGACATCACCGTCGACGACGACGGTGTGGCGCACCTGGGCCGGCTCGCGGCGTACGTGCGGGACAAGCGGATCCCGCTCGAGCTCGCCCCGGCGTCCAACGTGCAGACGGGCGCCGCCGCGTCGATCGCCGAGCACCCGATCGGGCTGCTCGCCTCGCTGCGGTTCCGGGTCACGGTGAACACCGACAACCGGCTGATGAGCCAGACCTCGATGACCTCGGAGATGGACGCCCTGTGCGAGGCGTTCGGCTACGGCCTCGACGACCTGCGCTGGTTCACGATCAACGCGATGAAGTCGTCGTTCCTGCCGTTCGACGAGCGGCTCGCGATCATCGACGGGGTCGTCAAGCCTGGGTACGCCGCGCAGGGTCCTGGCTGACGTCGCTGCTCGGGTGAGGTGGTCGGATACTGGGTCAATGGGTCATCTGCCCCATTGAGCCAGTACCCGCCGGGTACTCCCTCGCCGGCGAGGCCCTCCACAGCCTGACGGTCACGATCCCGCGGTCCCGCGCCCTCGACCTACGCTCGCGAGCTGTGATGACCGGAAGAGCCGCGGCCCGCGCGCTGTCGGGGGTGGTAGGCAGCGAGGAGCAGGCCAGGATCCTGCTGCGCGCGGGTGCGTGCGGATCGACTCACCCGGGCGGGGCAGTCCTGCTGTACGACGAGCAACGCGTACAAGCCGTGGCCGGGCGTCCGTTCGTCGAGGAGACCGCCCTCGTCAGCGCGTGCCCCCATGGTCTCTACGTCAGCAGGCTTGCGCGCACCGCAGCGCTCGACCTCGCTCAGTCATGGGACCTGGTCGCGAGTCAAGTGCGGCAGCGACCCGTCATGCCGCCCATGACGGCCGCGCTGCTGGCGGCACGGGTCCGGCTGGCTGGACGACTTCCCTGGGTGGCGACCCTGTGCGGCTTCGTCGTGCACGGGGCCGACCTGACGGGGTTCGGGACGGAGCCGGACGGTCGGGACGAGTTCCGTCTGGAACCGCCGGGGGAGTGGTACGAGCACCTGGAACAACGCTGGCTCCCGACCGGTCGTGGGGGTCGTCCCTGGGTGATCTGGGACCCGCTGCTGCCGCCGATCCTGAGCTCATCGCGACGCTGAGGCCAGCGCCGCGATCCGGGTGGCCGCCTCGTGGGGCGACACCGCCGTGCACCCGTGCGCGACCGCGTCGTCGATGACCCGTTGCTGGTCGCGCATCAGGGCCCAGCCGCGTCGTACCAGGACCAGGGGCGGCTTGCGGTGCTCGCGGAGGTCGCGGGTCAGCCGCCTCCAGAAGGTGACGAGCGGGTGCTGGCGCAGGCACAGGGCGGCGCCGAGCACGTCGTTCTCGGCGCAGGCCCCCACGATCTCCTGGGCGAAGATGCCCTCGGCGATGAAGAGCGGCGCGCCCTCGAGGACGACCTCGTGGGTGCCGCTCGGGCCGTTGCGGCTGATGTCGTAGATCGGTGCCACCGTCCGACCGGTGACCGCGAGGTCGCAGATCGCGCGCACCGAGGCGTCGGCGTGCCAGGACCGCGGGTCGTCCCAGTCGACCAGTCCCGCGTTGGCTCCGTGGTCGATCACGGGCAGCGCCGGGTCGTCCCCGCTGCGGTAGAAGTCGTCGAGGCGCAGCACCGGGAGCCCGGTCGCGGCCGCGAGCCGCGACTTGCCCACGCCCGAGGGTCCGGCCAGCACGACGACACGGGCCACGACCGGACGGGGGAGCACCGCGTCATTGTGTCGGGTCCCGGGGCCGCTGGGACCAGGGCCCCGCCGTTCGGACCGTCTTCGCCGATTCGCCTGCGAACCGGAGACAACCTTCAGATACTGCTGAGCATGCCAGTGCTGTCACCCCGGCCTCGTGCCGCGCGCCTCGGTGCGCTGCTCGCGTCGACCGTCGTCGTCTCGCTCACCGTGCTCGCCGCACACCAGCCCGCCTCGGCGGTGCTGCCGGCCAACCGTGCCGGTGCCGCGACGACCGCGAACAGGGCCAAGCCGATCCAGGTGAAGGTCGACCCTCATCTGTTCGGGCTCCACGACTACAACCTGAACTCGCTGTCGCGACACGGCACGGGGTCGATCCGCCTCTGGGACTCCGGCACGACCTGGGCCGCCATGCAACCCACCAGCGCGGCGCCCAACTTCGAGCGGCTCGACCAGATCGTGGCGGACGCCTGGGCCAACCACACCGAGGTGACCCTGGTGACGGCGATGACGCCGAGCTGGGCAGGTCAGAACCCGAGCGCGCCCGCTGTGCAGACCGAGATGCCCGACCTGGCGAAGTACCAGGCGTTCCTCGGGGCGATCATGGCGCGCTACAAGAACTACGACGGCTCCGGCAGGCCGGGCATCGCCAACATCCAGACCTGGAACGAGGCGAACGTCAGCGCGTTCTGGACCGGCACCACGGCGCAGATGGCCCAGCTGGTGAAGGCGGCGTACGACGTGCGCAACGCGACCGACCGCGCGGTCCGGCTCGTCTCCCCGGCGATGGTGACCCGCCTGGGGTACCAGCAGACCTTCATCAAGAAGTTCTACGCCGAGAAGGTGGGCGGCAAGCCGGTCTGGAAGTACGTCGATGCGCTCGGCTTCAGCCTCTACCCGCTGGACCGCTACCCGTCGGGCAAGCTGACCCGGCCGGGCACCCCCGAGGACTCGATGACGCTGCTCAGGACGACGCGCGCGGTCCTCGCCAAGGACAAGGTGCCTGCCACGGTGCCGATCTGGGACACCGAGGTCAACTACGGCCTGACCGCCGGCGCCCAGGGCGGGTACTCCGCGGTGCCGATCTCGATGGACCTCCAGGTGGCCTACGTGATCCGGACGTACCTGTTGAACGCCGCGCAGGGTGTCAAGCGCGTCGACTGGTACGCCTACGACATGGGCAAGCTCTCCGTCGAGCGTGGCGGCGGCCCGATCGCCAACACGCTCCTGACGGACCCGTCCGACCGGGCCGCCGGCATCCTCACTCCCGCCGGGTTGGCGTTCCAGCGCGTGCAGTCGTGGATGGCCGGGACCCTGGTCGGCACCCCGACCAAGCGGCCCTGCATCACCGACCGCAAGGGCACCTACACCTGCCTGGTGCGCTACGCCCACGGCGTGGCCCGCGTCTACTGGAACCCGTACCACGCAGCCGCGGTGAAGCTGGTGCCCTCGGCCACGAAGAAGGTCACCGAGTACGGCGTGAGCAGCCGGGCCAAGGGCGGGGCGAAGCTGAAGGTCGGCGCCAAACCTGTGTTGGTGAGGTCCAGGAAGTAGGGTTCGACCTCGTGTCGACCCATCTTTCACCACGAGCAGCCGTCGTCTGGCTGGTCTCCGCCGCCGTGGCCCTGACCGGGACCCTGGCCGGCACGACGACCGCGGCGTCGGCGGACCAGGTGCACGTGGCGCACACCCTCTTCGGGATGCACGACGGGTCCAGCTCCAAGACCTCACCGGCGACCTCGAGGTCCTATGCGCACCTCCACGAGGGCGCCGTACGCCTGTGGGACGTCGGCGTCCAGTGGCGCGACATCGAGCGCACCCGCGGGCAGTACACGTGGACCAAGCTCGACCAGCTGGTGAGCGACGCGCAGGCGGCGCACGCCGAGGTGACGATGGTCGTCGCGATGACGCCGTCGTTCTACGCCTCCGACCCGCGGAAGCCACCGCGCAACCTCGCGCACTACCGGGACTTCGTGGCCGCACTGATGCATCGCTACAAGGTCTTCCAGGGCTCGCGCGGCATCTCGAACTACGAGGTCTGGAACGAGGTCAACATCTCCACGTTCTGGGACGGCACCATGCGCCGGCTCGCGCAGCTGAGCAAGACCATGCACGACGTACGCGACCGGGTGGACCGCCGGGCGAGGGTGATCGCGCCGCCGATGGTCACCCGCCTGCCCTTCGAGCAGGACTGGATGCAGAAGTACTACCGAAGCAGACTGAACGGCACCAAGGTGTGGCGCTTCTACGACGCACTCGCCCTGAGCCTCTATCCGATGCCGCGGTACGGCCGGCGCCTGGGCGTGCCCGAGGACAGCATCGCGCTGCTCAACCAGGTCAAGCGGAGGTTGCACGCCGACGGCGTTCCGGGGTCGATGCCGCTGTGGAACACCGAGGTCAACTACGGCCTCCAGAGCGGCGCGGAGGGCGGCACCGGGGCGGCGAGGATCTCCGACGCCCGCCAGGCCGCCAACATCGCGCGGACCTACCTCCTCAACGCCGCGAACGGCGTCAAGCGGGTGTTCTGGTACCGCTACGACATGAGCCAGATCGCGGGCGGTGGCACGCTCGGCAACACCCTGCTGTCCGACCCGATGAACCCGGCCCAGGTCACGCCCGTGGCCCGGTCCTACGCTGACGGTGCAGCAGTGGATGCACGGCAGGCTGGTGGGACCGCGAGGGAAGCGACCCTGCCAGCGGGACGCACGGGGCACGTACACGTGCGTGGTCACCGACTCGTCGGGAACGCGGCGGATCTACTGGAACCCGTTCCACCGCGCGACCGTCCGGCTCGCACCGGGCGCGCGCCACGTGCACGGGCTGCTCGGCGGCCGCTCGAAGGTCGCGGGCGGCTCACGGCTGGCCGTCGACTTCCGACCGGTGATGGCCGACCACTGACCCTGGACGGTCGAGCTGTTCCTGGTCGGTCGAGCCTGCCCCTCGTCGGTCGAGCCCGTCGAGACCTCAGACGCCGATCGGGTGCCAGACGGTCTTGGTCTCCAGGAACGCCGTCATCCGGTCCAGGCCGGGGTCCTCGGCCCAGTCCGGCTCGGCGGCCGGGGCACGTCGTACGCGCTTGAGATTCTCCGCGGCGGCCACCTCGAGGGCCGTGGCCTGCTCGGGGTCGTCGGCCAGACCGGTCAGGTCGATGGCGTTCACGTCCATGTGCGAGGCCAGGGTCGGCGCGGTGCTCGCCAGGGCGCCGGTCAGCAGGTTGACGACACCGCCGGGGACGTCGGAGGTGGCGAGCACCTCGGCGAAGGTGACGGCCGGCAGCGGACAGTCGGGTGACGCGGCGACGACCGCGGTGTTGCCGGTGACGATCACCGGCGCGACGACGCTGACCAGGCCGAGGAGGCTCGAGGCCGCGGGCGCCAGCACGGCGACCACGCCGGTGGGCTCGGGGGTCGAGAGGTTGAAGAAGGGGCCGGCCACCGGGTTGGCGTTTCCGACCACCTGGGTGACCTTGTCGGCCCAACCGGCGTACCAGACCAGACGGTCGATGGCGGCGTCGACGATCTTGCCGGCGGCGGACGACGTGCCGCCCTCGCCCTGACGGACGGCGTCGACGAACTGCGGCCGCCGGTCCTCCATCACCTCGGCGACGCGGTAGAGCACCTGCCCCCGGTTGTACGCCGTCCTGCCGGACCATCCGGGGAACGCCTTGCGCGCCGCCACCACCGCGTCGCGGGCGTCCTTGCGCGAGGCGAGCGCGGCGTTCGCGACGAAGCGGCCGCGGGCGTCGTTCACGACGTAGGAGTGGCCCGACTCCGAGCGGGGGAACTCGCCGCCGATGAAGAGCTTGTAGGTCTTGCGGACGTCGACGCGTGTCACTTCAGGTACCCCTCGAGTCCGTGGCGGCCGCCCTCGCGGCCGTAGCCCGACTCCTTGTAGCCGCCGAAGGGGCTGGTCGGGTCGAACTTGTTGAAGGTGTTGGCCCACACCACGCCGGCACGCAGCGCGTTCGCCATCTTGAGGATGAGGGACCCCTTGTCGGTCCAGACGCCCGCCGAGAGTCCGTACGGCGTGTTGTTGGCCTTCTCGACCGCCTCGGCGGGCGTGCGGAAGGTCAGTACCGAGAGCACCGGGCCGAAGATCTCCTCGCGGGCGATCCGGTGGGCCTGCGTGACACCGGTGAAGAGCGTGGGCGGGAACCAGAAGCCGTGGTCGGGCAGCTCGCAGGGCGGCGACCAGCGGCCGGCACCCTCCTGCTCGCCGATGTCGGAGAGCTCGCGGATCTTGGCCAGCTGCTCGGCGGAGTTGATGGCGCCGATGTCGGTGTTCTTGTCCAGGGGATCGCCGACCCGGAGGGTGGTCATCCGGCGCTTGAGCCGCGCCAGCACGTCGTCCGCGACGCTCTCCTGCACGAGCAGGCGAGACCCGGCGCAGCAGACGTGTCCCTGGTTGAAGAAGATGCCGTTGACGATGCCCTCGACCGCCTGGTCGAGCGGGGCGTCGTCGAAGACGATGTTCGCGGCCTTGCCGCCGAGCTCGAGGGTGACCCGCTTGTCGGTGCCGGCCACCGCCTTGGCGATCGCCCGGCCCACCTCGGTCGAGCCGGTGAACGCCACCTTGTCGACGTCCGCGTGCGAGACCAGTGCTCGACCGGTGTCACCCGCGCCGGTCACGATGTTCACCACGCCGGCGGGCAGGTCGGCCTGCTGGCAGATCTCGGCGAACAGCAGCGCCGTCAGCGGGGTGGTCTCGGCCGGCTTCAGCACCACGGTGTTGCCGCAGGCGAGGGCCGGCGCGATCTTCCAGGCCAGCATCAGCAGCGGGAAGTTCCACGGGATGACCTGGGCCGCGACGCCGAGGGACTGCGGGTCGCCGGCTCCGAAGCCCGAGTACTCCAGCTTGTCGGCCCAGCCGGCGTAGTAGAAGAAGTGGGCCGCGGCGATCGGCACGTCGACGTCGCGGGACTCCTTGATCGGCTTGCCGTTGTCGATCGACTCCAGCACCGCCAGCTCGCGGCCGCGCTCCTGGATGATCCGGGCGATCCGGAAGAGGTACTTGGCCCGCTCTCGACCGGGCATCCGCCCCCAGACCCGGGTGTGGGCACGCCGGGCAGCCTTCACCGCCGCATCGATGTCCGCCTCGTCGGCCTCTGCGATCTCGGCCAGGACCTCCTCGGTCGACGGGCTGATCGTCTTGAAGCTGCGGCCGTGGCCGTCGACGAACTCGCCGTTCACGAACAGGCCGTAGGACGGCTTGATGTCGACGATCCCGCGTGACTCAGGTGCCGGCGCGTACTCGAAGGGGGTCATCTGGGCTCAGTCCAGGGTGAAGTAGTCGGGACCGGAGTAGCGACCGGTCTGCATCTTGGTGCGCTGCATCAACAGGTCGTTGAGCAACGTGGAGGCGCCGAAGCGGAACCAGTCCGGGTCGAGCCAGTCGGGGCCGGCGACCTCGTTGACCATCACGAGGTACTTGATGGCGTCCTTGCTGGTGCGGATGCCACCCGCCGGCTTGACCCCGATCATCTGCCCGGTCTGCTCCCGGAAGTCGCGGACAGCCTCGAGCATCACCAACGTCACCGGCAGCGTGGCAGCGGGCTGCACCTTTCCGGTCGAGGTCTTGATGAAGTGGGCGCCGGCCATCATCGCCAGCCAGCTGACCCGACGTACGTTGTCGTAGGTCTGCAGCTCGCCGGTCTCGAAGATCACCTTCAGGTGTGCCGACCCGCACACCTCGCGCACGGCCACGATCTCGTCGTGCACCTGCTGGTAGCGGCCCGCCAGGAAGGCGCCGCGGTCGATCACCATGTCGATCTCGTCGGCACCCGCGGCGACCGCGTCCCGCGTGTCGGCGAGCTTCACGTCGAGAGCAGCACGGCCGCTCGGGAACGCCGTCGCGACCGAGGCGACGCGGACGGGGCTCGCGCCGAGGACCTCCTTGGCGGTGGCGACCATGTCGGGATAGACGCAGACCGCGGCGGCGGAGGGGCAGGACGGGTCGGCGGGGTCGGGGCGCATCGCCTTGGCGGCGAGGGCCCGCACCTTGCCGTGCGTGTCCTGCCCTTCGAGGGTGGTGAGGTCGACCATCTGGATGGCGAGGTCGATGGCGTAGGCCTTCGCCGTGGTCTTGATCGAGCGCGTCCCGAGGCTCGCCGCCCGGGCCTCGGCGCCGACCTGGTCGACTCCGGGCAGGCCGTGGAGGAAGCGCCGCAACGAGGCCTCGGAGGCGGTGATGTCGGCCCAATCGTTACCCGGGCCGGCCGCTGCCGTGGCTGTGCTTGTCATCTCGCCAGCATAGAGTTGTGGACCCGGGACGAGGAATCCGAGTCCGCGCCGACTATGAGGTGATCACGCGATGTCCGAGACGGTCCAGACGTTCCGTGTCACGAGCGGGCGGGTGACCGGGGTGATCGGCCTGGTGATGTGCGTGACCGTCGCCGCGCTGTTCGTGCTCACCGAGCCCCTGGCCGCGGCCGTGGCCGGAGTGCTCGGCTGTGCCTTCGTCGGCGTGCTGTGCTGGGCGGCCCTGCTCCGGCCCCGTGTCGCGGCGACCGCGGAAGAGCTGTGGATGTGGACGCTGCTCCAGAAGGTGGCCATCCCGTTGGCCTCGATCGACACGGTGCTCGTCCGCCGTTATCTCGTGGTGCGCGCGGGCGGCGTCAAGTACATCTGCCCGGCGATCGGTCGGTCGCTGCGCCAGACCGCGCGCACCGAGATGAAGTGGCAGGGGAGCTCGCAGATGCTCGCCCCCGGCATGCAGGTCAACGACGAGCGGATCGCGGCGCAGACCGACGTCAAGGACACCAAGGAGCTCGCCTACGCCGACTTCGTGGAGACCGAGATCGTGCGCCTGGCCGATGCCGACCGGCTCCGCCGCGGCATCGCGCCGCGGTCGGAGGAGGAGTACGAGCTCGGTGCCCAGGCCCGGCACCAGTGGGCCCGGCTCGAGATCGGCGCGCTCGTCGTCCTCGGCGTGGCGTTCGTGATCTCGCTGTTCCTGCTCTGAGTCTCGACAGGCTCGACCACCGAGCTAGATGCCGGCGGCGGCCTTGATGTCGTCGCGCAGGGCGTCGAGGCGCGCCGCCGCGGAGATCCGGGCAGCGTCGACGCCGCTCTCGGGCTCCACCGGTACGACGACCTCGAGGTAGCACTTGAGCTTGGGCTCGGTGCCGCTCGGTCGGACCACCACGCGGGCACCGCCGGCGAGCCGGTAGCGCAGCCCCTCGGTCGGCGGGAGGCCCCCGTCACCGGCCGCGAGGTCGTCGACCGACTCGACGGCCAGGCCGCCGAGGCTGGCGGGAGGGGTGGCGCGCAGCCGCTCCATCGCCGCGGCGATCGCGCCCGAGATCGGTCACCCGCACCGACAGCTGGTCGGTGGCGTGCAGGCCGTGGGCGAGCGCGAGGTCGTCGAGCACGTCGACCAGGCCGCGGCCCCGTGCCTTCTCCTCGGCGGCCAGCTCGCAGAGCAGGAGCAAGGCCGAGACGCCGTCCTTGTCCTTCACGTGCTCGGGGTCGACGCAGTAGCCGAGGGCCTCCTCGTAGCCGAAGACCAGGCCGTCGACCTTGCTGATCCACTTGAACCCGGTCAGGGTCTCGGCGAACGGCTGACCGGCCGCGGCCGCCATCTTGCCGAGCAGGCTGGAGGAGACGATCGAGCACGCGTAGGTGCCCTGGTGGCCGGTGGTGAGCAGATGGTGGGCGAGGAGCGCGCCGACCTCGTCGCCGCGGAGCATCCGCCAGCCGTGGGCGTCCGGCACGGCGGCGGCGCAGCGGTCGGCGTCCGGGTCGTTGGCGACCACCAGGTCGACGCCGCGTCGTGCGGCCAGCTCGGTCGCGAGGTCCATCGCGCCGGGCTCCTCGGGGTTGGGGAACGCCACGGTCGGGAAGTCGGGGTCGGGCTGCTCCTGCTGCTCCACCACGAACGGCGCCTCGAAGCCGGCCGTCTCCAGCACCTGCACGACCGAGGTGCCCCCTACGCCGTGCAGCGGCGTGTAGACCAGCCGGAGGTCGCGCGGACCGTCGCCCGCCAGCCCGGCCACCGTGTCGAGGTAGGTGTCGACGACGTCCTCCGCGAGCGTCCGCCAGCCACCGGTGCGTGGCACCTCCGCGAGCGGCCCGACGGCGGCGATGTGGGCCGCGATCTCGCCGTCCGCGGGGGGCACGATCTGGCTGCCGTCGCCGAGGTAGACCTTGTAGCCGTTGTCGCGCGGCGGGTTGTGGCTGGCCGTCACCATCACCCCGGCGACGCAGCCCAGCTCGCGGATCGCGAACGCCAGCAGCGGCGTGGGCAGCGGCCGCGGCAGCACCAGGGCCCGCAGGCCGGCGCCGGTCATCACGTCGGCGGTGTCGCGGGCGAAGACGTCGGAGTTGTGGCGAGCGTCGTAGCCGATCACCACCGAGGCGTGCCGGTCGGCCCCCTGGTCCTTGAGGTACGCCGCGAGTCCGGCCGCGGCGCGGATCACGACCACCCGGTTCATCCGGTTCGAGCCCGCGCCCAGCTCGCCGCGCAGACCCGCGGTGCCGAACTCCAGGGTGCCGTCGAACCGGTCGGCGAGGTCCGCGGTGTCACCGGCCTCGATCACCCGCTCGAGCTCGGCGCGCGTCTCGGGGTCGGGGTCCTCGGCAGCCCAGGCCCGGGCACGCTCGATCAGGTCGGTCACGCCTCGCAGGCTAGCGGGCATGATCAGAAGGTGACCGAGCTACCGCGACCATCCGAGGGCGACGCACCCGTCGCGAGCCGGATCCGCGCGCTGGACGCGCTGGTGGGCCGAGACCGGCTGGTCGAGGTGTGCGTCGACCTGCTCGGTGGCGCCGACCGCACGTCGTACGTCCCGGAGCTGCGCTACCTCACCGGTCACACCTGGGAGGACGACGACCCGGTGCGCGACCCGGCCGTGTGGAAGGACTACTGGGTGCGCACCTGGGGCGCCCGCGGCCTCCTGCACTGCTGGCACGACGCGGCCACCGATGCCGTCGTCGCCGGGCTGGGCGACGACCACTACCGGCCGGCGGAGATGTGCCTGAAGGTCGCGGCGAAGCACGACGTCGCCGGTGCCGGCCCCGGTGCCGCGGCGCTCGCCCGCCACGAGCTCCCACGTGTGCGTGCCAACGCGGTCCGGACGCTGGGCGTGGTCGGTGACACCGAGCACGTGGAGGTCGTGCTGGCCGCGCTGGAGGATCCGGAGACGGCGGTGCGGGCCCACGCGGCCCGCGCCTACGAGCGGATGGCGAGACGTCTCGACCTCCCCGGTCTCGACGAGGCCGGGATCAGCGCGACCTGAGCGCCGACAGGATCGCGCGCGCCTTCGCGTACGTCTCCTCGAGCTCCTCGCCGACCTGCGACCGGACGGTGATGCCGCCGCCGGTGCCGAGCGTCCAGTGCCCATCTCCCGCCGTGGCCAGCGAGCGGATCACGACCGCGAGGTCGGCCCGCCCGTCGGGCCGCACCCATCCGAAGGCGCCCGAGTACACCCCCCGCGGCGTGGTCTCCACCTCGTCGATGATCTCCATCGTCCGCAGCTTGGGGGCTCCCGTCATCGAGCCGGGCGGGAAGACCGACCGGAGCGCCCCCATCGTCGAGACGCCGTCGCGGAGGTGACCCGTGACCACCGAGACGAGCTGGTGCACCTGCGCGTACGACTCCACGTCCATCAGCGTCGGCACCTCGACGGTGCCCGGGTCGCAGACGCGGCTCAGGTCGTTGCGCAGCAGGTCGACGATCATCAGGTTCTCGGCGCGGGACTTCGGGTCGTGGGCCAGCCGCGTCGCCAGGTCGCGGTCCTCCTCGGGCGTGCCGCCACGGGGGAGCGTCCCCTTGATCGGCCGCGCCTCCACCACACGGTGGCCGTCGACCTCTGCGAAGCGCTCCGGGCTGGCGCTGAGCAGCCAGCCGCGGGCGCCCTCGACGTCGTGCTGCAGATAGCCGGCGTACGGCGCGGGGCTGCGGCGGCGCAGGCCGAGATAGACGCTCGCGGGGTCGGTCTGAGCGGCCGCCGCTACCCGGTAGGTGAGGTTGACCTCGTAGCTGCGTCCCGCGTGCAGGTGCTCCTGCACGGCGTCGAACGCCCCGGCGTACCAGCCCTCGTCGACCAGCGGCCCCTGGTCCGGCGGCGCCGGGATCGTCCGGCCGGGTCGGGCCGCCTCGTCGAGCTCGGGGATCAGCAGACGGCTCGGGTGCACGCGCAGCCAGACGGCGTCGGGCTGCCCCGCCCCCGGTCGCGCGGGGAGGTCGGGGCGTGCGGCGTACCCGAGGTACCCGACCCAGAGCGCGTCGGCCGGGCCGGCTTCGATCTCGTCCTCGAGCACCCTGAAGACGTCGGTGCCGACGACCTCCGACCCGCCCGAGGCGTGCCGGGTGACGAGACCCGCCGCGGCGTCGAGGCTGAGCGACACGTCGTCGTCCGCGAGCCATCCCAGCACCGGACCGAGCCCCGGCCACCCCCGCTCGTGGACGCGGTCGAGCCAGAAGCAGCGCGGGTGGCGGGCCGCGATCGCCCGGAAGGTCTCGGCGGCGTCAGTCATCACGGCCGCCCAGGAAGGAGGCCACGAGCCGCCGGCCGTGCTCGCTGAGCACCGACTCGGGGTGGAACTGCACGCCCTCCAGCGGCCGGGAATGGTGCCGCACGCCCATCACGGTGCCGTCGGCATCGGTCGCGGTGATCGCCAGGTCGGGCGGCAGCCGGACCGCGGCCAGCGAGTGGTAGCGCACCGCACGGAACGGGCTGGGCAGGCCGACGAACACCCCTGCTCCGTCGTGCTCGACGGCGGCGACCTCGCCGTGCGCCGGACGGACCCGTTCCACCGACCCGCCGAGGGTGGTGACGATCCCCTGCAGACCGAGGCAGACCCCGAGCACCGGCACCTCGGCTCCAGCGGCCACCCGGCGCACGACCTCACTGCCGACGCCGAAGTCGCGCGGGTCTGCCGGGTGACCGGGCCCGGGTGAGAGAACGACGTGGGTGAAGGCGAGCACCTCGTCGGCGTCCGCCTCGTCGTGCTCCACGACGGTCGGCAGCACCCCGGTCACCGCGGCGACCAGGTGCACCAGGTTCCAGGTGTAGGAGTCGTAGTGGTCGACCACGACCACGTCGGGAGCCGTCACCGCGCCCACTCGCGCTCGAGGGCCTCGTCGACGGCGTTCGTCACGGGGCCTGCCGGCCACGGGCCGGCGAGGTCGCAGGCCGTCACCGGGCGGACGCCGCCGATGGAGCTCGACACGAACACCTCGGTGGCCTCTGTCAGCTCGCCGAGCGCGATCGGACGGACGTGGGTGTCGATGCCGAGACGGTCCAGGATCCGGAGCACCGCGTCGCGGGTGATGCCGGGCAGGATCCGGCCGTCGAGCGGTGGCGTGCTCACCGCCGAGTCCCGGACCACGAACACCGAGCCTCGACCCGTCTCCAGCAGGCGGTCGTCCTCGTCGACCAGGAGCGGGTCGACGGTCGGGTCGGCCGGGTCCGACCAGGCCTCGAGCTGGGAGCGGTCCCGCCACTTGTGGCCGCCCCACCCGCCGGGGAGCCGGCGTACGACGAGCTGCCACGGCTCGCGCGGGCGCGCCGCGAGCGGTTGGGCGTCGACCGATGTGCCGGTCCCCGGCACGAAGCTCACCCGCACCCGCTGCAGAGGCGATCCCGTCGCGACGGTCGTCTCGGACACCTCGCCGGCGAGGGCGGACACGTCGAGCACGACGTCGTACAGCTCACGGACACTGGTGGCCAGGCGGGCCAGGTGAGCCGCGAGGCCGACGGGCTCCCCCGCCTGCACCAGCAGGGTGTCGAAGACCCCCGCGCGAGGATCGGGACGACCGCTCACAAGCGGGGGACGATCCGCCCGAGCAGGTCTCCCATCCGGCTCGCAGCGGCGCGGCCAGCCTCCAGCACCTCGGCGTGGTCGAGGGGCTCGCCGGAGATGCCGGCGGCGAGGTTGGTGACCAGCGAGATGCCGAGCACCTCCATCCCGGCCTCGCGGGCCGCGATCGCCTCGAGCGTGGTGCTCATGCCGACCAGGTCGCCACCGATCCGGCGCACCATCTCGATCTCGGCCGGAGTCTCGTAGTGCGGCCCCGGGAACTGCACGTAGACGCCCTCGTCGAGCGTCGGGTCGACCTCGTGGCACATCGCCCGCAGGCGGGAGCTGTAGAGGTCCGTGAGGTCGACGAAGTGGGCGCCCTCGATGGGGGAGCGGGCCGTGAGGTTGATGTGGTCGCGGATCAGCACCGGCGTCCCGGGCGACCACGCCTGGTTGAGGCCGCCACAGCCGTTGGTGAGCACGATCGTGCTGCACCCGGCGGCGGCCGCGGTACGCACCGGGTGGACGACCGCGGCGACACCCTTGCCCTCGTAGTAGTGCGTGCGGCTGCCGAACAGCAGCAGCCGGCGTCCGCCAGCGTCGATGCTGCGGATCGTCCCGGAGTGCCCCGCGACGGCGGCCGCGGAGAAGCCCGGCAGGTCGGTGGAGTCGATCTCGGCCGTGGGCTCCCCGAGGGACGCGGCGGCGGGAAGCCACCCCGAGCCGAGCACGAGGGCGACGTCGTGGCGCGGGACGCCGGTGAGGCGGGCGAGGGTGTCGGCAGCTTCCTGGGCGAGGTCCTGGGCGGTCACCCCAGGGAGCCTAGGGCGTCGGTTCGGGTGCCGAGATTTTGCACACCAGGCATTTGCCGCCAGGGGCGGCATGGAGGAGGCTGGCCGGAGGTCGTTGGGGGGATCGGACCGTGGGGATTCTGCGCTGTGCCGCGCTGGCGCTCGTCGCGCCGCTCCTCGCCATGCCCACGGCGGCAGCCGGTGCCAGTCCGGCGCCGGAGGCGGCATCCACGCTCCGGGCGCCGTCCACGGTCCGCCTGCTGGCCGCGCGCCTGTACTGGGGTGAGGCTCCGCCGTCGTACCCGACCACACGGAGGGCGCGCGCCGACCTCGACCGCACGGCGTCCTACTTCGAACGGGTCTCGCGCGGCCAGGAGTCGATCCACGTCACCCTGACCCGCTGGGTGCACGTGCAGGCGAGCGCCGCGACCATGTGCAGCCGGCAGCGTGCCTCGGCCCACCTCGCACGCCGTGCCCTGGCCCGCGCCGGCTACCACCCGCAGCGCTTCAACCGGCTGATGCTGCTGACCGAGCAGTGCAACGCCGCGGTGTCCGTCGCCCAGCAGCCCGGGCGCGTCAGCTGGATCCGCTACCGCAACCCGGGCATGTCGACGCTGGTCCACGAGCTGGGCCACAACCTCGGGCTCGAGCACGCCTACGGCGTCGTGTGCCGCCAGGGCGACCTCCGGGTGCCCCTCGGCGGTCGCTGCCGCTCGGTGGAGTACGGCGACAGCTGGGACGCCATGGGGCACTCGAACGCGTCGTTCTCGGTGCCGATCCTGACCCGTCTGGGCTGGGCCGGTGCGGTCGCCACCGCGTCCACCTCCGGCTCCTACCGGCTCGCCGATGTCGAGCACTCCGGCCGGGCACTGCAGGGAGTGCGGATCCCCGCGGCCGGTCGCGTCACGTACTGGGTCGAGTACCAGCCCGAGCACAGCACGGAGATCGGCCGCAGCATCCCGGGCGTCACCATCCGTCGCCAGGTCGGCCACGGCCCGGTCGAGATCGTGGACGCGTCGCCCGGCAACCCCGCCGGGATCGCCGACTCCGATCGCGACCTGAGCAACCCCGCCCTGCCTGCCGGCAGCAGCATCACGACCCCCGAAGGTGTGCGGCTCACGACCGTGTCGGTCGGCCGGACGGCGACCGTCGAGGTGCAGTACGGGGTGCCGGCCGGCGTTCCGGACGCTCCGACCCTCACCGACGCGACCCAGCTCGCCGGCGGCAAGTACCAGGTCCACTGGCAGCCGCCCGCCGACAACGGACAGATCGTCCTCGGCTACCAGGTCACCGCCCAGCCGAGCGGCGCCGTCACCTTCGTCCGCAGCCCCGGTGCCTACCGCACCGCCGCCGTGCTGCCGGTCGGTCGCCACGCCGGCGCGCAGACCTTCACCGTGAAGGCCGTCAACCAGGTGGGGTGGTCCGCTCGGAGCGGACCGGTGTCCGGTCAGAGGCCCGTCGAGCGGCAGGGGCGGAGCCTGAGCCCCGCCACGTAGTCGTCCGGCGCGTCCGCGGCCTCGGCCGCCTCCGCGATCACCCCGAGGTACGACGCGCTCGGGAGGCCGCCCTCGAAGGCGTCCAGGACGTAGGTCCAGGACAGCAGCTCGCCGGTCATCGTCGAGACCCGCACCTTGGTCTTGCGGTAGAGACCTGTCTCGGTCGACTCCCACCCGTCGAGGGCCGACTCGTCCTCGCGCGACACGTCGTACACCGCGACGAAGACCTGCTCGATCGGGTCCTCGACGATCGTCGAGAGGGCGCCGTCCCAGCCGAGGTCCTCGCCGCCGAAGGTGAGCCGCCAGCCGGTCAGCCATCCCGTCGTCTGCAGCGGGGAGTGGGGGCACCGGAGGCCCATCCGCCGCGGGTCGAGGTTCGACGCATAGGCGGCGTAGAGGGGCACGGCGACAGGTTAGTGCGTTCCCCTAGGCTGGACAGCGTGAGCGAGCAGACCGACACCCAGCACTTCGACGTCATCGTCCTCGGCGCCGGACCGGGCGGCTACGTCGCCGCCATCCGGGCCGCTCAGCTCGGCAGGTCCGCCGCGGTGATCGAGAAGAAGTACTGGGGTGGCGTCTGCCTCAACGTCGGCTGCATCCCGTCCAAGGCGTTGCTGCGCAACGCCGAGCTGGCGCACGTGCTGACCCATGAGAAGGACGTCTTCGGGATCCAGGGCGAGGCGACGATGGCGTTCGGGCCGACCCACGAGCGGTCGCGCAAGGTCAGCGCCGGGATCGTCAAGGGCGTCCACTTCCTGATGAAGAAGAACAAGATCACCGAGATCGACGGGTGGGGCACCCTGCTTCCCCGCGAGGGCGACGGTCCCGGGCGGATCGATGTCGCGCTCAACGACGGCGGCACCGCGACCTACACCTACGACGACCTGATCATCGGCACCGGCGCCACCACCCGCCTGGTCCCCGGCACGACGCTGAGCGAGCGCGTGGTGACCTACGAGGAGCAGATCCTCGACCCGGAGCTCCCCGGGTCGGTGATCATCGCCGGCTCCGGGGCGATCGGCGTGGAGTTCGCCTACGTGATGGCCAACTTCGGCGTCGACGTGACGATCGTGGAGTTCCTCGACCGGATGGTGCCGACCGAGGACGCCGACATCTCCAAGGAGCTGCTCAAGCACTACAAGAAGCTCGGCGTGAAGGTGCTGCTCGGCACCAAGGTCGAGTCGATCTCCGACGCCGGCGCCGAGTCGGGCGAGAAGGTGAAGGTCACGGTCTCCAAGGACGGTCAGTCCGAGGTGCTCGAGGCGGACAAGGTGCTCCAGGCGATCGGCTTCGCGCCGCGGCTGGAGGGCTACGGGCTGGAGTCCCTCGGGGTCGCGACCGAGCGCGGGGCGATCGTGGTCGACGAGTTCTGCCGGACCAACGTCGAGCACGTCTACGCGATCGGCGACGTCACCGCGAACCTGATGCTGGCCCACGTCGCCGAGGCGATGGGGATCGTCGCCGCCGAGACCATCGCCGGCGCCGAGACCATGCCGGTCGCCTACGACTTCGTCCCGCGCGCGACGTACTGCCAGCCGCAGATCGCGTCCTTCGGCTACAGCGAGGCGCAGGCCAAGGAGAAGGGGTACGACGTCAAGACCGCGACGTTCCCGTTCTCGGCCAACGGCAAGGCCCAGGGTCTCGGCGAGGCCGTCGGCTTCGTGAAGGTGGTGGCCGACGCGGAGTACAACGAGATCCTCGGCGCCCACCTGATCGGGCCCGACGTCACCGAGCTGCTCCCCGTGCTCACGCTGGCGCAGAAGTGGGATCTCACCGCCGACGAGGTCGCCCGCAACGTCTTCGCTCATCCCACGCTGACCGAGGCCGTCAAGGAAGCCGTGCACGGCATCGCCGGGCACATGGTCAATCTCTAGGTCAGCCCTACGCGGGCTCGGTGAGGTGGCGGGTGGCCCGCTCGATCACGGCCGCCGGCCCGACCACGAGCACGAACCTGCCCTCCCAGCCCCCGTGCTCCGGCGCGAGCAGGGTGTCGACCGCGTGGTCGATCGCGCCCTCCAGCGCCGGCACGGTGAACACGAAGTCCTGCCCGAAGCCGAGCTCATCGAGCGCGCGCCAGGCGAGGTCCGACCCGGCCACGACCGGCTCGGCGAGGGAGTCGAAGCAGATGATCTCCTGCAGCCCAGGGCGCAAGGCCGCCAGGATCTCCGGGAGCTCCGGCCCCAGGTCGGCCGAGACGATGCCGACGTACGCCGTCGCGCCGCGCGCGAGCACCTGCTCGGCGCCTGTCGCCGCGTCGGAGGCGGACGCCGCCTCGAGCATGAGCACCTGGCTCCAGCGGCCGTCGCGTTCGAGGTCCACGACGTCGAGCTGCGGAGTGGTCATGCCCCGACTCTAGGAGGAGTTCCTCGGGTACTGCAGAGATGAGGCCACGTGGCCTCATCTCTGCAGTACCCGACGGTGTCCTAGTCGGAGACGCACCGCCCGTCCACAGCCCGGCGGCGCGGCGGCACGACCCACCTCCGGCCGTCCTAGCCTCGCGGGGTGTGGGTCAGTGAGCGAGCAGCGTCTGGAATCCTCGGCAGCGTCGGGATCTCGCGTGAGCAGGCGCGGCTGCTCCTCCGCACGGGCGTGGCCGGTCAGGGTGAGCCCGTGGGCCGGTCGACGGTGTACGACGAGTCGCGGGTGCAGGAGGTCGCGGCTCGACCCCTCGTGGACGAGCAACGGCTGCGCGAGGCGTGCCCGCTCGGCGTTTTCGTCGCGAGGCTCGCTCGTGGCCGGTCCCTCGACACCTCCGCGGAGTGGGACGAGCAGGCGCGCGCGGTCGCAGCCCAGCCGCCCCTGCCGCCGATGACCGCCGCCGTGATCGGTGTGCGGCATCGCCTGGCGGACGGCCGGCTGCCGTGGGTGGCGACCGTGTCGGGCTTCGTCGTGTTCGGCGGCGAGGCCACCGGATGGCGACGCGCGGGGGACGGCTCGAACGTCGTCGACCTGGAGCGGCCCGGGCCGTGGTACCGGGACGTCGCGGAGCGCTGGTTCGCGTTCGGTCGCGGTCGGCACTGGTGCCTGTGGGACCCCTGGCGGCTGCAACAATGAGGCCATGACCACCCCCGCCCGCGTCGTGATCGTGGGGGGCGGGCCCGGTGGGTACGAGTCGGGACTCGTCGCCGCGCAGCTCGGCGCCGAGGTCACCATCGTCGACACCGACGGCCTGGGCGGCTCGGCGGTCCTGACCGACTGCGTGCCGAGCAAGACCCTGATCGCGACCGCCGAGCTGATGACGGAGGTCTCGGGCGCCTCCGAGCTCGGCGTCAGCCTCACCGAGGGCGATGTCGCAGCCGGGGTCCACGTGGACCTCGCCCGGGTGAATGCCCGGGTCAAGCAGCTCGCCCACGACCAGTCCGACGACATCGCCCGCCGGCTGGAGAAGGAGGGTGTGCGCGTGGTCAGCGGCCGCGGGCGGCTCGACGGTCCCGACCGGGTCGTGGTCACCGACGCGGAGGGCTCCGAGACCACGCTGGAGGCCGACGCGGTGCTCCTGGCCACCGGGGCGGCCCCGCGGACGCTGCCGAGCGCCCAGCCCGACGGCGAGCGGATCCTGACCTGGGTACAGGTCTACGACCTCACCGAGCTGCCGGATCACCTGATCGTCGTCGGCTCGGGGGTGACGGGCGCGGAGTTCGCCAGCGCCTATCTCGCCCTGGGCGCCGACGTGACTCTCGTGTCGAGCCGCGACCGCGTGCTGCCCGGCGAGGACGCCGACGCGGCCGCCGTGCTCGAGGACGTTCTCACCCGTCGCGGGATGCAGGTCCTGTCGCGCTCACGGATGGAGTCGGTGACCCGCGACGCGGACTCGGTCACCGTGACGCTGACCGACGGCCGCACCGTCCACGGCTCCCACTGCATCCTCGCCGTCGGGTCGGTGCCGAACACCGAGGGCCTCGGCCTCGAGACCGCCGACGTCGCCACCGACGACGCCGGGTTCGTGACGGTCGACCGGGTCTCGCGCACCACAGCCCGCGGGGTGTACGCCGCGGGCGACTGCACCGGGGTCCTCATGCTGGCCAGCGTCGCTGCCATGCAGGGCCGGATCGCGATGTGGCACTTCCTCGGCGACGCGGTGTCCCCGCTCGACCTCAAGACCGTGTCGTCCAACGTCTTCACCGCCCCCGAGATCGCCACCGTGGGCTGGTCGCAGGAGGCCGTCGACAAGGGCGAGATCGCCGTCAACGAGGTGCTGCTCCCGCTCGCCGGCAACGCGCGGGCCAAGATGCAGGGCGTTCGCGACGGCTTCGTGAAGCTCTTCTGCCGTCCCGGCACGGGCATCGTCGTCGGCGGCGTGGTCGTCGCGCCGCAGGCCAGCGAGCTGATCCACCCGGTCTCGATCGCGGTCGCCCAGTCACTCACCGCCGACCAGCTGGCGCAGGCGTTCACGGTCTACCCGTCGATGAGCGGCTCCGTGGCCGAGGCCGCCCGCAGGTTGCATCGCGTGTGACTTCGTGGTCACCTAGTCGCCCGTCGTGATCGCCTCACGCGTCACGGCAGCCACAGATCAGCCACGGGGGGACCACCACGATGACCACGCGTCGTACGACCGTCGCGGCCGCGCTCACCGTCCTCGCCGCCCTGGCGGTGGCGGGCGTCGGCCATGCGTCCGAGGCCACGGCCGCGCCGGCCCTCACCATCCCGAACCACGCGAAGATCACCGTCGCCGGCCGGGGCTTCGGCCACGGGCACGGCATGAGCCAGTACGGCGCCCAGGGCGCGGCGCTCCAGGGCATGACCGCCCAGCAGATCGTGCACTTCTACTACCCCCGCACCAGGTCGGGCACGACGAAGGACGTCGTACGGGTGCACCTCACCGCCGACACCGACGACAACACGACCGTGGTGGCCCGCCCCGGGCTCAAGGTGCGCGACCTCGGCACCGGTACGACGACACCCGTCCCGGCCAGGGGCCCGGTCAGCAAGGCCTCGCGGTGGCGGCTCTCGGCCGGTGCCGGCGGCACGACGAAGGTGTCCTACCTGACCGGTGCCTGGCACGTGTGGAAGCGGCTCAGCGGCGACGGTGAGCTCCGAGCGTCGGGCGCCCTGAGGCTCGTCCTGCCCTCCTCCACGGTGGCCTACCGCGGGGCGCTGCAGTCGCGCAGCCTGCCCGGCACCTCGGCGCGCCACCGGGTGACCGTCAACCGGGTCGCGCTCGACGACTACGTCCGCGGCGTCATCCCGCGCGAGATGCCGGCGTCGTGGCTGCCGGCCGCGCTCCGCGCCCAGGCGATCGCGGCCCGCACCTACGCGGCGTTCGAGGTGGCCGACTCGACCAACCGCGTCTACCAGCTCTGCGACACCAGCAGCTGCCAGGTCTACGGCGGCAAGTCGGCCGAGTTCGCCTCCACCAACCAGGCGACCAGCGCCACCGCCGGCCAGATCCGGACCTTCCACGGCGCCCCGGCGTTCACCCAGTTCTCCGCCAGCAACGGCGGCTGGATGAGCGACGGCGGCAAGCCCTACCTCGTCGCGAAGAAGGACCCCTTCGACCCGTGGTCGGGCAACCCCTACCGCGCCTGGACGACCACGGTGACCTCCGAGGCGATCGAGAAGGCCTGGCCGTCCCTGGGCAACCTCACCGGCATCACCATCGGCAAGCGAGACGGCAACGGGCAGTGGGGCGGCCGGGTGGTGAAGATGACCCTGCACGGCAGTGCGACGGCCGACCTGCCCCTCACCGGCGACGACTTCCGCTCGCGTCTCGGCCTGCGTTCCACCTGGTTCAACCTGTCGACCGCTGGTTGACGAACCCGGCCCATCGACCTGAACGGTCGTTCAGGCTAGGGTGAGCGGGCCATGATGATGAAGACGACGCCCTTCTACCCGCGGCTGAACGAGCTCAACCAGACCGGCCTCTACGGCCACTGGTCCGGCTACCTCTCCGCGCCGCGCTACGACCTCTCCGCGAAGCACGAGTACTTCGCGGTCCGGAACTCCGCGGGGTTCTTCGACAGCTCGCCGCTGCACAAGTACCGCATCACCGGCCCGGACGCCGAGCGCTTCCTGGCCGGCGTGATGACCCGCGACGTACGCCGATGCCGTCCCGGCCAGGCGATGTACACCGTCTGGTGTGACGAGGCGGGCTACGTCCTCGAGGACGGCGTGCTGTTCCGCCACGCCGACGACGACTGGCTGCTCACCGCCGCGGAGCCCAACCTGGGCTTCCTCGACTCGCTGGTCGGCCGTCTCCGGGTGTCCATCGAGGACGTCAGCGCGGACTACGGCGTCCTCGCCGTGCAGGGTCCCCGCTCGCGCGCCATCGTGGGCAAGCTCGCGCCCGAGGTGAACGACCTTCCGTACTTCGGGCTCACCCCCGCCAAGATCGGGAGCGCGCCGGTCACGATCTCGCGCACCGGCTACTCCGGCGACCTCGGCTTCGAGGTGTTCGTCGAGGCCGACGACGCCCTCGGCGTCCTCGACAAGATCATCCAGGCCGGCGACGGGCAGGGCTTCCGTCCGTTCGGCGAGGACGCGCTGAACATGGTGCGGATCGAGGCGGGCCTGTCGCTGATCGGCGTCGAGTTCTCCTCGGCCCGCTACGCGTTCACCGATGCCGAGCGGTTCACCCCCAAGGAGCTCGGCTTCGGCTGGATGCTCGGCAAGGACGGTGGACAGCTCGGCGAGGATCGGCCCTTCATCGGGCGTCGCGCGATCGAGCGCGAGCTCCGCGACGGCACCTCGCGCTGGGCGACCGTCGGCCTGTGGATCGACTGGCGCGAGTTCGAGCAGGTACACCTCGACCGCGGCCTGGTCGTGCCCAAGGACGAGAACCCCGTCCCGTGGGAGTCGATGCTCTACGGCGGCACCGACCGGGACGAGCGCGTCGGCTACGCCACCAGCCTGATGTACTCCCCGGTGCTCCAGCGTCACATCGGCATCGCGCGGGTGCTCCCCGAGTACGCCGCCAAGGACTCGACCGTGCATCTGGAGATCACCGTCGACCACGAGTACCTCACCGTGCCGGCCACCACCGACCGGATGCCCCTCTACAAGCCCGCGCGCAAGACCGGTTCGACCGTCGAGCTCGCCCCGATCTCCCACCGAATGGAGCAGTGAATGACGGCCAACAGCTACGACGCGATCGTGGTGGGCGGCGGCCACAACGGCCTCACCAACGCGGCGTACCTCGCCAAGTCGGGCCTCAGCGTGCTGGTGCTCGAGCGCCGCGGCTTCGTCGGCGGTGCCGCGATCACCGAGGAGCTGCACCCCGGGTTCTCGTTCACCACGTTCTCCTACGCGCTGAGCATGTTGCGGCCCGACATCATCCAGGACCTCGAGCTGGTCAAGCACGGCTTCATGCCGATCCTGATGCCGACCCACTTCGCACCCATGGACGACGGCGACTACCTGCTGCTGACCGAGGACGAGCAGTTCAACGACCAGGAGATCGCTCGCCACAGCAAGCGCGACGTCGACAGCTACCACCGTTGGGAGCACGACCTGGAGAAGGTCATCCAGCTCGCGATGCCGTTGTTCAACAACGCGCCGCCCGACATCTTCAGCGACGACCCGGCCGACCAGGCCGACGTGGCCTGGATGATGAAGCAGCTCCGCGGAGCCGACAAGAAGACCCTCCACGACCTGATGCGGTTCCTCACCGGCAGCTGCGCCGACCTGATGGACGACTACTTCGAGTCCGACATCGTGAAGTCCGCGATCGCGTCCTCCGGCATCATCGGCAACAAGGTCGGCCCGATGTCGCAGGGGTCCGGCCTGGTGCTGCTCTTCCACCTGATGGGGGAGCAGGACGGTCAGCACGGCGCCTGGGGCTTCCACAAGGGCGGCAACGGCGGGTTCACGCAGGTGCTGCAGCGGGCCGCTGAGTCCTTCGGCGTCACGGTGCGCCTCGACGCGCCGGTCGACCACGTGATCACCCACGACGGCACGGCCACCGGCGTCGTGCTCACCGACGGCACCGAGTTCGCCGCGCCGATCGTGGTCAGCGCCCTCGACCCCCGGCGTACCTTCACCGAGCTGGTCGACCCGCGCGAGCTGCCCAGCGACCTGAACGAGGCGATCAAGCGCTACCGCTTCCAGGGCACCTCCGCGAAGGTGAACTTCGCCCTCGACGACCTGCCCGTCTATCCGGCGCTCAAGGGCCGGATCGACCACTACGGCGGCTTCGTCAACGTCGGGCCCTCCCTGGAGTACCTCGAGCGCGCGTACGACGATGCGAAGTACGGCTGGTACTCCCGGCTGCCCTACATCGACGGGGCGATCCAGTCCGTGGTCGACCCCGACATGGCGCCTCCCGGCAAGCACGTGATGAGCTGTTTCATCCAGTACGCGCCGTACGAGCTCAAGGGCAGTGACTGGGACACCGAGCGGGAGCCCTTCGGTGACACGGTCCAGGCCGTGCTGGAGACGCACTTCCCCGGCTTCGGCGACCTGGTGCTCCACCGTGAGGTCGTCACGCCGCTCGACATCGAGCGGGTCGCCGGGCTGACCGAGGGCAACATCTTCCACGGCGAGTTCCTGGCCACGCAGATGTTCTTCAACCGCCCCGCACCGGGCTACGCCCGCTACAACACCCCGATCGAGGGCTACTACCAGTGCGGGTCGGGCACCCACCCGGGCGGCTGCGTCACCGGTGGCCCGGGCAAGCTCGCCGCGCAACGGATCCTGGCCGACCGCGACCGCTGACGCGCGCCCTGCCGAAGGGCGACCGACCGGGCCCGGCGTGGCTATCCTCTCCGCATGTATCTCATCCTCGCCATCATCGTGTTCGGCATGGCCATCGGCGCAGTCGCCCAGCTGATCCTCGGACGACGCGGCGGCCACGTCGACTGGACGTCGGCGATCGTGGCCGGGCTCGCCGGCTCGTTCCTCGGCGGGTTGGTGGTCAGCCTGGTGTCCGGTGACGGCCTCGCCCTGAGGCCGAGCGGCATCATCGGCTCGCTCGCCGGCGCGATCGCGCTGACCGCGGGGTGGCGCTGGTGGGAGCGTCGGAAGCGGCCGACCGCGGCGCAACGGGCCGCCAAGCGGTCCGGAGACCCCCGCAAGGCCAACCCGCGCTGACGACCGGGAGGGGCGGTCACCCCAGGAACTGCTCCAGGAGGCCCGGCTGGGCCTCGCGGGCCAGAGCCACGGCGTCGTCCGCGGGGAGATCGAGGACGCGGACCGACTGGCGACCGCCGGCCGTGGTCGCGACCAGGTCGGTCAGCCCCACGCGGCGCTGGAACCACGTCGCCCGCAGGTTCCATCCGATCACCGACGGCGTCGCGAGCGCCTCGCGCCGGCGAGCGAGGCTGCCCGACCGAGCCACCAGGTAGCCGCCGACCAGGGCGTGCCCGAGTCCGCGGGACCGGTCGACAGCCAGGACCACAGCCACCGCGAGGACCAGCAGGACCACGAGCAACCACCAGCCCGTCCAGAGGTACGCCGCGCCCGCTGCCGCCGCGGCCACGACGACGGCCGGCACCATCGCCCGCGTCCAGCGCCGACGTACGGCGCGACGCCCGTGCCTGGTCAACGGTGTCCGAACCGGCTCCGGGTTCCCCAGCACCTCCTCCGCGACCCGGTCCACCTCGTCGCGCGGGGCGGGCGGGACCAGGACCGAGCTGCCCTGCTCCTTGCGACCGAGTCCGGTCACGATCGCCGAGAGGCGGGCGCCACCCGCGAGCCGGAGGCTGAGCGGCTCGCCGATGCTCACACCGGAGACCCGGGCGTCGTCGAGGCTGGTCTCGCGGGTGGTGAAGAGGCCACGACTGAGGTGCCACGAGCCGTCCCGGGTCAGGCGACTGAGCTGGAAGCCGAAGTTCGTGACGAGGTAGCCGGCGACGGCCAGCAGGCAGAGCACCACGACGACCGCCACCAGCCCGCCGAGGACGAGCAGGGTCACGCCCAGCCGCGCGAGGGCGTGGGTGTCCACCGTCAGATTCCACTCCATGGTGCGGAAGGCCTGGGACAGCACGCCGAGGGCCGCACCCGCGATCACGACGCCCGACGAGGTCAGGGGTGCGAAGCGCACCCAGCGCGGGTCGATGGACAGCACCACCTCGCGGTCACCACCGGGCTCGGCGGCAGGGTCCTCAGCGACGGAGACGCGGAGCAGGCGCCCCCGGAGCTGCTCTGCGGCGGCGACCGCCAGCCCGTCCAGCACCAGGCGGTCCTCGCCCTTGTCCGTGCTGCGGCCGGTCCCGACGCGGAGGGTGACCAGGCCGAGCGCGCGATGGATCGGCGAGGCGGTCAGGTCGACCGTGCGCACCCGGTCGAGCGGGGTCGAGACGACGCGCTTGTTCAGCAGCCCTCGGCGTACCTCGACGCGCCCGGCGGTCAGGCGGTAGCTCGTGGTCAGGTACCGCAGCAGCCCGAGCGTGATCGGGATGCCGATCCCGACCAGGCCCCAGATGCCGCCGTCGGAGAAGCGGCCGAAGAGCACGAAGCCGATCAGCACCGGGAGGAAGCGGCCGACCTCGCGAACCGGATGCACCAGCAGCATCCGACTGTCGAGCCGGTGCCAGCCGAGGACCTGGTCGACCGGATCCATCAGGTCGCGTCGCCCGGTACGGAGTCCGCCATCCGGGTCAGGTTCTCGACCACGGCGAGTGCGCGCTGCTGCTCGAGACCCTCGATGGTGAGTGCACCGGCGGAGGAGGCGGTCGTGATCCGCACCGTGGCCAGGCCGAACAGCCGGGCCAGAGCACCCTCCCGGTGGTCGACGGTCTGGACGCGCGACATCGGGGCGATCCGCCGCTCGCGGGCCCACCATCCGGTCTGGGTGTAGACCGCGCTCTCGGTCACCTCCCAGCGGTGGACGTGGTAGCGCCACAGCGGCACCAGCACGACGTACGCCAGGAGGAGGACGACGAGTCCGCCCAGCAGCCACGCCGGGAGCTCGAACCAGTTCCACGGGCCGCTGGCCAGGACCAGGAAGGCCAGCACGACCGCCCCACGCAGCAGGTCCTCCAGACCCCACAGCAGGCGCGCCCGGGGGCTGACGCGCTCGCTCGGGGCGCGCAGGTGGATGGTGTCGCGGGCCGGGCCGCCGGCCGGGTCTGGTGCGGACATCAGTCCTTGAGCTCGCAGATGACGGCGCCGTTGGTGACCGTGTCGCCGACCTCCGCCTGGAGTCCGGTGACCGTGCCGGCCTTGTGGGCCTTGAGTGGCTGCTCCATCTTCATCGCCTCGAGCACGACGACCACGTCGCCCTCGGCGAGCGCCTGGCCCTCCTCGACCGACACCTTGACGATGGTGCCCTGCATCGGGCTGGTCACGGCGTCACCGCTCGCGGCGGCGCCGGTCTTCCGGCCCGAGGAGCGCTTGGGCTTCTTCCCCCCGGCGGTCGAGCCCGCCGAGACCCCGGCCCCCAGCCCGGCCGGGAGCGACACCTCGATCCGCCGTCCGCCGACCTCGACCACCACGGTCTGCCGCTCGTCGGGCTCGGCCGCCTCGGCGCCGGCACCGGCGTACGGCGTGATCTGGTTGTCGAACTCGGTCTCGATCCACGAGGTGTAGACACCGAAGTGCCCGTCTGCGCCGATGTACGCCGGGTCGTCGACGACCGCGCGGTGGAACGGGATCACCGTCGGCATCCCGTCGACCACGAACTCCGCCAGTGCCCGGCGCGAGCGCTCCAGGGCCTGGGTGCGGTCGCGACCGGTCACGATCACCTTGGCGATCAGGGAGTCGAAGGCTCCGGGAATGGTCTCGCCGGCGACGTAGCCGCCGTCGACCCGGACCCCGGGTCCGCTGGGCGGCTCCCACCGCGAGAGCGTGCCGGGAGCGGGCATGAAGTTGTTGCCGCCGTCCTCGGCGTTGATCCGGAACTCGATCGAGTGACCGTCGACCACCGGGTCGTCGTAGCCGAGCTCCTCGCCGGCCGCGATCCGGAACATCTCGCGCACCAGGTCGAGGCCGGTGACCTCCTCCGAGACCGGGTGCTCGACCTGCAGCCGCGTATTGACCTCGAGGAAGCTGATCGTGCCGTCCTGGCCGACCAGGAACTCACAGGTGCCGGCGCCGACGTACGCCGCCTCGCGCAGGATCGCCTTGGAGGCGTTGTAGAGCCGGGACACCTGGTCGTCGGTGAGGAACGGCGCGGGCGCCTCCTCGACCAGCTTCTGGTGGCGGCGCTGGAGCGAGCAGTCGCGGGTGGAGACCACGACGACGTTGCCGTGCTGGTCGGCCAGGCACTGGGTCTCGACGTGGCGGGGCTTGTCGAGGTACTTCTCCACGAAGCACTCGCCGCGCCCGAAGGCGCTGACGGCCTCGCGTACGGCGGACTCGTAGAGGTCGGCGACCTCCTCCATCTTCCGGGCGACCTTGAGGCCGCGGCCGCCGCCGCCGAACGCAGCCTTGATCGCGATCGGCAGGCCGTGCTCCTCGGCGAACGTGACGACCTCGTCGGCGCTCTCGACCGGGTCCTTGGTCCCGGCGACCAGCGGCGCGCCCACCTTCTCGGCGATGTGGCGGGCCTTCACCTTGTCGCCGAGGTTCTCGATCGCCGCCGGGGGCGGTCCGATCCAGACCAGCCCGGCGTCGATCACGGCCTGGGCGAAGTCACGGTTCTCGGCCAGGAAGCCGTAGCCGGGGTGGACCGAGTCAGCACCGGCGTCCTGGGCGACCTTCACGATCTTGGCGATGTCGAGGTAGGAGTCGGCGGGGGTCGCGCCACCGAGGCTGTGGGCCTCGTCGGCCAGCCGGACGAAGAGCGCGTCGCGGTCGGGATCGGCGTACACCGCGACGCTGCCGATGCCGGCGTCCTTGCACGCTCGGATCACGCGCACGGCGATCTCGCCACGGTTGGCGATCAGGACCTTGTGCAGCGGCTTCACGTCGGGCAAGGCGCACTCCTGGACTGGGGTCGGACTCCGCCGTGCACACTATCGCCCGCGCGGGGTGCGCCGTTCCCGGCGTCAGAGCCCGAGGTCGTGGGTGAGCAGTCGGAGCTGGTAGTCGAACCACGCGTCGTAGTCGTGGACGGCGTTGGTGAGGCGCCCGAACAGCTCGAAGCTGACCAGGCCGAACAGCGCCGCCCAGACGTACATCCCGCGGGCCATCAGTGCCGGCGGGACGCCCTCGAACCCCGGGGTGGCGACGACGCCCTCGAGGTCTGCGCGAGTGCTGGCGGGGAGTCTTTCGTGAGGCAGGGTGGCGACCACCCCGCGCTCGACGGCGTCGCGCAGGACCGCGGTCATCACCACGACAGTCCGGGTCGCGGGCCCGATCGTGTCCTCGGGGGCGGCGTAGCCGGGCACGGGGGTGCCGTAGAGGAGCCCGTACTCCGACGGGTGGGCGCGGCTCCAGTCGCGGATCGCGTGGCACGTCGCGAGCCAGCGCCCGCGCAGGTCGGCACGCCGTACGGCGGCCTCGGCCCGCTCGGTCACCTCGCCCAGGTCGTCGTAGGCGTCGATGATCAGCGCGGTGAGCAGGGCGTCGCGACTGTCGAAGTAGCGATAGACCGCCGACGACACCATGCCGAGCTCCCGCGCCACCGAGCGCAGCGAGAGGTCGGCCCCTCGGTGGCGAGATGCTGGCGAGCCACCCGCTTGATGTCCTCGATGGTCTGGGCACGCGCCCGGGCGCGGGCGCCGGGTGTCTGCGTCGGCATGGGGACAGTGTGACACAGAAATGTGAGCAGTGCTCTTGCTTTCGGTGACCGAGTGAGCAATGCTCTGAAACGAGAGCACTGATCTCACATAACGAAGGAACATCATGGACACCCACGTCGTCGTCGGAGCCGGCCCGGTCGGCACGGCCGTCGCCCGCCGACTGCTCGGCCCACGGCCAGCAGGTCCGCGTCGTCACCCGCAGCGGCAGCGGTCCCGACGGGCGCCGAGCGGGTCGCTGCCGACGCCGCCGACGCCACCCGGCTCGCCGAGCTGGCCGACGGCGCCGGCCGCGATCTACAACTGCGTGAACCCGCACGTACTCCCGGTGGGAGCAGGACTGGCCGCCCGTCGCCGCGGCGCTGCTGCAGGCGGCCGAGTCCAGCGGTGCCGTGCTGGCGACCGTGGGCAACCTCTACGGCTACGGCGAGGTCGACGCGCCGATGACCGAGGAGACGCCGCTCGCGGCCACCGGTCACAAGGGCAAGGTCCGCAATCGCGATGTGGCGCGACGCGCTGGCCGCGCACGAGGCCGGGCGGATCCGCACCTTCGAGGTGCGGGGGAGCGACTACCTCGGCGGCAACTCGCTGCTGTCGGTGCGTCGTGACCCCGGCCCTGCGCAAGGGCCGGCGGGCGTTCGTGCCCGCCGATCTCGACGCACCCCACACCTGGACCTGCGTCGACGACGTCGCCGCGCTGCTGGTCGACGGGCGTGTACGACGAGCGCGCCTGGGGACGTGCCTGGCACGTGCCCGAGCGACGAGCCCGCGCACCCTGCGGGAGCTGACCGCGATCGCGGCGGCGCAGCTCGGCGTGACCGAGCCGAAGGTGACGCTCCATGCCGCGCTGCGGTGCTGTGGTCGGCCGGGCTCGTCAACCCGATGGCCAAGGAGCTGCGCGAGACCCAGCACCAGTTCCGCACGCCCGTTCGTGCTCGACTCGAGCGCGGCGCAGGAGACCTTCGGACTGACTCCGACCCCGACCGACGAGGCGGTCGCGCATCGACCTCGCCGGTCCGCCGCCCACCGGAGTCCGTGCCTGAAGCTCGGGCGGCGTGGTTGCATGGGCTCCATGCAGGTGAACAGGGAGGCGCTGGAGGAGCTCTGCGCGGCTCTGCCCGGCGACGTGGTCGTGACCGACCCGGTCGCCGTCGAGAAGTACCGCCACGACTGGTCGCGCGACCCGTCCGCCGGTACGCCGGTCGCGGTGGTGCGCGCGGAGGACGCCGGGCAGGTGCAGACGGCCGTGCGCTGGGCCGCGGCCCACCGGGTGCCCGTCGTACCGCGCGGCGCCGGGAGCGGGCTGTCCGGCGGGTCGAGCGCGGTCGACGGCGGCATCGTGCTCAGCCTCGAGCGGATGACCGACGATCGAGATCGACACCCACTGCCAGGTCGCGGTGGTCGAGCCCGGCGCCTTCAACAAGGACGTCAAGGCGGCGGCCGCGAAGGACGGGCTGTGGTACCCGCCCGACCCGTCGTCGTACGAGATCTGCTCGATCGGCGGCAACGTCGCGACCAACGCCGGCGGCCTGTGCTGCGTGAAGTACGGCGTCACCACCGACTACGTGCTCGGCCTCGACGTCGTCCTGGCCGACGGCACCGCTGGTCACCCTCGGCGGGCAAGCGGATCAAGGACGTCGCCGGGCTCTCGCTGCTCAAGCTGTTCGTCGGCAGCGAGGGCACGCTCGGCATCGTGACCCGGGCGATCCTGCGGCTGGTGCCGGCCCAGGCCGCGCGGTCGACGCTCGTCGCGACGTTCCCGACCGTGCACGCGGCGGCCGAGGCCGTCGTCGCGATGCGGTCGACGATGCGGCCGTGCCTGCTGCGAGCTGATGGACCGGGCGTCGATCAACGCCGTCGAGGACTACCGGCCGATGGGGCTCGACCGCGACGCCGGCGCCCTGCTGATCGTGCAGTCCGACGCGCCGGGGGAGTCGCGGACCGCCGAGATGGCGACCATGCATGCGGCGTGCACGGCGGCCGGTGCGGTGGAGTGCTTCACCACCGACGACCCCGACGAGGGCGAGCTGTTCGTGCAGGCCCGGCGCACGGCGTTCCCGGCGCTCGAGGCGCGGGGGTCGCTGCTGCTCGAGGACGTCGGCGCCCCGGTGCCGCTGCTGCCCGACCTGCTCGACGCGATCGGCCGCGATCGCCGCGGCGCACGACGTCGAGATCCCGGTCGTCGCCCACGCCGGCGACGGCAACACCCACCCGATCATCGTCTACGACCCGACCGACCCCGACGCCGAGCGGCGGGCGCGCGCGGCCTTCGACGAGGTGATGGCGGCGGCGATCGCGCTCGGCGGCACCATCACCGGCGAGCACGGCGTCGGCAAGGCCAAGGCCGGCGGCCCTGCCCGAGCAGCTCGGCCCCGACGTGATGGCCCTGACCCGGCGGATCAAGGACGCCCTCGACCCCGACGGCATCCTCAACCCCGGCACCATCCTCTGACCGCTAGCCTCGGCGCAGTGATCACCGAACGGCATCTCTTCGGGCCCGGCCCGTCCAACCCCTACCCCGAGGCGACCGCCGCGCTCGCCCGGCCGCTGCTCGGGCATCTCGACCCGGCCTTCCTCGCGATCATGGACGAGACCTGCGAGCGGCTCCGCACCGTGTGGGGGACCGACGAACGCCCGCACCCTCCCGCTCTCGGCCACCGGCTCGGCCGGCATGGAGGCGGCGTTCGTCAACACCGTCCACGACGGCGACGTGGTCGTGGTGGCGGTCAACGGCCTCTTCGGTCAGCGGATGTGCGACGTCGCGGCCCGCTGCGGCGCCGAGGTCGTCGCGGTCGACCACGAGTGGGGCACGCCGGTCGACGTCGACCGGGTGCTGTCCGCCCACCCGAGCCCGGCGATCATCGCCGCCGTCCACGCCGAGACCAGCACCGGCGTCCGCTCCGACATCGCCGCGCTCGGCGCCGGCAAGGGCGACGCCCTGCTCCTCGCCGACGCCGTGACCAGCATCGCCGGCATCGAGCTGGCGCGCCGACGACTGGGGCATCGACGTCGGGTACGCCGGCACCCAGAAGTGCCTCGGGGTGGCTCCCGGCCTCGCGCCCTTCACGATCAACGAGCGGGCCTTCGACCGCCGCGTCGAGAAGCCGCGCAGCTGGTACCTCGACCTCGGCCTGCTCGGCGGCTACGTCGGCGAGGCGTCCGCCAAGGGCGGCGGCCGCACCTACCACCACACCGCCCCGGTGGCGATGGTCGTCGCCTGCACGCCGCTCTCGGCGCGGATCCTCGACGAGGGCCTCGACGCCGTCTGGGCCCGCCACGCCGAGGCCGGCCGACAGCTCCAGGACGGCCTGGAGGAGATGGGCCTCGAGCTCTTCGCGGCCGAGGGCTAGCGCCTGCCGGAGCTGACGACCGTGCAAGGTCCCCGACGGCGTCGACTCGGCCGCCGTACGCCGCTACCTGCTCGAGCGTGCACGACCTCGAGATCGGCGCCGGCGTCGGCGCCTACGCCGCCACGGTGTGGCGGATCGGGCTGATGGGCCACAACGCGCGCCCCGACGCCGCGCTCCTGGTGGTGGCAGCGCTGAAGGACGCGCTGGCTCAGGCCGGCTGAGGCTGGGCCACGACGCGCCCCACGATCTCGACCAGCTCGTCGCGCGTCGGGCCGGGCGCGTACGCCGGGCGCCAGCCGCCGGCGTACACCTCGCGGGCGAGCGGCTCGGCCTCCCGCAGCGAGGCGGGCAGCGCAGCCATCGACAGGTAGCCGCCCGCCGACGCCATGATCTCGGGCCGCACCTCGGCGGCGGTGAGGATCAGGTCCGAGGGCAGGGGCGCGTCGGCGTCGATGTCGGCGCCGTTCCAACGGTCGAGGCGGACGGCGTCCATGTGGACGTGGTCCTCGACCCACGGCCTCATCGTCTCGGCGCTCCAGTCGTCGAAGGCATGACCGGTGGCGGCCAGGTCGTCGCTGTCGTGGTCGAGCAGGCTGAGCAGCGCCTCGCACTGCCACAGGGTCGTGGTGATGCCGCGGCCGAAGACCGGGGTCGTGGTGGCGACGCTGTCCCCGGCGAAGAAGAGCCCCGGCAGGACGAGCTCGCCGTCGACGTCGCGCTGGCTGCGATAGACGTTGAGCAGTGCCCCGCCGGCGAGCACGTCGGTGACCGGCTCGGCGCGCTCGGGGTCGGTCCAGACGTCGAGGCCGGGGATCGCCCGCGCAGCCGCCTCGAAGGCGTCCTCGTAGCGCAGTGCGCGCAGCGCGGTGTCGTCGGACCTCCGGACGATCAGGACCGAGAAGAGCCCCTTCTCGTGCCGGAAGACCAGCGACAGGTACCCGTCGAGGTCGGCCTGCCAGGCGATCGGGTTCGTCATCGGTCCGGGCTCGGCGCCCGGCTTGAGCCGGTAGACGCGGTCGACGTACGCCTGGCCGCAGGGTCCGCCGATGCCCGCGCGTTCGGCCAGGCCCCGGGTCGCGCGTCCGGCGCGTCCGGACGCGTCGACGACGAGGTCCGCTGCCACGGGTACGCCGTCCACGAGCACCCCGGTGGCGCGTCCGTCCCCCTGGATCACCGACTCGACGTGTCCGCGCCGCAGCGTGAAGCCGGGTGTCGCGAGGGCGGCTGCCCGCAGCGACCGCTCGAAGGTCTCGCGGCGCGAGCGCAGCCCGAGCCGGGTGACCGTGCCGCCGTAGTCCTCGAACTCGATCGCCTCGGCACCCGCGGCGAGCCACAGGTCCACCGCCTCCGGCACCTCACGGGCGAGCGCCTCCACGACCGTCTGGCGGAAGGCGTGCGCGTGGTGGAACTGCATCACCCCGCGCCGCGCCCAGGCGGTGTCGTCGGCCGGGCCCGGGTCGCGGTCGACCGCCGTCACCCGGTGGCCCCTCCGGGCGAGGGCGCTGCCCAGGAACAACCCGGCCGGTCCGGCGCCGATGATCACGATCTGCATGTCTTCTCCCCCGTCGTCGAATATTCACTACACTGAGGATGCAGCGAATGTCCGGCACCACGTCAACGTCTTTTCAGGAGTCCCGGTGAGCGATCCACGGACCTACCACTCGACGGTGCGCGCCGAGGCGGCACGCCAGACCCGCCGGCGGATCGTCGGCGCTGCCCGCGAGCTCTTCGAGGCGCGCGGGTACGCCGGCACCACGATCGACGCGGTCGCCGAGTCCGCAGGGGTCAGCCGTCGTACGGTCTTCCTGTCCGTCGGCTCCAAGGCGGAGCTGCTCAAGACCGCGTGGGACTGGGCCGTGGTCGGCGACGACGAGCCGGTCCCGATGTCCGAGCGGCCCCACGTGCTGGCGATGCAGGAGATCACCGATCCGGGCGTCCTCGTGCGGCTCTGGGCGGACCAGGTGCTGAGCGTCGGCGACCGGCTGGCGCCGCTCGAGGTCGTGCTCAACCGGGCCGTCGACGTCGACGCCGATGCGGCGGCGCTCCGGGCCCGGATCGACGTCGAGCGGCAGGGCGGGGCACGGATGTTCGTCTCCCACCTGGCCGGGGTCGGCGGTCTGCGCGCCGGCCTGGGCGTCGACGAGGCCGTCGACATGTGCTGGATCCTGATGAACCCGCTGCTCCAGGGTCGTCTGCGCAACGAGCGCGGCTGGACCCGGGAGGCCGTCGAGGACTGGCTGGTCCGGATGACCTCCGCCTCCCTGCTCGCCCTGACCGTCCTAGGGTGACCCGCATGGCGGAGACACGGTGGGAACAGGCCCGGGCCCAGGAGCGGGCCGCGGGGCACGGCGGCTACGGCGCGCACTTCGCGCGGCTGATGGACGAGGGCGTCGACATCGAGGGTGAGGCGCGGCTGGCAGACGTGCTGGCCCCGCGCGGCGGCTGGATCCTCGACGCCGGCTCCGGGATGGGGAGGGTCGGGGCGTCGCTCCTGGCCCGCGGTCACCACGTCGTCGGTGTCGACTTCGACACCGAGATCATCGAGCAGTCGCGCAGCACCTTCCCCGACGCTGCCCGTCGTACCGTCCCGGCTCGACGAGCTGACGCCGGAGACGCTGGGTGCCGCCGGCTTCCCGACGGCGTACGACGTGGTCGTCTGTGTCGGCAACGTGATGATCCTGCTCGCGCCCGACACCGAGCGCACGGTCCTGGGCGTGCTGGGCTCACTGCTCGCGCCGCAGGGCCGCCTGCTGGTCGGGTTCAGCATCCGTGACGCACCCGCACCGACGTCTCGGGAGTACCCGTTGGCGGAGTTCGTCGCCGACTGCGAGTCGGTCGGGCTGCAGGTCGAGAGCCGTTTCTCGTCGTACGACCTGCAGCCGTTCACCGACGACAGCGACTACGTCGTGCACGTGCTCCGGTCGGCCCGCACGACGGTTAGCGATCGTTAACCGGCGCGGCTAGGATGCCCGCCATGACGTACGAGCTGTCGCGCGAGCACGAGGAGTTCCGGCACAGCGTCCGCGACTTCGCAGAGGCCGAGATCGCCCCCCACGCCGCGCAGTGGGACCGCGACCACCACTTCCCCGTCGATGTGGTGCAACAGATGGGCAAGCTCGGGCTGATGGGCCTCACGGCCCCCGAGGAGTACGGCGGTGCCGGCGAGGACGGCGACTTCACCAGCCTGTGCGTCGCGATCGAGGAGATCGGCCGCGTCGACCAGTCCCTCGGGATCACCCTCGAGGCCGCGGTCGGGCTGGGCATCAACCCGATCCAGACCTACGGCACCGAGGAGCAGAAGGCGCAGTGGCTGCCCGACCTCGTCGCCGGCGAGACCCTGGCCGGGTTCGGTCTCACCGAGCCCGGCGCCGGCTCCGACGCCGGTGCGACGCGCACCCGCGCCGAGCTCCGCGACGGCGAGTGGGTCGTCAACGGCGCCAAGCAGTTCATCACCAACTCCGGCTCCGACATCACCTCCTGCGTCACGGTCACCGCCCGCACGGGTGAGCGAGAGGACGGCCGCGCCGAGATCTCGGCGATCATCCTGCCGTCCGGCACGCCCGGGTTCACCGTCGAGCCGGCGTACGACAAGCTCGGCTGGCACGCCTCCGACACCCACCCCCTCAGCTTCGACGACTGCCACGTCCCCGAGGGCAACCTGCTCGGCGACCGCGGCCGCGGCTTCGCGCAGTTCCTGGCCACCCTCGACGACGGCCGCGTCGCCATCGCCGCACTGGCGGTCGGCTGCATCCAGGCGTGCCTCGACGCGTCGCTGCAGTACGCCGGCGAACGGCAGACCTTCGGCGTCCCGATCGGCCGCAAGCAGGGTGTCGCCTTCCAGATCTCGGACCTCGAGGTCATGCTGCGGGCGAGCCGCCTGCTGACCTACCAGGCCGCCGCGATGAAGGACGCGATGCGCGACGGCAAGGGCCCGAAGCCCGGCGAGTTCAAGCAGGCCGCCGCGGTGGCCAAGCTCTACTCCACCGAGTCGGCGGTCACCGCCACCCGGATCGCCACGCAGGTCTTCGGCGGGTACGGCTTCATGGAGGAGTACCCCGTCACGCGGTTCTACCGCGATGCCAAGGTGCTCGAGATCGGTGAGGGCACCTCCGAGGTGCAGCGGATGCTGATCGCGCGCGGGCTCGGCCTCCCGGTCGAGTAGCGTCGCGGGGTGCGACTGTTCCGTGACCTCCCACCCGAGGTCCGGGCACTGACCGGGGTCGCCTTCATGGTGGCACTGGGCTTCGGTCTGGTCGCGCCGGCGCTGCCGCTGTTCGCGCGCGAGTTCGGAGTCGGCAGGGCGGCCGCGGGAGCCGTGGTGAGCGCGTTCGCCCTGATGCGGCTGGTGATGGCGCCGTTCGTCGGCAGGCTCGTCAACGCCTTCGGGGAACGGCTGCTGCTCGCGGCCGGCATCGGGGTGGTCGCGGTGAGCAGTGCGCTGGCCGGTCTCGCTCAGTCCTACTGGCAGCTGCTCGTCCTGCGCGGCGCCGGAGGCGTCGGCTCGATCATGTTCAGCGTGAGCGCGGCCAGCCTCCTGGTCAGGGTCACGCCGAGCCATCTGCGCGGTCGCGCCCAGGGAGTCTGGGCGGGTGCCTTCCTGATCGGCCTGGTCGCCGGGCCGGCGGTCGGGACGGTGGCCAGCTTCTCGCTCCGGCTGCCGTTCTTCCTCTACGCCGGCACGCTCGTGATCGCCGGTCTGCTCGGGCTCGGCGCGTTGCGTCACAGCGAGCTGGCTGCCCGCCAGTCGGACCGGTCCGAGCCGCTGGCGCTGGCCGTCGCCCTGCGCAACCGGGCCTACCTCGCTGCCCTGGCGGCGGCCTTCGCCGGCGACTTCGCGCTGGTCGGCGCCCGCTCGGCGATGGTGCCCCTGTACGTGCGCGACGCCCTCCACCTGTCGGCCGGCTGGGCGTACGCCGCGTTCCTCATCGTCAGCGTGGTCAGCGGCGCCCTCCTGCTGCCGACCGGCAAGGTCGCGGACACGATCGGTCGCCGGCCGGTGATCGTGGTGGGCCTGCTCGTCGGGGCTCTGGCGTTCCTGCTCCTCCCGACGCTGCCGGCCATCGCCGGGCTGGTGACCGCGACGGTCCTGATCGGTGTGTCGGCAGCCTCCGACGCGGTGGCCCCCGGGGCGGTGATGGGCGACGTCGTGGCCGGCAAGGGCGGCACCGTGGTGGCGGTCTTCCAGATGGCCGGCGATCTCGGGCTCGTCCTCGGCCCCGTCGTGACCGGCCTCGTGGCCGACGCCGCCGGCTACTCACCCGCCTTCGTGCTGTGCGCCGTGGTGTGCGTGCTGCCCGTGTTCGCCGCGCTGGCCGCGCCCGAGACGCTGCTGCACGACGAGGCGGCCTCGACGGCGCCGGTGAAGGATCCCGCCCAGGACGCCACCTGAGCGCAACCTTCGTGCCGCTCCGTGCGTCCTACCACCGTGGTGGCGGCGAGGCGGCGTACGACGGTCTGGCTGAGGAGTGCGATCGTCCTGCGCGCGGGACTCACCGCGTGCGGGTCGGACCGGTCCACTCCGACACAGACCCTGCCTCCCGCTCACCACGCCATCGCCGGTAGGCAGCCGATCCGCGCCCTCTGATACCGAGATCGGCGCGGGGCTTCTCTAGACTGCAGGGGTGCCGTCGCGCCTGCCCCACCTCGCGGTCGAGATCGGGCGTTTCATGGTCACCGGGGGACTGGCGACCATCACCTCGTTCACGATCTTCAACTTCCTGGTCCACGGCCTCTACATGACCAGCAACCCGTGGCTGGGCGACCAGCCGATCGCGGCCTTCGTCATCGCCAGCCTGGTCGGGATGGTGGTCAGCTACCGGCTGAGCCGCAACTGGACCTTCCGTCACCGCCCCCCGGTGCACGCCGACGGCGGACGCACCGCGTTCTTCGTGATCAACCTGGTCACGATGCCGATCTCGATCTTCTGCCTGTGGTTCAGCCGGCACGTCCTCCACCTGACCGACCCGTTCGCCGACAACGTCGCGGCCAACGTCGTCGGAGCGCTGATCGGGCAGGCCGCGCGCTTCTACCTGTTCCGGCGGTTCGTCTTCCGCAAGCCGGTCACGGTGGGCGAGGTCGTGTTCCACCCGCTGCTCGACCAGAACCGCGACCTCGAGGTCGAGGAGCAGGCCGAGGCCGAGCGCTTCTAGGACCGTCCGGTCCAGAGGTCGGTCCAGGCATGGCCCAGCTCGGCGAGCAGGTCACGCAGGAGCGGCAGGCTCAGCCCGACCACGTTGTGGTGATCGCCCTCGATCCCGGTCACGAAGGCGCCACCCAGCCCGTCGATGGTGAACGCGCCCGCCACCTCGAGCGGCTCGCCCGTGGCGACGTACGCCGCGATCTCCGCATCGGTCACGTCCGCGAAGTGCACGACGGTCGACGCGGTCGCGCCCGCGCGAGTGCCTGCTGCGGTGTCGCGGAGGCAGTGCCCGGTGCGCAGGACGCCGGAACGGCCGCGCATCGCCTGCCACCGGCGTACGGCGACGTCCGCGTCGCCGGGCTTGCCCAGCGCCTCGCCGTCGAGGTCGAGCACGGAGTCGCAGCCGAGGACCAGCGACCCGTCGGTGATCCCGTCCGCGACGGCGTCGCACTTGAGCTCTGCGAGGCGGAGCGCGAGGTCGGCCGGTGGCAGTCCCGACACCACCGACTCGTCGACCCCCGAGACCATCACGGACGGGTGGATCCCGGCCGCACGGAGCGTCGCGAGCCGGGCCGGGGACGCCGAGGCCAGCACGAGGGCGGTCATGGGTGCATTCTCACCGGCGGTTACCCTTCCCCGGTGTCCGACGCGCCTCCTGCACCGCACGGAGGATCTCCGTCGATCCTGCAGCCCGACTACTGGTGGTACCGCGCGAGGTCGGAGATGCTGCAGACCGCCCTCGGCCCCTACGTCGGTGACGCCGGGCGCCTGCTCGACGTCGGCAGCGCCGACGGACCCAGCGTCGGCTGGCTGACGGCTTCACAGAAGGTGTCCCTCGATCTGGATCCCCGAGGGCTCCGGCCGCCCGAGGGAGTGTGCGGCTCCGTGTTCGCCCTGCCCTTCGCCGACGCGAGCTTCGAGGTGGTCAGCGCGTTCGACGTGATCGAGCACTGTGAGCCCGAGGCCGACGCGTTGCGGGAGCTGTACCGGGTGCTCGAGCCGGGCGGCCGCCTGCTCGCGTCCGTGCCGGCGTACCAGTGGGCGTGGAGCGACCACGACGTCGCCAACGGCCACCACCGTCGCTACACCCGCCCGCGGGCGGTGGCCGCGCTCGAGGACTCCGGCTTCGAGGTACGCCGTGCGACCTACGGCTTCGCCGGCGTCTTCCCGATGTTCGTCGCCGAGCGCGCCGTCCGCGGGGTGCGCCACCGGCTCGCCCGTCGTACCGATCGGCCGGCCGACGTGGTCGACGTGCCCGAGGTCGGCCCGGGTCTCGCCCGGGCGCTCCTGGGCCTGTGCCGGTGGGACGAGCGGGTGCTGGCCCGGCGCGACCTTCCGTTCGGCTCGTCGGTGTTCCTGGCGGCGGTCAAGTCGTGAGGACCGCCCGGCGGGCGGAGGCGGTCTGGATGCTCGCCGCCGCGGCCACGGTGCTGCTGGCGATGGGGGTGCTGCTGGCCGGGGACCACCGCTACTTCTGGTACGGCGACACCCCGGCCGCCTACTACGGCTGGTGGTACCGCCTCGGCGACCTGGTCCGGCACGGCGAGTGGCCGCCCCTGGTCGACCCCCACGCCTGGCGCGCGGGAGGCATCGCCGCCGAAGGTCAGTGGGGTGCCTGGTCGCCACTGACGGTCGGCATCGGACTCCTGGCCACCGTCACGTCGCACCTGCTGGTCCTCGCCACGTCGGTGAAGGTGGCCTTCGCCGTGGTCGGCGCGCTCGGCACCTTCCGCCTCGTCCGGTCCTACGACGCACCGCCTGCCGCGGCGTACGTCGCCGCCGTCGCCGTCCCCATGGGCGGCATGACGCAGTACCTCGACCTGCCCTCGTGGGCGGCCGCCGAGATGATCTGGGCGCTCCTGCCCTGGGTCTGGTGGGCGCTCCGCCGGACCATGACCCGCGGCGCCAACCCGCTGCCCGCCCTGGTGCTCGGCTACCTGCTCGTGAGCGTCGGCTACGTCTTCGGCACGATCATGCTGATCGTCGTCCTGGTCGCCTGCCTGGTCGACAGCCGGCTCGCTCGCGACTGGGCGGCGCTGCGCCGCGTCCTCGTCTCCGGAGTGCTGCTCGGGCTCGTGGCGCTGACCGTGTACCTGCCCGGCGTCCTCACCGCCTCGGTGACCGCGCGCGAGGAGGGCTACCGCGGGTTCTTCGGCGGCAAGTTCACGACCGACCCGCTCGGGCTGTTCGCGTCGGTGCTGCCCACGGCGGCGATCCAGAGCGGCTCGTCACACCTGCTGCCCTACGCGTACGTCGCGTGGTTCCTGCCCGCGGCGCTCTGGCTGGACTGGGGCCGGGCGCGCCGCGAGTGGCGCCCTCTCGGTGGGCTGCTGCTCTTCACGGTGGCGACCCTCCTCCTCGTTGACGGTCCGGCGCAGATCGGACCCCTGCGCTGGCCGCTCCGGCTCCAGCCGTTCCTGGTCGTGGCGCTGGTGGTGCTGCTGGTCGTGGCCTGGCACCGCTTCGGGCTGCGGCCGACCCCGCTCCGTCTCGCTCTGTCCCTGGCCTGGGTGGCGCTCGCGGGGCTGCTGGCGCTCGTCCGCGCGCCGTCGATGTGGGCCGCTCAGGTGTGCGCGGTCGCGGTGGTCGCGGCTGGGATCTCGCTCGTCTGGTGGCTCGTCGTGCACGGCCGGCTCCGCTGGGTCGCGCCCACCGCCGGGGGCCTGACGCTGGCTCTGCTGGCGATCCAGCACGGCTTCTACCCGACCCCGCCCTCGCCCCAGCGCAACGCCCCGACCGACCTCGGTGCCTACCAGGCGGTGCTGCCCGGCGCGGTCGGCGACGTCTTCCAGGTCGGGGCGACGGATCTGCTGGTGCAGCGGGACCCGCAGGCGGCCAGACAGCTCCTGATCGGCTCGGGCTGGTACCTCGGTCGACCACCCGGTGCAGAACACCTACACCGCGATCAGCCAGCTCGCCTACAAGGAGCGCTACTGCGTCTACTACGAGGGCGACACCTGCCCGGAGCTGCTCGACACCCTGTTCAGCACGGAGCCGACGACCGGGATGAAGCGCGTCGACCTGCTCGGCGTGAGCTCCCTGTCGCTGGTCCGCCGGGACTTCCCGGCCGCCCGGCTGGCGCATCCGCCGGCCGGCTGGCAGATCGCCGGCCGCACGCCGTACACCGTGCTCTGGACCCGGCGTACGCCCGTGCCAGGAGCCGGTGGCGTGGTGTGGACCTCGCCGGGCACCTCGGTGTCCGCGGTCACCGCGGACGACGACGGCACGTCGTTCCGCGTCGACGGCGTGCCCTCCGGCGGCGGCACCGTGGTGCTGAGCCTGCTCGACTGGCCCGGGTACGCGACCGACGTGGGCAGCCTGGCCGACCCCGTGGACGGCTATCTGGTGACCGTGCACCTGCCCGGGTCGGCCCAGGGAGACACCGTGCACGTCGACTTCCGCCCACCGGGCTGGACGGCCGAGGTCGCCGCATGGGTGCTGGCCCTGCTGGCCGGAGTCGGCTGGTCGCTCTTCTACGCCGTACGCCGCCGCCGCCGCGCCCGGGCGGGCTAGCGGCCGCTCAGCCTCGCGCGCGCAGCGTCAGGACGGTATGGCCCTTGTCGTTGACGAAGGTGAGCACCTCGTGGCGGCCGTCGGTGTCGGAGCGGACCTTCGTGGCCTTGCTCAGGGAGCGCCGGATCGCCGACCCGGGACAACCATGACGGATGGGGGTCGCGGACCTCTGGAAGGTGAAGCGGTGCACGATCGAGAGCCCGTAGGTGCCGAGACTCACATGGCACCGGACGGTGTCGATCGTCCCCGCCCCGAAACGGATCGCGTTCGCCGGAGCGGGCCTGCCGTCGACCACAGGCGCCCACGCATGTTCCTGGACACGCGTCGGCAGCTTGGTGTCGACCACCTGGTGGACCAGGCTGTCGGCGCGGTCGTGCACGAAGCGGAACGCGATACCCGCCCCGCCGAACACCAGCGCCAGCACGACGGCCACCATCACCAGCATCTTCACGACGCGCAGGCTAGCCGCGAAGGAGCAGGCCGGCTGGCATTTGAGCCGATCGGTCAGCAGGTCAGGATGTAGTCGAGCCGGATCGGCGTACGCCGGATCGTCGCCACCGTCGGCGGTGGACGGGACCGATAGCGGTGGCCGGTGGGAAGGGTCGTCTCGATCTCGTGACCCTGGGCGCCGGGGGATGGTCGGGCGCGCCAACCGGGAGCCTGTTTGGCGTAGTCGCACGCCTCGCACAGGCCCTGCCCGTTCTCGAGGCTGGTAGGGCCGCTCTGAGCGGAACCCTGAGCGTGATCTGCGTGTCGCACCGGAGCCTCGCACCAGGGGGTGCGGCAGACGCGGTCGCGGAGCCTGATGAACCGCGCCAGACCCGCGCGGAAGAGGCGTCCCCGCGCCTCGGCGGCCACCAGCTCACCGGTGACCGGGTGGCAGTAGAGCCGCCGCAGCCACACGCGGTCGCCGCGGGAACAGGCACCGACGACGAGCTCGCGCGCCAGCTCGCCAGGGATCTGCCCGAAGCCGTCGAGGTGGGCCGGCTCGTCAGCGGAGCCGAACAGGTCGTGATCGGTCATCACCAGGTTGAGAGAGACCGGGATCGCGATCGCGGATCGGTCAGGGGGAGGGGAGGCGAGGATCGCGCCGACCAGGCCGTCCGCCATCACCTGTCCCTTGCTCCGGGGATCGCCCGTGGCGCGTGCGGAGTCGGCGGCGCGCGTCAGCGCGGCATACGCGGCGACGCCGTCCTTCACCGGCAGCAGAGCCGTCAGCCAGGTCATGGTGTCGGGGGCAGGTCGCAACGTCACGTGTCGTTCCGCCTCGGCTCGACGCCGCCGTGCCACGACGGACGCCGGGTCGAGCCGGCAGGTCTCGGACTGCACGGCCGACACCAGCTCACGCTCGCCCATGGCCTCCAGATGGTCCGCGTCACCCGCCACCAGCGCGTCGACCTCGATCCGGTCGTCGAGCGACAGGCACGCGGTCTCACGGGCGATGAGCGTCGCCTTCCACTCGGTGATCCGACCCTCCCGCCACGCGCGCCAGGTGAAGGGGAGCTCCGCGGTCACCGCCTTGGCCAGCCCCAGGTGTCGCTGCCCGCGGTGGGGTGACTCGCGGCGCGCCCACGCGACCTGGGCAGCCACGCCGCGACCCCGCTGCTGTGAGGGGGAGCCGGCGGCCTCCTGCCGGGCACGCTGCGACACGTCGAGCTCGACCGTGAGCTGCGCCTGGGCTGCCGACACGGCGCAGCCGAGCCGCTCCAGCGCGCGGAGCGCGTCGACGCGGCCGGCATCGTCCAGCCCGCTCGGCGCCTCGAGAGCCGCTGACAGCGCGCGCTGCTGGGCCAGGATCACCCCCGCGTCCAGGCTCGAATCACTCACGCCTGTGCGCGGCGAGGGAGCTTCTGATGACTCGAACATACGTTCGATTATTCCGGATCGGAACGACCCCCGCAAGTGCCCACCGGAGAGCTGTGGACAACGCGCTCCGTCGAAGGACGTCCCCTGTCCAACGCACTCACATGCTGCCGCCTGAGCCCTCACCAACATCAGATGGCCGCCCGCAGCCGTGCGGACCCGACTCTCGGTGGCTCCCACCCGCGCGACTGCAGCGGCGGTGTCCCGGAGCCGGGTCCGCCGCGCGTCGATGACGGGGGTCGTCGCACCGCCGAGTTCTGGCGCGCCGAAAACAGGTAACCACACCCGTAGGTCGGCCGGTGTCCGCTGCGCCGTCTTCGACCAGTCTCGTGCTGCGGTCTCACTTCGATACGGCGGCCTGAGACCCGAGGGACACCAACGTATGCAAACCCGCGCGTCCGTGTCGGAGTCCTATGCGTTGCCCGAGAAGGTGGACGGCGAGTACAGCCTTCGTCGAGCAGCACTCATGGGGGTGCTGGTCGGCTTGTGGGTCGGTGGACCGATATTCGCTGTGCGCCGATTTCTCCATGTACGGCCGGGCCAGCGACATCGGGCAGGACGCGCACGCATACTGGCTGACCTCTCACAGCGACTTGCTCTACTCAGCACCGCCAGGCACGCACGATGCCTTCCTCTACTCACCTGCCTTTGCGGAGGTGATCCGCCCGATCGCGGAACTGCCCTTCGACTGGTTCGCGGCCACCATGATCGCGATCGACATCGCGTGTTTCGGCGTGGCTCCTCGCACCTTTGGGCTGGAAGTGGGCCGTTCCCCTCTTGTTCTTCCTCGCTCAGGGATTCGTGCTTGGCAACGTCATCGGCCTCCTCACGGTTGCCGCCGTACTCGGCGTTGGCGGCCGCGCAGGGTGGTGGGCCATCGGCTACCTGACCAAGGTCACTCCCGGACTGATCGGCGCGAGTTGGTATGCCTCCCGTGGGGAGTGGCGCAATCTCGTCGTGTCTTGGGTCTGGACGGGTGCCATCGCCGCTGCCTCCTACGTGCTCTGGCCGGCTGCCTGGCACGACTGGCTTAGCTTCCTCTCCGCTTCCGGGACGCCTTTCGCGGCGGCACGCCTGGTGTTCGGCCTGGTGCTTGTCGCCGTCGGCGCACGGCGTGGCTGGTGGTGGGTGGTCCCTGTTGCCCTGGTCGTCTCAGCGCCAGTCTTCGGCCAAGGCACCATCGGTTATCTGGCCGGTCTCGTCCGACTACGCCCGACATCCCAGGCCCGGCCCAGCCCGACGTGATCGACGGGCAAGTAGCTGTCCGGTCGCGTCTCAACGATCATGCCGCCGGCCCGCGCGCCATACGAGTCTTCATTCGCGCAGGTTGCGCGTAGCGGGCTCCCCGATCTACACCGTCGCCGGCCCTGGCGAGCCGACTCTAGCCGCGACCGGAAGTCGAACCTCCCACGACCACGTTCGTCGAATCACCCCTGGCGGATGCCCATGAGAGGAGCAACATGAGCGAGACCACGTGGCAGTTGGGACGTAGGCCCGGCCTCGACGGGCTTCGCGGGGTGGCAATCCTGCTCGTTCTCGCTCTGCCACCTCGCGGCCCTCGGTTTCGGGCCGTTGACCCACTGGGCTCGGTCGGTTCGGGCGGGTGTGGACATGTTCTTCGCTCTGTCCGGGTTCCTCATCACGTCAATGCTCGTCTCGGAGTTGATGGAGACCGGCCGAGTATCGTTCGTTCGTTTTTACGCTCGCCGCGCGCGGAGACTGGTTCCCGCACTTGTAGTCGTGGTCGCCACCTTCTGGGGCCTCGGCGCGCTGACGGGGGTGCGGACCGTCGGATCGCTGTGGGCTGTGGCTCTCTACGTTGCGAACTGGGCGGCGATGGCTGGCGCTGCCCCGCTCGGCTTGCTGAGCCCGACATGGACGCTGGCGATTGAGGAGCAGTTCTATCTGCTCTGGCCGATCGCGCTGGCGGTCTCGTGGCGTTGGCGCAACGGGCCACTCGTCATCGCGCTATCCGGCCTCGGAGCCTCGGTTGGGCTCAAGCTTCGCGCTCTGGTTCGTCACGGCCGACTCTGCCCGGGTCACCTACGGTTCGGACACCCGTGCGGCAGCGATCCTGATCGGCGCGGTGCTTGCGATAGCGGCCCACCGCGGGCTGCCAACACTTCGACTGTCGCCGTGGTTTACAGCAATTCTCGCGGCATCTCAGGTGGTATGGATCATCCCGAGCAGCCCCGACGCCCGCATGGTGTGGGCCCCTCTCGTGGTACCGATCGTGACGGCGGTCGCGATCTGGGCGGTGTGCGGCTCCGGAGGTGGGCCGCTGACGTGGGGGTGGTTGCGCTACGTAGGTCGCCGGTCATATGCCCTGTACCTGTGGAACTTCGGGGTCCTGTGGATGCTGCTCCTCGCTTTTGGGCACTCCGTCGCGGTCGGAGTAGTGAGCGTGGTCCTTTCGTTCGGGCTGGCTGAGGCGTCTTGGCGCCTTGTTGAGAAGTCTTTCCTGCGCGGAGGCCACCGCCCAGCGCCGCGAGCGTCGAGACCAATGTGGGACATGGCCGGGGAAAGCCAGTGAGGACGAAGTGACCCAAGGTGGTCACGCGGAGACCTGACAAGTGGAGCTCCGACAACCGAGCCGCGCCGAAAGGTGCTGGATACGCGCCACGTCATCTGCCGCTGTCCGAGCGCCCTCATATGCCGATGAGGCGCGCCCGATTCAGGTGAGGCTCTGCTCGCATGGGTCCGTTCGGATGGCGAGGTCCGCACACCGATGAGCGGACGACGGTCAGGTCGCGGCCATGGCCGTATCGGTCGTGGAGATCGCCTGCAAGACCTTGGCGGCGATGAGCTCCGCGAGCAGCGGGTGTGAGTCGAGCGTCAGATGGAGGCCATCGCCGCCTGCCCGTGCCACCTGGGACGCGTCCGCGTAGAGCGCGCCGCGATCTGACGCCAGGCGACGGATCTCTTCACCGAGTTCACGGGATCGTTGGACACCGCGACGGTCGAAGCCGGCAGATGTCCTGTCCCGGTACCAAGGGGCTGCGTCATCGATCCAGATCGGGCTGACCAGGATCGTGGCGGGAGCTCTGCCGCGTCGATCGGCAATGTTGGCGGGGATGTCGTCGAGGTAACCACTGAGGGCTTCCGCAATGTCTTGGGCGGTGCGATCGAAGCAGGACTTCAGATCGTTGGTGCCGAGCATGATCACGACGGCCTCGAGGGGATGGTGGGTCTGCAGGCACGGCACGAAGTACTCGCGCCCGTTGCAGCCCGGGCGATCGTCGTAGTCGGTGTCGGTGGTGCGGCCGTTGAGACCCTCCTCGACAACGTCGAACCCGTCGCCGAGCATGGCCTGCAGGACACCGGTCCAACGACGGTTGGCGGGCAGCCGGACATAGTCCGGGTCGTCGGCCGGTGTTCCGTGGGTGTTGGAGTCGCCGAAACACAGAATGCGTGAGACATCTGGATCGGTGAGCACCCCAGGAGCCTACGGCCCGGCCTGCGGCAGAACGTCTCCACCAACGCACTCACATTGCCGATGAGCTGTCGTCCGGAAGAGTCACTCACCCCACGCCTGAGAGCCTGCACGAACGCAAGCGCCTCGGAGTCTGTTGTATGCCCGGTGCTCTGCCTGCCGAAGGGCTGGCCGGTTCCGTTCCCGTTCCGCCGAGGCCATCGCGTCTGCGGCGTCAATCATGGGCCCGAGCACTTCGGACACTGCTGGCTCCGCTGTGTCGATCATGCCCTGGAGTTCGGCAGACAGGGCCATCGCCTGCTCGGTCTCGTTCGGGCTGCCATCACGGAAGGCGTCCTGGACGTGGTCGCAGACTTGAAGGGTGTTCGCGGCGACCGCCGACGGTGACGCCGACGCAGCGCGAGGCGACGTCTCGTCGCTGTTGGAGGCGCACCCCATGAGCGCGGCACTGAGCCCAAGAGCCGCAAGCATCCGTACTCCGCCGGTCATTGCGCACTGCATGGCCATGACGGTAGGACGGCAGGCGGCCACCAGAAGTTGCGTCCTCACATGCCGCTGGCCGGTCGTATGCAACCACATGCCGATGTGAGGACGTCCAGCGCCTCGCGGTGCCACGATGCGCTCCTGGCTGTGAAGGTCGGTGGGACGTACGTCGGTGGGCGGTCGCGCGACGACAACCTCGCCTCATGAACGCACGCTCATGTCGCATTTCGGATGGCGGCATGGCGTGCCGCTGATGCCGCTGACTGCCAGTGCTGGGACCCCGGGTCTCGGAGGGGCCTTCGGTCCTAGCGCACAAGCGTGGATGACGACTCATCCAGCAGCAGGCTGACGAGGACCTCGCCGTCGTGTACGGCCCCGGTGGGGATGAACCCGAGCGCTCGGTAGAAACCGGCGGGACCGCCGTCGCCGAGCGCATAGCTCGTCAGCAGTTCGGTAGCACCCTGGCTTCGAATCAGGGCCACGATTTGTCGCAGGGCCTCCTGGCCGTAGCCGAGGCGCTGGTGACGGTGGTCGATGAGCAGTTTCCACAGGAACCACGGGCCGATGATCCCTGGTGGTTGGGGATCGACGTTCCAGGCCAGCATGACGAAGCCGACGGGTCGTTCGTCGGCGTACACAGCTCGAAACCATGGATTGGCCTGAGGGACCTCAGCGGCTTCTGCCAGCGAGGTGGCGACCGAGGATACGAATCGCTCCTGGTCCGGAGTCGTACGGAGCGCTCGGACCTCGTCTGTGTTGTCTTCGGTGATCTCTCGGAGGCTGATCCCCATCCCCGACACGCTACGCCCACGTGTGGGCGGCATGGCGTTCCGCTCACGCCGCATAGCGTTCGCTGCGGCCATCCCGGTCCTGCAGGGGCGGGCGCCCCGCTGTCCTGACGCATGCACATGCCGCTGAGCGGGCGACGCTCAGAGCCCTGAGCCAGTTGCATCATGCGGCAGGCGACCGGGAGGTCGCGTGTTCAGACGTATTCGAACAGGCCGAGTTCGTGCATGCGGTCGATCGCCTCGTTGCGGGACGAGACGCCGAGCTTGCGGTAGATCGACGTCGCCTGGGTCTTGACCGTGTGCCGGGAGATAAAAAGTCGCTCCCCGATCTGCGGAAACGAGAGGTGGGTCGACAGCATCGGAAGGAGCCGGAGCTCGGCGGTGGTGAGCGAGGACGCCCCCAGAGCTTCGGCTTGGATCGTTTCGACCTTGGCCAGAAGCTCGTCGGCCCGCTCCGGTAGGTTCCCGAGATCGGGTCGTTGCCTGAAGATGTCGTTGGCCTGGTTGAGGACGGCCCGGGCGCCGCCGGGATCGGCAAGCGCGATGTAGGCCCGAGCCATTTCCAGCAGCGCTCGGGCCGACTCCACAGGGAGCGCGTACGTGAGCAACGGACGGAGCCGCGCGGCTCGTGCGAGGAGCTGTCGTCCCTGCGTCAGGTCGCCGCGTTGGGCAGCGACTCGGGCAGTCCACCCATACACGAGGGCACTGGTCCAGTAGGCGTCGAACTGACCTCCGCGCACGATCGCCAACGCCTGATCGGCGAACGTGGTGGCTGCGGCCCAGTCATCGCGTTCGATCGCCGCGCAGCCCCGGTCGGCGAGCACGAGGGCGAGGACCGGAGGCACGTTGACGCGGGTCGCTTCGTCCGCGGCCCTTGCGAGAAACCGGTCGGCACGGTCGACGTCGCCCTCCAGCAGATGGGAGAGTCCCTCGACCTGGATCATGTTGTAGCGATAGGCGCTGTCCGGGCCGAGTGCCCGCTGGGCCCGCTGTGCGTCGCGTCGCATCGCCTCGATCCCGCCGCGGCACAGGTTCGCGCGCAAGAACCCCAGCATGCCCTCGATCGTGTTCCCGTCGGAGAGCACTCCTGTTGCGCTGGTCGCCTCTGCGGCGTCTGCCCAGCGCTCCGTCGCGGCCGGCTGGCCGTCGATCGCGAACTGCAACGCCCCGGTGACGGCGATCCCCGGGTATTGCTGGATCAGGTCGTTGGTCTCGAACCACTCAAACCAGCGCCGCACGGTGTCGGTGCGGCCACTCGCCATCACGGAGTGGCAGATCTGTAACACGAGGCGCGCCACGGTGTCGGTGTCACCGGCGGCCTGGGCGTGCTCGATCGCTGCTTCCGGGAACCGGTTCACCTCGTACCACTCGGCGGCTCGGCCGTGAAGCGCGGGGATGATCTCGGGCTCACGGTGTCGGAGTTCTGTGTGCAGCAGCTCGCGGAACAGGTGGTGATAGCGATACCACTCACCTCGATGATCGAGTGGGGTCACGAGCAGATTGTGACGCTCGAGCCGATCGAGGAGCTGCGCCGTTCCTTTCCGTCCGACGGTGGCGTCGCAGAGCGGGCCGCTGAGGCGTTCGAGGATCGATGATCGGATGAGGAACGACACGTCGGCCTCGGAGACGCGATCGAGGAACTCGGTGCGCAGATAGTCGCCCATGAAGCGATCGTCGCCGGTGAAGGTGCGCGCGACGTCGACCTGCGCACCACCCGCGTTGATGGCCAGCGCTGCGAGGTACAACCCGGCGGGCCACCCTTCGGTTTGTTCTACGAGCACCTCCAAGTCCGGTTCCGGGAGTTCGACGCCTGCACCGATGAGCAGCGACCGTGCTTCCGCCTTTCCCATGGCCAGGTCATCTACGCCGACCTCCACGATGCTTCCCTGGGCGCGAAGTCGCGGGATTGGCAGGGGCAAAGGGGCCCGCGAACCGATGGCGAGCCGCCAACCCACCGGCAGCCCCAGTGCCAGAGCGGCGATGGCATCCAGGCTCTCCGAGTTCGTGACCGCTTCCAAGTTGTCGATGACCAGCGCGCCCGGGCGGCGCATCTTGGCCATCGCAGCGAGCAGCCACCGCGGGCCCTCGCGGCTGGTGCTGGCGCCGGACGAGGCGAGCGCACGAAATACCCTGGGGTCGATCGCCTCGATGCGGTCCAGGGCCACCGCGATGTAGCTGAGGAGGACCACGGGGTCGTTGTCACGATCGTCGATGCTGACCCATGCCAGTTGCGGTTTCTTGTCCTCGGCCCATTGCGCCAGGAACGTCGTCTTCCCGTAGCCGGCCGGGGCGACGACCGATACCACTGCCGTCGAGTCCGTGTTGGCAAGCCGGCGGAGCAGCGGGGTCCGGGCAACAACCCCGCGCCGGATCGCGGGGGCATGGAGCTTCGACTCCGCGAGATCGAACGACGACGGGTCCATGCATCCTCCACGCGTGGGCCGCTAGGTGCCCCCGGTGAGCGTAGCCGGACCGATTGCGAACCGACCACATTCAAACCTGCGCTGAGATGACGTCGGGCGAAGGCCCCCCGGGGATGCTCCGGGACCCGGGCCGGTGCTGTGCCGGAGCTCGCAACGCGGCGCCTGGGACGTGATGCCGTCAAGCAGGCATGTCATTCACCTGGTGTGGAGGGTTCATGACCACTGCGTTCAGAAGTCTGGGCCGAACGCCTGATGCAGCAGATCCTCCCACTGCCACGCGACATCGAGAATCGGTTCGGGGTCTATCGCGTACTCCGCCGCCGTGAGCATCGAGGTGAACACAGACCACGATGTCCCCACGAGTGACCGCGGGATCAACTCCGAGTTCCGAGCCACCTCCACCAGATCGCGACCCACAACCATCAGGTCCTCCACGGCGCCAGGGTCAACGCTCGTGCGGGCCCGCACAGGCACGATCGAGTCAATGATGGCGTCGAGCCTGTGCTCAAGGTCGGACAGGGCCGTCATGCCCCGCATCCTGCAGTTTCCGGAGCCCACGCACATTCCCCCGTCGGGGTGATACATGCCGCTGTCCGTCCGCGTCTCCTGTTCTTGACCGACAGGTCGGCGGGCGGCGTTGTGTCGCGGAACTCTTCACGCACCCCGAGCCGCGTGTCACCATGCATCCATGCCCCTGTTCAGAATCATGCGCAACCCGTGGGTGAACTTCTTCGGGCCCTTGGTCCTGTTCGTGGCGATCTTCACGGGCTTTCTCGTGCTGAGTGGTGACTCGTTCGGGCACGCCTTCGGGTACAGCCTGGCGATCGGTGTCGTGTTCGCCGGCTTGAGCGAGTGGCACGCCCTCCGCCGTAGGCGCCGAGCATCGGTCCGGACGTAGGTCCTGCCGCCCCAGGGTCAGCACCTCACTTGATGGGAGGCAGCAACCCTGAGCTGCGGTGAATCCAGCACACCCCGAAAAGGGTTCCAGGCGAAAAGGACGCCTTGGGCTGCCAGGCGGGGGTGAGCACCAGCCTCGTGCGGTCGTCGCGCTGGGCGACCAGGTGGGCGCACTCCGATTGCCCCTTCTTGCTGAGGGCTGACGCCGAGGGGTACTGCGTCACCTGGAGCTGTAGCCCGGTGGGGAGGACCTCCGCGCGGTGGGGCTTCTTGCACGATGTCAAGGGCTGGTTCCGGCTCGGGGCGGGGAGTTCGCCGATGCACTGCTGGAATCGGCCCGGATCCGCGCCCACCACGCCGCGCAGTGAGGCCGTCTGCGGTGCCAGCTGTGCTACCGGGTGACAGCAGTGAGTCGTTGCCTGCACGCCGATGTCGCAGCGCACCCAGTTCTGACCTGCGGCCCTTTGTGCTGGCGACGGCCAGTAGACCGCCGGGTACAGCAGGCGGTTGACGTAGCGGCCAGGGTTGCCGACGTAGCCTCCGGCTGCGGGCGTGTCGCAGCTACCGGCGAGCTGCTTGACCTGCGCAAGGGTGAGCTTCTCGACCGGCTTGATGACCACGAGCGTCTGAAGGGTGTGGGTCTTCGAACAGTCGACGACCGGGGTCCGGTCGACCCAGTCGTTCTCGCCGAGATTCGTCGTGTTGTTCCGGCATTGTCCGACCTTGGGCGGCGGGGGTACGGCATCCGCCGCGGATGACGGGGTCGACGAGGCCCGTGCGGATGACGGGGTCGACGAGACCGCGGCTGACGACGGCGTCGGCAGGGCAGTTGAGGGCGAGCTGGCGTCACTTGAGCAGGCCGTGCAGGCGATGCCGAGTGCAATCGTGGCTAGCAAGGCTGCGGCTCGAACAGGTTTCTCCATGAGCGGCTCCCCGTTCCACTCAGGATGATCCTGGCCGTGCACGTTTGCAACCTCGACCGGAATGAGACGTCCCAGGCTGCCCGATGCATGACAATCGCCGCATGTCCCAGATGACCGTGCCGGAGATGCCGGCTGTGTCGCTGGCCGACCGTGGGCTCGACCAGCCGGACCGCGCGTGGGTGATGCTGTCCGTCGTGGCGAGCGCGGTCGTGGTCGGGTGGGTCTCGGCCGGCGTCCTGCGGGCCAGGCCGATCCGGATCGCGTTGGTCTCGCCGATGTGCGGGAGGTCGGACCTCAGCGTCCGAGCGTGAGGTAGAGCCCGATCGGCGTGACCAGGAATCCGAGCAGGAGCCACCAGCTGAGGGGGTTCCTGCCGTGAATCCCCATGCCGGCGGCCACGGCGCCGACAGCGGTGACGCCGGCCAGGATGTTCAGTCCGATCTGCGCGTCCGATCGAGAATCGGGCGACACCATCGCCGCGACCACCAGTCCTGCCGCGAGGTGCAGGATCGTGGTGACTGCCAGAACAGACAGCACCCATTGCTGCACCGAGGTCAGCGACATCCCACCCGGGTGGGGTTGGGGGCGTTGGAGGTTGTCCGGGTCCATCAGGTGTCGCGGACGACGTACCTGGGCTGCGGGTGGGGGTTGCTGCTGGCTCACGGCTGCCTCGATCTCCGGCTTGGAGCATGGTGCGGGTACTGGTGGAACGGCTCCGCCCCTCACCCGCTTCCTGATCAGGCTGTGAACACATTCACATGCTGCCCACACCTTCCGCACTTTCGGTGAAGCGCCGGCCGGTCCCGGCGTCGTACTTTCGTCGCATGACGCTGGTCATCGCTCTGGTGATCGTGGGCGGCGTGATCGCGAATGCGATCGTCTCGTCGACGTGGCCTGCTGAGCCGGTACGGCGGGGCCGTGCTGCTCGGCGACAGGCACAGGTCGTCTGCCCTCGCTGTGGTCTCAGTCCGACCTCATCGCGATCTCTGTCGGCGTCGTGCGCGTGCGAGCGGCGGTCAGCACGCGGCTGACGGCTCGCCCGTGCGACTCGCCTCGGAGATCAGGAGCGCGGCCTCCGCGATGCTCTCGCCCAGGTACGTGCCCGGGACTCGCCTGCGTGATGCCGGGAACATGAAGGCGTTTCCGGCGAAGAAGGCCGGGGTGTACGACGCCGCGACAGCCTCGAGGGAGGCGACCGCCGAGCGCCGTTGGGTCTGCAGGTGCGACACGAGCACCACGACGGCATCGGGGGTCGCAGCCTTCGCTGAGAGCAGCACGCGCTGCGACGTGTGGGGTCCCAGCAGACGCGAAGCCAACCGCTGCTGAGCGAGCTGCGCGGCGAGCGCTTCGAGCCCGAGGGTGTGGACGTCGCCGGGGCCGGTCGCGAGCAGGACGGTCCTCGTGCTCTCCTCCGGGGCCGGAGCCAGCGTGATCAGCTTGGCCAACCAACCCCGCACCACCTCCGTGGTGAGGTGCTCCTGACCCACGTCGCAGTCACGGGTCTCCCACCAGGCACCGATCTGACGCATCGCGGGCATGACCACCGCGTCCAGCGACGCGGCGAGGCCGATCTCGGCGTTCGCACGCTCCAGCTCGGAACGGATCGCCCCGGCGTCGAGCCGGTTCGACGCGTCCAGCATCGCGTGGACCCGCGCGACTTCCGGGTTGGCTTCGTCCAGCAGCCCGCGTACTCGTCGCGCCGCGTCACCGGCCCGACGGCCGATCGCGATCTCGTCGCGCATCAGGCTCAGCTGGATCAGCTCGTCGGAGCGGTATCGGCGGTGACCACCGACGCTGCGCGTCGTCGTGGTGGGCAGCCCGTACCGGCGCTCCCAGGAACGCAGGGTCGGACCTGGTACGCCGAGGAGCCTTCCGGCCTCCTTGATCGTCAGGCCCTTGCCGGCGGTGGACGGGTCGTCGTACTCGTCTCCGGGCTGGTCGGCGTACGGCGACATCGGGACCTCGGTCCACTCCCAGCCCCACCGGGACTTGGTTCCACCGTAACGCGCCTGTGCGCGTGGGGAGCCGATGGCCTGGAGCAAAGTGCATAGGTTCGCGCCTACTGATGACAGTAGGTGGACGGCAGGCTGGCTCCGTATCTGACAGATCTCCAGTCATGAGGAACGGGCCACATGTCCACCACCGGGTTCGCCGGATCGGCGCAACTCGCACCCACGCGTTGTCGGGGTCGCGTCACACATCTCGTCCTCCGGTGCGGACAGGGGGACGAAGCGGCGCTCGGCGATCTCTTCGACCTGACCTATTTCCTGGTCGCAGCTGTCGTGAACCCACGCGGCGTCGCCTCGGCCGGAGCCGACCAGGCAGTCATCGAGGCGTTCTGGCGGATCTGGCATCGCTCTCCGGCCTACGTGCCGACCGAGGCGGGAGTCCTCGCCTGGGTCTTCGACCAGGTCCACGACAGGCCGGCATCGCTTGCGGGCCGGGCACGGCACGGCACGAACGGCACGAGATGAGACAGGTCGCGGACGATGCCGTGCCGACGGCGACCGGACCTTGGCCGACCCCTGCCCGCAGATCTGGAGCGCTCCGGGTCGCCCTGCTGAGCAATCACGAGCTGGTGCGCGCTGGCTTGTCCCGGTTGCTGTCCCGCGACAGCGACAGCTTCTGGGCCGTCGAGGAACGCCTGGGGGTAGGTCACGCGGGGAGCCACGACCTGGTCGTCTACGACCTGACCGACGACAGCGGGAACTCCCTGAAGGCCCTGGCGGGCCTGCTCGCCGACGGGGCCACGGTCGTCGCGTTGATCTCGGCGGGGAAGTCCCACCTCACCGAGACCGTCCTCGCCATGGGTGTCGCGGAGACGGTGCAGCTCGACATCGACGCCCGGGGGCTTGCGGAGGCGCTCAGGCGCGCGGCGGCGGGCCAGACCACCGGCCCCGAGGTACACCGGCGCTGGCGTCGGGACGCTGCGCGGGCCGGCACCCGGCTGACGGACCGCGAGGTGGAGGTCCTCGAGCTGGTCGGCATCGGCCTGTCGAACCAGGAGATCACCGAGCGGCTGCACATCAGTATCAACACGCTCAAGACCTACATCCGATCGGCGTACCGCAAGATCGGGGCGTCCCGGCGTGCCCAAGCGGTGCTGTGGGCGGCCCGACACGACCTGATCCCGGCTCCCGCGGACACGCCTGCCCGGCGGCTACGGGAGGCCTGAGCTGCGCCAGGCGCCCGGTCCCTGTCTCAGGACCCGCCGCTGCATCCGTGCGGGCGCGTTCCAGACCGGCGTACGACGGGTGGCCGGGGCGGCGGGACCGCCCAGGGCCGCGACCACGGCCACCAGGGCGCCGAGCTCCTCCGGAGTCGGGTCGCCCTTCACGATCCGGAGAAGGGGCGTGGTCTCGACAGGCTCGACCGACGCGGGGGGCTCGGGCACGGGGGCCATCAGAGGGGGATGTTCCCGTGCTTCTTGGCCGGCAGGATCTCGCGCTTGGTCCGGAGCAGCCGTAGCGCCTTGACGACCTCGAGCCGGGTCTCGTGGGGGGAGATCACCCCGTCGACGTAGCCGCGCTCGGCCGCGATGTAGGGGTTGGCCAACGTGTCGTCGTAGGCGGTGATCAGCTCGGCGCGCTTGGCCTCGGGGTCGGAGGCGTCCTTGAGCTCGTGGCGGTACAGGATGTTGACCGCGCCCTGGGCCCCCATGACGGCGATCTGCGCGGTCGGCCAGGCCAGGTTGAGGTCGGCGCCGAGGTGCTTGGACCCCATCACGTCGTACGCCCCGCCGTAGGCCTTGCGCGTGATGATCGTGATCAGCGGGACCGTCGCCTCGGCGTAGGCGTAGATCAGCTTCGCGCCGCGCCGGATGATGCCGTTCCACTCCTGGTCGGTGCCGGGGAGGAAGCCGGGCACGTCCACGAAGGTCAGCACCGCGATGTTGAAGGCGTCGCAGAACCGCACGAAGCGGGCGGCCTTCTCCGAGGCGTCGATGTCGAGGGTGCCGGCGAACTGCATCGGCTGGTTGGCGACCACGCCCACCGTCTGCCCCTCGACGCGACCGAAGCCGACCACGATGTTGGGAGCGAACAGCGCCTGCACCTCGAGGAACTCCTCGTCGTCGAGGACGGCGGTGATCACCTCGTGCATGTCGTAGGGCTGGTTGGCGCCGTCGGGGATCAGGGTGTCGAGGGTGCGGTCGAGGTCGGAGATGTCGAGGTCGGCGGGCTCGTCGTACGACGGGGCCGGGTCGAGGTTGTTCTGCGGCAGGTAGGAGATCAGCGCCTTGACGTACTCGATCGCATCCTCCTCGTCGGACCCCATGTAGTGGGCGTTGCCCGACTTGGTGTTGTGGGTGCGTGCGCCGCCCAGCTCCTCCATCGTGACGTCCTCGCCGGTCACCGTCTTGATCACGTCGGGGCCGGTGATGAACATGTTGGAGGTGCCGTCGACCATCACCGTGAAGTCGGTGACGGCGGGGGAGTAGACGTGGCCTCCGGCGCAGGAGCCCATGATCAGGCTGATCTGGGGGATGACGCCCGACGCGTGCACGTTGCGGCGGAAGATCTCGCCGTACAGCCCGAGCGAGACGACACCCTCCTGGATCCGCGCGCCGGCACCCTCGTTGATGCCGATGATCGGGCAGCCGGTCTTGATGGCGAGGTCCATCACCTTGGTGATCTTCTCGCCGTACACCTCGCCCAGCGAGCCTCCGAAGATCGTGAAGTCCTGGCTGAACACGCACACCTGGCGGCCGTCGACGGTGCCGTACCCGGTGACCACCCCGTCGCCGTACGGTCGGCGCTTCTCGAGCCCGAACGCCGTCGACCGGTGCCGCGCCAGCTCGTCGAGCTCGACGAACGAGCCCTCGTCGAAGAGCAGCTCGATCCGCTCGCGGGCGGTCTTGCGCCCCTTGGCGTGCTGCTTCTCGATCGCCTTGGCCGAACCCGCATGGACGGCCTCGTCGAGGCGCCTCTCGAGGTCGGCGAGCTTGCCTGCCGTGGTGTGGATGTCGATGTCGGTGGGGACGTCGGTTCCTTCACCGGGCTTGGCCGCCGGGGTGGGTTGGGCGCTCACGTGTGGCCTCCTCGTGTCTGCCACGCCAATCTAGTGCCATGGACACCGCCCCCTCCGCTCGGTCGCCGCTCGACCAGGTCGCCCTCCAGGCCGTGGCCGGCCCGCAGTGGCAGGTGCGCCTGTACGCCGAGGCCGCCTCGACCAACGCGCTCGCGGCCGCCGACCCGGCGCGGCACCGGATCGTGGTCGCCGACCATCAGCAGGAGGGCCGCGGCCGGCTGGACCGCCAGTGGGTGACCCCGCCCGGAGCGGCACTGACGTTCTCGGCCGTCTTCGACCCGGTCGTCGACACCGAGTGGTGGCCGGTGGTCCCGCTCGTGGCCGGGTACGCCGTCGCGCGAGCCATCGGCGGCTTCGCGACCTTGAAGTGGCCCAACGACGTCATGATCGGCGATCGCAAGGTCTGCGGGATCCTGGTGGAACGCGTCCACACCCGCCCGCCCATGGTGGTGATCGGGATCGGGATCAACGTCGACCAGACCGCCGACGAGCTGCCGGTGCCGACCGCCACGTCCCTGACGCTGGCCGGGCACCCGATCGACCGCACCGTGCTCTTCGGAGACGTGGTGCGGCACCTGCGGCTCTGGCTCGGCGTGTTCGCGGGCTCGCCCAAGACCTTCGTGGACCAGTACCGCGGACGCAGCGCGACCCTCGACCAGGACGTCCGGGTCGCCCTCCCGGGCGATCGCGTCGTCGAGGGGAGGGCGGCCGACTTCGACCGGCACGGCCGGTTGGTCCTCGACACCGCGGACGGCACGCTCACGCTCAGCGCCGGAGATGTCGTGCACCTGCGTCCCGCGGAGTGACAGACTCACGCCGTGGCCATCAACCCCAAGCTCCTCACCGACGGTGAGACCGTCATCGTCGACACGCGAACGCACTGGAAGGCCATCCTCTGGCCCGCGATCCTCCTGGTCGTGGTGGTAGCGGCAGCCACCTATCTCACGAACCTGGCGGGCAACAAGTACGTCACCTGGCTCGTGTGGATCATCGCTCTCGGTGTGCTGGTGGTCTGGTCGGTCAAGCCGTTCCTCGAGTGGCTGACGGCGACGTACACGATCACCACCAAGCGGCTGATCACCCGGGAGGGGCTGATCTCGCGCCGCGGCCACGACATCCCGCTCCTGCGCATCAGCGACGTGGCCTACGACATGGGACCGATCGACCGGATGCTCGGGTGCGGCACCCTGGTGATCAGCGACGCCAGCACCCACGGCCAGGTCGAGCTCCACGACATCCCCGACGTGGAGCACGTCCAGCACCAGCTGATGGACCTGCTCGGTGGGCTCCATCGACGCGACGCCGGGAGGGACGACGACGCCTGACGGGCCGGAGACCCCCGAGGAGCCCGCGGGCGGCCAGGCGAGGCCCGGCGAGGCGCTCGAGCAGGCGATCCTGGGCGAGCAGATGGTCTTCAACGCCCTCGAGGTGGCCGACGCGACCGGGGCCTCCCCCGACCAGGCGCGCCGGCTCTGGCGCGCGCTCGGCTTCCCCGACCGCGGCAGCGAGCGGGCCTTCACCCAGGCGGACGCCGACGCGGTGTCGACCCTGCTGCGGCTCGTCGACGGCGGGGTCATCGACTTCGACATGGCAGTCAACCTGACCCGAGCCGTGGGGCAGACCATGGCCCGGCTGGCCGACTGGGAGGTCGCCACGCTGGTGCACCGGGTGCAGGAGCTCGAGGCCGGCGACGGCGCCACGGGGTCGCGCGCCACGACCGCGCTGCAGATGGTCGACAGCCTGAACGCGCCGTTCGAGGAGCTGCTGGTCTACGTCTGGAGGCGGCACCTGGCCGCGGCGGTGAGCCGGGTCGAGGCGCTCGGGGCCAACGAGGAGGACCTCCACACCACGCAGGTGACGGTCGGGTTCGCCGACATCGTCGCGTTCACGGCCCTCACCAACCAGCTGGACCACGACCGGATCGGCGACCTGGTCGAGATCTTCGAGTCGCGGTGCGCCGACGTGGTGGCCGGTCAGCACGGCCGGGTCATCAAGAGCATCGGGGACGCCGTGCTGTTCGTGAACGAGGACCCCATCCGCGCCTTCGACACCGCCGAGGGCATCATCGCCGTCGTGGGTCGCGACCCCCGGATGCCCGACGTCCGGGTCGGCCTCTCGACCGGCTCGGTCGTCACCCGCCTCGGTGACGTCTTCGGGCCGCCGGTGAACATGGCGGCACGGCTCACCGCGGTGGCCCGGCGCAACCGGGTCATCGTCGACCGCGACACCGCCGACCAGCTCCCGGAGGACCAGTTCGAGGCCCGTGCGCTGCCCGCGCGGCCGGTGCGGGGCTTCGGCCTGGTGGAGCCCGTCGCGGTCCGGCGGCACTGAACACACGCTCAGCCGGGGCCGCAGGACTTTGCAAATTTTACCTTCGACGAGCCGCGAGTTGAGCCATTCCGCGACGCGAAGGGGTGGTAGTTACCTATTTTCGTTGTGTGCTCAGAGTCCAGGACGTCCGCCTCGATCCGGCTACCCGCCGGGCATGGCGCGAAGACAGCGAGATCGTCTTCTCCCGCAAAGAATTCGACCTCCTGCACCACCTGATGCAGCGGGCGGGGACAGTCGTCTCCCGTGACGAGCTGATGCTCACCGTCTGGAACACCACGTTCTGGACGTCGTCGAAGACGATCGACGTCCACCTCGGCTGGGTCCGTCGCAAGCTCGGTGACGACCCGAGCCAGCCGAGCCTGATCACCACGGTGCGCGGTCACGGGCTGCGCTTCGAGATCGAGGCACCGAGCCTCCCGGGAGCCGTGCGGCCCACTGAAGCCGCCGCGGTCTGACCCCCGCCACGGGGATCCCGCGACACCTCTACGCTGTCGCGCGTGAGTGATGCCCGTCCGGACGCGCCGGTCGTCGCCGTCGTCGGGGGCGGTCAGCTGGCACGGATGATGGCCGAGCCCGCCGCGGCCCTGGGCATCCCGCTCCGGCTCCTCGCCGAGGCCCCCGATGTCTCCGCCGCCCAGGTCATCCCCGACCACGTCGTCGGCGACTACACCGATCTCGCCACGCTCGAGAGCCTGGTCGCCGGCTGCCAGGTGGTCACCTTCGACCACGAGCACGTGCCGACCGACCACCTCCACGCGCTCGCCGCGTCGGGCACCGCCGTCCGCCCGGGGCCCGAGGCCCTGGTCCACGCGCAGGACAAGATCGTGATGCGCGAGGCGCTGGCCGGGATCGGCGCGCCCGTGCCACGGTTCCGGGTCGTCACGAGCGTGGCCGAGGTCGTCGACTTCGGGTTCCCGTGCGTGATCAAGACGGCGCGGGGCGGCTACGACGGCAAGGGCGTGTGGTTCGTCGGTACGGCGGAGGAGTGCGCGCCGGCGTTCGAGGCTGCCGCCCGGACCGGCGTACGCCTGCTGGCGGAGGAGCTGGTGCCGTTCCGGCGTGAGCTGTCAGCGCTCGTGGCACGGAGCCCCAGCGGCCAGGCGGCGGCGTACCCCGTCGTCGAGTCGACCCAGCGTGACGGCGTCTGCCGCGAGGTGATCGCCCCCGCGCCGGGCCTCCTGCCCGATCGCGCCGCCGGCGCCGAGGCGTTGGCCCTGCAGATCGCCCGCGAGCTCGACGTGACGGGCATCCTCGCGGTCGAGCTCTTCGAGACCGACGAGGGCGTCCTCGTCAACGAGCTCGCGATGCGGCCCCACAACACCGGCCACTGGACCCAGGACGGGGCGGTCACGTCGCAGTTCGAGAACCACCTGCGGGCCGTGCTCGACCTGCCCCTCGGCTCCCCGGTCGCCCGGGCACCGTGGACGGTGATGGTCAACATCCTGGGCGGCCCGGTCGACTCGGGCGGCCGCCTGTACGACGGGTACCCCCACGCCCTGGCCCGCGACCCGCGGCTGCGCGTGCACCTCTACGGCAAGGAGCCGCGGCCGGGCCGCAAGGTCGGCCACGTGAACGCCTACGGCGACGACCTGCACAATTGCCTCGAGCGCGCCCGCCATGCGGCGGCGTGGTTCGCCGGAGACCTGGGAGACGAGAGCGAATGAACGACGCACCCCGCGTAGGCATCGTGATGGGCTCCGACTCGGACTGGCCGGTGATGGAGGCCGCTGCCGACGCGCTCAAGGAGTTCGACGTGTCCTACGAGGCCGACGTGGTCTCGGCGCACCGGATGCCCGACGAGATGCTCGCCTACGGCCGCGACGCCGCGTCGCGCGGCCTGGCCGTGATCATCGCCGGGGCGGGGGGAGCGGCCCACCTGCCCGGGATGCTGGCCTCGGTCACGGCGTTGCCGGTGATCGGCGTACCGGTCCCGCTCAAGCACCTCGACGGCATGGACTCCCTGCTCTCGATCGTGCAGATGCCGGCCGGTGTCCCCGTGGCGACGGTCGGGGTCGGCAACGCCCGCAACGCCGGGCTGCTGGCCGTGCGGATCCTCGGTGTCTCCGACGCCGACGTCCGACAGCGGATGCTCGACTTCCAGGCCGACCTGCGGACGACGGCCCACGAGAAGGGCAAGAAGGTGCGCTCGTCGACCGGCGCGCGGAAGCTCGGTTTCTGAGGCGAGCGTCGTCGGTCGAGCTTGTCGAGACCAGGGTCACAGCCCCAGGCGCAGTCACCCGGTTTCGGCGCGCTCACGCGACTTCGTGCCTCAGTCGCGTCGCTTGCTCAACCTGCCTTCGCCCACGGAGCGGTCTCGTTCCTCGACCGCTCCTGCTCAGGCAAGCCCGTGGTCGTGGGCGAAGACCACGATCTGGACGCGGTCGCGCAGCCCCAGCTTGCGCAGGATCGCTCCGACATGGGTCTTGACCGTCGACTCGCTCGCGAAGACCTGCGCCCCGATCTCGGTGTTGGACAGTCCCTGAGCCACTGCACCGAAGACCTCACGCTCCTTCTCGGTCAGCCCGAGGTACGCCGGTGGGGGAGGTGTGCGCACCTGGAACTGGCCGTCGAGGAGCGACGTCAGGTCGTGCGGCGCGAGCACCGCGTTGCCGGCGTACACGGTCCGGATCGCATCGCGGAGCATCACCGGGGTGGTGCCCTTCAGCAGGAAGCCGCTGGCGCCGTAGCGGATGGCGGTCGCGGCCCGGTCGTCGAGGTTGAACGTCGTCAGCACCACGACCCGTACGGGACGCTCGCGGCGCGAGGTGCGTTCGGGGAGGAAGATCTGCCGTGTCGCCTCCACGCCGTCCATCTCCGGCATCCGTACGTCCATGAGGACGACGTCGGGTGCCAGGTCGTCGACCAGCCGGACGGCCTCGAGGCCGTCGCCGGCGGAGCCGACCACCTCGAGGCCCTCCTGCGCGTCGACGATGACACGGACGCCCTCGCGGAACAGCTCCTGGTCGTCGACCAGGAGCACGCGGATCGGGTCGGTCACGACACCACCCTGACGGGTATCCAGGCCGTGACCGTGAAGGTCGCGGGCTCGCCGCGCCGGCGTACGTCGAGCCGCCCGCCCACGGCCTCGAGCCGCCGCCGCATCCCGTCGATCCCCTGACCGCCGTCGGGCGGGGTCGCCGGCACACCGTGAAGGGGCTGGGTGTCGTCGCCGACGGGCGCACCATCGGCGACCGCGTTCTGCACCTCGATCCGCAGGTCTCCGTCCCAGTGCCGCTCCACCAGCACCGGCTGGTCGCGACGCCCGTGCTTGATCGCGTTGGTGAGCATCTCCTGCAGCACCCGGAACGCCACCACCTCGAGCTCGGGCGGCAGGGGCTGGGGGGTGCCGACCACCGCCGACTCGACCGTGTGGCCGCTGGCGCGGACGCCGTCGAGCAGGCTCTCGAGGTCGGGTTGCCGGGCCGGCGCCGCGGGCGAGCCCGTGGTCGAGGAGAGCACCGTCCGGACGTCGTCGAGCGAGCTGCGCGCGGACGTCGCGATGTTGGCCATCGTCTTCTTGAGCCGCGCCGGGTCGGTGTCGTCGAGGTACTGCGCGGACTCGGCCTGGGCGAGGATCACGGCCAACGAGTGGCCGACCACGTCGTGGACGTCGCGGGCCAGGCGGGTCTGCTCCTCACGCAGCCGGGCGATCTCCTCGGCCTGGTCGCGCTCCGCCTCCGCCGCCACCTGGGACTCGCGTGACGCCTGGGACCGTGAGGAGAACCGCAACGCGAGCCCCAGCAGCCACGGCGCCATCAGCAGGGCGCTGCCGAGCAGGGCCGCCGGCAGCCGCCAGCTGTCCGTGCCGTCGTAGGCCTGCCGGGCGAGGACCCGGATGCCGGCGACGCGGAGCGAGTCGTAGAACACGTTCGGGTCGAGCCAGACGACCGCGACGGCCGCGCCGACGGGGATCGAGAGTCCACTCAGCCAGACGACGGTGGTGCTTCCCCACCGGGCGCAGCCGAACGCGACGACCGCGAGCAGGACCTCGCTGACCAGGGGGCCGGTGCCGGTGACGACGTGGATGAGACCGACGAGCCAGGCCACGCCCAACGCGGCCGCGGGGAGGTGGCGCGAGAGGGAGACCGCAACCGCGAGCCCGATGGCCACCAGGTAGGCGCCGCGACCACCGGCGGCGCCGGAGGTGTCGCCCGCGACCTCGCGCACCGCGACGAGCAGGACGACCACACCCACGAGCACGTCCGGGAGCCAGGGCCGCCAACGCTGCCAGGCGTCGGGCGGCGAGGTCATGCGCGCAATCGAACCACGTGTGGCGTCGCCGGGGGGGCCGCACGCACCAGCTCGTCGAGGAGGTCGGAGTACGACAGCCCCGCGGCCGCGAACATCCGCGGAACCTGTGAGTGCTCGGTCATCCCCGGGGTCGTGTTGACCTCGTTGAGCACCGGGCCGTCCTCGGTCAGGAAGAAGTCCACGCGCGCGACCCCGGAGCACCCGAGCGCGTCGTACGTCGCGACTGCTGCCTCCCGGAGCGCCGCGGTCTCGGCCTGGGTCAACGGGGCAGGGACGAGGAACTCGGCGTGACCGCCGTACTTGGCGTCGTAGTCGAAGAGGCCGTCTGCCGCGATCTCCAGCACGGGCGGGACCAGCAGCGAGCCGTCGGCCCGGCGCAGGACGGAGACGTCGATCTCACGGCCCGCGACCACGTCCTCGACCAGCGCCCTGGTGTCGAGATCGAGTGCCGCGCCGAGCGCCGCCGCCAGCCCGCCGGGCTCGGTCACCATCGAGACCCCCAGGCTCGATCCGGCGGCGACCGGCTTCACGACCACCGGCCCCGACCAGCGCACGGAGTCCGCCGTGGCGGCGGTGACCACGACGCCGGGTGCCGTCGCGATGCCGAGGGCGCCGGCCACGAGCTTGGTGGCCCACTTGTCCATCGCCAGCGCGCCGGCGCCGACCCCCGAGCCGACGTACGGGATCCCGGCGAGATCGCAGAGGGCCGCGAGCGTGCCGTCCTCCCCGTGGCTGCCGTGTACGACGGGGAATGCGACGTCACAGCCGCGCAGGACTCGGACGGCCCCCGCCAGGCTCATCGGCCGGTCGGCGCGGTCGCGCCACGTGCCGTCGCGGCCGATCGTCAGCCGTACCACCTCGTAGGCCGCGGGATCGAGGCCCGCGGCGACGCCCGCCGCCGAGGCCAGGGACACCTCGTGCTCACAGCTGCGGCCGCCGCCGATCACGGCGACCCGCAGCCTCATCGCACGCTCCTGAGGCGTGCCGCCGTCCGGGTGTGGCGCGGCACGCGCGGCCCGACGCCGGTGACGATCTCGTGCTCGATCGTGTCCGACCAGCGAGCCCAGTCCGCGACAGTGGGCTCGCCGTCGTCTCCCGGGCCGAACAGCGTGACCCGGTCGCCGACCTCGCCTCCTGACTCGCCGAGATCGACGACGACCTGGTCCATCGAGATCCGCCCGACGACCGGCGCGCGCCGGCCGCGGTGCTGGACCTCGGCGTGGTGCGACGCCGCCCGCGGCAACCCGTCGGCGTACCCGAGGGGGACCAGGCCGAGGTACGTCGGCTCGGCGGTGAGGTGGGTGTGGCCGTAGCCGACCGGCGTCCCGGCCCGGACGCGTCGTACCGAGACCAGCGGAGCGGTGAGGGTCAGGGGTGACCGGAGCGACGTCGTCCGGCTGGGGTCGATACCGACCAGGCCGGCCCCGACCCGGCTCATGGTGTGGTGGCTGCGGGGGTCGGTGAGCGTGGCGGCCGTGGCCGCGAGATGACGCTCCGACGGCCGGAGCCCGCAGCTGCGGGCGACCTCGAGTGCCCAGGCGAACCGGGTGCGGGCACGGGCGTTGCACGGGTCGGCGGGGTCGTCGGCGCATCCCAGGTGACCCATCACGCCCACCACCTCGACCTCGCCGCGGGTCTCGGCCAAGCGGGCCGCGCGGCACAGGCGCGGCCACTCCGCGGGCGACGCCCCGTCCCGCGCCATCCCGGCGTCGAGGTGCAGGTGCACCCTGACCCGACCGGGCGCGGCGACCATCGCGGCGAGGTGCTCCAGGCCGGGGACGGCGAGGTCGACCCGGCGCTCCACGGCGGTGGTCACGTCGGCGTCGACCGGGTTCAGCCAGCTGAGCAGGGGTGCCTCGAGCCCGGCCTCCCGCAGTGGCCAGGCCTCGTCCAGGCCGGTCACGCCCAACCAGGTGGCGCCGTGCGCGAGGGCGGTGCGGGCGACCTCGACGGCACCGTGACCGAAAGCATCGGCCTTGACCACCGCCATCAACCGGCCGGTCGTCCGGGCGGCGAGCAGCTCGGTGTTCGACGCCACGGCGGAGAGGTCCACCTCGAGGAACGGGCCGGAGGCGCGCTCGGTCCGTGTCGCGACGGCGAGCCCGGTCATGCCGCCACCGCCTCGCTGACCGGCCCGTACGACGCGTGGGCGGCCCCGGTGAGAAGGGCCCAGTAGCGGTCGCCGAAGCTCCAGTGCCACCACTCGGTGGGGTAGTTGACCAGGCTCTGACCCGCGAGGACCCGGTGCAGGAGGTCGCGGTGGGCGCGGGCGTCCGCGCCGATCCCGTCCGCGGCGAACCAGCAGCGACCGTCGCTCTGCTCCGGTGTCGCGTCGATCGGTGTGCCGAGGTCGAGCTCGTCGCCGCAGACATCGACCAGGGTGAGATCCACGGCGGCGCCGGCGACGTGGGGCGCGACGTCGACGGGCGAGACGAACCGGCTGGTGAGCCGTTCCAGCTCCGCTCCGCGCGCACCGGGATACGTCGCGAGGACCTCCGCGGTGTACGCCGCGATGATCGCCCGCTGAGCCGCCACCTGTCGATGGCCCTCGACCACCCGCAGGCGGATGCCCGCAGGCAGTGCTTGATCGGCCGCACGCAGTCGCTCCGCCAGACCGGCGCGCACCCAGGCGCCGGCGGGGGAGAGGTCCTCGGCCAGGCGCACCAGGGGCTCTCCGGAGTCCATCACCGGCACGGCGCGGACGCGGGGGTCGGACAGCAGGATCGTCATGGCTCGACCGTAGGAACGTGCGGCGCCTCAGCGCCTCGGTCGCAGGTGCCGATCGCCGGTACCCGGGGACCAGGTCCCTCGCCCGTCAGGCCACGCGTCGGCGCCACTCGATGGCCGGACAGGTGTCCATCACCATCGGCATGCCCGCGGACGTCGTACGCCGGAACGCGTCGGCGTCGACCACACCGAGCTGGAACCACACCGCCTTGGCGCCGACGGCCACCGCCTGGTCGGCGAACTCGCCGGCCGCGTCCGAACGCCGGAAGACGTCCACCACGTCGATCGGGAACGGCACGTCGGCGAGCGTCGGGTACCCGCGCTCACCGAGCACCTCGTCGTCCTCCTCGGCGAAGCGCGGATGGATCGGCACGATCCGCTTGCCGTGGCGTTGCAGCAGCCCGGCGATGGAGTACGCCGTACGGCTGGGGTTGCCGGACAGTCCCACGACGGCCCAGGTCTCGAGGTCGTCCAGCATCAGGTCGACCCACTCGGTGCGCTGCCAGTCACCCATGCCCACAGCCTAGGAGCCGCGGCCACCACCGCCACGAGTGCGCGGTTACCCGGAAGTAGAATCCGCCCATGAGCAACGAGTTCCCCCTGTTCGCCCTCTCGGAGGAACACCAGGCGATCCGGGAGGCGGTCCGCGACCTGTGTGCGGCCAAGGTCGCGCCGTACGCCGCGGAGGTCGACGAGGAGGGGCGTTACCCGGAGGAGGCTGCGGCCGCCCTCCAGCAGTCCGACTTCCACGCGCCCCACGTGCCCGAGGAGTACGGCGGCGCGGGCGCCGACGCGCTGGCCACGGTGCTGGTGATCGAGGAGATCGCGCGGGTGTGCGTGTCCAGCAGCCTGATCCCCGCGGTCAACAAGCTCGGCTCGCTGCCGGTGATGATCGCGGGGTCGGAGGAGCTGAAGAAGAACTACCTGGGTCGGCTGGCGGCGGGAGAAGGCGGGTTCTCCTACTGCCTGTCCGAGCCCGAGGCCGGCTCCGACGCCGTTGCGATGAAGACCCGCGCGGTGCGCGACGGCGACGAGTGGGTGATCAACGGCGTGAAGCGCTGGATCACCAACGCCGGCATCAGCGAGTTCTACACGGTGATGGCGGTGACCGATCCCGAGAAGCGCAGTCGCGGGATCTCGGCGTTCGTGGTCGAGAAGGGTGACGAGGGCCTCACCTTCGGGGCCAAGGAGAAGAAGCTCGGCATCAAGGGCAGCCCCACGCGCGAGGTCTACCTCGACAACGTGCGGATCCCCGCCGACCGGATGATCGGCGAGGAGGGCACCGGCTTCGAGACCGCGATGAAGACCCTCGACCACACCAGGATCACGATCGCCGCCCAGGCCGTCGGAGTCGCCCAGGGCGCGCTCGACTTCGCGCTCGACTACGCCAAGCAGCGTCAGCAGTTCGGCCACGCCATCGCGGAGTTCCAGGGCCTGCAGTTCCTGCTCGCCGACATGGGCATGAAGGTCGAGGCCGCTCGCCAGCTGACCTACTCCGCTGCCGGCCGCTCCGAGCGGGGCGACTCCGATCTGACCTTCTTCGGAGCCGCGGCCAAGTGCTTCGCCTCGGACGTGGCGATGGAGGTCACGACCAACGCCGTCCAGGTGCTCGGCGGCTACGGCTACACCCGCGACTACCCGGTCGAGCGGATGATGCGCGACGCCAAGATCACGCAGATCTACGAGGGCACCAACCAGGTGCAGCGGATCGTGATCGCCCGCCAGCTGCTCGCCGGGATCCAGGCGGAGCTGTAGCCCGCAGGACCCCGTCAACCGCGCGTGAGTCCGGTCACTCCGGGTCCTCCGGATTCGGATCTGCCCGACCGGGTTGCTTACCGTGGACGAGCCCCGACCACGTGGGGCACGCCTCCGGTCCCGCCGAGTCCTGTCCGTGCGGAGGTGCCTCGAACCGATGGACAGGAGCGGGGGACCCAGGTCTCCACGGGCCGCAACGCGGCCTCGGGGTGAAGCCACGTCGTCGTACGACGCGGCCAGGCACGTTCTCGCCTGAACCCGACAGCTAACTCCGCAGGCGCTGGAGGAACGACATGCGCCTGCGCACATTCATGACATCCGCCCTGGTCGCCGCTGCTGCGACCGCCCCGCTGGTCGCGGTCACCGCGCCTGCGAACGCTGCTCCGGTCAGCACCTGGAACCGGCTGGCCCACTGCGAGTCCAGCGGCCGCTGGCACGTCAACACCGGCAACGGCTACTACGGCGGACTGCAGATCAGCGTCTCCACCTGGCGGTCACACGGCGGTGGGCACTTCGCCGCGCTGCCGAGCCGCGCCTCGAAGCCGCAGCAGATCCGGGTCGGCGAACGGATCAAGCACAGCCAGGGCTGGCACGCCTGGCCGGCCTGCTCGGCGCGCCTCGGCCTGCGCTGACCTGAGCCCGGGGCAGCCCGCGATCAGTTGCTGATCGCGGGAGAGGCCCTCAGGTAGGTGGTGTCGTCGAGCTGCGCGACCAGGAAGCCGGCGATGTCGGCGCGGGTCATGGCCATGCCGACTCGGTCGCGTCCGAGGAAGCCCGCACGCAGGGTGCCGCGGGCCCGCCGGTCGGTCGGACGGGTGATGCGTGCGACGGTCCAGTCGAGGCCGGAGCCGGTGACCGCCTCCGTCATGCCGATCAGCTCGCGGCGTGCGTTCGGGAACGCCAGCCCGGCCAGGTCCCGTACGACGCGGTCCTTGAGCGTGGGGCGGTCGCGGGGGTCGGGGATGCTGGGCGTGGCCAGCCCGATGTAGCGGCGTACGCCCTCGCGCTGCATGGCGTCGACGATGTGCCGGGTGCCGTCCGCGACCGGGGTGCCGGTGGCGCTGCGTCTGAGCGACGGACCGAGAGCACTGATGACGGCCCGGCTGCCGCGGACGGCGTCGACGACCGCCTGGGAGTCGGAGAGCTCGCCGACCGCGACCGTCATCCGTGGGTCGGCTGATCGGAGACGCTCGGGGCTGCGGACGTAGGCGGTCACGTGGTGGCCGCGCTCGAGGAGCCGGCTGACGACGTGTCGGCCGATCCCGCCGGTGCCGCCGAAGACGGTGACGTTCATCGGTGCCTCACCCACCGAGGGCTCCCGGCTCGTTGTACGGCGTGACCACCTGGATCTGCGACGGCACGCTGGCGGGCACGCCGGGCAGAGCGCCCTGCGCCTGGAGGAGCACGCGGCAGGCGCGGCGGAGGTCGCTGCGGAGGTCGTGGTGCAGCACCGCCGAGATCTGGCGGCTGCGGAGCAGGGCCCGGTTGTCGCCGTCGAGGTCGTGGGCGACGAAGACCGCCGGCCTGCGTCCTACGGCATGGAAGGCGGAGAGCGTGGCCGTGTTGCCTCCGCCGATCGAGTAGACCGCGTCGAGCGAGGGCGTCGCCTCGAGTGCCTCGCCGACGGCGCGGAGCATGCTGCCGTCCAGGCCGTCGGTCTCGGTCACCTCGACGACGGCACGGTGCGGAGCCAGCTCGCGCAGGGTCGCCCGGAAGCCGATCTCGCGCTCCTCCTCGCCGCGGAAGGCTGCGCTGCTCAGGGTCACCAGCACGCCGCCCGGCTCGCCGCCGGACCAGCGCGTGACGAGGTACGCCGCCGTGGCACCCGCCGCGCGATTGTCGACACCGACGTAGGCCACGCGGCGGCTGAACGGGAGGTCGGTGACGAAGGTGACGACCGGGATTCCGGCTGCGGCCAGCTCGGCCACGGCCTCGACCACCGGCGGGCTGTTGGGTGCCTTGAGGATGACGCCGTCCGATCCGCGACGCGCGATCGCCACGAGATCCGCGGCAGCCGCCTCGGCGTCGCTCTCCTCGCTGAGACGGAAGCGGGCGCGGAACGCGGCGGGACGCAACGACGGCAGCTCCAGCTCGAGCGCGCTGCGGACCGCCGTCGCGAACCGGTCGGGAGCCTGCATCACCAGGTCGACCAGGAAGGTGCGGCCGGACAGCCGCACCTGCGACTGCTGGCGGTCGAGCTCGGCGACGGCCTGCTCGACCTGCGCCACCGTGGCGGCGCGGACCCCGGGCCTCTCGTGGAGCACACGGTCCACCGTGGCGCGGCTCAACCCGGCCTGGGCGGCGATGTCGAGCACCCGGTGGGTGCGGCGGGCAGCGGTCATGGGTGGCCTTGTCGGCATGAGGCGTTCTTGAGGCGTTCGCGACGCGTCGTACGCCTCGTGGCGGCCTAGTGTGACAGACGCCACCCGATCCCACGCCCCGGCCCAGGAGACCCCCGATGTCCGTTCCCCACACCCTGACCCGCGCCGCGCGACTGCGCGCCGCCGACTGCGACCTCGACGACTTCGTCGCCCTGGCCGAGCAGACCACCGATGCCGCCGACTTCCCGCTGGCGAGCGAGGTCGTCGATCGTGTGCTCGTCTACGACGCCGACCGGCTCCGGGCGGAGCAGAGCCGTGAGCACGGCGTGGACACGGTCGCCGCCGAGCTGGTGCGCGCCCTGACCGACGGTCCCGGGGTGGTCGCGATCCGCGGCGCGTTCCCCGACACCGACGTGGTCGACCGTGCGACGGCGGCGTTCGACGCGATGATCGCCGACGAGAAGGCGGCCGGCGGCGCGAAGGGTGACCACTTCGCGAAGGCCGGCGCCAACGATCGGATCTGGAACGCGCTGGAGAAGCTGGCGCTGCGCGACCCCGAGACGTTCGTCGACTACTACGGCAACGACGTCATCGCGATGGTCTCGCGGGCCTGGCTCGGCCCGGCCTACCAGGTGACCTCGCAGGTGAACGTCGTACGGCCGGGCGGTCAGGCGCAGGACCCGCACCGGGACTACCACCTCGGTTTCCTCGAGAACGACGTCGTCGAGCAGTACCCCACCCACGTCCACCTGCTGTCGCCGGTGCTGACCCTGCAGGGGGCGGTCGCGCACTCGGACATGCCGGTCGAGAGCGGGCCGACGATGTACCTGCCCTACTCCCACCAGTACGCGCCGGGATACCTCGCCTGGCGGCTCCCCGAGTTCCGTGACTACTTCGGCGAGCACTACGTCCAGCTCCCACTGGCCAAGGGGGATGCAGCGTTCTTCAACCCCGCGCTCTTCCACGGCGCCGGCACCAACGTCTCCGCCGACGTCCAGCGGGTCGCGAACCTGCTGCAGGTCTCGTCGGCGTTCGGCCGCGCGATGGAGACGGTGGACCGCGACCGCGTGCTCCGGTCGGTCTACCCGGTGCTCCTGGCACGCAAGGAGGCCGGCGTGTCGGCGGAGTCGCTCGGTCGAGCGCTGGCCGCCAGCGCCGAGGGCTACCCGTTCCCGACCAACCTCGACCTCGACCAGCCGGTGGGCGGCATGACGCCGGCCTCGCAGGCCGAGCTCGCCGCCGAGGCGCTGGCTTCGGGGGTGCCGGCCGCCGAGCTCTCCGGCGTGCTCGACGGGTACGCCGCACGGCGCGCCACCTCGTGACCGCGGGCCGGCTGCTGGAGGACAAGGTCGTCCTCGTCAGCGGCGGCACCCAGGGCATGGGCGCCGCCGTGGCTCGGGCCGCCGTCGACGCCGGGGCGAGCGTTGCCGTGTCCGGCCGTCGGCAGGACGTCGGGCGGGTCTTCGCCGCAGAGCTCACGGAGCGCGGCGGCCGTGAGGCGCTGTTCGTTGCCGCGGACGTGACCGAGGTCGCCCAGGCGCAGGGCTCGGTGGCGGCGGTCGTACGCCGGTTCGGCCGGATCGACGGCCTGGTGAACGCTGCCGGACTCACCACCCGCGGCTCGCTGGTCGACACCACGCCCGAGCTGTTCGACGCGCACGTCGCGGTCAACCTGCGGGCGCCGTTCTTCCTCATGCAGTCGGCCGTGCGCGACATGCTCGAGCGTGGTGCCCCCGGCACGATCGTCAACGTGATCACGATGTCGTCGCACGGCGGCCAGCCCTTCCTCGCGCCGTACGTCGCCGCCAAGGCCGGCCTGGCGGGCCTGACCCGCAACGCCGCCCACGCGCACCGGTGGGACCGGATCCGCGTCAACGGCGTCAACATCGGCTGGACCGAGACCGAGGGCGAGGACGCGATCCAACGCGAGTTCCACGGCGCCGGTGACGACTGGCGCGAGCGTGCTGCTGCGGAGCTGCCGATGGGCCGACTCGGTCAGCCGGAGGACGCCGCCGCGCTCGTCGTCCTGCTCCTGTCCGACCGCAGCGGCGTGGTCACCGGCTCGGTCATCGACTGGGACCAGCAGGTGGTGGGTGGGTCGGACTAGGGTGCCGAGCGTGTCGAGCTACGACGTCGCCCGGGTGCGGTCCCACTTCCCCCAGCTGAAGGACGGCCCCGGCTCGGGCGCCGCCCACTTCGACGGGCCGGGCGGGTCGCAGACCCCCGAGGTGGTCGCCCGGGCGGTGTACGACGTCCTGACCGGCCCGCTGGCCAACCTGGGCGACGCGACCCCGGCCGAGCGCAACGCCGAGGCTGCCGTCGTCGGCGCTCGGGCCGCGATGGCCGACCTGCTCGCGGCCGACCCCGCCGGCATCGTCTTCGGGCGCTCGATGACCCAGCTGACGATGGACCTGGCCCGCACCCTCGCGAAGGGCTGGGGCCCGGGCGACGAGGTGGTCGTCACCCGGCTCGACCACGACTCCAACGTGCGCTCGTGGGTGATCGCCGCCGAGGCGGTCGGGGCCACGGTCCGCTGGGCCGACTTCGACCCCGAGACCGGCGAGCTCGACGCCGGGCAGGTCGAGTCGGCGCTCAGCGACCGCACCCGGCTCGTCGCGTTCACCGCCGCGTCCAACCTGCTCGGCACGATGCCCGACGTGCGGGCGATCGCCGACCTCGCCCACGCCGCGGGCGCCCAGACCTACGTCGACGGCGTCCACCTGGTCCCGCACGCGTCGGCCGACATCGACGCGCTCGGCGCGGACTTCCTGGCCTGCTCGCCCTACAAGTTCCTCGGCCCCCACTGCGGGGTGCTGGCCGCCCGGCCCGAGACGCTCGAGCCACTGCGCCCCGACAAGCTGATGCCGTCGTCGAACGACGTGCCGGAGCGGTTCGAGCTCGGCACGCTGCCCTACGAGCTGATGGCCGGCACCACCGCCGCGGTGGACTTCCTGGCCGGCACGGCCTCCGACCACCTCCCGGCGGGCTCGACCCGCCGCGAGCGGCTCGTGGCGTCGTACGCGGCGCTCGAGGCCCACGAGGACCGCCTGCGTGCACGGGTCGAGACCGCGTTCGAGGCCTTCCCCGGTGCCACGGTCCGGTCGCGAGCCCGCCGGCGTACGCCGACCTTGCTGGTGACGTTCGACGGCCACGACGTCCAGGACGTACGACGCCACCTCGCCTCGCGCAACGTCAACGCCCCCGCGGGCTCGTTCTACGCCTTCGAGGCCTCACGCCGGCTCGGGCTCGGTGCCGAGGGCGGCCTCCGGGTCGGGCTCGCGCCGTACAACGACGACGCGGACGTCGACCGTCTGCTCGACGCGCTCGCCGAGATCGGCTGACACACCAGGGCCCGAAATGAGAACCGGCCACGGGGCCGGCCTCGGCGCATCCCCCCGGTGCTCCGCGACCGGCCGCACCGTGGCGCGGCCCTTCGTGTGGGTCCGGCTTGCTGTTCCCCCGAATCAGCAACCCGGCCTCTGACACTCAGGAGCCGATCCCTGGGGTCCTGATACATCCCTGGCGGACAACTTTCCGCGGCGCCCTCAGAGCAGGAACGGCGGGGTGACGAACGGCGCGACGGGCGCTCCGGACTCGTCGGCGGCCTGCGGCACCAACCACAGGCGTACCTGCCCCGTCACCGGGGACGGGAACTCGAAGCGCCCGTCCTCGTCGGCGTCGGCGCGCTGGCGGTCAGGGGTCCGGGCGTCGTCCTGCGGCCCGAGGTAGACGCGCAGCGCGACCGCCGGCACGACCCACCCGTCGAGGCGGCGACGGCCGTCCACGGTGCTGATCCGCACGAGCACGCGGTACGACGTACCGGCGAACTCGAGGGCGACCGTCGCCTCGTCCTCCGGAGCGATCACGTCGGCGCCGCGGGTTCCCGCGGCGTGGTCGACGCGCTCGACGAGGGTCAACATCTCGTACTCCGACTCGAGGCCCTCGACCGCCAGCCGGGCCAGGACACCGTCGGCCAGGTCGTCGGGTGCGGGGTCGAGGTCGGCGTAGAGCACCGCGATCGCGTCGAGGAGCTCTTCGTCGGTCTGTCTCATGTCGCACCTCCCAGCTCGACCCGGAGCTTCTCGAGGCAGCGCCGGCGTGTGGGCCCGATGCTGCCGATGGGCATGTCGAGGCTCTCGGCGACCGAGGAGTAGTCGGGCCGCGGCTCCCAGGCCACGATCCGCAGCAGCTTCTGGCAGCGCTCCGGGAGCCGCCCGAGGGCGTGCCAGAGGCGGGAGTTCTCGTCGTCCGTCACGACCTCGGCCTCGGGTGAGAGCTGGGCCGGCATCCGCGCGTCGAGCACCTCGTCCTCCACCGGACGGATGCGCGTCGAGGCCTTGCTCACCCGCCACGCCTCGCGGCGGGCGGCGGTGCACAGCCAGCGGGTGATGGCCTGCGGGTCGCGCACCGAGTCTGCCGAGCGGACGAGGGTCAGCCAGGTGTTCTGGACGACGTCCTCGGCGGCCTCCTTGTCGAGACCGGTGGCGCGGACGACGTGCCACAGCACGGGGCTCATCACGCGGACCAGGTCGTCGAGCGCCGACTCGTCGTCGTCACGCCAGCGGCGGAACGCGTCCGTCGCGGCGTCGTAGAGCCCCGAGGAGGTGGGTCCCCCCGGTGCGCCGTGCATGGTCATCACATCCCCCGAGGAGTCCCGCCCGAGCACCCCTGATACGTCGCGTCGCCGTGGCGAGCTGATGGTGAGACTCGAAAATAGCGTGTCCGGGCGTTCCCGCGACAGCCGGTCTCATCGGCTCAGGTCCTGGTCCGGTACACCTGGCCGCGGCGTACCAGGGCGTGGCGGAGCTCCCGCACCGACTCGGGCATCCGCTGGGAGCGACGCTCCACCAGGGCCAGGGTGATCGAGGTGCGGTCGCCGGCCAGCGGCCGGTGCACCAGCAGGCCGGCGCGCGTCAGCGGGTCGTCGACCACGCTGTAGTCGGGGAGCACCGTGACGCCCATCCGGTCGGCGACGAGCAGCTTGCCCATCGCAGCCCCGTCGGTGCGGTACGTCGTGGCCGGCGGGTGGTCGCCGAAGAGCCGCTGGGCGAAGCGGTGCATCACATAGCCGGGACGCATGGCGACGAACCGTTCCTCGCGCAGCTCATCGACCGTGACGGCCTCCCGAGCGGCCCACGCGTGGTCGGGTGGCATCACCACGACCGGGGCGCCGCGCACCAGGACCGACGGCTCGAGATCGGCGGGGAGCTCGTCGCCGGTGAGCAGGTTCACCAGCCCGAGGTCCAGCGTGCCCTCCAGGACCCCGTCCACGACCCCGCGGTGGGTGAGGTCGACGACCTCGACCGTGGTCGACCGGCGGCCACGCTGGTAGGCCAGGACGGCCGGCGCGACCACCGACGAGACGCCGGTGTTGACCGTGCCGACGCGCACGGTCCGCGCGACGCCGTTCTGGTCGCCGGCGGCGGCGCGCAGCCGCTCGACGGCCTCGAGCACCTCGGTCATGTGCGTGAGCAGCTCGCGGCCCGACCGGTTGATCCGGGCGCCGGTGCGGTGGCGGTCGAGCAGGGTCACCCCGAGCTCACGCTCGAGCTTGCCGACGCCCTCGCTCAGTGCCGGCTGCGAGATGTGCAGATGCTCGCTCGCGCGACGTAGCGAGCCGTGCTGCACGACCGCCGCGAGGTACTCCAGCTGCTCCAGACGCATGTGCCACTCCTTGGCAGGTGGGAGCTGCCACATCCGAGAGGAGAAACCTGCCGTCGGGGGGTGGGACGCTACCGGCCTGCACCTTAAAGTCATGTATGTTGATCGACATTATCCAACATAACGCATGCCGACCGGCGTTGCCCGCACCGGGTGAGCGTGTCCCCGACCACACGAGCTGAGACCCGCATGAGCCAGACGCCCACCAGCCTCCTCGCCCGTCCGCCGTACCGCAGCGAGCTCCTCGACCGCCTGCACGAGGACTGGGCCCGCCTGTTCCGCGAGATCGCCGAGGGTGCGGTCCAGCGCGAGCTCGACGGCGCGCTGCCGTTCGAGGCCGTGCGCCGGCTGAAGAACTGGGGCTTCGGTGCCCTGCGCGTGCCGCGAGCCTACGGCGGTCTGGGGGCCACCTGGCCCGAGCTGACCGCGCTCTGGATCGAGCTCGCGGCCGCGGACGCCAACCTGCCGCAGGCGTTCCGAGGGCACTTCGCCTTCGCCGAGGACCGCCTCTGGCAACACCGCCGCGGGCACGACCAGACGGTGTGGTTCGAGCGGTTCGTCGACGGGGAGATCGCCGGCAACGCCTGGTCGGAGGTCGGCGGCACGGCGATCGACACCCAGGAGACGGTGCTCGACCCCCAGGTGGACGGCTACCGTCTCACCGGCACGAAGTACTACACGACCGGCAGCATCTTCGCCGAGTGGGCCGACGTCTACGCCCGCCGTCATCGGCACGGGCTGGACGACGACTTCGCGATCGCGATCGTCGACACCCGAGGCAGCGGGGTGACCGTCAGCGACGACTGGAACGGCTTCGGCCAGCGGGGGACCGGCAGTGGGACGACCACCTTCGACCACGTGCCCGTGCCCGCCGACCACGTGCTCGCGTTCGACCAGCGCTTCCCGTACCAGACCGCGGTCTACCAGCTGAACCTGCTGGCGACCCTGTCGGGCATCGCCCGAGCGGCTCTCACCGACGCCGTCGACGAGGTGCGCACCCGGGAGCGCAACTACTCCCACGCCAACACCGCCCGCGTCCGGGACGACGCCCAGGTGCTCGCCCGGATCGGCGAGATCGCCGGGGCGACGTACGCCGCCGAGGCGGCCACGCTGCGAGTCGCCGCCGCCGTGCAGGAGGTCTCCATCACCGCCCAGAAGGGTCAGGAGGCGATCGCCGCGGCCAACGAGGCCGTCGAGGTCGAGTCCGCCGCGGCCCAGGTGGTGGTCAGCGAGCTCGTCCTGAAGGCGACCTCCGACCTGTTCGACACGCTGGGCGCGTCCGGCACCTCGCGGACGCGCGCACTGGACCGGCACTGGCGCAACGCCCGCACCGTCGCCTCGCACAACCCGCGGCTGTTCAAGGCCCGCGTGGTCGGGGCGCACCTGGTCAACGGCACGCCACCGCCGTACGTCTGGGCCATCGGTACGACGCAGCGCGATGCCACGGTCTGACGGGTGCCAGGAATCCCCGTTCACCCGGTCGGTGGATCCGTGCGCCGCGACCCCGCTCCTGGCTTGAACCGCGATCCAAAGTCAAGCAATCTAGTTGACATTGGCCCACCGGACCGAGGAGACACCATGACCCCCGAGCACCGCACGCGATGAGCGATCTCACCTTCCACTGGTTCCTTCCCACCAACGGCGGGGACGGCCGGCAGATCGTGGGCGGCGGTCACGGCGTCGGCGCCGGCCCGTCCGGGCGGCCGCCCAGTGTGTCGTACCTCGGGCAGATCGCCCGGGCCGCTGAGGACGTCGGCTTCGAGGCCGCGCTGACTCCGACGGGTGCGTGGTGCGACGACGCCTGGCTGTCCACGGCGATGCTCAGCCAGGTCTCGGCGCGCCTGAAGTTCCTGGTCGCGTTCCGGCCCGGCCTCACCTCACCGTTCCTGGCCGCGCAGATGGCCGGGACGTTCCAGAACCTCACCGGCGGACGACTGCTCCTCAACGTCGTCACCGGGGGAGAGAGCCACGAGCAGCGGATGTACGGCGACTTCGAGGACAAGGACGCACGTTACGCACGCTGCGACGAGTTCCTCACCGTCGTCCGCGCGCTCTGGCGTGGCGAGACCGTCGACCTCGACGGCGAGCACCTGCGGGTGGAGGGCGCGCGGCTCGGGCAGGTCCCCGACCCGGTGCCCGCGATCTACTTCGGTGGTTCCTCACCGGCCGCCGGCGACGTCGCGGCCCGCCACGCCGACGTCTACCTCACGTGGGGCGAACCGCCGGACGCCGTACGCGAGAAGATCGAGTGGATCCGCGGACTCGCCGCGGGCCAGGGGCGGGAGATCCGCTTCGGCCTGCGGATGCACACGATCACCCGCGACACCTCGCGCGAGGCGTGGGCCGAGGCCGACCGACTGCTGGCCGGGATGGACCCCGCGGCGATCGCGCGGGTGCAGGACGGCCTGCGGCGCAGCGAGTCCGAGGGGCAGCGGCGGATGCTCGCCCTGCACCGGGGCTCCGCGGCCGACCTCGAGATCCATCCCAACGTCTGGGCGGGGATCGGTCTGGTCCGCGGCGGTGCCGGCACCGCGCTGGTCGGCAGCCACGAGGAGGTGGCCGACCGGATCGAGGAGTACGCCGACCTCGGCATCGACGAGTTCATCCTGTCCGGCTACCCCCACCTCGAGGGCGCCTACTGGTTCGGCGAGGGGGTGCTGCCGATCCTGGCCGAGCGCGGGCGCTGGGAGCACCCGGCTCCGAACGCCGCGCACCGCCCTTCCGTGCCCTTCGCCGCCGCAGGAGCGGCGTCATGACGGCCCGCGTGGCCGTGGTGGTCGGCAACCCCAAGCCGGCCTCGCGCACGCTCGACTCCGCGCTCCACGTCGCCCGCGAGCTGACCGGACGCCGTGCCGACCTCGTCATCGACCTGGCCGACCTCGGGGTCCGGCTGATGGACTGGACCGACCCGGAGGTGTCGCGGCTGGTCGCGGAGGTCGGCGACGCCGACCTCGTCGTCGTCGCCAGCCCGACGTACAAGGCGACGTACACCGGGTTGCTCAAGCTGTTCCTCGACCGGTTCGCCGGGGGCACCGGGCTGACCGGCGTCGCGGTCCCGCTCATGCTCGGGGCCGGTCCTCTCCACGCCCTCGCGCCCGAGGTGTCGCTCCGGCCGCTGCTGACCGAGCTCGGCGCCGTGGTGCCGGTGCGCGGTCTCTACGTCCTCGACAGCCAGCACGACCGTCCGGAGGCGTACGCCGAGTGGCTCGCGACCGCGCGGCCGGTCGTGCGCGCCTTCCTCGAACCCCCGCTTCTCGAAGGAGTCTCATGACGGCGCCCACCCTCGACACCACCGTCCTCCCCGACCTCGACCCGCACACCCTCCGCTCCGCCTACGGTGCCTTCCCCAGCGGCGTGGTCGCGGTGGCGGCGCAGGTCCGCGGTCACCTCACGGGCATCGCGGCCAGCTCGTTCACCTCGGTCAGCCTCGACCCGCCGCTGGTGTCCTTCTCGGTCGCGACCAGCAGCAACACCTGGCCGCTGCTCCGCGAGGCGGCCCACCTCGGGGTCAGCGTGCTCGCCGACCACCACGACACGGTGTGCCGGCAGCTCGCCGGTCCGACCGAGCAACGCTTCACCGGGCTGCCCTTCCGCTCGACCCACGACGGCGCGGTGCTGCTCGACGAGGCCGTCGCCACCTTCGACTGCACCATCAACCAGGAGATCGAGGCCGGTGACCACCTGATCGTCGTCCTGGCCCTGCACCGGGTCACCGACGGTGGTGGGGCGTCGCCCCTCGTCTTCCACCGCAGCGGCTTCAAGCGGCTGTCGGCCGACGACCTGAACCCGGCCAAGCTGGACGGCAGGATCAACGGCAAGGACGTCGACGCGGCCTGACCCGTTGACCACGACAACCAGTTCGGCGCTAGCCTCAGCGGCGTGAACCTCATCGACATCCAGACGCCCGACGGCACGGCCGAGGCGTACCTGACCGGCTCCGGCCCCGGGGTCCTCTTCTTCATGGACGCGATCGGGCTGCGACCGCAGATCGCCGAGATGGCCGACCGGGTCGCGGGCTGGGGCTACACCGTGCTGGCGCCCAACATCCTCTACCGCTCGGGCACCGCAGCGGAGACCTCGCCGACCGGCGACCTCCGGGCGCCCGGGGCGCGCGAGGCGTTCTTCGAGCAGGTCGGGCCGCGGATCGCCGCGTTGACCCCCGACGGCATGCGGAGCGACATCGCGGCGTACCTCACGGTGCTGCGTGACCACAGCGAGGGCGAGGAGGTCGGCGTGGTCGGCTACTGCATGGGCGCCAGACTGGCGATCCGCGCCGCCAGCCTCGACCCTGCCGTCGTCGCGGCCGCCGGGTTCCACGGCGGCAGCCTGGTCACCGACGACCCCGACAGCCCCCACCTGGGCCTGCCGAACGCGCGAGCCGAGTTCGTCTTCGGCCATGCCGACAACGACCGTGGCATGCCGCCCGAGGCCGTCGAGACGCTCGGGCAGGTGCTGGCGGACGCCGGGCTCACCGTGAAGAACGAGATCTACCCCGACTCACCGCACGGCTACTCGATGAACGACACGTCGATGTACCACGAGCCTGGAGCCGAGCGGTCGTTCACGGAGCTGCAGGCGCTGCTCGGGCGCACCCTGAAGGCCTGAGCTCACCCGTCGGGTCGAGGCGGCGTTTCGATCCGTCCACGTGGGGGCACGGACGTGGCACCCGCCTCGGCGGGGGACGGACCCTCCGGGTTGAGCCACCAGCCGGGAGGGTTCTGTCCGTCCGGGGCGACCCGCAGGTTTGCGGTTCTGGCGCCGTGGGTACGAGGGCGAGACCGTCACGCGAGTGACGAACGGGGAGGTGACGGGTCGTGCGCATCGCCGAGCACGCCGCAGGGTCGAACGTCGCGGACGGCGACTGGGCCGACCAGACGCGTCGCGTGCTGACGCGCGACCTGCTTCTCCGCGCGCACCTCGCCCAGCCCACGGAGGGTCAGGCACTGCAGTTCCGGGCACTGCACCTGAACCTGCCGCTGGTCCGCGAGATCGCCGACGCGCTCGGCCTCGACGACGCCGGCCGGGCTGCGGTCGAGCACGAAGCGCTGGACGGCCTCGTCCAGGCGCTGGGAGCGTTCGACGCCGAGGGCGACGAGGAGTTCGCCGACTTCGCCTACCCGTTCGTCGAGCGGGAGATCCGGCGCACCCTCCAGATCCTCGGCCGCGTCTGACGGTTCCTGGGACAGGACGGGCAGGCCTGGGACAGACTTCCGCTGCCGACCCGGCGATGGCGCCGCGGTCTCGGGAGGGGAGCGCCATGTCCGTCCGCCGTCCCGTCGCCGCACTGGGGGTGACCGCGGTCGCGGTCGCCGCCGCGGTCCTACCCGCCGCCGCGTCGTACGCCGACGCCGTGACCGACGTCTACGTCGTCACTCCCGCCAACGGCGGGGACGACGCCCATGACTGCTCGCTGGCGAACCCGTGCTCGAGCGTGTCCCGCGCGATCTTCGCCGCCGACGCCAGCGGCACCACGATCCACGTCGGAGCCGGCACCTTCGACGCTGGGCTGCGCCCCGGCGCCCTGGGCAAGTCGGTGTCCATCGTCGGGGTCTCCCCGGCCGACACCGTCCTCACCAACACCGCGCTGGACGGTTTCGTCGTCGAGGTCGACTCCGGCACCACGAGCCTGTCCCGGCTCACCGTCACCGGAGGCTTCCTCACCACCGTGTTCGTCGATGGCGACGGCACCCTGATGGCCGACCACGTCGTCCTCGAGAAGGCGGCGTGCGTGCTGGCCGTGAGCTCCGGGACGGCCGAGGTGACCGACTCGACGCTTCAGAACGGCGGCAGCGTCGACTGCAGCGCCGCGCCGGGACCGGACCCGATGACCGGCGTCGTCGCCGTGTCCGGTGGCGCCGTGTCGCTGGTCCGGACGCAGGTCCTGAACGCCCAACCGAGGTTCCCGGGGGTCAAGGTGAAGGGCGGCACGTTCACCGCCGACCAGTCGACCTTCGACGACTCGGCCCACGACCTCGACACCAACGACTCCGACGGCATCCTGGTCTCGGGCGGGACGGCTACGATCTCCCGGAGCGCCTTCCGCGGGTTCGGCAGCAGCGGTGTCCGCACCCTCAACGGGACGGCGAACCTGAACGACGACACGTTCCAGGGCAACGTCGTGGGCGTCACCGGCGACGCCGGATCGACCACGGTGGTGCGCAGCACCTTCCAGGACGAGCTCGCCTCGCTCCAGGGCACCGTGTCGATCGCGGGCTCGGCGCTCGCGTCGATGCTCGGAACCCCCGGCCGAGGAATCGTGGAGTGCGGCAACGCGACGGTCACCGACCTCGGCTACAACCTGAGCACCGACGCCACCTGTGGGTTCACGCAGACCACCAGCCACGAGAGCGTCCCGGGCCTGCCCGGCTCTGCGGTCGACACCATCCCCGCCGGCGCGACGTACGGCGCCTCGGCGACGCCGCTGTGTGCCGGTACCGATCTGCGCGGCGTTCCGCGTCCGCAGGCGGGAGCGTGCGACGCCGGGTCTGTCGAGCTGGTCGCGACGACGACGACCCTTCAGGCTCCCGCGACGGCGAAGCCGCACTCCGCGGTGACGCTCGACGCGACCGTCGACGTCCAGGACGTAGGCGTCGATGGGCTCGGGCTCGCGGCCGGCAGCGTGACCTTCAAGGACGGCACGACCGTGCTGTGCCAGGACGTTGCGGTGAACCTCGGCCAGGCGGCGTGCACGACGTCGGCGCTCGCGGCCGGCAGCCACTCGCTGGCGGCGACCTTCACGCCCGCCGACGGCAGCACCCTCCACTCGAGCGGCTCGGCGACCAGGACCCTCCAGGTCGGGACCGTGCCGGCGTTCACGTCGAAGAGCAAGGCGGCGTTCGTCGTGGGCAGGTCCCGGACCTTCCGGGTGAGCGCGTCCGGCACCCCGTCGGCACGGATCACCCTCGCGAAGGGGAAGCTGCCCGCCGGGCTGAAGTTCCACGCCGGCAACGGGAGCGCCACGATCTCGGGCAAGGCCAAGGCCTCCGCCGTGGGGACCCGCTCGGTGACGCTGCGGGCGACGAACCTCCGCGCCACGGCGCAGCAGGTGCTGCGGATCGTGGTCACTCGACACTGACCTCCGCTCAGGTGCGAGGCATACCGCTCAGGGGCCGGGGTACGTGGTCCTGAGCAGTGCCTGACCTGAGGAGGACACATGGCGAGCGGTGTGGAGACCGGCCAGATCACCACGGACATCCCGGCACGCCTGGATCGGCTGCCCTGGTCACGCTGGCACTGGATGGTCGTGATCGGCCTCGGAACGGTGTGGATCCTCGACGGGCTCGAGGTGACCATCGTCGGATCGATGTCCGACGCCCTGAAGCCCGCCAGCACCGGCCTCGGCATGAGCAGCTCCGACATCGGGCTGGCCGGGGCCATGTACGTCGCCGGTGCCTGTGTCGGCGCCCTGGTCTTCGGACAGCTGACCGACCGCTTCGGTCGGAAGAAGCTCTTCCTGATCACGCTGGCCTTCTACATCTTCGCCACCGTGCTGACCGCCTTCTCGATGAACCCGACGTGGTACTTCGCGGCCCGAGCCCTCACCGGTGCAGCGATCGGCGGCGAGTACGCCGCCATCAACTCCGCCATCGACGAGCTGATCCCCGCCAAGTACCGCGGCCGCATCGACGTCACGATCAACGGATCGTTCTGGGTCGGTGCGGCGGCCGGGGCCCTGCTGACGATCCCTCTGCTCGACCCGACCGTGGTCAGCGCCTCGCTCGGCTGGCGACTCGCGTTCGGGCTCGGCGCGATCCTGGCGGTCGGTGTCCTGCTGGTCCGCCGCCACGTCCCGGAGAGCCCGCGCTGGCTGTTCATCCACGGCCGTGAGGACGAGGGCGAGGAGATCGTCCGCGACATCGAGCGGGAGGTCCAGGAGGAGACCGGGAAGGACCTGCCGTCGGTGAAGGACACGATCACGGTCCGGCAGCGCAAGGCGATCGGGATCCCGCTGATCGCCAAGACGGTCTTCACGCTGTACCCGAAGCGCACCGTCCTGTGCTTCTCGTTGTTCGTCGGTCAGGCGTTCCTCTACAACGCCTTCTTCTTCACCTACGGCGACACCCTCACGACGTTCCTCGGCGTCGGCCAGACCGGCTACTACATCGCCGTGTTCGCTGCCAGCAACTTCGCCGGCGCCCTGATCCTGGGACCGCTGTTCGACTCCCTCGGGCGGGTCAAGATGATCACCGGCACGTACGTCGTGTCCGGCGTGCTGCTCGGGATCGCGGGCTTCATGCTGGGTGACCTGACGGCCACCACGTTGACCGCCTTCGGTGTGGTGATCTTCTTCTTCGCCTCGGCCGGCGCCAGCGCGGCGTACCTCACCGCCAGCGAGGTGTTCCCGATGGAGACCCGTGCCCTGTGCATCGCGTTCTTCTACGCGATCGGCACGGCGGTCGGCGGTATCACCGGCCCGCTGCTGTTCGGCAAGCTCATCGACAATGCGTCCGCGAGCGGAGACATCACCGGGATCGCGCCGGGGTACTTCCTGGGTGCCGGCCTGATGATCGCTGGCGGCATCGTCGCGGCGTTCCTGGGCGTGAAGGCCGAGGGACAGGCGCTGGAGAGCATCGCCCAGCCGCTCACCGCGGAGGACGCCGAGACCGGCGGTCGGCCGGAGCACGCGAACGCCTGACCACCCACCCCAGCACCGCGCACGGAGGGACACGCACACCATGCCCATGCCACCACCCAAGGCCAGCACCGAAGGGCCGCGCGACCGCCAGGTCTCCCACGAGATGGGGCAGATCGTCCGGGCGCTCGAGGAGCAGGGACCGCAGACGCCGGTCGAGCTCCAGCACCTGGTCGGAGCGTCGTACTGGGAGGGCGACCGCTTCGAACGAGCGCTCGCCTTCGCCGTCGCGGACGGGCTCGTGACCCGCACCGCCGACGACCTGTTCCAGGCGATCTGAGGCGAAGCTGTTCGGGTCCGCGGACGGAGCGTTACGCCCCTAGGGGTGTTGGGCACCGTGGGCCACGGGTGATAGACCGGAGGTGAGTGGTTGAGACCCCCTGCCACGTGTGTGCACTGGATCCCTGAGAGGGAGTGCCGTGGCAGCGTCAGTACTTGAGTCACCCCCGGACTACGCAGATCTGCTCGAGCCGGAGATCGAGAGTCTCCCGCGCAGGGAGGCCACCCAGCGCCTTCTGGCGCTCGCTGCGGCGACCGAGGACGAGGCCGAGCGACACGGCTACACGGACCGGGTCGTCGAGCTCAACATGCAGATCGCGGTCGACGTGGCCCGGCGCTACCGCTCCCGCGGCGTGTCGATCGACGACCTCGAGCAGGTCGCCTACCTCGGTCTGGTCAAGGCCGTTCGCGGTTTCGACCCCGACCGGGCCACGGACTTCCTCAGCTACGCCGTCCCGACCATCCGCGGCGAGGTCCGCCGCTACTTCCGCGACCACGGGTGGGTGGTCCGGCCGCCGCGGACCGTTCAGCAGGCGCAGGCCCGGATCACCGCCGTCGAGTCGGACCTGTGCCAGGAGCTCGGCCGGGCACCCCGCCCCACCGAGATCGCCGCTCGCCTCGATCTCGATCTCGACCTGGTGGTCGAAGCGCTGGCAGCCAACGGCTGCTTCGCGCCCACCTCCCTCGACAGCACGCCCGTCGAGGGTGAGTCCGCGATCGTCGACCGGCTCGGCGGTGACGACGCGTCGTTCGACAGTGCCGAAGCGCGGGTCGCGCTGCAGCCGTTGATGGGCCTCCTCGACCGGCGCGAGCGGATCATGCTCGAGATGCGGTTCTTCAAGGGGGCGACCCAGTCGGAGATCGGCGAGGTGCTGGGGATCACCCAGATGCAGGTCTCGCGGCTGCTGTCGGCCCTGCTCGCGAGGCTGCGCGACGAGCTGGGCGGCGTGCCCGTCTGAGCGTCCGCTAGACAGGAGTCATGACTCCCGACGAGACGGCTCGCAGGAGTGCGGACGCGATGTGGGCGGACGACCGGGCCAGCCAGGCGCTCGGGATGACCCTCGACGCGGTGGGCCCCGGCTCGGCCACGCTGACCATGACCCTCCGGGAGGACATGGTCAACGGTCATGCGATCGGGCACGGCGGCCTCACCTTCACCCTCGCCGACAGCGCCTTCGCCTTCGCGTGCAACTCCTACAACCGGGTGACGGTGGCTGCCGGCGCCGAGATCCGCTTCCGCCGGCCGACCCGGCTCGGTGACGTGCTCGTCGCGACCGCGACGGAGCGGGAACGCCTCGGCCGCGACGGGGTGTACGACGTGCAGGTCACGGTGGGCGACGAGGTCGTCGCGGTGTTCGTCGGACGCAGCAAGGAGATCGGCGGCACGCTGTTCGACCCCGGTCAGGACTCGTAGAGCAGAGCGGTCCGGTGTGCCAGGTCAGCCACCTGCGCGCGCAGGTCGTCGGGTGCGACCACCTCGACGTGCGGGCCCAGGGCCAGCACCTCCAGCGCCATCGCCTCCCGGGACCGCAGCCGACAGGTGGCGGTGAACCAGCCGTCGCGCGGAGCGGGCTCGGGTCGCACGCGCAGGGGCTGCAGGTAGCCGAGGATCGCCGCGGTGCGGCGTCCCTCCTCGGTGATCAGCACCGTCATCCGCGCCGTCGCGGCGCGAGGCGACGCCGGCCTGACCCAGGCGCGACCGGGGAGCGCCGGTGTGTAGCCCTCGAGCAGCTGGACGCCGCCCCCGACGCCCCTGACGGTGTGGACGGGGACGCCCGAGCCCGAGAGCACCTCGAGGTCGCGCAGGATGGTGCGCTCGCTGACCTCGAGCCGCTCGGCGAGCGACGCCGCCGTCGTGCGGCCCTCGCGGGAGAGGATCGAGACCAGGCTGATCAGCCGTCCGGCGCGCACCCGCCCAGGATGGGCCGTCCCCGGATTCCTGACAAGTGATGTCAGGTATCCGCCCTAACGTGTCGGTGACGGGCACCCCCGCCCGAACCGAGGAGAGGAACACCCATGACGGTCGACGTCGAAGGGTCCGGCACCCGCGAGGACCCGTGGGTCCTCACCACCCCGCCCGGCACGTCGGAGTACGAGGCCTACCGCGACCCCGAGCAGGATCCGCCGGCGCTCGTCGTACAGGTCGGGGCCACGCAGCTGCGCTACCACCTGCGCTGCATCGAGGACCTCCGCGCGATGCTGGCCGCGCGCGGCGACTGGGTGCTGCTCGGGAACGCCGACGAGCAGAAGGAGGCCAAGCCCGACACCGTCGAGAGCTGGGGACGCTCCGCCGACAACCCGGTCGGGGGCTGGTACGGGCTGAAGAAGGGGCTCCGCGGCCGGTTCGGGAACTACGTGCCCCCGGTGCTCGAGGCGCTCGGCCTCGCCGAGGTGGAGCACCAGGCGCGCAACAACCGGATGCGGGCGATCTAACCTGCTCGTCATGACCGGTGAGATCCCGACCCTGAGCCGCGACGAGCTCGAGGCGCTTCAGCTCGAGCGGCTCCGCGCCACCCTGCACACGGCGTACGCGAAGGTCCCGCACTACACGCGGGCCTTCGATGCGGCCGGTGTCCACCCCGACGACCTGACGTCGCTCGGGGACCTCGCACGCTTCCCGTTCACGACCAAGGCCGACCTGCGCGAGAACTACCCGTTCGGGATGTTCGCGGTGCCGCGGGAGCAGGTGAACCGGGTCCACGCCAGCAGCGGTACGACGGGCAAGCCGACCGTGGTCGGCTACACCGCCGCCGACCTCGACACCTGGTCGGAGCTGATGGCCCGGTCGATCCGCGCCGCGGGCGGCCGGCCCGGTGACGTGGTGCACGTGGCCTACGGCTACGGACTGTTCACCGGTGGGCTCGGTGCGCACTACGGGGCCGAACGCCTCGGCTGCACCGTGGTGCCGATCAGCGGCGGGATGACCGAGCGACAGGCGCAGCTGATCGTCGACTTCCGGCCGCGGGTGATCATGGTGACCCCGTCGTACTTCCTGTCGATCCTCGACGAGCTCGAGGCGCAGGGCGTCGACCCGAAGGACACCAGCCTGGAGGTTGGCATCTTCGGTGCCGAGCCGTGGACCGACGAGATGCGGCGGGCGGTCGAGGCCCGGACCCGGCTGAAGGCGGTCGACATCTACGGCCTCAGCGAGGTGATGGGCCCGGGGGTGAGCCAGGAGTCGGGGGAGACGCAGGACGGCCTGCACGTCTGGGAGGACCACTTCCTGCCCGAGATCGTGGATCCGTTCACCTTCGAGCCGGTCGCCGACGGCGAGGAGGGCGAGCTGGTCTTCACCAGCCTGACCAAGCAGGCGATGCCGGTGGTCAGGTACCGGACCCGGGACCTGACCCGCCTGCTGCCCGGGACGGCGTACCCGGCGTTCCGGCGCATGCAGAAGGTCACCGGCCGTACCGACGACATGATGATCGTGCGCGGCGTGAACCTGTTCCCGACCCAGGTGGAGGAGCAGATCCTCACCGTCTCGGGTCTCGCTCCGCACTACGTGTGCGTGCTGACCCGACCGGGCAACCTCGACGAGCTCACCGTCCGCGTCGAGTCGGTGGGCGAGCCGGACGCCGAGGCATCGGCGGCGATGGGGGCCACGTTGGCGCAGCGGATCAAGCACGGCACGGGAGTGACCGCGCGCGTGGAGGTGGTGCCGCCGCACGGTCTCGAGCGGTCCCAGGGCAAGGCGAGGCGGATCTCCGACCAGCGCCCCCGCTGAGGATCAGCCCTTCGGCAGGCCGGACTTCGTGCAGAGGTTCTTGCCGATCGCGTCGGTGTTGTCGTTGATGATGTCGCGGAACATCTGCTTGGACCGCGTCGGGTCCCAGGTCACGGCGAGGTTGCTGATCGGGACCGGGCAGGTGAGCTTCGTGTGGGTCATCGCCCAACCGAAGCGGCCCATGGCCACGACGCCCATGTCCTGGTCGACGGTGAGGTTGTCGGTCGTCGACGTCCAGAGGTTCCAGTAGCGGAACGGGTTGATGATCGTCCACGGCGACAGCGCCTTGTGCCCGACCGCGACCATCACCTCGCGCTGCTGGCCACCGCGGGCGATGTCACCGAGCTGGGGGTCGGCGTGCCGGGACCGGGCGTAGGCGAGCGCGACCGTGCCGTCGGCGTGCTGGCACCCCTTCTTCACGTGGAGGTTGGCCAGCTTGTCGTCCATGTTGTGCGACGGGCAGATCGTGATCCCGCCGACCGAGTCGACGATGTTCACGAAGCCACCGAGCCCGATCTCGACGTAGTGGTCGATGTGGATGCCGGTGTTCTGCTCCACGGTCTGGATCAGCAGCTTCGGGCCGCCGAACGCGAAGGCAGCGTTGATCTTCGTCGTCCCGTGACCCGGGACCGGTACCAGCGAGTCGCGCGGGATCGACATGGTCAGCGTCGGGCCGCTGCCGGTGTGCACCAGCACGATGGTGTCGGTGCGCTGTCCGGCGGCGTTGCCCGTGTGGAGCTGCTTGCGCTGCTCGGCGGTGAGTCCCTTGCGCGAGTCGCTGCCGACGAGGAGGTAGTTCGTGCCCGCCTGGTCGGCCGGCCGGTCACCGCCCGGGAACGCGTCGATCTTCTCGACCTTCGACCACGCGAAGAACGGGACGGCGATCAGGTAGACCAGCCAGAGGGCGAGCAGGATCCAGAGGTAGCGGAGGCGGAACTGCGGCCGCCAGCCACCGCCACCGGTGCTGCCACCGCTCGGCGGCGGCACCGGCCGCGGTGGGGTCGGGGACGTCGTGGACGTCGCGGACGTCGCGGGACGCGCAGCGGCCGCGGGACGAGCGGTGGCGGCGGGCGCGGCGCTGCCCTGCGTACGAGGGACGGTGGGCATCACCCGCGTCTCGTCGGGGCGGGGTTGCCGCGGCACGGGTCGCGTGGCGTCGGGATCTGAGCCGGACGGCCCCGGCTGACCGTCGTCGTCCTGCCTGCCGCCCGGCGAGCGGCCGTACAGCCAGTCGTCGGACATGACCGGCAGATTACCGGCCGAGACCCAAAGACCGGATTCGGCGCGTCGTACCCGCCTGTGGTGGATGTGGCTGGTGATACTGACGGGGCTACTTCCCCAGCACAGGAGAGACACGTCCATGGGGCTGCCCGCTTCTTCCCCCGGGTTGCTCGACCGGGTCACCGCCGGCGACCGTGCCGCGCGCGTGCGCTACCGGCGAGCCCTGATGCTGATGGTGATGACACTCGTCGTCCCGGGGTCGGCCCAGCTCGTCGCCGGCAACCGCCGGGTGGGCCGCTTCGCCACCCGGCTCTGGGCGGTGCTCGTCCTGCTCGGCCTGGGGGGTGTGCTGCTCGCCGCGTGGCACCACCAGTACGCGTTCTGGTTCGCCTCGGACACCACCGTCCTCGGCTACCTCCGTCTCGGGCTCATGCTGCTCGCGATCGGCTGGGCGGCACTGTTCGTCGACGCCTGGCGGATCGGCCAGCCGTTGTCGCTGTCGCTGTCGCACCGCCGGACCGTCGTGGGCCTGAACGGCGTGCTGTGCTTCTCGGTGGCCGGCTCCCTGCTCTTCGGCGCGCACCTGGTCGGCGTACAGCGTGACTTCATCCTCACCATGTTCTCCGGCGACACCGTGACCAACCAGCACGACGGCCGCTACAACGTGCTGCTGGTCGGCGGCGACTCGGGCGCCGGACGCTGGGGGATGCGGACGGACTCGATGACGGTGGCCAGCATCGACGCCACGACCGGCAAGGCCGTGCTGATCGGGCTGCCGCGCAACATGACGGACTTCCCGTTCAGCAAGGGCTCGGTCATGCACAAGGCGTGGCCGCACGGCTTCGACTGCGGCTACCCCACCTGCGAGCTGAACGGCATCCCGACCTGGGTGGGCGACCACACGTCGCTGTTCAAGGGTGTCGAGAACCCCGCGATCGACGGCACGATCTCGGCCATCGAGGGGATCACCGGGCTGAAGATCAACTACTGGGCGATGGTCAACCTGGCCGGGTTCCGTGGCCTGGTCGACGCTGTCGGAGGCGTCACCCTCAACGTCCGCCAGCCGATCCCGGTCGGCGGTCTCGGGTCCGACGTCACGGGCTACATCAAGCCGGGGGTCCGCAAGCTGGACGGCTTCGACACCCTGTGGTTCGCCCGGTCGCGCGACAGCTCCGACGACTACTCGCGGATGGCGCGCCAGAAGTGCGTGATGAACGCCATGCTCCACCAGGTCAGCCCGCAGACGGTCCTGACGAACTTCGAGAAGATCGCGAAGGCCTCCTCGCAGATGATCTCGACCGACATCCCGGCCAGTGAGGTCGACCGCTTCATGGGGCTCGCGCTGAAGGCGAAGAGCCAGCCGGTCGCGACGCTGTCGCTGGTCCCGCCGCTGGTGAACACCGGCGACCCCGACATCGCGCTGATCCATCGCAAGGTCGCCGAGGCCCTCGACGCCTCCGAGCATCCCGTGGCGCACCACCACCAGAAGAAGGCGTCCTCGGAGGTCACGGGGGGATCGATCGGATCGCTCAAGGGTGGGTACGCCGCGAACGACTCGAGCGACCTCGGCGCCGTCTGCTGAACTGGCCCCATGGAGCTGGTGTTCACGGGACCGCTGTTCGAGTGGCGCGGCCCCGCGCCGTACCACTTCGTCGACGTGCCCGAGGACGAGGTGGACCAGCTGCGCGAGACCGCGGCCGCGGTCACCTACGGCTGGGGGATGATCCCGGTGCGCGGTCGGATCGGCGAGACCGACTTCACGACGTCGCTGTGGCCACGCGACGGCGGGTACGTCGTACCGGTCAAGGACGCCGTGCGGAAACCCGAGGGCATCGAGCTCGGCGACGTCGTCGAGGTGCGGCTGACCGTCGACGTGTGAGGGCGTAGGTCAACCGATCCTCTGCACGCGCTCGGCGAGCAGGGCGATGTCGGCCGGCCCGGTGCCGCAGCAGCCGCCGACGAAGCGAGCACCCGCCCGGATCCAGCCGTCGACGAGATCGAGGTCGAGGGGTCCGGCGTACTCCCACGTCTTCGTGTCGCTGTTCCAGCTGCCGCCGCGGTTCGGGTAGGCGACCGCGGGGAGCCCCGTCGCGGCCACGGCGGCCTGCACGGCGCCGAGCACGTCGCCCTGCTCGGAGCAGTTGACGCCGGCCGCGACGACCCCGCGGCTGCCGGCCAGGACGGCGTACGCCTCGGAGAGGGGTTGTCCGGCGCTCGTGGTCCCACCGCGCACCGAGTAGCTGAACCATGCAGGTACGTCGAGCTGGTCGAGCAGAGCCACCAGCACCTCGGCCTCGTCGGCGTCCGGGATGGTCTCGACCGCGAGCAGGTCCGGCCCGGCCGCCACCAACAGCTCGAGACGGGACTCGTGGAACTCGCGCAGCCGGGCAGGCGGGACGCCGTAGCGGCCGGTGTACTCCGAGCCGTCGGCCAGGAACGCGCCGTACGGCCCCACGGAGGCGGCCACGAGGAGGCCGGGGTGCGTGTCCGCGAGCTCGTCACGGACCTCCCGCGCAACGGTCACGCTGCGGGTGATCAGGCGTCGCGCCTCGGCCGCGTCGTACCCCCCGGCGACCAGACCCTCGACGCTGGCCTGGTAGCTCGCCGTCGTCGCGACGCGGGCACCCGCTTCGGCGTACGCACGATGCGCCGCGGCGATCCGCTCAGGCGCCTCGCCGAGCAGTCGAGCCGTCCACAGCGCGCCCCCGAGGTCGGCCCCCTGCTGCTCGAGGGCCGTCGAGAGGCCGCCGTCGAGCACGACCGTCCGGTCGGCATCCGTGATGTCCAGCACCAGACCATCCTGCCCGGGTATCTGTCCCTGTGCCCCACCGCTCCTGTCGAGAACCGGGGCAGGGGGTCGATGACGTGATCGCGATGGAGCTCGCCGCGCTGTCGGGTCTGCTCGCGGCCGCGCTGAGTGCGGCCGACACCGTTCCCTACCTGCGGGACACGCTGCGTGGGACGACCGTCCCTCACCGTGGCACCTGGCTGGTGTGGAGCGTCCTCGGTGTGGTCGCGGTGGAGTCGCAGCGTGCCGACGGAGCTCGGTGGAGCCTGGTGCCGCTGGCCGTGCAGGCCACCGGCACGCTCCTCGTGCTGGCCCTCTCGGTCTGGCTGGGCACCGGAGGGCTGAACCGGACGGATGCCGCCCTGATCGCCGTCGCCGCGGCCGGAGTTGCCGGCTGGGCGACCGTCGACGAACCCGTCGTCGCCACGGCGTGCGTGATCGCCGCGGACCTGGTGGCCGCGCTGATGATGCTGCCCAAGACGTGGCGCGACCCGGACTCGGAGACCCAGTCGACCTTCGTCCTCGCCGCGCTCAGCGGTGCCCTGGCCGTCGGCGCGGTCGGCTCGGTGTCCGTCCGGCTGGTCGCCTACCCCGCCTACTTCATGGTCGTCAACGCGGCCCTCGCGTTGGTCATCGGACATCGACGTCGGCTCCGTCGGCTCGTCCGCGGGACCCCGGTGAGGGCCGGCAGAGTCGTGGCGGCACCGGTCGCTGACCGAGCCCACTAGGGTTTCGCGGGTGACCTCTGCCGACCGCCGTATCGCCGCCGTGGTCGTCACGTTCAACCGGCTCGACCTGCTCCAGCGCCTCGTCGGGACGCTCGCCGAGACCGACGGGCTCGACGAGATCCTGGTGGTCGACAACGCCTCGACGGACGGCACGGGCGAGTGGCTCCGATCCGCGGAGACCCGGACCGAGCACCTGCACGCGCGGCTCCTGACCGACAACACCGGCGGTGCTGGTGGCTTCCATGAGGGACTGCGCTGGGCCGTCGAGCGGGGCGCCGACCTGGTGTGGCTGATGGACGACGACGGCCTGCCGGAGGCCGGGTGCCTCAAGACCCTGCTCGCCCACGACGACGCGCTCGACTTCTGGGGTCCGGTGGTCGTCGACGAGGCCGACCCCGAGCGTCTGGTCTTCCCGATCCGGCTCCCCGGCGGCACCCGGACGGTGCACGCGATGGCTGACGTGCGGCTGCCGCGACCGACGGCCTGATCCGCGACATCGTGATCCCGTTCAACGGCGTCCTGCTGACCCGGGCCCTGGTCGAGCGGATCGGGCTCCCGCGCGCGGAGTTCTTCATCTGGGGCGACGACCACGAGTACCGCCTGCGCGCCGAGCGCAGCGGCGCCCGGATCGCCACCGTGGTCGACGCCCGCGTCTCGCACCCCTCGGTCGGCGCCCTCGGCACCCCCATGGCCTTCGGGCGTACGACGTACAACGACACCCCGAGCGACCTCAAGCACTACTGCATGGCGCGCAACAACCTGCTCAATCTCCGCGAGTACGGCGGGCGGCTGCACGCGGGCGCGTTCGTCGCCAAGACCCTGTGGTTCTACACGTTCACCCGCCGCGACCCCGCGCGGATCCGGCTGAGCGTCGACGCCTGGCGCGCGGCGTGGCGCGGCGACTTCTCCGGCCACCGGAGGTTCCTGGCATGAGCGAGACGGTCGCCGTCGTCGTCGTCACCTACAACCGTGCCGACCTCCTCGGCCGGGTGCTCGACGGCCTGGCCGCGCAGACCCACGAGCCCGACGCCGTGATCGTCGTCGACAACGCCAGCGCGGACCACACCCGCGAGGTGCTCGACGCGCACGTGGGGCTGAAGCTCCAGCGGATCCACCTCGACGAGAACACCGGCGGCGCCGGCGGCTTCCGGGCGGGAGTGGAGCTGGCGTACGGACAGGGCTTCGGGCGGATCTGGATGATCGACGACGACGTCGTCCCGGCCCCCGACTGCCTCGCGCTGCTGATGGCCGAGGACGAGGCGTGCCTGATGTCGGTGCGCGAGGACATCCACGGCCGCCTCGTGGAGAAGGCGGCGACCGACTTCGACCTGTCGCACCCCTGGTCGGTGCGGCCGAAACGGCGGATGGTCGAGACCGACTACGGCGACCGGCACGCCATGCCGCCGAAGGTCGAGCTGCACAACGTCGCCTTCGAGGGCTTCCTGTTCCGGCGTGAGGTGGTGGACGCCATCGGCATGCCCGACCCGTCGTACTTCATCTTCTACGACGACGTCGACTTCGCCCTGCGCGCCCGCCGCGCCGGATACCGGATCTGGGCGGTACGCGACGCGGTGCTCGTGCGGCAGCTCGACTTCAGCCAGCAGCACGACCTGGCCGGCTGGAAGGGCTACTACATGTACCGCAACCTGTTCGCCGTGCACCTCCGCTACGGCGAGAACGCGCTGGTCCGTGCCAAGCCGTACGCGATCACCGCCGCGGTCGTCGCTGCTGAGCCCGCTGCGCGGTGGACGCGCGGAGGCGCGCAACGTGATCCGCGCCATGCGCAGCGCCCGGGGCATGCGCTCGATTCCAGGTTCGGGCCCTGCCCCTCGCTAGACTGACGGGCCACGACCGATCAGGAGTTCTGACCTTGTCCAAGCCCGACCTCGTCGTCGTCGGCTCGGGATTCTTCGGCCTCACCATCGCAGAACGGTGCGCCAACACTCTCGGCCTCGACGTGCTCGTCCTCGAGCGGCGACCCCACCTCGGCGGCAACGCCTACAGCGAGGTCGAGCCCGAGACCGGGATCGAGGTGCACACCTACGGCGCGCACCTGTTCCACACCTCCAACCAGCGGGTGTGGGAGTACGTCAACCGGTTCACGACCTTCACGCCGTACCAGCACCGCGTGTTCGCTCGCTACCAGGGCCAGGTCTACTCGTTCCCGATGAACCTGGGGCTGATCAACCAGTTCTTCGGTCGCAGCCACACCCCCGACGAGGCCCGTGCGCTGATCGCCGAGCAGTCGAGCGAGATCGACACCGACCAGGCACAGAACCTCGAGGAGAAGGCGATCAGCCTGATCGGGCGCCCCCTCTACGAGGCGTTCGTCAAGGGCTACACCGCCAAGCAGTGGCAGACCGACCCCAAGGAGCTGAGCCCCGACATCATCACCCGGCTCCCGGTCCGCTACAACTTCGACAACCGCTACTTCAACGACACCTACGAGGGGCTGCCGACCGACGGCTACACGGCGTGGCTGACCCGGATGGCCGACCACCAGCGGATCGAGGTCCGCGTCGACACCGACTTCTTCGACGTCGCCGACGAGTTCCGGGGCCAGGTGCCGATCGTCTACACCGGGCCGGTCGACGAGTACTTCGGCCACAGCGAGGGGCGCCTGTCGTGGCGCACGGTCGACCTCGAGGCCGAGGTCAAGGACGTCGACGACTTCCAGGGGACCCCCGTGGTCAACTACAACGACGAGGAGGTGCCCTACACCCGGATCCTCGAGTTCAAGCACTTCCACCCCGAGCGCACCTACCTGCCCGGCAAGACCGTCGTGGTGCACGAGTACAGCCGCTTCGCCGAGCCGGACGACGAGCCGTACTACCCGGTCAACACCGCCGAGGACCGCGCGAAGCTGCTGAAGTACCGCGATCTGGCCAAGCAGGAGCCGATGGTGCTCTTCGGCGGCCGGCTCGGCACCTACAAGTACCTCGACATGCACATGGCCATCGGCTCGGCCCTGAGCATGTTCGACAACAAGCTGTGGCCGCACTTCACCGACGGTGAGGCCCTGGCCAGCGGAGGAGTCGACGGATGACTGACACGATGACGCGCCTGCTCCAGCGGCAGGTCCTTCCGGTGGACCGCGACCTCGACGTCCTCGCGCTCTACGTCGACCCCGAGGACGCCCGGCTCGACGCCGACCGCGAGGCCATCGGAGGCGAGCGCAGCGCCAAGGCGCTCAACAACGCCGCGATCCGGCAGTCGACCTCGACCGGAGTCGCCCTCCACCCCGACCAGATCGAGTCGCGGACGGCGTTCCGGGTCGGCAAGGGCGAGAAGGTGTCGTTCGGCACCTACTTCAACGCGTTCCCCGCCAGCTACTGGCGGCGGTGGACGATCGTCGACGACGTGAGGCTCACCGTCGAGGTGCAAGGCCGGGGCGCCACCGTGATCGTCTACAAGTCCATGGCCCGCGGACACTCGCAGCGCGTCGCGGCCGAGTCGACCGACCACTCCGAGACCGCACGCTTCAGCTTCGACCTGACGCTCAAGCCCTTCATCGACGGCGGCTGGTACTGGTACGACGTGGTGGCGGGCGACGACGACGTGGTGGTGAGGTCGGCCCAGTGGACCGCCGAGGTCCCGGCCGACCGCGCCGAGCACGGCACCGTCGACGTGGCGATCACCACCATGAACCGGCCCGACTACGTGGCCAAGCTGCTCGGCCAGATCGGTGAGACCGAGGAGCTCCGGCCCTACCTCGACACGGTGATGGTGATGGAGCAGGGCACGCAGCTGATGCGTGACTCGGAGTTCTACCCCGCGGCCGAGAAGTCCCTCGACGACAAGCTCCGGGTCATCGAGCAGGGCAACCTCGGCGGCTCCGGCGGCTACGCGCGCGGGCAGCTCGAGTCGGTCCGCAAGGGGACCGCGACCTACGCGATGATGATGGACGACGACGTCGTCTGTGAGCCCGAAGGCATCATCCGGGCGGTCACCTTCGGCGACCTCGCCAAGCGCCCGACGATCGTCGGCGGCCACATGTTCAACATCTACAAGCGCTCCGAGCTCCACAGCTTCGGCGAGATCGTGCAGCCCTGGCGCTTCTGGTGGAGGACCCGCGAGGACGGCTACAACCAGTGGGACTTCGCCGCCCGCAACCTGCGCTCGGCGCGCTGGCTCCACAAGCGGGCAGACGTCGACTTCAACGGGTGGTTCATGTGCCTGATCCCGCGCCAGGTGCTGGAGAAGGTCGGCCTCTCGCTGCCCTTGTTCATCAAGTGGGACGACAGCGAGTTCGGGCTGCGGGCGAAGGCGGCCGGCTTCCCGACCGTCTCCTTCCCCGGCGCGGCCGTGTGGCACATCCCCTGGACCGACAAGAACGACGGGCTCGACTGGCAGTCGTACTTCCACCAGCGCAACCGCTTCGTCGCCGCGCTGCTCCACTCGCCGTACCCCCGCGGTGGCCGGATGGTGCGCGAGTCGCTCAACCACCAGATCAAGCACCTCGTCTCGATGCAGTACGCCACCGTCGAGATGCGCCATCGCGCGCTCGAGGACGTCCTGGCCGGTCCCTACGCGCTGCACGGCCAGCTCGCGACCAAGCTCGGTGAGGTCAACGCGCTGGCGCAGCAGTTCAGCGACATGCAGCTCAAGGCCGACCGCGACGACCTTCCGCCCGTACGCCGTGAGAAGCCGCCGAGCCGCGGCAAGGACGCCAGCGAGATCCCGAGCCGCGTCTCGCAGCTGGTGACGGCCGGGCTCGCCCCGATCCGTCAGATCCGCAAGGTGCGGGCGTTGTCGCGGGAGTACCCCGAGGTGGAGCTCACCGCCATGGATGCGACGTGGTACCGACTGGCGTCGTTCGACTCCGCCGTCGTCTCCATGAAGGACGGAACCTCGGCCGCCCTCTACCGCCGCGATCCCGAGCGCTTCCGTGACCTGCTGCGCAGGACGCTGGAGATCCACGAGCGCTTCCGCAAGGAGTGGCCGCAGCTGGCCGCCGAGTATCGCGCCGCGCTGGGCGACATCACCTCGCCCGAGGCGTGGGACGAGACGCTGCGACCGTGGACCGAGTCCGCCGATGAGTAACGCCGTCCCGGGGCGGGCCACCCGTGAGTGACACCGTCGAGGAGCGCACCGACGCGAAACGCCGCGTGGTCAACGCACCCCTGAAGCCGCCGTGGTCCCAGCAGGGGCTCCTCGAGGTCTTCCGGCACCGCTACATCCTGACCCTGCTCGTACGCCGCGAGATCGCGGCGCGCTACCAGGGGTCCGTGCTGGGCCTGGTCTGGTCCTACGTCAACCCGCTCTCGCAGTTCTTCATCTACTACTTCGTGATGGGCATCCTCTTCGGCCGGGCGAACCGGGTCGAGAACTTCGCGATCCACGTGTTCGCGGGACTGATCATCGTCCACTTCTTCATCGAGACGATGAACGCCGGCACCCGCTCGATCGTGCGCAACAAGTCGCTCGTGCAGAAGATGTCCGTGCCGCGCGAGATGTTCCCGGTGGCCTCGATGCTGGTCTCCCTCTTCCACGTCGGCCCGCAGCTGGTGATCCTCCTGGTCGCGACCACGCTCGCGGGCTGGCGTCCCGACCCGTGGGGCATGTTCTACGGGGTGATGGCCCTGCTGATCAGCATGTGTCTCGGCACCGCCCTCGCCCTGATGTTCAGCGCCGCCAACGTCTTCCTGCGCGACGTGTCCAACGCGGTCAGCGTGCTCGGCAACTTCGTGCGCTTCGGCGTACCGATGATGTACCCCTACACGCTGGTCGCCCTGCGCTTCCACGGCCACACCGCGATCTACCTGCTGAACCCGATCGTCGAGGCCGTGCTCGGGTTCCAGCGCGCGTTCTGGGTCGGCTCGACGAGCAACCCCGCCCGCACCGCGGTCGTCGACATGCCGCCGCACATGTTCATGCTGAGCGTGCGCGCGCTCCTGATCAGCGTGGCGGTCCTGGTGTTCGCGCAGGCGACGTTCTCCCGGCTCGAGCGGCGGATCCCGGAGCGTCTGCTGTGAGCCCGAGGAGGTGCCCGAGATGAGCAGGGCCGACAAGTCGATCGTGGTGCGCCACGTCTCCAAGACGTTCACCCTGCGCTACCACCGGACCCTCAAGCAGATGAGCGTCGCCATGATGCGGCAGAACGAGCTCTCCGACTCGTTCCTCGCAGTCAACGACGTGTCGTTCACCGTCGACCAGGGGGAGTCGATCGGGCTGATGGGCCTGAACGGCTCCGGCAAGAGCACGCTGCTCAAGATGGTCAACGGAGTCATGCGGCCCGACTCCGGGAAGGTGCTGACCCGCGGCCGGATCGCGGGCCTGATCGCGACCGGCGCAGGCTTCCACCCGCAGCTGACCGGGCGCGACAACGTCTACCTGAACGCCGCGATCCTGGGCATGACCGAGGCGGAGACCCGCCGCAAGTTCGACGACATCGTGGAGTTCGCCGACATCGGCCGCTTCCTCGACTCCCCGGTCGGCCACTACTCCTCGGGCATGTTCGCGCGGCTCGGCTTCGCCGTGGCGATCCACGTCGACGCCGACATCTTCCTGGCCGACGAGGTACTGGCCGTCGGTGACCGTCCCTTCAAGCGCAAGTGCCTGGCGAAGATGCAGGAGATCCGCGACGGCGGCACCACCTTGTTCTACGTCAGTCACGCCACGGGCACGGTGCGCAACATGTGTGACCGGGTGCTGGTCCTCGACAAGGGGGTGCTGGCCTTCGACGGGCCGGTCGACGAGGGCATCACGTTCCTCCACTACGACGACGACAAGTCCGACGACCCGGAGCTGAGCGACGAGATGGCCGACGAGGAGCTGGGCGCGGATATCTAGAACCTGGCTTTTTCCGGCGTGTCGACTGGAAATTACAGGTTTGTAGTTACTCAGAAACCGTATCGCCCTTCGTGTGACCAGTGTGAAACTTGCTACCCGTGTGACTCTTCCCCCGCACTGGAGTAGCCGGAATGACCCCCTCGCGTTCGCGTTTCGTCACGGCCTGTCAGCAGCTGCTGGCTCTGGCCGTGGTGCTCGCCGTGCTCACGCCGGCGGCCAGCATCGTCACGCTCGACGTGGTGGGCTCCGGCCCCGCCGGGGCGACCGCCACCGCCCACCCGAGCGCGGACACGGCGGCGTACACGGCCGAGGCGGTCCGCCCCTCGAAGGTGCCCACCGCGCCGGTCAAGCCCGACGTCCGCGAGGTGCAGCTGACCTCGGCCGTCGCCACCGCCGGCCGCGCCGTGCCCACCACAGCCGAGGCCCGCGTCGTGGCCTCACCCGACGGAGTCAGCCGGCTGACCACCACGCCCCAGAAGGTCACCGGCTTCGGTGAGGTCGGGGTCACCTGGGCACACGGCGTCACGATCCCGGGCGGCGCGATCGCGGTCGCGGTCCGTACCCGCACCGATGGCGCCTGGACCGGGTGGCGCACCATCCCCTACGACCCGGAGCACGGGCCCGACCCCGGCTCGGCCGAGGCCCGGCACGCGCGGCCGGGCACCGAGCCGATGCTCGTGGGCAGGGTCGACCGCGTCCAGGTGCGCGCCGTGAGCAAGCACCCGCTGCCGGCGGACATGAAGCTCGCGGTGATCGCCCCCGGCCACGCGACCCACACGGCCACCGAGCGCGCCGCACTCGACACCAGCACCATGGACGGCGACAACGGCGCCGACTCGGTCTTCCGGGCGGTGGACCCGCAGCCGGTCACCGGCGACTCGGCCCAGCTCGCCGCCGCCGTCTTCACGCCGCGTCCCGTGATCTACTCGCGGGCCCAGTGGGGAGCCGACGAGCGGATGCGGAGCAAGTCGTCCCTGCACTACGGCGACGTGCACGCCGGCTTCGTCCACCACACCGTCAACGCCAACGACTACACGCGCGCGGAGGTGCCCGGGCTCCTGCGGAGCATCTACGCCTACCACGTGCGGTCCCGCGGCTGGAGCGACATCGGCTACAACTACCTCGTCGACCGCTTCGGCCGGATCTGGGAGGGCCGCGCCGGTGGCATCGACCGCGCGGTGGTGGGCGCCCACACCCTCGGCTACAACGACGACTCGTTCGCAGCCTCGGCGATCGGCAACTACCAGCTGGTGCGGCCGAGCCAGGCAGTGCTCCAGGCCTACGCCGCGCTGTTCGCCTGGAAGCTCTCGCTGCACGGCGTCAACGCGGCCTCCACGCGGCAGTTCGTCACCAGCCGCTGGTTCCAGGCCATCAACGGCCATCGGGACGCGGCCGCGACCGCCTGCCCGGGCCAGTTCCTCTACGACAAGCTCCCCGCCATCCGGAGGATGGCCGAGGCCGACCAGCGCGGGTGGAGCGGGCGCCAGCTCGAGTCCAACCTCGCCTCGACGCCGGCGCCGGACATCGTCGTACGCCGCGCCAGCGACGGCGAGGCGTTCGTGGTCCCGACCGGCGGCCTGATCCAGTTCCCCGCGCCGACCACCGTCGTCACGGGCGTGGCCGGTGCCACCGGCGTCCTGGTGACGCGCGACGTCACCGGCGACCGCCACAGCGACCTGCTGGTGCGCCAGGCCGACGGGAGCCTCGCGGTCCGGCCCGGCAGCTCGAGCGGAGTCTTCGGGGCGACGAGCCGCGTGATCCCGGGGTTCGGGAACAAGGACCAGGTGACGGCCACGGGAGATCTCAACGGCGACGGCCGCGCCGACCTGGCCGCTCGGAACCCCACCACCGGTGCGCTGGTGCTCTTCCTGCAGCGGGCCAACGGTTCGTTCCGCCACGTCGTCGCCGGCACCCACTGGGGGTCGTACAACCGCATCGCGGGAGTCGGTGACCTGAACGGTGACGGGCACCCCGACCTCGTCGCCCGCGACACCTCCGGCGCCCTCTGGCTGTACGCCGGGAACGGGCACGCGGGCTTCGCGAGCGCCGTCCACATCCCCGGTCGCTTCCGTGCCT
>CAVXHO010000003.1:0-331411 GCA_963761515.1 uncultured Actinomycetota bacterium
CGAGACCATCACCTCACCGTCGGTCTGGCCGGCCCACTCGACGACGTCGTCGTAGATCTTGGTGCTGTGCGGGTCGTTGCACGTCTGGGAGAAGAACCAGCGCGCGTACGCCGGCCAGTCGCGCAGCCAGACGTCGCGGTTGTAGTGCTGCCAGCCCTCGGGATCGGCGATCTCCGCGGACCAGTTGGCCGCGGTGTCCAGGCCGCGATCGAGCCGGGGCGTCCCCTCCACGGCGCTCGGCGCGAGGGCGACCACTCCGGACACCCGATCGGGGTGCCGCGCTGCCATCAGGAGCCCGAACCACGCGCTGTCGCACAGTCCGACCACGAGTGCCCGGTCGAGGCCGACCTCGTCCATGACCGCGACGGCGTCCTCCATGGTCGTCAGGTCGGTGTAGTGCTCGCTGCCGACCGGGCGGTCGCTGCGCCCGTTCCCGCGCGGGTCGATGGTCACGACCCGGTGATGACGCGACAGGTAGGCCACCTGCGCCTTCCAGATCCGCGCGTCCACGATCGTGTCGGCCGGCATGAACACGATCGGATGCGGGCCGTCACCGGTGACCTCGTAGTGGATGCGCACCCCGTCGCGCACGACGTCACCCCGACCGGTCCGGCTCTCGTGCCCGCACGCTTCTCCCCCTCGGCGAGGCTCGGTCGGCCTCGGCTCCACACCGTGTCCCGGGCCGGTTGCAATCGGGTTGCAACCCGGTCGACCGATGCTCCTCGGACCAAGCATCCACCTCTGGAAGGAATCCACACCATGGCTATCGACACCGACAAGCTGATGGAGTTCGTCGGCCAGTTCGCCGGCGACCTCGGTGCGACGGTCTCGGCCGGCAACGTCGTCCTCGGCGACCGTCTCGGCCTCTACCGCGCCCTCGCCACCGGACCGGCCACCGCGGGCGAGCTCGCCCAGCGGACCGGAACGGACGCCCGCTACGTGACCGAGTGGCTCCGGGGCCAGGCCGCCGGCGGCTACGTCGAGTACGACGCGGAGCACGACTCCTACTCGATGACCGAGGAGAAGGCGTTCGCCCTCACCGACCCCGACGGTCCGCTGTTCCTGCCCGGCGCGTTCGAGCTGGCTCTCGGTTCGCTGGCCGCCGTGCCGCGGATGGAGGAGGCGTACCGCACCGGCGCCGGCGTCGGCTGGCACGAGCACGACGAGCAGGTCTTCCACGGCTGCGAGCAGTTCTTCCGCCCGGGCTATCTCGCCCATCTGGTCGCGGAGTGGATCCCGGCACTCGACGGCGCCCAGGCCAAGCTCGAGCAGGGCGGGCGGGTGGCCGACATCGGGTGCGGCCACGGCGCCAGCACGGTGCTCATGGCCGAGGCCTTCCCGGCGTCGACGTTCACCGGCTCCGACTACCACGACGGCTCGGTCAACGAGGCCAGCAAGCGTGCCTCCGAGGCGGGCGTCGCGGACCGGGTGAACTTCGAGGTGGCCGGCGCCCAGCAGTTCTCGGGCACGGGCTACGACCTGGTCACCAGCTTCGACTGCCTGCACGACATGGGCGACCCGTTGGGCGCCGCGAAGCACGTCCGCTCCGCCCTGGCGCCCGACGGGGCCTGGCTGATCGTCGAGCCGGCGGCCGGGGACACGGTGGCGGAGAACCTCAACCCGGTGGGTCGCGTCTACTACAACTTCTCGTCCTTCCTCTGCGTGCCGAACGCCCTGTCCCAACCGGGCGGCTACGCGCTGGGGGCGCAGGCGGGCGAGAAGGCGATCCACCAGGTGTGCACCGACGCCGGCTTCACCCGGTTCCGCCGGATCGGCGAGACGCCGTTCAACCTGGTCTACGAAGCACGCCTCTGATCGGCTGTACGGGGGGACCCGGGTCCGGCGTTCGCGCACCGGGCCCGGGTCAGCCGGCGTCCAGATCGCCGAGGAAGCCGAGCAGGCCGTCGAACCAAGCCTCCTGGTCGTCGACGATCGCCAGGTGGCTGCCCTGCGGCGAGTGGTGGTAGCGCCCGCGCGGCAGCTGCTCGGACATCCAGCGCAGGTGGGCGGGATCCATCGTGTCGTGCTCGGCGCCCATCACCAGGGTGGGCACCTCGATCTCGTGCAGGTCGGCGGTGCGGTCCCAGTCGAGGAGCACGCCGCTCAGCCCGAGCTCGCTCGGCCCCTGCATCGGCACGTAGATGTCGTGGTTGATGTGGTCCAGGGCTCGCACGATCGGGTCGGGCCAGTCCTCGATCGGCATCCGGCACACGTGGTGGCGGTAGTGGTGCTCGAACAGCAGCGCCTCGTACGACGGGTCGTCGGTCGCGCCCGTCGCCTCCAGCCGCTTGATCTCGGCCAGCGCCTCCTGGTCCATGGTCGGCATCAGGACGTCCTCGGCGTAGGCGTTGTACGCCGCGCCGCTGCGCCGTCATGTTGGAGATCACCAGGCCCTTGAGGTGCTCCTGGTGGGCGATGGCGTACTCCATCGCCAGCACGCCGCCCCACGACTGTCCGAGCAGGACGAAGTTGCTCGCGTCGAGGCCGAGCGCCCGGCGTACCTGCTCGACCTCGTCGACGAAGCGGTCGATGGTCCACAGCGAGGGGTCGTCCGGCTGGTCGCTGTAGTGGGAGCCGAGCTGGTCGTAGTAGTAGTACTCGACGCCGGCGGCCGGCAGGAACGAGTCGCACGGCTCGTAGTACTCGTGCGTGCACCCCGGGCCACCGTGGAGCAGCAGCACCTTGGTCGTGGGGTTGTTGCCGACCCGCTTCGTCCAGACCTTGAACTCCCCCGACGGTGTGCTGACCGGGATCATCCGGACCCCGCACGAGAGTCGGTCGATCCGGCCGGTCGTGTCGAGGTAGCCGTGCGTCGGCCCTGCCATCAGTACTGCGCCTTCCCTCGGAGGGGGCCGGGTCGCCCGTCGGGGTCGTGGACGACGTCGAGCGGAAGCCTGGCCAGGAGCCGGGCCGTCCTCGACAGCGTCGGCAACGGGATCGGGCGCAGCCGGCCCGGGGGCCGCTCGCCGACCCGCCCACCGTCGTGCCACGCCTCCAGCCGCGTCGCGCTCGCGGCGTACGCGTCGTACAGGCCGGCCGGGTCGACGCAGTCGGCCATCACCTCGCGCAGCCCGCCGGAGGCCACCTCGCCCAGCCGGTCGAGGTGCTCGGCGGCCAGGGTGAGCCGGAGGTCGAGGGCGTAGTCGCGGTCGAGGACGACCGCCGAGAGCTCGGAGTCGTGGGTCCAGGAGCGGCGGTTGAAGTTGTCCGACCCGGTGCTGGCCCACATGTCGTCGATGACGCAGACCTTCGCGTGCACGTAGACCGGGGTGCCCGCGTGGTTCTCGATGCCGTACGCCGCCACCCGGCCGGGTGCGATCCGCATCAGCGTGTCGAGGGCGCGCTCCCGGCCGAGGTACTGCGGGACGCGGTTCGAGGCCGGCGATGTCGGGGACCAGCGGGATGACCACGACCAGGCGCAGCTCGGGGTGGTCACGGAGGGCGGGCGCGAAGACGCTCGGCGACGTCGTGGCCCCAGAAGTACTGGTCCTCGACGTAGACGATGCGCTCGGCGCGGCGCCACGGCCTTGCTGTAGCCGCGGGCGACGCTCCGCTCTCCGCCGCGGGCGAACGGGTAGTCGCGGCCGTGCCGGAGGTTGGGATAGGTGCGCAGCAGCTGGACGACGTGGGTGTCCGGCCTCGGGCGGGGCGGGCCGCTGCTCGGGGGAGCGGGTCGGGCGAGGTGTCCAGCCGCCGGATCCGGTCGGCCAGCCGTCGCCACGGCGCCTGCGACAGCGGCGTGGGGTCCTCCCACCGCTCGCGGAAGACCGTACTCGACGTCGTGGACCGCCGGCCCATGGATCATCACCTGGACGTCGTGCCAGGGCGGGTGGTCGCCGTACTCCTCGGTGAGCGCCTGCGGCTGCGGGTCTCCCCCGTGGTCGGCGTCGTCGCGCCGGTTGTGGGCGAGGTCCATCCCACCCACGAAGGCGACGTCGCGCGCGGGGTCGTCTCGGTAGCGGATCACCACGAACTTCTGGTGGTGCGAGCCGCCGGTACGGACCCGCATGTCGAGCAGCACCTCGGCACCGCGCTTCTGGAGCTGCTCGCCGAGGTGGCGGTTCTCGGAGGCGAAGAACCCGGTCTGGTCCACGTGCGAGCGCCAGACCAGCCCCCGTACGTCGACCCCGCGCTCGTCGGCCCGGCCCAGTACCTCGACGACCTCGCTGCCCGGCTCGCCGATCAGCTGCTCGTCGGCGTCGCCCTGCCAGTCGGTGAACAGCACCAGGTCGCCGGCCTCGGCGGCCTCGACCGCGTCGTACAGCTCCCGGAAGTAGACCGAGCCGTGGATGAGCGGCCTGACCAGGTTGCCCTCCGACCACGCCTGGTCACCCGGGTGGGAGTCGTCGAGCACGGTCCCCGGGTTGGCCCGCTCGGCCTTGGTGAGCAACCAGGTCGAGGGATCGTTCATGCCCCGAGCATGCCCGACGATCCGGGGTCAGGGGGTGGCGGGCTCGCGACCGGGCGCGACGTACGACGCGCCGGCGCGCTCGAGGAACCGCTCCGCGGCCCGCGCTGCGGGGTGGGCGACGACGGCCGCGACCACCGCCAGCGCGGCGATCACCGCCCAGCCTGGTGCGCCCCACGTGAGCGCGAGGAACGTGTAGAGGCCCGGGAAGATGATCGGGCCGACCTGGTAGCCCAGGCTCCAGACCCCTTGGTAGTCGCCGAGCCGGCGGTGGTCGGACAGCTCGGACTGGAAGCCCCAGTCGGAGGCGGACTGCCACAGCTCCGCGCCGGTGATCGTCACGTGGCCCAGCCAGATCAGGGCGATCGAGACCCAGCCGACGGTCTCGTGGGTGGCGCTGATGACCAGGCACGACAGCACGAACGACCAACCGCACAGCCGCACCGCCCGCAGCGCACCGGGCACCGTCTCCGAGCCGCGCGACGCGCGCACCTGCAGCGCCACCGCCATCACCGTGTTGGTGCCGAACAGCCAGGCCAGCAGCGTGTGGGGTGCGTCGGTGCGCTCGACCAGCCACAGGGGCACGACGACGTTCAGCAGCACCTGGTTGGAGGTGAGGACGGCGTTGCAGACCGAGAGCAGCACGAAGCCGCCGTTGCGCCAGGCCGGCGGTGCCGGTCCGGTCTCCTCGTCGTGTGCGACCGGGGTCTCCGGCCTCCGGATCGCCGGGAGCCTGGCGACCATCGCGGCGTTCAGCAGCAGGAGGACCCCGGTCAGGATCGGGACGGCGATGATCGCCTCGCGGCTGCCGATCGCCAGGGCGATGCCGCCGGCGAGGGCCCCGAGCGTGTAGCCGACGTTGCGGGCGGCCCGCATGTAGGCCAGGGCGCGGACCCGGACGTCACGCGGGAAGACCGCGATCCGGTAGACGTTGCGGCCGGTGTTGCCGGCCGCCGACACCGCGGACAGCAGGGCGAGCAGCAGGATGAACGACGTCATCCCGCCGGCGAGCGGCCAGGCGAAGTAGAGCAACGCCTCGACCAGCGCACCCACGGCCCAGAGCGGCTTGGCGCCGACGTGGTCCGACAGCCGACCCAGGGGCAGCGACAGCAGCAGCGTGACGACGCCGGCGATCGACATGCCGAGGCCGACCTGGGCTCCCGTGAGACCGACGATCTGGGTGAAGAAGACCGCCGTACCGGTCAGGAACGAGCCGGTGGCGAACGCCGAGAGGACGCACTGCAGAGCAAGGTCGCGCTCGAGCTTGGTGGGAGGGAGGATCCGAGAGATCACCGAGGCATCACGGCGACATTCTCGTAGGTCTTCACCGCCCCAGGCGAATCGTTATCGCCAGGGGGCGGCCGTGGAGCGCGGCATCTCGACGCGCCCACGCGACAGCAACTTGTTCCGCGTTTTCGCCCGGTGCCGGACCTCGGGCACGGTCGCCTTGCGAGCGAGCTCGCTGCGGGTTCGCTGCGGCCGTTCCGCTCCGGCTCCGCCGGGTCGGAGCGTCCTCGCTCAGGCGAGCTTGCCGTCGAGCACGGTCGGCTTGCCGCGCAGGAAGGTCGCCACGACGCGGCCGGGAAGCTCCATCCCGGCGTACGGCGTGTTGCGCGAGAGCGAGACGGACTCGGCGGCCTCGACCACCCGGCGTACCGACGGGTCGTAGAGCACGACGTTGGCGGGTGCGCCGTCCTCGAGCGGCTGACCGTGGTCGCCCACCCGGCCGATCCGGGCGGGCGCGTAGGACATCCGCTCGGCGACCTCGGCCCAGCTGAGCAGGCCGGGGTCGACCATCGTCTCCTGCACGACCGAGAGCGCGGTCTCGAGCCCGAGCATCCCGAAGGCGGCAGCAGCCCACTCGCAGTCCTTGTCCTCGAGCGGGTGCGGCGCGTGGTCGGTGGCGACGATGTCGATCGTGCCGTCCGCTAGCGCGGCGCGCAGGGCCTCGGTGTCGGCAGCGGTGCGCAGCGGCGGGTTGACCTTGTAGATCGGGTCGTACGACGTCGCGAGCTCGTCGGTGAGCAGCAGGTGGTGGGGGCAGACCTCGGCCGTGACGTTCCAGCCCGACGCCTTGGCCTGCCGGATGATCTCGACCGAGCCGGCCGTGGAGACGTGGCAGACGTGCAGCCGCGAGCCGACGTGGGCCGCCAGCAGGCAGTCGCGGGCGATCACCGCCTCCTCGGCGACGGCCGGCCAGCCGGCCAGGCCGAGGCGGCCGGACAGCTCGCCCTCGTTCATCTGCGCGCCCTCGGTCAGCCGCGGCTCCTGCGCGTGCTGGGCGACCACGCCGTCGAACGCCTTGACGTACTCCAGCGCCCGACGCATCAGCACCGCGTCGTTGACGCAGTGACCGTCGTCGCTGAAGACCCGCACCCGGGCCGCCGAGTCGGCCATCGCGCCGAGCTCGGCGAGCTGCTGGCCCGCGAGCCCCACGGTGACGGCCCCGACCGGGTAGACGTCGCAGTAGCCGCCCTCGCGGCCGAGCCGCCAGACCTGCTCGACGACGCCGGCGGTGTCGGCGACCGGGTCGGTGTTGGCCATCGCGTGCACGGCGGTGAAGCCGCCCATCGCCGCAGCCTGGGTGCCGGTGAGGACGGTCTCGGCGTCCTCGCGGCCCGGCTCACGCAGGTGGGTGTGGAGGTCGACCAGCCCCGGCAGGGCGATCAGGCCGGTGGCGTCGATGGTCTCCAGGTCGCCCTGCTCGTCCCAGTCGCCGTCGAGCGAGACCCGGCCCTGCTGGAGCAGGATGTCGCCGGCCCGCTCGCCGAGGATCGAGGCACCCTTGATCAGGTAGCTGGTCACGCGTCCGCTCCGTCCGTCGTACCGACTGCTGGTTCGCTGCCCCCGAGCAGCAGGTAGAGCACCGCCATCCGTACGGCGACGCCGTTGGTGACCTGCTCGACGATCACCGAGCGGTCCGAGTCGGCGACGTCGGCGGTGATCTCCATGCCCCGGACCATCGGGCCCGGATGCATGACGATGGTGTGGTCCTGCAAGGTGGCCATCCGGCGACCGTCGAGACCGTAGCGGCGGCTGTACTCACGCGGCGTCGGGAAGAAGCCGCCGTTCATCCGCTCGCGCTGCACGCGGAGCATCATCACTGCGTCGGCCTTGGGCAGCACGGCGTCGAGGTCGTACGACGTCTCCACCGGCCAGCTCTCGATCCCGACCGGGAACAGGGTCGGCGGCGCGACCAGGGTGACCTCGGCGCCGAGCGTGTGGAGCAGCAGCGCGTTGGAGCGTGCCACCCGCGAGTGGAGCACGTCGCCGATGATCGCGATCCGCTGGCCGTCGAGGGTGCCGCCGTTGCGCGCGCCGAGGTGGCGCCACATCGTGAACGCGTCGAGCAGCGCCTGGGTCGGGTGCTCGTGGGTGCCGTCACCGGCGTTCACCACCGAGGCCCGGACCCAGCCGGAGTTGGCCAGCCGGTGCGGGGCTCCGCTGGCGCCGTGGCGGCAGACCACCGCGTCACAGCCCATCGCCTCGAGCGTGAGCGCGGTGTCCTTGAGCGACTCGCCCTTCGACAGCGACGAGCCCTTGGCCGAGAAGTTGATGACGTCCGCCGAGAGCCGCTTGGCGGCCGCCTCGAAGGAGATCCGGGTGCGCGTGGAGTCCTCGAAGAAGAGGTTGACCACGGTCCGCCCGCGCAGGGCCGGCAGCTTCTTGATCGGCCGGTCGGCCAGCGAGCGCATCTCCTCGGCGGTGGCGAGCACGAGCTCGGCGTCCTCGCGGGTCAGGTCCGCCGCGGACAACAGGTGCTTCTTCATCGTTCTCCCCCATGGGCTCGGTTCGCGCGCCATTCCGTGCGGCCGCCGCGCGCCTCGCTTCGCTCATGCGCCGCCTCGATGATGACCGCGTCCTCGTCGTCGACGCCGGTGAGGTGGACCCGCACCCGCTGGACCAGCGAGGTCGGGAGGTTCTTGCCGACGAAGTCGGCGCGGATCGGCAGCTCGCGGTGGCCACGGTCGACCAGGACGGCGAGCTGCACCGCGCGCGGCCGACCGACGTCGTTGAGCGCGTCGAGGGCGGCGCGGATCGTGCGGCCGGAGAAGAGCACGTCGTCGACCAGCACGACGACCTTGTCGTCGATGCCGCCGTCGGGGATCTGGGTCGGGAGCAGGGTGCGGGCCGGCTTGAGCCGCAGGTCGTCGCGGTACATCGTCACGTCGAGCGAGCCGGACGGGACCGCCTCGCCCTCGACGGCGGCGATCCGCTCGGCGATCCGCTCGGCGAGCGGCACGCCGCGGGACGGGATGCCGAGCAGGACGAGGTCGTCGGCGCCCTTGTTGCGCTCGAGGATCTCGTGGGAGATGCGGCTCAGGGCCCGGGAGATGTCACCGGAGTCGAGCACGGTGCGGCCGGTGTCGGGACCGGGCGCGGGATTGGCGGCAGGCGCAGGCATTCGGGTGCCGGACCTCCTTCTCCGCCTCACTGGACGGCTCGTTAAAGGATGTCGATCGCGGTGACCCTACCAGCCGCTCGCCGGCGTTCCGCAACGCGCCGGACGCGCGTCGTCACTCCGGGATCGGTGGCCCGACGACCTCGAGCCCGTAGCGCGGACCGACCTCGACCCACCTCGGGATCTCGACCTCGGGAGTGAGCCCGTCGGGGCCGGGAAGCCTCATCTCGGCGGCGGGGATCCCGACCTCGTCGTACAGGTGGAGCAGCCCGCCCGGCGCGGTCAGCGCGACGAAGCGGGCCGGGGCGTCACCCCGGATCCGGAACGCGTGCGGGACACCTTCGGGCAGGTACATGAAGCACCCGTCGTACAGCTCGTAGTCCTCGTCGCCGGCCCGGTAGGTCATCCGCCCCTCCAGGAGGTAGAACGCCTCGGCCTCCTTGGTGTGCCGGTGCAACGGGGTGGCGATCCCGGGTGGCTGGGTGACCAGGGCGACGCCGAGACGACCCTGCGCCTCGTCCGACTCCAGGAGGTGCTCGAAGAGCGAGCCCATCGCCCACGTCCCCCGCCCGGTGCCCGGCTCCCGCATCACGACGCCCGAGGTGTGCTGGTCGATGGTCATGGTCGCTCCCCCTCTTTTCATCCGAACTCATTTCGGACGAATATTGGTAACGTACTCCTCATGACCGGGACCGGCAAGACGCGCAGGTACGACGCGACCACGCGCCGCGCGGCCGCCGACCGCACCCGGCGGCGGATCCTGGCCGCGGCGCACCGGCTGTTCACGACCCAGGGGTACGCCGAGACCTCCGTCGCCCAGGTCGCCCGACGTGCCCGCGTCTCCGTCGACACCGTGTACGCCGCCGTGGGCCGCAAGCCGCAGCTGCTCCTGGCCGTGCACGACATGACGCTGGCCGGTGGACCGGAGCCGCTGCCCGCCGAGCAGCGCGACTACGTCCGCGCTGTGCGGGAGGCACCCGGCGCCCGGGCCAAGATCACGACGTACGCCGAGGCCCTGGGACACCTCCTGCCGACGACCGTGCCGCTCATGAACGCGTTGCGCGAGGCGGGCACCACCGAGCCGGAGTGCCGCAAGGTCTGGCTGGCCATCAGCGAGCGACGCGCCGCGAACATGCTGATGTTCGCCGCCGACCTCCGAGCCACGGGCGAGCTCCGCGCCGACCTGACCGACCGACAGGTGGCCGACCTGGTCTGGTCGATGAACAGTGCGGAGTACTTCGGGCTCCTGGCCGCCCGGGGCTTCACACCCCAGGAGTACGCCGAGCAGGTGGCGGACGTCTGGTGCCGGACGCTGCTCAGCGGGGCGGGGCGAGGTCCTTGAGCACCGACTCGATCGCACGGTGGTAGGTCGGGTAGGCGAAGTGCATGTGGAGCAGGGTCGGGATCGGGACCTCCGCATGCACGGCCAGGGCCAGCATCGACATGATCTCCCCGCCCGCCGGTCCGACGACCGTCGCACCCACCAGGATCTCGCGGGAGCAGTCGGCGACCAGCTTGATCAGCCCCTCCTCCTTCGCCATCCATCCGCGCGCGCCCAGGTCGCCGGTGGCCACGGCCACGTCGAGACCCGCGTCGCGGGCGGCCTGCTCCCCCATCCCGACCGAGGCGACCTCGGGCGCGGTGAAGGTGACGCGGGCGACCGCGCGGTAGTCCGCCCACGGACCGTCGCGCCCGAGCAGGTCGTTGACCACCACCCCGCCCTGGTACATCGACACGTGCGTGAAGGCGCCCTTGCCGGTGATGTCGCCGATCGCCCAGACGCCGTCCGCGACCCGCATCCGCTCGTCGGGGTCGAGCAGCCGGGCCTCCGGGTCGAGCCCCACGGCCTCCAGGCCGAGGCCGGCCAGGTTGGTACGCCGCCCGGCCGCGACGAGCAGCTTCTCGGCGGTCAGCTGCTGGTCGCCGAGGTCGATGGTGAACTGCCCGTCGGCGTAGGACACCGAGCCGATCGACGCGCCGGTCAGCACCTGGATCCCGGTGGCGGCGAACGCCTTCGCCAGGGCCTCGCCGGCCTCGGGCTCCTCGGGTGCCACCAGCCGGTCCGCCATCTCGACCACGGTCACGCGCACCCCGAACAACGCCATCACCTGGGCGAGCTCGCAGCCGATCGCACCGCCCCCGATCACCACCAGTGACGAGGGCAGCTCGCGGAGCCGTACGGCGTCCCGGTTGGTCCAGAACGGCGTGTCCGCGAGCCCGTCGATCGGTGGGACCCCGGGGGCGGTCCCGGTGTTGACGACGATTCCCTTCGTCGCGGTGTACGTCGTGTCGCCGATCCGGACGCGGCCGTCGCCGGCCAGCACCCCCCTGCCACGGACGAAGGTGGCGCCGCTGTCCTCGAGCCGCTTGACGGCGACCGCGTCGTCCCAGTCATCGGTGGCCTCGTCGCGGATCCGGTCCGCGACCGGCGTCCAGTCCGGGCTGACCGTCGACGAGCCGGCCATCGTGGCGACGCGGCCCGCCTCGCGCAGGGTGTGGGCCGCGGCGATCATCATCTTGGACGGGACGCAGCCGAAGTAGGGGCACTCGCCGCCGACCAGCCGCTCCTCGACCCCGAGCACCCGCAGCCCGGCCTCTCCCAGCTTGAGCGCCACGTGCTCGCCCCCCGGGCCCAGTCCCACGACGATCACGTCGTACTCGCTGCTGTCGTGGCTGCTCGTCATTCCCCCACCCTTCCATCACCGGCGTGACGGGTCATCCGGCCTCGACGTCGCGGAACCACGACTCGGTCACGTAGTCGGTCGCCCATCCCATCGACACGTACAGCCCGTCCGCCCTGGTCGGCGAGTCGGCGTCCACCTCGAGCGCGACCCGGTCGCGTCCGCGCCGGGCGGCGTCCGAGAGCACCGTGTGCAGCAGCCCTTTGGCGACGCCGCGGCCGCGGGCGGCCCGGTTGACGCCGATGTAGTCGACGTAGGTGCCCTCGGCGCCGGTGCGGTCCGCAGCCAGGACCGAGCAGATGATCGCGCCGGCGGGCACGTCGTCCACCCAGGCGAGCCACCAGTGGTCCCACCGGTGCCCGGGATCCTCGCGCAGCCGCTGCACGAACTCCGGGAAGCTCTCGCGGTAGGAGTTGAAGTGGTCCTGGAACGACTCCTCCAGCATCCGGTGCACGATCTGCAGGTCGGAGGCGAGCGGTACGCCGTTCTCGTGCCGCGCCACGCGGCGCACGCTCACGCCTTCGCGGAGGGGCGACATCATCTCGGTCGGGTCGACCGGGCGGCTCATGTGCAGCCACCGGCGCCGGCAGGCGTAGCCGGCGGCCCCGAGCCACCCGCGCTGCCGGTGGTCCTCGGCGAACGGGGAGGCGTCCATCCGGGTGCGCTCCAGGCCGCGGAGGTGGGCGATCGCGCGCCCCTCCTGGTCCGCCCAGGCGTAGAGGCCGGCGGCGACGGCGTCCTCGTCGGGCGCGTCCCGGTCGAGCCAGAGCCCGACGACGGTCCTCCCGGCGGCCCGGTCCTGCACCGAGATCCAGCCTCGGACCCGGTCGTCCGCGTCGGTCACCACCACCTGGCGCCGGGTCCAGGAGGCCGGTCCCACCACCTCGGACTCGATCGCTGCCTCGTCGACCCTCTCCTCCCCGGTGAACGGTGCGCGGTCGGCGAGCCGGAGTGAGACGAGGGCCGGCACGTCGTCCTGGTCGGGCAGGCGGGAGCCCCAGCCGTCGGGGAGGGACGGGCCGGCCGGTTCCGCGCTGGCCGGCTGGGTCACCGAGACAGGTGGCGCGCTCGCGCGAAGCAGAACAAGCCGTAGCAGGCGATCCCCGCGGCGATCAGGATCAGCAGCACCTGGCCGAAGGGGTAGCCGAGCAGTGTGTGCAGGGCCTGGTCGAGGTTGCCCGACTTCTTCGCATGATGGGTGATGGCCGCTGCCACGAACAGGCCGCCGACGAGGATGAAGGCGATGCCCTTGGCGATGTAACCGATCTTGCCGATCAGCCGGTAGGCCTTGCCGGTGTCGCCGGCAGAGCCACGCGCGTCGAGGTTCTCCATGAACTTCTCGGTCCAGCCGCGCCGGATCTGTGCCACGCCGTACGCCGCGATGGCCACGCCGACGAACCCCACGAGGAAGCGCCCGAACGGCTGGTCCATGAGCTTGGCGGTGGTGGAGTCGGTGCTGCCGGAGGAGCCCGCACCGATGGCGTAGCGGAAGGCGAGGTAGGCGACGTAGCCGTAGATGACGGCCTTGCCGGCCGACATCAGGCGCCTCCGCGTGCGCTTGCCCCCGTCGTACTCCTGGTGGCCGACCAGGGCCTCCAAGGCCCGCCAGATGACGAGGACGCTCAGACCGATGGCGACCAGCCACAGCAGAAGCGGACCGAAGGACTGCTGACCCAGCAGCTGCAGGGCGCCCTTGCTGGAGGCGTTGGAGCTCTGGCTCCCGAGCGCGAGCTGCACCGCCAGCCAGGCGATCAGCAGGTAGACGACGCCGTAGCAGATCATGCCGAAGCGGACGCCCCGGTCCATCCACTCGTTGTCGTTGGCGCGCCGGCCGAGATCCTCCGCTTGGTCGCTCGCGTCTGCCATGTCCGAGACCCTAGTGCGGCGCGGAGAGGGACGTGACCCCCTACGGGGTGAGGGACTCCCGGTCCCGGAGCATCGCGCCGAGCACCCCGTTGACGAAGGCCGGCGAGTCGTCGGTGGACAGGTTGCGCACCAGCGCCACGGCCTCGGTGACGGCGACCGCCGGCGGCACGTCGTCGGCGTACAGCAGCTCGAAGACGCCGATCCGGAGCGCGGTGCGGTCCACTGCGGGCATCCGGTCGAGCGTCCAGGCCTGGGAGTACGTCGTCAGCAGCGCGTCGATCCGCTCCCGGTGGGCGCTCACGCCGCGGACCAGGGTGTCGGTCCACGGGTTGGTCGGGCCCTCGTCGTCGGCGATGGCCGTGTCGAGCATCGCGACCGGGTCCTGCCCGCGCATCTCGGCGGCGTACAGGATGTCGAGGGCGCGTTTGCGGGCCTTCGAGCGGGCGGACATCAGCGAACGCCTGAGGGGGTCAGGACTTCACGCGGCCGAGGTACGACGAGTCGCGGGTGTCGACCTTGACCTTCTCGCCCTGGGTGATGAACAGCGGAACCTGGATCTCGTGGCCGGTCTCGAGCGTCGCCGGCTTGGTGCGACCGGTGGCGCTGTCGCCGACCACGCCGGGCTCGGTGTAGGTGATCTCGAGCAGCACCGACGCCGGGAGCTCGATGTAGAGCACGCGACCGTCGTTGGTCGCCACGACGGCGTCCTGGTTCTCGAGCAGGAAGTTCTTCGCGTCGCCGACGATGTCGGGCGAGATCTCGAGCTGGTCGAAGGTGCCGGTGTCCATGAACACGTAGGACGAGCCGTCGTTGTAGAGGTACTGCATGGTCCGCTTGTCGACGTTGGCGACGTCGACCTTCACGTCGGCGTTGAAGGTGCGGTCCACCGTCTTGCCGGACTCGATGTTCTTCAGCTTCGACCGCACGACGGCACCGCCCTTGCCGGGCTTGTGGTGCTGGAACCAGATGACCTGCCAGAGCTGGCCGTCGATGTTCAGCACCATGCCGTTCTTCAGGTCGTTGGTGGTGGCCATGCGGGAGTGCCTCTTCCGGTGGGAGCGGGGTGTGCCCACCCCCGTTGCACGGTCCGGGCGGGCGACCTCGAATTCTAGTACGGCGGCCACCCCCGCCCGGAATCGCCGGCCGGCGCCCGGCTCAGCCGAACGACCACTCGATCCGGACCGTCACCGCGAGCCGGTCCTTGCCCGCCCGGATCGGCAGAGGGCTCGATGCTGCGTCGAGGGCGGTCCGCTCGAAGTTCAGCGCCTGCGGCACCGCCGGGGTCACGTGCACCTCTCGCAGGGACAGCACCGCGCCGAGGGTCTGACCCGTGGCGTCGGCGTACTGCTGGGCCTTGGCGGTCGCCTGCTTGACCGCGGCGTCGCGCGACTGGGCGAGCAGGGACTCGGAGTCGGCGATCCTGAGACCGATGTTGCGGACGCGGACGTCGTTGCCGCCGGCCGCGACGGCCGCCGAGACGGCCCGGCCGCCCTGAGTGAGGTCACGGACCAGCACGGTGGCGCTCTGACCGACGTGGTAGCCGCGGAGGGTGGGCGGCCCGAAGGAGTGGTAGTCGTAGACGGCGTTCATCGTGAGGCCGGTCGTCTGCACGTCTGAGCGTCGTACGCCGAGCCGGTCGAGCGAGTCGAGCACGCGGTTCATCGCCGCGTTCGCGTCGGCCAGTGCGGTCTGCAGGTCGGGGCGGACCAGCCCGACGGACAGCGAGAAGGTCAGCTCGTCGGGCACCCCGACGGTGCGGCCGGTGCCGGTCATCACCAACGTCCGCGGGGCGTCGGTGGCCGCGCCGTCGTCTGGGGCGCCGCCTGGGCGGTGCTGCCTCCGTTCCCGAGCAGGTAGGCGACGAGGAGGGCGAGCACGGCGACGAGTGCGACGAGCACGCCCTTGGCGCTGAGGGTGACCGATCGGTTCATGGTGGGCTCCTGGGTCCGGGTCGTGCCGATCGGACGGCCGGGAGCCGGCGTCGGTTCCGACGAGCACTCGCTTTGGTGTCCGCCGGCAGTGCCCGAAGACTCCCCGCGTCGGCCGGATCGGCACGGCGCCGAGGTCGAGGCGCCTCAGCCGGGTCCGCCCCCTCAGAGCTGGAAGATGGTCGCCGCGACGAGGTACGCGCCAGAGACACCCTCCGGGTCGTGCAGGTCTCCTGGAGCCTCCAACGTCGCCCTGGACCGCGCGCGCACCGCGGCGCCGGGATCTGCTGCAACGAGGTCGATGCACAGGCCGGCGACAACGGCGCTGGCGTCGTGCTCGTCCAGACCGTCGAGCGCCAGGCCGTTGTGGAGCAGGGTGGCCGCCTCCAGGAAGACCTCGCGGGCCAGCTCGAGGTCCACCTCGGGCCTTTCCTGGGCCACTGCCTCGGCGGTGGCCAGGAACTGGTCGTACGGCGGTTCTACGGCGCTGTGCGGCATGGCGCGAACCTTTCAGGGCGTCCTGGTCGCGGCAACCGAATATGGGCGCGGACCCGTGCCGGAGTCGTCAGGGGACCGCGACGTGCTCCGTCGAAGCAGGCGCGCGAGCGGCATCCAGCAGTGCCGCCGCGGTGTCGAGGTCTTCCTCGAAGTCGGGGTCCGTGCCGAGGGCCGGCAGGCTCAGCGACCCGTCGTCGCCGATCACACCGATCAGGCTGTCGGACATGATCGGTCGCCACGGAGTCGAGTCCATCGGCGTGGGGTCCCGGGAGAGGACCACGGCGATGTGTCCGAGCCCGGCCAGACCCTCGATGAATGCCCGAGGGTCTGCCTGGGACGGGATCAGGACCCGGAAGGTCAGCGTCGGCGGACCGGGGTCGATCGCGCCCGCCACGTGGTCTGCCGACATCGTGACGAGGGCGCTCCTCGTGTCGGCCGACGAGTCGTCGAAGTCGACCACCGTGTAGTCGTCCTCGTCGCGCCAGACCACACCGATGCCCTTCTCCACCCGGGTCACGGTGCCGATCGCCACCGCGTCGGAGAAGGAGACCACGCGGCCGGTGGTGCTGAGCTCGTAGTGGTGGTTGGGCAGGCTCTTCTCGAGACTCTCGGCGTAGTTCTCGTCCCCGAGTCCGGTCTGGTGCGCCAGCTGGGCCAGTGCGTAGTGGGGATCACCGGCCGGCACCGCCTCGCGCGGCGGACTCGGCGTGAGAGGTGCATCCGGCCAGCAGGACACCGGACGCGACCACCGCACCGAGCACCACCGACCGGTTGACCACGGGACCTCCTCGGCCGGGTGCGCGTGACGACGGTCAGGTCAGCGCCGCGAGGGCCTGGCGGTAGCCGTCGATGCCCTGGCCGACGATCACGGCCTTCGCGTACGGCGTGACCACCGAAGTGTGGCGGAACTCCTCGGGGCGCGAGGCCGGATCGCTGATGTGCACCTCCACCAGCGGAGCGGTGAGCTGGGCGCAGGCGTCCGCGAGCGCGTAGGAGTAGTGGGTCCACGCCGCCGCGTTCAGGACGACCGGGGTGTGCTCGTCGGCGGCGGCGTTGAGCCAGTCGAGCAGCTCGCCCTCGTGGTTCGTCTGCCGCACCTCGACCTCCAGTCCGAGGTCGCGGCCCCAGTCGATGCACAGGTCGACGAGCTCGTGAAAGGTCGTGTGCCCGTAGATCTCGGGCTGGCGGCGACCGAGGCGGCCGAGGTTCGGGCCGTTCAGCACGAGCGCCTTCATCGAGCCGCCTCCGTCATCACCCGGTACGCCGCCTGCAGGTGCTCCTCGCTCGGCCCGGCCAGGATCCGGGGCCTGGCCAGGTCGGTGAGCACGACGAACCGGAGCTCGGAGCCCCGCGACTTCTTGTCGACGGACATCCGGGCGCGGAGGTCGTCGTACGACGCCCCGGCCCAGCCGGTCGGGAGGCCCACGGCGTCCAGGACGGTGCGGTGCCGGTCGGCGACCGCGTCGTCGAGCAGTCCGGCCGCCCGGGCGAGCTCGGCGGCGTACACGCAGCCGATCGAGACGGCCTCACCGTGCCGCAGGGAGTACCCGCTCGCGAGCTCGACCGCGTGCCCCATGGTGTGACCGTAGTTGAGCACCTCGCGGCCCGGGTGCTCCGTGCTGCCGCCGGTCTCGGTGAGGTCGTCGGCCACGACGTCGGCCTTGACCCGGACCGCCCGCTCGACGAGCTCACGCAGCAGCGGCGACGCCGAAGGTTCGTCGGCCCGCTCGACCAGGCTGAGGATCTCGGGGTCGGCGATGAAGCCGCACTTCACGACCTCACCGAGCCCGGAACGGAGCTCCTCGGCGGGCAGCGTGGCCAGCAGGTCGAGGTCGCAGAGCACGCCGGCCGGCTCGTGGAAGACGCCGACGAGGTTCTTGCCGGCGCCGGTGTTGATCCCCGTCTTGCCTCCGATCGCGGCGTCGACCATGCCGAGCAGGGTCGTCGGCACGTGCACGACCCGTACGCCGCGCAGCCAGGTCGCGGCGACGAAGCCGCCGAGGTCGGTGGTCGCTCCCCCGCCGACCGTGACGAGCGCGTCGCTGCGGGTGAAACCGGCGCGACCGAGCGCCTCCCAGCAGTCCTCCGCGACCCCGGCCGTCTTGGCTGCCTCACCCGGCGGCAGCGGGAGATCGAGCACGTCGTAGTGGCCGGCCAGCAGGTCGCGCACCGGCTCCGCCAGGTCGGGCCGGTCCTCGGGGAACACCAGGCCGACTCGCTCCGCGCGCTCGCCGAGCAGGTCGGGGAGCCGGCCGAGGAGTCCCTCGCCGACCAGCACGTCGTACGGCGCGGCGGTGGCGACGTGGATCACGGTGGCCTCGCGCGGCTCAGCCACCCAGCACCTCCTCGACGGCGTCGGCGACCTCGTCCGGCGTACGCCCGTCGGTGTCGACGGTCGCGACCGCCACCGACACGTAGACCGGCGTGCGCTCGTCGAGCAGGGCCTTCATCGTGCCGCGCACGTTGCCGAGCAGGAGCGGACGCGCGGCACCCAGCCCGACCCGCGCGGCGGCGTCGCTGAGGCCGACCCGCAGGAAGACGACCCGCTGCCCGGCGAGGGCCGTCCGCGTCTCCTCCGACATCACCGCACCCCCGCCCAGCGCCAGGACGCCGGGGTGATCGGCCAGCGCACGCGCGACCGCCGCCCGCTCGAGCGCGCGGAAGTGCTCCTCGCCGGAGTCCACGAAGATGTCGGAGACGGTCCGGCCGTCCGCCTGCTCCACGTCGTCGTCGGTGTCGCGGAACGGCACCCCCCACCGCTCGGCCAGGAGCCGGCCGACGGTCGTCTTGCCGGCACCCATCGGCCCGACGAGCACCGCCCGTGGTGCGGTCATCGCACCTTCAGATGGTCGGGCAGGTGGTCGAGGTAGCTCTCCACGTTGCGACGGGTCTCCTCGACCGCGTCGCCGCCGAACTTCTCCAGCACGGCGTCGGCCAGCACCAGCGCCACCATCGCCTCGGCGACCACGCCGGCGGCCGGCACCGCACAGACGTCGGACCGCTGGTGGTGGGCGACAGCCGCCTCACCGGTCGCGGTGTCGACGGTCCGCAGGGCGCGCGGCACGGTGGAGATCGGCTTCATCGCGGCGCGGACCCGCAGCACCTCGCCCGTCGACATCCCGCCCTCGGTGCCGCCCGAGCGACCGCTCGAGCGTCGTACGCCGTCGCCGGACGGCTCGATCTCGTCGTGTGCGAGGCTCCCCGGCGTCGCGGCCAGCTCGAAGCCGTCACCGACCTCGACGCCCTTGATCGCCTGGATCCCCATCAGCGCACCGGCGAGCCGTGAGTCGAGGCGGCGGTCCCAGTGGACGTGTGAGCCCAGGCCGGGCGGCAGTCCGTGCGCCACGACCTCGACGACACCGCCGAGCGTGTCGCCGTCGCGGTGCGCGTCGTCGATCGCGGCCACCATGGCGGCGCTCGCGTCGGGGTCGAGGCAACGGACCTCGTCGGCGTCGAGCCGGGCGACGTCGTCGGGGCCGGGGATGACACCCGCGGGGGCCCGGACCCCCCCGAGCTCGATGACATGGGTGACCAGTCGCGCACCCGTCGTCTGCTCGAGGAAGGCACCCGCCACGCTCCCGAGGGCCACGCGGGCAGCGGTCTCGCGGGCCGAGGCCCGCTCGAGCACGGGCCGGGCCTCGTCGAAGGCGTACTTCTGCATGCCGACCAGGTCGGCGTGCCCGGGTCGTGGCCGGGTCAGTGGGGCGTTGCGGGCGAGGTCGGCGAGGACGTCAGCGTCGACGGGGTCGGCCGACATCACCTGCTCCCACTTGGGCCACTCGCTGTTGGCGATCTCGATCGCGACCGGGCCACCCTGGGTCTCGCCGTGGCGGACCCCGCCCAGGATCGTCACCCGGTCCTGCTCGAACTTCATCCGGGCGCCACGGCCACGCCCGAGGCGCCGCCGCGCCAGAGAGGCCGAGATGTCGTCGGTGGTGATCGCGACGTGCGCGGGCAACCCCTCGAGGATGGCGACCAGGGCGGGGCCGTGAGACTCCCCAGCAGTGAGCCAGCGCAGCATGGCGTCAGTCTTCCATGCCGAGTGAGGACGCTCCGCCCCGGCAGCGCCGAGGCCGAGGGCCGCAGAGAGCGGCGAAGCCGGCTAGCTCGCGGGCCCGACGACGGCCGGTCGCGCTAGCCGGAGATGAGCGCCGACCAGAGCGCTTCGCCCCACAGCAGACCGACCAGCGCGCCGAGCAGCATGAACGGTCCGAACGGGAAGCCCTTGCGCTCCACGATCCGCAGCACCGACAGCAGACCGCCCAGCACCCCGCCGAGCAGGAACCCGGCGTACACGCCCACGATCACGGCGCCCCAGCCGACCCAGCCGAGCGCGATCCCGAGCACCCCGGCGAGTCGGACGTCGCCGAACCCGAGTCCGCGCGGGTAGATCAGCCACAGGAGCCCGTAGAGACCGCCCGCGACCAGCCACCCGAGCGCCGCGCGGACGACCGCGTCGGTGTCGCCGGTGACCGCCCAGCCGAGCAGCACCAGCACGACCAGCACGCCGTACGTCGGGCGGATCACGGCCGTGGGCAGCAGGCGGGTCCGCCAGTCGACGACGGCCAGGGCGACCGACACCGGAACGAGCGGTATCCACAGCACGAGCGCCCAGGTCCAGCCGAGCGCCACACCGACGATCGCGCCGGCGATGGCGGCCGCGAGCGCACTCCTCCAGCCCAGGCCGGGAAGCCGCGCGATGTCGGGGAAGGGCTCCGGCGGCTCCGGTGGGACCACGGTCGAGGTCGCGTCGACGGTGCCGTCGATCTCGGACCCGACCGGGGTGGGCTCCTCGGCCGTCTCCCGGACGACGTGAGGGGGGATGCGACCGATCAGGGCCGGCACCAGGAAGCCGCCCGCTCCGGCCAGCACGGTCGCGACGACGACGGCCAGCACGGTCGAGTCCACGGCCTGAACCCTAGTGGCCGAGGGCGGGTCAGCGGCGGTGTTCGGCGAGTCCCGCCTCACCGGCGGCGCGCATCGCTGCGACCGGTACGTCGAAACGCCCCGTCATCGCGCGTACCTGGTCCACCGCCTGCCAGAGCAGCAGGTCGAGGCCTCCGACGAGCGTCCGTCGGTCCGCGAGTGCGGCCGCGGCGAGCGGAGTCGGCCATGGGTCGTAGACGACGTCGAAGACCACGGGCACCCCGGCCACGGCGGCCAGCACCCCTGCCGTCTGGGCCTCCGCCGGGACCGTCGAGACGACCACGTCGGCGCGCACGTCCGCGAGGTCGGCCAGCAGCACCGTCTCGACCGCCGGTGCGTGCGCGTGTCGACCCACCGCCTCGCGGGTCTCCGCAGCCCGGGCCGGGTCGCGCACGGCGAGGACGGCGTGGGAACAGCCGAGGTCGGCCAGTGCGAGCAGCACGGAGGTGGCGGTAGCACCGCCTCCCAGCACGACGGCACGGTCGACCGAGCCGGGCGTCGCCTCGCGCAGCGCCGCGATCGCGCCAGGCACGTCGGTGTTGAGCCCGTGCACGCCGTCCCGGTCCAGCAGCAGGGTGTTCGCCGCGCCGGCCAGGCCCGCCCACGAGTCGCGCGAGGTCAGCAGCGGCATCGCCTCACGCTTGAGCGGCATGGTCAGCGACAGTCCCCGCCAGTCGTCGTCGAGATCGCCCAGGAAGTCCGCGAGCCCGCCGCTCGGCACCTGCACCGCGTCGTAGGTCCAGTCCAGCCCGAGCGCGACGTACGCCGCCCGGTGCAGGTCCGGTGACAACGAGTGCTCGATCGGGTCACCGAGGACGGCGCAGCGCATACCAGGCCCTAGCAGGCGTCCGAGGTCTCGCAGTACTGGTGGTACTCCGTGCTGTACTGCAGGAACTGCTGGTACGTCGTGGCGAACTTCGTCTCGCCCGTGCGCAGGTTGACGGTCACGTAGTAGTACCAGGGCCCGTCCGCCGGATGGAGCGCCGCCTTGATCGCGTCGTCCCCCGGCGAGTTGATCGGGCCGGGCGGTAGCCCCGGGTGGATATAGGTGTTGTACGGCGACTGGGTGTTGTGCGCCTCGTCCGTGGTCACCGCCACCACCCCCTTGCGGTCCAGCGCGAAGTTGACGGTCGCGTCGATCTGCAGGAGCCCGTTGGTCCCGCCCTGGTCCCCCGGCCCGTCGAGCCGGTTGTAGATGACCCGACTGACCTTCGCCATGTCGCTGCCCCGTCCTTCGGCCTGGATGAGGCTGGCGATCGTCATGATCTCGGCGGGCGTCTTGCCCTGTGCCGCAGCCCCGGCCTCGAGGTCGTTCTCGTCGGCGGACTGCTTCCACCGGTCGACCATGTCCTTGAGCATGTCGGCGGGCTTCTCCTTGGGCCCGAACCCGTACGTCGACGGGAACAGGTAGCCCTCCGGGTTGCCCTTGGCGTACGGCGGCAGCCCGAGCGCCGCAGTGTCCTGCAACGCGGTCTCGAACTGGGCGGCGGAGTACTTCGTCTTGGCCGCCAGGATCGCCACCGTGTCGGCGACGCGCAGTCCCTCGGGGATGGTGACGGCCGTGGTGACGATCCGGTGCGGGTTGCTCAGCACCTTGAACGCGTCCTCGGCCGCCATCTTCTTCTTCAGCTGGTAGTAGCCGACCTGGATGCCGGTCTTGCCGTCGGAGGCGTTCATGAACGCCTCGACCGAGGCCACGACACCCTGGGCCTTCAGCTCGCGCCCGATCTCGGTCACGGTGTCGCCGGACTTCACCTGGAAGAGCACCTGCCCATGGCCGGGACCGGGATAGTCCTCGGCCGACGACAGGTGGTCCTTGAGGTAGTGGAAGCCCTTGGTGCCCACGAAGTAGGCGCCGCCGACGATCACCGCCAGCGCGATGATCACGGCGAAACAGCCGGCGAAGCCCCGCTTCTTCTTCTTGCGGTGGCCGCCGAGGTAGTACGGGTCGTAGGCGTCACCCTGGCTGGACGTCGCGTCCTGATCGGTCGCCGATCCGACGCCGGGGATGACGGCGTCGTACTCGTCCTCGTGGGCCTCGCTCATGACTCTCCTGTCACGATCTCTCCTGGTGGACGACCGGTCTCCCGCTCGGTGTCCAGGGCGTGCTGCAGGATGAGCACCGCCGCGGCCTGGTCGACCACAGCCCTCCGTGAGGCACCCTTCTTCCCCCGGTCGCGCAGCATAGCCTCCGCCGACACGGTAGTCAGACGCTCGTCCTGCAGGCGCACCGGCACCGGGGCCACCCGCGCCGCCAGGGCACGCGCGAACTCACGCGCCTTGACGGCGGCCGGACCCTCGCTCCCGGAGAGGGAACGGGGCAGCCCCACCACGATCTCGACCGCCTCGTCCTCGCGCGCGAGGCGGGCGATCCGCGAGAGGTCGCCACGGCCCCGGCGGACGGTCTCGACGGGGGTCGCGAGGAACCCGGTCGGGTCGCTGCGAGCGACGCCGATCCGGGCATCCCCTGGGTCGATCCCGAGACGTACGCCGGGCCGCAAGACCTCAGGCCCCGGAGGCACGTGCGACGGCGGCACCGGCCGCAGCCAGCGCCTCGTCCACCCGGCTGGTGTCGGAGCCACCACCTTGGGCGACGTCGTCCTTGCCACCCCCGCGGCCGTCGATGAACGGGGTCACCGCCGCGATCAGCTCGTTGGCCTTGACCCCGCGCGCACGGGCGGCCTCGTTGGTGGCCGCCACGACCGACACCTTGCCGTCGGACACGCCGAGGAGCACGGCCGCACCCGGCTGGTCGGCGGTCAGGCGGCTGCGCAGGTTGAGCGCCATCGTGCGGACGTCGCCACCGTCGGCGCCGTCGATCCGCAGCGTGATCAGCTTCACGCCGTTGACGTCGACGGCGTCGGCCGCGAGCTGGGCGCCGCTGGCCAGGAGCTGGCTGATCCGGGTCTGCTCGAGCGCCTTCTCGGCGGCGCGCAGCCGCTCGACGATGTCGTTCACCCGCTCGGGGAGCTCCTCCGGCCGCGCCTTCAGCGCCTCGGACAGCTGCGCGACCAGCACGTGCTCGCGCGCCAGGAAGCGGTAGGCGTCGGCGCCCACCAGCGCCTCCACCCGTCGTACGCCGGAGCCGATCGACGACTCCCCCAGCAGCTTGATCACGCCGAGCTGGCCGGAGCGGCCCGCATGGGTGCCGCCGCACAGCTCACGCGCCCAGTCGCCGACCGAGATCACCCGGACCTGGTCGCCGTACTTCTCACCGAACAGCGCCATCGCGCCCGAGCGCACGGCCTCGTCCTGGCTCATCAGCTCCGCGTGCACCCCGAGGTCGGCGAGCACGAGGTCGTTGACCCGCGCCTCGACGTCCTCCATCACCGAGACCGGCACCGCCCCGGTCGCGGAGAAGTCGAAGCGGAAGCGGCCCGGCGCGTTCTCGGACCCGGCCTGCGTGGCGGTCTCGCCCAGCGCCTCGCGGAAGGCCTTGTGGACCATGTGGGTCGCGGTGTGGGCACGCGAGATCGACTTGCGACGCTCGATGTCGACGTGCGACGAGACACCCAACCCGGGCGTCACCTCGCCGCTGAGGACCTTGGCGGTGTGCACGATCAGGCCCGTGATCGGGGTCTGGACGTCGCGCACCTCGACCCGCGCGCCGTTCTCGAGCTCGATCACGCCCTGGTCGGCCAGCTGGCCGCCGCCCTCGGCGTAGAACGGCGTACGGTCGAGGACCAGCTCGACCTCGTCGCCCTCACGGGCGGAGTCGACGACCCCACCTGCGGAGACCAGGCCGCGCACCGAGCCCTCCGAGACGACCTCGCGGTACCCGGTGAACTCCACGGGCTTGCCGAGCGAGTCCGCCACCTGCCGGTACGCCGTGGCGTCGACGTGGGCGCCCTTCTTGGCGCGCGCGTCCGCCTTCGCGCGGTCACGCTGCTGGCCCATCAGCTCGCGGAACCCCACCTCGTCGACGACGAGACCCTGCTCCTGCGCCATCTCGAGGGTCAGGTCGATCGGGAAGCCGTAGGTGTCGTGGAGGGCGAAGGCGCGCTCGCCGCTCAGCACGGTGTCGCCGGCGCGCTTCACGTCGGCGGCGGCCTGGTCGAAGATCGTGGTCCCCGCGCGCAGCGTGTGCCGGAAGGCGTCCTCCTCGGCGTAGGCGATCTGCGAGATCCGCTCCCAGTCGCGGTGCAGCTCGGCGTACGTCTCGCCCATCTTGTCGCGACTGACCGGGAGGAGCTCCGGCAGCACGCGGTCCTCGGTGCCGAGCAGACGCATCGACCGCACGGCGCGACGCAGGAGCCTCCGAAGGACGTAGCCACGGCCCTCGTTGCCCGGTGTCACCCCGTCGCCGATCAGCATCATCGAGCTGCGCACGTGGTCGGCGACGACCCGGAACCGGACGTCGTCCTCGTGCACGGCGCCGTAGGTGCGTCCGGTGAGCTCCTCGGCCCGCTCGATCACGGGGTACATCACGTCGATCTCGTACATGTTGTCGACGCCCTGCAGCAGGTACGCGACCCGCTCGAGGCCCATGCCGGTGTCGATGTTCTTGCGCGGGAGGGAGCCGACGATGTCGAAGTCCACCTTGGACCGGACCGCGCTCAGCTCGTCCTGCATGAAGACGAGGTTCCAGAACTCGAGGTAGCGGTCCTCGAGCTTCGCCGGCATCTCGAGCCGGTCGGTGGTCTCGAACTCGGCGTCGGGACCGTGCTCCGGCCCGCGGTCGTAGAGGATCTCCGAGGCCGGGCCGCCCGGTCCGGGCACGCCCATCGACCAGTAGTTCTCCTTGGGGCCGAGCTTCACGATCCGCTCGCTCGGCAGACCGGTCACCTGCATCCAGAGGTGCAGCGCCTCGTCGTCGCCGTGGAGGATCGAGGGCCACAGCCGGCTCTCCTCCAGGCCCAGGCCGCCGTCGCCCTGGGACTTGGTGACGAAGTCCCAGGCCAGCTCGATCGCGCCCTCCTTGAAGTAGTCACCGAAGGAGAAGTTGCCGCACATCTCGAAGAACGTGCCGTGGCGCGTGGTCTTGCCGACGTCCTCGATGTCGGGCGTCCGGACGCACTTCTGCACACTCACGGCACGGGAGTACGGCGGCGTCTCCTGGCCCAGGAAGTACGGCTTGAACGGCACCATGCCCGCGTTGACGAACAGCAGGTTCGGGTCGTCGAGGAGCATGGACGCCGACGGCACGGCGGTGTGCGCGGCTCGCTCGAAATGAGCCACGAACCGGCGCCGGATCTCCGCGGTGTCCATCAGTTGTCGCCTTCCTGTGTTCGCTCGTCGGTCGAGCCGGTCACCGCCGCCGCGTGCGCGGCAGGCTCGTCGGTCGAGCCTGTCGAGACCCCCGCGGACACATTCCCGGCGCTGAGCTCGGGTAGTCCATGAGGCACGAGACCGAAGCGCTCGCGCAACTCGGTTTCGGCCTCGGCCTGGCCCTGCGCGACCTCCTCGCGGAACATCCGCGCGCCGAGGGTCAGCGCTTCCCAACGGTCGTGAAGACCCTCGGGCGTGAACGCCTCGGCCAGTCGCCGTCCACGCACCATCGCGTAGACCCCGGCACCGGCTCCGGCCACGAACCAGAGACCGCGTCTCACGTGGGACTCACCGCGCCTCTGCCTCCTCCGTGAGCATCGCGCGCTGCCGGGCGTGCAGGTCGCGCTGGGCCTGCTTGAGGTCGGCGCGGCGCTGCCGGCGCGCACGACGTACCTCCTGCTTCATCTCGAAGCGGATCCGGTTGCGGGTCGCGGGCGCCAGACCTCGGCGTACGCCGTGGGCGAGGGACGCGGCCTTGACCACCGTCTCGCGCAGCACGGTGTCGGCGAAGGCCGGACCGTCGATCGGGGGGGCCGGCGTCGGCTCGGGCTCGGGCTCGCTGCCGAGCCCGGTGATCACGAACTCCGCCTCTGTCGCCACGGTCGGGCTCTGCCGAGGGAGCTCGAGCGCGTCGAGCCGGGCCCGCAGATCGGCGACCTCGGCCTGCGCAGCGGCCCGCTCTCGCGCCGTCGCACGGCGCGCCCGCACCGTGGTCACGAGCAGCACCAGGCACAGCACAGCAAGCCCGCCGACGGCGAGCCACACAGCCTGGTCCCTGGTCACAGCCCCCGACCCTATCGCCCGCGCACGAGCCGTCGGATGCGCTCCCAGCGCTCCTTGACCGCGGCCTCCGCGCCGAGCGAGGTGGGCTGGTAGTACTCCGCGTCGGCGATCACGTCGGGTGCGTACTGCTGCTCGGCGATGCCGTACGGCGCGTCGTGGCTGTAGGTGTACGACGTGCCGTGGCCGAGGCTCTTCGACCCCTGGTAGTGGGCGTCGCGCAGGTGTGGCGGCACCTGCCCGATCTTCCCCGCGCGGACATCGGCGCTCGCCGCGTCGATGGCCTTGATCACGGCGTTCGACTTCGGCGCGACTGCGAGCGCGATGGTGGCCTGGGCGAGGTTGAGCCGTGCCTCGGGCATCCCGATCAGCTGGACGGCCTGCGCGGCCGCGACCGCCGTGGTCAACGCCGTGGGGTCGGCCAGCCCGATGTCCTCACTGGCGAGGATCACGAGTCGCCGGGCGATGAACCGTGGGTCCTCCCCCGCCTCGAACATCCGGGCCAGGTAGTGCAGCGCGGCGTCGACGTCGGAGCCCCGCAGCGACTTGATGAAGGCCGAGATCACGTCGTAGTGCTGGTCGCCCTGCCGGTCGTAGCGGACCGCGGCTCGGTCCACCGCGGTCTCGGCGGTCCCGAGGTCGATCGTGATCGGCCCGTCCGTCGGTCGAGCCTGTCGAGACCTCGCTGCGCCCGCAGCCGCCTCGAGATAGGTCAGGGCACGGCGGGCGTCCCCTCCCGCCAGGCGGACGAGGTGGTCGCGGGCGTCGTCCGCGAGCGTGAACTCCCCGGCGAGGCCCCGCTCGTCGACCAGGGCGTGGTCGAGCACCTCGGTGATGTCGTCGTCGGTCAGCGAGTCGAGCTGGAGCAGCAGGCTTCGCGACAGCAGCGGCGAGATCACCGAGAAGAAGGGGTTCTCCGTGGTGGCGGCCACGAGGGTGACCCACCGGTTCTCGACGCCGGGCAGCAGCGCGTCCTGCTGCGCCTTGCTGAACCGGTGGACCTCGTCGACGAACAGCACGGTCTCGCGGCCGCGGTGCGTCAGGTCGCTGCGGGCGCGTTCGATCGCCGCCCGTACCTCCTTGACGCCCGCGGAGACCGCGGACACCTCCACGAACGAGCGGTCGGTCTGGCCGCTGACGATCGCCGCGATCGTGGTCTTCCCCGTGCCCGGTGGTCCCCACAGCAGCAACGAGAGGGCCTTGCCACCCTCGATCAGCTGGCGCAGCGGCGAGCCCTCGGCCCGGAGCTGGGGCTGCCCGACGAGCTCGTCGAGCGTCCGTGGCCGCATCCGGACGGCGAGTGGCGCGGACGCATGGGTGTTCGCCTGGAGCGAGCCGGCTCCCGGGGTCACCGCAGCGGCCGGCCGCACCGCATCGGCGTCGAAGAGTCCGTCCACGTGCACAGGGTATGTGGACGCCGCCCCGGTCCCGGAGGGCCGCCTCAGTCGTCGGCGCGACCCAGGAGCAGATCGGCGATCGCGTCGGGGATCCCGATCGCGAGGAGCTGCTCGAGCCACAGCCACTCACCCGCCGGGTTCACCTCGAAGAACACGTACTCCCCGTCGCGATCGACGGCCAGGTCCGCTGCGCCGTAGTGCAGCCCCCGGCCGCGCACCAGCTCCACCAGCGACCGTTGGACCTCCTCGGGCAGCTCGTGAGGGGACCAGTGCTCGTCGAGGGCCCCGCCGGCTCGACGCCAGTCGGACTCGCCCTCCGGGACAGCCTGCGAGTCCACCGAGGCGGCCAGCACCCGACCACCCACGACGACGGCGCGCACCTCGAAGGACTTCGCGATCTCCTCCTGGAACATCAGGGGGCAGTCCTGGAGCGTGTCGAGGGCCTCGACGTCGTCAGGCGAGAGCCGCGACGAGAACATGGCGCGACGCTCGCCTTCCTCGCGGATCCCCAGCGCCTGAAGGGGTTTGACGATCACGTCCGACCCCACGCCACGACAGAAGTCACGTGCGGCCTGCGGGTCGTTGGTCAGCAGCGTGCGCGGCGTCCGCAGCCCCAGGCGGCGCGCCTCGACCAGCTGGACCGGCTTGTTGGCCGCCTCCATCACCGACAGCGGGTCGACAACGAGCCCCGGGAACGTCGCCAGCGAGTGGACCAGCGTGGCCAGGCTCTGGTCGAAGATCACTCTGCGACGGGCCTCGTCCCAACGGTGTTCCCGGTCCGGCGCGACGCCGATCCGGCGGATCCACACCGCCTGGACGTCGGCCAGTGCGACAGAGACGGAACCGGAGGACAGCACGGTCCTCTCGACGGGATGGTGGAACTCGACCGTCGCGCTGGACGGGAAGCGGTCGGACTCGAAGACGACGAGCTCGGCCTGGCGATCCGCCAGGGCCTTCCCCACCATCTGGACGGCCTCGTCGTCGGCGACGGCAATGCCCAGGATCTTGGTGACGGGCACGGTCTGCCTCCTCGGTCTCGGGTGTTCCCAGGGTCACGCTGCTCGGGGCAAGAAAAAGCCCAGAGCCGCCGTACGGCGGGTCTCTGGGCTTTCTCGGGCCCTCAGGCCCTGGTCACTCGTCGAGGGTCAGGACCCCGTCCAGCTCCTGCTTCTTGTGCGACGTGGGGCGGTACTCCGTCGGCGTGACGTCGCGGTCACTCACCAGGAATCGCTCGAAGAAAGCGGTTTCGGTCTGGGTGGTTGCCATGTGGTGCACCTTCCGAGTTGAGGTCACTGACGCTTCGGAGTCTTGCCTGACGCCCAGGGGGTGTCAAGGACCCCGCGACCGGAAGGGGCGGGAGTGACTCAGGCCCGGGTGACGGACTTGGTCTTCACGTCGAACCAGGTATCGGCGAACCCCGGTGAGTCGTGAAGCTCCTGGTCAGCAGTGCCGCTGCCGTTGGGGTTGCCCTGGTCGTCGACGCCGAGCAGACCCGCGGTGACGGGACGGTCCGGCTGCTGGCCGTACTCGCCGGCGAAGTGACAGGCGACCTTGTGCTGCCTGCCGATCTGCATCAGCGGGGGTTCCTGCTTGGCGCAGATCTCCTGCGCCATCCAGCACCGGGTACGGAAGCGGCAGCCGCTGGGCGGGTTGATCGGGGACGGTACGTCGCCCTCCAGCCGGATCCGCTCACGCCGGCCACCGATCGCTGCCTGCTTGACGTCGGGTGCTGCCGACAGCAGTGCCTGGGTGTAGGGATGGTGCGGGTGCTCGTAGATCGTCTCGCGGTCGCCCATCTCGACGATCTTGCCGAGGTACATCACCGCGACGTCGGGGCAGAAGTGCCGGACCACGGCGAGGTCGTGGGCGATGAACAGGAAGGCGATCCCGAACTCCTCCTGCACGTCCTTGAGCAGGTTCACGACCTGGGCCTGGATGGAGACGTCGAGTGCGGAGACCGGCTCGTCGGCGACCAGCAGCTTGGGCTGGAGGGCGAGCGCGCGGGCGATGCCGATGCGCTGTCGCTGACCACCCGAGAACTCGCTCGGGTAGCGGTTGTAGTGCTCCGGGTTGAGGCCGACGACCTCGAGGAGCTCCTGGACGCGCGTCAGCACCTTCTTCTCCGGCACCATGTTGTGCACGCGGAGGGGGGTGCCGACGATCGTGCCGACTGTGTGGCGCGGGTTCAGCGAGGAGTAGGGGTCCTGGAAGATCATCTGGATCTCGCTGCGGATCGGCATCATCTGCCGCCGCGTCAGGCCCCCGATGTCGGTGCCCTCGAAGTTGATCGCGCCCGACGTGGGGTCGTACAGACGGGTGATCAGGCGACCGGTGGTGGTCTTGCCACAGCCGGACTCGCCCACCAGGCCCAAGGACTGGCCCTTGCGGAGCGAGAACGACACGCCGTCCACCGCCTGCACGTGGGCGACGGTTCGACGTACGACGCCGCCCGACTTCACCGGGAAGTACTTCTTCAGGTCCCGGACCTCGAGCAGGGGCTCACCCAGGGGTTCCCCGGGCCGCTCCGGGGCACGCTCGACGTCTGCGTTGGTCACGGTGCTCATCCTGCCCTCAAATGTCGTCGGGGTCGACTGCGGCCAGCTCGGCGATCAACTCGCCCGTGGTGGGGTCGAGCAGATCGGGAGCGATCTCCGGCAGGATCTCCTCGGTGTAGATCTCCCCCGGGTTGGCCAGGTGACAGGCCTTGACGTGGTTCTCACCGCGTCCGCCGGGCACCAGCTCCGGGAGCGTGGTCCGGCACAGGTCACCGGGCACCTTGTCGACGTGGGGACACCGCGGATGGAACGAGCATCCCGAGGGTGGGTTGAGCAGGCTGGGTGGGGTCCCCGGGATCGGGATCAGGCGGGCATTGGCGTCGCCGCCGACCTCCGGGATGCTCGCCAGGAGCCCCCAGGTGTACGGCATCTCGGGGTGGGTCAGGATCTCGCGCGTCGCGCCGTACTCCACGGCCCGACCGGCGTACATCACCATGGTCTGGTCCGCCAGCTCGGCGATGACCCCCAGGTCGTGGGTGATGATGATGACGGCGGAGTTGAACTCGCGCTGGAGGTCCTGGAGCAGGTCGAGGATCTGCGCCTGCACCGTCACGTCGAGCGCCGTGGTCGGCTCGTCCGCGATCAGCAGCTGCGGGTCGTTGACCAGCGCCATCGCGATCATCGCGCGCTGTCGCATGCCGCCGGAGAACTGGTGGGGGTAGTCGTCCACGCGGCGGTTGGCCTGCGGGATACCGACCCGGTCGAGCATCTCGATGGCACGCTTCTTGGCATCCGCCTTGGACACCTTGTGGTGGATCCGGTAGCCCTCGGAGATCTGGTCCCCGATGGAGTAGAACGGGTGCAGGGCGGTCAGGGCGTCCTGGAAGATCATCGCGACGTCGTTGCCACGGATCTTGCGCATCCGGTCCTCGGAGGCGCCGATCACCTCGAAGCCCTCGACGCGGATCGAGCCCGACAGCCGCGTGTGCTTGGGGTCGTGCAGCCCCAGCACCGCCATCGACGACACGGACTTGCCCGACCCGGACTCCCCCACGATGCCGAGCGTCTTGCCACGCTCCACGGTGTAGGAGAGCCCGCTGACCGCCGACACGAGGCCGTCGTGGGTCGGGAACTTGACCGTCAGGTCCTCGACGACCAGGTAGGGGTCCTCGGGGTGCGCGGGCGCCGCCATGTCATCGGGGCGCTCGCTGGTGTCTGTACTCACGCAGAGCCCTCCTGCGAAACGAAGCGGAACGAATGGTCGGACAGCCTACTCACCCGACGCTCACCCGCGGGTCCAGGAAGCTGTAGAGGATGTCGACGAGCAGGTTGGCGACCACGATCAGCACCGCCGCCACGAGCACCGTGGCGCTGATGACGTTGATGTCGATCGGGGTACCCAGCGCCTGCAGGCCCCAGTGACCGATCCCGTCGATGCCGAAGATCTGCTCGGTGAAGATCGTGCCGGCCAGCAGGGTGGCGAAGTCGATACCGAAGATCGTGACGACGGGCACGATGGCCGCGCGCAGCGCGTGTTTGAACAGCACCTTGTTCGTCTTCACGCCCTTGGCCTGGGCGGTGCGCATGTAGTCCTCGCTGAGTGTCTCCACCATCTGGCCACGCGTGAACCGGGCGTACGACGTGCAGTTGGTCAGCCCGATCACCAGCCACGGCAACATCATGTAGCTGACGGTCTTGGCTGGATTCTCGGTGATCGGGTAATACCCGGTGTTCGGGAATATCTGCAGCTGCAGGGACAGATAGATCCACGCCAGCAGCGCTATCACGTAGAACGGGATCGACGAGACGAGCAGGGTTCCGCCCACCATTAATCGGTCTGCCGAGGTCCCCCGCCATCGGGCCGCCATCGCGCCGAGGAAGACCCCCAGCGTCAGGTAGATCGTGGCGCCGCCGACCGCGAGTATCAGCGTCGCGGGGTACTTCTGTTTGAGGTCGGTCCAGACCGGGTTGCCGGTCGTGATCGAGATCCCGAGGCACGGGGCGGGGCAGTCGTAGAGCTTGCCGTCCTGGTAGACGTTCTCACGTCCGACGAAGATCCCCTTGGCCCACTGGGTGTAGTTGTAGACGAGCGGCTTGTCCAAGCCCATCTGATGCTTGATCGACGTCAGGGTCGCTTCACGGCAGGTGCCGTGGCCGAGCTTTTCACAGTAGTTACGGGCGGGACTGTCGCCGAGCCCCTTGAAGAAGAGAACGAACACGAACATCGAGGTCAAGATGACCACGAGCAGTGAACTGAGCAGTCGGCGAACGATGAATCCCGTCATCTCTGCTTCCTAGCGTTGGTGTGGATGGGGTGGGTGGCGGGGTACGGCGTGCGCCGTACCCCACCACCCGGATGACCTGATCGGTCAGGATCAACCGATCTGTCGAACTCCCGGAACTACGACGAGATCCAGATGTTCTTCCAGGTCGGCATACCGAGGGTGTTGTCATCGAAGTCGCCCTGGATCCTGGATCCGTGGGCCTGGGCGATGCCGCCGTAGAACAGCGGGAACAAGGGGAAGTACTTCTGGGTGATCTCCTTGTCGAGGTTGCTCCATGCAGCGCCCTGCTGCGCCAGCGGCAGCGACTGGACTGCCGTCATCTTCGAGTCCACGGACTTGTTGCTGAACGCCGCCAGGTTGTTACCCAGCGAGTTCGTCTTGTCCGGGTGGGTCGACCCGTAGAGGGGCGGCAACCAGGTCGCACCGGACGGCCAGTCGGAGCACCAGCCGGCCGAACGGACGTTGATGTCTTCCTTGGCGTTGGCCCGCGCCGTCGCCGAGTCAGCAACCGTCGTCGGCACCGGGGTGGCCTTGAAGCCGGACTCGGTGAGCGACTTCACGATCGCGTCCTTGCCCTTGACGCTGGTCGGGTCGTCGGTCGAGAACAGGAACTTGATCTCGTACCCGAGCTGGTTGGCCGACTTCAGCAGCGACTTCGCCTTGGCGGGGTCGGTCTGGAAGTCACCGTGGTTGGTCACGTTGAAGGCACTGCGTCCCGGCACGCCCGGGGGCATGAGCTGGTTGGCAGGAATCGCGGTGACACCCGGGATGAAGCTCCGCGCCAGGATGTAGTCCTTGTACGGGAAGGCCCACTGCAGAGCCATCCGGACCTTCTTGTCGGTGATCTTCCGGTTGTCCGGCGCCCAGTAGTAGGTGCACGGCTGGCCACCGAGGGTCAGACGCTCCGGTGACTGCGCCTTCATCTTCTGGTAGTCAGGAGCCAGCAGGTCCTCGTAGGTCAGCGTGGTCTGACCGGTGCCGGTGTCGGCGAGCAGGATCTGGTCGGTCTTCTCGGTCGGCACCTGCGACTTGAAGTCGTACTCGTCGGGGTACTGCGTACGAGCCGGGTCGGTCGCGGCGTCCCAGTAGGGGTTCTTCACGAGCACCAGGCTCTTGCCGAGGCTGTAGCTCTTGAACATGTAGGGACCGGTCGAGAGCGGGTGGTTCTTGTAGGTCTTCGGGTCCGAAGCCTTGCCGCTCGGGATGGGACCGTTCGCCGGGAAGGCACCCCAGTACGGCATGTCCGGGAAGGGGCGGTCCATGTTGATCGTGATGGTGTCGCCGTTGACCTTGATGCCCTTGAACTTCGAGCCGGGGTCGGTGTACATCCCCTTGTAGGCGGCGCCGCCCTTGTAGTAGACGTTCGAGTACACCTGGCAGGGACCGGTCGGGAAGGTCGCGACGTCCATGCAGCGGGTCATGCCGAAGGCGACGTCCTTGGCGGTGACCGTCTTGCCGTTCTCGTACTTCACACCGGGACGGATCGTGAACTTCCACTGGGTGAAGTCGTCGTTGTGCTTGCCGAGGTCGGTGGCCAGGTCGGGCACCAGGACCATCTGCTTGGTGGCCGGGTTGTACTTGTACTGCGTCAGCGAGCGCGTCACCAGGCCGGACATGTACGAGTCGGCGTCGGTGTAGTAGAGCTCACTCGGGTCGAGAGTCGTGGTCAGACCGGCGAGCGTCGACACCGTCACGGTGCCGCCCTTCTGGGCGCCGGGGATGGTGACCGGACCCTTCGCATTCACGTCAGTGGAGTTTCCGGTGTTGCCGAGATTCTTGTTGTCCTGCGGGCCGGCCTGACTGCTCGATGACCCGGAACCGCCACAGGCGCTCAGGGCCAACATCGAGACAGCAGAGACGGCGATCAACGGTGATTTGAACCGCATTGCCTACCCTTTCGTGGATGTTGCACTTCTCCCGGTGAAAACGGTCACCGGCGAGTCTTGGGGTCGAACGCGTCCCTGATGGAGTCACCCAGCAGGTTCAGGGACACGACCAACAAACAGATGGTGATCACGGGCGCCCAGAGGTACAGCGGATAGGAGTCCCAGTAGTTCTGCGCGTCGGCGATGGTCTGGCCGAGCGAGGGATAGCCGCTGACCCCGATGCCGAGGAACGACAGACCCGGCCTCGGCGGTGATCAGACCCGGGAGGGTCAACGAGGTCGCCACCACGATGGGGGCCACCAGGTTCGGGAGCAGCTCCTTGAACAGGATCCGCCGTGTCGGCACGCCCATGACCTGGGCTGCCATGACGAACTCGCGCTCGCGCAGCGACAGCACCTGCCCGCGGATCAGACGGGTCAGGGCCATCCATCCGAAGACGGTCAGGATCAGGACCAGGGCGAAGAACTGGACCCGGTAGAGCCTGGCGAGGTCGTCGCCCCTGCCGAACCGCTCGACCAGGATCGGCGCCATCGCGAGGGCACCGAGCAGGAACGGGAAGGCGAGGAACAGGTCGGTGATGAACATGATGATCCGGTCGGGCCAGCCGTGGGAGAACCCGGCGAGGAGCCCGAGGACGACGCCGACGGTGATGCTGAGCACCGTGGCCGTGACCGCGATCAGGAGGTCGGTGCGGAGTCCGTAGAGGAGCCGTGCCAGGTTGTCCACGCCGGTGGTCGGGGCCAGGCCGAGCGGGTGTGCGGCCCAGAAGCCGAAGTTCGGCGGGCCGTTCTGGGGCAGACCCGTCTCGAAGTCGAGCACGTCGCTGGCGTTGTACGGCGCCGACGCGGTGGTCGGATAGATGCTCAGGACCTTGCAGATCCACGGCGCCAGGATGGCTGCCATGACCAGCAGGAAGACGATGATCGAGCAGACGATCGCCGTCTTGTCCTTGCGGAGACGTTCGAACGCGATCTGAGTCGGCGAGCGGCCGGCGAGCTTCTGACCTTCGGGGGCCTCTTGGGTTCCAACCGGACCTTCAGCCAGCTCTGTCGCACTCAGACCCATGGCCAACCTTTCTTGCACCTAGAAGATCGTTCGTCGGCACGGACCCCGGAACGCACGCTGCCGGGTAAGGCAGGTCACGGGACCCGGGCCGAAAGGGACTCTAGATGAAGGTCAAGTGATTTCAACGTGGCCCGAGGTAACGATTCCGTCTCAGGGGGTGGTCACCTCGGGGCGTGAGTCGACACCTGCTTCTCGCCGTTGCGCGATTGTGATCTGGGCCGGGGCACCGGTCAGCGGATCGAAGCCGCCGCCCGACTTCGGAAAGGCGATCACGTCGCGGATGGACTCCGACCGCGACAGGAGCGCCACGATCCGGTCCCAGCCGAAGGCGATGCCGCCGTGCGGGGGCGCGCCGTACTGAAAGGCGTCGAGGAGGAAGCCGAACTTCTCCTGAGATTCGGCCTCGTCGAGGCCCATCACGGCGAACACGCGCCGCTGGATGTCGCCGCGGTGGATACGGATCGAGCCGCCGCCGATCTCGTTGCCGTTGCAGACGATGTCGTAGGCCCAGGCGAGGGCGCTCCCTGGGTCCTGGTCGAAGGTCTCGAGGTCCTGCGGCGAGGTGAAGGCGTGGTGGACGGCCGTCCACTGGCCGCTGCCGACGGCCACGTCTCCCGCCGCGGTCGCCTCGTCGGCCGGCTCGAACAACGGCGCGTCGACCACCCAGAGGAAGCTCCAGGCGTCCTCGTCGATCAGTCCGCACCGGCGCCCGATCTCGAGACGTGCCGCACCGAGCAGCGCCCGGCTCTGCTTGACGGCTCCTGCGGCGAAGAAGACGCAGTCGCCCGGGCTCGCTCCGACGTGGGCGGCCAGGCCGGCCCGCTCGTCGTCACCGAGGTTCTTCGCCACCGGCCCACCGAGCTCGCCGTCGGCGGCGATCGTCACGTACGCGAGCCCGCGCGCGCCCCGCTGCTTGGCCCACTCCTGCCAGGCGTCGAACTGACGGCGCGGCTGGTCGCCGCCTCCGGGCATCACGACCGCGCCGACGTACGGCGCCTGGAAGACCCGGAACGGCGTGTCGGCGAAGTACGCCGTGCAGTCGACGAGCTCCTGGCCCATCCGCAGGTCCGGCTTGTCGGACCCGAACCGGGCCATCGCCTCGGCGTAGGTCATCCGCGGCAGCGGCGCCGGCACGTCGTACCCGATCAGCTGCCAGAGCGCGACGAGCACATCCTCGGCGACGGCGATCACGTCGTCCTGGTCGACGAAGCTCATCTCGATGTCGAGCTGGGTGAACTCCGGCTGCCGGTCGGCTCGGAAGTCCTCGTCGCGGTAGCACCGCGCGATCTGGTAGTACCGCTCCATCCCGGCCACCATGAGCAGCTGCTTGAACAGCTGCGGGCTCTGCGGCAGGGCGTACCAGGACCCCGGCTGCAACCGTGCCGGGACCAGGAAGTCGCGGGCACCCTCGGGCGTGGACCGGGTCAGGGTGGGCGTCTCGATCTCGACGAAGCCGTGGTCGTCGAGGACGTCGCGCGCGGCCTTGTTCACCTTGCTGCGCAGGCGGATCGCCGCGGCCGGACCGCTGCGGCGCAGGTCGAGGTAGCGATGCTTGAGCCGCGCCTCCTCGCCGACGTCGCCGCCCTTCTGCGACCCGGCGTCGTCGATCGGGAACGGCAGGACGGCGCTCGGGTTCAGCACCTCGACCTCGGAGGCGATCACCTCGATCTCGCCCGACGGCAGGGCCGGGTTGGCGTTGCCCTCGGGTCGCTCCGCGACCTCTCCGGTGACCGCGAGGCAGTACTCGCTGCGCAGGCTGTGGGCCACCGCCTCGTCGCGGATCACGACCTGGGCGACACCGCTGGCCTCGCGGAGGTCGATGAAGGCGACCCCGCCGTGGTCGCGCCGGCGGGCCACCCAGCCGGCAAGCGTGACGGTCTCCCCCACGTTCGCGGCGGTGAGCGTTCCGGCGTCGTGCGTGCGGATCACGAGGGGTTCTCCTGGGTGTCGGGGGTGAGGCTCGGATCGAGCGCAGTCGAGATGATCGTGGGGCGGAGGTCGGCGTCGGGCGGCGACCAGGAAGCCGGGTCGGCGTCGACCTGGTCGCCGGAGCGGATGTCCTTGACCTGGTCGGACCCCTCGGCTGCCGGGAACCAGACGAACGGGATGCCGCGCCGCTCGGCCGCGCGGATCTGACGACCGTACTTCTGGGGGCTCGCCGCGACCTCGCACGGGATGCCGCGGCGACGCAGCGCGTCGGCGATCCGCTCGCTGCCCGGGCGGCTCTCCTCGTCGGCCAGGGCGACCAGGACCGCGCTGGGCACGGCCCGGCTGCCTGCGAGCACACCGTCGGAGATCAGCGGCACCAGCGTGCGCGAGAGGCCGAAGGAGATGCCCACGCCCGGGTACGTCGTACGGCCGTCGTCGGCGAGCGCGTCGTAGCGTCCGCCACCACCGACCGACTTCAGCCGTTCGTAGCCCGCCATGAAGATCTCGACGACGGTGCCGGTGTAGTAGTCGAGGCCCCGCGCGATCCGGAGGTTGGCCTCGACCGTCACCCGTCCGCCCACGACGTCGGCGCAGCCCTCGAGCACGGACGAGAGCTCGGCGAGGCCGCGGTCGAGCAGGTCGTCGGTGACACCGAGGCCCTTCACGCGCTCGACGACCGAGCTGTCGGAGACCCGGATCGTCGCCAGCTCCAGACAGCGCCGCGCCTGCTCGGGGGTCGCGCCGGCGTCGTCGACGAGGAGGCCGGCCACGGCGTCGGGCGCGATCTTGTCGAGCTTGTCGATGGCGCGGATCGCGGCCATGACGTCGGGGATGCCGAGCCCTCGGTAGAAGCCCTGGATCAGCTTGCGGTTGTTGACCTGGAACGACAGCGGGGGCAGGGGAAGTGCGCCGAGGGCCTGCACCATCACCCGCATCACCTCCACGTCGTGGTGGAAGGGCAGCTCGTCGCGGCCGACGATGTCGATGTCGGCCTGGGTGAACTGGCGGTAGCGGCCCTCCTGCGGGCGCTCGCCGCGCCAGGCCGGTTGGATCTGGAAGCGCCGGAACGGGAACTCGAGGTGCCCGGCGTTCTCGAGCACGTAGCGGGCGAAGGGGACGGTGAGGTCGAAGTGCATGCCCAGACCCGTGTCGTCGCCGGCGTCCGTCGACTGCATCCTCCGCAGGACGTAGATCTCCTTGTCGATCTCGCCGCCCTTGGCGAGACGGTCGAGCGGCTCGACCGCACGGGTCTCGATGTTGGCGAAGCCGTGCAGCTCGAAGGTGTGCGCCAGGGAGGCGATCACCTCGCGCTCGACGACGCGGGCAGCCGGGAGCAGCTCGGGGAAGCCACTGAGCGGGGTGGGTCGGGCCATGGTCAGAGTCCTCGGGTGACCTGGCCGGCCGCGCCGCCGTCGACGAGGTCGAGCAGGAACGGGTTGGTGGCACGCTCGCGGCCGATGGAGGTCTGCTCGCCGTGACCGGGCAGCACCACCACGTCGTCGGGCAGCGTGAGCACCTTGTGGCGGAGGGTCTCGAGCATCGTCGCGTGGTCGCCGCCGGGCAGGTCGGTGCGACCGATCGAGCCCGGGAACAGCAGGTCGCCCGAGAACATCACGTCGGAGACGTCGTCGCCCGCGTACGGCGTACGGAAGGTCACCGAGCCCTCGGTGTGGCCGGGCGTGTGGTCGACGGTGACCGTGAGGCCGGCCAGCTCGAGGCTCGAGCCGTCGGCCAGCTCCGCGACGTGGTCGGGCTCGACGAACTCGTAGCGCCCGCCGAGCAGCATCGCGGCGGTCTCGCGCGAGATGCCGGCCATCGGGTCGGCGAGCAGGTGGCGGTCGGCCGGGTGGATCCAGGCCGTGGCGTCGTAGGTGCCGGCCACCGGCGTGACCGACCACATGTGGTCGATGTGCCCGTGCGTGAGCAGGACCGCGACGGGTTTGAGGTGGTGCTCGCGCACGATCTCGGCGATGCCGGGGGCGGCGTCCTGCCCGGGGTCGACGACCACGCACTCCGCGCCGGGGCCGGTGGCCACGACGTAGCAGTTGGCGGCCCACGAACCCGCTGGGAACCCGGCGATCAGCACCCCGGCAGACTATCGACCGCCAGGAGCGTCGCTAGCATGGGGCGTTGCCGACAGGAGTGAAGAGGAAACAGTGACGACGAGCGAGTGGGGACGCGTCGCCGAGGACGGAACCGTCTACGTCAGGACGGCTGACGGGGAGCGAGCCGTCGGGCAGTACCCCGAGGGGACACCCGAGGAGGCGCTGGCGTTCTACACCAAGCGGTACGACGAGCTCGCCGGCAGCGTGCACCTGCTCGAGCAGCGGGTCCAGGCGGCCGTGCTGTCGCCCGACGAGGCGACCGAGGCGGTGCGCAGCCTGCGCCCCCAGGTGGTCGACGCCCACGCCGTCGGTGACCTGACGGCCCTGGTCGGCCGGCTCGACGCACTGGGGCCGGTCATCTCCCAGCAGCGGCAGGCGCGGCGCGCGGAGCGTGCCGAGAAGACCGCCGCCGCGAAGGCGGAGAAGGAGCGACTGGTCGCCGAGGCCGAGAAGCTCGGCGAGAGCAACGACTGGCGCAACGGCGCGAACAAGCTGCGGCAGCTGCTGGACGAGTGGAAGGCACTCCCCCGGATCGACCGGCCCTCCGACGACGCGCTGTGGAAGCGGTTCTCCAGCGCCCGTACGGCGTACACCCGGCGCCGGAAGACCCACTTCGCCGAGCAGAGCGAGAAGCGTGAGAGCGCCAAGGTGGTCAAGCAGCGTCTGGTCAAGGAGGCCGAGGCGCTCGCACGCTCACGTGAGTGGGGACCGACCGCGTCGACGTACCGCGAGCTGATGCGGCAGTGGAAGGCAGCCGGGCCCGCGCCCCGCGACGTCGAGGACGCCCTCTGGACCCGGTTCCGCGCAGCACAGGACACCTTCTTCGGGGCCCGCGACGAGGCGATGGCGGCGCAGGACTCGGAGTTCGCCGCGAACGCCGAGGCCAAGGAGAAGCTGCTGGTCGAGGCGGAGGCGCTGCTGCCGGTCACCGACGTGGCGGCGGCCAAGCGGGCGATCCGCGACCTCTCGGAGCGGTGGGACACCATCGGCAAGGTGCCGCGCGACAAGATCCGCCCGCTGGAGGACCGGATGCGCGCCGTCGAGCAGGAGATCCGGGGTCTCGAGGAGGAGCAGTGGCGCAAGTCGGACCCGGAGAAGTCCGCCCGCGCCGACGACATGGTCTCCAAGCTCGAGCAGGCGATCGGCAAGGTCGAGTCCGACCTGGAGAAGGCCCGCGCGGCCGGTGACCAGAAGAAGATCGCCGATCTGGAGGAGAACCTCGCCTCACGCCGCGCGTTCCTCGAGATGGCGCAGAAGGCCTCGGCCGACTACTCGGGGTAACGAGCCCCGGTGACCGAGCCTGCGAGGTCACCGACCGGGGCGAAGGATTGAGGAGCGCTCGGCTCTGACCGAGCCTGCGAGGGCAGAGCGACGCGTCTCGAAATCCACCAGCGTTCGCTGACGCGTCAGCCGTGGTTTCGAGACGGTCGCAGAGCGCAGGCCTCCTCAACCAGCGAGAGGTCTCGACCAACGAGGACGCCTACTGGGTGACGCGGTAGGCGTCGAAGACGCCGGGGACGCCGCGGACGGCGCGGAGGACGGTGTCGAGGTGCTTGGCCTCGGCCATCTCGAAGGTGAAGCGGCTCTTCGCGACGCGGTCACGGCCGGTGGAGAGTGTCGCGCTGAGGATGTTCACGTGCGCGTCCGAGAGGACCATCGTGATGTCGGAGAGCAGGCGGGCCCGGTCGATGGCCTCGACCTGGATGTTGACCAGGAACGTCGAGCGACCGCTCGGAGCCCACTCGACGTCGAGCAGACGCTCGGGCTGGCGCTGGAGCTCGGCGGCGTTGGTGCAGTCGCGGCGATGGACCGACACCCCGCCGCCCTTGGTCACGAACCCGAGGATCGCGTCGGGGGGCACGGGCGTGCAGCACTTCGCGAGCTTCACCCAGACCTCGGGGGCACCCTTGACGATGACCCCGGAGTCGCCCGGCGCTGAGGACTTCGAGCGCGTCTGGGTCGCGGTGATGCTGACGCCCTCGGAGAGGTCCTCCGCCGCGCCGTCCTCGCCGCCGTGCAGCTCGATCACCCGGCGTACGACGGCCTGCGCGCTGAGGTTGCCCTCGCCCACGGACGCGTAGAGGGCCGAGACGTCGGCCAGCCGGAAGTGCAGGGCCGCCTCGGTCAGCGACTCGTGGGACAGCACCCGCTTGAGCGGCTGGCCCTCCTTGCGCATCAGCTTGGCGATCTGGTCCTTGCCGCGCTCGATCGCCTCCTCGCGGCGCTCCTTGGTGAACCACTGCTTGATCTTGCTGCGCGCGCGCTGGGACTTCACGAAGCCCAGCCAGTCGCGCGACGGCGCGGCGGTCTCGGCCTTGGAGGTGAAGATCTCGACCACGTCGGAGTTGTCGAGCGTCGACTCGAGCGGGACGAGCCGGCCGTTGACCCGCGCGCCGATCGTGCGGTGCCCGACCTCGGTGTGCACGGCGTAGGCGAAGTCGACCGGCGTCGCGCCGACCGGCAGCGCGATCACGTCGCCGCGCGGGGTGAAGACGAAGACCTCGGCCCGGTTGATCTCGAAGCGCAGCGACTCGAGGAACTCGCCGGGGTCCTCGACCTCGCTCTGCCAGTCGAGCAGCTGGCGGACCCAGTTCATGTCGTCGAGGTCGCCGAGGCGATCGGTGTCGACCCCGGTTCGGCCGCTCTCCTTGTACTTCCAGTGAGCCGCCACGCCGTACTCCGCGCGACGGTGCATGGACTGGGTGCGGATCTGCATCTCGACCGGCTTGCCCTGCGGGCCGATCACGGTGGTGTGGAGCGACTGGTACATGTTGAACTTCGGCATCGCGACGTAGTCCTTGAACCGGCCGAGCACGGGGTTCCAGCGGGCGTGGATGACGCCGAGCGCGGAGTAGCAGTCGCGGTCCTCCTCGACCAGGATCCGCAGGCCGACGAGGTCGTAGATGTCGGTGAAGTCGCGGCCGCCGACGATCATCTTCTGGTAGATCGAGTAGTAGTGCTTCGGTCGGCCGCGGACCACCGCCTTGACCTTGGCGTCCTTGAGGTCCTGCTCGACCTGCTCGATCACCTGGGTGAGGAACTGGTCGCGGGACGGCGCTCGCTCGGCCACCATCCGCACGATCTCGTCGTAGATCTTGGGGTGCAGGGTGGCGAACGCGAGGTCCTCGAGCTCCCACTTGATGGTGTTCATGCCCAGGCGGTGGGCCAGCGGGGCGTACACGTCGAGCGACTCCGTGGCCTGCCGCTCCTGGGTCGACTGCTTGACGTAACGCACGGTGCGCATGTTGTGGAGGCGGTCGGCGAGCTTGATCACCAGGACCCGGATGTCGCGCGACATCGCCACGATCATCTTGCGGATCGTCTCCGCCTGCGCGGAGTCGCCGTACTGCACCTTCTCGAGCTTCGTCACGCCGTCGACGAGCACCGCGACCTCGTCGCCGAAGTCGGTGCGGAGCTGGTCGAGGGTGTACGACGTGTCCTCGACGGTGTCGTGGAGCAGGGCGGCCACGAGGGTCGGCTCGGTCATGCCGATGTCGGCGAGGATCGTGGCCACCGCGAGCGGGTGGGTGATGTAGGGGTCGCCGCTCTTGCGCATCTGCGTGCCGTGGAGCTCCTCGGCGGTGCGGTAGGCGCGCTCGATCAGGCCGAGGTCGGCCTTCGGGTGGTTGACGCGGACGGAGCGGAACAGCGGCTCGAGCTCGGGCTTCTCCCCCGGGCTGCGGGCGCCCATCCGGGCCAGCCGGTTGCGCATCGCCCGGCGGGAGGGGAGCCGGTCGACCGCGCGGTCGCGCGCCGACGTCGCGGCACGCTCCGGTACCGCGGGGAGACTGCCCTCGCTGGCCATGCTTCGAGTCTACGGGCCGTGGAGCAGGGCTCGCAGGCTCACCCGGCAGCGCTCAGACGGTCATCAGGCTGGTGAGGGGCAACTCTCCGAGCGCCTGTCGCCCGGGCAGGAAGCTCAGGTCCATCAGGACGGCCACGCCGTGGGGGACGGCGCCGCACCTCTCGACCAGGCGACGGGTCGCCGCGACGGTCCCACCGGTGGCCAGGACGTCGTCGACCAGCAGCACCCGGTCGCCCGGCCGCAGGCCGTCGCGATGGATCTCCAGCGTGGCCTCGCCGTACTCGAGCGCGTAGGTCTCGGCGTACGCCTCGCGCGGCAGCTTGCCGGCCTTGCGTACCGGGACGAAGCCGGCACCGAGGGCCAGCGCCACCGGCGCGGCGAGGATGAACCCGCGCGCCTCCATGCCGACCACGTGATCGACCACCGAGCGGCCCGAGGAGTCGCGGCCGGCCGCGGCGAGGGCCTCGATGACCGCGCCGAACGCGTCCGGGTCGGCGAGCATCGGGGTGATGTCCTTGAACACCACACCGGGCTCGGGGAAGTCCGGGACGTCCACGACCAGGTCACGCAGCAGCGGCGCCGGCGTCGACCGCGCCGGATGGGGTCACTTCTTGCCCCGTTTGGACCTTGTCTGCCTCGTGGGCTGCACGCGCCCGGCGGCCGGGCTCGGTGCCACCGGCCCCCGCGACGGGGGGACGACGCGACCGCGGCCGACTGCGTCGGTCGAGGGCACCGGGCGGTTGCCTCCGGACGGGGTCGCCGCCGGCTCACCGTCGCCCCGGGCCGGAGCCAGGTTGGGGTCTGCTGCGATCGGCAGGTCGTCGGAGTACGCCGGCACGGAGGCGTAGGGGTCGACCTGGTGACGACGCCGCGCCTTGATCCGCCTCTCCTGCTCCTGCAGAGCGGGCTCGCGCATCTTCATGTAGGCGAGCAACGGGGTGGCGATGAAGATCGAGGAGTACGCGCCGGCCGCCATGCCGACGAAGAGCGCCAGCGCCAGGTCCTTGAGCGGCCCGTTGCCGAGCTGCACGGCGCCGACGTAGAGGATCGCCCCGACCGGGATCAGCGCGACGATCGAGGTGTTGATGGAGCGGACCAGGGTCTGGTTGACCGCGAGGTTCGCGGCCTCGGCATAGGTCTGGTGGCTCTCCCGGAGGTTCTTGGTGTTCTCACGCACCTTGTCGAACACGACCACCGTGTCGTAGAGCGAGAAGCCGAGGATGGTCAGCACACCCGTCACCGTCGCGGGTGTCACCTCGAAGCCGGACAGGGCATAGATCCCGATGGTGATGACCAGGTCGTGGATCAGGGCCACGATGGCGGCCACCGACATCTTCCATTGTCGGAAGTACCCCCAGATCAGGAGCATCACCAGGATCAGGAAGACGATCAGCCCGGTGATCGACCGTTTGGCGACCTCCTTGCCCCAGCTGGGCCCGATCTCGTCGATGGAGATGTCGGCCTTGGTGACCCCGACCGTCGACTGGATGGTGGAGGAGATCGTCGCGCTCTCCGCCGGCGTGAGCGGCTCGGTCTCGACGAGGATGGAGTTCTTGCCGGCCGTGGTGACCACGACCTGCTGGGCCGCGTCGATGCCGGTTCCCGACACGGCGTCGCGGAGCGCGTTGGCGTTGTCCTCGGTCATCTCGCCGCTGGGCACCGAGACGGTGTACTGCGCGCCTCCGACGAACTCGATGCCGTAGTTGAGGCCCTTGAAGTAGAGCCCGAGCACCGCGGCGATGATGATGATGCCCGAGATGGCGAACCAGAGGCGGGTGCGGCCGACGAAGTCGATCGACCGTTTGCCGGAGTAGAGGTCGTTGCCGAGGCGGCTGAACTTGCCCATCAGGCCCTCCCTCCTGCCGGAAGTCGGTCGAGGCCGAGGTTCTCCGCATCGAGCCCGGAGAGCTTGTGCCCCTTGTAGAAGAACGGGAAGCGCGCCAGCCACGACACCATCGGATGGGTGAACCAGAAGAACACCACGAGGTCGATGATCGTCGAGAGGCCGAGCGCGAAGGCGAAGCCCTTCACCACGCCGGCCGCGAAGATGTAGAGCACGACCGCCGCCAGGATCGACACCGAGTCGGCCGCCAGACAGGTCGCTCGAGCCCGGATCCAGCCGGCCTCGACCGCGACCCGCATCGACTTCCCGCCTCTCATCTCGTCACGTATTCGTTCGAAGTACACGATGAAGGAGTCGGCGGTGATGCCCACCGCGACGATCAGTCCGGCGATCCCGGGGAGGGTGAGCGTGAAGCCAGCACTCTTGGCCAGCAGCAGCACCATCGCGTACGTCGTGGCCGCCGCGACGAGCAGCGACGCGATCACGACGAGGCCGAGACCCCGGTAGTAGACGAGGCAGTAGAGCATCACCAGGAACAGCCCCAGCAGCCCGGCGGTGATGCCGGCCCGGAGTTGGTCACCGGCGAGCGAGGGGCCGATGACCTGGATGCTGGTCTTGGCCTGGTCGAACGTGATCGGCAGCGCGCCGTACTTGAGGCTGGTGGCCAGGCTCTTGGCCTCGGTCTCGGTGAAGCTGCCCGTGATCTGCGAGGTGCCGTTGGTGATCGGCTGCTCGAAGAACGGCGTGGAGATCACCTGTCCGTCGAGCACGATCGCGAACAGCTGGGTCTGGTCGCCGGCCATCGCGGTGGACAGCTTGCGCTGCACGTCGGCGCCCTTGCCGTCGAGCTGGATGTTGACCGCCCACTGCACCTGGTTCTGCGGGATGCCCGCCGAGGCGGAGTCGATGCTCGTGCCCTCGATCAGCGCCGGTGAGAGCAGGTACTTGTTGTTCTGCGCGTCGCAGGTGACCAGCGGGATGGTCGGGTTGTCGTCCACCGGCGTCGCCGGCGGACAGGTGAACGCGTTGTAGACCGCGACCGACTGAGGGTCGGGGTTCTTCATCCAGGTCAGCGAGTCCTGGTAGGCCGCCTTGTTCGCCGCGGTGTAGTGCACCTCGCTGGTGGAGGTCGGGGCGTTGCCGCCCGGCGTGGGCGTCGGGCTCGGCGTCGACGTAGCCGGGGTCTTCGAGGGCTTCGTGCTCGGCTTCTTGTTCTTCTGGCTGTTCTGGTCCTTGCCGAGCAGAGCCGGTGGCCGGTTCTTGCCGGACGGCTTCTCCGTGGGCGCGGTGTTCCCGGGACTCGGCGGCACGGTGGTGCCGACGCTTGGTGAGTTCGACGGCAGCGGCACCTGCGGGGTCGTGGTGCCGGTGCTCGGGGGCACCTGGGCGACCAGCCGGAACCGCAGCTGTGCCTGACGCTACGACGGTGTCGACCAGGCTGTTCTTCGTGGGGCCAGGCACCTGCACGACGATCTCGTTGTTGCCCTGGGTGTTGACCGTCGCCTCGATGACACCGGAGCCGTTGACCCGGCTGTCGATGATGTTGGCCGCCTCGTTGAGGTTGTCCTTGCTCACGTTCTGGCCGTCTTTGGCGGTCAACGTGATCTGGGTGCCTCCCTCGAGGTCGAGGCCCAGGGCCGGCTTCCAGGTCCCGATCAGGGCAACCAGGCCGTAGGCCACGGCCAGCACGATGAAGAACACCGCGACGGTGCGCCCCGGGCGGGCGGTCTTGCGTGCCATCGACTACTTCTCCTCCGGCTCGTCGACCGGGTGGCCGGTGAGCTCTGCTTCCTCGTCCAGTTCGTCGTCCAGCGACTGCGTCGGGGGGGTCACCTGACCGATCGCCGCACGGGTCACCTTCAGGGTCACACCGTCGGCGACCTCCAGCGAGATCCTGTCGTCCTCCAAGCCGACGACCGTTCCGAAGATGCCCGAGGTCAGCATGACCTCGTCACCCTCGCCCAGGGCACGCTGCATGCTCCCCATCTCGCGCTGGCGCCGCTGGGCGGGCCGGACGAAGAGGTACCAGAACAGCAGCGCGATCCCGATCAAGGGCAGGAACGTCACCAGCGTGTTCACGACTGTCCTTCGGCTTTGATGGGGGCGGTTGACGGCCGGCGACACACGGGTCGGGCCGACCGAAGGTGAAGTGTAACTGGGTGGGTGGGACCACCCCGAATCACGACTCGAAGAGGGTGGCGTCGCCCGTGCGGTCGATCGGCTGGTCGGGTGGCGCGGTCAGGCCGAGGTGCTCCCAGGCAGCCCGCGTCGCCACCCGGCCACGCGGCGTACGGGCCAGGAAGCCGTTGCGGACCAGGAAGGGCTCGGCGACCTCCTCGACCGTCTCGCGCTCCTCGCCGACGGCGACCGCGAGCGTCGAGATGCCGACCGGACCACCGCCGAAGCGGCGGCACAGGGCGTCGAGCACGGCCCGGTCGAGACGGTCGAGCCCCAGGGCGTCGACCTCGTAGAGGTCGAGGGCGGCGTGGGCGATGTCGCGGGTGACCACGCCGTCGGCGCGGACCTGGGCGTAGTCGCGGACGCGGCGGAGCAGCCGGTTGGCGATCCGGGGCGTGCCGCGCGAGCGGGAGGCGATCTCGGCGGTGCCTGCCGGCTCCGCCTCGACCTCGAGCAGCCCCGCCGAGCGCCGGATGATCGTGTCGAGCTCGTCGGCCTCGTAGAACTCGAGCTGGGCGGTGAAGCCGAACCGGTCGCGCAGCGGCCCGGGCAGGAGACCGGCCCGGGTGGTGGCGCCGACCAGCGTGAACGGCGGGATCTCGAGCGGGATCGCGGTGGCGCCGGGTCCCTTGCCGATCACCACGTCGACCCGGAAGTCCTCCATCGCGAGGTAGAGCATCTCCTCGGCGGGCCGTGACATCCGGTGGATCTCGTCGACGAAGAGCACGTCGCCGTCGTTGAGGCCGGACAGGATCGCGGCGAGGTCGCCGGCGTGGGTGATGGCGGGTCCGCTCGTCACCCGGAGGGGCGTGGACATCTCGTGGGCGATGATCATCGCCAGCGTGGTCTTGCCGAGCCCGGGCGGCCCGGAGAGCAGCACGTGGTCGGAGGCACGGCCGCGGCGCCGGGCGGCTTCGAGCACCAGTCCGAGCTGCTCGCGGACGCGGGCCTGACCGATCACCTCGTCGAGGGTGCGCGGGCGGAGCGCCGCCTCGACGGCCCGCTCGTCGCCCTCGGCCTCCGCGGTGGTCAACGAGGCGAGGTAGGCCTCCTCATGCGCCTCGAGCTCGTCGCGCGGAGTCATGTCACGACCTGCTCAGGCTGCGAAGGGCGGCACGGAGCAGGGCGGCGACGTCGGGTGAGCCGTCGGCGGTCGAGCTCGTCGAGACCTGGTCGGCGACGGCCTCGATCGCCTTGTCGGCGTCCTTGGCCGACCAGCCGAGCCCGACGAGTCCCTGCTGCACCTGCTCGCGCCACGGCTCGGAGGCCTGCAGGCGGGGCGCTGCGCCGCTCGAGGCCGGGGTGCCGATCCGGTCCTTGAGCTCGAGGATGATCCGCTGGGCGCCCTTCTGGCCGATGCCGGGCACCGCGGTGAGGGTGCGTACGTCGTCACCCGCCACGGCGCGGCGTACGGCGTCGGGCGTGAGGACGGCGAGCATCGCCTGGGCCAGCTTGGGGCCGACGCCGCTGGCGGTCTGGACCAGCTCGAAGACCTGCTTCTCGTCGTCGTCGGCGAAGCCGAACAGGGTCAGGGAGTCCTCGCGCACCACCATCGAGGTCGGCAGCGCGGCGACCTGGCCGACCCGGAGCTCGGCGAGGGTGTTCGGCGTGCACATCAGCTCGAGGCCGACCCCGCCGACCTCGAGGACCGCACTGGTGAGGGTGAGGGCGGCGACCTCGCCGCGCACGAACGCGATCACCGCGTGCTCCGCCCGGCCGCCGCGAGGGCGGCGTCGATGCGAGCCTGGGCTCCGCCACGCCAGATGTGGGTGATGGCCAGCGCGAGCGCGTCGGCCGCATCGGCGGGCTTGGGTGGGGCGTCGAGCCGCAGGATGCGGGTGACCATCGCTCCGACCTGGGCCTTGTCGGCCCGGCCGCTGCCCGACACCGCGGCCTTGACCTCGCTCGGGGTGTGGAGCGCGATCGGCAGCCCGCGGCGGGCGGCGACGACCATCGCGATGCCGCTGGCCTGGGCGGTGCCCATGATCGTGCTGGAGTCGGAGCGGGCGAAGACCCGCTCGATCGCGACCGCGTCGGGCTGGTGCTCGTCGAGCCAGGCCTCGATGCCGCGCTCGATGTGGACCAGGCGCTGGGAGACGTGCTGGTCGGCGGAGGTGCGGAGCACGTTGACGTCGACCAGGCGCAGCGGCCGGCCGACGCTTCCTTCGACCACGCCCATACCGCAACGGGTCAGCCCGGGGTCGATCCCCAGCACGCGCATGTCGTCACCCTCCGCCGTACGGCCGTCCGAACACCTGTTCGTACGTCACGCTAGCCGGACGCGTCGGGGAGAAGGCGTACGACACGCAAGCGAGCAGCCGTTCTCGAGGAACGAGAGAACAGCTGGGGCGAGCAGCAGCTTGAGCGAGCCCTGCGGCTGAGTTGGCGAAGCCGCGCCGGGCGCGTCGAAATCCGGTGACGGTGCCTGAGACCCAGGGGCTCACGCGGTGGTTTCGAGACGGTCGCAGAGCGACCTCCTCAACCACCGGGTGCCCGGTCGCAGAGCGACCTCCTCAACCACCGGGTGCCCGGTCGCAGAGCGACCTCCTCAACCACCGGGTGCCCGGTCGCAGAGCGACCTCCTCAACCACCGAAGACGTCAGGCGTCGAGCTCGGCCAGGACCTCGTCGGGGACGTCGACGTTGGTGAAGACGTTCTGCACGTCGTCGAGGTCTTCGAGGGCGTCGACGAGACGGAACACCTTGCCGGCCGCGTTGGCGTCGACCGGGATGTCCATGCTCGCGACGAACTGGACCTCGGCGGAGTCGTAGTCGATCTCGGAGTCCTGCAGGGCGCTGCGCACGGCCACGACGTCGGTCGCCTCGGAGACGACCTCGAAGGACTCGTCGAGGTCGTTGACGTCCTCGACGCCGGCGTCGAGCGCCGCCTCGAGTACGGCGTCCTCGTCGACCTCGCGCGCCTCCTGCGTCTTGGGCACGATCACGACGCCCTTGCGGTTGAACAGTCGCGACACCGAGCCCGGGTCGGCCATGGTGCCGCCGTTGCGGGTGACGGCGGTCCGGACCTCCATCGCGGCGCGGTTCCGGTTGTCGGTCAGGCACTCGACGAGGAACGCCACGCCCTGGGGCCCGTAGACCTCGTACATGATCGTGGAGTACTCGGCGCCACCCGCCTCGGCACCCGAGCCGCGCTTGACCGCACGGTCGATGTTGTCGTTGGGGACCGAGGACTTCTTGGCCTTCTGGATGGCGTCGTACAGGGTCGGGTTGCCGGCGATGTCACCGCCGCCCATCCGGGCCGCGACCTCGATGTTCTTGATCAGCTTGGCGAACATCTTGCCGCGCCGGGCGTCGATGACGGCCTTCTTGTGCTTGGTGGTCGCCCATTTGGAGTGGCCGGACATGCTTCCTCTTCTTGTGCTGGTGCGGCGGCGGTGCTCGGGTCAGTCGATCAGGTCCAGGAACAGCCGATGGATGCGGCCGTCGCCGTCCACCTCCGGGTGGAAGGAGGTCGCCATCAGCGACCCCTGCCGGACCGCGACGATCCTACCGGCGGCCCCGTCGGGCGCTCCCTCCTCGTCGACGCGAGCCAGCACCTCGACCTCGGGGCCGGCCTGCTCGACCCAGGGAGCCCGGATGAACACGCCGTGCACCGGGTCGTCGAGCCCGGCGAAGGAGACGTCGCCCTCGAAGGAGTCCACCTGGCGGCCGAACGCGTTGCGGCGCACCGTGATGTCGAGTCCGCCGAGCGTCTCCTGGTCGGCGGTGCCGTCCTCGATCCGGTCGGCCAGCATGATCATCCCGGCGCAGGTGCCGAAGACCGGCATGCCCTCCTTGATCCGCTGCCGGATCGGCTCGAACAGGTCGAAGGTGCGCGCGAGCTTGAACATGGTCGTCGACTCGCCGCCGGGGATGACCAGGCCGTCGCACGCGTCGAGCTCGGCCACGCGTCGTACGCCGGTCACGGAGGCGCCGAGCGACTCGAGCACGCGGAGGTGCTCACGCACATCGCCCTGCAGGGCGAAGACTCCGACGTGAGGGCTCATCCGAATCGGGGCGCGGCCTACCAGCCGCGCTCGGCGAGCCGGTGCGGCTGCGGGATCTCGTCGACGTTGATGCCGACCATGGCCTCGCCCAGCCCGCGGCTGACCTTGGCGACCACGTCGGGGTCGTCGTAGAAGGTCGTGGCCTTGACGATCGCCTCGGCGCGCTGAGCCGGGTTGCCCGACTTGAAGATGCCGGAGCCGACGAAGACACCCTCGGCACCGAGCTGCATCATCATCGCGGCGTCGGCCGGGGTGGCGATGCCGCCCGCGGTGAACAGCACGACCGGCAGCTTGCCGGCGGCCGCGACCTCGCGGACCAGGTCGTACGGCGCCTGGAGCTCCTTCGCCGCGACGTACAGCTCGTCCTCGCTCAGGCCGTGGAGACGGCGGAGCTCGGCGCCGATGGTGCGCATGTGGGTGACCGCGTTGGAGACGTCGCCGGTGCCGGCCTCGCCCTTGGAGCGGATCATCGCCGCGCCCTCGGTGATGCGGCGCAGCGCCTCGCCGAGGTTGGTCGCGCCACACACGAAGGGCACGTTGAACTGCCACTTGTCGATGTGGTTGGCGTAGTCGGCCGGCGTGAGCACCTCGGACTCGTCGATGTAGTCGACGCCGAGGCTCTGGAGCACCTGCGCCTCGGCGAAGTGACCGATCCGGGCCTTGGCCATCACCGGCATCGAGACGGCCTCGATGATGCCGTCGATCATGTCGGGGTCGCTCATCCTGGAGACGCCGCCCTGGGCGCGGATGTCGGCCGGGACGCGCTCCAGCGCCATCACGGCGACGGCGCCGGCGTCCTCGGCGATCTTCGCCTGCTCGGCGGTGACCACGTCCATGATCACGCCACCCTTGAGCATCTCGGCCATGCCGCGCTTCACGCGGATGGTGCCGGTGCCGGGGCCAGTCGTCGCTGTCGTCTCGGTGGTGCTCTCAGCCATGCCCCGATTCTAGGGCGGCCGGGTGTGGCGCCCCTATTCGGTGGGGGGCTCCAGCGCGAGCGCCTGCTGGCGTACGACGAGGATCCGCTGCACCACCGTGATCGTGCTGGCCACGGCCAGCAGACCGAGCGCGATCGGGATCAGCCACATCACCCGGTCGTCGACTCCGAGGAGCCGGAGCAGGTCGGCGAGGCCGGTGACGGCCAGGATCAGCACGAGCCGGTCGGAGCGCTCGGCGATGCCGACCTTGGCCTGCATCCCGAGCGACTCGGCACGCGCCCGGGCGTAGGACGTGACGGAGCCCATCGAGAGGCAGTAGATCGCCAGGGCAGCCCACCACTCGTCGTCACCCGGGCCGACGTAGTAGAGGGCCAGGCCGCCGAAGATCGCCGCGTCGCCGAGCCGGTCGAGCGTGGAGTCCAGGAAGGCGCCGAACGGCGACACCCGCCCGCTGGTGCGGGCCATGTAGCCGTCGATCATGTCGCTGAAGACGAACACGGTGATGAACAGGACCCCGGCGAAGAGCCAGCCCTGTGGGAAGAACACGAGCGCGCCCGTGCAGACCCCGAGCGTGCCGACGACGGTCACCGTGTTGGGGCTGACGCCCCAACGGAGCAGGAGGTCGCCGATCGGCGACCAGACGTTGGTCCAGAACTGGCGGAAGCGTTCGAGCATGGCGGCAGCAGGTTAGCGGCCCGGACGCCTCAGCCCCCATTCCGCCGCGAGACGCGAGTCCTCCGGGTGGGTGAGACTGTCCTCGTCCGTGACCCGGCGATCGGGAGGTCCCGATGGAGACACTCGCTGCGACCCGTCGCGCCCTGCACGGCGTCGCCGAGCTCGTGCTGGCCGGCCCGCAGCACCTGGTCGGCGACACGGTCCGGCTCCGGGTGGTGCCGGGCGGGTTCGCGACCACGGTGGGCGACGACGTACGCCTGGACCGTACGACGGTGCAGCGGGCCGACGTACGGGTACAGGTGGACGGAGCGACTCCGCGTGGTCTGGCCGAGTCGCTCGGACTGGCGGCGCGCCGGCTCGACGACGTCTACCCCGACGGAACCGACGTCGAGCTCGACGAGACCCTCCATGTCGACGAGGCGGCCGCTGCGACCCTCATCGCGGCGTGGTCGGCCGGCGACGAGGCCCTCCGCCGGCTCGAACCTGCGCAGGTGCCGGTGCTGTGGCCGGAGCACTTCGACGTCGCGATCGGTGTGGACGAGGTCAACTACGGGGTCTCCCCCGGCGACGCCGACACCTCCACGCCGTACGCCTATGTCGGACCGTGGACGGTGCCGCCCCGCGACGACTTCTGGGACCGGCCGTTCGGCGCGGCTCGGCTGATCTCCGACCTGCCCGACGTGGACGCCTTGTTGGCGTTCTTCGAAGAAGGTCGCCGCCGAGCCCGCTGACCGCCGTGCCCGCAGCGTCCGTGGGCGTACGGTGGGAAGGCGGAGCCATTCAGGCTCCCGACGATGGAGCCAGCATGAGCGACAAGTCGCCGCGGCAGGGAATGTCCAAGAAATCCTCGAAGTCGATCAAGGAGAAGCGCGCCGAGAAGCGTGCCAAGGGTCACTCCGAGACGCTGACCGAGCAGATCCACCCGAAGAAGCGGTGAGCCTGCTCCGACTCGGGGTCCTCGGACGATCGGCCAAGGAGAACGAGTACCGGCTCCCGCTCCACCCCGACCACCTGGCACTCCTCGACCCCGACCTGGCCGCCCGGATCACCCTCGAGGAGGGGTACGGCGGGAAGTTCGGCCACTCCGACGCTGACCTGGCCCCGTTCGTGGCCGGCATCGCGACCCGCGAGGAGATCCTGGAGCAGTGCGACGTGGTCCTGCTGCTCAAGCCTCAGCTCGAGGACGTCGCCTCGTTCCGCCCCGGCCAGACCCTGTGGGGCTGGCCGCACTGCGTCCAGGACACCGCCCTCACCCAGCTCGCCATCGACCAGGAGCTCACCCTGATCGCCTTCGAGGCGATGAACCACTGGACCCGTGACCAGGCCGTCGGCCTGCACGTCTTCCACAAGAACAACGAGCTGGCCGGCTACTGCTCGGTCCAGCACGCGCTCCAGCTGATCGGCTCGACGGGCGACTACGGTCGTCGGCTCACCGCCGCCGTCATCGGCTTCGGCGCGACGGCACGCGGTGCCGTGACGGCCCTCAGCGCCCAGGGGATCCACGACGTGGCCGTGCTCACGACCCGCGGCGTGGCCGCGGTGGCGTCACCCATCCACTCCGTGCGGATCGTGCAGTTCGACCACGACCCGGACGGCGGGCCCAGCCACGTGATCACCACCCGCGGCCGCGTCCCGCTCGCACCGTTCCTGGCCGAGCGCGACGTCGTCGTCAACTGCACGTTGCAGGACCCCGCCTCGCCGCTGATCTACCTGACGACCGACGACCTCCCGGCGTTCCGGCCCGGCAGCCTGATCGTCGACGTCTCGTGCGACGAGGGCATGGGGTTCGAGTGGGCCCGCCCCACGTCGTTCGACGACCCGATGTTCGACGTCGGCGACCGCGTCCACTACTACGGCGTCGACCACACCCCGTCGTACCTCTGGAACTCCGCGACCTGGGACATCAGCGAGGCGCTGATCCCGTTCCTGCGGCCCGTGCTCGAGGGTCCGGATGCCTGGGAGGCCGACGAGACCCTCAGCCGCGCCATCGAGATCCGCGACGGGCGGGTGCGCAACACCGCGATCCTGGACTTCCAGCACCGCAGCGAGGAGTACCCCTACGCCGTCGGCTGATCCGCCGCGTCCCAGGCGCCGGCGACCAGCTCGCGGGTCTCCTGGAGCAGCTGCGGAAGGGTCTTGGTGTGCCCGATGACCGGCATGAAGTTCTGGTCACCGATCCACCGGGGCACGACGTGCTGGTGCAGGTGGTGTGCGATGCCGGCGCCCCCGGCCGCCCCCTGGTTCATGCCGACGTTGAAGCCCTCGGCGTTCGAGACCGACCGCAGGACGCGCATCGCGGCCTTCGTCAGGATGGTCATCTCCTCGGCCTCGTCGGCCGTGGTGTCGGTGTAGTCCGCGATGTGCCGGTACGGACAGACCATGAGGTGGCCCGGCGCGTACGGGTAGAGGTTGAGCACGGCGTACGACAGCTCACCCCGGCGTACGACGAGTCCCGCGGCGTCGTCGCCGAGCTTCGGGATGCGGCAGAACGGGCACTCCCCCGCCGAGTCGTCGGCCGGCTTGTTCTCCCCGCGCAGGTACGCGATGCGGTACGGCGTCCACAGCCGCTCGAGGCCGTCGGGCGCACCGATCCCGTCCTGCTGCGTCGCCTCGTCGACCATGGCGACACTGTAGGAGGCGGTCAACCGCTGATGGCGTTGGGCTGGTGCTACCCCATGACACCCACGTACCGCCTAGCGTTCATCGCGACATTCCGGGCACCCACGAGCCACGCCGTCCCATCCGCCCGCGCGCAGCCATCGGCCCAGCCGCACCGCGGTCCGGCACGGTCTCCCGAACACCTGACCCCAGCCGAGACGTACGGTCACCCGACCGTCGAGGGCGACCTCGAGGTCACGCTCGAGGTCTCGGTCACGATCGGCGGCGCTGTCGTGGAACAGTCGCCCGTCCAGCTCCACGAACCGGCCGAGATCGCAGTACGCGACGTCGCGATACACCGCGCCCCGGGGAGACTCCCGCACCTGACGCCGGGCGGTCGGCAGGCCGTGGGGTCGCTCGATCCGAGTGAGGTACCCGTGCTCGAGCACAGAACAGGTGCCTTGGCCGACGTCCGCCAGCACGCCGCCCAGGAACTGCCGTCTGGCGATCCGGCTTCGACCCGCCAGGGCCTGTTCCATGCGTGCTGCGGTCGTACGCCGTGACTGGACGGCGTCAGCAAGGACGGCCACCGCCGTGAAGTCGTCACGGGCCTCTGATGCGACGTCGATGGCGGCCTCCTCGAGCCGCACCCGGGGAGGACTGAGGTGCCAGTGCACCCTGGAATCGAGGTCAGCGAGTCGGTGCAAGCGCACCCCGAAAGGTGGGCGCGGAGATCGGTCGCGATCCACCGCGACATCGAGGAACGGGCCCGGGCGACGTCGCGCGGCACCGACGCCCGCCACCTGGAGCGCCGACTCGTGGCACAGAGCCGCCGGCCACAACGCCAGGACACCACTCCACGCTCTCTGCAGCCAGGTCGGGCTTCCGGTGTGGTCCAGGTACACCCCGGGCGAACAGACGACGAGCTCGCGTCTACGCAGCAGGCGGCGTATGTCGTGGGGCGCGCATCCAAGGTCGAGCAACTGACGGCGCGACACCACGCCCGACTGCCGTGCCAGCACCTCAGCCATCCGGTCCATCAGTGCACGCTCCCGCATCGAGCGACGGGGTAGCACGGAGTGCGATGACGCTGTGGATGACAGTGGTACGACGGTGCCGCCAGGTGACACCGTCGTACCGCCGGCAGCGCCCTAGGCTGCCCCCGTGCCCTCCCCCGTGCTCCGCCCCGCGAACGCCGACGACGTCGAGGCGGTCGCCGAGATCTTCCACCGGGGCTGGCACGACGTACACCCCGGCCGGGTGCCGGACGGCCTGACCGAGCGGCGTACGCCAGAGGCCTTCCGCGACCGGGTCAGCGCGCGGATCGCCGACACCGACGAGACCACGGTCGCCGAGGTCGACGGCGTCATCGCCGGCTTCATCATGGTCTCGGACGACGAGGCCGAGCAGGTCTACGTCGACCGCGCCTTCCGCGGTACGACGGTCGCGACCCTGCTCCTGACCGAGGCCGAGCGCCAGATCGGCGCGACCGGGCACGACGTCGCCTTCCTGGTCGTGGTCCGTGGGAACGACCGCGCGCAGGCCTTCTACGCACGGCAGGGCTGGACCGACGAGGGCGACGTCGACTACCCGGTCTCGGCTCTCGGTGAGGACTTCATCTCGCCTTGCCGGAAGTTCACCAAGCGCGTGCGCTGAGTCAGAGCCCGGCTAGACCTGCTCGCGCGAGGCGACCGCCGCCGCCACCCGCTCGATGGCCTCGTCGATGGGTACGCCGTTGTCCTGGCGCCCGTCGCGGTAGCGGAACGAGACCGCACCCTCCTCGACGTCGCGGTCACCGGCGATCACCATGAACGGGACCTTCTGCAGCTGCGCGTTGCGGATCTTCTTCTGCATCCGCTCGTCGGACTCGTCGACCTCGACCCGGATCCCGCGCGCCTGCATCCGCCTGGCGACGTCGTACAGGTAGTCGTGATGCCGCTCCGCGATCGGGATCCCCTGCACCTGCACCGGCGAGAGCCACGGGGGGAACGCCCCGGCGTAGTGCTCCACGAGGACGCCGATGAAGCGTTCGATGGAGCCGAACTTCGCGGAGTGGATCATCACCGGCTGCTGCTTGGAGCCGTCGGGCGCGGTGTACTCCAGCCCGAAGCCGGCCGGCTGGCCGAAGTCGTACTGCACCGTCGACAGCTGCCAGGTGCGGCCGATCGCGTCCTTGGCCTGGATCGAGATCTTCGGGCCGTAGAACGCGGCGCCACCGGGGTCGTCCACGAGGTCCAGACCCGACTCGTCGGCCGCACGCTGCAGCACCGCCGTGGCGGTGACCCACTCCTCGTCGGACCCCTGGAACTTGTCGGCATTCTTGTCGTCGCGGGTCGACAGCTCGAGGTAGAAGTCCTCGAGGCCGAAGTCGCGGAACAGGCCGAGGCAGAAGTTCAGCAGGTGCTTGATCTCGTCCGACGCCTGCTCGGGGGTGACGTAGGAGTGCGAGTCGTCCTGGGTCATCCCGCGCACGCGGGTGAGACCGCCGACGACGCCGGACTTCTCGTAGCGGTAGACCCCGCCGAACTCGAAGAGCCGCAACGGCAGCTCACGGTAGGAGCGGCCACGCGACTGGTAGATGAGGTTGTGCATCGGGCAGCTCATCGCCTTGAGCTGGTACTTCGCGCCCTCGAGCTCCATCGGGGGGTACATGGTGTCGGCGTAGTACGGGAGATGCCCGGAGGTGTGGAACAGCCCGTCCTTGGAGATGTGGGGCGTGCTGACGTAGGAGAAGCCCTCCTCGATGTGCCGCTGCCGGACGTAGTCCTCCATCACCCGCCGGATCACGCCGCCCTTGGGATGGAAGACGACCAGGCCGGGGCCGAGCTCCTCGGGGAAGGAGTAGAGGTCGAGCTCACGCCCGAGCTTGCGGTGGTCGCGCTTCTCGGCCTCCTCGAGCTGGTGGAGGTGCTCGGCGAGCGCCTCCTTGCTCTCCCAGGCGGTGCCGTAGATGCGCTGGAGCTGCTTGTTCTTCTCGTTGCCGCGCCAGTACGCCGCCGCGGTGCGCATCAGCTTGAACGCCGGGATCCGCTTGGTGGTGGGCAGGTGCGGGCCGCGGCAGAGGTCCTTCCACGCCAGCTCGCCGTCGCGGCGCAGGTTGTCGTAGATGGTGAGCTCCCCGGCGCCCACCTCGACGTCGGCGCCCTCTGCGGCCTCGGTGGAGCCGCCCTTGAGCCCGATCAGCTCGATCTTGTAGGGCTCGTCCTGGAGCTCGTCGAGGGCGTCGGCGTCACTGACCGCCCGGCGCGAGAACCGCTGGCCCTCCTTGATGATCTTGCGCATGGCGGTCTCGATCTTGTCGAGATCCTCGGGCACGAACGGGGTCTCGACGTCGAAGTCGTAGTAGAAGCCGTTCTCCACGGGCGGTCCGATGCCGAGCTTGGCGTCGGGCCACAGCTGCTGCACCGCCTGGGCCATCACATGGGCGGTGGAGTGCCGCAGGATGTCGTGGCCGTCCTTGCTGTCGATGGCCACCCCCTCGACCACGTCGCCGTCCTGGAGCTCGTAGGCCAGGTCGCGCAGGGCACCGCCGACGCGGGCCGCGATCACGGTCGGGTCGTCGGCGTACAGCTCCCAGGCCTTGGTGCCCGTCGTCACCGTCCGCTCCTCACGCGCATCGGCGTGGGTGAGGACGATCTTCAGGTCGGGCACGACTGCTCCTGGTGAGGACGAGGCTGGGACGCGCCGATGGTATCGAGAGGTGATCGGTCACTTCGCCTGGATTGTCCCGCGCGATCAGGGAGCACCCTGTTTACTCGTGGCGTGCACCTGCGACGGAAGCGGCAGGCGACGGCAGAGCAACCGGGGGGACGACTCCGGCGCGCCCCGTCGCTCCACATCGTCGCGGGCGCATCGTGGCCCTCGTGGTCCTGCTCCTCCTCGTGGTGGGCGGCGTCGCGCTGGCCGTGCTGCCACGACCGCTGGTCTCCGCCACGCACGAGGCCGACAGGCGCCGAGGCCGACCTGGCGCAGGCCCAGGACCGCAGCTGTCGGCACCAGCATCGGCGAGGCCCGGGCCTACATCGCCGACGCCCGCGCCCGATGTCGACAGCCGCCCACCACGACGCTCAACGGTTTCGGCGCCGACGTGTGGAGTCCGTCGTACCGGTCGCCGGGAGCGCCGTCCACGACGCGCGACACCTCGTCGACGCCCTCGACGAGGCGACCACGGTCGGCGAGATCGGTGACCGAGACCTACCCGGTGTCTCGGACCCAGGACTCCAGCTGGTCACCGGCAAGCAGATCGACCTGCCAGCGTCCTGCAGAAGGTGGTCGACCGACCGTCTCGAGCATCGGGCACCCACCTCGACGCAGGCGCAGTCCGACGTGAACGAGGTCCAGGGCAACACCCCGTTCGTGGGTGGCGCGAAGATCGCGACGCTCCGCGACGAGGCGGCTCGCATCTGCAGCCCGCTGCAGGACAGCTACGACCAAGGCCGGGCCGCTGGTGGAGGCAGCTGCCGTCCATGCTGGGCGCCGACGGCCCCCGCACCTACCTGCTCGCGATGATGAACCCTGCCGAGCAGCGCTACTCCGGCGGCGGCGACACTGTCGTTCACCACCCTGCACTTCGACGCAGGGCCGGGTCACGTTCGGGAAGAGCTGAACGTCGACGACCTCGACGCACGTGGCAGCCGTACGCAGCGCTGGCAGCCGGTCACGGGCAACATCTTCCACAACGGGACCGACGCCGCGTCACCGACGGCGACGTTCTCCCCGTGGTGGTCGGTGTCGGGTGAGGAGCTGCGCCGCGCTGGCAGGCCGCGTACCCGGGCAGAAGCTGGACGGCGTGATCGGGATCGACCTGCAGAGCCCTCGCGGACGTGTTCCGGCTGACCGGTCCGGTCAGATCTCCCGACTTCGGCAAGCTCACCGCCGACAACCTCGTGAAGCACCCTGGCCGGGCAGCTACGGCGAGTTCCAGGGTCCCGTCGAGAGCGCCACCAGCTGAACGAGGCCCTGATGCCGGCCTTCCGCCAGAAGTTCTTCGAGGGCGGCCGAAGGCCGACCAGAAGGCGATCGCTGCTGCTCAGGCACAGGCCGGCACTTCACTTGGCACTGTACTTCCGCGACGCGGACCGAGAAGGCGCTTCGCCCGCGGTCGGGCTTCGCGGCGACCTGGCCGCGCACGAGCCACGACTACATCGGCGTCTTCACGCCAGAACCTCAACGGCAGCAAGGTCGACTACTGGCAGCACCGCGAGCTCGCCTCGACCGTGGACCTGCACGCCGACGGCAGCGCCGCGGTCCATCTGAACGTCGACGTCTCCAACCAGGCACCGCCGTACACGCTGCCGGTGCCGGACCCGAAGGTCGGCTAACGACACCCGCTACCTGGGCACCTTCATCGGCGTCTTCCTCCCCCGCTTCGCTGCGCTCGGCGACGTCACCGCCGACGGTGCGCCGTACTCACCCACCGCTGCACCGCCCCAGGGTGCCACGGCGTCCTGAACCGCAAGTTCTTCGCCTACCCGACGCTGCTGCCGCAGGGCCAGACGGCGAACGTGGGGGCCGACTACACGGTCCCGTTCGCCGCCGACGTGACGAGCAAGAGCACGATGACCTACGAGCTCGACGTCGACCCGCAGGACCTCGTCGACCCCGGAGGGCCTGGAGGTCTCGGTGAACTTCCCGAAGGGCTGGTCCGCGACGTCGCTGCCGGCCGGCTGGCAAGGCGACTGCGCACGGCGCCCACTGGAAGGGCCCGGTCCCGGTGAAGCTGCACTTCGAGATCCCGCTGGAGAAGACCTCCTCGGCGTCGTGAGGCTGCGTCGTACTGCGGCTGGAACCGCGTGTAAGGTCACGGCCCGTGACTACCCTGCCTTGGATCCGTCGGCCTGTTAGTGGGTTCGTGGGCGGCTACCCGATCGCGGAGCTCCGGCCGCCACGCCTGAGAATCCGCTCGAGAAGTACTTCCGCGCGAACACCGGTCGGGTGATCCACAAGTGGATCCACTACTTCGACATCTACGACCGTCACTTCTCACGCTTCCGGGGCAAGCCCGTCGTGATCCTCGAGTTCGGGGTCAACCAGGGTGGCTCGCTCCAGATGTGGCGCAACTACTTCGGCCGCAAGGCGACGATCTACGGCGTCGACATCGACCCCCGTTGCGCCGAGCTCGGCGGTCGGCGGATCAAGGTGTTCATCGGCGACCAGGAGGACCGCGACTTCCTGAGGAAGATCGCGGCGGAGATCGGACCGATCGACGTCCTCATCGAGGACGGCGGGCACACCATGGGCCAGCAGATCGCGACGTTCGAGGAGCTCTACTCGCACCTCACGCCCGACGGCGTGTTCCTGACCGAGGACGTCCATACCAGCTACTGGCCGAACTACGGCGGGGGCTACCGCAAGCCCGACACGTTCATGGAGTACGCGAAGGGGCTCACGGACCAGCTCAATGCCTGGCACTCCCGGGACGAGGACTTCACCGTCGACGCGTTCACCCGAACGACTCGATCGATGCACTTCTACGACAGCATCGTCGTGTTCGAGCGGGGCACCGTGGTGAAGCCGCACGCGGAGAAGACCGGCCGGCGGAGCTTCCCTCCGGCTCCGTGACGCCGGTTTTCGGCTGACCGGACCCTCAACGACGCCCACTGGTCGCGCGGGCGGCCTACTCGCCGTACCCGAGCTCCACCGTGGTGATCGAGAGTTGTCCGCCCTCGCCCTTCACGACGATTCCAGCGCCGTCCTCGGAGACCATGAAGGCTCGCACCGTGTCGAGGTCGACGTGCGCCTCAGCAGCGATCTCGCTGTCGCGGATGACCAGGTTGCCCGGCGTTCCGTCGTTCGCGGCCTGACGTTCGTGCCACAGGTCGCGCACCGTCACCCGCAACCGCTCGATCTCTTGCACCATCGTCTCGTCGCTCATCGCTGCACCGTAGCGGGGCGGGCGTGCGAGATGTCCCGCGGCCGGGGCATTCATGGGGTAACGCCCGGCCGCGGGACACGGCCTCAGGGCAGGGTGATGGCCGCAGGCCCTGTGGTGCCACTCACGCTAGGGCGCGGACCTTGGGGGAATCTCTAGGTTCGGGTCTCCCGCGGGTGTCGAATGACGTCCGCGCACAGTGCGACCCGCGGCGGGTTGGGGGGCCGCGGCGGGTCGCACTGTGTTGCCTGGCGTGAGGTTGGGGTCTCCGTCGGGCATCTCCGAGGCTAGGACGGTGGAATCGTGCCCCGGGAGCCCCATCCTGGGTGGTGTGCACTGTCCAAAGGTCTTAGGACGTGACCGTCAGCCCTGCGCCAGCAACTCCGCCGGCAGCCATTCCTCGACCACGATCCACTCCCCTGCCTCCAGCGTCGGGCGGACGACGCGGCCCTGCCAGCCCGAGGCGGTGTGCCGCCACTCGAGGAGGAGGCCAGGAAGCCGCCCGTGCCGGTCTGTGACCCAGCAGTGCTTGACCACGGGGGTCGCGCGCTCGCGTGGCGGAGGCGCCCCGTGGATGCGCTCGTGGAGGGAGAGCACGATCGCCTCGGCGCCCCATCCCACCAGCCATGCCGCAGGGTATCGAACATACGTTCGACACGTGGTTGGAAGTAGCTCGGCGGGGCTTCACACGTGTGCATACATGGACGCCCGCCGGCCACGGTGGGCGACCGGCGGGCCTCACTTCGGAGCGTATGAACGAGCGAGGCTCCGCGCGTCACCAGAACTGGTCAGGACCTGAGTGCGCCCCGCCTAGAACGGGGGGAACCAGGCGGGGCGCAGCGCTCTCCCCCATGAGAGCAGTTCAGGCTTACTACGAATCGCCGCGCGGCAGGAGAATTGCCGCGGCGGAAGGGCGCCATTGGCGAGGATTCGCCAGTCTGACGGAGACACGACGCCGCCCGCTGAAGTCTGTGACGACCGCGGGCACGAGAGCGCCCCGCCGCGCTGTTGCGGGCAGGAGCGACGGGGCACCGTCCTCTTGCGGGACGAACCCCCAGGCTAGTGACGGCGGCGGCCATCCGTCGAGGGTAGGTCTGTCAAACGCCACTCAGAGGCATAGCGGAAGACCGTCAACCCCAGTATCGACCCTGCTCGTCTGCTCGAGGAACAGCTCGCCCAGGCGTCGCCCGGATCTGCTGCGCGAGCTGCTGCAGCACCTTCATCAACACGTCTGATCTCAGCGCCGAGGCCGACTGCGGTGTGCGGCGCCGACTACGGCACCAGCACCCCGGAGCGGGTCAACCGCCGCAACGGCTACCGGCACCGCGACTTCGACACCCGCGCCGGCACCCTGGACGTCGCGATCCCCAAGCTGCGTCAGGGCTCCTACTTCCCCGAGTGGCTGCTGGAGCGCCGCAAGCGCGCCGAGCGAGCGCTGACCTCGCGTGGTGGCGACCTGCTACCTGCTCGGGGTCTCGACCCGGCGGATGGACAAGCTGGTCGCAATCGCCTGGGCATCACCACGCTGTCGCAAGTCCCAGGTCAGCGAGATGGCCAAGGAGCTCGACGGCCACGTCGAGGAGTTCCGCACCCGACGGCTCGAGGACGCCGGGCCCGTTCACGTTCGTGGCCGCCGACGCGCTGGTGCTCAAGGTCCGCGAGGGCGGCCGGGTCGTCCCGGTCCACGCGCTGGTCGCGACCGGTGTGAACGCCGACGGGCACCGCGAGATCCTCGGGATCCAGGTCACCACCAGCGAGGACGGCGCCGGCTGGCTGGGGTTCTTCCGCGACCTGATCGCCCGCGGCCTGACCGGGGTCAAGCTCGTCACCAGCGACGCCCACCGCCGGGCTGGTCAACGCAGTCGCCGCGACCCTGCCCGGCGCAGCCTGGCAACGCTGCCGCACCCACTACGCGGCCAACCTGATGTCGGCGACCCCGAAGTACTCCTGGGGCTGGGTCAAGGCGCTGCTGCACTCGGTCTACGACCAGCCCGACGCCGAAGCCGTGCACGCCCAGTTCGACCGGGTCGTCGACGCCCTGACCGAGAAGCTCCCCACCGTCGCCGAGCACCTCGAAGAAGCCCGCGCCGACATCCTCGCCTTCACCGCGTTCCCCAAGGAGATCTGGCGCCAGATCTGGTCCAACAACCCCAACGAACGCCCGCGTCGCTACCCCCGGTGAGCGACGCGGTGAGGCCCGAGACCCGTCGTCAGACGGGGCCTTCGACGGGCCTCAGTGATGGGTCGCGCCCCGCACGGCTGCTCGAGCGGCGGGGCGCTTAGCCCTCGGGGGACACACACAGACTGGTCTCCGAGGGCGTGCTGGAGCCTACGACGCGCGGGGCTCTCTCCCCACACCCCGATGGGTGGAATGATGAAGCCCGCTGGCACCGGTGGCGACGTCAGGGGGTGCGATTGCCCAGGTGGTGGGTACGGAAGATGTGCGCTCGGCCCGCTGGGTTGAGGCCCTCTGCCACGGGGTGTGGCAGGAGCGGCCGGGCGTTTCAGCTGCCGAGCCAGCCAGGGATCGGGCGTCATGCCTGACCCAAAATCTGCGTGGCGCGCCCGAAATCTCGCCGAGGAGCATTTCCCAGGGGCGGGCGCCATAAACCTCGCCGTACGCCAAAGTCCCGCGAACCCCGAAGTGCGCCGGGGCTTGGCTTAAAGGGCTACCCGCTCTGGTCCTTGCCATGCCTCCGGGGCCGCCCGTAGCGGTCGGTATGACCCGCTCACTGCAGCCCTCCCAACACGGCGGTGCCCGCCGATCTCGGGGAAAACCGGCGGGCACCGAAAGGGATCGTAAGACTTGGACCTTGGGCTGGGCTGGGTTTTCCGGACATGGAGAAGCCCGCTGGCACGGTGGTCGCCAGCGGGCCTCTCTTCGAGCGTAGGTCGGTCGGAATTCGCCTTCAACCACTCGTTCGCGGCAGTGGCGTGATCGATGAGCTCGGTCAGCTCGACGATCCCCAATCTCGTCGTGGCTGCGGCTGACCACGCCGACGGTCGTGCCCTCCATCCCGTCGAGGGTCTGCTCTGCGCCGCAGAGGAATGGCCCGAACTGAGGGCTCTCCATGACAGCGAACGGGCCGGCCGTCCGTGGTTTCGCAACCGTCTACGTGCTGGTCAAGCTCGCACCACAGGGGACACGACGCGCCGTCGCTGAGTCGGAACGTGATCTTGAGGTCGGGGTACCGGGCGCGTAGCTGCTCGACTGCCTGCACCTCGCGGTTAGCGTCCGTCTCGATGATCCGGGGCGTCGTGGTTGCGGTCATGGTTCGGTCCTCTCGTAGGCGGGACCGTCCGACACGTATCCGACACGCGGCCGGATGACCGAAGCCGCTGTTCCTGCATTGATGCAGGTCAGGATCTGTTTCTGTCTGGTGGGCGATACTGGGTTCGAACCAGTGACCTCTTCGGTGTGAACGAAGCGCGCTACCACTGCGCCAATCGCCCCGTGACAGCGCTCGATGCGCTCTCGTGACTGCGGAGCGAGACTTTAGCGCACGGTCCTCGCCCGACCACATCCGCGGTGGGTCAGCGCCCGAGCAGCTCCGCCTCGCGCTCGTGCCACACCTTGCGTGCCTCGGTGGTGACCGGGCCGGGGGCCTCGAGCTCGCGGTCGTCCCAGCGAGCGATCGCCTGGACGTCGCGGGTGGTGGAGGCGAGGAAGGCCTCGCTGGCGTCGGCCAGGATCTCGATCGGCTCGTCGACCTCGGTGGCGCCGTACCACTCCAGCACGAGGTGGCGGGTGATCCCGGCCAGGCAGCCGGACGGCCAGCGTCGGGGTGCGGAGCTCGCCGTCGACGACGTAGAAGATGTTGGTGCCCGTGCCCTCGCAGAGGTGGCCCTGCAGGTTGGCGAAGACGGCCTCGCTGGCGCCCCTGCTCGCGCGCCTGGGCCAGGGCGCGCACGTTCTCGCCGTACGACGTGGTCTTGAGGCCGGCGAGGGCGCCCCGCTCGTTGCGGGGCCACGGCACGGTCACGACCGCGGTGGTGTCGGGCCACGGGTCCATCGGCGCCGCGACGACCACCAGGGACGGCGGGCCGTCGCCGCGGTCGGAGCCGAGCGGCGAGGGGCCGCCGGTCCAGGTGATGCGGACCCGGCCGAGCGTCAGCGGCTCGCCGTCCAGGACGGCCGCGACGCCACGACGTACCTCCGCGACATCGACGCTCCGGCAGGCCGAGGCCCCGCGCGGACCGCTCCAGCCGGGCGAGGTGCTGGTCGATCGCGAACGTCTGGCCGTCGACGACCTTGAGCACCTCGAACACGCCGTCTCCGACGGTCAGTCCGTGGTCGCTGGCGCCCACGACCGGGGCCTCCGGGTCGCTGAGGAGCCGGCCGTTCACCCAGGTGCGCATGGGCCGAAACTACCCGCGCCGCACCCGAATTGGTGGTCCTGAGGGCATCGGCTATGGTTCTCTTCGCGTCTCCGGGAGCGCCTTCGGGTGCGGAGAAGCAAGCGGACGTAGCTCAGTTGGTAGAGCGCAACCTTGCCAAGGTTGAGGTCGCGAGTTCGAGCCTCGTCGTCCGCTCGGAGCGGGTCTCGAGCCCATCCAGCGGTGGGTTGGCCGAGAGGCGAGGCAACGGACTGCAAATCCGTGTACACGGGTTCAAATCCCGTACCCACCTCGCAGCATCACCCTTTCCACGGGCGATTGGCGCAGCGGTAGCGCGCTTCCTTGACACGGAAGAGGTCACTGGTTCAAACCCAGTATCGCCCACCAGCACAGCACGGCCTGGCCCGCTTGGATGCGGAGGCAGGGGCAGTCGATTTTCGGCCTAGCCCACAGGCGACGCACAGCCCTAGCGTGCGACGGGTAGCGCCCGGTGTCCCCCGTCGCGGGGTGCTGCCCGATGCCCGCTGGTGACCCCATGCTCCGGCGGGCATCGCGGGCGTCGCTCCAGCCAGCGGCCCGCGGATGTTTGGGCAGGCGCAGGTCTGGGAATCGTCCAGGGCGAGTTGGGCGCCCCGCCGCGTATGGGCCGGGCGGGACGTCCACCAGGCTGACTCGGCAGCTGATGCGCCCGGCCGCTCCTGCCAACCCCCCTGGCAGCGGGTCTCAACCACCCAGCGGCCGGGCGCACCCCATCCGTACCCAGCATCCGCGATTGCACCGGGTCGGACGCGGAGTCGCGTGACGCACTCAGGCCCGACCTACACTCGAGCGCGAAGCCCGCTGGAGCCCTGGAGACTCCAGCGGGCTTCGCCATGCCGGCCCGCTGCCGTGCGTCGAGGTCGGGGAAATCGACGAGAGCCAGACACGCTCGCCGTTGCGGGCGGCCGAGCTGCCGAGTGCGCCCCGCGGACTGCGTAAGCCCCCGCGAGAGTGCGGGGCGCCGATGGGCCGCAAAGTACACCCGCCCCCGGAGCCGTGAACAGACCAAAACGCCGCACCCGACCGCCTCGGGGCAGCCCGGACTGCGTTTTCGTCACCCGCCCCGGGTGATGCCGACCGCTGGGCCGCGGGCCACGCTGACTGCATCGGCATCAACGTCACCTGGAGGAACGATGTCCCTACCACCTATCTCTTCGCCGGACCCGTTGGCCACGCGCCCGGTCTACTCGAGTGGAGACGAGGGCTCGGCCTGGACCGGCTGGATCGCCTTCGCGGGCACGATCATGATCATGCTCGGCATCTTCCACGCCATCCAGGGCCTGGTCGCGCTCTTCAACAGCGACTACTACGCCGTCACCAAGTCCGGGCTCGTCGTGCACGCCGACTACACGGCGTGGGGCTGGGTCCAGCTGATCGCGGGGATCATCGTGGCGGTCGCCGGCATCTGCCTCTTCATGGGTCAGTGGTGGGCGCGGGCGGTCGGCGTGATCCTGGCGACGATCAGCGCGATCATCAACATCGGCTTCCTGGCGGCATCGCCGTTCTGGGCCCTGATCATGATCGCGCTCGACATCACCGTGATCCTGGCGCTGACGGTTCACGGCTCGGAGATGAAGGCAGAACGCCGCATGTGACCTGCCGACCCGGGCAGCCGAACAGGAGAGCTGATGACTGAGGCCGCACCTGCACCTGCACCCACCTGCACCAACCCCCGCCGAGCACTCCGGCCGGGGGCGAGCGATCGCGGCCGTCGTGTGCCTGGTGCTCGCCGCCGTCCTGACGGTGCCGGCGTCGTTCGCGTACTGGGGCCAGCGCACCATCAACGACGGCCAGCGGTACGTCGATACGGTGGGTCCACTCGTGGACTCCCCCGAGGTGCAGACGGCGATCGCCACCAAGGTCACCGACGCCATCGAGGAGCAGGTCGACGTCCAGGCGCTGTTGACCCAGGCGTTCGCCGGGGTGATCCAGGACCGGCCGCGGGTGCAACTCCTGATCGGGCCTCTCACCGGCGCGGTCAACGGGCTGATCCAGACACAGGTCCAGAACTTCGTCGCGTCCGATGCGTTCCGCCAGCTCTGGCTGGCCGTGAACACCCGGGCGCAGGAGCGACTCGTCCAGCTGCTCAACGGTGACGACTCCGGCGCGGTGCAGGTGCAGGGCGGGGAGGTCGTCCTCGACCTGTCGGTGGTCGTCGACCAGGTGAAGGCGCTGCTGGTCGACCGGGGGCTCACGTTCGTCCAGAACGCGCCCCCGATCCCCGCAGCGGACCAGCAGATCGTGCTCCTGGAGTCGCATCAGCTCAAGCAGGTGCGCACGATCTACGCGTTCACCAACCCGGTCGCGAAGTGGCTGCTGCCGGTCGTCGCCCTGCTCTACCTGGGTGGGCTGCTTCTCTCCCGCCGCAGGCCGCGCGCGACGGTGATCATCGGCGTGCTGCTCGCAGCGAACGCTCTGCTCGTGGCCCTCATGCTCTCGATCGGCCGACAGCTGTTCATCAACCAGCTGTCCGGCACCGTGTTCGGCCCCGCGAGCAGGGTCTTCTACGACACCCTCCTGTCCTATCTCGAGCGCGGTCAGCACGTGATGATATGGCTGGGTCTGATCCTCGTCGTGATCGGCCTCTTCGCCGGTGGCACGAGGCTGGGCACCGCCGTACGCACCACGATCGCCCGCGGGTTGGAGTCCATCGGAGGCTCTCTCGCGGACACCCCGGTGGCCGGCGCGGGGCGCTGGACCGCTGCGAACGCCGTGTGGCTCCGGATCGTGGTCGCGGTGCTCGGCGTGGTGGTCCTGGTGTGGGGCAACGACATCTCGGTCTCACGGCTGGTCTGGTCGACCGTCTTCGTGGCCGTGCTCCTGGCGGTCGTCCAGGTGCTGGTCGGCGCGGGCCGGGCTGCCGGTGCGGTCGGCGCGGGTGGGGACGACCCCGACCGAACGCCGGAGGAGCCGGAGGACACCGTCCCTCTCCCGGCCGGCGGCAAGGCGTAGGGGCTCACACGGCTGAGACCGGAATGAACTGACGGGTCCTGCCGTTCACGACGCCATGACCACACTCGGACTCATCGGAAGCGGACACATCGGCGGCACCGTGGCACGACTGGCGGTGGACGCGGGACACGACGTCGTCCTCAGCAACAGCCGTGGCCCTGAGACCCTCCGGGATCTCGTGGCCGAGTTGGGCCCACACGCCCGTGCCGCGACCGCGGAGGAGGCTGCCGTGGCGGGCGACCTCGTCGTCGTCACCATCCCGCTCAAGAACATCGACCAGGTGCCGTCCGAGTCGCTGCGAGGCAAGGTCGTCATCGACACCTCGAACTACTACCCCCAGCGCGACGGACAGATCGCGGCGCTCGACGACCAGTCCCTGACGACCAGCGAGCTCGTGCAGTCCCACCTCCCGGGCAGCCGGGTCGTCAAGGCCTTCAACGACATCAACTACCTCCACCTCGGCTCGCTGGCGAGACCGTCCGGAAGCCCAGAGCGCTCCGTCCTTCCGATCGCCGGCGACGACGAGGAGGCGAAGTCCGAGGTGGCCACGTTCCTCGACAGCATCGGGTACGACGCCTACGACGCGGGCCCGCTCGCCGACAGCTGGCGCTACGACGTCGGGACGCCGGCGTACGGCGTTCCCTACAACACCGACACCAGCGGAGCGTTCCCCCCGCCGCCGGACAGCGGCCGTCAGGTGACGGCCGAGGTGATGCGCGAGGCGCTGGCCGCCGCGACCCGCTGAGGACTCAGTCCTCCTCGGTCTCCTCACCGTGGGTGCCGGGGCGCGGTGCCCACGGCAGCTCCCTGGCCGGGCGTACGACGATCAGCCGGTCGCCGCGGGCCAGCTGGGTGACCACCGGGTCGAAGTAGCGGTAGACGTTCTCGTCTCGCACCACGGCGATCACCTGGTCCGGCAGCGACTGCGGCTGCTGGCCCACCTCGGTGACCAGCAGGTCACGTTCGGCGACCTCGAGCCCCTCGCCGTACGTCAGCAGGTCCTCCATCACCGTGCCCAGGGTCGGCGAGAGCGACGAGAGCCCGAGGAGGCGACCCACGGCGTCCGACGAGGTGATCACCGAGCTGGCGCCCGACTGCTTCATCAGCGGCGCGTTCTCCTGCTCGCGCACGGAAGCCACGATCCAGGCGTCGGCGTTGAGCTGGCGGACGGTCAGCGTGGCGAGGACGTTGGAGTCGTCGCGGTCGGTGGTGATGATGACCTGCCGCGCCTCAGCCACACCGGCTCGCTGGAGCACCTCCGAACGGGTCGCGTCACCGGTCACGACCGCCAGCCCGTCGGCGTGCGCCTCCGAGACGGCCTGGCTGCCCTTGTCGACGACGACGATCAGGTCGCGGTCGATCCCGTTGTTGACGAGGGTCTCGACGGCGCTGCGGCCCTTGGTGCCGTAGCCGACGATCACGACGTGGTCGTTCATGGTCTTCCTCCAACGGGCGATGCGGAACACGCGCCGACCCTGGGTGGCCAGCACCTCCAGCGTGGTGCCGATCAGCAGCACCAGGAACGCGATCCGGAGCGGTGTGATCACGAACGCGTTCGTCAGCCGCGCGCCGGCCGAGACCGGGGCGATGTCGCCGTAGCCGGTCGTGCTGAGTGTGACGGTCGAGTAGTAGATGGCGTCGACCAGGTTGATCGCGTGGAGCGGCGGGTCGTTGGAGTCGCGGTAGCCCTTGCGGTCGGCGTACACGAGCAGGACGGTGAACGCGATGATGGCGACGCCGAGCAGCAGGCGCTGCGACAACGCCCACCACGGGGAACGGTCCCGGTCCGGGAGTACGACGTACCCGTGCGAGGGGTGGTCGACATCGGGCGGCGGCACAGCGCGAATCTAGTCCACGGGCTCGTCGTCACCGGACTCGCGCGCCCGGCGGAGGCGCAGACGTTGCACGAGCTCCCTGCGCGCGTGCTCGGTGCGCTGCTGGGGGAAGACGGTGTCGAACGAGGCGTTGAGCGCGGCGCCGATCAGCACCGCGATCGAGAGGATGTAGAGCCACAGCAGCACCGCGATCGGCGCGGCGAGAGGGCCGTAGATCGAACGGGAGTCCGCGGCCGTCACGGTGAGGAACTCGCGGAGCAGGAAGCTGCCGAGCAGCCAGACACCGAGCGCGAAGGTCGCGCCCGGCAGGTTGATCCGCCACTTGGTCCGGACCGGGATCGACACGTGGTAGAGCGTCGCGAGGAAGCAGATCGAGAGCACGAGCACGGTGGGCCAGTAGAAGCTGACCAGGAAGTCGGCGCGAGATGGAAGCACGCGGTGGACCAGGCTCGGGCCGGCCACGACCAGTGGCAGCGCCACGATCCCGGTCACGATCGCCAGCAGGTAGAGGCTGAAGGAGAGCGCCCGCGTCTTGAGGATCCCGCGGTGGCCGCCGAGGCCGTGCATGATCGTGATGGTCTCGACGAACACGTGCATCGCCCGCGAGCCCGACCAGAGCGCCAGCACGAACCCCACCGAGATGACGTCGAACCGCCCCCCGCGCAGCACGTCGTCGATGGTCGGTTGGATCACGCGGTCGACGGCCGAGTCGGTGAGGAACCGTGACGCGAGGTCGAGGATCGCGGTGCGCACCTGGTCCACCTGGTCGGGGCTGAACGACTGGGTGGCGTAGCCGATCGCGCCGGCGAGGGCGAAGATCAGCGGCGGCACGGACAAGACCGTGAAGAACGCCGCCTCGGCCGCCAGCCCCGTCACCCGGTAGCGCATCGACGAGTCGACGGTCGAGACGATGATCCGCCAGGTCGTCTCGCGGGTCCGGACCATCCACGCGGGCCAGCTGAACCCACGTTCTGGCTGGTCGGCCGGGCCCACCGCTGGGCGCGGGGGCTCGGCTCCGGGCATGGGCCTACGGTAACCACATGACTGCAGCGAACCGGGCAGCCACCAACCAACCGCCGCCGCTGGTCGGACACAACGTCGTCTCCACGGACGCCGCCCTGGTCGAGGCGGTCACCCGCCACGCGGGCTCGGAGGTCGTCGAAGACCTCGGGTCGCTCGGCGCCGAGGCCGGCACCGCCGAGGCCCGGGAGCACGGGCTCCTGGCCAACCGGCACGAGCCCGAGCTCACGACGTACGACCGCTACGGGCACCGGATCGACGAGGTCGTCTTCCACCCGTCGTGGCACTGGCTGATGGAGCGAGCCGTCGGCCACGGCCTGCAGGCGGCGCCCTGGGAGCAGCAGGCAGGCGGTGCCACCCACGCCCACGTACGACGTGCGGCCGGCTTCATGGCCTGGTCCCACACCGACCCCGCCCACGGCTGCCCGATCTCGATGACGTACGCCGCGGTCCCGGCGCTGCGGGCGGACGAGCGGCTCGCCAAGGAGTGGACGCCGGCGCTGGCCTCGACGTCGTACGACCCCGGCATCCGGCCGGTCGCCGAGAAGCGCGGCGCTCTGGCCGGCATGGGGATGACCGAGAAGCAGGGCGGTTCCGACGTACGCGCCAACGTGACGGAGGCACGGGCGACCGAGGTGGACGGCGAGTACACCCTGCACGGTCACAAGTGGTTCACCTCGGCGCCGATGAACGACGTGTTCCTGATGCTCGCGCAGGCGCCGGAGGGGTTGTCGTGCTTCCTGGTGCCACGCGCCCTGCCCGACGGCACCCGCAACCGGCTCGACATCGCACGGCTCAAGGACAAGCTCGGCAACCGCGCCAACGCGTCGGCCGAGCTCGAGATGGACGGCACGCTCGGGGTGCGGCTCGGCGACGAGGGCCGTGGCGTACGCACGATCATCGAGATGGTCGCCGCGACCCGGCTCGACTGCGTGCTCGGCTCCACGGCCCTGATGCGCCACACCCTCAACGAGGCGTCGTGGCACGTGGCACATCGCTCGGCGTTCGGAGGGCTGCTCGCCGACAAGCCGTTGATGCAGAACGTGATCGCAGACCTCGCCGTGGAGGCGGAGGCCGCGACCGCTCTGGCGATCCGGCTCGCGGCGGCCGTCGACGCGGACGGCGACCCGCACGAGGCCGCCCTGCGCAGGATCGCGCTGCCGCTGGCGAAGTTCTGGATCTGCAAGCGGACGCCGGGCTTCGTGGCCGAGGCGCTGGAGTGCCTCGGTGGCAACGGGTACGTCGAGGAGTCGGGGCTCCCCCTGCGCTACCGCGAGGCGCCGCTGAACTCGGTGTGGGAAGGGTCCGGCAACGTCAACGCACTCGACGTGCTGCGCGCGCTCGCGCGGGAGCCGGAGGCACTGGCCGCGTGGATCACCGAGGTCGGGCACGCGCGCGGCGGCGACGCGCGCCTCGACCGGGCCGTCGACGACACCTTGGAGCTGCTCGGCGAGACCGGTGCGCTCGAGGTCGGCGCCCGTCGGCTCGCCGGCCGGATGGCGGCCTGTCTGCAGGGAGCCCTGCTGGTGCGCTTCGCTCCCCCGGAGGTCGCCGACGCGTTCTGCGGCTCGCGTCTCGGCACGTCGTACGACGGCACCTACGGGACCCTGACCTCCCCCGTCACCGACCTCGCCGCGATCGTCGCGCGGGCGACGCCGGTCGTCTAGCGCGAGGGCAGACCCAGCTCGACGAGGGCGTCGCGGATCCGATCGCGCCCCGCAAGGCTGCCGGGGCCGGCGAGCCGGCGCAGGACCCGCTCGGTCCAGCCGCCGACGAGACCCACGCGACGGTTGTACGCGCGCAGCCTCTCGTCGTACCCCTCGATGCCGGCGTCGGCGAGCGGTGCGTCGTACCGCTCACGATGCAGGACGGCGGACTGCGGGAGACGGGGCTTGACGCCGGCTCGCTCGTGGGGGTCCGGCCAGCCCACCGCGAGGCCGAAGACCGCGAAGACGTGCGGTGGGAGGTCGAGCTCACGGGCCACGTCCTCCGGCCGGTTGCGGATGGCGCCCACGCAGACCGTCCCGAGCCCGAGGGACTCCGCGGCGACGACGGCGTTCTGGGCGGCGAGCGTGGCGTCGAGGAACCCCAGGAACGTCGACTCGAGGTAGTCGGCGCCGTCGAGCGGGCGCTCATGCCGCGCGGCGAGCCGGCGGGCCCGACCGAGGTCGGCGAGCCAGACGAGGAGGAGCGGGGCTTCCTCGACGAACCGCTGCTCGGCGGCGAGGGCGGCAAGCCGTGACTTGTGAGCCGGGTCGCGCACCGCGACGACGCTCCACGCCTGGAGGTTGGAGGAGGTGGGGGCCGACTGGGCCGCGGCCACCATCGCCGCCAGGTGCTCGTCGCTGACCGGGTCGGCCCGGAACGACCGGACCGAGCGGTGCGCGAGCAGGACGGCCAGGGTCTCGTTGCTCAGGGCCAGCGGCGGGAGGTCGGAGTCGCCGTAGCGGTCGTGGACGCGGAGGCCGGAAGCTGCGGTCGTGGTCACTGCGTCACCATAGTCGAGTCATTCACTTGACTATAGTGGCGGCCCGACGCGGCATGCCACAGTGGGCACAGACCTGCTCGAGGAGGAACCCGTGAACGACGTCGTCCCGATGCTCACCTACGCCGACGGCCCGGCCGCCATGGACTGGCTCGCCTCCGCGTTCGGTTTCGAGGAGCAGACCCGGTGGCTCGACGACGAGGGTCGGGTGGCGCACGGCGAGATGCGAGCGGGCGACGGCCTGGTGATGATCGCTTCCAGCATCACGTCGTACGAGGGGCCGACCGCGCATCGTCGGCACTGCACGGCGGCGGATGCCTGGCTGTCCGCGCCGTACGTCGTGGACGGCGCGCTGGTCTACGTCGATGACATCGATGCCCACTACGCCCGGGCCCTGGCTGCCGGCGCGCCCACGCTGTCGGAGATCGAGGACGGCCCCGGGCGGCTGTACCGCACCGAGGACCTCGAAGGTCACCGCTGGATGTTCATGGAGCGCGCCTGACCGCGCGGAATCGCCTGTGGATGAGCTCCGCCGTACCCAGCCGGACGGCGACATGCTGGCCAGGTGCGCGTGGTCGAGGTGCTTGCGGAGTTCGGTGGCATCGTCACCAGAGCCGCACTCATCCGCGCAACCTCGCGTGCTGAGGTCGACCGTGCCCTCCGAGATCGCGAGATCCTCATCGTCGGCCGAGGGCGCTACTGCCTCCCCTCGCTGGACGAGGCGCCACGCCTCGCTCACGCTCTCGGTGGCGTCCTCAGTCACACCAGCGCGACGCTGTACCACGGCTGGGAGGTCAAGTACGCCCCCGAGCGCCCACACGTGACGGTTCCCAGACGTCGCCGCACGGACCCGAGACTGGCTTCCCGGGTGGTCCTTCACTACAGCGATCTGACGCGTGAGGAGATCACCGACGGCATCGCCACCAGTCCCGAGGTCACTCTCCTTCAATCTCTGCGTGTCCTCCCCGAGGACGAGGCCCTGGTCATCGCAGACTCAGCCCTCCGACACGGTCTGGCGCCGGGCGTCCTGCGTCGGGTGAGCGTCACGGCCCGGGGTCCTGGAGCAGCCAAGGTCCGACGGGCGGCTGCTCGCGCCAACGGTGATGCTGCCAACCCGTTCGAGTCCTGTCTGCGGCACGTGGCGCTGGGCGTGGAAGGGCTCGACGTCCGACCCCAATGGAGACTTCCAGGACTCAGCGTCCGGCCAGACCTCGTCGACGAAGACCTCGGTGTCGTCCTCGAGGCAGACTCGTTCGAGTGGCACGGAGATCGCGCCGCTCTACGCCGCGACGCCCGCCGCTACAACCTGGTGGTGCTCCACGGCTGGCTCGTGCTGCGGTTCGCGTGGGAGGACGTCATGTTCGACCAGGACTACGTGCGTTCCGTGCTCGTCTCCGTCGTACGACTCGTACAACGACGGGCACAACCTTGCTGCGCACACCGCTGCGCCGGCTGACCCCCACCCGGATGTCGTGTTCTGCCCGCACCTCTACGTCGCTTTGCGAGCAAGCTCGCTGCGGCGCTCACTCAGGGCCTCACCCGAGGTTCAGACCCGGGTAGAGCGGGTGGGCGTCGAGCATCTCGGCGCTGGCGGCCTTGACGCGGTCGGCCACGCCGTCGCCCAGCGTGTACGACGCCTTCGACGGCGTGCCGGCCTTGGTGGTGCCGGGCTCGGTGTTGCGGAGCACGTCGACCATCAGGTCTGCGACCCGGTCGAAGTCGTCGGCACCGAAGCCGCGCGTGGTGAGCGCCGGGGTACCGAGCCGGATCCCGGAGGTGTACCAGGCGCCGTTGGGGTCGGCCGGGACGGAGTTGCGGTTGGTGACCACCCCGGCGTCGAGCAGCGCCGACTCGGCCTGCCGCCCGGTCAGCCCGAACGCCGACACGTCCAGCAGCACGATGTGGTTGTCGGTGCCGCCGGTGACGAGGGTGGCCCCACGCTTCAGGAAGCCTTCCGCCAGGGACTTCGCGTTGTCGGCGATCGCCTGCGCATAGGTCTGGAACGAGGGCTGTCGCGCCTCGGCCAGCGCTACCGCCTTCGCGGCCATGATGTGGGAGAGCGGGCCGCCGAGCACCATCGGGCAGCCGCGGTCGACGTCGGCCGCGAACTCCTCCTGGGCCAGCACCATCCCGCCGCGCGGCCCGCGCAACGACTTGTGGGTCGTGGTGGTGGTGATGTGGGCGTGGGGCACCGGGTCCTCGTCGCCGGTGAACACCTTGCCGGCGACCAGCCCCGCGAAGTGGGCCATGTCGACCATCAGGGTCGCGCCGACCTCGTCGGCGATCTCGCGCATCTTCGCGAAGTTCACCCGTCGGGGGTACGCCGAGTAGCCGGCGATCAGCACGAGCGGCTTGAACTCCTTCGCCTTGGCCCGCACCACGTCGTAGTCGAGCATCCCGGTCTCGGGGTCGGTGCCGTACTGCTGCTGGTGGAACATCTTGCCGCTGATGTTCGGCCGGAAGCCGTGGGTGAGGTGACCGCCGGCGTCGAGCGACATCCCGAGCAGCCGCTGGTTGCCGAACTCGTGGCGCAGCGTCTCCCAGTCGGCCTCGGACAGCTCGTTGACGTTCTTCGCGCCGAGCCGCTCCAGCGCGGGCGTCTCGACGTGATGGGCCAGGATCGACCAGAACGCGACCAGGTTGGCATCGATGCCGGAGTGCGGCTGGACATAGGCGTACGGCGCTCCGAACAGCTCGCGGGCGTGCTCGGCGGCGATGGTCTCGACGGTGTCGACGTTCTGGCACCCGGCGTAGAACCGGTGGCCGATCGTGCCCTCGGCGTACTTGTCGGAGAACCACGTGCCCATCGTCAGCAGCACCGCAGGCGAGGCGTAGTTCTCGCTCGCGATCAGCTTCAGGGAGCCGCGCTGGTCGGTCAGCTCCTGACGGGTGGCCTCGGCGATCCGCGGCTCGACCGCCGCGATCACCTCCAGTGCCGCGTCGTACGCGGTCGAAGCGGTCTTGGCCAGGGTCTCGGCGGACGGTGCATCGCTCATGCGGCTCAGCGTAGTCAAGCCTCGCCGGTGGTGTACGACGCCACGTGGGCGATCGCGGCGGCCAGGGAGGAAGGTAGGACCATGCCTCAGGCTCCCGCTGCCAGGACGTTCGCCGATCTGCACCAGGGTCCACTCCCCCTCGTGCTCCCCAACGCCTGGGACGTGCCGTCCGCTCTGGCGCTCGTGGAGGCAGGGTTCCCGGCGGTCGGCACGACCAGCTTCGGGGTGGCCTCGAGCCTGGGGCGTCCTGACGGCGGGCGCGCCACGCGCGAGGCTAACCTCGCGCTCGCACGAGACCTGGCGTCCCTTCCGGTCCCGGTGAGCATCGACCTCGAGGACGGTTACTCCGATGACCCGGACGAGGTCGCCGCGTACGTCGCCGGGCTCGACGTGGCCGGCATCAACATCGAGGACAGCACCGACCAGCGTCTGGTGCCGCCGGAGGCCTTCGCCGCGAAGGTGGCCGCGATCAAGGCCCATTGCCCCGAGGTGTTCGTCAACGCCCGCGTCGACACCTACTGGCTGCACCAGGACGAGACCGTCGAGGCGACTCTGACGCGCGCCGCCCGCTACACCGAGGCCGGCGCCGACGGGATCTTCGTGCCCGGTGCCCGCGATCCCGAGGTGCTGCGAGCGCTGGCCCAGGGGGTCGCGCCACCCCTGAACGTGCTGGCCATCCCGGGGACGCCGGTCGAGCGGCTGGGTGAGCTGGGAGTACGTCGCGTGAGCACCGGCTCCCTCCCGTACCGAGCAGCGCTCGGCGCCGCGGTCGAGGCTGCGCGGGCCGTCCGCGACGGGCGCGAGCCACCGCCGGCGCCGGCGTACGACGCGCTGCAGGCCCGCCTGACGGCGTACGCCACGGACCGGCCCGCCACCTGACGGATCCCCACCGGAGCGTCTCGCATGTTGGAACTCCGTCTCATTCCATGGGATTCCAGTTTGTGGAAGGGGGGTCCACCCCCTGAGACTTGCCTCATGATCAGCCGCGCATACGAGACCCACCTGGTGGTACGCCGCCACGTGGACCTCGGTCGTACGCGCAGCATGATCTGTTGGCCTCGCTGACCGCCGCCCCTCTCCGCGCCCAACGTCGCGCGCGGCACCCCAGCCAAGGACCGACACCCATGTCTGACCAGCGCTACTCCTCATCGCCGGCCTCCCGGACCGAGATCCCGCGCCCCAAGCGCGGTGAGGGTCAGTGGGCGCTCGGCTACACCGAGCCACTGAACAAGAACGAGCAGTCCAAGAAGGACGACGACCCGCTCCACGTCCGGGACCGGATCCTGCACGTCTACTCCAAGCGCGGCTTCGCCTCGATCGACCCGGCCGACCTGCGCGGGCGCTTCCGCTGGATGGGCCTCTACACGCAGCGCGCGCCGGGCTTCGACGGCGGCAAGACGGCCATGCTCGAGGAGGAGGAGCTCGACGACGAGTTCTTCATGCTGCGTGTCCGCTCCGACGGCGCCCTGCTGTCGCACGAGGCCGTCCGCGCGCTCGGCACCATCGGCGTCGACTTCGCCCGCGACACCGCCGACGTCACGGACCGGGAGAACATCCAGTACCACTGGATCCGGATCGAGGACGTGCCCGAGATCTGGCAGCGGCTCGAGGACGCCGGGCTGTCCTCGCTCGAGGCGTGCGGCGACTCGCCGCGTCCCTTCCTCGGCTCCCCTGTCGCCGGCGTCGCGGCCGACGAGATCATCGACGGCACGAGTGCCCTGCAGGAGATCCAGCGCCGCTTCCTCGGCAACCCCGACTTCTCCAACCTGCCCCGCAAGTTCAAGACCGCACTCACCGGGCACCCGAGCCACGACGTCTCGCCGGAGACCAACGACGTGTCGTTCGTCGGCACCGTCCACCCCGAGCACGGCCCCGGCTTCGACCTCTGGGTCGGTGGTGGCCTGTCCACCAACCCGATGCTCGCCCAGAAGGTCGGCGTCTGGATCCCGCTCGACGGGGTCGCCGACGTCTGGGAGGGCGTGGCCTCGATCTTCCGCGACTACGGCTACCGGCGGCTGCGCTCGCGGGCGCGCCTCAAGTTCCTGGTCGCCGACTGGGGCGTCGCGAAGTTCCGCGAGGTGCTCGAGAACGAGTACCTCGGCCGGCCGCTGGTCTCCTGCGACTCCCCCGCCTCGCCGGTCGGGCACCGCGACCACATCGGCGTCCACCCGCAGCACGACGGCAAGCTGTACGTCGGCATCGCCCCGACGGTGGGCCGCGTGTCCGGGACCCTGCTGGTCCAGCTGGCCGACCTGATCGAGGAGTACGCCGTCGCCGGCGCCCGCCTCACGCCGTACCAGAAGATCGTGCTGGTCGGCGTCGACCCGAAAGTGGTCGACGAGCTGCTCGACCGGCTCGACCGGATCGGCCTCTCGGCGCGGCCGTCGGGCTGGCGGCGCAACACCATGGCCTGCACCGGCATCGAGTTCTGCAAGCTCGCCATCGTCGACACCAAGAACCGCGCCCGCGACCTCGTCACCGAGCTCGAGCGCCGCTTCCCCGACCTCGACGTGCCGATCACCGTCAACGTCAACGGCTGCCCCAACGCCTGTGCTCGCACGCAGGTCGCCGACATCGGCCTCAAGGGTCAGCTCGTGATGGACGGCGACCGCCAGGTCGAGGGCTTCCAGGTGCACCTGGGCGGCGCCACCGGCCTGCAGGCGAACTTCGGCCGCAAGCTGCGCGCCCACAAGGTCACCAGCGCCGCGCTCGACGACTACATCACCACGGTGGTCACCAGCTTCCTGGCCGACCGCGAGGCTGACGAGTCGTTCGCGACCTGGGTGGCGCGCGCGGAAGAAGAACTCCTGCGCGGCGAGAGTCTCGACAAGCTCGACCGCCCGAGAGCGGAGGCGGTGGCCTCATGAGCGAGCGCGCTGTCCCCTTCCACTGCCCCTACTGCGGCGAGCAGGACCTCTGGCCCTCGGAGGAGGGCCACGGTGCGTGGGAGTGCCGCGGCTGCCTGCGCGCGTTCACCGTGAAGATGCTCGGCATGGTCCGGCCCCACGGGGCCGAGCGATGACGGCGCTCACGACCGCCCAGGCGCGGCGCTTCCGCGGCACCCACACCGACGGCCGCAGCCCCGAGGAGCTGCGCGAGCTGGTCTCCCACGTCGGCGCCGAGCTCGAGCTCGCGCCGGCCGAGGACATCGTCGAGTGGGCCGTCGCCACCTTCGGCAAGCGCTTCTGCATCACCTCGTCGATGGGTGACGCCGTGCTCGCCCACGTCGCCTCCCGGGTCGCGCCGGGGGTCGACATCCTCTTCCTCGACACGGGCTACCACTTCGCCGAGACGATCGGCACCGCAGACGCCGTCGGCGCGACGATGGACGTGAACCTGATCCCGATCACCCCGATCCAGACGGTCGCCGAGCAGGACGCGGAGTACGGCGCCGAGCTCTTCAAGCGCGACCCCGACCTGTGCTGCCAGCTCCGCAAGGTGCTGCCGCTGCAGGAGCGGCTCCAGGGGTACGACGCGTGGGCCACCGGGCTGCGTCGCGCCGAGACCCACAACCGCGTCATCGCACCGGTCGTCGGCTGGGACGCGCGCAAGGGCAAGGTGAAGGTGTCGCCGCTCGCGCGCTGGACCGACGACGACGTGGAGCGCTACGTCGCCGAGCACGGCGTGCTCGTGAACCCGCTCGTGTACGACGGCTACCCGTCCATCGGCTGCGCCCCCTGCACCCGCCGCGTCGCACCCGGCGAGGACCCGCGCAGCGGGCGCTGGGCCGGCACCGCCAAGACCGAATGCGGGATCCACTGATGACCCACTCCCCCCTCCAGATCCAGATCGACAACGTCGTCGGTTGCACGACTCCGAAGGTGAACAACGAGAGGAGGCCGCACTGATGGCCGCTCCAGCACTGGTGGCACTGGCTCACGGAAGTCGTGACCCACGGTCCAAGACGACGATCAAGGCCCTCGTGGACGAGGTACGCAAGCTCCGCCCCGACCTCCGCATCGAGACGGCGTTCCTCGACCTGGCCAAGCCGACGCTCAGCACGGTCGTCGACAAGCTCGCTCGCGCGCACTTCGAGGAGGTCGTGGTCGTCCCGCTGCTGCTGACCGACGCGCACCACGCGAACGTCGACGTACCCGCCGCAGTGGCCGAGGCCGACGCCCGCCACGAGGACATCCAGGTGCGCGCCACCTCGATCCTCGGCCTCGAGGCGTCCTTCCTGGAGGTGCTCGACGTCCGGATGCGCGAGGCGCTGAAGGACGCGCGGGTCCGCGAGCTGGATGCCCTGGTGCTCGCGGCAGCCGGCTCGAGCGACGCGCTCGCCAACCAGTCGGTCGCGCGCCTGGCCCGCCTCTGGGGCTCGCACCACAAGCTGCCCGTGAGCGCCGCGTTCGCCTCGTCGGCTCCACCGGCCACGGGTGAGGCCGTGCGCGCCTTCCGCAAGGAGGGTCGCCGCCACATCGCGGTCGCCTCGCTCTTCCTGGCCCCCGGTTTCCTGCCCGACCGGGCCAAGGAGCTCGCGATCGAGGCCGGCGCCGTCGCCGTCGCCGAGCCGCTCGGCGTCCACGAGGCCGTCGCACGCACGATCCTGGCCCGGTACGCCGTCGGTGCGGTCGAGCTGGTTCCGGTCTAACCGACGAGGCTCTCCAGCAGGTGCTCGAGCTGGCGGGCCGGGTCGGTGGTCACACCGCCGTGGACGGCGCTCGTCTGGAGGACGGTGCTGCGGGGGGCCTTGAGGAAGCCGAAGCGGGTGCCGGCCGGCTTGCCGGCCGCGGCGCCGACGCTCTCGTCGCCGCGGCACACGCCATCGACGAACGCCAGCCCGTCGCAGACTGCGTCGAGGTCGAGGCGCGGGTCGAGGGTGGCCAGCCGCTCGCGGTCGACCTGCCAGGCGGCCCCGAGGAACGCCGTCTCCTCGCAGTAGAGCACCACGCCGACGTTGAGGAACTCCTCACGGTCGACGCGAGGCACGCAGCGCAGCACGACGTACTGGTAGGACAGTGGCTTCGCGCTCATGCGGCGCTCACCCCGGGCAGCCAGGCGCGCGTACCCAGGCGGGCGGAGAGGAACGAGACGTACGCCGCGCGCAACGCCTCGGGCGAGTCGGCCCCGGGCACCGGCTCCAGCCACGCGTCGGGCACCTCCGCGACCGCCGCCTCGACGTCGTCGTCGGTCAGGCCGATGTCGGCGTCGACGGCAGTCAGGCGGTCGACGTGGGAGCCGAACACATGGTCGCGGACGTCCCAGGTCTGCGTGGCGAACCGGGCCGGGTCGCCGACGCCGCCGGACCAGCCGTGGTGGAAGTAGAGCGACGCTCCGTGGTCGATCACCCAGAGGTCGTCGTGCCAGAGCAGCAGGTTCGGGTTCCGCCAGGTGCGGTCGACGTTCGCGGTGAAGGCGTCGAGCCAGAGCACGCGAGCCGCCGAGTCGGCCGGAGTCGCGGCCTCACCCTCGTAGCCGAACGCCCCGGGCAGGAAGTCGATCCCGAGGTTGAGCCCGGGGCTCGCGTTGAGCAGGTCCTGTACCTCCTCGTCGGCCTCGTAGCGGGCGATCTCGGGGTCGAGGTCGAGCGCCACCAGGCGTGGGGTTCGCAGGCCGAGTCGGGTGGCGAGCCCGCTCACGATCACCTCCGCCACCAGCACCCGCACGCCCTGGCCGGCGCCGCGGAACTTGCAGACGTAGGTGCCGAGGTCCTCGCCCTCGACCAGGCCAGGCAGGCTGCCGCCCTCCCGCAACGGCGTGACGTAGCGCGTCACCGCCACGGTCTCGATCACGCCGGGGACGCCTCGTCCAGCAGCCGGCGTCGCTGCTCCTCGACGTCGAAGTCCGCGGGTGGCCACCGCAGCCCCATCCCCCGCAGCGCGTCCAGCAGGAGCTCGCCGACGACCAGGTTGCGGTACCACTTCTTGTCCGCGGGTACGACGTACCAGGGGGCCAGCTCAGCGTTGGTGCGCTCCAGCGCGATCTCGTAGGCCGTCTGGTAGTCGCTCCAGTGCCCGCGCTCGTCGATGTCGGCGGGGTTGAACTTCCAGAACTTGTCCTCGTTGTCGAGCCGGGCCAGCAGCCGGGTGCGCTGCTCGGCGGCGGAGACGTGCAGCATGCACTTGACGATCACGACTCCGTCGGCGGCCAGCTCGGCCTCGAAGGCGTTGATCTGGTCGTAACGGCTCTCGATCGTGGCGGGCTCGGCCAGCCCGTGCACACGGGCGATCAGGACGTCCTCGTAGTGGGAGCGGTCGAAGACCCCGAGGTAGCCCGGCTCCGGCACGGCATTGCGGATCCGCCAGAGGAAGCGGTGCTTGCGCTCCTCGGCCGTCGGCGCCTTGAAGCTGGTGATCTTCACACCCTGCGGGTCGACGAGCCCGACCGTATGGCGCAGCACCCCGCCCTTGCCCGAGGTGTCCATCCCTTGCAGCACCAGCAGGACCCGCCGCTGGGAGCCGGTCGTGCGCTCGGCCCACAGCTGCTCCTGGAGGTCGGAGAGCTCCTCACCGAGGGCGTACAGAGCCGCCTTGCCCTCCTTCTTGCCACCGTCGAACCCGGTGGTCTGGTCGGTCGGGATGGCGCTGAGGTCGACGGAACCGGGCGGCAGCCGGTGGAGGTGGGCGGTCATGGACTCATCATGTCGAGTCGCGGGACCAAAGGCACCCGGGCACAGGGGTGTGTGGTCAGCGAGAGTCGAGGCCCCAGCGTGCGGCCAGGCTGCCGCCACGTCGCACCGTGTCGAGTGTGGTGCTCAGCAGCCGGGTTCGGATCGGCCAGATGGCCGGGTCGCGATGCCGTCGCGAACACATCGAGATGGCGCGGCACAGCAACAGGGCCTCGAGCTCGTCCGACACCGGACCGGATCCGCAGGCCCCGAAGATGTCGTCGAGGCGGCTCAGGTACCTGCTGAGCTGGGCCGAGGACAACCCGGCGTACGGCGGGGCGCCGCCCTCAGGCACCGCCTCAGCCATCGCCGGGACGAACACCGCAGCGACCACGTCGTACCCGATCACGCCCCGGCCGGCGCCCTCCAGGTCGATGACGCCGCCCACGCACGTGTTGTCCGAGTGCAGGTCGCCGTGGAGCAGGGTCCCGGGGAACTGCTGGAGCCGGCGGATCACGTCCTCGAACGCGTCGCGCAGGTCCCCTGCGACGTCGGGGTGCAGGGCAGCAGCCCGCGCCACGCCGATGAACTCGGCGAACGCGCCCACGGACCACCTGGCCGTCGCCATCCGCACCTGCGCCCGGGCGTGATGGGCGATGACCTCGGTGAATCGCTCGAAGCTCTCGTCCGAGACGCTCCCTGCCGTGTCCACCTCCGCGTCGAAGATGTCCCCGAGCGTGCTGGCCCCGAGCGACTGCTCCACGTAGTAGGGCAGCCGGCCCCGATAGCCGTGCTCGAGGATCGCGGCCACCGGAAAGCCGCGTCGGGCCATCTGTCGGTGGGTGGCGAGCTCGGCGGCCAACCCGGGACCGATCCGCAGGTAGGCCCCGTCACCGCGGTAGACCCCCACTCCCGTCCGCCGCACGCAGACCCGATCGAAGGCTCGGCCCCGCAGGGTCAGGCGTCGCGGCAGCACCGCATCAGGCTAGTCACTGCGCGTCGTACGTCGGCCCGTCGTCGTCGGCCGCACCGAGCTCCGCGCGCACCACCGCGAACGACATGCCGGCGGGGTACCCCTTGCGGGCGAGCAGGCCCGCCAGCCGTCTGGTGGCCGTGGTGCGGTCGACACCGCGCAGGGAGCGCAGCTTCTTGCGGACCAGGGCGCGGGCCGCCTCCTCCTCGTCGGCGGGGTCGAGGTCGTCGAGGGCCGTGCGGGCGGTCTCGTCGTCCACGCCCTTGCGGCGCAGCTCCTGGGCCAGGGCCCGGCGGGCCAGCCCACGACTGCGCTGCCGGCTCTCCACCCAGGACCGGGCGAAGGCCTCGTCGTCGACCAGGCCGACCTCGGTGAAGCGGTCGAGCAGGCGCTCCGCGAGGTCGTCGGGCACGTCGCGCTTGGCGAGCTTGTCGCGCAGCTCCTGGCGGCTCCGCGCCTGGCCGGTCAGTGCGTCCAGCAGGATCTTGCGGCCGACCGACTCCGGGTCTGCGTCGGGACCCTCCGCCACCGGGTCCGGTGGTGGCTCACCTGCCCAGGCGCGAACGCCTACTCCGACGTCTCCGCGCCAACGCCGTACGGACTCTGGCCTGTCAGCGCCCATGGGTTTCGTCTCGCCGTCGCGGCTTCGCCAGCTCAGCCGCGGGCTCGCTCAACCTAGCCACCCCCACGCCGCCCGCTCGTGCCTCGCGGTCGACTGGGCGTCTAGAAGTCATCGACACCGATGGGCTCGTCGGACAGGTCGTCGGCGGGCGCGTCGACGGTCGGGCCGACGCCGAGCTTCTCCAGGATCCGCTTCTCCAGCTCGTTGGCGAGGTCGGGGTTGTCGCTGAGGAACTGGCGGGCGTTCTCCTTGCCCTGGCCGAGCTGGTCGCCCTCGTAGGTGTACCAAGCGCCGGCCTTGCGGACCAGGCCCGCCTCGACCCCCACGTCGATCAGACCGCCCTCGCGGCTGATGCCCTTGCCGTACATGATGTCGAACTCGGCCTGCTTGAACGGCGGGGCCACCTTGTTCTTGACGACCTTGACGCGGGTGCGGTTGCCGACCATGTCGGTGCCGTCCTTGAGGGTCTCGATCCGTCGCACGTCGAGCCGGACCGAGGAGTAGAACTTCAACGCGCGGCCACCGGTGGTCGTCTCGGGCGAGCCGAACATCACCCCGATCTTCTCGCGCAGCTGGTTGATGAAGATCATCGTGGTGTTGGAGTTGTTGAGCGCGCCGGTCATCTTGCGGAGCGCCTGGCTCATCAGCCGGGCCTGGAGGCCGACGTGGCTGTCGCCCATCTCGCCCTCGATCTCGGCGCGAGGCACGAGCGCTGCGACCGAGTCGATCACGATCAGGTCGAGCGCCCCGGAGCGGATCAGCATGTCGGCGATCTCGAGCGCCTGCTCACCGGAGTCGGGCTGGCTGACCAGCAGGGCGTCGGTGTCGACCCCGAGGTTCTTGGCGTAGTCGGGGTCGAGCGCGTGCTCGGCGTCGATGAACGCCACGATCCCGCCGGCGCGCTGGGCGTTGGCCACCGAGTGCAGCGCGACGGTCGTCTTGCCGGAGGACTCCGGCCCGTAGATCTCCACGACCCGGCCGCGCGGCAGGCCGCCCAGGCCGAGCGCGACGTCGAGGGCGATCGAGCCGGTCGGGATGACCTCGAGCGGGGCGCGGGTGTCATCACCCAGACGCATCACCGAGCCCTTGCCGAACTGCTTCTCGATCTGGGCGAGCGCGACGTCCAGCGCCTTCTCGCGGTCTCCACCAGCCATGTCTGTCCATCCTCTTCCGGGACCCGGTGTCCCGCCTCGCAGGGGTTCGGTCTTCGTCGTCGGGCCAGACGCTAGACCGGGCCACCGACAACCCGCGCGATGCGCAGAGCGGGCTGTGGAGAACCTTCGGACGGGGTCGTCTGCACGCACCATCTAACCCGAACACGTGTTCGACCCGGGACCCGACACGCCGACAATCGGATTGCGCTCGACGCCCCCGCCACGACACCGTGGCCGGCGTGAGCGAGCTCGTGATCCGGCCGGTCGACCCGCGCGACGACGCCGACATGGACGCCTTCCAGCGCGTGTACGCCGCGGCGGAGCTGGCCGAGGACGCCGAGGCGGCGCTCTACTCCCGCGAGGACGGGGTGACGATGCTCCTCTCCTCCGGCACGGGCGGTGACCTCTGCGAGGCCTACGGCGCGTTCGCGGGCGACGTGATGACCGGTGAGCTGATGATCACCGCCCCCCTGCGGGACAACCTCCAGGTCGCTCGCGTCTGGATCTGGGTCGACCCGGCCCACCAGCGACGCGGCATCGGCACCCGGCTCGCGGCGTACGCCGACACCAGGGTGGCCGCGCTGAGCCGGAGCATCTGCCATGCGCAGGCACGGATCGGCGTCGACCGGGCGAACGGGAACCGGGCCTTCGCCGAGCGCCTGGGCTACACCCTGGCCAACACCGAGATCGAGCGTCGCCTCGACCTGCCCGCCGACCCCGAGCTGCTCGATCGGCTCGCCGCCGAGGCGGCACCCCATCACCAGGCGTACCGGATCCGGACCGTGGTCGGGCCGGTGCCCGAGGAACTGGCGGCGTCCTACATGGATCTGAAGAACCAGATCGGCGTCGAGATGCCGTCCGGCGACCTCGAGGTCGAGGTCGGGCAGGAGACGCCGGCGGAGCTGGCCGTGCAGGACCGCTACCTGGTGGCGTCGGGACGAACCCGCGTGGCGTCGTACGCACTCGACCGGGACGGCACCGTGGTCGGCTACTCCGTGGCGGCGGCCAGCAACGAGCACCACCATCACGTCGACCAGTGGGGCACCCTGGTCGACCGGGCGCATCGCGGTCGCCGGCTCGGTCTGGCGGTCAAGTGCGCCCTGCTGCGAGCCCTGTCGGACGGCTTCTCCGACAAGACCTTCATCGAGACCACCAACGCCGAGACCAACGCCCACATGGTCGCCATCAACGAGGCGCTCGGCTTCGAGGTGGCGCAGGTGTACGGCGACTTCCAGAGGCGACTCTGACTGCTACCGATCCGACTCCGGCAACCTGAGCGCCCGCCACACGGCCGCCCACACGGCCTTGGGCGGCTCGCCCGCGTCGAGCGCCTCGGCGACGGTCCGTCCCTCCAGGTCGGCGAGCACGTACTGCTCGGACCACGCGCGGGCGTACGCCGGCCCGAGGGCGGCGTCCATCCGGCGCCAGAACTCCGTGTGCCTCACGTGCGCGTCGCCAGGACCTCGAGCCAGCCCTCGCCATGCAACCCTTCGTGGCGTCCGACGTGCTCGACCGACCAGCCGGCACCACGCAGCGACTCGCGTAGGGGACCCTCACGCCAGTACGTGAACAGGCGCGGCGACGTGACGTTGCCGTGGACCGACCAGCTCTCGCCGTCGCCCTCCTTGACCGACGCGTAGAACAGGCCGTCGCCGGCGGTCGCCCCGGCGAGACGGCCGAGCACGGACGTCAGGTCCTCGCGGCGGACGTGGAGCAGGGAGGCGTTGGCCCACACGCCGGCGTACGGCGCGCCGGGCGGGGCCGGGTCGACGAGGTCGTCGGTCAGCGGGTCGAGCAGGTCGGCCTCGTGGCCGCCCGCCCGGAGCAGCTCGACGAACCCGGGCGTGACGTCGGTACGCCGCACGCTCAGCCCGGCCTGCTCCAGAGCCCGGGCGTCCCGGCCACCGCCGCTACCGATCTCGAGCACCCGAGCGCCCGGTGGCAGCACGCCGGCGAAGCGCTCGATCGCCGCGACGACGGGGTCGGGGAGCTCGGCCGTGGCGTCGCGGTAGTCCGCCGCGGAGGCGTCGTACGCCCGGACCGTCGCGGCGGACGCGGCGTCACGTACGTCGTGGAGGTGGTGGACGACGTCGTGCAGGTGGTAGCGGCCGAGGGACTCGACGGTGAACTCGCTCCCGTCGCTACGCACCCCGCGCCGGTGCCACGACAGCGGTGGCACGGACGCATAGAGGTCGCTGACGGCGTACGCCGCGGCCACCAGTGTCGGTCCGACGATGGACGGCAGCTGGCTGGCGTAGCGGCCCTCCACCGCCGACTGGTCCTGGTCCCAGTTCGGGAAGTGCGGCGTGTCCTCGACCAGCATGGACGAGACCCGGTCGTGGAAGACCTGGTGGACGTCGTGGATGTGGCAGGCGTACTCCAACGTCGACCAACGGTCGGGGCGTGTGCGCTCCGCGGCCCCCGGGTCGGCCAGCAAGGCGTGCCAGACCTGGGCGTTGGTGCGGAACGCGCGGGGGAGATCGTGTCGCTCCACCTCGCGGACGTCGAGGCCGCACTCCTCGCAGCGGCGCTCGAGCACCCACGTCCAGTCCTTGGTGTCGGGTTCGAGCGGAGCCTGCGGTGTGGTCACCCACTCATCCTTGCAAACCGTCGGCCACCGGCGAGTCACCCCTGCGAACCGTGCTGCAGAGCCGCCAGGAAGGCTTCCGGCTCCGCCACGCTGACGCGCAGGACCTTCACCGTCACGGGTACGCCGCACACGGTCGCCCGTGCCGGCGGGTCGAGCACGATCCGCGCCAGACCGTGCGACGACGTGTTCACCAGCCAGGTGCCGCGCCACCCGTGCGCGCCGATCCCGCCGATCCGGTCATGGTCGCGCAGCACGGCGACCACGGAGTCGCGCGGGGCGTCGAGCCGGAAGGACCAGCCCAGGCGCACCTTCAGCTCGTCGTCGTCGAGCGCGGCGTACCGGCTGTTCTCCGGGATCGCGAGCACGCCCATCAAGGCGCGGACCGGAGGTGCTCCCCGAGGGAACGCGTACCTCATGCCTCGAGCGTACGACGCCCGGTCTCCCCGTCATGGGGGTCGGCAACTGGTGGAACCGGCTACGCGGACGGGGTCCTCGTGGCAGGCTGTGCGGCTCCGAACCCCCCACCCTCGGAGGCATCATGCGCACCCTGCCGCTGTGGGCCGCCCTTGCCGCGGTCACCCTCGCCCTGCCCGTCTCTGCCCGAGCAGCCGGTCACGAGCACGCCGAGGTGGCTCGTACCGCCACGGTGAAGGCGCGCTCGGCCCACTGGGAGGCGCGGGTCATCACCCTGACCAACCACCGGCGCGAGGCCCACGGCCGCAAGCCGCTCACGGCCGCGGACTGCCCCGACCGCTTCGCCGAGCCGTGGACGCGTCACCTGGCCACGAAGCGGGTGCTGGTGCACCAGGACCTCCACCCGATGTTGGGCTGCCCCCACACCTCGACCGCCGGCGAGAACATCGCCTTCGGCTTCGACAGCCCGAGTGCGCTGGTCAGTGCCTGGATGCACTCGGAGGGCCATCGGGCCAACATCTTGAACCCGCACTTCCACCGGATCGGCGTCTCCGGATGGCGCGCCACCAACGGCACGACGTACGCGACCCAGGACTTCGTGGGCTGACCGGGCTAGGTGAGCAGGAGCCGGTCGAGCCGCCGGCGGACGACGGCCAGCCCGATCAGCCCCATCACCACGAGGTACACCACCGAGATCACCGACGCCCAGGTGAGCACACCGGTGGTCAGCTCGCGGCACAGGACGACGCCGCGGTAGAGCGGCGTCACCTCGACGACCCACCGGAGCACGCCGTGGAAAGCGGTGATCGGGAAGAAGGTGCCGGAGAAGAGGAAGAGCGGGAGCTGGAAGAGCGTGATCTTCTCGAAGTCCTGCCACGACGTCATCCACGTCGTCGCCGCCATGCAGACCGCGGCGAACGCGAAGCCGATCAACAGAGCAGCGGGGAGTGCGAGCACCGCCCACCAGGTGTGCACGAGCCCCAGCGCCCACATCACGACCAGGAAGGCCGCCGAGTAGGTGGCGCCTCGCAGCTGGCCCCAGAGGATCTCTCCCCGGGCGATGTCGATGGTCGTCAGCGGGGTGGCGAGCATCTGGTCGTAGAGCTTGTCGTACTTCAGCTTGAAGAAGACGTTGTACGTCGAGTCGATCAGCGCGCCGTTGAACGCCGACGCCGCGAGCATCCCCGGCGCCACGAACTCGGCGTAGGGGATGGTGTGGCCGTTGAACTCGAAGGCGTGGATCAGCTTGCCGACACCGACACCGATCGAGAGCAGGTAGAAGACCGGCTCGAGGAAGCCGGTCAGGAAGAGCTTCCAGGCGTCCTTGTAGACGACGTAGTTCCGCGTCACGAGGATCCAGGTGGCCGCGGCGGGACGCAGGGGGGCCGCGAGCTGGCTCATGACCGGACCCTCGCGCCGAGCGAGTGGATCGCCAGCCACCAGCCGACGACCGTCACCGCGACCAGGATGAGGAGGTTGATCGCCGCCGTGCTCCACACGACGTTGTCGAGGCACAGCATCCGGGTCAGGTTGACGCCGTGCCACAGCGGCGTGCAGCGCGCGACCCACTCGCCGAAGGTGCCGAGGTTGGTGATCGGGAAGAACGCGCCCGAGAAGAGGAACAGCGGGATCAGGCCGAGCCGGAAGATGAGGCCGAAGGACTCGGGTCCCTTGATGTGGGCGCTGTAGGCGAAGGTGAGCGTCGCGAAGGACATGCCGGTCAAGATCGTCACGAACCACGCGAGGATCGGGCCCCACCAGCTCTCGAAGACCCCGAACGGCGCCATCACCAGGAAGTAGACGCCGCACGTCAGCGCCAAGCGGCACATCACGAACAGCAGCATGGCGTTGGTGAGGTCGCGGACCTCGAGGGGCGTGGCGAGCTGGGCGAAGAACGTCTTGTGCCACTTGAGAGCCCCCATCACGGGGTACGTCGTCTCTCCGACCGCGGTGGTCATCGCCTGCGCGGCGATCAGCCCCGGCACGATGAACTGGAGGTAGGACGTGGCGCCGTCGAGCCGGGCGGGGCTCACGTGGACGAACCCTCCGAGCAGCACTCCCATCGCGAGCACGTAGAACAGCGGGGACAGGAAGGACGAGACGATCGAGCCCTTCCAGGTGCGCTTGTAGACGGTGAGCCAGTAGTCGAAGAGCCGGACGACGCCGTCCGTGGTGGTGAGCCGCCGGCCCGGGGCGATGGTGGAGACCGCCATCAGTCCACCAGCGTCCGGCCGGTGAGGCGGAGGAAGACGTCTTCCAGCGTGGAGCGGCGCACGAGCGTGGCGATCGGGTCGAGCCCGCGTTCGTGGACCTTCGCGAGCACGTGCTCGCCGTCGTCGCTGTAGACCAGGATCCGGTCGGGCAGCACCTCGACCCGCTCGCCGAGATCGGCGATCTTCTCCGCGGTGGCGTCGTGGTCGCCGACCGGGAACCGCAGCTCGGCGACCTCGCGCGTGGAGTAGTCCTTGATGAGCTGCATCGGCGACCCCTCGGCGGCGATCACGCCGCGATCCATCACCACCAGACGGTCTGTCAGCTGCTCGGCTTCATCCATGTAGTGCGTCGTGATGACCAGGGTGACGCCCTGCTGCTTCAGCCGGAACAGCCGGTCCCACAGGACGTGGCGCGCCTGGGGGTCGAGGCCGGTGGTCGGCTCGTCGAGCAGCAGCAGGTCGGGCCGGTTGATCAGCGAGCGCGCGATCGTGAGGCGGCGCTTCATCCCGCCGGAGAGGTCCTCGACCTTCGCGGCACGCTTCTCGGTGAGCTGCACGAACTCGAGGAGCTCCTCGGCCCGCTCGCGCACCTCGGCCTTCGGGATCCCGAAGTAGCGGCCGTAGATGTAGAGGTTGTCGAAGACGTTGAGCTCGACGTCGAGCGTGTCGTCCTGGGGGCAGACCCCGAGCCGCGACCGGATGGCCGGACCGTCGACGGCCGGGTCCATCCCGAGGATCCGCAGCTCTCCCCCGCTGACCGGCGAGACCGCCGCGATCATCCGCATCGTCGAGGACTTGCCCGCGCCGTTGGGGCCGAGGAAGCCGAACGCCTCGCCACGTCGTACGTCGAGGTCGATGCCCTTGACGGCCTCGACGACCTCCCCCGACTTCGAGCTGAAGGACTTGCGGAGGCCGCGGGCCCGGATCATCGCTTCGCTCGACACCCGGCTGACCCTACAAAGGTTCGCCGACAGTACCTACCGACTTGTCCTTGCGGGTCTCGTCGCCGTGGCCGGGCCACCATGCGGCGTGGCCGATCAGTGCCGTCAGGGACGGGGTGAAGAACATCGCCATCACGAACGCGGCGACGAAGATGCCGAAGGAGATCGAGAACCCGAGGGCGGTGAGCAGCGCGTTGCCGCCGAGCATCAGGGAGGCGAACGTGCCGGCCAGGATCAGGCCGGCGGCCGCGACGGTCGGGCCTGCGTGCTTCAGTGCTTCAGCGGCCGCGTGCCTGCTGTCGGCTCCTTCCCGCGCCTCCTCGCGTAGTCGGGCGATCATCAAGATGTTGTAGTCGGTGCCGAGGGCCACGACGAACAGATAGATGTAGATCGGCAGCAGGAAGATCAGGCCATCACGTCCGCCGAGGTGCTGGAAGACGAGAACGGCCGCGCCGAGGGTCGCGCCGAAGCCGAGGGCGACCGACGCCATCAGGTAGAGCGGTGCGACCAGGCTGCGCAGCAGCAGCGCGAGGATGAGCATGATGACCAGGGCGGCGACGGGGAAGACCACGAGATAGTCACGGTCCATCGCCTTCTGGAAGTCCACGAAGACCGAGGTGGTGCCGCCGACCAGCGCTTCGGTCCCCTCGGGCGCTGCGGCGTGCGCGGCATCGCGGATCGGACCCTTGACGTCCGCCAGGGCCTGGTCGGACGTCGGGTCCTCTTCGAGCACGACGCTGAACGAGGCCGTGGTCTTGTCGGCGCTGAGCGTGGGCGGAGCGACCTGCCCGACGCCCTCGGCCTTGCCCAGCTCCGCGGCGTACGCCGTGAGCTCGTCCTCGGTGAGCGGCTGGCCGTCCGTTGAGTGGAGCAGCACCGGGGTCGGGTCCGTGGAACCGGCCGGCAGACCCTTCTGGAGCGTGCGGAGGGCGACCGCCGACTCGACGTTCTTGGGTGCGCCCGAGTCGCCGAGGTCGAAGTTGGGGTTGAAGCCCAGAGCGAAGACCGCCAGCACGCCGAGCACCAACCCGGACGCCACGGCGTACCTGCCCGGCCGACGGCCGAGGGAGTCGCCGAGCGCCGCGAACCGGGCACCCTTGGGCTCGACCCGCCACGACTTGGAGGGCCAGAAGACCCTGGTACCGAGCAGGGAGACGATCGCGGGCACCAGCGTCAGCGCGGCAACCACGGTGACCGCGACGGCGATGGCCAGCGCCGGACCGATCGACTTGAAGATGCCGAGCGAGCTCAGGACCAGGGCCATGAAGGAGACGATCACCGCGCCTCCCGCGGACGCGATGGCCTCGCCGGCCCGGCTGACGGCCTGCGCAACCGCCGTCCGGCTGTCCACCCCTGTGCGCAGGCGTTCTCGATAGCGGAACAGGAAGAACAGGATGTAGTCGGTCCCGATCCCGAACAGCACCACGATCAGGATCACCTGGATCGAGCTGTCGGTCTTGAGGTCGAAGATGTTGTTCGCGACGCCGATGAGGCCGACCGCGACCTGCGAGACCAGACCGATCACCAGGATCGGCAGGACCGCCAGGATCACGCTGCGGAAGATCAGGCTCATCAGCACCAGGATCAGGAGCAGGGTCGCGATGCCGACGATCGCCTCGGCGTTCTGCGACGCCTCCTGCGAGTCGAGCGCCTGGGCGGCGGCGCCGGTGATGCCGAGACGCAGGTCGGTGCCCTTGACCAGGGCCTGTCCGTCCACCCGGAGCTGCTTGGCGGCGTCGATGGCGTCGGGGTCGAACGCGTTCTTGTCCTTGGCGATCCCGACCGCGGCGATCTGGACCAGCTTGTTCGGCGACGGAGGCTGGGCGGCGATCCCTGCGAACACGGGGTCGAGCTTGGGCTGGAGCTCCGTCACGATCTTCTCGACATCGGCCGTGTCGGCCTTGGTCAGGGGCTGCCCGTCCTGGCGGTCGAAGACGAGGATCGCCCCGACCGCGCTCTGCTGGGGGAACGCGTCGGTCTGCAGCGTGGCGGCCCGGATCGACTCGTACTTGCTCGGCAGGAACTCCGACTGGTCGCTGGTCGCGCTGAGCTTGGGCGCCGTCGCGATGATGACGACCGACACGACGATCCAGCCGAGGATGACCAACCATGGGTGCCGGGTCGCAAGCCGGCCGAGTCCGGTGAACACCCAGCGAGACTACCCAGAAGGGTGAGGCGACCTTCCCGCGGGCCTAGGTTGGGCGCATGGACCGACAGCACGCCGTTTCCGGGTCACCGTACGAGGACATCATCGGCTTCAGCCGCGCCGTGCGGGTCGGTCACACCGTCGCCGTCTCGGGTACGGCGCCGGTCTGGTCCGACGGCACCGTGGACCCCGACCCGGCCGTGCAGACACGACGATGCTGGGAGATCGCCCTCGCCGCCCTCGGGCAGCTCGGCGGTCGCCTCGAGGACGTCGTACGCACCCGTCAGTACCTCGTGAGGGCCGACATCGCGGACGCCGTCGGCGCCGTCCACGGCGAGGTGTTCGGCGTCGTCCGGCCGGCGAGCACGATGGTCGTCGTGGCCGGGTTGCTCGACCCCCGCTGGCTCGTCGAGGTGGAGCTGGACGCCGTCGTCGACTGACCGGCCACCGCTCAGGTCACGAGGTCGGGGCCACGCCACCGACGAATGCTCGGTCGGGAGGCGCCTTCTTGCCGTGACCGGTCCGCGGACCGCCAGAATGGCCCGGTGACCACCTGGACCAACGATCCACTCACCGTGTCCGTGCCGGAGCTCGATCCGGCCGAGCTGCAGGCCTCCTTGAGCGCATCCTGGGGTCTGGAAGGGGAGCTCACCCCCGTGCACGGCGAACGCGACCGGAACTACCGGATCGACACGGCCGGCGGTCGTTACCTGCTGAAGGTGCACAACGCCGCGGACGGAGAGGAAGTGCTGGACCTCCAGCACTCTGCGCTTCGCCACATCCGCACCGTCGCACCCGGCGTACCGGTGCCCGAGGTCGTGCCGACCAGGGAGGGCCAACCGTGGGTCGCGCTGACCGGGCTGGACGGCCGTCGTTCCCTGGCCTGGGTGATGACGTGGCTGGAGGGCCGGCATCCGGACCCGGACGAGCTGGGGCCGGCGCAGCTGCGTGAGTGGGGGCGCACCTCGGCCCGCCTGGGTCAGGCCCTCCGCGGGTTCGTGCACGAGGCTGCGTCGTACCCGATCGCCTGGGACATACGGCGCCTCCCGCGATTGCGACCCTGGCTCTCCGCAGTCGAGGAGTCGCAGCGTCCGGCGGTGCGTGCGGTGCTCGACCGCTTCGAGCAACGAGTCACGCCACAGCTGCTCAGGATGCGCGCCCAGGTCGTGCACAACGACCTGGCCCCGGCCAACGTGCTCGTCGACGACACGCTGGCGGTCACCGGCATCACCGACTTCGGGGACATGACCCACACGGCACTGGTCTGTGACCTGGCGGTGGCGACAGCCGACGTCCTCAGCGGTGACGGCGGCGGTCTGGAGCTCGCGCGCGAGGTCGTGTCGGGGTACGACTCCATCACGCCGCTGGAGTCGCAGGAGATCGAGCTCCTCGCCGACCTGATGGCCGGTCGCTACGCCGCCGCCATCCTGATCACCGCCTGGCGGATCCAGGAGCAGGGCTCCGCGCCGGAGATCGGCGACGAGGCGTACCACCAGCTCGAGGCCATCCTCGACCTCGGCCCGGACACGCTGACAGCGGGCTTCGCCACCGTCGCGGGTCGCGGGCTGCCCTACCGCCGACGATCCTCGACGGAGCTTCGTCGCGCACGCTCGCACCTCCTGGGCGGGCTGGAGCTGAGCTACGCCGAGCCGGTGCATCTCGTGGGTGGACGAGGCGTCTTCCTGGAGGCGGCAGACGGGCGCCGCTACCTCGATGCCTACAACAACGTGCCGGTGCTCGGACACTCCCACCCGGCGGTCGTCGACGCCGTCTGCTCGCAGCTGGCGACGCTCAACACCAACAGCCGCTACCTGCAGGAGGCCCCCGTCGAGCTGGCCGAACGGCTGCTGGCCACCCTCCCGGCTCGGTTGGACCGAGTTCTGCTGGTGAACTCCGGGAGCGAGGCGAACGACCTGGCGTGGCGGATCGCGCGCCATGCCACCGGCGCTTCGGGCGGTATCGCGACGTCCTGGGCCTACCACGGCGTCACCGAGGCGACCTTCGCGTTCTCGCCGGAGAGCTGGGGCGACAACCCGCCTCCGCCCCACATGCGGCTGGTCGAGCCTCCGCCGGCCGCGCCGGCTGCCGTGGCCTCAGCGGTCGAGAGCCTGGCCGCAGCGGGCCATGGCGTGGCGGCCATCCTCGTCGACGGTGTGTTCACCAGCGACGGCATCCGCGGGCCGGCTCATGGCTGGACCGCCGAGGCTGCCGGCATCGTGCATGCCGCGGGCGGCCTGTACGTCGCCGACGAGGTGCAGGCGGGTCACGGACGCACCGGCGACGACCTGTGGAGCTTCGTGGCCGGCGAGGTCCCGGCTGACCTGGTGACCCTGGGCAAGCCGATGGGCAACGGGTACCCGGTCGCCGCCGTCTGCGGCCCCGCGGAGCTGGTCGACCCGTTCATCGCGGACACCGACTACTTCAGCACGTTCGGCGGCGGCACCGCCGCATGCGCAGCAGCGATCGCCGTACTGCGGACCATCCAGGAGGAGCACGTCGTCGAGCACGTGGCCGCCACGGGTGCGCGACTGCTCGCGGCCCTGCGCGGGGTCACGGCCGAGGATCCGTCGGTGGGCGACGTACGCGGCTGGGGTCTGGCGGTCGCTCTCGACCTCGTGGACCCGACGACCGGTCGGCCCGACCCGGACCGCACCGGCCGCGTCGTCGAAGGCATGAGGGACAGGGGTGTCCTGATCGGTCGCACCGGACGGGAGGGCGCCACCTTGAAGATCCGGCCCCCGCTGGTCTTCGGTGACGATCACGCCGACCTGCTCATCGACGCCCTGACGGGTGCCCTTCGCGTCGACCGATGAGGCCGCCGTCCGTCTAGCGCGTTCGTTCCTCGGCCACCGAGTTGCCGCCGTCGACGACCAGGCACTGGCCCGTCACGTACGCCGCGCCAGGGGTGCACAGCCAGGCGACCGGCCACGCGATCTCATCGGGTGTGCCGCTGCGTCCCATCGGAATCATCTCCCCCTCGCGCGCCTCGTCGGCGGTCTGTGAGCCGGTGGCGATCCAGCCCGGCGCGACGGCGTTCGCGGTGATGCCGTCGACGGCCAGGTCGACGGCCAGGGAGCGCACCATCCCGACGAGGGCCGCCTTCGCCGCGGCATAGGCCGCGTCCCCGCGCATCGCCATCACCGGGCCGGTCACGCTGGACACCATCACGATCCGCCCCCAGCCGTTGCGCCGCATGGCCGGCACCGTCGACCGGGTCATCAGGAAGGCGGTATCGAGGTTGCGACGCAGGCTGTGCTGCCAGTCGTCGTACGAGAGCCCGTCGACACCGCCGGAGAGGGCACCGCTGTCGCTGAGCGACACCATCCCGGCGTTGTTCACCAGGATGTCCACCGCGCCATGTCGCCGTGTGGCAGTGGCGACCACGTCCTCCGCCGCGGCGGCATCCGTGAGGTCCGCGACCACGCCTGTGGCCCGGACGCCCGCTTCCTGCAGGTCCCGTTCCCGATCGAGCACGCGGTCCGTGGTGGCGGTGAGGGTCACGGCCGCGCCGAGCTCACCGAGCCGCCGGCACACCGCGAAGCCGATGCCGGTGGGGCTTCCTGCCCCGGTCACCACCGCGACGCGTCCCGAGAGGTCAAGACCGGTCGTCGTCACGGCAGGGATGGTGCCAGAGCGTGGGGACCGTGGCCACTCACCGGTCGAGATCAGCCAGCGCCGCACCGACGGTCTCGACCGAGGAGGCGGTGATCGGGTCCAGCACGAGCTGCAGGTGCGTTGCGCCGGCGTCGGCCAGCCCTCGCACGTGATCGCCGAGATCGTCGGGCGTCACGGTCGTGACCCTGGCGTCGTACCACTCACCCATCAGCCGGCCCTTCCCGCCCGGGAGCGTGACCAGGACCGCAGCCGTCGCCTCGACGTACCGCCCCTCCGGCATCACCGCGTCGACTCCGGCCTTGAGCTCCGCGAACCGCTCGACCGAGTTGTCGTAGATGCTCCACCAGACGTTCCAGGAGTCCACGACGGGGAGCCCGATGCTCAGCATCCGGGGGCTGTTCGAGCCCAGCATGATCGGAGGCCCGCCCTCCCGGACCGGGCGCGGGTCCAGCACGCAGTCGTCGACGTCGTAGAACTGGCCGTGGAACGTCGTGCGTCCCTCCCGGAGCAGCGGCACGATGATCGCCAGCGCCTCCTCGAAACGCGAGACGCGTCGGTCGTAGGGAAAGCCGAACGCGTCGTACTCGCGCCGGTTCCAGCCCGCGCCGAGTCCCAGGATGAGCCTGCCCTGCGAGATCGCGTCGACGGTTGCGGCGTGCTTGGCCAGCATCGTCGGCGCGTGGAAGCTCGACGAGGCGACCAGCGGACCGATCTCCACCCGTTCGGTGACGGCCGCGATCGCAGCGAGCGTCGTCCACGCCTCGTACGGCCCGCGTGTCGACCCGTCCGGCAGGTCGTAGACCAGGTGGTCACCCACCCAGACCGAGTCGAGGCCGACCTCCTCCACGCGCCGCGCCAGGTCCAGGTACTCGGGCCACGGCACGAACCTCTCCACCTCGGGCAGCTGGACACCGACCTTGCAGGGACGCGTCATGGAGCAACCCTAGGGACCTAGAACGTCGGGCCCTTGCGCCACTCCATCTCCTGGAGCTCCAGGGTGTTGCCGTCGGGATCGGAGAAGTCCGCTCCTTTGACGCCGCCCCCGAAGTCGCGGATCTCGCCGATCTCCACCCCTCGGCGGAGCAGCTCGGCACGCGCCTCGGCGATGTCCTCCACGACCAGGTGCACGCCTCTGACACTGCCGGGCTCCGCCTCGTACACGTCGAGTCCCGTCCCGAAGCCCACTGAACAACCCGAGCCCTCTGGCGTCAGCTGGACGACGCGCACACCCTCGCTGGGCTGCACGTCGAAGTCCTTGGTGAAGCCGAGCTTGTCGCCATAGAAGGCGATGGCTCGGTCCACGTCCGCCACCGGGAGCGGGATCAGCTCCACCTTCATCTGCATCCGGGTCGAACCCCCTTGACCTGTTCTCGTCCGCGAAATCATTCCATACAGCGCCGAGCTCGGCTCGCTGCGCGTCGCGTGCCCGCTACCCTCGCGAAGCCCCACCGATGGGCACCCAGACGGCAGGGGCGACGGGACACGCCCAGACCGCGCGACCGTCCTGGACACGTGGCCGCAGGGGATGGCTCGTGGGATGAGCGGCACAGGCCGGCCAGTTCGTCGGACGTCCGAGCCGACCGAGCTCCTCGCCCGCCCAGTCCTGAACCTGGTCGGCGAGGTGGGCGAGGCCTTCGGCGCGAGACAGCCCGAGGTCGAGCCACACACCCATGCCGGTGCCGTCAGCCGCGAGCAGCGTGACGGACTCCGACGGCTCCCAGGGCTGCCACGGCGCCGGATCGACCCGTGGCAGGGGAACGCCCCCCGCGTCCAGGTCCTCGGCGATGAGGCCGAGCGCCACGTCGATCGCACGTGTCACGAGGGCAGTGTGCTCGGCCACGACGTACGACGCACGCACATCACGGTGTCTGTCCCCTCACTCACAGGCGGATCAGGCCGGCAGGAGTCGGCGTGAACCCGCACCCCTCGAGGTAGAACGCAGTGAGGTGGTCCTCGAAGTCGACGTGCAGCCACTCGCACCCCGCGGCACGGGCACCATCGGTGGCTGCGGCGACGAGCCGAGTGGCGATGCCACGCCGACGATGTGACTCCGTGACGATCGTGTCCAGAACGAACGCGTGTGCGGCTCCGTCCCACGCCACGTTCACCCACCCGGCCAGTGCACCGCCGTCGCGAGCGCAGACCCACCCGAGACTGTGCCGCGCGACCTGACCGGACCAGTCCCACTCGCTCGGCTCGCGGTCGAAACACTCAGCGTGCAACGTCTCCACCTCGGCACTGTCGAAGGCGCCCCGCCACGAGTACTCGATCATCGGCGCATCGTAGAGCGAGGTCGCGGCCGTCACGACCTCAGGATCTTGTCCATCGCCTTGCCCCGTGCCAGCTCGTCGACCAGCTTGTCCAGGTAGCGAATCTTCTGCATCAGGGGATCGTCGACGTTCTCCACACGCACCCCGCACACCACGCCCGTGATCAAGGACGCGTTCGGGTTGAGGCGTGCCTCCGCGAAGAAGTCCTCGAACGTCGTGCCCGCAGACAGGTGGCGGCGCAATGCCGCCTCGTCGAAACCGGTCAGCCACTGGATCACCTGGTCCAGCTCGGACTGCGTGCGGCCCTTCTTCTCCACCTTCGTCACGTAGTGGGGATACACAGACGCGACACTGGTCGTGAAGATCCTGCTCATCGTCAGCAGGTTAGTCGCCCCTCATGGAAACGCGGCGCCTCAACCAGCGGCCGTCTCAGGCGCGAAGAAGATGCCGGGCCGCAGAAACTCCTCCATCATCACGAGCATCTGCGAGCACTCGGTCGTGAGCTCCTTGCCGTAAGGGCCGCGGGCTCGACCGATGCCGGCGCCCAGGACGTGGATCAGGGCGCTGCGGAAGGCCTCGACCTCGGGCGGAGGCTGGTGAACGAGTACGTCGCTCACCGCGGTGAGGCCACTGACGATGGTCCCGCCGTAGCACTCGTACTCGCTGGTGAGCTCGGTGATCTCGGCGGCGACCGAGGACAACACCTCGCGATTGAGGTTGCCGGGCGCACGCACGGCTGCATCGAGCCAACGCTCGAAGACGGCCACCTCCTCGACCGCGAAGTTCCCGTATCGCCCGGAGACACCACTGAGGACCAGGAAGGGGGCGTACTGGAGGGTGCGCCATTGGACGGAGTCGAACTGCTCCTTGAAAGTCATGGGTCGCCTCCTGAGTCCGTGGGGTAAGGATGCGCCTCGCGGCTGTGCTTGGCAATCGAGGCTCACGCCGGGGTCGTCTTGATCGGGTGATCCGCTCCTTCGCCCAGTGCGGCACAGTCATGGACATGACCGCCTCCCAGGTCTTCGTCGGTCTTTCGCTGATCCTTGCCCTGGCAGTGGTGTGTCAGGTGATCGCGGCCAAGGTCGGCGTGCCGGCGATCATCGTGCTGCTTCCCGTGGGTTTCCTGGCCGGGGCACTGGTCCCGTCCGTCGATCCGGACAAGCTCCTGGGGGTGGCGTTCGAGCCGCTGGTGAGCCTCGCGGTAGCGGTCATCTTGTTCGACGGTGGCCTCGACCTCGTCCTCCGCGATCTCTCCGGGCATACCGGCGTCGTCGTACGACGTCTGCTCATGCTGGGCATCCCCCTCACCTGGGGAGGCGCCGCCCTCTTCGCAGCACTGCTCTTCGGGATGTCGACGCAGGCGGCCGTCATGCTCGGCGCCATCCTGATCGTCTCGGGCCCGACCGTGGTGGGGCCCATCTTGCAGAATGCCGCGCCCGGCCATCGGCTGGACGTGATCCTGACCCACGAGGGCACGACCATCGACCCCATCGGTGCGCTGATCGGGGTGGTCGTCTACCAGATCCTGATCACGCACCACGCCCACGGCGTGGCGCGGGGGCTGGTGGGTTTCGGCGGCCGCATCGTGGTCGGCCTGCTCGGCGCGGCCCTCGGTCTGAGCGTCTTGTGGTTCCTGCTGAAGAAGGTGCGGCTGACCGGTGTCCTGGCGGCCGAGGCCATCCTCGCCACCGTCCTCACCACGGCGGGGTTGTGCGACGCCATCGCCCCGGACACCGGGCTGGTGGCCGCGATCGCCATGGGGATGGTGATCGCCAACGTGTCGGGAGAGGACCTGCCAGAGGATCGCCGGCAGCTCAAGACCGTCGTCCAGCTGACCATCGGGTTGTTGTTCATCTCCATCTCCGCCACGGTCACACCCGAGTCCCTCCGGGGCACGGTGCTGCCGTCCATCGCGTTGGTCGTTCTTCTGGTGCTGGTCGTGCGTCCCGTCGTCGCGCTGGTGTCGACCTGGGGCACCGACCTGTCCCGTCAGGAGCGCATCTTCGTCGGAGCGATGCACCCACGCGGCATCATCGCCGCGTCCACCGCCGCCAGCTTCGCGCCCCCGTTGGTGGCCCTCGATCTGGCCGGCGCCGACCAGCTCCTGCCGGCGACCTTCCTCGTCATCGTGGGGACCGCTGCGACCTATGGTCTCGGGGCGAAGCCGCTCACCCGAGCCCTCGGTCTGGGCGACCCACCCAGCGCGCCACCCGAAGCTCGCGCCGGCGGGGACTAGGCGACCCTCAGGCGGGTGGCGCGCGGGAGCGTCAGCCTGCGTGATCTCGGGCCAGGGCGGCGGCTTCCCCGCGGTTGGCGACACCGAGCTTGGCGATGAGGTTCGACACGTGGACGCTCGCGGTCTTCTCGGTGATGAACAGCGAGGTCGCGATCGCCCTGTTGGTGGCTCCGGTGGCGAGGAGGTCGAGTACCTCGCGTTCGCGAGGAGTCAGCCGACTCAGAGGCCCTCGGCCGACCGCCGCCCCCGGGAGAGGAACGCGGGTCCGGGTGGCGAGGCGGGCCGCCCGCCGCTCGACATCGTGGGCACCCATGTCGTGGGCGGTGCTCCAGCAGTCGACGAGGAGCTCGCGACCCTCGTCGCGGCCGCTGTGGGCAAGAAGCTCCTCGGCGAGGTTCAGCCGCGGCTCGAGCGCGAAGTAGGCGCCGAACGGCTCCGCCAGCTCTGTCGCCTCCCGGAACTGCGCGACGGCCGGCTCCCCGGCGAGCCGGGTTGCGTACGCCTCGGCGAGGGCGAGCTGGACTCCGTGGTACGTCGAGCGCCACGCGTCGGTGAGCCCGTCTCTTGCCAGCGCCAACTGTCCAGCTGCCAGGTCCCGCAGCTCGTCGGCCTGGGCCCAGGGCGTCGACCGGCCGAAGCACAGGGCCTGGAAGCCGATCCGTGCCGCAGCCGCCGCCACCAGCGGGGAGTCACACTCGTCCAGCTTGGAGAGGAACGACCCCGCCTTCTCGAGGGCCTGCTGCGGATCGTCGAGCATCGCGGCGAGCTCGAGCTCGGTCAGGACGTCGGTGTCCTCCGGCTGCCGGCTTGCCTTCTGCGTCTCTGCCGCGGCCTCGCGTACCAGTGGGGCCGCCCCGCGTGCGTCGCCTCGTGCCAGCAAGAGCTCCGCGTCCGGACAGTGCCAGCGAGAGGTGGGCACTCCGAGCTCACCGATCTCCTCCAGCCGTTGTTCGGCCTCGCCGAGACGGCCCTGCCAGAGGAGCCCCATCAGCATGGCGTCCCCGCACATGACCCCTTGCATCGGAAGTCCCAAGGCCCGGCCCTCGTCGAAGCCCTCACTCGCGAGGGAGAGGCCACGATCCAGCTGCCCGGCCTCCATGTACTGCACGGCGAGATACATGGTGGTGTCGAGCGCCTCCCCGACCAGGCCCGCTTCCCGTGCCAACACGATGGCCTGCTCCAGGCCCGCTAGAGCCTCGCCGATATGGCCGAGATATCCCAGGGAGAGAGCCCTGACCATGACGGCGTCGACCCGCGGTTCGACGCACCCCGCAATCCTCGCGGCGTCGGCGGCCCGTTCGGCGGCGACAACACTCTCGCCGAAGTGGTCGTGCCGGTTGAAGAACTCCGCCTGGGCGCCCAGGGCACGTGCGAGCTCCTCGGTGGGTGAGTCACCGGCGTACTCGACCGCCCGCCGGATCGCCTCCTCCGCACCGATCGTGTCCTCGGTGTGGAAGGAGCAGGCGGCCAAGGCGGAGTACACGCGGCTGGCCAGCAGCGGGTCGGTGTCGGGCCCGACCATGTCCACCGCCGAGCGGACCAGCGTGTGCCAGCGCTCGTTGTCACCTTGGTCGCCTGCCGACTCCCCGAGGAGTACGACGATCTCGGCCTGCGGACGGCCCGCCACGGCCTCGGCGTCTGGGACCCGGTCCCACAACGACAGGGCGCGTTCGAGCTGGGTGAGGGCCTCGGCCAGTCCCAACCGCTGCGCCACCACCCCGGCGCGGACCGACGCCGCGAGGGTGCGGGGCAGGTCGTGGGCGGCGTCCCAGTGGAAGGCGAGCCGGCTCAGGGTCGACAGTGCGGGGTCCGGCTCGGAGTCGACGTTCGCCTGGAGGATCTCGGCCATCCTGCCGTGAGTCCGGCTCCGTTCGGCGGGCAGCAGGTCGTCGTACGTCGCCTCGCGCAGCAGGCCGTGGCGGAACTCGAGGGAGTCACCGATCTGGCGCAGCACGTTCGCGTCGAGAGCTTCTCGGAGGTAGCCGTCCAGCTGCGGCTGGTCGAGCCCCGCCAGGTCCGCCAGCGTCCCGGTGTCGAGCCGGGTCCCGTCGATGGAGGCGACGCGGAGCAGCGCCCGCGGTCCCTCGTCGAGGGCGTCGATCCGGGCCAGCAGGAGATCGGAGAGGTGACCCGGGATCCCCTCCTGGTCGGCCGCCAGGAGCTCCTCGGCGTACAGCGGGTTGCCCTCGGACCGGGCCAGTACGGAACCCACCACGGACGGGTCGGGTGGGCCGTCTCTGCTGGCAGCGACGATGCCCGCGATGTCGTCGTGACCCAACGCATCGAGGTCGATGCGACGTGCCGCGAAGGTGCGGCTGATCTCGGCCAAGGTCCTACGGAACGGGTGGCGTCGGTGGAGCTCGTCGCTGCGGAAGGTGAGGACGAACAGCAGTCGCCCACGGGCGGTCCGGGACATCACGGCCGCGAAGTCCTGGGTCGAGCGGTCCGCCCAGTGCATGTCCTCCAGTACCACCAGCACCGGACCGGCAGCGGCCGCTTCCAGGACCGTGGCAGCGAGGTCGTCCAACGCGTGGAAGGTCTCCACGCGTCTCGGTGCCTCCGGGTCCAAGAGGGTGAGCATGCGTCGGGCCGACGGCCGTGCCGTCGAGGTCATCGAGGCCGCCGAGCAGCGATCGCACCGCCTCGACCACCGGGGCGAACGAGATGCCGGCCTCGATGTCGAGACCGTGCCCCGTCGCCACGGTGAACCCGAGCTCGCGCGCTCGACGCTCCAGGTCGAGCATCAGCGTGGTCTTGCCGATCCCGGCGTCGCCCCCGACGAGCACGGTCTGCGGGGTGCCCTGTGCGGCGAGCGCGAGGGCCTCGTCCAGCTCGGCGGAGTCCCGCTCGCGACCCAGGAGAAGAGGTCTCCCGGTCGGTACGGGCATGTCATCCACCGCCTGGGCGTGGGTCGAGCAAACACCTGAGATCAGCCATGCTAGGCGCCACCGAGAGGGTTGGCGACGGAGTTCGGGGTCGCTCCGGATCACCCCGGCTCAGCTCTGTGGTCGCGTGGGCCGCCACGATCCCCCTCAGCGTTGTCGGTGCCGTGGGCGAGGATGGAGCCATGTCCGAGGCCCATGCCGCGCTGGAGAGGTTCAGCGCGCCGACACGGGAGTGGTTCGCCGCCGCGTTCGCCGAGCCCACGCCGGCGCAGGACGGCGCCTGGGAGGCGATCTCGCAGGGTCGGCACGCGCTGGTCGTCGCACCGACCGGCTCGGGCAAGACGCTCTCGGCGTTCCTCTGGGCGATCGACCGGCTGCTGACCGAGCCGGGTCTCCACCCACCAGCGTCCGGCACCCGCGTCCTCTACATCTCACCGCTCAAGGCGTTGGCGGTCGACGTCGAGCGCAACCTACGGGCACCCCTGGTCGGGATCCGGCACACGGCAGAGCGCCTCGGCGAGCGGGTGCCCGAGGTGAGCGTCGGCATCCGATCCGGTGACACCCCGGCCGCGGAACGGCGGACCCTTGCCCGCACCCCTCCGGACATCCTGATCACCACACCCGAGTCGCTGTTCCTGATGCTGACCAGCCAGGCACGCGAGAGCCTGCGTCACGTCGAGACCGTGATCGTCGACGAGGTCCACGCCGTGGCCGGCACCAAGCGAGGTGCCCATCTCGGACTGAGCCTCGAGCGCCTCGACGCCCTGCTCCCGCAGCCCGCCCAGCGGATCGGGCTCTCGGCGACGGTCCGGCCGCTGGAGGAGGTGGCGCGCTTCCTCGGCGGCACGACGCCGGTCGAGATCGTGGCTCCACCGTCGGTCAAGCAGTGGGACCTCAAGGTCGTCGTCCCCGTGGAGGACATGACCGCGCCCGCGCCGTACGACGACTCCGCTCAGGAGGGCGACGCCGACGGCCGCGAGGCCACCTCGATCTGGCCCCACGTCGAGAACCACGTCGTCGACCTGATCGAGCAGCACCGCTCCACCATCGTCTTCGCCAACTCCCGCCGGCTGGCCGAGCGTCTCACCGCGAGGCTCAACGAGATCGCGGCCGAGCGGGCTGGAGTCGGTGTCGAGACCAGCATCGAGTCACCGGCCGAGATCATGGCCCAGTCCGGGGCGTCCTACGGCGCGGCTCCTGTGATCGCCAAGGCCCACCACGGCTCGGTCTCCAAGGAGCAGCGCGCCCTGATCGAGGACGACCTCAAGCGCGGCCGCCTCCCGTGCGTGGTCGCCACCAGCAGTCTCGAGCTCGGGATCGACATGGGCGCGGTGGACCTCGTGATCCAGATCGAGTCACCGCCCAGCGTCGCCAGCGCGCTCCAGCGGGTGGGCCGCGCGGGTCACCAGGTCGGCGAGGTCAGCCGGGGCGTGCTGTTCCCCAAGCACCGCGGCGATCTCGCCCAGACCGCGGTCGCCGTCGAGCGGATGCGCTCGGGCCTGATCGAGTCGATGCGCATCCCGACCAACCCGCTCGACGTGCTGGCCCAGCAGGTCGTCTCGATGGTGGCGATGGAGGCGTGGTCGGTCGACGAGCTGTTCGACCTCGTACGCCGCTCCGCGTCGTACACCCAGCTGCCGCGCGGGGCCTTCGACGCGACTCTTGACCTGCTCAGCGGCCGCTACCCCAGCGACGAGTTCGCCGAGCTCCGACCGCGCGTCGTGTGGGACCGCGTGACGGGACAGCTGACCGGCCGGCCGGGCGCCCAGCGGCTGGCCGTGACGAGCGGCGGCACCATCCCCGACCGCGGCCTCTTCGGCGTCTTCCTGGTCTCGTCCGGCTCGACCAACGAGAAGTCGGGTCCGGGGCGGCGGGTCGGCGAGCTCGACGAGGAGATGGTCTACGAGTCGCGGGTCGGTGACGTGTTCGCGCTCGGTGCGACCAGCTGGCGGATCGAGGACATCACCCACGACCGGGTCCTCGTCACGCCCGCTCCCGGCGTACCCGGGCGGCTGCCGTTCTGGAAGGGCGACGCGCTCGGCCGGCCGGCGGAGCTCGGCGAGGCGATCGGCGCCTTCACCCGCGAGCTCGGGTCGTCGTCGCGCGAGAGCGCCGTGGCCGTCGCCGAGGAACGCGGGCTCGACCCGTGGGCCGCCGGCAACCTGGTCGGCTACGTCCACGAGCAGGTCGAGGCCACCGGTGTGCTGCCGAGCGACCGCACCCTGGTGGTGGAGAAGTTCCGCGACGAGCTGGGTGACTGGCGGCTCGTGGTCCACTCCCCCTACGGCACGCCCGTCCACGCCCCCTGGGCACTGGCGATCAACGCGCGGCTGCGCGAGCGCTACGGCATCGACGGCCAGGCGATCGCCTCCGACGACGGCATCGTGATCCGGATCCCCGACACCGACGCCGAGCCACCGACCGGCGAGGTGATCGCGTTCGAGCCGGACGAGATCGACGACCTCGTCACCCAGGAGGTCGGCGGGTCCGCACTGTTCGCCTCGCGCTTCCGCGAGTGCGCGGCCCGGGCGCTCCTGCTGCCGCGCCGCGACCCCGGTCGTCGTTCCCCGCTCTGGCAGCAGCGTCAGCGCAGCGCCGCCCTGCTCGAGGTCGCATCGAAGTACCCGTCGTTCCCGATCGTGCTCGAGGCCGTCCGCGAGTGCCTGCAGGACGTCTACGACCTGCCGGCACTGGTCGGGCTGATGCGCAGGGTGCAGCGGCGCGAGGTCACCATCCACGACGTCGACACCCACCAGCCGTCTCCCTATGCGCGCAGCCTGCTCTTCGGCTACGTCGCGCAGTTCGTCTACGAGGGCGACTCCCCCATCGCCGAACGACGGGCCGCCGCCCTCGCGCTCGACCAGGGGCTGCTCGCCGAGCTGCTCGGCCGGGCGGAGCTCCGCGAGCTGCTCGACCCCGACGTCCTCGCCGAGATCGAGGCGACCCTCCAGCGCACCGACCCCGAACGCCGGGTCCGCGACGCCGAGGGGGTCGCCGACCTGCTTCGCTGGCTCGGTCCGCTGACGGTGGACGAGGTCCTGGCCCGCAGCGTCCAGGGCGGCCCGGCGCCCGAGTGGCTAGCGGCCCTCGCGGACGCCCGGCGCGCGGTCGTGGTGCGGATGGCCGGTGAGGAGCGTTGGACCGCCGTCGAGGACGTCGGTCGCCTGCGTGACGGGCTCGGCGTACCCGTCCCGCCCGGCACACCCGACGCGTTCGCCGAGCCGGTCGACGACCCGCTGGCCGACCTGGTGGGCCGCTTCGCCCGCACCCACGGTCCGTTCACGGTCGCCGACGTCTCCGCGCGGCTCGGGCTCGGCGTCGCCGTGGCCCGCCAGACCCTGCAACGCCTCGGTGGTCAGGGGCGGGTCCTCGAGGGCGAGTTCCGGCCTTCCGGTTCCGGTGCCGAGTGGTGCGACGCCGAGGTGCTGCGGATGCTGCGGCGCCGGTCGCTGGCCCGGCTGCGGCAGGAGGTCGAGCCGGTCGAGCCGGCCGCGATGGGCCGTTTCCTCCTGGCCTGGCAGCACGTCAACCGGTCCCCGCGCGGCCGCCCGCGCGGCGTCGACGGGCTGCTCCAGGTGGTCGACCAGCTCGCCGGGTACGCCGCCCCTGCATCGGCCTGGGAGTCGCTGATCCTGCCCGCGCGGCTCCCCGACTACGAGCCTGCGCTGCTCGACGAGCTGACCGCCTCGGGCGAGGTCACCTGGGTCGGGCAGGCTGCGTTGCCCGGCAACGACGGCTGGGTCTCGCTCCACCTCGGTGACCAGGCCCCACTCACCCTTCCGCTGACCGACCCGGACCTCGACCTGGAACGCGGCGAGGTGCACGAGGCCGTCCTCGATGCGCTCGCCCCGGGCGGAGCGTGGTTCTTCCGCCAGCTGGCCGCGGCGACCGGAGCCACCGAGCGCGCGCTGGCCGACGCCTTGTGGGAGCTGGTCTGGGCCGGTCGCGTCACCAACGACACCTTCGCGCCGCTGCGTGCCCTGACCTCGGGATCGGGCACCCACCGCACCCGCCGCGCGGCCCCCCGAGCCAGGCCCAGCAGACCGAGCCGGGCCGGCGTACGCCCCTCGCCTCCGGCGACGTCCGGTCGCTGGGCGCTGCTGCCCGGGGTCGACGCCGACCCGACCCGTCGTGCCCACGCCACGGCCGAGCGGATGCTCGAGCGACACGGCGTCGTCACCCGTGGCGCGGTGGTCTCCGAGCGCACCCTGGGCGGCTTCGCGGCGGTCTACAAGGTGCTGTCGGCCTTCGAGGACTCCGGCCGCTGCCGCCGCGGGTACTTCGTGGAGGGGCTCGGCGCTGCGCAGTTCGGCACCGCCGGCGCCGTCGACCGCCTCCGTACCTTCGCCGACGTCTCGAGAGGTTCGAGCGACGACCGGGGAGGCGACTCGAAGCCCGCCGCCGTCACCCTCGCCGCGACCGATCCTGCCAACCCGTTCGGCGCCGCGCTCCCGTGGCCCGAGCGCCAGACCTCGGGCGGACACCGGCCGGGGCGCAAGGCGGGTGCGCTCGTCGTCCTCGTCGACGGCGCGCTCACCCTCTACGTCGAACGCGGCGGCAAGACGCTGCTCACCTGGTCCGACGACGCCGGCCTCCTCGGACCGGCCGCCCAGTCACTCTCCGAGGCCGGTCGGCGCGGTGCGCTGGGCCGGCTGACGGTCGAGCGGGCCGATGGCGAGCAGATCCTCGGCGGCGGCTCGACTCCGCTGCGGGAGGCGCTCGACGCGGCCGGGTTCCTGTCGACACCGCGGGGGCTGAGGCTGCGTGCCTGAGGGCGACACCGTCTGGCGGGCGGCCCGCCTGCTCGACCGCGCGCTCACCGGCTCGGTGCTGACCGCGACCGACTTCCGGGTGCCGGCGTTCGCCACCTGGGACCTCGCCGGCGCCACGGTCAGCGAGACCGTCGCCCGTGGCAAGCACCTGCTCACGCGGATCGACGGCGACGCGCACTGGACCCTCCACACGCACCTCAAGATGGAGGGCGGGTGGCGGCTGCTCCAGCCGGGCGCCCGCTGGCCCCGGCCGGCTCACACCGCCCGCGTCGTCCTGACGACCGACGACACCGTCGCGGTGGGTTTCGCGCTCGGCCTCGTCGAGATCGTGCCCCGTGACCGCGAGCCCGACCTGGTCGGTCACCTCGGTCCCGACCTGCTCGGCCCCGACTGGGACCCCGACGAGGCCGTACGCCGCCTCCGGGAGCAGCCCGAGCGCACGGTCAAGGAGGCTCTGCTCGACCAGACCCGGCTCGCAGGCATCGGCAACATGTACGCCTCCGAGCTGTGCTTCGTCACCGGTGTCGCGCCGGAGCGGCCGCGTGGCCGAGGTGCCCGACCTCCGACGGATGGTCGACCGCGCCCACCAGCTGCTCGACCTCAACAGCCGACGAGGCCAGCAGAGCACGACCGGCGACCTGGCTCGCGGACGACAGTTCTGGGTCTACGACCGGGCCGGCCGGCCCTGCCGACGCTGCGGTACGACGATCCGGCAGACGCTGCTCGGCGACGCCGGCCGCGAGCGGACGACGTTCGCCTGCCCCACGGTGCCAGACCTAGGCGCGGCCGCCCGACGGCGCCCAGAGCCTCGTCACCAGCGTCCATAGGTTCGCAGCGCGATGACCACGCCCGTAGCCACGGCGGCCGCAGCGATCAGGAAGCCGATCTCCTCCTGGCTGAGCCCGGTGCTGTCGGACACCGCCCGGCGTACCTGCCGCGACGTCAGTTCCATGTCATCCACTGTGCCGATCCAGGGCCGGGGACGGATCACCCATCATGGGTGACGCCGGGTCCGCGACGCCTTCCGTAGCGGTCGCTGCCCACGCAGATCACCGTCACGCTCGTGCTGCTCCGCTCGCCCTCCGGCCTGCGCTCCGCCGTGGCCTTCGCGAGCGGGATGACGGTTCTCCGGCTGATCCAGGGTCTCCTCCTCGCCCTGATCATCGTGCCCGCCCAGGCGAAGACACCCGACCTCGAGTCGGGCGGTCGGCACCGCTGCTGATGTCCGTGTCGACCTGGCTCGAGAAGCACCACCACCAGATCGTGGCCGTGGCGTGCCCGTCTTCGGCCTCTGGTTCGTGCTCGAGGCACTGAACGACCTCGGCGTCCTCTGAGGTCAGGCGGCGGAGGCTGCGGACGCGACCAGCGGACGACGGGTGGTGATCGGCGTCGGGGCACTGGCGGCCTCTTCGACCGCGACCGCCACGGAGACGTCGCGGAGCACCTCGGACAGCGGCGCGTCGAGCGCGGTGCACAGCGAGGCCAGGAGCTCGGAGGACGCTTCCTTCTGGCCGCGCTCGATCTCGGAGATGTAGCCCAGGCTGACCCGCGCCTCCGCTGAGACCTGCCGCAGGGTCAGGCCCTGCTCGAGCCGACGCTCACGGAGGACGTCGCCCAGCAACCGGCGGAACAGCGCCATCTGAGTCCTCCTGGGTCGTCGGTGCGGGTGGAATGCGATCGGGAAGTATGACTGTGTCGGAAACGCTACCCGAGTGGGGGTTGTTCCCCACATCATTTCGAGACACGTCGTACATCTCGGCAGTGCGGGCCGATGCGTCCCGACGCCTCAGTCCTCTCGCGGCTCCGCCCGAAGAATCCCACACAGGGCCGACAGCGCCTCCCGACACGCCCGGTCCTGGATCCCGGCCCGGTCGCCGAGCAGCTCCATGGCCAGCACCGTCTCCCCCTCGGGGCCCGACAGCCCGACGAAGACCGTGCCGACGGGCTTGCCCTCCTGCTGGTCGGGGCCGGCCACACCCGTCGTCGCCACGCCGTACGTCGCACCGGTGGCGGCCCGGCAGCCCGCGGCCATCGCGCTGGCGCACTCGCCCGACACCACGCCGTACTGCTCGACGAGCTCGAGCGGGACCCCCAGCAGCGACTCCTTGAGCTCGGTCGCGTAGGTGACGAACCCGCCCAGATAGCTCGCCGAGGCACCCGGCACCGAGGTGATCGCCGCCGCGAGCCGGCCACCGGTCAGCGACTCGGCCGTGGCCAGGGTGGCATCGGCGGTGTGCAGCAGGCGCCAGCGCCTCCGCAGCCTCGACGTCGGGGGTCGAGCGGCGTCTCATGGTCCGACCCTAGACCGGCCGGTTAGTGTTTCGGAGTGAGCCGCCCGATCGAGGACTACGCGATGATCGGCGACCGCCACACCGCCGCGCTGGTCGCCACGCAACGGCTCGATCGACTGGCTCTGCCTGCCGCGCTTCGACTCCCCGGCCTGCTTCGCGGCCCTGCTCGGCGACGAGGACAACGGCCACTGGCAGCTCTGCCCGGTCGGGGACTACGAGGTCAGCCGCCGGTACCTCGGCGACTCGGCCGCGCTCGAGACCACGTTCACCACCGACTCCGGGGTCGTCACCCTGCTCGACGTGATGCCCACGGGCGACGAGCGGATCGACGTCGTACGCCGGCTCACCGGGGTGAAGGGGCACGGTCCGGATCCACCACGAGTGGGTGGTGCGCTTCGACTACGGCACCGCGACCCCCTGGGTCCGCCGACGCCACGAGGACCACGACCCCGTCATCACCGCCGTCGCCGGCCCCGACAAGCTCGTCCTGCGCGGTCCGCGGTTGCCCAAGCCGATCGACCACCGGCACGCGGACGACTTCGACCTCGGCGAGGGCGAGGAGATGACCTTCTCCACCACCTGGCTCCCCTCGCACCTGCGCACCCCCGACGCTCACCCCTACACGATCGAGGAGACGATCGCACGAGGACGTCGAGTGGGTGACGACCTGCGACCTGCGCGGCGTACCCCACCAGGACGTCGTACGACGCTCGCTGCTGACCCTGCACCTGCTCACCCACGTGGAGACCGGCGGCATCGTCGCCGCCGCGACGACCTCGCTGCCCGAGGACTTCGGTGGCGAGCGCAACTGGGACTACCGCTACTGCTGGCTCCGCGACGCCGCCCTGACGCTGTCCTCGCTGATCTCCGCCGGGCGCGACCGACGAGGCACGCTTCTGGCGCGACTGGCTGCTGCGCGCCGTCGCCGGCGACCCCGCCGATCTGCAGATCATGTACACCGTCGACGGCTCGCGACGGCTGCCCGAGATGACCCTCGACGAGCTGCCCGGGTACGCCGGCTCGCGGCCGGTCCGGATCGGCAACGCGGCCGTCGACCAGCGAGCAGAGCGACGTGCTCGGCGAGGTGATGAACGCGCTCGAGGACGCGCGCGAGTCGTCCCTCGGCTACAGCGACGACGCGTGGGCGCTCCAGCGGGTGCTGGTCGACCACCTGGTCGACCACCTGGGAGGAGCGCGACAACGGGCTGTGGGAGATCCGCGGCCCGCTCCAGCACTTCACGCACTCGCGGGTGATGGTCTGGGCGGCGTTCGACCGGGCCGTGCGCGCGGTCGAGCGGCACGGCCTGCCCGGCGAGGTGGAGACGCTGGCGCGAGGTGCGCGACCGGGTCCGCGCCGAGGTGATGAACGGAGGGCTTCGACGCGGACCGCAACTCGTTCACCCAGCACTACGCGACCCAGGAGGTCGACGCCTCGCTCCTGATGCTGCCGCTGATCGGCTTCATCGACGGCGAGGACCCGAGGATGCTCGGCACCATCGAGGCGATCGAGCAGGACCTGATGCGCGAGGGCCTGCTGATGCGCTACCGCACCCAGACCGGGATCGACGGCGCTCGTCCGGCGAGGAGCATCCCTTCCTGGCCTGCTCGTTCTGGCTGGTGTCGGCGTACGCCGATGGCCGGCCGTATCGCACGACGCGCACGCCCTCTTCGACCGGCTGGTCGGGCTGACCAACGACGTCGGCCTGCTCGCGGAGGAGTACGACCCCCGCGGTGAGCGGATGGTCGGGAACTTCCCGCAGGCCTTCAGCCACCTCTCGCTTGGTGCAGGCGGCGCTCAGGCTGCGGGAAGTGCCCGACTGACCGGCTACTTCGGGTTGCCGTTGGTGACGGTGAGCGTGGTCGTGCCGGGGCTCGCCCTGGTCACCTGGTCGCCGAGGTAGAGCACCCGCACAGTCTCCGTGCCGGACTCGGGGAACGGCCCCACGGTCGCGCTCGCGTGCCCGTCGACGAGCGGTCGGACGGCGAGCTGCTCGCCGCCGACCAGGATGGTCACCACGCCGGTGGGCGTGGCCTCAGCGGCGGACACCGTGACGTCGATCCGGGAGGTGCCCTTCTTCTTCTTGATCCGGTCGGGTGTCGCCGTCACCGAGACCGTCGACGCCTCCCGGCAGAACGGCGCGCTCAGGCCGACGAGCTCCGGGTTGTGGTCCGAGGCCCGGAACTGGTTCGGCTGGTAGAGCAACGTCGCGTTGTAGTTGTAGCGGCTGTACTCGAAGCCGACCGACTCCTCGGCGTTGATCTGCCAGACGTCGCGGCCGGTCACCATGCCCACGCCGCCGGACTCGCCAGGACGTGGTCGAGCGACCCGGCCGTGCCGTCGAACTCGTAGCTGACGTCCTTCGGGTCGTCGCTGGCCTGGTTGACGTAGCCCGCCTGGTAGAGGACCTGCATCGGGTCCTCCTGGGTGTAGGAGTTGAAGTCACCCACGAGGAAGACCTTCTGGGTGCCCCGTCGGCCTGCGCGACCGGTTCGCGAAGTCGACCAGCGCGTGCGCCTGGCGGACCCGGTCGCCGTTGAAGGCGCCCTGGATGCCGTTGGCGTTGTCGCCGGTGGCCGCAGGGGTGCTGTCGCCCTTCGACTTGAGGTGGTTGACCACCACCAGGAAGCCGTCGGAGTCGAGCGCACCCTTGCGCTTGAACTCCTGGGCGAGCGGCTCGCGGGCGTTGTCGAACGGCTCGCCGGGGTCCGACTGGTCGGCCAGGACGACGGAGGAGCCGACCGGCTGCACCGTCTGCGGGTTGTAGATGAACGCCGTGCGGATGACGTCCTGCTCGCGGTGGGCGGCAGGTTCGCCGGGGCCGGCGACGGGACGTAGGCCCAGCGGGTCGTGCCGGCGGCGTCGTTGAGCGCGGCGACGAGCTTCGAGAGCGCGTCGTCGCGGTCGCTTGCCGAACTGCACGGAGTTCTCGATCTCCTCCAGCGACACGACGTCGGCGTCGAGGCTGTTGATCGCGTGGACCTCCTTGGCCGCTGGCGGCTGGAGGTTGGTGGCGTCCCACGCGCCGCGCGGGCCGTTGCGGGAGCACTGGTTGACAGCGATCGGGTACCGGCGCGGTCGTCGAAGGACGTGCAGGTGTTGCCGGGGTGAGTGCGGTGTAGTCGGCGGCGGAGGTCGGGAAGAAGTTCAGCACGTTGAAGGTGGCCAGCGTGAGGTCGCCGCCGACGTCCTGCGGAGCCTGCGTTGGCGGCGCGGGTGTCGCTGAACGTCGCCGACGCCGGTGCCGTCGCCGGTCACCTGGGTCGTCGGCTGGAGGTTCCAGCTGGCCGTTGCGGAAGTCGCAGGATCACCGGCTGGTGCAGGGTGGCCGGTGGACCCGATCCGGACCGGGTTGTCGGTGGCCAGCCACGGCAGCGGGATGCCCTTGTTGGCGTTGTTCAGGTAGCTGGTGCTGCGAGCCGTCGTCGAGCACCACGCCCCGGCGCGGCGTTGTCGGCCTGGATCGCCGCCATCCGGCCGGGCTCGCTGGTCGGGTTGACGACGTCGGTCGGCTGCACCAGCTGGTGGTCGCCGGTCGCCAGACCGATCTCGCCGAACGAGTTGGTGTCGAAGTTGTCGGTCACCGTGAAGTCGTTCGTCGGCGCCACAGCTCGCCCTCGTGGGCCTCGCGCGCCGGCAGTCGGTCGTCGGGTAGGCGATCGCGGCCGGCGTGACGGGGTCGTGCGCGTCGGGCAACAGCGTCGACGTTGTCGGCGCTGGCGCCGATCTCGGTCGTCCCGGCGAACTCGCTGACCTTGCCCGTGCACCTGGACGAAGTCGCCGAGGTGCACCGGCCGCGGCTGCCGAGCCGAACACGAAGATCGCGTCGGAGGCGCCCGGGGTGGCGTCGGTCGGGCCGCCGGTGCCGGCGGTCTGCAGGTAGAAGCCGTTGAACCCGCCGGTGGCGTAGTCGGCGGTGACCACGCCCTGGGTGATCGCGGTCTCGCCGACGTGGGGCGAGGTACCGGTGTCGGTGCCCTGGATCTCGGCGATCGTGTACTCCGTCGGCGGGGGCGGTGGCGTCCCGGTGCCGGCGGCCTGGGGCGTGGGAGCCGCGAGCGAGAAGTCGGCGGTGTTGTTGTCGGTGTCGGCGCCGGTGCTCGTGCGGTTGAGCGAGCTCGTCGTCGTCGCCCCTGCCGAGGTGGCCGTCCCTCGAACGACGTGGCCCCGGCGGCGCCGACCATGTCGACCACGCCCGCGGCCCCCGCCTGGTCGCCGGTGGTCGTGATCGGGGTGCTGCTCGACAGCAGGTAGACCTGCCCACCGGCCGCCGCCATGTTGAAGGCCGGCACCGCCACGGCGTCGGGCGTCGGCAGCGCGGCTCCGTTGGCTCCGGCCGCGCCCATCTGGATCAGGTAGTGGCCACCCGCGGGGACCGAGCCGGTCAGTGCGAACGGAGAGCCTCCGCTGCCGCCGGTGCCGGCGCGGTAGTGGATGTAGTCACCGGTGACGCTGATCGCGGCGCTGGTCGGGTTGTAGAGCTCGACGAAGTCGGCGTTGAGAACCGCGCCACCGTTGCCGCCGGCGCCGTACACCTCGCTGATCACGAGCCCGGTGCCGGCTGGGTTCGCCGAAGCCGGTGAGACGGAGGCCAGACCGGCGGCGGCTACGGCGAGGCCGGCCGCGACCGAGAGCGCGCGTCGAGTGCGCGCGCGAGAGTTGTGTCGCATGAAGAGAGGGGTCCTTCCGAGAGCCGAGAGAGCCGGACGGAGGCCGGCCGGGGTGTCGTGCGCGTCACCTTAGTACGCCGTAGCCCTCCCCCGGCCACGGGTCGGTGGCCCGCCCGTGAACAGCCCGCGAACCCTCGCGTCAGGGGGTGTGGAGCACCTGGCGCTGGCGCCAGACGTCGCGGAAGAACTCGTAGCCCGACCACATCGTCATCGCCACCGCGACGGCGAGCACGACCTGGAAGACGTAGAAGAGGAAGACGCCGACGTCGTGCAGCGGCGGGTTCAGCAGGAGCAGCGGGAGGGACAACGCCGTCAGCGCCACGGCCTGCAGCACGGTCTTGACCTTGCCGCTGTACGCCGCCGCCACCACGACGCGCCGGAGGATCGACAGCCGGAGCAGGGTGACCGTCCACTCGCGCAGGAGCACGATGATCGTCACCCACCACCAGATGTCGCCGACGATCGACAGCCCGATGAACGCCATCCCCGTCATCGCCTTGTCCGCGATCGGGTCGGCGATCTTGCCGAAGTTGGTGACCAGGCCGCGGGCTCGGGCGATGTCGCCGTCGACCTTGTCGGTCACCATCGCCACGAAGAACAGCAGCGCCGCGACGGTGCGCCAGAGGATGGAGTCGCCACCGTCCTGGAGCAGCGCCACGCCGTAGAACGGAACGATCAGGATCCGGATCCCGGTCAGCACGTTGGGCAGGTTCCAGTTGCCGGACGTCCCGACCTCGTCGCTCACGCGCCCGCTCCTGAGGCCCCGATCGGCGAGGCGACCAGGTCGGCGCCCTCACTGCCGACCACGACCGCTGGGACGAGGTCGCCGACCGCGTGGCCCTCACTGGTCAGGCGCGTCGTGCCGTCGACCTCGGGCCCCTGGTGGTCGGCGCGGCCCTCGGCGACACCGTCGGTCAGGGACTCGACGAGCACGACCACGTCGTCGCCGACCCGGTCCTCGGCCCGCTGGCTGGTGAGCTGCTCGACGAGGTCGGTGACGTGCTCGACGCGCGTGCGGATCTCGTCGTCGTCGAGCTTGTCGTCCATGGTCTCCGCCTCGGTGCCGTCCTCGTCGGAGTAGCCGAAGACCCCGGTGACGTCGAGCCGGCCGGCCACGAGGAAGTCGCACAGGGTCTGCAGGTCGTCGTCGGTCTCGCCGGGGAAGCCCACGATCACGTTGGAGCGGATGCCGGCCGCGGGCGCGAGCGCTCGCACCCGGTCGAGCAGGTCCAGGAAGCTCTCCGGGTCGCCGAACCGACGCATCCGTCGGAGCACCGTGGCGCTGGCGTGCTGGAACGACAGGTCGAAGTAGTCGCTGACGCCTGCCGTCTTGGCGATGGCCTCGACCAGGCCGGGCCGGGTCTCGGCGGGCTGCAGGTAGGACACCCGCACCCGCTCGACGCCGTCGATGCCGGCCAGCTCGGGCAGGAGCGTCTCCAGCAGCCGGAGGTCGCCGAGGTCCTTGCCGTACGACGTGCTGTTCTCGCTGACCAGGAACAGCTCGCGAACGCCCTCGCCGGCCAGCCAGCGGGCCTCGGCGACGACCTCGGAGGGCCGGCGGCTCACGAACGAGCCACGGAAGCTCGGGATCGCGCAGAACGTGCAACGGCGGTCGCAGCCGCTGGCCAGCTTCAGCGGAGCCATCGGACCGCCGTCGAGGCGTCGACGTACGGACCGCGGACCCGAGGCCGGCCCATGCTCACCGACGTCGGCGGTCGAGCCCGTCGAGACTCCGTGGCCGGGGACCGACAGGGCCGAGGCGTCGCGGTCGGCCGGGGAGATCGGCAGCAGCTTCCGGCGGTCCTGCGGCGTGTGCGGGTGGAGCACCTCGCCGGCGAGGATCGAACGCAGGCGGGCCGCGATGTCGGGGTAGTCGTCGAAGCCGAGGACGGCGTCGGCCTCGGGCAGTGAGGCGGCGAGGTCCTTGCCGTAGCGCTCGGCCAGGCAGCCCACAGCGACGACGGCGCGCGTGCGTCCGCCCTGCTTGAGATCCGAGGCGGCGAGCAGGGTGTCGACGGAGTCCTTCTTGGCTGCCTCGACGAAGCCGCAGGTGTTCACCACGACGGTCTCGGCGTCCTCGGGGTCGTCGACGAGGCGGAAGCCGTCGGCGGCCAGCCGTCCGGCCAGCTCCTCGGAGTCGACGTCGTTGCGGGCACACCCCAGGGTCACCAGGGCGACCGAGACGTCGCGGTTCGTGGTCATCGACGTCGAGTATGCCGCCCCGACCCCACGCGCACGGATTCGTGGCGCGGGATGACGGGAGTCAGCGGCGTACGACGTACGACGCGGAGGCCGGGCTTCCCGCCGGCCCCATGTGCCCTCGGTCCTGGCCCGCCACCTGCACGCGTACGGCCCCGTCGGTCGACTGGATCCGCACGGGCGGGGACACCTGGACCCGGTGCTGCTGCCCCAGGGCGAGCTCGCCGGAGAACACGACCGCGCCGGTGCCGCTGCGCACGACCACCCGCGCTCCCCCGCCGTCCGCCGTCACCACGACCGGGACCGGCTTGCCCGCCGCCGGCGGTGGCGAGGCGTGGTTGGGGCCGCCGGAGCCGCTGAGCACGGCCCGGTCGGCGACGTGGTCGGGACCACCGGTCACGAGACGAGCGACGGACCAGCAGAGGATCAGGGCCATCACGGCGGCGACCAGCACCGACCAGTTCGGGCCGCCGCGGGTCGCGCGGATGGACCCGGCCCCGGCGAGCTCCGCCTCGAAGACCCTGCGCGGGTCGATAGGCGCATCCGCGTAGCGGTCGTCGTAGGTCTCGAGCAGCGGCGCCACGTCGACCCCGAGGACGCGGGCCAGGGTGCGCAGGTGCCCGCGGGCGTAGAAGTCGCCACCGCACGCGCTGAAGTCGTCGACCTCGATCGCCTCGATCACATGCGGGCGGATCCGGGTCCGCTCGGCGAGGCCGTCGACGGTCAGCCCCAGGCGGAGCCGGGCGGCGGCGAACTGGGGTCCGATCACCGGCTCGGCGGCCGGCTGGGCGGCGTAGGCGTCGATCAGGAGCGGCGCCAGCTCGGTCTCGGGCTCGGCGTGGAGCTGGCCCCAGACCTGCGTCTCCTCCTCGAACACGTCGACCTCGGCGCGGACCTCGTGACGACACGTCGGCCCGCGCCGCGACGGCTGTCGCGCGGATCGGCTCGGGGGTCCGGCTGGGGATGATCTCCGGTGCTTCAGGCTGCTCCTCGACCTCGCGCTCCGGGCGGTCGAAGCGTGCCGCGAGGTTGCCGATCAGCAGAGCGATGGCGGGACGCGGGTCGCGGAGCCGTCGAGGTGCCGGCGCCGGCGCCTCCACTCCGTAGGCCGCGAGGACGTCGGCGACGCTCACGGTGGTCGCGGTCTCGGCAGGCCCCTCGTCGACGGGCGTCACGTCCGCGAGCGCCGCCTCGACCGGGGACTCCGCGACCGGGGACTCCGCGACCGGGGTCTCCTCGGGCAGCGACTCGACCACCGGTGTCCGGCCGTCGGCCAGGGCGGCCAGGGCGGCGGTCAGGTCGGGCTCTCCGAGGGCTCGCGTGGCGAGACCCAGGGGTACGGCGAGCGGGGCGCCGTGCAGCCGCCGGTTGAGCCGGGCGGTACGACGCGCGGCGGGGTCGAGGTCCTCGATCACGCGCTGCACGTAGTGGGGTCGTACAACGAGCAGCCCGTCGCGCCACCAGCCACGCTGGGCGCGGTGCTCCACCTCGTGCAGACCGCCCCAGGGCAGACCCACCCACGAGCGGCCCAGGCGGAGCCGCACCCCGAGGTCGTCTGCGACGAGCAGCGGCGTGCGGGCGTCGAGGAGCGCCGCGAGGTTGACCACGCCGATGATGCCGAGCACCACGAAGAGCACCCAGTCGAGGACACCGCCCTGGCTGACGGCACGCGCCAGGTAGGCGATCGCCACCAGCGAGGCACCCACCCCGAGCGCGACGGCGAGCCCGGCCCGGCGGCGTACCTCCACGCTGGGTGGGATCTCCAGGTCCGTGTCCGTGCTCATCTCAGTCCCCCATCTCGCCCTGCAACGTGGCGATCACTGCGTCGATCTCATCGGGTTTGACCAGGACGTCGCGTGCCTTGGAACCCTCCGAGGGCCCCACGACGCCGCGGCTCTCCAGGATGTCCATCAGGCGCCCGGCCTTGGCGAAGCCCACGCGCAGCTTGCGCTGGAGCATCGAGGTCGAGCCGAACTGCGTGGAGACGACCAGCTCCACGGCCTGGACCACCAGGTCGAGGTCGTCACCGATGTCGTCGTCGAGCTCACGCTTGCTCTGCTGGGGAGCGGTCACGTCGTCGCGGTACGTCGGCTGGAGCTGCTTCTTGCAGTGGGCCACCACCTGGTGCATCTCCGCCTCGGTGACCCACGAGCCCTGCACCCGCACCGCCTTGGAGGCGCCCATCGGGAGGAACAGCCCGTCACCCTGGCCGACCAGCTTCTCGGCACCGGGCTGGTCGAGGATCACCCGGCTGTCAGCGAGGCTCGACGTCGCGAACGCCAGCCGCGACGGCACGTTGGCCTTGATCAGCCCGGTCACCACGTCGACGCTCGGTCGCTGGGTGGCCAGCACCAGGTGGATGCCGGCGGCCCGCGCGAGCTGGGTGATCCGGACGATGGCGTCCTCGACGTCGCGGGGGGCGACCATCATCAGGTCGGCGAGCTCGTCGACGACCACGACCAGGTAGGGGTACGGCGCCACCTCGCGCTCGCTGCCCGGCGGCACCTTCACCTTCCCCGCGCGGACAGCCTTGTTGAAGTCGTCCACGTGGCGGAAGCCGAAGTTGGCGAGATCGTCGTACCGCAGGTCCATCTCGCGCACCACCCAGGCGAGCGCCTCGGCGGCCTTCTTCGGGTTGGTGATGATCGGCGTGATCAGGTGCGGGATGCCCTCGTAGGCGTTCAGCTCGACCCGCTTCGGGTCGATCATGATCATCCGCACCTCGTCGGGCGTCGACCGCATCAGCAGCGACGTGATCATCGAGTTGATGAAGCTCGACTTGCCGGAGCCGGTCGCGCCGGCAACCAGCAGGTGCGGCATCTTGGCGAGATTGGCCACCACGAAGCCGCCCTCGACGTCCTTGCCGAGACCCACCACCAGCGGGTGGTGGTCGGAGCGCGCGGTGTTGCTGCGGAGCACGTCGCCCAGGGAGACGATCTCCTTGTCGGCGTTGGGGATCTCGATGCCGATCGCGGACTTGCCGGGGATCGGGCTGAGGATCCGGACGTCCGCGCTGGCCACGGCGTACGCGATGTTCTTCGACAGCGCGGTGACCTTCTCGACCTTGACCGCGGGGCCGACCTCCACCTCGTAGCGGGTGACGGTCGGGCCGCGGGTGTAGCCGGTGACCTGGGCGTCGATGCCGAACTCGTCGAGCACCTGGGTGAGTCGTCCGACGACGTCGTCGCTGGCCCGGGAGCGAGCCTTGTGCACCGAACCCGGCTTCAGCACCTCGTTGGCCGGGAGGCTGTAGATGATGTCGCCGGCCAGCTCGAGCTGCTCCATGCGCTGTGGCAGCGGGGCGTGCGGCGGCGGCACGAGCTCGGCGGACGTGTCGTCGTCCAGCGTCTCGATGGGGGCGGTTGCACCCGTGTCGTCGCTGTCGTCGCCGACATCGGGGGCGTCTTCGCCGTTGCTGAGCCTGCCCAGACCGCGCTTGCGCTTGCGGAGCTCGCGGTCGGACAGCACCGGGCTGTCGTAGGCCGGGTCGCCCATCGCGGGGTCGATGTCGTCGACCGGCCCGCGGCGGCTGCGCACGGGCTGGGTCGGGAGGTCTGACTCGTCCTCGTCGGCCGGCGGACGGCCGAGCAGGCGGTCGCGGAACGACCGCAGCTTGACCGGCACCTGGTAGACCGGCGTCGCCGTGATCACCAGGATCCCGAAGGCCGAGAGGAGCAGGAGCAGCGGCACGACGACGTACGGCGTACGCAGCAGGTCGAGCAGCAGGCTCGACACGACGTACCCGACCGCGCCGCCACCGGACTGCAGGTCGCTGGCGTCGCCGGCGACCGGCTGCGGGTTGCCGGCGGCGATGTGGACGACGCCGAGCACGCCGAAGCCGAGCGCCACCCAGCCGACGACCTGTCGGCCGGCAGGCCCGTTGGTCTCGGGGTCGCGCAGGGTGCGCCAGCCGATCCAGACCAGCATCAGGGGGACGAGCCAGCCGACCTTGCCGAACGAGCCCGTCACGACGGTGTGCACGGCCTGCATCAGCGCGCCGGGCAGCTGCCACCAGACGGCTGCGGCGGTGACGACGGCCAGGCCGAACAGGAAGAGCCCCACGCCGTCGCGACGGTGCTCGGGCTCGAGATCCCGAGCCGTCCGGCCGATCCGGCGCGTGGTGGCGCCGACGGCGTGGGCGATACCGAGCCAGATCGCGGCCACGCCGCGACCGAGTGCGGTGAAGCCGCGCAGCACCGGACCGTGGCCCGACCGCACTGCGCGCGGGGGTCGCCGCGACGCGGGCTTGCGGGATCTCTTCTTCGTCGTACTCCGTGATCGCGAGGCTCGTGTGCTGCGGCCCTTCGACGATCGCGAGGACGATCGAGAGGAGGCAGCCTTGCTTCGCGAACCCGGCGGGGAAGACGTACGGGTCGCCATGGTGACGAATCTAGGTCACTGTCACTCCAGTCACACGGATCCCACGCCGCACAGGCCTCGGCATGTCTCAGGACCGCTCGGGAGCCCTCAGCGGCGGTCGACCAGCCCGCGGAGGTAGGAAGCCTGCCCGATGTGCTGGTTCACCTCGTTGACCACGCTGACCAGGCGCACCCCCAGGGTGACCGGAGGATCCCACCGCTCGTCGACCACGACGTCGAGGTCATCGGGCTCGAGACCGGCGAGGTAGGTGGCCGTGCCGGCCGACACCGCGTCGTAGTACCCGGCCAGCAGGTCGGCGCTGGCGCGGACCTGGCCGACCTGCGCGGGCGAGTGGCCGTAGCCGTGGTCGCCGGCCGGCAACGGCAGCGCGAAGCGGTCGGCCCAGCCGTCGTCCCACGCCTGGGAGGTGCCGGCGACATCGGCGATGTGGTCGTCCTCGATCCGGGTCAGGTGCCAGACCAGCCAGGCGATGGAGTTGGCTCCCGGGTCGGGCCGCCAGGCCAGGTCGTCCTCGCTCAACCCGTCCACGGCGCCGTGCACCAGGCCGGGGATGCGCCCGAGGGAATCGGTCATCAGCTCGCTCACGTTCATGTGGCCACTGTGGCACTCCCTGCCGACACGGGCGGACCGTGCTGTCATGCTGCGCCCGTGAACGGCATCTCGCCCGTATGGCTGCTGCCCGCGGTCCTCGCGCTCGTCGAGTGGTACGCCGTGTGGCGGCGGGACCGACGTACCCAGACCTGGGCGAAGCCCGCCGTCCTGATCGCGCTCATCGTCACCGCACTGGTGCTCGGGGCGGCCGAGGACGCCGCTGGGATCTGGCTGCTGGTGGCCCTGGTGTTCGGCCTGGCCGGAGACGTCTTCCTGCTGGGTGAGTCCGACACCCGCTTCCGGCTCGGCCTCGCGGCGTTCCTCGTCGGCCACCTGGCCTACGTCGGCTCCTTCATCCAGGTCGGTGTCGACCCGGAGGGCTGGAACTACCTCGCCTTCCTGGTGCTCGGCGGCTGCCTGCTCGCGACCCGACAGGTCGCTGCATCGACGTACCTCCGGGGCGGGCTCGCCCTGGCCGCGCCGGTCGCGGTCTACACCCTCGTGATCGGCGCGATGGTGATCTACGCGTTCACCACCGGCGTCCCGCTGATCGCGATCGGGGCGAGTGTGTTCGCCGTCAGCGACGCGGTGCTCGCGCGCGATCGGTTCGTGCACCCGTGGGACGGGGCGCAGCTGCTCGTGATGGTGACCTACCACGTCGGCCAGGCGCTCATCGTTGCCGGCGTGCTCACCGCGATCACCTGACCGAGGGTCGCCCTCACAGGTAGGGTCCACAGTCGGGGGTCGGCTGGGCGTGAACTCCCCGCAGGAGCGGTGGACTGCACGTCAGCCACTGGGACGAAGGGGGAGGCGCGTGGAAGCGGTCAGCCTGGTGACCCGTACCGACATCGTCGACGGGTCAGCCGTCGTGTCCGTGACGGGCGATGTCGACCTCGTGTCCGCCCCCCACCTGCGCGAGGTGATGGAGGAAGCCCTCGGGCGCTCCCCCCACCTGATCGTCGACGTCGCCGAGATGACGTTCATCGACTCCTCGGGCCTCTCCGCGCTCGTCCACGCTCACCGCCAGGCGGCTGATGCCGGCGGCAGCATGACCCTGCGGCGCCCCTCACCCACGCTGAGGCGCCTGCTGAGCATCACCCACCTCGAGACCGTGCTCGTCGTCGACGACGCCGAGACCGGCCCATCGCCGACCGACTCATCGCCGACCGACGGGGAGGCGTAGGCCGATGGCCGACGCGGCCGCGCCGGCCACCCGGGTCCTGCTCGTGCACACCGATGGTGCCCACGCGGAGGTCGTGCGGCAGGCCCTGTCGGCGAGCCCCGGAATGGACCTGGTCGACGAGGTGCGCACGACGCGCGAGGCCGTCTCGTCGGCCGAGAGGCTTCAGCCCCGAGTCCTGGTCATGGACGTCGGGCTGGACGACCTGGCCGGGCACGGCGTCCTGAGATCGGTGCGACGGGTCGCTCCCGGCACCCGCGTGGTCCTGCACGCCGGGACCGTTGACATCGATGACCCCGCGGTGACCCGCCAGTGGGTCACGCAGCTCGTCGGCCTCACCCTCGACCCGATCCGCCCGGCCGCGCTGGCGGCGCGCCTCGACCTCGCCGGGGAACCGCTCGGCGTACCGATGGCGAGGTCCTTCGTCTCCGAGCTGCTGCGCGAGTGGGACCTGGACGGGCTCGTGCCTGCCTCCGAGCTGCTGGTCAGCGAGCTGGTGGCCAACGCCGTCCAGCACGTGCCCGGGCGATGCGCCGTCGAGCTCACCTACCACGCCGACGTGCTGCGGGTCGCCGTGTCCGACTCGGGTCCCGGCATGCCCGACCTCCGGGTGATGGGTCCCTCCTCCGAACGCGGGCGTGGGCTCCACATCGTCTCTGCGTTCTCAGCCGACTGGGGAGTCGACAGGCTCCAGGACGGCCGCAAGCTGGTGTGGGCCGAGCTCGATCCCGCCGAGGTGTACACGTGACCGTCGTCCACCAACCCCGGAACACGAGCGACCACCCCTCCGACCTGCTCGACAGCGAGGCCCATCTGCGTCACATCCTGTCGACGGTGCGGGAGGGTCTCGGGGCCGACGTGGTGACGCTGCTGCAGCTCGACCCGGCGTCCCGTCACCTGGTCACCGTGCTCACCGACAGCGCCGTCCGGACCACTGCGGTCCATCACCGGGTACCCCTCGGTCGAGGACTGGCCGGTCGCGTCGCGCAGTTCGCCACGGCGATCAGCCTGGACGAGGTGTCGCAGGACGACCTGGTCAACCCGGCCTTCCTGGCGCTCGGGGTGCGTTCGGTCCTCGGCGTGCCCGTACGCGACGGCCAGCGGGTGACCGGCGTGCTCAAGCTCGGCGTACGCGAGCGCCGTCCCTTCCTACCGGACGAGATCGCCCTCACGGAGGCGATGGCCGTGCAGGTGAGTGAGGCGATGGAGGAGTACGTCGCGGCCGATGAGCGCGCGGCGGCCGCTGCGCTGCAGCGCAGCCTCGTCCCGTCCAGCCTTCCGGTCATCGAGGGTCTGGACCTGGCCGGCCGCTACGTGCCCGGAGAGGGCGGGGTCTCCGGGGACTGGTACGACGTCTTCGAGCTGCCGGGTGGGCGCGTCGGCATGGTGATGGGCGACGTGGCCGGCCACGGACTGCCGGCCTCGGTCGTCATGGGCCGTCTGCGGAGCGCCCTGCGTGCCTACTCGCTCGAGTACGACGCGCCCGAGGAGGTCCTGGCGCACCTCGACGCCAAGATCATGCACTTCGAGCCCGGGGCCATGGCCACCGCTCTGTACGCGATCGCGGAGCCGCCGTTCGACGAGGTCCGGCTGTCCTCGGCCGGTCACTTCCTGCCACTCCACCTGAGCCCCGACGGTGTCGCACGTCAGGTCGACCTACCGGTCAGCCTGCCGTTGGGCGTGGACCCGGAGTTCCAGCGGACCAGCGGCGTGGTGAAGCTCGAGCCCGGATCCGCTCTCGTGCTCTTCACCGACGGCCTGGTAGAGCGACGCACGCTCAGCTCCGCACGCAGCGCGGAGGTGTTCGGAACGATCGACGACGCGCTCGACGAGCTGTGCCGGATCCTGCGCTGCGAGGACGCCGACGTGATGTCGTCTCACATCCTCGACACGATGCTGACCCTCGAACCCCCGAGCGACGACGTCGCAGTGCTCGTCATCCGCCGCGAGGTGGCGGACAGCTGATCCACGCCCCCGGGACGTTTCGACCTGCCCGGACCGGGCACGAGACACCTGGAGGGAGTGGTCAGGCATGTCTCGGGGGGATCTTCACGTCTGGCGACCGCCGGCCGTCGTTCGCTGGAGCGAGGCGGTGCTCGGCGCTCTGCTCGGGTCGGTGGGGATCGCCTTCGTGGTGTCCAGGCCGTCCTGGTGGGTGGGGTGGGTGGTGCTGGTCCCCGCGGCGGTGCTCCTGCTGGGCACCCGGCGCTCGTTCCGCCTGCGTTCGGACGTCGTCGTCGCACAGGGCCGCGTGTTCCGTCGCGTGGTGGCGCTCCACGACCTGCGCCAGGCCGGGGTGTGTCCCGATGGCCGGCCGTGGCTCCAGCGCCGGGGCGGCCAGGTGACGTTGCTGCGGATGGTGCCGCTGGTCGACTACGGCTCGGGTCACCCCGGGCCGACCCTCGTCGAGCAGCTCCGCTCTGCGGCCGCCGCCTCAGGGGCCGGACTCGAGCCGCCGCTACGGTCGCCCGAGCAGCCACCGACGACGCGGCCGCAGCTGCTCGGGCTGTGAGTGACGTGCGAGCAAGCTCGCTGCGGCGTTCGCTGCGGTGGGCCATTCGGACTTCGTCCGAACGGCCCGTCCTCGCTCACGCTCAGGCCTCGATGACCACCGGGATGATCATCGGCCGGCGCTTCAGCTCGCGGTTGACCCAGCGCCCGACCACGCGGCGTACGGTCTGCTGGAGCTGGTAGGGGTCGGCCACGCCCTCGCGGATCGCCGCGTCGAGGGCGTCGATGATCGGCTGCTTGATGGCGTCGAACCTCTTGTCGTCCTCGGCGAAGCCGCGGGCGTGGATCTCGGGCCCGCTGCTGACCTTGCCGCTGACCGAGTCGATGACGACGATCACGGAGACGAAGCCCTCCTCGCCCAGGATCCGGCGGTCCTTGAGGTCGGCCTCGGTGATGTCGCCGATGTTGGCGCCGTCGACGAAGACGTAGCCGCAGTCGACCTTGCCCGCGATGCTGGCCACGCCGTCGACGAGGTCGACCACCACGCCGTCCTCGGCGATCACGACGTTCTCGACGCCCGTCGAGCGGGCGAGCTCGGCGTTGGCCTTCATGTGGCGGTACTCGCCGTGCACCGGCAGCACGTTGCGCGGCTTGACGATGTTGTAGGCGTAGAGCAGCTCGCCGGCGCTGGCGTGGCCCGAGACGTGGACGTTGGCGTTGCCCTTGTGGACGACGTTCGCGCCGAGGCGGGTCAGGCCGTTGATCACCTTGAACACGGCGTTCTCGTTGCCGGGGATCAGCGAGCTGGCGAGGATGACGGTGTCGCCCTCCTCGATGTGCACGAAGTTGTGGTTGCGCTGCGCGATCCGGCTGAGCGCGGACATCGGCTCACCCTGGCTGCCGGTCGAGATCAGCACCTGCCGCTCGGGGGCGAGGTCGGCGAGGTCCTTCGCGTCGACCATGACGCCGGGCGGGACGTGGAGGTAGCCGAGGTCCTGGGCGATGCCCATGTTGCGCACCATGGACCGACCGACGTACCCGACCTTGCGGCCGTGGGTGACGGCCGCGTCGAGCACTTGCTGGACGCGGTGCACGTGGGAGGCGAAGCAGGCCACGATGATCCGCTGGTCGCTGTCGTAGAAGACCCGGTCGAGGACCGGCGCGATGGACTTCTCGGTGGTGGTGAAGCCCGGCACCTCGGCGTTGGTGGAGTCGGTGAGGAAGAGGTCGACGCCCTCCTCCCCCAGCCTCGCGAACGCACGCAGGTCGGTGATCCGGCCGTCGAGCGGGAGCTGGTCCATCTTGAAGTCACCGGTGTGGAGCACGAGTGCGGTGCCGGTGCGGATGGCGACGGCGAGCGCGTCGGGGATCGAGTGGTTGACCGCGATGAACTCGAGCTCGTAGGGGCCGAGCGTCAGCCGGTCGCCCGCCTTCACCTTGTGGTGGATCGTCTCCCTGAGGCGGTGCTCGCGGAGCTTGGAGTCGAGGAAGGCGAGGGTCAGCTCGGAGCCGACGAGCGGGATGTCGCCGCGCTCGCGGAGGAGGTACGGCGTGGCGCCGATGTGGTCCTCGTGGCCGTGGGTGAGGACGAGCGCCTCGACCCGGTCGAGGCGGTCTCGGATGGCGTCGAAGTCGGGCAGGATCAGGTCGACGCCCGGATGGTTCTCCTCGGGGAAGAGGACGCCGCAGTCGACGATCAGCAGCCGCTCGTCGTACTCGAAGACGGTCATGTTGCGACCGACCTCGCCGAGCCCGCCGAGCGGGTAGATCCGGAGTCCTCCCTTCGGCAGTGGGGCCGGTGCGGAGAGCTCGGGATGAGGGTGGCTCAAAGGGTTTTCTCTCTAGAGAAGGTGGGAGGCCTCGAGGCCGACGCGGAGTGCGGCGACCTCGTCGTCGGTCAGGGGGACGAGCGGCCCGCGGACGTTGCGGTTGTCGAGGACGCCGAGGAGCTGGAGGGCGGCCTTCGCGGTGGTGGCGCCGTAGTTGGGAACGCCCATGATCGCCCGCGTGGCCGGCAGGAGCGTCGTGTAGGTCTTGAGGGCTGCGGTGGTGTTGCCGTCGAGGTAGTCCTCGATCATCGAGCGGATCTGACGGCCGGCCACGTGGCCGACGACGCTGACCACGCCGCTCGCGCCGTGGGCGAGCCAGCCGAGGTTCGCCACGTCGTCGCCGGAGTAGATCGCGTACCCCATCTGCATCAGCTCGACGCCCCGGGCGTAGTCACCCACGGCGTCCTTGACGGCCACCACCGTGTCGCTCTTGATCCGGGCGTAGGTCTCCACGCTGATCTGGGTCGCCGTGCGTCCCGGGACGTCGTACAGGATCACGGGCGTGCCCGTCGCCCCCACGACCTGCTGGAAGTGGTGGAGCACGCCGGCCTGCCCGGGCTTGTTGTAGTACGGCGTCACCAGGAGCAGCGCGTCCGCCCCGAGCTTCTCCGCCTGCTGCGCGAGGTCGATGCTGTGGGCCGTTGCGTTGGTCCCGACGCCGGCCACGACCTTGGCCCGGTCGCCGACCGCGTCCTTGACCGCGCGCAGGATGTCGCCGGTCTCACGCACGCTGGTCGTGGGGCTCTCCCCGGTCGTCCCGCTCACCACCACGCCGTCGTGGCCGTGGTCGACGAGGTGGGCGGCGATCGCCGCCGTGCCGTCGAGGTCGACGGCGCCGTCGTCGGTGAACGCCGTGGCCATCGCCGTGAGCATCCGCCCGAAGGGCGCCGAGGACGTCATGGGGTCAGGTTACTCGCGCACGCCCCCCGCGGGCGTGCTAGGCATGGGCATGACCTCGGACTCCGGCCCGCGGTTCCGGCTGTGGCCACCAGTGGCTGTCGGCGTACCCCTCGCCCTCGGGGTGTTGGCCACGTGGGCGTTCGGCGACCCGCTCGGGACCGGCCGCGCGACGACCTGGCTCGGGTGGGCGCTGGTCATCGCCTTCGTGGGATGGAACGGCTGGGCACTGCTGACCATGGCGCACCACCGGACGGGGCTGCTGCCCGGCAGTCCCACCGTGACCATCATCGAGACCGGACCGTTCGCGCTGTCGCGCAACCCGCTGTACGTCGGACTGCTCGCCCTGTCCGCGGGCCTGTCCCTGCTGGCCGGCTCGCTGTGGGCCCTGCTCGTGCTGCCCGTTGAGTGGGCGTTGCTGCAGTGGGGGGCCGTGCTTCCCGAGGAGCGTTACCTCACGACCACGTTCGCCACGTCGTACGTCGAGTACACCCGGCGGGTGCGGCGCTGGCTCTGATTGCCACGGGGAGGCCTCCGGCCTACGGTCGAAGGGTGCGCAAGCCGAATCGGAACGTCGTCCTCGCCGTCGTCGCGGTCGAGGCCGCCCTCGCGGCTCTCGCCTACCGCGACCTCGCCGGTCGGAGCCAGGAGCAGGTGCGCGGGCCGAAGACCCTGTGGCGCATCGTCATCGGGATCAACCCGGGCAACTCGCTGCTCTACTGGTTCGTCGGGCGTCGTCGCGATGCCGGGGCTCTGGCCTCCGTCGATTCGGGAGTGCCTCGCTCGTCATCGGAGTAGGCGGTCACCACCGGGTGGCCCGGACACCGGAGGTCGACATGAGCCACCCCATCGTGCACGCCGAGATCCGCTCGAGCGACCCGGACGCGACCCGCGCGTTCTTCGGCGAGCTGTTCGGCTGGACCTATCCCACCGAGGGCGCGTTCCCCGGTTACACGTTCGTCGAGACCGGCGTGCCCGACGCGCTGTACACCGCGATCAGTCCGCTCCAGGGCGACAGCGACCTCGTCACGTTCTTCGTCGGGGTCGAGGACATCGCCTCCTCGATCTCCGAGACGACCCGCCTCGGCGGCCGGGTCGTCCAGGAGCCGGTCACCGTCCCCGGTGTCTCGTTCGCGCTGATCGCCGATCCGCAGGGTCACGTCGTCGGCCTGGCCCAGCAGCTCTGAGCCATCTCTTCGTCGGCTCGGGGCGGGATCCCTGACCAGCGCGTCGTCGGGTCGCGCTCGTACGACGTCGTTGGTCATTGGCGTGCCCGCTGGTGCCGGGTACGCTGGACTCCTACGGCCGCCGCCATGGCGTTCCCTCTGAAAGAGCCATCCCATGCCTGCTTGGCTGTTCGTGTTCGGAGGGATCTTCCTCCTCGTGGTCCTTCTCCTCGCGGTTGATTGGTTCACGGCCGGTCGGTCGAAGCGCAGACTGGTCCGCGCCAAGGATCAGTCCTCGGCCGACACCGGCGTCGGGTACGCGGTCATCGAGCAGCAGGGCCAGTCGATCGAGCGGCAGAACCCCTTCATCTGAGCGGGGATCTCCACCGCGCTGGCGTAGCGAGCGTCTCGGCGTACGGCTCGAGCAGGTGCCCGAGCCCGACAGCGGGTGGACCCGCGGCCGAGATGCGCCAGTCCCTGATCGCCGTCATGGAGAGCGCACGTGCCACCTGCTTCGGAGCCGTGTGGGGGCGCTCCTCGACCAGCGGGGGTCGCGCGAACCCGCCTCCCTAGGTGTGGTCGGATGGAGCGATGACGACAGCTGGAGAGGATGCCGAGCTGCGCGAGATGGCCCGCCGCGTGATCGACCACAACCGCTACCTGGTCCTCGGCACGGTCGAGCCCGACGGGCGGCCTCGGTTGTCGCCGGTGTTCTTCACGCCCGCGCGGTACCGCGACTTCTACTGGGTCTCCTCCCCCGACGCCCAGCACTCGGTCAACGTGCGTGAGCGGCCCGAGGTACAGATCGTCATGTTCGACTCCACGCGCGCGCCGGGCGACGGCGAGGCCGTCTACCTGACGGCGACTGCCCACGAGGTGTCCGCAGACGAGCTTCCGGACGTCGTCGACGAGGCCTTCGACCCCGGGACGCGCGGCGCCCACGCGTTCACCCTCGACGAGCTGAGCGGCGACGGCGACCTGCGGCTGTACGTCGCGACCGCCACGTCGTACGACGTGCACGTGCGCGGCAGCCACCCCACCCACGGCACCGGCATCGACCGCCGCGTCGCGACCGACCCGACCGCCTGAGTCGGTCACACGTGGGGCATGACCTCGGTGGCGATCAGGTCGAGGTGGTCGAGGTCATGCTGGTCGAGGATCTGCAGGTAGAGGCGCTCGGCACCGAGGTCGGCGAAGCGGCCGATCTTGTCGACGATCTCCTGAGGGGAGCCGGCGAGGCCGTCGGTTCGCAGCTGGTCGGGCTCCCTCCCGATGGCTTGCGCGCGGCCACGCAGGGCCTCGTCGGTGTCGCCGCAGCAGACCACCTGGGCGACGGAGTAGATCAGGTCGGCCGGGTCGCGGTCCGCCTCGCCACAGGCCGCCCGCACCCTGTCGAACTGCTGGCCGCTGGTCTCCTCGTCGCTGAAGCCGATGTTGAACTCCGAGGCGTAGCGAGCGGCGAGGGCCGGAGTGCGACGTGGACCGTGGCCGCCGATGATGAGCGGTGGGTGCGGCTGCTGGACCGGCTTGGGCAGGCCCGGCGAGTCGACGACCGAGTGGACCGGGCCGTCGTATGAGAACGTCTCGCCCTCGGGCGTCGACCACAGCCCGGTGAGGATCGCCAGCTGGTCCTCGAGACGATCGAACCGCTCGCCGGTCGGCGGGAAGGGGATCGCGTACGCCGCGTGCTCGGCGGCGTACCAGCCGGCACCGAGGCCCAGCTCGACGCGGCCGCCACTCATCTGGTCGACCTGCGCGACCGCGATCGCGAGCGGGCCGGGGTAGCGGAACGTCGCCGACGTCACCATCGTGCCGAGGTGGATCGTGCTCGTCTCGCGGGCCAGGCCCGCCAGCGTGACCCAGGAGTCGGTCGGGCCGGGGCGACCGTCGACGCCCATCGCGAGGTAGTGGTCGGACCGGAAGAACGCGCCGAACCCGAGCGACTCCGCCCGCAGCGCGACGGCCAGCTGGTCGTCGTACGTGGCGCCCTGCTGGGGTTCGACGAAGATGCGCAGCTCCATGCCCTCACCCTGGCACGGTCACGCCTCCGGGCGGCCGCCCGTCGTCCGGCACGCGGCTGCGGCGAGCGCGTGACCGTCGCGCAGGCACACCGCGGGGACAGCCTCGCGAGCCCGCGCAGCGAGGAAACCTGCGGCGAACGCGTCACCCGCACCGGTCGTGTCGAGCTCCGGCCTGTCCAGTGGTTCGGCCGCCATCGTCGTGACCTCGGTCCCGTCGCTCCACGCCGCCTCGCCGGAGCCGGCCGTGACCACCACCTGCCGCCCGTGGCCGGCCAGGGCGGTGGCCAGGTCTGCGGCACCGCCCTCGATGCCGGTGAGGACCGCGGCCTCCTTCTCGTTGGCGAAGAGCAGCGCGTCCTCCGGCAGCAGCTTGAGGAACGACGACGCACCGAGAAGCTCCAACGGGGCAGCAGATGCCGCCCCGACCGAGACCGTCATCCCGGCCTCGACGGCGGCGGACAGCGCGTGCACCGCCGAGTCGCGGGAGTCGCGGAGCAGCGCGTAGCCCGACACGTGGAGATGGTCGCCGGGCGAGAACTCATCGGTCGGTACGTCGAACTCCTGCAGCGCCAGGTTGGCACCGGGGTCGGGCACCATCGTGCGCTCCCCGCTCGGCGCGACGAGCACGAGGCAGGTGCCGGTCGGTCGGGTGCGGTCGACGCGGAAGCGCACGTCGACGCCGAGCGTGTGAAGGCTCTCGAGCTGCGACTGCCCGGCCGCGTCGTCGCCGATCGCGCCGACGAAGACAGAGTCGACCCCGACGCGGGTCAGCCAGGCTGCCGTGTTCGCGGCCGATCCGCCTCCGACGTAGGAGATCACCGCCGGACTGTCGGACCCCTCGGCCAAGGGGCCGAAGAGGCGCGCGACGACATCGACCATCAGGTCACCGAGGCAGAAGAAGGTCACGTCGGCTCCCCCGCGGCGTACATCGTCGCCACCTCCGCCGCGAGCCGGGCGTTGGAGCGCACGAGCGCGACGTTGGCGCGCAGCGACGCGCCGCCGCTCTCGCGGTGGAACCAGTCGAGGAGGTACGGCGTGACGTCCTTGCCGTGCACGTCGTCACGGTCGGCGGCGGCGAGGCCGGACTCGAGCAGCCGGTCGTGCAGGTCTCGGTCGAGCTCGTCCTCGGGGAGGATCGGGTTGGCGAGGACCAGGCCGAGCCGCGTCGTACCCACTCGCTCGCGGGCGGCCAGGATCGAGGCGACCTCGTCGGGACTCTCCACGCGCCAGGTGACCTCGTGGCCCGAGTCGGCGAGGTAGAAGCCGGGGAAGCGGTCGGTGCGGTAGCCGAGCACGCCGACGCCGAGGGTCTCGAGGCGCTCGAGCGTGGCTCCGACGTCGAGGATCGACTTCACACCGGCGCAGACCACGAGCACGCCGGTCGTCGACAGGGTGGTCAGGTCGGCGGACTCGTCGAACGTGTCCTGCGCACCGCGATGCACCCCACCGAGGCCACCGGTCGCGAACACGGTGATGCCGGCGGCAGCGGCCAGGTGTGCCGTCGAGGCGACGGTCGTCGAGCCCACTCCCCCGCGCGCCGCTATCGCGGCGAGCTCGCGGACGCTGACCTTGGTGGCGTCCTCGTCGTTGGCGAGCCGGTCGAGCGCGGAGTCGTCGAGACCGATCCTGGCCTGGCCGTCGATGACCGCCACCGTGGCCGGGACCGCTCCGCCGTCACGCACCGCCTGCTCGAACTCGCGAGCCAGCCGGGCGTTGTCGGGCCGAGGCAGACCGTGGCTGATGATCGTGCTCTCCAGCGCCACCACCGGTCGGCCGGCGGCCAGGGCGTCGCGCACCTCGTCGTGCACCAGCACGGGCTCCCCCTTCGGGCGTCAGCTGGTGACGGGACGGTTGAACGCTCGCCTCACCAGATCGAGTGCCTCATCCTGCCCCACGCCCAGGGCGAGCATCGCGTCGGCGTAGGACCTGGCGGCGTCCTTGGACGCGCGGTCGGAGTCGTCGCCGTTCACGACGGTGCCCGCACGGCCCCGCGTCGTCACCACGCCGGTGTGCTCGAGCTCGCGGTAGGCGCGGGCCACGGTGTTCGGCGCGATGCCCAGCGTGGCCGCCAGGGCGCGGACCGTCGGCAGCTTGGTGCCGGGAGGGAGCTGACCGGCGGCCACCTGCGCCGCGATCTGGGTGCGGATCTGCTCGTACGGAGGATCGCCGTCGCTGGTGTCGAGGGTGATCATCACGCCGCCACCACGGGAACCGGTTCGCCGGGCTGGAGCACCTGGTCGACAGCCAGGGTGGGCCACAGACGAGTTCGCATGTACCTGGCCGGGTGGTTGCGGTCGGGCAGGGCGTCCAGCAGCATCAAGCCCAGGATCACCGCGCCCATCGTCCACCACGCGACGGTGGCGAGATCGCTGTCCAGACCGGCGATCTGCGGCGTCAGGAAGCAGAGGAAGGCCGCGGCGTACGTCGTACGCAAGGCGGCCTCACGGATCAGGTCGGCACGGAACGCGTCCTGCCAGTACAGATGTGACGGATCCTCGGCGGGCTCCGGCTGACGCGCCATCCGGGCGCCCACGACCTCGACGGCCAGGGCCGCTGCGGGGAGCAAGAGGGACACCGGCAGCAGGAACGGCTCGGAACGGCTCGCCTCCGCCACCAGCGTGGCAACACAGCCGACGATCGCGCTCCCCCACATCAGGACGCGCGTCCGCCAGGGGATGTAGTCCACCAGGGTCGGCTCCCGGAGGCGCGCGATGCGAGGTCCCGGAGCGAGCGGTGTGCGCGCGAAGGCGAATCCCTGGGCGATCCCCAGCAGGACCGGGAAGGCGGTGAGTGAGGCGGCCACGGCGGCCAGGGAGCGAGGCGCGTTGACGAGGACCACCGACACGACGTAGAGCCCGGCGACCGAGATCGCGGTGTGGGCCCGCAGCTGCGCTTCGACCTCCGGGGACCAGCGCGGGTCGACCGTTGCCTGGTGGCGGCGAGCCCACTTCCATGCGGCCTCGCGGCGCGACGCCGGTGTCCGGTTGGCTTGCCAGACGAGGTAGCCGACGACGTAGATGATCGCCACGACGATGAGGCTGACGAGGTAGCCGGCGAGGTCTGCTCCCATGCGAGGATGCTGACACAAACGTCGTCTTGTAGCAATACATACCTTGGGACAAACGTCAGTGGCGCTCCCACCAGACCCACTCGTAGCCGTCGCGCGGCTCGCGGCGGGTCTCGACCCACTCGTCGGGATCGAACGCCGGGTAGTGGGCATCGCCGTCGGGTGACTGGTGCACCTCGGTGAGGACCTGGTGGCTCGCCAGCGGCAGGGCCTGCTCGTAGACCTGGGTGCCGCCCACGACGTAGGTCTCCCCCGGCTGCTCGGCCGCCAGCGACAGCGCCTGCTCCAGCGAGTGTGCGACCAGCACGCCGTCGGCCGACCAGTCGGGGTTGCGCGTCACCACGACCGTGGTCCGGCCCGGCAGCGGTCGCCCGATCGAGTCGTACGTCGCCCGGCCCATCACGAGCGTGCCTCCCAGGGTGGTGGCCTTGAAGTGGGCGAAGTCCTCGGGGATCCGCCACGGGATCCGGCCGTGGTCGCCGATGACGCGGTTGTCGGCGTAGGCGGCGACGAGCGTCAGTCGGTTTCGAGACGCCCGCAGAGCGGGCTCCTCAACCAGCGGGGCCGACAGTGCGGGCTCCTCCTGCGGAGAGACCTCAGACGGCAATGGGGGCCTTGATGCCCGGGTGGGGGTCGTAGCCCTCGACCGCGATGTGCTCGAGGTCGAAGGCGTCGATCTCGGTCACCGACGGGTCGAGCCACAGCGTCGGCAGCGCTCGGGGCTCGCGGGTGAGCTGGAGCCGCGCCTGCTCGACGTGGTTGGAGTAGAGGTGGGCGTCGCCCAGGGTGTGCACGAAGTCGCCGACGCGGAGGCCGACGACCTGGGCGACCATGTGGGTGAGCAGCGCGTACGACGCGATGTTGAACGGGACGCCGAGGAAGACGTCGGCTGAGCGCTGGTAGAGCTGGCAGCTGAGGGCGCCGTCGGCGACGTAGAACTGGAACATCGTGTGGCACGGCGCGAGCGCCATCTGGGGGATGTCGGCGACGTTCCACGCCGAGACGATGTGGCGCCGGCTGTCGGGGTCGCGGCGCAGCTGGTCGAGGACCAGCGCGATCTGGTCGATGTGACGGCCGTCGGGCGCCGGCCACGAGCGCCACTGGTAGCCGTAGATGGGGCCGAGGTCGCCGTCGGTGTCGGCCCACTCGTCCCAGATCGTGACCCCGCGGTCCTGCAGCCACTTCACGTTGGTGTCGCCGCGGAGGAACCACAGGAGCTCGGCGAAGATCGAGCGGGTGTGCACCTTCTTGGTGGTGACCAGCGGGAAGCCCTCGGTCAGGTCGAAGCGCATCTGGTGGCCGAAGACGCTGCGGGTGCCCGTGCCGGTGCGGTCGGACTTCTCGACCCCGTCGTCGAGGATGCGCTGGAGGAGGTCGAGGTACGCCTGCATGCCCTCACCCTAGATCGGGGCGCCGACCATCGTCAGGGACGCGCCCGCAGGTACTGGTCGGGCCAGTAGGTGTCGGCCCCGAGCGCCTCGGCGGCCCGTTGTGCCCAGTGCGGGTCGCGAAGCAGCTCGCGAGCCAGGAAGACGGCGTCGGCCTCGCCGTCGCTGACGATCTTCTCCGCCTGCTGGGGCTCGGTGATCAGCCCGACCGCCGCCACGGGCAGCCCGGACACCTGCTTGATCCGCTCCGCCAACGGCACCTGGTAGCCCGGCTCGAGGCTGATCTGCTGGTCCGGCGAGTTGCCACCGCTGGAGACGTCGACGAGGTCGACGCCGTGCGCGGCGAGGAGCCGGCCGACCTCCGCAGTCTCGTCCAGGTCGAGGCCGCCCTCGACCCAGTCGGTCGCGCTGAGCCGGACGAAGACCGGCTTGTCGTCGGGCCAGACCTCACGGACGGCGTCGACCACGGAGAGCAGCAGACGGCTCCGCCCCGCGAGGTCACCGCCCCATGCATCGGTACGCCGGTTGGTCAGCGGCGACAGGAACTGGTGAAGCAGGTAGCCGTGGGCCGCGTGGATCTCGGCCACGTCGTAGCCGGCCTCGAGCGAACGTCGGGCAGCGTCGGCCCAGGCGCCGGGGTGGGCGACCAGCTCCTCGCCGGTGAGCTCCCGGGGTGCCGGCCAGTCGGCGTACCCGATCGCGGACGCCCCGACGGTCTCCCACCCACCCTCCTCCAGAGGGACGTAGCCACGACCCAGCCACGGCGCCCGCGTCGACGCCTTGCGACCTGCGTGCGCGAGCTGGATGCCGGGTACCGCTCCCTGGGAACGGATGAATTCGGTGATGCGTCGGTAGTCGGTCGCCTGCTCGTCGTTCCAGATGCCGGCGTCCTGCGGCGAGATCCGCCCCTCGGGAACCACCGCCGTCGCCTCGCTCATCACCAGGCCGGCACCACCACGGGCGAACGAGCCCAGGTGGACCAGGTGCCAGTCGGACGGACGGCCCTCCCTGGAGGAGTACTGACACATGGGCGAGACCCATACGCGGTTGCGGAACGAGGTGCCGCGCAAGGTCAGGGGCTCGAAGAGTCGGCTCACGTGTGGCTGCAACCGGGCGGTCGGCCGACTTGTTCCGCGGTCAGGTCAGTACGTCGTGGGGGGTGACCGCGGCGGTGCTTCGGTGCAGCCGCCACGCGCGTCTGAGGGGTTCCTCCAGCAGGAACGTGGACGCCACCGCCGCGACGAGGGAGAGGGCGATGGGCGGGATCGCGGCGGTGCGACCGTACGTCGTCTCCGTGAGCCGGAGCATCGACGCGTGCCACAGGTACCACGCGTAGGAGATGCGGCCGAGGAAACGCAGGGCGGGTAGCTCCAGGACGCCGTTCCCGTGCGCCGCGCCGGCGACCAGGAGCACGGCGGCCGGCGTCGCCATCATCGGACCGTAGACATAGATCTGGTGGAAGGTGGGCGCGACCTCGACCGATACGAGCAGGCCCAGCGCACCTGCAGGGACCAGCCACCAGCGACCCGGCAGCGGACCCAGCAGCGCCAGCAGACAGCCGGAGAGCAGGGCGTAGGCGTGCATGGGTAGCCAGTCGTAAGGGAGGGCGATCATCACGGCCGCCGAGCCGGCGATCGCCCCGATGAGCACGAGCAGTGGCCGGGGCCGCCTCAGGATCCAGGGCAGGGCGAGCGGCCACAGCAGGTAGAACTGCTCCTCGATGCCCAGCGACCACGTCTGACCGAAGACCGGGAACCTCATCCGGGGCGCCATGTTCTGCACATAGGTGAGCGCGGGCACGGCGTGGGCGGCGATCCGGTCCGCAGCGAACCCCCGCAGCACCATCACGGCCGACACCACGGTCACCAGCAACAGGAGTGCCGGGAACAGGCGCACGAAGCGGTTCGCCATGAACGCGGACATCGACCAGGTGCCGCCGTCACGGGCCTCGACGATCATCCGGGTGATCAGGAACCCGGACAGGACGAAGAAAACGGTGACGCCGATCCCTCCCGCCGGCTCCCGGAGGTATCCGGCGTGGTCGGCGACGACGAGCAGGATCGCGACGCCCCGCAGCCCGTCGAGCGCGGGTCGGTGCCCGAGCCTCCAACGCGCCTGCGTCGTGCGCATACCCCCAGGATGCGCCTCTTTTCACCGATCCGCGCCTGTCAGACGGCGACTCCCCGCTCGACGAGCAGCTCGTCACGCTTCCAGGCGTACCCGACCATCCACGACGGGTCGAGGCGGTACATCACCACATCGCCCCAGGACAGCGGTGAGGAGCCGTAGTGGGCGGTCCAGTGCCGGTCGACCTCGGCCAGGTCGTCGCCCTCGATCTCGACGGCACGGCCATGGCTGAACACGGCCAGCTTCTCGCCGTCCACGTGGGCGACCGAGACGGCGGGCCGGGCGGCGAGATGGCGCGCCTTCGCTGCCGTACGACTGGTCGAGAAGGTCCACGTGCCATGGAGGAAGTGGCCGTCCATCGCGCTGATCCGCGGCTCACCGTGGGCCGTGACCGTGGCCACCGAGATCACCTTCATCCCGGGGAGGAGGGCTGCGATCTGCGTGGCGGTCAGCCTGCGGTCGCCGTGGATGATGTCGCGCAGATGGTCGGTGGAACGCGCGTGGGAGGCGTCGAGCAGGCCCTGGAGGTGGGCCAGCTCCTCGGGTGTCTCGAGCATGGGTCGACGCTAGCCGCCGGCACCGACCGACGCCTTGACCCGCTTTGCCCTCTCAGGCGGAGGCGAGGTACTCCTCGAGCTGGTCGGCGAGCTCGGCGGCCCTGCTCTTCGCGAGGAGGTGGCCACCCGGCAGCACCTCCGGCTCGATCCCCAGGCGCTCGACGGCAACCCGCTGCTGGAACCCCACCGGGAAGAGCCGGTCGTCCCGTCCGGCGATCACGTGGGTGGTCACGTCGGGCCAGCGCTCGATGTCGCACGGCTGACCCCAGATCGTGTCGGCAGGCTCGCGTGGCTGTGGGTCCCGCTCCATCTGCGCCCGTACGTCGTCGGGCAGGTCGTGGAAGAAGGTCCGCTCCAGGTCGAACTCGGGGTCGCGGCCCGCCGCCTCTTCGGCGCCGCGACGGGCGGCATCCGAGCCGGTTGCCTCCCACCACTCGCCGGGACGCTCGCCGGGGAGCGGGATCATGGCATTGAGGAGCACGACCATCCGCAGCGGCCGGCGAGCAGCGACCATCGGCGCGGTGAAGCCGCCCAGCGACTGGGCGACCAGGACGACCTCCGACCGCTCTCCCATCGCGGCCTCGACCAGGTCGGCGTACTCCGGGAGCCCGAGCGCCGGGTCGTCCTGACGGATGTCCACGGCGATCGCCTCGTGACCTCGGCTCTCGAGCTCCGCGACGAGCTCGCGCCAGTACGACGCGTTGCCGCCCGCGCCGGGAACGAGCACGAACGCGCTCACAGCGAGACCTCGCCACTGATCATCGTCGTCGCGTCGCCGCCGACCCAGACCGTGTCACCGTCGCGCTCGACGTACACCCGGCCACGGCGTCCGAGGGCGGTCCCCTGCGACGCCACGTACGACAACGGGAGTCGGTCGCCGGCCAGCCACTGGCCGATGCTGGCGTTGAGCGACCCGGTGACCGGGTCCTCGACGATGCCGATGCCCGGGCTGAAGGCCCGCACCTCGGCCGCGCACTCCGAGCCGTCCGGATAGGCGCCGACGACGCCGACCTCCAGGTCGCCGAACGCGCTCCAGTCGGGTCGTACGGCGAGCACGGCGGCGGCGTCTCGCAGGAGCACGCCGACCCACCCGGGTCCGTTGTCGATCCAGCGCGCGTCCACGACCTCGTCGTCGGCGATCGCCAGTGCCCGGAGCAGGCGCTCGCGCTCCTCGCCCGTCACCGGCCCCTCGCGCGTGACGGGCGGGGCCTCGAACGCGAGCCGCTCGCCACGTCGTACGCGGACCAGCCCGGCCGGGCACTCCTGCACGACCTCGCCATCGGCCCGTGCCACTCCCCCGGCCCCCAGCCAGGCGTGGGCGCTCCCGATCGTCGGGTGGCCCGCGAACGGCAGCTCCCCACCCGGCGTGAAGATCCGCACCCGGTAGTCGGCCCCCGGGTCGGTGGGAGGCAGGAGGAACGTCGTCTCCGAGAGATTCGTCCAGTTCGCGAACCGGAGCATCTCGTCATGGCTCAGCCCGTCGGCGTCGTGCACGACGGCAAGCGGGTTGCCGAGGAACTCCTCGGAGGAGAACACGTTGACCTGGCTGAACCTGCGCATGGCTCCGACGCTAGCGGGGAAGGCGGATGCGGCGTCTAACACGAGTGTATCGGTAGACTTTGGCCATGGACCTCGCCACGATCCTCCTGCCCGACCTCGACCGCGCCGAGGTCGTCGTGCCCGCGCCCGACGCCGGGCCGGGCAACTGGGCCGGTGCCGCGAGCGCCGTCGTGGTGGACGACGACGTCTACCTCACCTATCGCGTACGCCGTCCGCTCAACGCCGGACGAGGCGTCTCCACGGTCGTGGCGCGATCGAGGGACGGGGTGCGGTTCGAGACGATCAGCGAGGTGTGGCGCGACGACTTCGGGGCCGAGTCGTTCGAGCGTCCGGTCGTCGTCCGGACGCCGGCGGGAGTGTGGCGGCTGTACGTCTCCTGCGCGACCCCCGACAGCAAGCACTGGTGGATCGAGGCGATCGACGCGGACCGGCCGGAGGACTTCGCCACCGGTCGCCGGACCGTCGTGCTCGCCGGTTCGGACATCGTGGCGGTCAAGGACCCGGTGATTCTCGTCGACGCCGCGGGTGGCTGGCACGCCTGGATCTGCGAGCACCCGCTGACCGACGCGGGCCACGAGGACCGGATGTCGACGGCGTACCACCGCAGCACGGACGGCTTGGTGTGGCACCGCCACGGCACCGTCCTCGCCCCGCGTCCCGGCGAGTGGGACGCGCGTGGCGCGCGAGTCAGCGACGTCCTCGGTCTCGACCCGCTCGTCGTGCTGTACGACGGCCGGCCGCGGGCCGAGGACAACTGGCACGAGACCACCGGGGTGGCCCGGGCCGCGACGCCCGGCGACCCGGCCTCGGTCCTGGTGCCGGACGATGCCGAGCCGCTGCGTTCGCCGTACTCCGACGGCGCCTGCCGCTACGCAGCCTCGGTCACGATGCCCGACGGCACGCTCCGCTACTACCTGGAGGTCGCCCGGCCGGACGGCGCGCACGACCTGGTCACGACCACCGGCTGAGCTCAGCCGGTGGTCGCCTCGGCGGACTTGCGCTCTCCGAAGGTGCTGCCCTCGCGGTAGCCCTTCCAGTCGTCGAAGGACTCCCCGGTCAGCTGCTCGAGCAGCTCGATGTCGGGCAGGTGCGGCTCGAGCAGGATGGCGCGCTGCTCCGGCGTGAGCCGCGGACGGCTCGGGTCACCGCCGCGCTGGAGCCGGTCGACCAGGGGCTTGCTGACCTTCCGCCACACCTCGGGCGGGAAGAACTGGCCGACCGCGGCGCCGGTCCGGATCACGCTGCTGAGCGCCTTGGTGCGGGGTCCCTTCTGCACGAACTTCCGCGAGTTGTCCTGCGGCACGTCCTCGATCGGGGCGGAGGTGACACCGAGGAACGTGCAGACGCGGTCGAGCGTGGACAGCGGCTGGTCCACCAGCTCCTTGTAGCGCAGCAGGAGCACCTGCTCGCGCGGGAAGTGGTCGAAGAGGTCGGCGACCTGACGCCCGTACATCCCCAGCCCCTGGTAGTGCCAGAACGGCGCCCACCCGTCGTCGACGCGCTGCGGCTCCCTGCCGGATCGCCTCCACGATGTCGTCGCGCGGCTCGAGCCCGTCCATCCACAAGTGCATCCAGTTGCTGTAGGCCCGGTCGACGGGGTCGCGGAGCACCGCGATCAGCTTCGCGTCCGGGTTGTCGACGGCGATCCGGCGACGCGCGTCGCGGTGGTAGAGGTAGAACGGCGTGCTCTCGCCGCGCGGGACGTCGTCGGGGGCGTCGGCGAAGAGGGCGAGGTAGCGCTCGCGCTGCCAGATCCACTCCAGGTTGCTGTGCGCGTCACCCGGGCCCTTGTACGCCGGGGGTGGGCTGTCGCCGCACAGGTAGTACTTCGGCTCCTTGACCGGCGAGAGGTAGAGCCCCGGGTGGCTGGCCAGCGCCGCGTGGAGCGCGCTCGTGCCGGCCTTGGGGGCGCCGATCAGGAAGAAGTCGGGCGGACGGGGCATGGATCAAAGTATACCGACTCACACGACTTAGGGCTCCACCCGAACGGGCATGCTGGACCCATGACGGACCTCCGCACCTGGTCGCAGCACGTGGCGTCGTGGCGGCGCGAGGTGCACGCTCTGTATGCCGCGGTCCGCGACGAGCCCGACCCGGAGGCCGCGCACGGGGTCTGGGTCGAGGCCCGGACCGAGCTGTTCGACAGCCATCCGGCCTCCGCCCGGCAGCCTGGTCAGCGCCTGCGCCACGCGCCGTACGACCCGGCGTACCGCTTCGTGCTGGAGATGCAGCCGGCCGACCCCGACGAGTGGCGGCCGACGACCGGGAGCGACGGCGAGGTGCCGTTCCAGCGTGCCGGTCGGTTGGAGGTCCCCCTGGTCGGCGCCCTCGACGTGTGGTGGCTCAGCTCCTACGGCAACGGGATCTTCGTCCCGCTGCGCGACGGGTCCGCCGGGACGACGACGTACGGCGCGGGGCGCTACCTCCTCGACACGGTCAAGGGTGCAGACCTCGGCCACGAGGGCGATGCGTGGGTCGTCGACCTCAACTTCTCCTACAACCCGTCGTGCGCCTACGACCCCGAGTGGGCCTGTCCCCTCGCACCCGTCGGCAACCGGGTCACGGCCGCGGTCCCGGTCGGCGAGCTCAACCCGACGACCGACTGAGGGCTCCGGGGTTTCGAGACAGGCGCAGAGCGCCTTCCTCAACCACCGGAGGGCCGGATCTCGCTGGTTGAAAGCGCGGGATCGCTGGTTGAGGAGGTCGCTCTGCGACCGTCTCGAAACCACGTCCTCCGCTCAGCTCGCAGCCACGCCCTGCTCGACGACGTACGACGCGAAGGCGGTGACGTCCGCGGCGCGCTTCGCGAGTCGGAGGGCCGGATCTCGCTGGTTGAAGAGCGCGGGACCGCTGGTTGAGGAGGTCGCTCTGCGACCGTCTCGAAACCACGTCCTCCGCTCAGCTCGCAGCCACGCCCTGCTCGACGACGTACGACGCGAAGGCGGTGACGTCCGCGGCGCGCTTCGCGAGTCGGAGGGCCGGATCTCGCTGGTTGAAGAGCGCGGGACCGCTGGTTGAGGAGGTCGCTCTGCGACCGTCTCGAAACCACGTCCTCCGCTCAGCTCGCAGCCACGCCCTGCTCGACGACGTACGACGCGAAGGCGGTGACGTCCGCGGCGCGCTGCGCGAGTCGGAGGGCCGGATCTCGCTGGTTGAAGAGCGCGGGACCGCTGGTTGAGGAGGTCGCTCTGCGACCGTCTCGAAACCACGTCCTCCGCTCAGCTCGCAGCCACGCCCTGCTCGACGACGTACGACGCGAAGGCGGTGACGTCCGCGGCGCGCTGCGCGAGGTCGTCGTACTGGGGACCGAAGGCACCCTCGCGCACCCACAGCGACTCGCGCAGCACCGGATGCCACCGCTCGGCGTAGAACCCCAGCCCCCACCGGGCCGCCCGTGACTTGGCGGTCTGCTCGCCGGTCACCAGGAGGTGGTGCAGCCGCGCCACCCCTGGCACGACCCACTCGCAGGCGAAGTCGGAGGCCGCACCGCCCGGGTCGGCGGCGCAGTCCCGGGCCTGGCTGCGCCAGTAGGTGTCGAGGTTGTCGATCGTGAACGCGCGAAGCAGCGCGTCGTCGGTCCAGATGTCGAGGGTGTCGAGCGCCGGACCGGACACCGCGATCCCGTGCCGGGCCAGCTCGTGCCAGGCGACCGGCGAGATCTCATGGCGGCCTTGCTCGTGGAACCTCCCGACCCCCACGGTCGGCACGTCCGGGCACGCGCGCGGGTCGGACGCCAGGTCGGAGGCCAGCACGTGGGCACCGTCGAAGTGCGGCGAGTCGCCGTGCCGGGCAGCCACGGTCTCGTGCGCCCTCCGGAGGTCCGCGATCTCCCCCGGCGACGGGCGGTGCCGAAGGGTGGCGAAGAAGTCGACGTCGCTGTGCCCTGGGACCCACTCACCGAAGCCGAGCCCGCCGCGCAGGTAGAGGCCGGTCACGAGGCCGTCCGGCACAGCGCTGAGGAACGTCGTACAGACCTCGGCGACCGGGCCGGGAGGCTCCACGTACCTCAGGCGGACAACGACATCGGGCCGTAGACCGCCCGGTCGTGCTCGTGGAGGGTCACCGACGCGACCCCGACGGCGGCGAGCTCGGTCCACACCTCGCCGACCCACGACTCGGCGTCGGCCTGGGAAGCGAAGCGCTGGTCGGAGTACTCCTCCGGCACGCGGGCGTCGATGCCCTCGACGTCGTGGAGCTTCCACCACCACGGCCGCTCCGAAGGGGTCGGCTGGCGGAACGTGGCGGGCTGCTCGGGAAGATTCATGAAGACCGCACAGACGTGTCGACGAACGGCAACGGGTGGGAGGCGAAGATCTCACGGCGGGTGCGGATCTGGACGCCGAGCTCGGCCTCGGGGTCCACGAAGGTCGGCACGAGCGCCATCCCGATCCCCTTCTTCAAGGTCGGCGAGTAGGTGCCGGAGGTGATCTCGCAGACGGGTACGTCGGGCGTCAGGCTCACCAGCATCCCGGGGCGCGGGATGCCGCGTTCGAGCGCGACCAGCCCTCGCAGCTTCCGCGAAGGGCCGGTCGCCTTCTCGGCGACGAGCGCGTCCCTGCCCCAGAAGGCATCCTTCTTCCAGCCGACCGCCCAGCCGAGGCCGGCCTGGTTGGGTGTCACGTCGATCGTGATGTCCTGCCCGTGCAGGGGATAGCCCATCTCGGTACGCAGGGTGTCGCGGGCGCCGAGCCCGCACGGCAGCATCCCGAACGGCTCACCGGCGGCGAGCAGGCGGTCCCACAGAGCCAGGGCCACGTCGTTGCGCGCGATCAGCTCGTAGCCACGCTCGCCGGTGTAGCCGGTGCGGCAGACCACGACCCCGGTGTCCTCGAACTCCGCCTCGACGAACGACATGTAGCCGTGGCCGGACGGGAAGCCGATCGCGTCGAGGACCTCGTCGGACTTGGGCCCCTGCACCGCCAGGACGACGTACTGCGTGTGGTGGTCGAGGACCTTCACGCCCTCGGGTGCCGAGGCCAGCAGGCGCCGGCAGACCTCCGCGGAGTTGGCCGCGTTCGGGACCAGGAGCACGTGCTCGTCGTCGTGGTAGTAGGCGATCAGGTCGTCGACGACTCCGCCCGTCGTCGCGTCACAGCACAGCGTGTACTGCGCCTTGCCCGGCACGATCTTGCCGAGGTCGTTGCTCAGCGTCGCGTTGATGTACGCCGCGGCGCCGGGGCCGGCGACCATCACCTTGCCGAGGTGGCTGACGTCGAAGATGCCGACCGCCTCACGCACGGCGGTGTGCTCCTTCACCACGCCCGAGGGGTACTCCAACGGCATCGACCAACCGCCGAACTCGGCGAGCTTCGCACCCAGCGCAACGTGCCGGTCGTGGAGCGGCGACCTCTGCAGGTCCGCCGGCGGCGAGGTCAGGTCGGCCATGTGCGCGAACCTACACCGGCTGGAGCCGCTTGCCTCGAGACGCACGGTGTGACGGGCGGACGTGACTATCCTGCGTCGGTGACCTCCTACCATCTCCGGGGCGCGAGCCCGGCCAAGACACGCGCCGATGCCGTCGTCGTGGGCGCGCTCCAGACCTCGAAGGGCGTGATCCTCGCCGACGGAGGTGAGGACGTCGCCGAGGCCTTCGGTCGTGCCCTGCGCCCGCTGTTGAGCACGCTCGGCTTCTCCGGCAAGGCCGGCGAGGTGGCCCGCGTCCCCACCGGCGGCAAGCTGGCGAGCCCACTGCTGGTGCTCGTCGGCATGGGCGCGCCCGTCGACGACCGCGCCGCCGCCCTGCTGTCCGTACGCCGGGCCGCCGGGGTCGCGGCCCGCTCCACGAGCAACGCCGCGTCGGTCGCGCTGGCTCTGCCGGCCAGTGACGCCGCGCTGGTCCGCAACGTCACCGAGGGCTATCTCCTCGGTGCCTACACGTTCGGCCGCTACCTCTCGAAGTCGCCCGACAAGGCGGCCGGCACGGTCAGCGTGCTCAGCCCCGCCGCCCGCCGTACCGAGGCGACCACCGCCTTCGAGGAGGCGCAGGTCGTCGCGGGAGCCGTCGGCGCCGTGCGCGACTGGGTGAACACCCCGGCCAACGACCTGACGCCCCCGCAGTTCGCCGACGAGATCACGGCCGCGGCCAAGGGCAGCAAGGTCAAGGTGAAGGTCCTCGACGAGAAGAAGCTGGCCGAGCTCGGCTGTGGTGGTCTGCTCGGCGTCGGTGGCGGCTCGAGCGCCCCGCCCCGCCTGGTCGAGCTCCGCTACTCCCCTCCCGACCCGGTCGCCCACCTCGCGCTGGTCGGGAAGGGCATCACCTTCGACTCCGGTGGTCTCACCATCAAGCCCGGCAACTCCATGGACACCATGAAGTGCGACATGGCGGGCGCCGCCACGATCACGCAGGCCACGTTGGTCATTGCCCGGCTCGGTCTCCCGATCCAGGTGACGGCGTACGCATGCCTGGCGGAGAACATGGTGTCCGGCAGCTCGATGCGGCCCGGAGACGTGCTCACGATCTACGGCGGTACGACGGTCGAGATGCTCAACGCCGACGCCGAAGGTCGGCTGGTGCTCGCCGACGGTCTGGCGCGTGCGGTGGAGGAGAAGCCGGACATGATCGTGGACGTCGCGACCCTGACCGGTCACATGGTGATGGCGCTCGGCACCAAGGTGTCGGCGGTGTTCGGCAGCGATTCCGTGGTCGGCCCGGTCATCGAGGCCGGCCGCGAGACCGGTGAGAAGCACTGGCCGATGCCGCTCCCGCCCGACATCGTCGAGCGGGTTCACGGCAGCAAGATCGCCGACCTGGCCCAGCACGACTGGGTGCGCTGGGGCGGCGGGCTGCTCGCCGCGGCGTTCCTGCGCGAGTTCACCGACGACCTGCCCTGGGCCCACCTCGACATCGCCGGGCCCGGCTTCAACTCCGGCTCGGCGAGCGGGTACCTCACCGCCGGCGGCACCGGGTTCGGGCTGACCACGCTCGTCGACTATGCCCGAGGGCTCAGCGGCGCTTCTGTCGCTTCTGCCGGCTGATGTACTCCCGCATCCGCTGCGGGATGCCCACCACGCCGGCCTCGTAGGCCTTGATGCCGCGACGTAGGCAGAACTTGTAGGCCCAGTCGGCCGACGGCACGCGTCGCCGCGTGAACTCGCCGTCCCACGCCACGAGCAGCAAGGTCACGTCGCTGACCGCCGTGCGGGGCTCGACGAAGCCCTCCACCCCCTCGCGGCTGTCGATGAACTCGGCGAGATGCGCCTCGTCATCACTGCTCGAGGCACGGACGCTCGTGGATCCGGTGCGTGCGGTGTCGCCCGCCGGGCGCTTGTAGCGGTCACCGCGTCGACCGCGACGAAACAGGTTCACGGAGAACAGTGTGCCAAGTCGGTGGGAGCGGCGGGAGCACCTCGCCCGACACCTTGCAGGGAGTCGAGCAAAGAGTGCAAGGATGGGAAAGTGAGTGACGGAGACTTCGACGTACTCGTTCTCGGGGCCGGATCAGGCGGTTACGCCTGCGCGCTCCGGGCGGCCCAGCTGGGTCTCTCGGTCGGCCTCGTCGAGAAGGGCAAGCTGGGCGGCACCTGCCTCCACGTGGGCTGCATCCCCACCAAAGCGCTCCTCCACGCGGGTGAGATCGCCGACCAGACGCGCGACGCGGCGCGGTTCGGCATCAGCGCGACGCTCGACGGGGTGTCCATGGACGGCGTCAACGACTACAAGGACAAGGTCGTCGAACGGCTCTTCAAGGGCCTCACCGGACTGATCAAGGGTCGCGGCATCACGGTGATCGAGGGCGAGGGCAGGCTCACAGGCCCGCGCGAGGTCACCGTCGTGTCCGCCGACGGGACGTCCACCTACGCCGGGAAGCACGTGGTCCTGGCGTCCGGCTCCTACAGCAAGTCGCTGCCGGGGCTCGACGTCGACGGCGAGCGGGTCCTCACCTCCGAGCATGCGCTGGGGCTCGACCGGGTGCCGACGTCCGTGGTCGTCCTCGGTGGTGGTGTCATCGGCTGCGAGTTCGCGAGCGTCTGGGCGAGCTTCGGCGCCGAGGTCACGATCGTCGAGGCGCTCCCCCGGTTGGTCGCGGCCGAGGACCAGGCGTCGTCCAAGGCCCTCGAGCGGGCCTTCAAGAAGCGGAAGATCAAGGTCCGCACCAGCACGCCGTTCCAGAGCCTCAAGGTCACCGACGACGGCGTCGCGGTCATCGTCGAGGGCGGAGACGTGATCGAGGCGGAGCTGCTGCTGGTCGCGGTCGGTCGCGGACCGTCCACGGACGGGCTCGGGTACGACGAACAAGGCGTCGCGATGGAGCGCGGCTTCGTGCTGACCGACGAGCGCCTTCGCACCAACCTCGAGGGCGTGTACGCCGTAGGAGACATCGTGCCCGGCCTCCAGCTGGCCCATCGCGGCTTCCAGCAGGGGATCTTCGTGGCCGAGGACATCGCCGGGCTCGACCCGACCCCGATCGACGAGACCGGCATCCCGCGCGTCACCTACAGCCACCCCGAGGTCGCCTCGGTCGGCCTCGACGAGGAGGCGGCCCGAGCAACGTACGGCGACGACGCCATCGAGACGGTGACCTACGACCTCGGCGGCAACGGCAAGAGCCAGATCCTGATGACGCAGGGCTTCGTGAAGCTCGTACGCCGCACCGACGGTCCGGTGGTCGGCGTCCACCTGGTCGGCGACCGGGTCGGTGAGCTCGTCGGCGAGGCCCAGCTGATCTACAACTGGGAGGCGTACGCCGAGGACGTCGCACCCCTGGTCCACGCCCACCCGACCCAGAACGAGGCCCTCGGGGAGGCGCACCTGGCGCTGGCCGGCAAACCACTCCACGCCCACGCCTGACGACACCGCACGACCACCGAGACCGCGACCGCGACGACAGGAAGATCGACACTCACATGGCTACCGAAGTCAACCTCCCCGAGCTCGGCGAATCCGTCACCGAGGGCACGGTCACCCGCTGGCTCAAGCAGGTCGGCGACGAGGTGGCCGTCGACGAGGCGCTGCTGGAGGTCTCGACCGACAAGGTCGACACCGAGATCCCCTCACCGGTGGCGGGCACCCTGCTGGAGATCCGCGCGCAGGAGGACGAGACCGTCGAGGTGGGCGCCGTGCTGGCCGTGATCGGCGCCTCCGACGAGGCCGGTGGTGACACGTCGGGCGGTGGTGACGAGGGTGGCCAGACCGACGCCGCGGCGGAGCCCGAGCCGGAGCCCGAGTCGCAGCCCGAGCCCGAGTCGCAGCCCGAGCCCGAGTCGCAGCCGAGCCGAGCGCAGCCCGAGCCCGAGTCGCAGCCCCAGGCCGAGTCGGAGTCGCAGCCCCAGGCCGAGTCGGAGCCGGAGACCCCGCTCGAGGAGGAGCAGAACCAGCAGGACCAGGCCCACGAGCAGGCCGAGCAGGCCGACACTCCCGACGAGGCGCCCGCAGCCGAGGCTGCGCCGTCCTCGGGCGGTGGCGGCGAGAGCACCGTGGTGAACCTGCCGGAGCTCGGGGAGTCCGTGACCGAGGGCACCGTGACCCGCTGGCTCAAGCAGGTCGGCGACGAGGTGGCAGCCGACGAGGCGCTCCTCGAGGTCTCGACCGACAAGGTCGACACCGAGATCCCCTCCCCCGTCTCCGGCACCCTGCTCGAGATCAAGGTCAACGAGGACGAGACGGTCGATGTCGGTGCCGCGCTCGCGGTGATCGGCTCCGCCGACGCGGGCGGGTCCGGTGGCGGGTCCGGTGGCGAGGCCTCACCGGCTCCGGCCGAGGAGACTCCCGCTGCCGAGGCAGCGCCCGCCGAGCCGGAGCAGGAGGAGTCCGCACCCGAGCCGGAGGTGGCCGCCGAGCAGGCGCCGGCGCAGGAGCAGGCATCCGAGCCCGAGCCCGCCCCGGCCGCCGCGTCGGGCGGCGAGCGCGAGGCGTCGGCGTACGTCACCCCGTTGGTCCGCAAGATGGCCACCCAGCACGGTGTCGACCTGGCTGCTGTCGTCGGCACCGGGGTCGGCGGACGGATCCGCAAGCAGGACGTCCTCGACGCGGCCGCCAAGCAGGGCACCGACACCACACCCGCGCGCCCCGCCGCTGCCGCGGCGGCGGCCGCCGAGCCCGCCGAGCCCGCCAAGCCCGCCAAGCCGGCCGCTCCCGCACCGGCGGCGCCGGCCGCGCCGGCAGCGGCAGCGCCGGCAGCCTCCGCGGCGTCCGATGCCCCGTCGCCGCTGCGCGGCAAGACCGAGCCGATGTCGCGCCTGCGCAAGGTGATCGCGTCGCGGATGGTCGAGTCGCTGCAGACGATGGCCCAGCTGACCACGGTCGTCGAGGTCGACGTCACCTCGATCTCGCGCCTGCGCGACGCGGTGAAGGCCGACTTCGCGGCCCGCGAGGGCGTGAAGCTGTCCTACATGCCGTTCTTCGCCAAGGCAGCGATCGACGCGCTCAAGCAGCACCCGAGCCTGAACGCCGCGATCGACACCGAGAAGGGCGAGGTCACCTACTACGACCGCGAGAACCTCGCGATCGCCGTCGACACCGAGCGCGGGCTGCTCACGCCGGTGATCAAGGAGGCGGGTGACCTCTCGATCGCGGGACTGGCACGCAAGATCGCCGACGTCGCCGAGCGCACGCGCACCAACAAGATCACGCCGGACGAGCTCTCGGGCGGCACCTTCACGATCACCAACACCGGTAGCCGCGGCGCGCTCTTCGACACCCCCATCATCAACCTGCCGCAGGTCGCCATCCTCGGCACCGGCTCGGTGGTCAAGCGCGCGGTGGTGATCGACGACCCGAACCTCGGCGAGACGATCGCCGTACGCCAGATGGTCTACCTCGCTCTCACCTACGACCACCGCCTGGTCGACGGTGCGGACGCCGCGCGCTTCCTCACCGACGTCAAGGGCAGGCTCGAAGCCGGCCAGTTCGAGGTCTGAGCCCAGCCGGCGTCGAAGGCGACGGCGTCGGGCGAAGAGGTTGAGGAGGTCGGGGTCGGGCCGAGCTTGCTCGGCACGGCCCACCGGTCGTCTCGAAACCCACCAGCGAGAAGGGATCCATCGCATGCACGTCGTCATCGGGGGCGCCACGGGCTTCCTCGGGGTGCACCTCACGCGGGTGCTCGAGGGCCGCGGCCACCACGTGACCGGCCTGACCCGCCGGCGGACGACCGGGCCCGGTCAGTCGACGTGGGACCCCGCCCAAGGTCGCGTCGACAGCGAGGTCGTCGAGGCGGCCGACGTCGTCGTGAACCTCGCCGGCACCCCGACCGTCGGCAACCCCCACTCCCAGACGTGGGCCGACAACCTGCGCTCGAGCCGGGTGCAGAGCACCGCGACCCTCGCCGAGGCCATCGCCGAGAGCGAGAGGAAGCCGGCCTTCCTCGCCGGCAACGGCATCTCGGTGTACGGCGACCACGGGGCCGAGCCGCTGACCGAGAGCGCTGACTCACGCGGGGACGACCTGCTCACCGAGGTGTCCCGGGTATGGGAGGCGGCGGCCCAGCCCGCGCTGGACGCGGGCGCACGCGTCTGCATCCTGCGCACGGCCCCGGTGATGGACGTCCGCAGCCAGCCGCTCAAGGCCCTGCGGTTGCTGTTCAAGCTCGGCCTGGGCGGGCGACTGGGCGACGGTCACCAGTACTTCCCGATGATCTCCCTGCGTGACTGGGTCGGTGGGGTCGCCCACCTGGTCGAGCACCAGGACGCGAGGGGGCCGTTCAACCTCAGCTGCCCCGAGACGCCGACCAACGCCGAGTTCACCCAGGCGCTCGGCCGTGCACTCGGCCGTCCGACGGTGCTCCCTGCTCCGGCGTTCGCGATCCGGCTCGGTGCCTCGCGGATGGCCCCGGAAGTGCTCGGCTCGAAGAACAGCGTGCCCCAGGCCCTGATCGACGCGGGCTACGAGTTCCGCGACCGGGACGTCACGGCGGTGCTGGGGGCCGGTCTCGCTCAGTCGTCGTAGACCTCGGCGACCCGCCAGCCCGCCCGCCCGTGTCGCAGCACGATCCTGCGCGTCGCCGGCCTGCTCCGCGGCAGCGCCGCCCGCAGACCGCGACCGGACACGCGCGCCTCGACCAGGCGGTCGGTGACCACCAGCGACAGCGTCCGTGCGGCCCTGTCTCGCACGGTCACGTCCAGCACCTGACGTCGCATGGTGGTGACCTCCAGGCCTCGGCGGTGGTACGCCGCGAGCATCGCCACGTCGCGTCGCCCGGTGCTGGAGCCGGGCAGGTAGAGAGCACGCAGGGCGGTGGGGTCGTCACGGGCCCACGCTGCGGCCCTGCGCCGGTCCCACGCACGGAGGACGACGAGCGCACGGGCGGCCGGTCGCGGGGCCACGTTCGGGCGCGCGCCCGCCTCTCCCACCCGGCGTACGGCGTGATCACGGGACGCGCCGACGACCACGGCGCCCGCGATCACGCCGACCGTCACCAGCACCGAGAGCAACATCAGCGTCCGAACGCGCATCTCCCCACTGTGACCCCTCCGGCGCGCTCCACCCGGACTTTTTCCACAGGCCTCTACGGTGTGCGCGTGGCCCTCTCCCGACGTGCTGTGCTGATCGGGTCCGGGGGTGCGGTCGCGGTCGCCGCGGCCGGCGGCATCGCCGTCGACGAGGGCTGGCTGCCCGGCCGCACGCGGGTACGCAGCGCCCTCGGTCTCGACGGACCCGCCGGCCACATCCCCGACGTCACACCCGGCCGCGTGGTCAGCGGATCGTTCGCATCACAGCACCGGCTCGGCGCGCAGACCGGCTGGTCGGTGATCTACCCGGGCTCCGAGGTCGAGCGGCTGCCGGTGATGGTCTGCCTGCACGGCCTCGGCGGTGACCACTCCACGGCGGTCTCCGAGCTGGGCATGGACCGGTTCCTGCCGGCCGCGGTGGCAGCGGGCGTGCCGCGCTTCGCGGTCGCCACGGTCGACGGCGGTACGACGTACTGGCACCCGCGGCCGACCGGTGAGGACGCCGGTGCGATGGTCCTCGACGAGCTCCTGCCCCGTCTGGACGAGCAGGGACTCCATACGGACCGCCTCGCCTTCCAGGGCTGGTCGATGGGCGGCTACGGGGCGCTGCGGCTGGCAGGCATCCTCGGCGCGTCGCGGGTCCGCGCTGCCGCGGTGCTCAGCGCTGCCCTCTGGACCGACCCCGCCGACGCCTCACGTTCCGGGTTCGCCGACTCCGCCGAGTACCAGCGCTACTCGGTGCTCGGCCGCCAGGCACAGCTCCGCGGCGTCGGAGTGCGGGTCGACTGCGGGACCGACGACCCGTTCTTCAGCGCGGACAAGGCGTACGTCGCCGGCTTCGACCGCCCGGTGGCCAGCACCTTCCAGCCCGGCGCCCACGACCCGTCGTACTGGACCCGGATGCTGCCCGCTCAGCTGGCGTTCGTCGGACGCGCCCTCGGCGCTCGGGGCTGACCATCGTCGGTAGCGCGTGTTCGTCCGGGCTATCGTCGGACCCGTGAGCCATCTGGTCTTCCGCGAGGGCGGGTACGGCGAGGACGCCGTCGACTACCTCGCCGCCTGGGACACGCAGCGCGAGATCCACGCCCGCGTCACGGCCGAGGAGATCCCGGACACCGTCTGGCTGCTCGAGCACCCACCCGTCTTCACCGCCGGCAAGCGCACCGCGCACGGCGATCGCCCGGCCGACCCCGGTGGTGCACCCGTGATCGACGTCGACCGCGGCGGCCTGGTCACCTTCCACGGGCCAGGCCAGCTCGTCGGCTACCCCATCGTCCGGCTGCCGGACCACGTCAAGGTCGTCGACTACGTACGTCGCGTCGAGGAGGCCCTGATCGGTGTCTGTCGCGACCTGGGCGTCGAGACCGCGCGCGTGCCCGGTCGCAGCGGGGTCTGGCTGCGCGCCGACCAGAACGGCCCGGAGCGCAAGATCGCAGCGCTGGGCATCCGGGTGAGCCGCGGGGTCACGATGCACGGCTTCGCCCTCAACTGCGACGTCGACCTGTCCTGGTACGCGCGCTTCGTACCCTGCGGCATCGCCGACGCCGGCGTCACCTCGCTGAGCGCCGAGCTCGGGCGCGACGTCACGGTCGCCGAGGTCCTTCCGCTCGTACGCCGACACCTGGCAGACCTGCTCGCCTGGACGCCGTACACGCCGACGCCGGACTACGACGCGCGTCCCGACCCCGCCCGCACTCCGCGGGTGCCGGTGCTCGGTCTGTCCGGCTGACGACCGGGTCAGCCGCGTTCCTCGAGCGCTGCCTTGAACAGGTCGACCAGGCCCTGCCATCCGTCGCGCATGCCGTCCAGCTGAGGCACCAGGGACTCGCCGTGCCGCTCGAGGTGCTGGTGCTCGAGCACGACCCGCGTGGTGCCCGGGCTTTCGGCGACGAAGGTCACCTCGACCTCGCTGCACTTGTCGTGGTCGGTCTCGATGGCCCACTGGCCGTTGATGTCCCAGCTGAAGACCACCCGGTGCGGACGGTCGTAGACCAGCACCCGTGACCACCGGCACTCGCTGCCGTCGGTGCCCACGTCGTAGACGTTCCCGCCCACGAACGGGTCGAACACCATGTGCGAGAGCGGCGCCTCGATGATGTGGTGGTCGGGGTTCCACCAGGCGCCGATCTCCTCGGTGAAGAAGCGGAACGCCTCGTCGATCGGCACCTCGACGGTGGTCGTCGCGGTGATGGAGATCGGCTGGGTGTCGGTGCTCATCGGTGCTCCTGTCGGGTGTGGGTGTGCTCCTCGGCAGCCCGGGCGTACGCCGCCAGCGAGCGGTTCCAGAAGCCGTCCAGGTAGTCGCGCAGCCCGGCCAGACCCTGCGGGTCGACCGCATAGATCCGTCGGGTGCCCTCGGCCCGGGGCGTCACCAGGTGCGCCTCGGTGAGCACCTTGAGGTGCTGGGAGACCGCCGGCCGGCTGACGGGCAGGCGGTCGGCCAGCCGGCCGACGGCCTGCGGCTGCTCGGCCACCCACTCGAATATCTGGCGCCGGGTGGGGTCGGCGAGCGCGGTGAACGCGCGGGCTGCTTGGTTAGTCATTGCTTACCGTAAGTTACAACTTACCCTCGCTGAGGGCAAGACCCGCGCCGGAATCCGTCGCGTTCGGTGCGCCGCGTAGCATGGACCGACGTGACCCAAGCCCCCACCGACCCCGACGGCCGCAAGCTCCTGCGCCTCGAGGTCCGCAACGCGCAGACCCCCATCGAGCGCAAGCCCGAGTGGATCAAGACCAGGGCCAGGATGGGTCCCGAGTACACCGCGCTGCAGTCGCTGGTGAAGTCCGAAGGACTCCACACGGTGTGCCAGGAGGCGGGGTGTCCCAACATCTTCGAGTGCTGGGAGGACCGCGAGGCGACCTTCCTGATCGGCGGCGACCAGTGCACCCGCCGCTGCGACTTCTGCCAGATCGACACCGGGAAGCCGGCACCCCTCGACCGTGACGAGCCGCGCCGCGTTGCCGAGAGCGTCCAGAAGATGGAGCTCCGCTACGCCACGATCACCGGCGTCGCCCGCGACGACCTGCCCGACGGCGGCGCCTGGCTCTACGCCGAGACCGTGCGCGCCATCCACGAGGTCAACCCCGGCACCGGGGTGGAGAACCTGATCCCCGACTTCAACGGCAAGCCCGACCTGCTCGCGGAGGTCTTCGAGAGCCGGCCGGAGGTGCTCGCTCACAACGTCGAGACGGTGCCGCGGATCTTCAAGCGGATCCGCCCGGCGTTCCGCTACGACCGTTCGCTCGACGTGCTCACCGCCGCCCGTGCCTTCGGCCTGGTCACCAAGTCCAACCTGATCCTCGGCATGGGCGAGACCCGCGAGGAGGTCAGCCAGGCACTGCGCGACCTGCACGCGGCCGGTTGCGAGCTGGTCACCATCACCCAGTACCTCCGCCCGTCGCCCCGCCATCACCCCGTCGAGCGGTGGGTCAAGCCCGAGGAGTTCGTCGAGCTGGCGGCCGAGGCGGAGGAGATCGGCTTCTCCGGCGTCCTGTCCGGGCCGCTCGTGCGTTCGTCGTACCGGGCCGGTCGGTTGTACCGTCAGGCCATGTCGGCTCGTACGCCGTCCTGACCACCAGCCAGCCACGTCACTGACCACGGAGTAGCACCCGCCATGGCGAAGAGCCCCACGCCGGCCGAGCCCGAGAAGCTCTCGCGCCGCCAGCAGTTCGCACAGACCTACCAGATGGCCAAGAAGAGCGACCCGGCCATCGGCGCCTGGGTCGCCGGCGCCTTCGTGCTCGCCGCCCTCGTCGGGTTCGGCCTCTTCTTCGTCGTCACCGGCCGAGGGGGCGCCTTGAGCCTCGGGTTGTCGGTGTTCGGCGGGCTGATGCTCGGCGTCCTGGCCGCCCTGATCGTCTTCTCACGGCGCGCCCAGAAGGCTGTCTACGGCCAGATGGAGGGCCAGGTCGGCGCCGCCGCCGGTGCGCTCGGTCTGCTCAAGCGCGGCTGGCACGTCGACCAGGCCATCGCCTTCACCAAGCAGCAGGACGTCGTCCATCGCGTGATCGGCCCTCCGGGCATCGTGCTCGTGGGCGAGGGCAACCCGGGCCGGGTCAAGACCCTGCTGGCCAGCGAGCGGCGTCGCCACGAGCGTGTGGCCACCGACGCGCCGGTCACCGAGATCGTGGTCGGTGGCGACGAGGGTCAGGTGCCGCTGTCCAAGCTCTCGCGCCACGTGCAGAAGATGAAGCGCCAGGTCCAGCCCGCCGATATCACCGACATCCTGGCGCGCCTCAAGGCCATCGACGCCTCACGGCCCCCGGTCCCGATGCCGAAGGGGCCGGTGCCGACCTCCATGAAGGGCCTGCGCGGCAACATGCGAGGCCGCTGAGCGCCCGGCTCAGCCGTTGGCGATCCCGCTCGGGAGGGCCATCACCTGGGAAGCCGGCGGCGCCACGACGTGCGCGGCGGTGCCGTAGTCGGAGTAGCTCGCGGTGATCTTCATGGAGTTCTTGACCAGCATCACGAACCGCGCCAGCCGGCCTTCGCCGTCCAGCCACACGTCGTACGTCGCGGCCTTGGGCGTCGAGCCCGCGGGCAGGCCCTTGAGCTGGGGTGCCTTGCTGAGGTCCATCAGCACCGAGTAGTGGTGCAGCTCCTGGCCGCCGATCGTCGACGTGCCGCGGTCGGTGACCTTCTTGAAGACGCCCGGCGACATCTCGCCGATGAGCGATCCGGGGTCGAGGTTCTTGAACGCGTCATCCCCGAGTGCGCCCAGTGGTCCCTTCGTGTCGTCGAGGTCGACCTTGTAGAACTTGTTGGTGGAGCCCGGCACTCCGACGTACATGGTCCGGTCCACGAGCCGCATCTCGGTCGGCGTCCCCATCCCGGTCACGTCCAGATTCATCTGCATCGCCAGGCTGTCGCCGGTCATGTCGATGACGCCCTTGACCGGCACGCTCTGGCCCGACAGGTCCATGTTCATCGCGAACCGGGCCGTGGTGATCTTCTCGGCCGCCGACTTCACCATCGCCAGGAACTGTGCGCTGTCGACGGTCTTCGCCACGGGCGGCTTCGAGCTCGTGGCGGTGGGGCTGCTGGTGGGGCCGGCCTGGGGGTCGTTCGCGGTGGCCTGGCTCGAGCTGTTGCCGCAGGCGGCCAACGACGAGAGGGCCAGGGGCAGGGCGGCCACGAGGGCGGCCTTGCGAAGGGTCAGGGTGCGCATGGGGTCCTCCCGGGCTCCACGTGTCGACGTCCGCCCGGTGCGAACGGAGTGCCGCGGGACCGAGCCCCGCGCGGCGCCGTCAGCCTAACCGGGGACCCCAGGCCCGCGGTCGGGAACGCGTAACGGAACGGTTGCGGATCCGCAGATCATGTCGTGCAGCCCCCGCCCGTCCGGGCGGAAGATGAGCGGCGGGATGACGAGGCAGATCAACACCTGGCGCAGCAGCGCCATCAGGAGGCTGAGGGGTCTCCGGCTGCCGTCGACGCGGATCACCCGGAGCCGCGTGGCGAGCTGGCCGAACGACCCCCCCGAGAGGGCCATCAGGAAGGCCGACTCGACCACGAAGAGCAGGGTCAGGTAGAGCGACGGCAGGCTGCCGTTGCCGAACCAGGCACCGCCGTAGATCAGGAGCATCACGCCCCAGCAGGCGGCGTAGTCGACGACCAGGGCCAGGATCCGCCGTCCCCAGGAAGCCGTCTCGAAGGGCAGCTCGGTCGCGGGCACGCGGTCAGGGTAGCCACGCGCCGGCGTAGTCCCAACGGCCGGGGCCGGTCACCTGTTACGTCGGCGAAACAAACCGGATACGGTCAAGAAACTGCCCCCGCCTACGTTGCAGAGGTCCGGCGCAGAGCGGCGGCGGACCTGACCTGCACGAGGGGCCGCGAGACGGCCGAGGAGGACGAATGTTCGCCAACAGCGACGAGCTGCTCAAGTACATCAAGGACGAGGGCGTCGAGATGGTCGATGTCCGTTTCTGCGACCTGCCCGGCATCATGCAGCACTTCACCGTCCCGGTGTCGTCGTTCGACCAGAGTGTGTTCGACAACGGCCTGAACTTCGACGGGTCCTCGATCCGGGGCTTCCAGGCCATCCACGAGTCCGACATGTCGCTGTTCCCGGACCCGACCACGTCGTACATCGACCCGTTCCGCGTCGCGAAGACCCTCGTCGTGAACTTCTTCATCCACGACCCGCTCACCGGTGAGGCCTACTCCCGCGACCCGCGCAACATCGCCCGGAAGGCCCAGGCCTACCTCGCCTCGACCGGCATCGGCACCAAGGCGTACTTCGCTCCCGAGGCCGAGTTCTACGTCTTCGACTCGGTGCGCTTCGAGACCAAGGTGAACGCCGGGTACTACCACATCGACTCCGAGGCGGGTGCCTGGAACTCCGGCTCCGAGGAGAACAACCGCGGCTACAAGGTCCGCTACAAGGGCGGCTACTTCCCGGTCGCGCCGTACGACCACTTCGGCGAGCTGCGTGACGAGATGGTGATCGAGCTGGAGAAGTCCGGCTTGACCGTCGAGCGCGCCCACCACGAGGTCGGCACCGCCGGCCAGGCGGAGATCAACTACAACTTCGACGAGCTGCTCAAGGCCGCCGACGACGTGATGAAGTTCAAGTACATCGTCAAGAACGTCGCGTGGCGCAACAACAAGACCGCGACGTTCATGCCGAAGCCGATCTTCGGCGACAACGGCTCGGGCATGCACTGCCACCAGTCGATCTGGGACGACGACGAGCCGCTGTTCTACGACGAGACCGGGTACGCCGGTCTGTCCGACATGGCGCGCTACTACATCGGCGGCATCCTCGAGCACGCACCGTCCCTGCTCGCCTTCACCAACCCGACGGTGAACTCCTACCACCGTCTGGTGCCGGGCTTCGAGGCTCCGGTCAACCTGGTCTACAGCCAGCGCAACCGGTCGGCCTGCGTGCGGATCCCGATCACCGGCTCGAACCCGAAGGCCAAGCGCATCGAGTTCCGTTGCCCCGACCCGTCGGCCAACCCCTACCTCGCCTTCTCCGCGATGCTGCTGGCCGGCATCGACGGGATCAAGAACAAGATCGAGCCGCACGAGCCCGTCGACAAGGACCTCTACGAGCTTCCCCCCGACGAGCACGCCGACATCCCCACCGTGCCCGCCTCCCTGAACGCGGTCATGGACTCCCTCGAGGGCGACCACGAGTTCCTGCTCGAGGGCGGCGTCTTCACCGGCGACCTGATCGAGACCTGGATCGACTACAAGCGCACCAACGAGATCCAGCCCGTCGCCCTGCGCCCCCACCCCCACGAGTTCGAGCTCTACTACGACATTTAGTCAGCGTGGGCTCTGCCGCCCATAGCTACACCCGAAAACGGCCCCTGACCTGCGCAAACGTCTTCCAACGTTTGTCAGCGTCAGGGGCTGTTTTTCGCCCGTCTGCGGCCCCAGTGCGGCCCACGCCGCGATGATCGTTGACACCCGTACCCCTTACGCGTACTGAGCCGAACCCTCCGATGGCGTGCGCAGGAGATGGCTCACTGGCACCACTCGGACGAATCTCCGGGCCTCGGCCGCCAGGTCTTGCGGAGGCGCCCAAACCGCCCACTAAGACGCAGCGCCGACTGCCCACCATGCGGATCATCGGTCACCGACTGGCTGCGGATCTCCCATCACGGCCCGGGCGCGCTCGCGGCAAGCACCTTGCGCAGAGCTCCCGCCAGGACCTCGGCCTCGCGCGCTGTCAGGTGGTCGGCGAACTCACGTTGCACTGCGGCGAGGTATGTCGGTGCGGCCTTGCGCAACGCCGCCCGACCTGCGGGGGTCAGGGCCGCGAACGCCGACCGCCCGTCGTCCGGGTTCGGCTCCCGGGTCACCAGGCCGGCCCGTATCAGCTCGTCGACGACCCGGCTGACCCGGGTGCGGCTCACAGCGGCGACCGAGCCGAGCTGGCCCATGGTGAGCCGCCGGTCCGGCGCGCTGTTGAGCTCGAGCAGCACGTCGTACCACGTCAACGGCAGACCATGGGTGTCCTGGAGCTCGCGGTCCAAGCGCGGCACCAGGGCGGCGTGCACCTTGAGCAGTGCGCCCCACGTCTCGGCGAGGTCTGTCGACATGGGTGCAGGCTAACATGTCTTGTGCGTGCGCACACACTTTGCTATAACTATGTGCGTCCGCACGTAACCACTCGAGAAGGAAACCACGATGACCACCTTGCTGCACATCTCCGCCTCGCCCCGCGGCCAACGCTCCGAGTCCCTCGCGATCGCGGCGACGTTCCTCGACGAGCTGCGCACGGCCCACCCCGACGTCACGGTCGAGCACTGGGACCTCTGGGACGGCACCCTGCCCGAGTTCGGCCCGCCCGCCGCGGCCGCCAAGATGGCGGTCTTCGGCGGCGCCGACCCCGAAGGCGACGAGGCCACCGCATGGCGCGCCGCGCGCGAGACGTTCGAGCGCTTCGACGCCGCCGACTACTACCTGTTCACGGTGCCGATGTGGAACGCATCGGTGCCCTACATCCTCAAGCAGCTCATCGACGTCATCAGCCAGCCCGGCATGATCTTCAGCTTCGACCCCGCTATGGGCTACACCGGCCTGCTGCAGAACAAGCGGGTCGCCGTCATCTACACCGGCGCGGTCTACGGCCCCACCCGCGGCCCGGGCTTCGGCAACGACTTCCAGCAGCCCTACTTCGAGGACTGGCTGCGCTGGGCAGGCGTCGACGACATCCGCAGCATCGCGTTCCGCCCCAACCTGGCCACCAACGACCCCGAGCCCGGACGCCGCACCGCACACGCCCGGGCCACCGCGGTCGCCCGACGGGTTCCTGTCCCCCGCCGAACATGCCCGGCTGGCGGGATGACTTCCCGGCAGCCCAGCGGCCCAATCACCGAGTCCAGACTGCGCTCTGCGTGACCACGTCACCACGGGCGAGGTCTCCGCGGGCAGGCCCGGATCTGCTGGTGAGCGAGGGTCGATCCGCGCTGGCAGTGACGCGATCAGACCGAGCTTGTCGCTCGTCTCCTGTCCCGGACTCGACGCACGAAGGGCCCCGACCGCGTTTGCGGTCAGGGCTTTGCGTGAGGTCAGGAGACGCGGACGTTCTCGGCCTGCGGGCCCTTGGGGCCGGCGGTGACGTCGAACTCGACCTTCTGGTTCTCCTCGAGCGACTCGTAGCCGCCGGACCGGATGGCGGAGTAGTGAACGAAAACGTCCTCACCGCCGCCGTCCTGCGCGATGAAACCGAAACCCTTTTCGGCGTTGAACCACTTGACGGTTCCCTGAGCCATGTTCATATCCCTTGTTCCGTGCCGAGGGCAGTCTGCCCTCAGCCGCTGCGCCTCCCCCTATTGAGGTCTGGTGGACCCGGCGAATCGGTGTGATGATCGCCACATCGACCGAGAACTTCGGCCGTGCAGACACATTTTCATCATCGCGTTCATGTCTGGGGAGCTCGGACAGCCATGGCAGCGCGGCTCCGGTCCGATGCCTCGTTGCGGCCTTTGGCCGGGTGGCCCCGTGAGTCTCGTCGATCGGGGATGGTCATACATGTGGATTCAACGTCGTGTCCTTGTTGCCGCATTGTCGGCGGGGGTGCTCGCGGTCGGTCTCGGACCGACGGTCGGCACGTCCCCCGCCGGGGCGGCACCGTTCAACGTCAAGCACCTGAACAAGATCCAGAGCCGGCTGATCTCCGGTGAGCTGCTCGCCACGCTGGGCGGGAAGGGAGTCAGCACCAACCTCGTCCCCGGCGGTGGCGACGAGGACCAGGACCACGGGGCGGACGGTGCGGCGAACACGCCGCCAGACAGCATCGGTCCCAGCGTCGGGCAGGGCGGCGATCTGCCGGCCAACGTCGCGCCGGCCGGCACTGGAGAGTGCAGCCAGCGTCACGGCAGCAACGTGAAGATCAACCAGAACTGCCTCAACGTCTCAGACCCGGACCTCCAAGGACGCGGCCAGGCCAACAACGAGAGCTTCATCTCGCAGGACCCGTTCGACCGCAACCACATCGTCGCCTCCGACAACGACTACGTCCGCGGGGACGGGACCTGCGGCTCGGCGTACTCCCTCGACCGAGGACGGACGTGGAACGACTCGACCGTGCCTGACATCTTCACCCGCGGGCCTGGAGCCAACGCTCGCCAGTACTGGCAGGCCGGCGGGGACACGTCCGTCGCCTGGGACACGCGTGGCAACGCGTACCTGTCCTGCCAGCTGTTCAATCGTGGCTTGGTCGCCTCGAGCGACCCAGACCAATCAAGCTCGTTCGTCGTCTTCCGCTCGACGGGCAACCACGGCGCGTCGTGGAACTTCCCGGGCCGCTACGCAACCGCGTCCTTCGACCCGACCGGCACCGGCGGGGTCTTGGAGGACAAGCAGCTCATCGCGGTCGATGCCTCGCGGTCCAGCCCGTTCCGCGACCGCGTCTACGTCACGTGGACCGAGTTCGCTGCGGACGGCACCGCCTACATCTACGAGACCCACTCCAGCGACTACGGGGAGACGTTCAGCCCGCGGGTCCTGGTCAGCACGGACAGCGCGCTGTGCCCGACGACGTTCGGTGTGCCGACCCCACAGGGCCGGTGCAACGAGAACCAGTTCTCCGACCCCTTCACCGGACCCGACGGTGCCCTGTACGTCACCTGGTCGAACTTCAACAACGCCGTGACGGGCACCGACAACCGCAACCAGGTGCTGCTGGCCAAGTCGACCGACGGCGGCGCCACGTTCGGCGCGCCGGTCAAGGTCAGCGACTACTACGACCTACCCGACTGCGACACCTACCAGGGCGACGGCGCCGACCCGGGGCGCGCCTGCGTACCGGAGAAGGGCACGTCCACCAAGTCGGTCTTCCGCGCGACGAACTACTCCTCGGGCGCTGTCAACCCGACCAGGCCGCACCAGGTCGTCGTGACCTTCGGCTCCTACATCAACCAGCACTCCAACGAATCCCATGGGTGCACCCCGGCGGGTGTCTCCCCTGACGACGGCCAGGACCTCTACACCGGCGTCAAGAGCGGGGGCTGCAACAACGACGTCCTGGTCAGCGTCTCCAACAACGGCGGCGCGTCGTTCACCGGGACGACCACCGACCCGCGGTCGGCGACCTCGGTGACGCAGGAGCGCCGGCAGTCCACGACCGACCAGTTCTGGCAGTGGGCGGCGTTCAGCTCTCGCGGAACCCTCGCCGTCGACTACTACGACCGGCAGTACGGATCGGACGAGACGACGGGCTTCTCGGACCTCAGCCTCTCCGGGAGCCGCGACCTCACCCGCTTCGGCACCGACCGCGTCACGACGAGCTCTATGCCGCCCCCGACCCAGTTCCCTGGCCCAAACGGCGGCCAGTTCTACGGCGACTACACCGGGCTCACCGTGACCAACGAACGGGCACACCCGGTGTGGAGCGACACCCGCGCCGTGGACGTGTTCCTCTGCCCGGACAGCGTCACCGGACCGGGCAATCCGCCGCGTTTGTGCACGGCGACCGAACCGAACGGACTCCGCGCCAACGACCAGGAGATGTTCACCGACTCAGCGAGCATCCCGACATCCCATCGCTGACACCGACCCCCGGGCTCCCAGAGCCCGGGGGTTTCGGGTTCAGCCGCTCACTGCCGGAACGAGCATTTTTTGGCGTCCACATCGAGCGCCGTCAAGCACCGAGGCCACAACCGGGTCCATTGTCCTCCCGGACAGCACCGGGAACGTCACGATTCACCCGGGCGACGCCACCATCACGGCGACCGCGAGTCATGGCTCCAGCGGGTCATACCCCCGCCCGAGGGCCGCGTCACACCGCCGGCTCGGGACCGCGTGTCCGCCAATCCGTGCCAAATTCCACAATGGGTGCCTCACTTCGCCGGGTGTCGGCGCGAGGTCGGCTGTGTCTTCCCGCGTGTCGGTCTGTCACGAACGTCGACGCGCTGAGTGATATCGGATGGCGTCCCATGCGCGATGGGCCAGCCCGCGTGCGGCCAGGGGTATCTGCGTCCTTAGCCCCATCCCGTTGTAGACCACGAAGTCGTCGAAGCGGTGTGCGCCCGGGCGGTCGGCGACCGACACGGCGGCATCGCGGAGGGTCCGCAGTTGCCCCACCGTCATCTGTAGTGGCGGCTCTTCCGGCTGGTATCGGCATCCGTAGTAGTAGTCACGTCCGGGTTCTCTAGTCATCTCGATGTGACAGCCGATCACGTGTGAGACCTGGCGCGCCTCCACGAACTCGACCAACCGGTTCATGCTGTCGACAAACGCCGGGAAGTCGGCGACATAGATCCGCCCGGGATAGACAGAATCCCCGGTGAACAACAGACCGGTCCGCTCATCGTGGATCGCGATCGAGGCGGAGTGGTGGCCAGGGATTCCGGTCAGCTGGAGCAGGCGCTGACCCAGGTCGTAGTCGACGACCTGATCAGGCCACCTGGTGAAACCAAAGAATGCCCGCACCTCCTGCACTGACCTGCCCACCACCACCGTGTCCGGACGGTCCACGAAGTAGGCGTCCCCGGCCACGTGGTCACCGTGCCCATGGGTGTGGGCGACGACAAGCTGGTAACCCGACCGGGGATGGCTCCTGAGCCAGTCATCGATGAGGTGGTCCACGGTATGCCCGAGCCGGTCGTCTTCGACCGCACCGGTGTCTAGCAGCAGCGCCCGCTCGTCCCCCAACAGAAGGAATGTGAAGGGCGCTTCAAAAGTGGCGTCTTTGCTCTGCCGCATGATCACGGTGTCATCGCGGTACCGATGGACCTGCCACGGCGGATCGGCACTGTACCGACGCGACGGCGATCCATGAATCCAACCGACATCCAGGCTCTCGAACGGTGACTCACTGCTCACGGGAGCGACCCTCTCACGACCCAGCCACCACCACACCCGACGGCCAACGCACCAGGGTCGTCCACCCGGGGACGACAAGGGCCACCTAAGTTCGCCGCGTCGGCACCCACGTCACTCCGCCGGCTTTCGGCGCGGATCCAAAGCACTCACATGCCGACGACAGGACGCTCAAAGACGGCGACAAGCCGCGCTCTGGTCCGCTCGGGGAGGTCAGAACGGTGTTGTGGTGGACGTGGCTGCCTGCTGGGAGGAGCTGTGCCAGGCCTCGAGCCTCGCGAGCCAGCCGGTGGCGCCGATCTCGGCGTACGTCGTGCGGGCGGCGTCCAGGAGCGGCACGGCCTCCTCGACGCGGCCTTGCGTGGTCAGCCACCGGCCGAGTTCCTCCTGCGCCTGCGCGTGGAAGCCCGCGGCCCCGAAGGCCGCCAGCGCGTCGATCCCGGCGCGCATCTCGGTCTCGGCCATTTCGGGGTCGTCGCCGCGGGCGGCGGCGAGCAGCCCGCGCAGGCGGTGCCACTGGGCAGCCACAACGGGTGGCCGTCTGCCGGGCAGCGCGGCGGTGACCGGCGCCAGGAGTCGCTCGGCGAGTTCGAGATCGTCGACAGCCAGGGCTGCCAGGACGGACTGGGGCCAGAGGAGGAAGAAGTCATCGTCGAGGCCCGCGGCCGCCAGTGCATGCTCAACGACAATGGGAGCAAGACGCCTCACCTCGTCGTGGTCGCTCGCTGCGACCGCTCGAGGCAGGTCCGCACTGCGTAACCACGCCCGAAAGAGCTCCGAGTCGGTGTCATCGTCGCTGCTCTCGATGCGATCCGGAAGAGGTTGGCCCTGAGCCTCGGCGAGCCAGACCTCGAAGGTTCTCCACGCGATTCGGGTCTGGATGTCATTGCCCTGCAACCCCTCGGGCAGGAGCAGCGCGACCTCCGGGAAGCGGCCCGAACACCACAGCCCAACCGCTTTGTTGGTCACGGCGACCTCCACATAGATCTGCAGACCTGCTCGCCGGGCCACTTCATAGGACTGGTCGGCGTATCGGAGAGCGGATGTCAGGTCGCGGCTGTTCTGGAACGCACTCAGGTTGTTCGTGGCCCGGGCGAGGGGGAACGGGAGGTCGCGCTCGCGGGCGAGCGTTGCTGAGGCCTCGACCAAGATGATGCCCGCGCGGTTGGCCCCGGAGGCGAGGTACGCCGTACCGAGCGAGCCCAGAGCGGTCGCCAAGGCCATCGGGTCATCCAGCGCCTCGGCCAGGGTGACCATCTGCCCGGCGTACTGGATCTGCTCCTCGAGGTTCCCAAGACCTGCGTGCGCCGAGGCCAGGCCTCGAGCCAGTTCGAACCGGGCGCGCTCCCCTCCGGCCATGCCCTCGAGTGCCCGCCACCGTGGTTCGGCGATGGCGACTGCGGCCGCGTGGTTGCCCCACATGGACGAGCTGAGCGCTGCCGCCGCGCGTGCTGCGCCGATGGGGTCGTGCACCCGGTCGAAGAGGTCGAGCGCCGCTTCGCCATGTGCCTGCGCCTCGGTCGCGTGCCCGGCGTCGTCAGCCACCTCGGAGGCGCTCAGGTGCAGTCTCGCGCGGTCGGCCTCGCCCTGCATGGAGTCCAGGGCCATCTCGAGGAGGCGTTGGGCCTCGCCCGGGGCGCCGACCCGGCGGGCGCGGGCGGCGGCTCGTTCGAGGTAAGTGCACGCGCGAGCGGCCAGCACCCCGCTGTCGGGGCCGTGGTCGGGCGCCGACTCGACGGCGTCGAGGAGGTGACGGGCGATCACCACGGCGAAGTCGTCACCCGGGTCGGGCAGTGCCGCCAGGTGCTCGGCGGCTGCGAGGTGCCGGGTGGTCCGGTCGCGGCGAGACTGGGTGGCGTAGGCGACCTGTCGGACCACCGACTGCACGAACCGGTACTGACCGCGTTCGGCGCTGAAGCGGTCGGTCTGCAGAGTCACGATCTCCTTGCGCCGTAGCGAGTCCAGAAGGCTCTGGACCAGATGCGGGGCGGCGCCCAGAGCCACCAACCCGTCGACCGTAAAGGACGCTCCGAGGACACTGGCATCCGTCACGAGCGCCTTCTCCTCCGGCGTCAGCGAGTCGAGCCGGGCCGCGACCAGGGCCTGCAACGACGCCGGGGCGCCGATCGCATCCAGGTCGAGGGTGGAGGTGTCTGCGGGGACGTACTGTCCCTCGTGGGGGATGACCAGGTCCCGGTCGATGAGGGCGCGGACGGTCTCCACCGCATAGAGCGGGATCCCGTCGGCACGTGCCACGAGAGCTTTACGGGAAGCGTCGGGCAGACCGGCGACGAGCCCGTCGACCAGACGGGCCATGGCCACGTCGTCGAGTGGGTCCAGGCGCACCACGGTCGCTCGCCGACCACCCAGTGCCGGGCGATGTACCAGGAGTTCGGGCCGGGCCAAGGCCAAGATGAAGATGGGCGCCTGAGCCGTGGTCAGCAGGTGGTCGAGGAAGTCCAGCAGCGAGTCGTCGGCGTGCTGGGCGTCGTCGATCACGAGCACCACGGCGCTCTGGGCCTCGCTGAGATGCTCGAGAAACGCCGTCCAGGCCGTGAACAGGTCCTCACGCGCGAGGGCGCCGGTCCCGCCGGCGCCGAGCAGGACGGCGAGCCGAGGGCGCAGCCAGTCCCGGTCGGCCACGTCGGGGACCATCTCGGCCAGCCCGGCGTCCAGCCGCTCGGCCACCACGTCCCCGGTGTCGGCCTCAAGCAGGCCGAACCGAGTGCGCATCGCCTCGGCCAAGGCCCAGAACGCGACCCCGTCGCCGTAGGACAGACACCGGCCCCGGTGCCACCGGATGGTAGCCGCCAGCCCGTCGATGTACTTCTCGAACTCCCAGGCCAACCGGGACTTCCCCACCCCGGCCTCGCCGTCGAGGACCACCAGCCGGGGCCGATGGGTCTCCTCGGTGCCGTGGAACAGCTCCTTGACCAGCCTCAGGTCGGCGTCCCGCCCGGTGAACGGCGCCTCCAGCCCGTCGACCCGCTGTCCACCGCCCACCTCGGTCGACCACCAGCCCCGCGGCCCACAGCCGTACCGGCGCGACCTTGCCCTTCAGCTGGTGCTCACCGGTGTCGGTGAAAGTGATCGCGGCACCGGCCAGCAGACTCGTCGGCTCGTCGACCCAGACGCGGCCGGGCTCCGCCGCCGACTGGACCCGGGCCGCGGTGTTCACCGCATCACCGGCGACCATGCCCTCAGCCGTCGCACCAAGCGTGACAGCGACCTCACCGGTCACGATCCCGACCCGCATCGCCAGCCCCGGCGTCGCGACCTCTTCACCCATAGCCGCGATGGCGGCCACTAGCTCCAGGCCGGCCCGGACCGCGCGTTCGGCGTCGTCCTCGTGGGCAACCGGCACCCCCCACACCGCCATCACCGCGTCGCCGATGAACTTCTCCACCACCCCGCCATAGCGACCCACGATGACTCGGCACCGGTCGAAGTAGGCCGACAAGAGCTCGCGGACCTCCTCGGAGTCCTTGGACTCCGACAAGGGCGTGAACCCCACCAGGTCTCCGAACAGCACCGACGTCACCCGCCGTTCGGCGACCGGCGCAGCAGGTGGCGCCGATGCGGGCGCGACTCGCCGGGAGACGTCGGGGAACGGCGTCCCGCACTCGTCGCAGAACCTGCCACGCTCGGACGGTGCGCCGCACGCAGAACAGGCCCGCGCTCCGATCACAGCGCCACATTCAGGGCAGAACTTGGCGCCCGCACGCACCGACGCCCCACAGGCTGAGCATTCGCCATGCACCTGCCGTATCCCTCAATCCTGGTCGATGCAGACCCACCCGAGCGTTCGGCCCAGACGCTACCGGAGAACTCAGCGCGAAAAGCGCGTCCCGCTGACCCGGATGCCCCTGGCGGTGTGGCACGGGAGTAGTCGAGGCACGACCCCCATGCCGTTCCCCGCGCTGCTGTCGGCGACCAGGCTCAACGTGAGTGGGGGATCTCACCTCGACCTTTAACGCGAGCCTGTCGCGAGGATCTCTGGTGAATAGCCGCTCGACGGGAGCCGAACCATGAGGAAGTCATGAACAATCGGCTGTTCAGCCGAGCCGAGCGGCGAGCCCTCGGCAAACAAGCCCGCTCTCAAGCCTCGCGGGACTCGCAGGGGATCTTCGAGCCCGCCCGGACCGCGACCCGGTGGGTCTTCTGCTCGCCCAGGACGAGTCGAGGGTTCCCGAGCTGGTCCGGCACGGGCGGATGCTTGTCTCTGCGTTCACCTTCTTCCGCGGTGCTGCGCTGCCGATGGCGGCCGACCTGGCCGGGACACCCACGGCCGGTCTTCGCGTCCAGCTGTGCGGCGACGCGCACCTGGCGAACTTCGGCGGCTTCGCCTCACCAGGACGACAACTGGTCTTCGACGTCAACGACTTCGACGAGACACTTCCTGGACCGTTCGAGTGGGACGTCAAACGCCTGGCGGCCAGTCTGGTCCTGGCTGGACGCGACAACGGGTTCACCGCCAAGGAATGCCGCGCGGTCGCGCTCGCGGGCGTCCGCAGCTACCGGACCGCGATGCGGGAGTTCGCCGGGGCGAGGGCAAGGGGCTCGGTTGTTTTCGAGTGACGGTCTAGCAGCACCTGGGTTGAGCCAGGTAGCTCAGCCGTCCGCGGCCGTGCGGCGCCCTTCGTGTGCGCTGACGCGCACCTTCGAAATGGTCTAGCACCGCTCTCGGGTTAGCGCACGCTTCCGCATCCACTGTCACCCATGTGCGGCCCGGTTGCGGCCCAAGTCTCTGGCATTCCGGTGTTCGTGCAGGTTAGGCCCCGTGCCACGTCAGAACTACGACATCCAGACCGCGCACTCGATCTGACCTACGCGTTCAGGATCATGACTCCCCCTGAGTCCGAAGATTGTCCGTAAGACTCGCAGTCCGCGCGCACAGCACGGCCTCGACGGCCGCACCTGAGCTGCCGTGGTGTCGGGTCGACATGACTCCGCCGTATGGCTCCAGGCACGGAGAAGCCCGTCGGTACCCCCTTGGACCGACGGGCGTCTGGTGCGCCGCTACCCCGAGAGCGCCGCGATGAGGCCCGAGGCCCGTCGACAGACGGGGGGCTCCGACGGGCCTCAGATAGTGGTCGCGGCCCGCCCTCTGCCCAAGCGGCGGGCCGCTTAGTCCTCGGGCGACACACACCGGCTGGTCTCCGAAGACGTGCATGGAGCCTAAGATTCCCGGGGATATTCCCCCACACCCTCGTGGGTGGGATAGCGATGCCCGCCAGTCTCGGGGGAGGGCCGACGGGCACCGTCATTCGAGGGTACGAGTTAGGTGAGCCTTACCGCGCCGCGAGAATTGGCCGTATGGGGTCGGGACCTTCGCCTCTAGGCGCACGTCTCGCCCCACGAAAGCGCCACGAAAGCGCCACGAGCTACGAGCTCACGGTGACATGATCCCCGCCATGCCGACCATGTCCGACGCGATCTCCGGCCACGAGCCCGAGCCGTACGTGCCGTACGACGTACCGCGCGGCACCTGCCCGGAGTGTGGGAGCGGCGCCGTCAAGCACCTGGTCGTCGGCTACCTCGTCGACCCCGAGGCGATGGATACCGCGCCGGCCTGGGTGGAGTGGACGGGCTGCCTCCACCCCGGCTTCAACCGCGAGTGCCGCCGCTGCCGTCTGACGTGGAGCGACTACGGCGATGAGGGCGACGACCTGTGATCCTCGTGTCGAATTTCCGCTAGTCGCCATGCGCGGATCGTCGGCAGGAAGGGCAAGTCCACGCTCTCCTACGACATCTGATCGGGCGAGGTTCCTGACCTGCGCAGAGGACCCGGATCGCCCGCCAGTGACAGCTCAGCCGATGTTCGGGTTGGTGATGTCCTTGGCCGGGTACGTCGTCGTGGCGCCGCCGTGGTGTCGGACCTGCACCGATTGGACCTCGTCGGGGCGGCCGAGGGCGAGGTAGGCCCGCCCGCGCCAGCCCGGTCCCGAGATCGGCTTGGCGGGAACGGTCGTCCCGTCATGGAGCCGCATCACGACCGACAGGCTGCGATCAGCGTCGTAGACGACCCAGAGCACCAGCGAAGGGGTGCGGCCCACCATCGAGTCGGGGTCGAGCAGCAGAGACGTGATGTCCGCAGGTGCCCTCGCAGACCTGACCCGGGTGCTCACGAACCCAGTGGGGGTGCCGTCGACGAGACAGATCCGAGGCCCGCACTGCGAGGCCCACATCGTCCGGTGCTTGGCGAGCCCGGCCACGTCGTACGACGACCGGTCGTCGACCAGGACCGCGCTCGCGAGGTCGCTGACCCAGCCCTCGGCCGGGTACGGCGTCGTCTCGCGGGTGCCCAGCCGCAGCGGGCCCTCTCCCGGGACCAGGATGCCGCCGCCGTCCGCCACGCACTTGGTGGTGGTGCGCAGGTCCCAGCCTGCTGAGCTTCGGCGGAAGGTGCTCACGCTGGCCAGCGAGCCGTCGGCGTTGCCGAGTCGCAAGGTGGCGTCGTCGCCGTTCTCGACGTAGGAGTAGCGCGGCGCACCCGCCTCGTCGGCCGCGGCCCGCGGGCCGCTGTCGAGGCTGGGCAGGAACGAGTCGTCCTGCTGGCGACCGGCGGCGTCGTCGACCCTGACCTGCCCCCCGCAGGTGAAGCTGGTCGAGACGCCGCCGGCCTTGCTGGTGCCCGAAGGCCCGATGAGTCGCAGCCCGCGGTGCTGGATGAGCGCGACCGAGCCGACCAGCAGCGCCAGCACGGCGACCGTGACCACGAGTGGCACCAGCAGCCCCCCGGCACGCCGGACGCGCGGCTTGGCGACCCGGCGCATCGTCCCGGCGTACATCCGATGGACGTCGGGGTCGATCCGTTCGGCCTGGTCCGACAGGGCCCGGGTCAGTCGTTCCTCGACGTTCATCGTTCCACCTCCTCACGGAGTGCGGCGCCGACGACGTCGAGGCCGCGCGAGATCTGGGATTTCACGGTGCCGACCCGGACCCCCATCGCGTCCGCGATCGCCGCGAGCGGCAGGTCCATCCAGAACCGCAGCACCAACGCCTCGCGCTGGCGCGGGGACACGCCGGCCAGGGCCTCGACCACTGCCCGGCGATCGCCCTGCACGGCGATGGGGTCCGGCAGGTCGGCCGTGGTGAACAGGTGCGCGTCACGGCGCGCCACCTGCCGTCGTCGATGTCGGCTGCGCACCTCGTTGACCACGATCCTGTTCAGGTAGGCGACCACCTTCGCGTCGTCTGCCTTCAGTCGGCCCCGGGCGGCGTACAGCTTGCAGAAGGACTCCTGGACGACGTCCTCGGGGTCGTCGTCGCCCAGCAGGGCAGCAAGCCTGACCAGTCGGGAGGCGTGCGCGAAGAACAGAGCGCCGAAGCGATCCAGTTCACCGGTCACGTGAGTCCCCTCGTGTCGACGCTCGGTACGTGCTTACCGGATATACGCGCGAACCGGCAGAAGGTTGAGCCGCACCTCGAACGATCTCACTCGGGAGCGGCATCACAGTGCGATACGTCGGCGCTACGTTTGATGCCGTGCAACGACGCGAGCGACTTCGACACGCCTCGTCGTTCGGTGTGGCGGCGGCTGCGTACGCGGAGAATCGTCCCGACTACGCGCAGGCCGCCGTGACGTGGGCCCTCGAGTCGGCACCAGGCCCGAGCGTGCTGGACCTTGGCGCTGGGACCGGCAAGCTCACCGCCACTCTGTGTGCGGTCGGGGCGGATACGACAGCGGTCGAGCCGGACCCTGCGATGCTGGCCGAGTTGCGTCGGGCTCTTCCCGATGTGTGTGCGCTGCGTGGCACTGCAGAGTCGATACCGCTGATGGATGCGTCTGTGGACGCGGTATGCGCAGGCAATGCCATGCACTGGTTCGACATGGACGTCGCAGGACCAGAGATCGCCAGGGTCCTGGTGCCCGGTGGGACCCTCGCCGGCTTGTGGAACGTGATGGACGATTCCGTCGATTGGGTTGCCGAACTCGCCCGAGTGAGCGGGCGCGAGGCCATCGGCCCGCGCGACACACCCGCCAGTTGGCGAGTCGAGACGATGAACGCGCACCTCCCGAAGGTAGAGGCGACGGTCCGGTTCGGTTCGGCCGAGCAGAATTCGTTTCCGCACGAGCAACGTCGTACGGCGGATTCCTTGGTCGCAACACTGGCGACCAGGGCCGGGATGCTGGTGATGCCTGAACGCGAACGAGAGGCCAGGCTGCGTCAGATCAAGGACTTCCTCACCAGCAGGCCGGAGACCGCGGAGGGAGAGTTCCACCTTCCGATGTTGACGTGCGTGCTCCGAGTCCGACGGTTGTAGGGGCGCACGATCGGCGCTGGTCGGTGTGCCTCGGCCGAATCGTCAACCTCCTGGCCCCACAATGGCTGCCGAGACGAGTCCCTCATGCCTCGTAGGGATAGACCATCGGAATGGCCGAGAGGGGCTCCACCACATGCGGGCGATCCTGCTCAGCGGCGGCCTGGCGGTGGTCTGTTCGCTGCTGGGCACCTGGGCCGCCATCGGATGGTTCACCAGGCACGGGTTCGGCCAGCCGATCAGGGACGACGGCCCGACGACCCACCACATCAAGCGGGGGACGCCGACCATGGGTGGCCTCGTCATCCTGGGGAGTGCGACAGCGGCCTACCTGATGGCCACGATCGTGACCGGCGGCCGGCCGAGCGTCAGCGCGTGGCTCGTTCTCCTACTCCTCTTCGGCTGCGGCGCCGTCGGGTTCCTGGACGACTACATCAAGGTCTACACCCAGAACAACCAGGGACTGAGCAGTCGAGCCAAGATGGCCGGGCAGACACTCGTCGCACTCGGATTCGGCCTGTTGGCGACGCGGTTCTTCGCCGACGGAAGGGGCGTCAGGCCTGCGTCGTCGTACATCTCCACCACCCACGACTGGGGCGTCAAGCTGCCCCTGGTGGTGGTGTTGCTGGTCATCTGGTTCATCGTCACCGCGACCTCCAACGGCGCCAACCTCACCGACGGCGCCGACGGTCTGCTCGCCGGCACCTCGGCGATGATCTTCGGCGCTTACACGATCGTGAACATCTGGCAGAACAACCAGCGGTGCGGATCAGCGCGGCCCACCGTGGTCGAGTCGCAGTGCTACCAGGTGCGCGACCCTCTCGACCTCGCAGTGCTCTCGGTCGCCATCAGCGCAGCCTGTGTCGGCTTCCTGTGGTGGAACGCGAAGCCCGCCAGGATCATCATGGGCGACGTGGGGTCCCTCGCCCTCGGTGGAGCACTGGCCGGGCTGGCGATCATGTCTCGTACCGAGCTCCTGATGGCGGTGATCGCCGGGTTGTTCGTGCTCGAGACGCTGTCGGTGATCCTGCAGAGTGGCTACTTCAAGCTGAGCCGTCGGATCACGGGCACCGGGCGCCGGATCTTCCGCATCGCCCCCATCCACCACCACTTCGAGCACCTCGGTTGGGACGAGGTCACGGTGGTGATTCGCTTCTGGCTCATCTCGGGGATCTGCATCGCGGTGGGGCTCGGGATCTTCTACGCCTCCTGGTTGGTCTGACGACCTACTCAGCAACCGGGAAGGCGGCACCCATCACCAGGTTGGACAACCTGGCTGGGCATCACAACCAGCTGCTGTCCGGGCCTTGGAAGGCGACCCGATCCGTGGGGCTCGGAAACGGTGCGAAGCGCCCAATTTGGGGTGGTTCCCTCACCTGGCACGCAGGCGCATAGTTGACAGCACACTGTGACATTCCTCCCGGAGATGAACGCATGGCCGACCACAATGCGTCGTACTGGTTCGCCGCGGTGACCGGCGGGCTGGCGTTGGTGGCCGTGGCGTGGCTGCTCGTATCCTTGGACCCCGGTACCAGCGGCGGCAACGTTGCGGTGCGTGGGAGCGACCGGCGGGTCTCACATCCTTTATCCCGGCATCATCGACTGCCGGACCAGATGCAGCGCTGTATCGACGCGACCCCGGTACGCAGCGCGCCAGAGTGCCGGGCTTCCCCCGCCGCGCCGTCTGCACCGCCTACACCGTCCGTCCGCCGTGTTCAGCTGTCGGCCCGCCCGGGGACGGCGGGGGTCACGCCTCCCGCCACCCAAGTCCCCGCACTCTCTGCGCCGGTGAGTCTGCCGCCGGCGACCCCACAGCCATCGACCCCGCCGACGCCTGCCCCGACACGGCAGCCGTTGCCACACAACGGGCCTGTGCCCGGCGGAAACACCAGCCCGCCGCACACCGGTCCCCGCCCCTAGCTCCGCACCCTGTTGCGCCCATCGCGCCGCCCAGCCCCACGGGAGCAGCCGGATCACGAAAGGAGGGGCGATGACCCCCAGCAAGACTCGACGTCACGCCATCGCCCTGGCCGCCGTGCTCCTCGCCGGGGGAGGCCTCGGCACCATCCCAGCACCCACGCAGGCAGCGGACCCAGCATCGCGGCCGGAACTGGGATTCCGGATCGCCCGAACGCCTCACGCCGACGGGATCTGGGTGGGGCGGTACCGGGTCGGCGGCCAGCTCGGCTTCCGCACCCAGCCCCGCAAGAGCAACGCCGACTCCGTCTACCGCCCGGCACACCGGGTCGCCCGAGTGCCAGGCTCCAGTCCGGCGGCCACGAAGCGGTCCGCCTGGGTCCTCTCTACTTACGGCAGTACGACGGACCGCACCACGGCCGCTGCCGTCGACGTCGCCCTTCACGCGCTGCTCAGCCGCGGCAAGTGGCGGGTAGGCAGCGCGTACACGGCCCGCCGAACCAACCGCACGAAGGACGGACGCGTCATCCGCGCCTACGCCAGGACCATCGTTCGACAGTCGAAGCACCGTCACGGCCCGTACAGGACCACACTGAAGGCTCGCCGTGTACCGGCGGGTGACCAGACCACCGTCACCGTCAGGGTCCAGAACCGACGAGGGCTCGGGCCGGTCATCACCGGCCAGCAGCGGGGTCTCGCCGTCGACGTCACCTACGCCCACAGGCTGACCAGAACCGTGTATCTGAACAACCACGGGGTCGGCCGGATCTACTTCCGCGCCGCTGCCGGGAAAACACGGATCACCGCGGCGGTACACACCGTGCCCGACGTCGCTCTGCTCCTTCGCCGCCCGAAGAACGCGGCCGCCTCCCACGTCGCTGTCGCCGGCCATCACCGGACTCTGAGACGGCGGGGCCACGGTCTCGGTGTCAGCACCCAAAACCTGACCATCACCAACAGCGCCGCCTCCGTCCTCGTCGGCCACTCGCTCAAGGGCACCTACAGCGTGACCGGACTGACCGGACACCAGACCGTGGACTACGCGGTCTACGGCCCGTTCACCGCGGGCGCAACCAGCTGCACCGGAACCGCGCTGGTCACGGCGACAGCCACCATCAGCGGCAACGGCATCCGTTCGCTGCCGCCATGGAATCCCGCACGGACGGGCTTCTACGCCTGGCAGGTGGCCGCCCGCGGGAACTCCACCACCCGGCCGGCGAGCGCCTGCGGTACGGCGTATCTGACCCGGAAGACCACCATCACCCAACAGTCCCGGGTCGGTGTGGTCCACACCGTCAGGCTCGGCCATGCGTTCGGCCCGGAGATCAGCGTGTCGGGGTTCGACCGGTCCGAGGTGCACACCGTCCAGACCCGGGTCTACGGGCCCTTCCTGAACAAGGCCAAGACCCACTGCTCCCGCAGTCGCCTCTTCCGTACCCTGCCCACCGCCATCCGCAGCAACAAGCGGTGGAAGAACACGACCGCCGTCAACCGCGACCGCAACATCGGCTACTACGTCTTCCAGTCAACGCTCGACAACGGGACCTTCATGCGTAGCTCCCAATCGCGATGCGGCACGACCATCCGCGTGACCACGTAGGGGTCGTCTCAACGCACCGCGCTGAGGGAGGTCGTCAGCTGTCGGAACACGGCTGCGTCGACCTGCGTCCCTGCGTGGCGGAGGGCGAGGACGCAGACGCCGACTGCCCCGTCGGTCACGTGATGGACGTCCTCCGCGCCGGACGAAGCCGCGAGCCGATCGGCGACCTCGCGTCCGTGCCCCAGGATGCCGCCGCCGAGCACCACAGGACCCACGACGGTGGGTGACCTGACGGCGGCGAGGGTCCGCGCGAGCCCGGCGGCCGCGTCGTCGAGGATGCGGCCGGCCGTCTCGTCCCCCTCGACCTCGAACGCCAGCCCGGCGTAGTCGGCGAGCCGGACCGGTGGGCCGGCGTACAGCGCCCGCACCACCGCGATGATGGGCTCCCGATCGCCGGATACCGCCGGCGCGGGCACGCCGAGCCGGGCCAGCATCAGCGGCGTGAGCTCCGTGGCCGGGCCACGGCCGTCGAGGTCGGCCAGGGCCGCGCGTACGACGCGCTGCCCGATCCAGAAGCCGGAGCCCTCGTCACCCAGCAGCCAGCCGAGCGCGTCCGCCACGGCGACCTGTCGCCCGTCCTCCACTCGGATCGCGCCCGCTCCGGTCCCGGCGATGACGGCGTACCCGTCCGGCCGATGGGTGCCCGAGAAGTACGTCGCGAGCAGGTCGGACTCGAAGACCAGCGGCGCGTCGAGGCCCAAGGCGGCGAGCCGGCGGCGGATCTCGGCCGTGACGGACGTGCTGCCCGCGCCCGCCATCGCGAGCACGACCAGTCCGATCTGCGCACTCGGCACCTCCGCCCTCCGCAGTGCTTCGACGACGCTCTCCGCCACGGACCCGGCGGCGGTCTCCGGCCCGACGGCGGTCGGGTTCCCACGGCCAGCCTTCGCGTAGCCCAGGCACTCGCCGTCCGGCTGGACGACCACGGCGCGGGTGCTCGTGCCGCCGGCGTCCACGGCGACCAGGCCGGTGAGGTGTTCAGTCATTCGTTACCTATTCGTGACTTGCAGGTCATTGTGGCCTGGGCCACGTCATGAGAATAGTTTTCCCCACCGATCGTATCGCCGATAAGGATTTTCAATGAGTGGTCCTGACGGGCCGGCCGCCCCCGCCTTCGAAGGCTACGGCGCCAGCAGCAGGATCCACGCCGCCCTGCCGGAGATGCCCGGCGGGATGGCCAAGGTCGGCACGCTCCTGCTCGAGGACCCGGCCCTGCCCCTGCGGCTGTCGATCACCGAGCTCGCCGAGCGAGCCGGGACGTCCCCCGCGACCGTCACCCGGTTCTGCCGCGCGATCGGCTACACCGGCTACCTCGCCCTGCGTGTGGGCGCAGCGGCCGAGCAGGGCCGGTCGAGCGCCCACGAGACCTGGGCCTCCGACATCGGCCGCGCCTTCCACCCCGGTGACACGGCGACCGAGATGATGCGCACGTTGGTGAACGCCCACACCGTGGCGCTCACGTCCACCTCGGAGCGCTTGGACCCTGCCCTGGTCGGAGAGGTCGCGGACGCCCTCGCCCAGAGCACCCACGTCGACATCTACGGCATCGGCGGAAGCGCCGTCATGGCCGCCGAGCTGCAGGCGCGTCTCTACCGGATCGGGATCAACGCCCATGCGTGGAACGAGGTGCACGCCGGCCTCGCCAGCGCCGTCCTGCTGGGCGACACCAGCGTCGCCGTCGCGTTCTCCAACACCGGCCGCACCGAGGAGACCATCGAGATGCTCGCCCTGGCGAAGTCCTCGGGTGCCTATGCGGTCGCGGTGACGAGCGACCCGGCATCCCCGATGGCGCAGGTCGCCGACGCTCACCTGACCAGCCACGCCCCGGGCGAGTACCTCCAGCCCGACGACCTGTCGGCCAAGCACGCCCAGCTCTTCGTGATCGACCTGCTCTACCTCCTCGCCGCCCAACGCGACTTCTCGCGTACGACGAGCCTGCTGGCGGCCTCCGCCGCGGCCGTCTCGCCGCACCGCCGTCCGCTTCGCTCGGCGACCCGGCCACGGGTCGTGCCCGCTTCGAAAGGAACCGTCACAGCATGAGCGCACTTCTCGGGGACTTCGCCACCGAGGTCCGTCAACGGCTCGACGCTCTCGACGAGGAGGTCCGGGCCGGCGGCCTCGACCCCGCGATCGACCTGATCGTGTCCTCCTTGCAGCGCGGGGGCGTCCTCCAGGCCTTCGGCACCGGCCACTCCCAGGCGTTCGCCATGGAGATCGCGGGTCGCGCCGGTGGCCTGATCCCGACGCACGCCATCGTGCTGCGCGACGTCGTCCTGCGGGGCAGCCGGGACGTCTCGGTGCTCCAGGGCGCGACCCTGGAGCGCGACGAGTCGGTCGTCGACGAGCTCTTCGAGCTGTACTCGTTCGACCCGGCCGATGCCTTCCTGATCGCGTCCAACTCCGGCGTCAACGGGTCCATCGTGGGCATCGCGTTGCGCGCCAAGGCGGACGGCCACCCCGTCATCGCAGTGACGAGCCTGGAGCACACGAACGCCGTCACCCCCAAGCACAGCAGCGGCAAGCGGCTCTCGGAGATCGCCGACATCGTGATCGACAACCGGGCGCCGTACGGCGACACCACGATCGGCCTCGGCGAGGGGCTCTCGGCCGGTGCGGTCTCCTCGATCACGGCCGCGTACATCGCCCAGCTCCTCACCCTCGGCGCGGCTCAGCGTCTCCGCGACGCGGGCGAGGTCCCGCCGCTCTACATCTCAGCCAACATCCCGGGAGGTGACACGCACAACGACGCCCTCAAGGCGCGGTACGGCGAGCGCATCGCCGGCTCCGCCTGATCCGCACGCTCCGCAGCCCACCTCTCGACACACGCACCACCCACGCCCCCAGTAGAAGATCATCACGAAAGGCATCCACGATGAGCCGAGAAAACGCACCCTTCGATCGCCGTACCCTGCTCCGTGGCGCCCTTGCGACAGCGGCGCTCGTGCCGCTCTCTGGAGCGCTCGCCGCGTGCGGAGGGTCGTCCCCGAGCGCCGGGGGCAGCGGCAGCAGCGCCGCCCCGACGTCGGCCACGAACCCGTTCGGACTGGCGAACAACTCCAGCGTGGATGCCGTGATCTTCAACGGCGGCTACGGCTACGACTACGTCAAGTTCGCCGCCGACCAGGTCACCAAGCAGCCGGACTCCTCGGGCGTCACGATCAAGGTGGCGCCGTCGACGCAGATCGCCCAGCAGCTGCAGCCTCGCTTCGTCGGTGGTACCCCACCCGACCTGATCGACAACTCCGGTGAGAACGCGATCGGGTTCAGCGCCATCGAGCAGCAGCTCGAGACGCTCGACGACGTCTTCGAGGCCAACAACTACGAGGGCACGAAGATCGCGGACACGGTCTACCCGAACGTGAAGAACCCGGGCACCTTCGACGGCAAGTTCATCGCGTTGAACTACGTGATGACGGTCTACGGCATCTGGTACTCCGCCACGCTGTTCCAGCAGAACGACTGGACCCCGCCGAAGACCTGGGACGAGGCGCTGGACCTCGGCGCCAAGGCCAAGGCCAAGGGCAAGTACCTCTGGGTCTGGGGCAAGGAGGCGGCGACGTACTACCAGACGATGGCCGTCAACTCCGCCATCAAGGAAGGCGGCGACGACGTCCGGCTGGCGCTGGAGAACCTCCAGCCGAAGTGCTGGTCGCTCCCGCAGCTCCAGGGCGTCTTCAGCGCCCTCGGCGAGATGGTCCAGAAGGGCTACTTCGTCCCGGGCGGCGCCGGCACCCAGTTCACGGCCGCCCAGGCGAAGTGGAGCAACGACGAGCAGGCGATCCTCTACCCGTCCGGCGGTTGGATCGAGAACGAGATGAAGGACGCCACGAAGAGCAACTTCCAGATGACGGGCGCTCCGGAGCCGACCCTCTCCTCCAGCCCGGCGTTGCCGTTGGCGGGGCTCCGTGCCGCTGCGGGCGAGCCGTTCATCGTGCCGTCCCAGGGGAAGAACGTCGCCGGCGGCAAGGAGGTCCTGCGCGCGATGCTGTCGAAGGCGGCCGCGACCAACTTCTCCAAGACCCGCCTCGCCCCGACGATCGTCAAGGGCCTGGTGCCGGCGGACGGCTTCGGGTCGACCGCCCTGGTCTCGCAGACGAAGATGCTGGACGCCGCCGGCGCCAACACCTTCAACTACCAGTTCGTCGACTACTACGGCATGAACACCGACCAGCTGGTGCCCTGGAACTCGTTCCTGGCCGGCCAGCTCGACGTGGCAGGACTCACCAGCGCCCTGCAGGACATCACCGACAAGGTCGCCAACGATTCCTCGGTGAAGAAGCTCAAGATCACGTGACCACCACCACCGACGTACCGAAGGCCACCGGCGGCCGGCCCCGGCCGGCCGCCCGGCGGCGCCGGAAACCGAACTGGGACCGGCTGAGCTTCATGGTGGTCTTCCTCGGGCTGCCGGTGGCCATCTACGTCGTCTTCGTGATCTACCCGTTCGGCCAGGCGCTGTACTACTCGATGACCGACTGGAGCGGCTTCAGCCCGACGTACAACTTCGTCGGGCTGGACAACTTCACCAAGCTGTTCCATGACGACACCTTCATGCGCTCGCTGCGCAACAACATCGAGCTCGCCATCGTCGTGCCGATCGTGACCATCGTGCTGGCGATGATCATCGCGACGGTGGTCACCGTGGGTGGGCCCAGCAAGGGCCCCATCCGTGGGGTCGGTGGGTCGGGGTTCTACCGGGTCGTGTCGTTCTTCCCGTTCACCGTCCCGGCGATCGTCATCGGCATCATCTGGGCGCAGGTGTACGACCCGTCGGCCGGCCTGCTGAACGCGCTCCTCACCAACATCGGCCTCAGCGGGTTCGAGAACTTCGCCTGGCTCGGCGACCCGCGTACGGCGATGCCGGCGTCCATGTTCGTGATCATCTGGAGCTTCGTCGGCTTCTACACGGTGCTGTTCGTCGCAGCCATCAAGGGCATTCCCGCGGACTACTACGAGGCCGCGCGCATGGACGGCGCCGGCCGGTTCCGGACGGCCCTCCTGATCACGATCCCGCTCGTCCGGGACACCGTCCAGACCGCGTACATCTATCTCGGGATCCTCGCCCTCGACGCCTTCGTCTACATGCAGGCGCTGAACCCGAACGGTGGCCCCGACAACACCACACGGACGATGAGCCAGGAGCTCTTCAACACGGCCTTCCGGAAAGGCCAGTTCGGCTATGCCACGGCGATGGGGGTCGTCCTCGCCGTCGTGACGCTGCTGTTCGCCGTGATCGTGTTCACGGTCAACCGTCTCACGGGAGGCGGCGAGAGGAGGCGGAGCCGATGACGTCCATCGCCACCGACCCGGGCACCGCCAGGGGCAGCAGGAGAGAGCGGGCGGGCGGAGACAGAGCCGTTGAGGCCACGTCACACGCGATCCTGACCGTCTGGACCCTCATCGTCATCGTCCCGTTCCTGTGGGTCGTGCTGTCGTCGTTCAAGACGTCCAAGGAGATCCTGGCCTCGCCGTTCGGGTTGCCGGCGCACTGGAGCTTCGACAACTACGCCCATGCCTGGACCGACGCCGGGATCCACCAGTTCTTCCTCAACACGGTGATCGTCGTGTCCGTCGCCCTCGTCCTCGTCATGATCCTGGGGTCGATGTGCGCCTACGTGCTCGCGCGCTTCCAGTTTCCCGGGGCACGGTTCATCTACTACCTGATGCTCGCCGGACTGACCTTCCCGGTCTTCCTCGCGATCGTCCCGCTGTTCTTCGTCCTGAGGAGCATCCACCTGCTCAACACCCTGCCCGGGCTGATCATGGTGTACGTCGCGTTCGCCCTGCCGTTCACGGTGTTCTTCCTCTATGCGTTCTTCAAGACCCTGCCGGACGACGTGTACGAGGCGGCGCTGATGGACGGCGCCGGGGAGTGGCGAGCCTTCTTCCAGATCATGCTTCCGATGGCGCGGCCAGGCATGGCCGCCGTCGCGATCTTCAACTTCCTCGGACTGTGGAACCAGTTCCTGCTGCCGGTGGCTCTGAACACCAACCCGGACAGATATGTGCTGACCCAGGGCATGGCCAACTTCGCCTCGCAGGCCGGCTACGCGGTCGACTTCGGGGCGTTGTTCGCAGCGGTCGTCATCACGGTCGTGCCGGTGCTGATCGTGTACGTGATCTTCCAGCGGCGGCTGGAGGGGTCGGTCTCCCGTGGCACGTTCCGCTGACCTCCACCTCCTCGCTGCGACGCTCCGTGGGTCATCGAACTGGCGCTGGACCGGTCACCCGCCTCACGGGTCACCGGCACGGTCTCCGTCGGTCATCCGGAAGTCGAGATGCCCGGGGAGTGCGGCGCCCGGATGCAGGGTGTCCCAGACCTCGCCGAGGACCGTGTCCCCCTCGGCGAGATCCTCGACCACCAGCGACTCCATGATCGCGGCGGCACGCTCTCGGTCTCCCAGGGCCAGCCAGGCCCGGGCTTCCAGCAGCCGGGTCCGGCCGTGTCCGCGTATCGCGGGGTCCAGGTCCGCGATGGCGTCCAGGCAGTGACCCGGTCGTCCCGCGGCGAGCAGCCGCTCGAGGTGCTCCACGGCCAGCCCCCGGCAGTCGGGTCGCAGTCGTCGCGCCCGCGCGTACAGGTGGCACGCACGGTCGTCGTCGGCCAGCAAGGCGAGCCCTCGCAGCGCCCACGGGTTCTCGCGGGCAGCGAGGCTCGCGTCGTACTGCTCGACGGCGCGGCCCGGCTCACCCCGAACGTGGGCGTTGATGGCGCGGGCCAGGTGCACCCACTCGGAGTCCGGAGCCTGTTCGAGGACGGCGCGCCAGCGGTCGGAGACAGGAGGCACGGGCAGCCGGTCGGCCGATCCAGCGAGTCCCTCGGTGTCAGCGTCGAGCAGGTGGCGTGCCGGGAGGCTGTCGTCGTCCACGGGTGGGAACGGCAGGGCCAGGGTCGGTACGGCCTCCGGACGAGCCCGCAGCCTGAGCTCGACGTGACCCCAGCCGGACCCCGTGCTCAGCTGCTCGGCGACCGCGGCGTCGGCCACCTCGGTGAGCCAGCGCTCGTGGACGGCCTCGAGGTGGTCGGGGCCCGTCGCCCCGTGTACGGCGGCCCGAGCGGCCGCGCACGCCTCCGCATAGCCGCCCGCCACCACCCCCGGGTCGAGGTCGATCCCACCGAAGGCCTCGGTCCACGAGACGCTCGCCCCACCCCCCAGCCGGTCGTGCTCGAGCTGCGTCGGGCACCATCCCGCCTGGATCTCGGCGTACCTCGCGCCGGGGCCGCAGAGCCATTCCTGCCACCGCGAGCCCGACGCACCACTCCCCCACAGGAACAGCTTCCGACCCCGCAGGCGCGCGTCGAGGTCTGGGCGAAGCCGCCGCCGTCGGACTCGACGGACACGATGTGTCGGCCGCGCTGCCCCTGCAGGTCATAGAAGTAGTCGGCGGGAGACCTCGAGGCCATCGGCCGGCTGATGTCGACGTCCGTGCGATCCGGGTGCGGGACGGGCACCCGGACCAGGTTGCCCGCGTAGTCGGTGCGCCAGGCGGCGTCCGCCGTGGTCAGCACGCGGGTCCCCGGCGACTCGGGCACCGCGATGTTGGTCCAGTAGTAGAGCGGCTTCTCCTCCGGGTCCGGGTTGATCACCCGGGTCGAGGCGTACAGCCGGTCCGACCCCGGAAGGAGGGAGAGGTCGACCTGCAACACCAGGTCTCGGGTCCGCTCCCACTCCCACAGCCGCAGCACGTCACCGCCCGGACCGGCGACGACTGCGGCGTGCATCGGCCGGCACGACAGCGTCGTGTGCCCGGTCGAGCCGAGGTTCCACTCGATGCCCCCTGCGAACCAGGCGTTGGTGAGCCCGAAGTTCGCGAAGTGCATCCTCGGGTTGCAGAACAGCAGCTCACGACTCCGGGCGACGTCGTACAACGACCAGACCCGGCCGCCGAGGGTCGGGAGCACGGTCGCGCGCAGCACGCCGTTCTCGAGCACGTACGCCGGGAGCTCGACCTCGCGCAGCGACCGGTCGTAGTCCTCCTGGAGGGGGTACGGGAGAGGGCTCTCGAGCCTGCCGTGGGCAACCCGCTCGTGCATGTCCGGCGGGGCGCCCGGGTCGACCTCGGGGTAGGGCAGCTCGCGGAGCCGGGTGAAGCGGGGCAACGGGCTGCTGGGACCGAGGGTCGCCGACCGCACCGTCACGACTGGTGCGGCGTACCGTCGCCGCCGAGGAGGGCATGGAGACCATGACGTCAGCCCGGCCGCTGGCCGGCGGTCGGCGTAGCACCGGTGGCGGCCTCGGCGAGCGCCGTTCTGCATCTCTGACTCTCCGGTCTCGCGTCGTATCACCGGGTCCGGTTCCGTGCTCGACACATGTCATTCTTGCGCAGTGAACGTCGGCGACGATCTTGCGCTCGCCGTCGACGTCGGGGGCACGACCATCAAGGCGGAGCTGGTCGACCGCGCGGGGACCGTGGTGGCCTCCGAGAAACGACCCACACCACACGGGCACCGGGCGCGCGACGCGGTCGCAGAGGTCGGCCGCATGCTGCTCGCGCAGCAGCCCGACGCGTCCGTGGTCGGAGCAGGCGTCGTCGTCCCGGGCCTCGTCGATCGCGGGGCGGGCATCGCGACGTACAGCGCCAACCTCGGGTGGGACGACCTCGAGCTCGTCCGGGCACTCGGCGCGGAGTGGCGGCTGCCGGTCAGGGTCGCCAACGACGTCGCCTCCGGCGGCGTGGCCGAGCACAGGCTCGGCGCCGGTGTCGGGACGGAGGACCTGGTGTTCGTTCCCATCGGCACCGGGATCGCCGCCTCGATCGTCTCCGGGCGGGCACCTGGTGACCGGACACCGCGGCGAGACCGCGGAGATCGGACACCTGGCCGTGCGGACCGGCGTCCCGTGCGCGTGCGGCCGTGACGGGTGCCTCGAAGCCATCGCCTCCGCGGCGGCGATCGCCCGTCGCTACACCGCTCTGAGCGGAAACCAGGTCACCGGTGCCCGCGACGTCGCCGAACGGCTGAGCACGGACGCCGTGGCACGACAGGTCTGGCAGGACGCCGTCGAAGCGCTCGCGGACGCGCTCGGCATCGTCTCGCTGCTCGTCGGCCCCGCCCTCGTGGTGATCGGCGGTGGACTCAGCCGGGCCGGCGAAGCGCTGCTGGGCCCGCTGCGGGTCGCGCTCCGACAGCGAACGCCCCTCGTCCATCCCGCCGACGTGACCGCGTCGTCGCTCGGCGACCGGGGTGGCGTGATCGGTGCCGCCCTCCTGGCTCGTGACGGATGGGCGCCTGAGTCATGACCGCGGTGGCACTGGCCGGGCGGCTCATGACGACGACCGGGATCCTGGACGAGGGCGTGCTCGAGGTCCGACCCGACGGCACGATCGGATACGTCGGCCCGGCAGCTGGCTGGTCGGGCCCGCGCCCCGAGCCGGTCGACACGGTCGCGGCCGGATATATCGACATCCACTGCCACGGCGGTGGAGGCCACACGGTCACCTCGGGCGACCCGGCCGAGGTCGCCGCGGTCGCCGCGCACCACCTGTCCCGCGGCACCACCACGATGCTGGCCAGTCTGGTGAGTGCCTCGGCACCCGAGCTCGTCGCCGCGGTCAGGGCGATCGCCGCGGTCGCTGCGGCAGGGTCACCGATCGTCGGGTGTCACCTCGAGGGTCCTTTCCTGGACCCGGGTCACCGCGGCGCACACGATCCCGCCCACCTGCGGCTACCCGAGCCCGACGAGGTCACCACCTGGCTGGCCGCCGGTGTCGACGACGCCGGCCGTCCGACGGTCCGGATGGTGACGCTCGCTCCGGAACTGCCCGGCGCTCGCGCGGCAGCCGAGCTCCTGGAGGGCTCCGGGGTCGTGGTGGGGCTCGGCCACACCGGCGCCGACGCCGGCAGCTTCAGCGAAGCCCTCGCGTCCCTTCGCACCCCCCTGGTCACCCATCTGTTCAACGGCATGGAGCCGCTTCACCATCGCCGGCCGGGCCCGGTCGCCGCCTCCCTGGATGCGCTGGCCCGCGGGGCGACGTACGTGGAGCTCATCGCGGACGGGGTGCACCTCGCCGACGAGATGGTGCACCTGGTGTTCGAGCTGGACCCTGGGCGACACGTCGTACTCGTCAGCGACGCGATGGCGGCCGCCGGGATGCCCGACGGCGACTTCGAGCTCGGGTCCGTACGGGTCCGGGTCGAGGACGGCCGGGCGTGGACGCGCACCGATCCGCCGTCGCTCGCGGGAGGTACGTCGCACGTCGCCGACCTGGTCCACCGCTGCGTGGCGCACGCGGGTGTCGATCCCGTCGCAGCGGTGGCCGCGGCCACCTCCACCCCCGCCGCCCTGCTCGGCCTGGACGACCGCGGCAGCCTGGCGACCGGTCTGCGTGCCGACCTGGTGCTGCTCGACCGCGAGTGGAGAGTCGACCGGGTGATGCGCGGAGGCGACTGGGTGGCGCGAGGTCAGGCTTGACCCGGCGCCGGACCCGGGCGAGGCGTCCTCGACCGGTGCCGTTCCCGTCGCGTCGCGCCACACTTGTCTGAAGCGCGTGGGAACCATCCGCCGTCGTCACGCGTGTCCATCCCGAGACGGGAGGTGAGCGGATGCCGGACGCGGGGAGCTTCGACGACTTCTACCTGGCGACCAGGGCGCAGACCCTGCGGCAGCTGACCGCGATGACCGCAGATCGCGAGCTCGCCGCCGACGTCGTCCAGGACGCCTACGAACGCGCGTGGCGCTCCTGGCGTCGCGTGTGCCGGCTGCAGCAGCCGCAGGCGTGGGTCCGCAACGTTGCATGGCACGCCGCGGTGAGTCAGTACCGCCGTCGTGCGGTCGCTGCACGCTTCCTCCCGATGCTCGCGCGCCGCGCCACCGAGGGTCTGCAGGCACCCACGGACGAGCGCTTGGACGTGGAGGCGGCGCTGCGCCGGATCGGCGCAGAACGCCGACGGGCCCTGGTCCTGCACGACCTGTGCGGGCTTTCCGTCGCCGAGGTCGCGGAGGAGACCGGGGTCGCGGTCGGCACGGTCAAGAGCAGGCTCTCGCGTGCCCGGGCCGAGCTCGCCGGCCTGCTCGCCGATGGTCCGACCCCGCCGGACACCCGTGCCTCCCAGGAGCCGACGCCGGCCGCGACCGCCGTGGGGACCCAGGGCGACGAGGAGGTGCTGTCGTGAACGACCACCAGTCGCTGCTCGAGCAGGTAGCCGACGAGGCCGACCCCGGCATGCTCCCTTCCCCCGAACGGATCCGCGCGGCCGTGACGCGACGGCGACGCCGCGCAGCCGCGTTGGCAACGGCCGCAGCGGTCGTCGTCGTGGCGGCCGGAGGGGTCGTTCTCACGTCGTCGCCGACGAGCCGATCGCCGAGTCCCCCCATCGACGGCCCCACACCGACCGCCACGAGCGACCCGTCCCCGACCGCGAGCTCGGCGCCGGTGCTTCCGGGGTACGGCACGCCGGTCACGATCCAGCCGGGGCTGGACTACTTCGACATCCGGGCCGTGACGTATGTCGATGCCCAGGGCGGCGGGAGGAGCGTCTACGTGGTCGTCGGGGACACCAGCGGGACCTTCGACGGGCCACAGCCGGTCCCCCCGATCTGGTGGTCGGAGGACGGGCAGACCTGGCACCACGCCACGACCGGGCCGACGTTCGACAACGTCTGGGACGTCACGGCGTACGGCGGTGGTCTGGTAGCGGTCGCGCCGCGAGGGCAGCACGCGTCGACCGCGTGGTACTCCGTCGACGGGGACCACTGGCTGCCCGCTGCTGTTCCGCAGGGGTTCCACGCCTTCGGCGTGTCCTCCACGGAGAACGGGCTGTTCGCCTGGGACGACCACCACATCTTCATCTCGACCGACGGCCAGGAGTGGTCCGAGGTACCGAACGCCCCCGACCTGTCCGGCGTCACGGCGTGCTTCGTCCAGGACATCAAGGGGAAGACGGTGCTCGGTGCCAGCTCGCAGGCCGGCGACCCGTTCTCCTGGATCCTCGAGGGGAACGCGTGGGCGCCCCACCATCCCCGCCTGACGTCACCCTTCACCGGAACCTGGTGCCAGCAGCACGAGACCGAGCAGACCTCGGCCGTCGGCCCGGGCGGAACCGTGTCCATCGTCCCGGACGACGAGTACCCCGACACCGTGTTCCTCAAGGGCGGCTGACACGCACGCGCGAAGGGCCCCGACCGCGTGTGCGGTCGGGGCCCTTGCGGTGAAGTCAGGAGACGCGGACGTTCTCGGCCTGCGGGCCCTTGGGGCCGGCGGTGACGTCGAACTCGACCTTCTGGTTCTCGTCGAGCGACTTGTAGCCGCCGGACTGGATGGCGGAGTAGTGAACGAATACGTCCTCACCGCCGCCGTCCTGCGCGATGAAACCGAAACCCTTTTCGGCGTTGAACCACTTGACGGTTCCCTGAGCCATGTTCATATCCCTTGTTCCGTGCCGAGGGCAGTCTGCCCTGAGCCAGCTGAAGACACCCATCTGTGCTGATGTCCAGCGAACCGAAAACCAGGAGTACGAGATACAAGCCGCACATCGATGCGCGGCCAGGACGGCTTGCAGAGCCATCCCTTCAACAACACCCAGGATAGGGCATGGACGTCGTAGTCACGTGGTCGGCGAAGCTCGCACGGCCCAGCCCCATCACCCGGTGCCGACTCGGTAGCGTGCAACGCATGCCCATCAAGCTCGAGAACGTCGGCATCGCCGTGCGCGACCTCGAAGCGACGATCGCCTTCTTCACCGACCTCGGGCCTCACCGTCCTCGGCCGTGACACGGTCAGTGGAGAGTGGACCGACACCGCCGTCGGCCTCGACGGCAACCACGCCAAGATCGCCATGCTCCAGACGCCGGACGGCAACGGTCGCCTCGAGCTCTTCGAGTACATCCACCCCGACGCGATCGAGACGGAGCCCACCCTGCCCAACGAGATCGGCATGCACCGCGTCGCGTTCTCGGTCGACGACATCGACGAGGCCCTCGAGATCGCCGCGAGGCACGGCTGCCACCCGCTGCGCGGCGTGGCGACCTACGAGGACGTCTACAAGCTCACCTATGTCCGCGGCCCCAGCGGCATCATCGTGATGCTCGCCGAGGAGCTGAAGAAGGGCTGACCGACCCTGGTCGAAAGTGCTTGCTCGTGCGGGACGAGCGGTGACAGGCTCGCCCGATGGCTGACCTCGTCGACGACCTCGACAGCACCGTCGCCGCCGCCACCGCCGCGCTGCTCGACGTGGTCGACCGGGACTGGATGATCCCCGCGTCCGGCCTGACCTGGACCTGCCGAGGGACGATCGAGCACGTCGCCGACGACCTCTTCGCGTACGCCGGCCAGATCGCACCCTCGAAGCCAGAGGTCGACACCTACGTGTCGTTCGACTTCTTCTCGGACCGAGAAGGCGAGCCGGAGTGCGCCGTCCACGCGAAGCGAGATCGCGGCAACGCCGGGTTGGTCCAGATCCTCGACGCGTGCGGCGGGATGCTCTCCGCACTCGCGCGAACCCGGCCGGCCGACGTCCGTGGCTGGCACACCTCCGGCGTCTCCGACCCGCACGGATTCGCCGCCATGGGTACCGTCGAGGTGCTGCTCCACCTGTACGACGTCGCCGAGCCGCTGGGGCTCGCCTGGACCCCGCACCCTGACGTCGTACGACGAGCGCTCGGGCGGCTCTTCCCGCAGGCACCGCCCGACGGAGACCCGTGGCCGACTCTGCTGCAGGTGACCGGGCGTGACCCCGAGAGACCCGTGGACTCGTGGCAGTGGGACGGGACGGTCCGAGAAACGACCTAGGGCGGACGACGTCGCCCCGCGTGTCACGTACCTGCCGATGATGACCGCTGGTCGGCCGCGCTGCGCGCCGCCTGCTCGACCAGGTCTTGGAGACGGCGCGCGTTGTCCACGTGGTCGCTGGTCCACACCAGCCGCACCGTGTGCGCCTGCACCGAGGTGTCTGTCGCCGCGACCGACCTGAGGTCCTCGGCGAGTGCCTCGACGAGCCGGAGGTCGGAGGCGCCGTCCCTGGGAAGTGCGTGCGGAACGGTGCCGGCGCGATTGATCGCCTGTGCCATCGCCGCGAACCAGTTGGTCACCCGCTCGGTCACGACGATCACCTCGAGCTGCGCCCGCGGGACGTCGACGGGGGCCGGCTCGTTGCCGGACCAGAGGTCCGACACGGCCTGCGCGGTGAGCCGCAGCCCCGCGACCCCGGTCAGGAGGGACGCGACCTCGGCAAGGCTCAGTCTCTTGCGGCCCCGTTCCGCCAGGTACTGCCGGAACGCGTCATCGAGACGGCGACCCGCGGCGGCGGCCCGCGAGGCGGCCGCCTGTGCCTCCGTCGGTGATCCGTCGGGCGCGGTGCCGCTCTCGACGGCGGTGCGCAGGTACGCCGCGCACTCGGCGTAGGTCTCGGTCAGGGCCTGGCGCAGGACTCCCGTGGCACCCCTCGGCCAGAACAACGTCCCGACGACGAGACTCACCCCGCAGCCGATCGCCACGTCCTCGATCCGGACCAGACCGACCTGCCACCCGGCCGGGCTGATGATGTTGAAGAGGATCAAGAGCGTGACGGTGAACCCCGCCTGGCCCGCGGTGAACGAGACCGCTGGTGCGATGCCGGCGGCCAGGATCGCGATCGGCAGCAAGGCCCACAACAACACGTGACTCGTTCCGAGGAGCAGGACCAGTCCCCCGCCGATGGCGAACCCGATCGCCGTACCGACGAGCCCGCGGACGGCGTTCTCTCCGGTGCTCAGTGCGTTGGACCGCAGCACCGACAGGGTGCCCAGCACGATCCAGAACGAGTGTTGTGCTCCGCTCAGGTCGGCGATCAGGACCGCACCCGCGAGCGCGATCGCACCGCGGAGGCTGTTGCGCAGCCACACCGAGTGCGGCTCCACGTGAGCCAGCGCGCGCTCCTGGGCCGACGCGATCGGGCCGTCGAGACCACGCGGTTGCTGGCCGAGCAGCTTGTGCCACCAGGAGCGTCGCTCGGCCGCTGTCGTGATCTCGATGTTCGCAGTGACGGCGATGACCGCGAAGGAGAGCTCCTGGGCGCGAAAGCTCGGGCCGAGCGAAGCAACCAGCTCCTCGGCGAAGCGCGCGCCGTGCGGCAGCTCCACGCTCTCGAGAGCAACCGCCTCCATCGCACGTCGGGCTTGGACGAGGTCGGCCAGATGGTCCTGCAGGCTGTCCTGCGGGGGATCTCGGAGCGAGAGCTCGCGTCCGGCGTGGTCGAGCAGGACAGCGGCCGCCGACTTCACCTCACGCACCGTCGTGTCGGACGGGTGGTGCCGGATCGCCGCGGCGTTGTCGAGGATCACGCTGAGCCAGACAAGCTCGTCGACCAACCGAACCACCGCACGCGTTGCGGTGGTCAGCCCGGACGGCCGGTACGGCGTAGCGAGGAACGTGGCTCGTAGATGGGCGACCGCGGCGTCCGACCGAGCGACCGCCGTCTCGACGTCCTCGCCCTTCTCCCCGTGCCAGTGGGCGACCTCCGCAGTCAGCCGGGCCGACAGCTGCCGGCACGCATCTGCGGCGGCGGCGCGCAACGGTTCGCTACGAGGTGCGGGCCACAGCAAGGTCACGGCGGGCAACGACACGGCCCCGGCCAGGAGCCAGCCGAGCAACCGGTCCGGGATCGCGCCCGCGCCAGCGGGGACGGCAACGGGCAGGATGAAGCTCAGCAGGATCGACGTGCTCGCCCCCGCGAGCGTCGAGCTCACCACGCCCGCGAAGAGCACGACGAACCCGACGACGAACATCGCGGCGGCCGCCACCCACGGGTTGCCCGAGACCAACGTGGCGATCGAGATCAGTACGCAGCCGACCGCCACGAGCGAGGCCTGCGCCGCCAGCCGCTCACCGAGCGTCCCTCCGAAGTCCGCGAGCAGCAGCATCGCGAACGACCCGAAGGCCGCGAAGGTCGCCACCGTCGGGTTCCCGATCTGAAACCCCAGTGCGAAAAGGGTCGGCATGACGATCGCCGTCCGTGCCGCGCGCCGCGTCGCGCGCAGACTCCCGTCGCGCGCGAGCAACCAGTCGCGAACCTCGCGCACGATCTCACCACCCACCCAAGGACACCATCCTCCGGAGCCGCCACGAATCCGGTCAAGGGGCCGTCCCGGCAGCACGGTGACGGCATTCGCCACATCGTGGGGGAACTACGCAGTCACCGAGTGGGTACGGCGGTCACATGAGCGAACCCGAACCCGAGCCCGAGCCGACCGAGGCCTCCACACCCCCGTCGGCTCCGCCCTCCGCTTCCGCGAAGGATCCGCTCCGTCGCTCGCGCACCAGCAGCGCCTGGCTCGCGGTCGTCGGGCTCGCGTTGCTGCTGTTGCTGCTCGTCATCTTCATCGCCCAGAACACCCAGGACGTCGAGGTCTCCTTCCTCGGGTGGCATGGCCGAGCTCCGCTGTCGGTCGCGCTGTTGGTGGCGGCTCTGATCGGCATCGTGCTCGCCGTGGTCGCCGGGTCGCTGCGCATCCTCCAGCTGCATCGTCGAGTACGCCGGGTCCGGAGCTGACCCGGCCCTGTCCGTGCCTGATCCTCTCGCGCGACAGTCCTCCTGGTGATCAAGGTCCTTGCAAGGTTCCGCGCGTACACAAGGGACACGACCACGACGTTCTTGGGGGCTCGCCATGCCGCTGACACAGCATCCATCCACCCCGGTACCAGTTCCAGCGGGCTCAGGAGGTCAGCGTCGTCGCAGGGGCACCAGGCTCGCCGTGCAGGCCACCATCGTCGGGACCATGGTGGCCGCGACGGTTCCAGGGCTTTCGCGGGCCGCTTCGGCCGACATCGTGGAGCCACCGCCGACGCCGTTCACGGTGACGATCTTCCCCCAGCGTGACTTCGTCTCCGTCGAGTGGAACGGCACCGGAAGGCAGCTGTCCTTCGACCTCACCCGCAACGGGGTGGCCATCGGTCACGCCCAGAGCGACCAGGTGAACCCCCCTCTGCGAACCGACCCCGCGGGGTTGCTCGAGGTCAACCACCCGGGTGGCCTCTGCTGGTCCGGTTCGACGCCCGACGTCCTGCCCGGCGACCGGCTCATGGTGACGGAGACCGGCAACCCAGCCGATGGCGTAGCAGCGACCACCGTGAACGTGACCGCTCAGCCGGCGGAGCAGGTGGGCACGGACATCGTCGTACACGGCGCTGCGCTCAACGCCGACGGCTCGCCGATGAGCCTCGACAGCGTCGAGCAGCGCATCATCAACCCGAGCTTCCTCGACGTCGGCCTGCCCAGGCGGGACGTCAGGGCCACGACGGCTCCGCGGCCCGGTGACGGGCTCCTCGCCGCCGACCCGCTGGTGGCGGGCGGATGGACCGCGACCTACGACTTCCTCACGGCGGAGCAGCGGAGCACGGCTCTCGCGGGTGAGACTCGCGGCATGGCCTGGCAGGGAGTCAATGCTGCCGGGGACCGGCTGGGTGTCACGATCTACGAGGCCGGACTCACCGGTGGACCGGGCATGCCGGAGTGTCCTGCCGCGGCGAACTACACAGTCGCGGCCTCCACGCCGAGTGCCGTCAACCTGGCGAACCTGGCCGGTGGCCTGACGCTCACCGGAGCGGCGCAGGACGCGAGCAACGTGACGGTCGCCCTCGACGACCAGGACCCGAGTACGTCGGCCGTCACCGCGAGCACCACACCGAGCCCCGCCAGCGGTGCGCAGTCGTACTCCGTGAGCTTCACCGGGGCCGAGGTCGCCGGACTCTCCGACGGAACGCTGACCGCCACCAGCAGCTTCACCGTCCCCGCTGGGACGATCTCCGGGACCAGCAAGTCGATCGAGAAGGACACCGTGGCCCCCGCTGCTCCGACCAGCGACGTCCCGGCGGGTCAGTACCCGTCGACGCAGCTCGTGACACTCTCTCTGCCTGTCGGTGAGGACCCGTCCTCCGTCATCCGATACACGACCAACGGCGCCATCCCCGACCTGAACTCGTCGTCCGTGCAGCCGGTGGCGATCAGCAGCTCCCGGACGCTCAAGGCCGTGGCCATCGACCGGGCCGGGAACGTGAGCCCGGTGGCGAGCCTGGACTACTTCGTCGAGCCGACGATCCTCAGCACGTCGACTCCCGACCTGTCGGACGGCAGCGACAGCGGTCAGTCCAGCACGGACAACCGTACGAACGCGACGGCGGTGACGATGACCGGGACCGGAACCGCGGGCGCCACGGTCGACCTGATGAGTGGCGCGACCACACTCGCGACGACCACCGTGACATCGGGCGGTCTCTGGAGCGCGGACGTCACTCTGGTCGACGGCGTGAACCAGGTCCGGGCCGAGTCCTTCGGCGTGCACCAGCCCACGCACAAGGCGAGCGCCGAGCTGACGGTGACGGTGGACCGCATCACCCCGACGGTGACCGGGAAGTCGCCCGCCCCGCGCGCCAGGGGCATCGCGCGCGGCGCGAACGTCACCGTGGGGTTCGGCGAGGCCATGTCGCGCGCGTCGATGACCGGCGCGTCCGTGATCGTGAGGAAGAAGGCCGGTGGACGGGCTGTGGCGGGGACGCTGAAGTACCACGCGGCGTCCGCGACGCTCACGGTCAACCCGGGTGGCGGCGGGGCCTTCCGCCTCGCTCCCCACACGGTCTACCGCGTGTCCCTGACAAGCGGCGTGAGCGACATCGCCGGGAACGCCCTCACCCCGACGACCTGGACGTTCCGTACTCGCTGAGCAGCTGACCTCGGAAGCCTGTCCCTGCGCCATCGCTGGCTGAGGAGGTCGCCCGGTGCCACCGCTGGTTGAGGAGGTCGCGCTAGCGACCGTCTCGAAACCACGCGGACAAGGTCGGCTCGTTGCGGTGGTCTCTTGGTTGCGGCTTTTGAAGAACGGGAAGTGTGGTGGCGGTCTGCTTGGGTTGCGGTACCTCCGGACGTTTGCCTTTGGCGTGCGGCGTTGTTGGAGGTGCTCCTTGTGGTGACGGTCTTTTCTCTTTCGCTTGCATGAATGACCGGGAAAGTATTTTCTGTGGATTATCTCGGATCCTGGGATAAACCCTGTGAATATCGACCTGGAATGTCGGTGGCCACTGATTCCATATACGTATGTCGATCACCGCCGAGACCCCCGGCCACTCACCGGCTGGGGTGCTGGCCGAGGCGGTGGCGGCGGTGCGTGGGCTGGCCGAGGTGTTGTGGTCGGCGCGGTCCGATGACGAGCTGGTCGAGGTGGTCGGCCAGGTCCAGCAGCTCACCTCGGCACTGGCCGCGGTCGAAGCCGATGCGGTCGCCGAGGCCGACGTCCGCGACCTGGCCAAGCAGCGGCTGCACTACGGCTCCACCGGGGACTGGCTCACCCACGCCGGCGGACTGCGTCGTGGTGAGGGCAAGCGCCGGGTGGTGCGGGCCAGGGCGTTGACCGGCCCACTCACCCGCACCCACGAGGCTCTGGTCGCCGGGACGGTGTCACCGGAGCAGGCCGACGTCATCGTCCGGTCCGTCGCCGACCTGCCGTCCGGTGACCTGGTCCGCCGGCGCGGGGAGAAGGTCCTGCTGCGTCAGGCGAGGAGCCTGGATGCCTCCGAGCTCGCCCGGGCCGGACGGCATCTGGCCGAGGTGGTCGACCCCGACGCCGTCGACCGCAGGCTCGAAGCACAGCTCGAGCGTGAGGAACGTGCCGCCCACCTCACCCGCCACCTGTCCATCAGCGAGGACCGGGCCGGCGGAGTCCGGGTCCGGGGCCACGGGACCGCCGAGGACGGCGCACTCCTGATCGGCGGCGTTGTTGCCGCTGACCTGCCCCGAACCCGCGACCCAGTCAGCCACCAACACCGAGACCGGGGAGCAGCACCTCGACCCCCGCGACCACGGCGCCCGCCTCTGGGACGCCCTGGTCGCCACCGCCCAACACGCGCTGGACACCGACCTCCCGCCGGAGACCCACGGCACCCCCGCCCGGCTGCTCATCACCGTCGACCACGACACCCTGAAAGCCGACCTCGACACGGCAGGGGTCGGCACCACTGCCGACGGCACCGAACTACCCCCCGACACCCTGCGCCGGCTCGCCTGTGACGCCGAGATCCTCCCTGCCGTCCTCGGCAGCCACGGCGAGGTCCTCGACGTCGGCCGAACCCGCCGCCTGGTCACCGCCCCCATCTGGACCGCCCTGGTGATCCGCGACAAGCACTGCACCTTCCCCGGCTGCACCCGGCCACCACTGATGTGTCACGCCCACCACCTCACCCACTGGATCTCGGGCGGCGAAACACAAGCTCGACAATCTCGCACTCCTGTGTGGCCATCACCACCGCGTCATCCACCACACGCCCTGGGAAATACGTCTCAATTCCACGGATCGAAGACCCGAGTTCCTGCCACCACCGAAGCTCGGAACGAAGCCCGAGTGGATCCGATATCGACCCAGGCACGAATGACGGTCACGAGGAATGCGATCGCACTGTCACGTCGGGGCACCGCCAAGACGCCAGAACACCCCGGGGTGTCGTCCGCAGGTGCCGATGTGCCGGCGTCTGGGTCCCGGGGTGTTCTGAGTTCGGTTACCTCCTCGTGGAGGCCGGCCCCGCTATGGGCGTGTCCTGAAGTGGGTCGTGAAGGTCGCGAGCGAGTTGCCCGCCACATCCCTGATCGCCGTGGTCCCGCCCTTGAGGGTGAGCTTGTAGGTGATGCCCCGAGCCAGCTTCACCTTCGGATCCAGCGTAACGCGGTTGCCGGCCGTGTTCATAGCGACCGTCGTCCGCACGGCGACACCTGTCTTCCGGTTGGTCAACACTGCGGTGACGGTGGAGACACCCTGCACCCGCTCCGAGAACCTCGCCACGACGTTGGCGCTGAGTCCGACCCGCTTCGCCCCGCCGAGGGGAGAGACGGTCGTGACCGTCGGAACCGTCGTGTCCGGCGTCGACGTGAAGGTGATCGTCGTCGTCGGCAGTGGGGTCCCGAACGCGTCCCGGATCCCGCTCTCGTGCGTTCCCGACAGCGTCAGCGTGTACGACGTACCCGGTGTCAGGTTGGCGCTCGGGTTGATCGTCAGCGTCCGCGTCGCGTCGTCGTAGGTGACGACCGTGTCCAGGCTGCTCAGCGTTGCGTTGTTGCGCAGCGTCGTCGCGTCACCGAAGTCGGTGCTGGTCACGGACTTGTCGAAGGTCACCGTGAGGTTGTCCGAGACTCCGAACACTGACGCCCCGCTCGCCGGCGTCGAGCCGACGACCAACGGAGCCGGTGGGAGCGACGGAGCCGGAACCACGACGTCCGACTCATCAGACGGTTCGCTCGAGAGCCCCGCCTTGCTGATGGCGAGCACCTTGAACTTGTACGACGTACCGTTCTGCAGGCCGTCCACCAGCGCCGACGTCTCCGATGCCGGGATCCCGCTGACGGTGCGGGCGACTGAGCCGCCTGCGATCGCCAGGACCTTGAACTCCCGGAGCGATGCGCTCTGGACGCCCGGTGTGAAGTTCACCGTTGCCGAACCATCACCCGCGATCACGCTCTCGATCAGCGGAGCACTGGGCGCCGACAGGTCGAGGGTCTCGTTGCTGAACCGCAGCTCCTCGATGTTGCGGAGCGTGTCCACGCCGTCGACACCGTTGGTGTCCGTGACCGTCACCGTGCCGCCATCGACGACGATGTCGTAGTCGGCAATGGCCCCGGAGAACAGCGCCGTGTCGATTCCGCCCGTGCCCGGCAGGATCTCGCGGACCGCCACGATGCTGCGCGGGTTGACGGTTCCGGCGAAGACCGCCTGCTGCAGGGTCGGCCCGGTGAGGGCACCGCCCGCCGTGTGCAGGTACTGGCTGGTCATCGCACTCTGTCCGGGTCCCTCGACGCTGGCACTGCCGATCTCGAGTGCCTGGTTGTTCGGGTCCCGAACGCTCAGACGGACGCTCAGGTACCTGTCGCCGTCGATGATGTCGTTGCCACCGCGACCCTCGATCAGGTCGCTGCCGCTGCCACCGAGCAGGATGTTGCCGTCGCCCCACACCTCGGTGCCGCTGAGGGTCGGGCAGTCCTGAGATGCGGACTGGGCGATCACGGCGGACAGCGGCGTGTTCAGCGTCACGAGCGCGCCCAGACCGGAGATCCGGTCGAGACCCGCCTGGTCCAGCGCGTCGCACCCGATGAAGCCGGCCCCGCCGACGGCTGTCGGCACGAGGTCGTCACCGCGGAGAGTGTCGTTGAAGTTCCAGCCGGACAGCGCCTCGACCTCGTTGAACTTGTCGCGGACACCGACCTGCAGGATGTCGAGACCGGGGATAGGCAGATCCAGGTCCATGTCCTGAGCCTGGGGTTCTCCCTGCCCGATCTCCCAGTCGTAGCCAGAGGCGCCGGCGACCTTCTCGATGCCGGACCCGCCGAGACCGATGTCGTCTCCGCCTTCCATGTCGTAGTCGTCATCGCCGCCCTGGCCGATGAGGATGTCGTGACCTGGAACCTGGGAGTCGTCGAGGAAGAACAGGTTGCCGCTGTCTCCCTGCATCAGGTCGGGCTGGTCTCCGCCCTCTTCCCAGTCGTCGCCGCTGTCACCGAAGGCAGCGTCGAGGCTCTGGCCGAGGTAGACGAAGTCGTCGCCGTCCCCGGCGAAGGTCTCGTTGGCGTTGGCTCCACCGTTCGTGAAGTCCTTGCCCTGACCAGCCATGATGATGTCCAGGCCAGGACCCGCGTCGATGGCGTCGTTGCCAGGCCCGCCCTTGGGAACGTCGTCGCCGGCCAGGTCGGTGATCCTGTCGTCACCTTCACCGCCGAGCGCGATGTCGGCCCCCGAGCCGCCCTCGATGACGTCGTCTCCGGCAAGACCCCAGAAGGTGTCGTTGTCGTTGCCGCCTCGGACCCTGTCGATGCCGGGAGTGCCGTTGTAGACGGCCTGCGCGTTGATCCCCGAGGGGTCTTCGCTGTTGAACTGGCGGTACTGGATGGTGCCGTCCGCGAGGCGGATCAGCAGTGCAGTCTCGTTGCACTCCGTGCTCGGGTCGTTCGCCACCGTGTTGCCGGACAGTGCGAAGCCGGCGGGGGTACCGGCCAGGTTGCCCAGCTGGAACTTGCAGTCCGCGGTGGCGAATGCGTCGGCCTTCAGGGTGTTGGTGCCTTCGGTGTTGCGCATCATCAGCTCGGCGAACGAGTTGCCCTCGAGCTGCGTGCGCAGGTTCATGCCCGGCGTACGCGCCAGGTAGTAGAGCCGGTCACCGTTCTGGAGATCGGTCAGCTGGTTCTCGAACACGTAGTTGAAGGTCGTGCCCAGGAGACCACCGAAGGGGCTGGTCAGCTCGGCGAGGCCACCGACCCAGAGGTCGACGTCGTCGAGTCCCGTGATCGATCGCGCCCCAATGTTCGCCCAGGCGCCGGTGCTGTTCATGAAGGCGGCAGCATCGGCCGGGACGTGGGGCTCGCCCAGGACCGGGTTCACGATCCGCCTGGCAGCCTCACGCCTCGACGCAAGGGTTGCCGGGCCGTTGTCGGCGGTCTCGTCCGCGGCCGTGGCGGGGTCGTCGACCAGCTCGCCGTCGGGTCCGACGTTCCTGAGGATGGTCGGGTGCTGTCCGTAGGCAGCCACGAAGTTGGTCAGCGACTCTGGGTGCTTGATGTTCTCCCCGAAGTCGACCCAGCTGGAGTACGGCGTGAGCTGACCGTCGTTGGTGGCGTTGAAGATCTGCCGGCGAACGACGTTCAGCGGCGGGATGCCCTCCGAACGGGCGCGCGTCATGTTGACCGTGGGCAGGTCGAGCGGCAGGCCGAGCAGGTTGTTGCGCAGCGTGTCGGTCACGAACTCGTCGAGCTCGTTGCCCGTCTGGTCGGACATGCCCATGATGATGCTGCCGGCGGCCTGCTGCGCGTTGAGCTTGCCGGCCGATCCGCCGTCGGTGTACGACGCCGGGTTCAGGAAGCCGTCCAGCAGCGAGATGTCGTTGGTCGAACCGTTCGGGTTCGTCCGGGCGATCGTCTCGGTCAGCATGGAGTGGCCGAAGCGGTAGACAGCGTGAGCGAACTCGGCCCGGATCGCCGGGTTGAGGTCGGGCTGAGTGAACGCGAACGGCTCGAACGGGTTGATCGCCGGCTGGATCTTGCGGGCGAACTCCTCGAACACCAGGTGCTGGTACTCCATCTCGGTGACGAACCTGGCCGCCTGGAAGAGGCGCTCGCCGTAGCCGAAGGTCGTCGCGCCGACGGCCTCGTAGGAGTCCTGCAACGCCTGGTTGGCGGGCAGGTCCAACGTGGTCTGGATGTCGTCGACCAACCGGTCGTGCTCGGAGTGGAAGATCTGGTGGATCGCGGTCAGGCCGATGTTCTCGTTCACACGACCGTCACCGGCGGCGAAGTGGAGGTCGAGCAGCTCGTTGTCGAACTCACAGAGACCTGTGGGGTCGAGCTGGTGCCCGGCCGTGGTGTTCGCGTCAGGAGTCTTGAACGGATCCGGGTCGTTGCCTGGGTTGTTGTCGTCGCACCGCCCCGGGTCGGCGCTGTGCGCGATGTCCGTCAGGAACGGGGTGTCCATGTACCGAACATTCGCCGGCACCGCGACGGGGCTCGTGGTGTCTCCCTCGACCAGACCCGTGGTCGTGACGTACTGCGGCAGGCCACGGTCGGGACCCGGGATGAAGTTCCCGTAGGGGTCCACCGCGAGCTGCGGGATGTTCAGGGCATCGCGGTCCTCGAGGTGCAGGCCCAGCAGGGTCTCCGCCTGGTGCTTGGTGGTCGCCCAGGTGGCCATGCCGGGATCTGTCTCGGACTCGTCGACGGGGGTGGTCGGATCATCGACCACCGGCACGCCTCCTAGGAGCTTGCCGGTCGCAACCGGCTTGCCGGAGGCGTCGCTCACGTACTCGCGCAGGAACACCTGGTGAGACGGGTGCGACGTGTACGTCTGGCTCTGGTCCACCCAGGGCGAGTCGGTGTTCTTGGCGTCCCGGATGTCGTCCCGGGTGCCGAGGATCCCGTCTTCACCGGGCTGGTTGGTGCCTCGGGTGAGGACCATGAACCGCAGCTGGGGGGCGAGGTCGTCGCCGTCACCGAACTGGTGGTTGGGGCCGGCGACGAGCGGGTCGTCGTCCTTCAGCGGGACGAACACGGTGCCGCTGCCGCCCTTGACCGTCTGGTCGACGCCGTGGTCGAAGAACTGGCCGAACAGCGTGAACAGCGAGTTGTACGGCGGCGAGAGGCCGACGTCGGTCGTCACGTTGGGGATGAACAGGGTCTGGTGGGCCGGCGTGCAGTCGTCGGGCCGGCCGTTCGCGTCAGGCAGGTTGGTGACCGGGTCGACGGCGCCCGGCTCGACCACGCACGGATGGACGCCCTCGTTGCCCTGCGTCCTGACCGGGAAGCCGGCCGCGGCGATCGCCGCGGGGTTGGTCGAGGTCTGGTCGACGATCAGGTTGCTGATGATGCGGGGCTCGGTGTCGTAGACGAAGCCCGACGTCGAGTCGTAGGTGCTCGTCGCCTGGGCCGGGAAGCCCGGAGGCGCTCCCTGCGCGGGACGGAACACTGGTGTGGTCAGACGCGGGAAGACCTCGTCGGAGGCACCGATCTTCCCTCGCCCGGCGACCAGGTTGTTGCAGGAGCCGTCGACGGTCCGCAGCCCGAAGGAGAGCAGCGGACTGGGGAGCTGGTTGGGGCCGGTACCGATCAGCGCCCCGCAGGGGCCGGTCTCGGACGTGGTGTTGGCGACGTGCGCCTCAGCGATCTTGATCTGCTTGAGGATGTACGCGAGGTCGGATGGCGTGATCGTGAAGCCCTGACCGATGGTGGGCGCGGCCTGGGCCGGCGTCGCCACCCCGGGCGCGAGGATGGCCGCGATGACCGCGAAGGCCGCGACCGCCGCGACCTTGCCCTTCCGTGCCGGCGATGACCCGCCGGAGAGTGCCTTGCCGATACGCGTCATCTCTTGCTCATCTCGATAGCGGCCCCGGAGCCGGACGGACATGGAGTGGGACTCACCTTCCGTGTCCTACCTTGAGAATTTCTAGGATGACTCTCAGGTTCGAGGTCAGCGACGCGACGCAGCGAGCCGCCGATCGGCCTGCACAACAGGGCCATCAGCCGCTCGGACACGCACCCGCTCAGAGCCCTTCCGAAGAAGACACTCGCCATCTCTCAGAAAGGGGTTGTGGCCACCCGTCGCCCCTCCACGCACCGGACGTTCCCGTGCCGAATGCCTACCGAAGCTGAGGCATTAGGCCATCATTGAGGGGTGGTCGAGGTCCTGGTCATCGAAGACGAGGTGCGGCTCGCGCGCGCCCTGGCCGAGGGCCTCCGGTCGAGCGGCTTCTCGGTGACGTTGTGCCACAACGGGCACGCAGGCTACGAACGCGCCAAGGAGCGCCAGACGGACGTCATCGTCCTCGACCTCATGCTTCCCGACATGTCCGGAGCCGAGGTCTGCACCCGCCTCCGAGCGGAGGGAGTCTGGACCCCCATCCTGGTGCTGACCGCACGGGACGGAGTCTCGGACGAGTCCGACGTACTCAACCTCGGTGCCGACGACTACCTCCGCAAGCCCTTCTCCTACGCGGTTCTCGTGGCTCGTTGTCGCGCGCTGCTGAGGCGGGCAGCTTCCGGTGACCCGGTCGAGATCGTGGTGGACGACCTGGTCCTCGACCCACGTCGACGCACGGCACGGCGCGGAGAGACGCCCATCGAGCTGACCCGACGCGAGTTCGCCCTGCTCGAGTACCTGATGCGCAACCGGGGCAGGCCTCGCACCAAGCAGGAGATCCTCGACCATGTGTGGGGCGTCGGATACGCACGGGACGCGAACGTGGTCGAGGTGTACGTCGGATACCTGCGTCGCAAGGTGGATGCCCCGTTCGGCACCTCCAGCGTCCAGACCGTGCGCGGTCAGGGCTACCTCCTCGAAGGCCCCTGATGGCCGAGGAAGCCGACCGGCTCCCGTGGTGGCACCGGGTGTCGCTACGCATGCGGCTCACGCTCCTGACGGCTCTCGTCGTGGCCATCGCCGTCGCGGTGGGCGGAATCCTGATCATGGTGTCGCTGGAGTCCGAGCTCCTCGGCGCTGCCGACGACGTGGGGAAGGAGCGGGCCCAGGAGATCGCCGTGCTGGCGGCTCACGGCAACCTGCCGACGACACTGCCCGAGATGGAGGACCCCGAGACGCCGGCCGAGGTCGTGACGGGTGGTCAGGTGGTCGCCACGACGTCAGACCTCGACGGGCACGGCGGGATCGGTCTGCCCGAGCGCGAGCCGGGCGAGGTCCGCGTGGTCGAAGTGTCGCGACTCCCGGTCGCCGTCCCCGGTCCGTACCGGGTGGTTGCGCACGGAGTCCGCACACCCACGGGCACGGCGACCGTCTTCGTCGCGGTCCCGGTCCATGAGGTGGAGCACGCGATGGGCGCGGCGACCAGGATCGGGGGGATCGGGCTCTCACTCCTCGTCGCCGTGCTCGCGGCCGTGATGTGGCTCGCCATCGGCCGCGCGCTTGCGCCCGTGAACGCGATCCGCACCCGGGCCGACGCCATCTCCGGGCAGAACCTCGAGCTACGCGTTCCGACCCCCGTGCAGTACGACGAGATCGGCCGTCTGGCTCGCACCGTCAACCAGATGCTCGGACGCCTCCAGCTCAGCGCCGAGAACCAACGACGCTTCGTCGCCGACGCCGCCCACGAGCTGCGCAGCCCGATCGCGAGCCTGCGCGTGCAGCTCGAGACGGCCAGGGACCAGGACTGGACCGGAGAAGGGCGTCGCGTCGGCGACATGCTCCACGAGACGGCCCGGATGGAGGGCCTCGTGGACCAGCTGCTCCTGCTGGCCCGCGCGGGCGCGGACGACTCGTGGGTCCGGTTGTCCACCGTGGACCTCGACGACATCGTCGACTCGGGAGTCAGCTGGTTGGGCTCGGACGGCAGCGTCACCGTCGACACGAGTGCGGTCGAGCCCGTGCAGCTCATCGGCGACCCTGCTCTGCTGGAGCAGGTCGTGCGCAACCTCGTCCAGAACGCAGCGGGTCACGCACGCGAGATGGTTCGGGTCTCGGTGTCGACGGGCGTGGGAGACGTGGCCGTCCTGACCGTGGACGACGACGGTCCGGGCGTCCCTCCGGACCGACGCGACGACATCTTCGAGCGCTTCGTCCGGCTCGATGACTCGCGCGACCGGGTCGTGGGAGGCGTGGGCCTCGGCCTCGCTATCGTCTCGGAGATCGTCCGTGCGCACGGGGGTCGCATCCAGGTCGGCGACTCACCGATGGGTGGAGCGCGTTTCGTGGTCGAACTGCCCGTCTCGAGCTCGAGGAGTGTGACGTCATGACGTTGAGAGTGGGACTGGTCGGAGCGGGTCCGTGGGCCGGGCTCTTCCATGCGCCGATGCTCGCATCGGGTCCGGAGACCAGCCTGGCGGCAGTGTGGGCTCGACGCCCGGAGGCGGCCGAGCAGCTCGCCACGTCGTACGGCGTCCAACACACCACGTCGTTCGACGACCTGCTCGCCGCCTGCGACGCCGTGGCCTTCGCGGTCCCACCCCCTGTGCAGGCACTGCTCGCGCCTCGCGCGGCGTACGCGGGCAAGCATCTCTTGCTGGAGAAGCCGCTGGCCTTCACCCTGCCGGAGGCGGAGGCGATCGCCGAGGCGGTCGACGCGTCAGGGGTGCAGAGCCTCGTGGTCCTGCGCAACCGCTTCACCGCCGAGGGCGGAGCGTTCGTCACGAAGGCGCAGGCCGGGCGGGCGATAGGCGCGTTGGCGAGCTTCGTCTCCGGTGCTGCGCTCCCGGGCAGCCCGTTCGCCACGCCGTGGCGGGTGGAGCTGGGTGCGATGTTCGACCTGGCTCCGCACGCGATCGACCTCCTCGACGCCGCCCTCGGCTCGGTCACGGACGTCACGGCCGTGGGCGACCCGCTGCGGTGGTTGGGGCTGACCCTCGAACATCAGGGCGGGGCCGTGTCCCAGGTAGCTCTGTCGATCACGGCTCCGGGAGACTCGGCGCCGTTCCGGATCGAGGCCCGTACCGAGGACGGTCCCGTGGTCTTCGACGGTGCGAAGAGTGACGACGACCCCGGCGTGCAGGAGGCCATCACCTCGGCGCTGGTCCAGGCGGTGAGCTCGGGCGTCGCCCACCCGCTCGACGTACACCGTGGCGTGTTCCTCCAACGCTGCATGACGAAGGCCCTGGCCGATCTGCCCGACCCTGAGCGCGCTGGATGACGGTCGCAGATCCGGCGGCGACGACGGACCGGTGGTGACCAGGCCGACATGCGGATCGCGACGTTCAACATCCTCAATGGGGCATCGCCCGCCGACGGGCAGGTCGACGAGGAGCGCTTCCGCGCGGCCATCCGCCTCCTCGACGCGGACCTGCTCGGGTTGCAGGAGGTCGACCGCAACCAGCCGCGTTCGCGGCACACGGACCTCACCGCCGTGGCGGCCGACGCCATGGGAGCCCGCCATCACCGTTTCGTCGCAGCGCTGACGGGCACGCCCCGCGGCTGGTCACCCTCGACCGGGGAGGAGCCGCCCGACGCTGCGGGGTACGGCATCGCGTTCCTGAGCCGGTACGACGTGCTCGGATGGCAGGTGGTGCGGCTGCCCGCGGCGCCCGTTGCGGTCCCCCACCGGACCGAGGGACACGTGATGCCCGCCTGGGTGCGTGACGAACCGCGGGTCGCGGTCGTCGCCGAGGTGGACACACCACGCGGCCGCATCGACGTGGTGACGACGCACCTGTCGTTCCTGCGGCCCTGGAACAGCCGTCAGCTGCACCGTCTGATGGCGCAGCTGACCCCGCGCCCGCATCCACTGGTGCTGATCGGCGATCTCAACATGGGGCCGCGACGGGCGGGCCGGATCACCGGCATGGAGGCGCTGGCGACGGGTGCGACGTTCCCCGCGCGGGCTCCGCGGGTGCAGATCGACCACGTGCTTTCGACCGGGGGCCTGGTACCCCTGGCTGCCCGCGTGGCCGAGCTGCCCGTCTCCGACCATCGGGCGCTCGTCGTGGACCTGTGACCGCCGTCCCCCTCTGCACGTGGATCCGGTGCCGCTCGACCGGCGACAGGTCGAAGCACCTGACCTAGGATGTCAAGCAACCGCCTGCACCTCTCCTTTGGTCGTCACGCGCGACTTCACGATGTGCTTGGAGTCGACATGTTCCTTCGCCCGCTGGCCGCGACCGCTCTCGTCACCGCGTCGGTGTCTCTCGCCGCTCCCGCCGCTCACGCCCACGCCGCCGAGAAGAAATCCGCCGCCGCCGACCCAGTCGCCGCCGCCGGCGAGACCTTTCGTGCTCATTGGAAGCTCGACGAGCTCACCGGCACCAGGGCCGTCGACTCCTCGGGAAACGGCAACGACGGCACGAGCTTCCACGTGGGCCGGGACGGGACCGGGTACACCTTCAACGGCGTCGACTCACGTGTGATCGTCCCGACCTCGCCGAGCCTCAACCCGGGGTCCGCGAACTTCTCCTTCGGAGTCACGGTGGTCATGGACGACCCGCCCTCGCCGGTCGGCGAGACCTTCGACGTGCTGCGCAAGGGGCTGGTGACGAACAAGGGTGGCGACTACAAGTTCGAGGTCAAGAACGCCAAGGGCAAGGCGGTGGCCCGATGCGTCGTCAAGTCGATCCGCGCCGACGGCACCAAGGTGCTGGCCGCCATCCAGGGCCCCACTGACTTGGCCGACGGCCGGCCGCACGCGGTCACCTGCAAGAAGACCTCGACCAGCATCATCCTCATCGTCGACTCGCTGGCCCCTCGAACCAAGAGCTTCCCCGGCGGTCTGGGCTCGACGTCCAACACCGCTGATCTGGCACTGGGCGCCAAGGCCGAGTCATCGGCACAGACCGGGTTCGACTGGTACAAGGGCGAGATGTTGAACGCCTGGGTCGCCTGATCCCGACGACCCAGGCTCCGTCCCGCTCGATCTATCAGGGGCAACCGTGTACGACGTCTCCCACGTCGGCGGTGCACGTGTCGACACCGCCCGCGCCACGCAGGGTGTCGCCAGGCGCGTTGTCCATGGCGTTCAGCGAGTCGTCGCCGTCACCTCCGGAGATGTGGTCGAGGCCACGCCCGGAGAAGACCGCGTCGTCACCGGTGCTGCCGAAGAGCCGGTCGCTGCCGCGCCCGCCCCCGAGGATGTCGTTGTCGGCTCCGCCCGCGATGCGGTCCGCCTTGGTGCCACCCGCGAGGCGGTCGAGCCCGGGGCCGCCGGACATCTTGTCGTTGCCGCTACCGCCGCCGACCACATCGTTGTCCACGCCCCCGCGCAGCGTGTCCTTCCCTGCCTTGCCGCTCAACCGGTCGGCTCCAGCGCTGCCGGTGATGCGGTCGTCCCCGCGACCACCGACGATGCGGTCGTTGCCGTCGCCGCCGCAGATGAGGTCGTTGCCACCGCGACCGGTGATCTTGTCGTTCCCTGAGAGTCCGACGATGACGTCCCGCTTCTTCTTCTTACCGATGAGGACGTCGTTCCCCGAGGTGCCGACCATCGTGGCTGCGTGGCCGAAACAGGTCTGCGCGGGCGCGCCCACGCTCTGGATGTGCATGCCTCCCATCGCCAGCACGAACACGGCGCCACCTGCCGCCAAACCTGGCCATGTGCGATGTCTCATGTCGTCTCCTCGATGCCATCGATCGGGTGCGTCGCCCTGAACTGGGAGGCGTTTCACTGTATGACCGCACACTCGGAGCGGCCAGGACCCAATTTGGGTTAGAACGTCGGCATCCGCTGGTGGCCGGGTGGATCCGGGGCGGTCCGCTCGGCCGCACCGGCGGGACGACCCACGCGCGGGCGCCCCAGAAGGCGCAGCCAGAACCCGACGCCCCAGCCCACGTGCATCGCGACGAACGCGGCCGGGAGATGCACCCCCTCCTCGCGGTGTTCCAGGCGCCGGGCTGTCACGACAGAGGCCGCAGCGACCGAGGCGACGTAGGGGCTGACCATCGCGGCCGCGCCTCGAGGGCGCCGGACCGCGACCACCGCCGCAGCGGCCAGCCAGGCCACGAGCGCTGGGGCGGCCAGGTGCCGAGCCTGGAGCGAATCTGGGTGCAGGATGGCCACGTCTGCCTTGCCCCGGCCGTATCGGACGTACTGACGCCACAGATCCGGAACCGACTGCCGGGACTGCCACGTGATCACGATCTGCGGGTCGAGCAGGAGGCGCTCTCCGGACCGCCGGAGTCGGTAGTCGAACTCGAAGTCCTCGTTCGCGGCCAGCCGCTCGTCCCATCCCCCGAGGCCACGGACGACGTCGACGCGATAACCCCCGAAGGGCAGGTGGTCGACCGCCTCGGCCTCGATGGCGTAGTGGTACTTCGAGTTCCCCACCCCGAACCGGCTTCCCATGGCCGCGGCGATCGCGCGACCCGGGCCCGTGACACCAACGCCGTCCTTGCGTCCTCCGACTCCGCCCCACCTCCCACTCCGGAGATGCGTGACCAGCCGCGACACGTAGTCCGGAGCGATCGTGGCATGGGCGTCGACCCGGACCAGCCAGGTCCCGCGAGCGACGTCGAGGCCTTGGTTGAGAGCGGCGGGGATGCCGGCACGCCGGCTCGGCACCAGCTCGATACGCGGATCCTCGGCGATCCGGGCCCGGACCGTTTCGGCGGTCCGGTCGGTCGAGCCGTCGTCCACGACCACGATCTGTAGATGCGGGTAGCTCTGCCGGCTGATCGAGTCGAGGGCCCGCTCGATCGACCGCTCCTCGTTGCGTGCCGGCATGAGAACCGTCACGAGGTCGTCGCCGGACTCACCCGTCTCTTCTCCCGACGCTGGGCCTGCCACACTCTCACCCCTCGCCGTCGATGACTGCAGGTGCGACCAGTTGCGCCACAAGGTAGCCCAGCGTCGCCCAGCCGGCCTGTCGGACCCAAGACCTAATTTTTGGTCCATTCGCCGGTGCGCCGCGGTCCGCACACGTACCTTGAAGCCCGCTCGACCCGCTCGACCCGCTGGACCCCGGTCACGGAGGCCCGACCGGTGAGAGCGCAGAGCGCTACCCCCTCACCCCCCGGAGGATCTCATGCAGCAACCCCGCCATCGAGCGACCCCTCAGCCACCCTCTCTCCTGACGCGCCGGAACCTCTTAGCCGCCGGCGGTCTCGGCGTCGTTGCGCTCGGAGCGGGCCCATGGGTCGAGCCGGCCACTGCGACCGCCTCGACGCCGGCTCCCTTCCTGCCGTACAGCACCGGCTCCTACTTCCGCACACCGGCGACCGGCCTCAGCCCGGACCCGGCCCGGACGACGGCTTTCCACACGTTCATGCGCACGCATCCGGACCAGCGGTCCTACTCCTATCCGCGCATCAACGGGGTCGGCCCGAACCGCTGGGGGACCGCCTATGCCATGAGCACTGCCACGGACCCGTTGTGGAAGCTGACGGGGGCGGTTCCAGCGTTCTGCTCGACGCTCTCCACCACCGGCTTCCACGCACCCGAGTGGCTGGGATCGGTACTCACCGGCACGACCGACAGCCCGTTCTGCGTCGTCGACCTCGGATCGGGGTTCACCGTCTTCGGGACCAAGGCGTCGGTCGTCGCTCCCCATACGATCTCTGTCCAGTCGGCCGGGATCACCTACCACTCCAGCAACGGTCTGCACCGCAGCAACCCGTTGAGCAACGACAAGCGGAACTTCACCAGCCGCGGGCGGATCTCCGATGCCATGGTGATCAGGTCAGATCTCGTGGACTACGGCATCGCGAACAACACGGACCTCGGCCATGTGCTCCACCTGTTCCTGGTCGAGACGCGTTCGAGCGACGGATTCTCGCACCCGATGACCGGGTGCGAGAGCGGCAAGCTCGGCTTCGGCGCCGAGGGCGAACGCATCGCTATCAGTCCGACCGTCGACCTCTCCACACGAGGCTTGTCGCCGGCAGGGCTCGTCGTCGCCCGCACCCTGCAGCGCTACGGCTGCTACTTCGGTGACAACGCGGGCAGCCAGTCCGCGCTGAAGGCGGAGCAGGAGACATCGACACGCCCGGTGTGGAAGGGGCGACTCGGCCAAGACAGCCTGGCGGGCCTTCGCTGGGAGGACTTCGTCGTCCTGCGCCGCGCCTGAAGGGTCCAGCTCCTCGGTACGGTGGCGCGGTGAACGCCCGCGACCAGCTCGACAGGTTGCGTCACCACGTCCGGCGACCCCTCGCGCGAACGCCGTACGTGTGGGACGTGGCGATGAGGCTGCGCGCAGACAAGCGGCCGACGCTGGCCCGCCGCGACACCGCCCTGGTGATCGACGGGTTCCTCCGGTCGGGCAACACCTACAGCGTCGCGGCGTTCGTGATCGCCAACGGAGACGATCTCCACCTCGGGCGACACCTGCACGGTGCACCTCACATCCTGCGCGCCGCTCGGCTCGGAGTGCCGGCGCTGGTCCTCATCCGGAGGCCGGAGGAGGCGGTGACGTCGTACCTGATCCGCCGACCCTCGCTCACCCCGGACGATGCCGTGGTCGAGTACGTCGACTTCTACCGGACCTGCTGGCGCGTTCGCGATCACTTCGTCGTCGGCGTCTTCGACGATGTGATCGCCGACTTCGGGTCCGTCGTGAGAGCCGTCAACCAGCAGTTCGGGACCTCGTTCCTGCCCTACGAACCGACCCCGGAGAACCAGGCGTCGGCCTTCGCGCTCGTCGAGGAGATGAACCGTCGAGAGTGCCGGGGCGAGGTCGTGGAGTCGCACGTGGGCCGTCCCTCGCCGGACCGCGGACGGCGCAAGGAGGAGATCACGGCACTCATCCGGGAACACGGGTCACCGAGCCTGATGGCTCGAGCGGACGACTGGTACGAGCGGTACGTCGCGCGGTCGAGCGAGTGCGCACCGTGAAGCGAGTCCTCCTGGTCGGCAAGGGCTATCCGGACCGTGGCGGGATCCCGAGCTTCCTCCAGATGCTCGTCGAGAGCGAGCTCGCATCTCGGTACCGGCTCGGCTTCCTCAACGTGGCACATCACGGCGAGCGGGAGGGCGGGAAGGTGACGACGGGCAACCTGACCCGAACGTTCCACGACGCCAGGGCGGTCTTCGCGAGAGCCAAGCGACAGGACATCGTCCACATCCACTCCGCCCTGGCGCCCACGGTGACGGTCCTGCGCGCAGGCCTGCTGGCGCTCGCGGCCCGGTCGAGGGGCTGCACCGTGATCGTGCACGCCCACGGCGGCAACATCGAGACCTGGCTACGCACTCCCCTGCGTCGACGCCTCCTTCAGGCCTCGATGCTCCCGGCCCATCGCGTGGTGGCGGTCTGGAGCGCAGGCGAACGTGCCCTGCAGGAGGCGTTGGGCCCGGCCAAGGTGCGACTGATCGACAACGGTGTGGACTGCTCGCGGTACGCCGAGCCCGAGACGCCGCACGACCCACCCCGCGTGCTCTACGTCGGGCTGCTCACCCCGCGCAAGGGTGTCCTCGACCTGATCGAGGCGTCCCGGATGCTGACCGCCCAGGGTGTCCCTCACGAGCTCCGGTTGCTGGGGGGCACGCCTGACGAGGGCCCCGACGCCGCCGTTCCGGTGCACGAGGCCGCCGATGGAACGGCGACCCTTCTCGGCACCCGAGCACCCGAGGACATGCCCCAGGCCTACGCCGAGGCCGACGTCTTCTGCCTGCCCTCGTGGTGGGAGGCGATGCCGTTGTCGGTGCTCGAGGCGATGGCGGCCGGTCTGCCCGTGGTCGCCACGGACGTCGGGGACGTCTCTCGGCTCCTCACCCCGGCCTGTGGGCAGGTGGTCCCGACGAAGTCACCTCACCTCGTCGCGGAGGCCCTCCGCCCCCTCCTCGAGGACGTCGACATGCGTCGTCGGATGGGCGAGGCCGCACGGGACCGTGCTCAGTCGACGTTCTCCAGCTCCGCAACCGCACAGGCGATCGGAGCGCTGTACGACGAGCTGAGACCCTGAGCGCAGCCGACCGCGCACCACTTGGGGCCGGGAGCGCAGGGCGACTAGGCTGCCGCGGGTGCTTCCCCCCGAGCCAGGAACCGCCATGTACTCCCGACCGTCGCGGCGACATCTCTACGCCGTCGTGATCCTCCTACTCGGCGGCCTTGTCGGCACGTCCGCCCTCATCGAACCCACCACTGGCTCGGCCTCGTCTCCGGGACAGGGCTCCACCGCGGCCCGTGAGAGACCCGCGCCGCGCGCCACTCAAGCTGCCCGGGCCGGGACCGCCCGGCCGTTCCGCGCAGGCTCCTACTGGAACACACCGCTCGGGCGCGCCCCACGCGACCGGCGCAGCACGCGGTACATCCGCGACGCGCAGGTGGCTGCGCACAGTCAGGGCCACCTGAGGCTCGTGCTCGGCAAGTGGGGCATGCCGATCTACCGCTCCGGCTCCGCCGACCCGGCGTACCGCATCAACCCCAGCAGCGGACCGACGGTTCTGGTCCACATCCCTCTGCAGGCGCGGGCGATGCCCACGACGGACGCAGAGTTGACCGTCCACGACGTGGCCAGCGACCAGGTGATCGGCCTGGGCGGGGCCCGCTTCCACCGGGCAACCCACCGATGGAGCGCCCGTACCGTCTCCCGCTACTTCTCGTCCAGCAACGGCATCGCCCAGGGCCTCCGGGGCGGCACCCAGGGAAACCTCGGGCATCGTGGCATCCCGGGCTCGGTCCAGGCCGTGACCAGGCGCGAGATCCGCCGGGGAGTGATCAACCACCGGCTGGAGATCTACTGGTGGGAGACGGCACCCCGAACGCCGACGGGCCACGAGGCGTACTTCCCGATGACGGGGTCGGAGTCGGACAAGGTCGGCACGGTGCCGGAGGGCATCGTGATCCGGATCAAGGCCTCTGTGGACCTCACGAGCAAGCATCTGTCGCCGGCCGCGTACACCGTCGCCAGGGCCTTGCAACGCTATGGCGCGGTCGTGGGCGACAACTCGGGGTCGGGCAACAACCTGAAGGTGCAGGCCAACGCGAACTGGCAAGGCATCCTGAACCAGGACTCCCTGCGCTCGATCCCCTGGAGCGAGTACGTGTTCGTCAAGGGAGGCCACCGCCCCTGATCCGGGTACGTCTCCGCTAGCGTCGGGCCCGTCCGGCCCAGGCGCGACGTCGCGAAGAGGGAGGTCGCATGGTCGACCGTCCAACGGAGACGACGACCGCCCGGCTGCCCAACCTCCTGGTGGTCGGCGTGAGCAAGGCCGGCACGACGTCTCTGTTCGAGTACCTCGGCAGACATCCCGAGGTCGGTCTCTCGGACCTCAAGGAGCTCCGCTACTTCTCCCCGCTCCGGTACGGCGCACCGTTGGAGCCACTCACGACGTACACGCAGCACTTCCAGCACTGCGTGGACGAGCGGTACGCCGTCGAGGCGACGCCCGGGTACTTCTACGGTGGGCGACCTGTCGCTCACGCCATCCGCGAGACCTGCGGTTCGCCCCGGGTCGTGCTCAGCCTCCGAGAGCCGGCCGACCGGTGCTGGTCGTGGTTCCGCTTCGTGAAGAGCCGGATGCGTATCCCCCGGGACCTCACCTTCGACGACTACCTCGACCACTGCGAACGGCTGCACGGCGAGGGGGTCGACGGCGCGCTCGAGAACCAGGCGTACTGGGGCTTGGGCGGAAGCTGCTACGCGGAATGGCTGGACGACTGGGTCGTCGAGTTCGGCAGCGACCTGCAGGTCGTGTTCTTCGACGACCTCGTCCGCGATCCGCGGGCGGTGATGGACGAGATGTTCTCCTGGCTGGGGCTCGACCCGCGGCAGGCAGAGACGGGTGGCCTGGAACCGACGAACGCGACGGAGTTGTACCGCAACCGCACGACGCAGCGGTTCGCCGTGTCGCTGAACCGACGCGGCGAGCGGTTCTTCCGACGTCACCCGGTTCTCAAGCGCCGTCTGCGCTCCGCTTACTACGCTGTGAACCGGGCCGAGCCATGGGAGATCATGTCGGCCGCCGCACGCGATCGGCTGGACCACTTCTATCGGCCGTACAACCTCCGGCTGTCGGACCAGCTCGAGCGGCTCGGACTCGAAAGACCCACGGGATGGCCATGACCGACGCGGACGAGCAGGGCCCTGGGGACGGACCGATCTTCGTGGTCGGCTCGATGCGCTCGGGATCGACTCTGCTGAGGCTGATCCTCGACAGCCATCCGCGCATCGCCATCGGCGCCGAGACCGGCTTCATGGGCGCCGTGATGGGCACGAAGCAGATCCCGAACTGGAGGCACGGCGCCGAGTGGTACGAGCGAATCGGTTGGACGGAACCCGAGCTCGACGAGCGGCTGCGCGACTTCTACACGGGGATGTTCGCGCGGTACGCCGCGGCGCAGGGCAAGGTCAGGTGGGGTGAGAAGACCCCCTTCCATACCGCCCACATCGCCACGATGGCCGAGATCTTCCCCTCCAGCGTCTTCGTCGGGATCGTCCGTCATCCCGGAGCCGTGGCGGCCTCGCTGCGCAAGAGCTTCCACTACTCCTTCGACGAGGCGCTGAGCTACTGGACGGCCATCAACATCGATCTGGTCACGGCCGCCGGTCAGCTCGGCGACCGGTTCGTCCTGTGCCGTTATGAGGACCTGGTCACCGACGGTGAACCCATCCTGCGAGAGGTCATGCAGGCGGTCGGAGAGGAGTTCTCGTCGGCCCTCCTCCAGCACCACGTCGTCCAGCGAGAGCAGGGGACGCCACGGGTCGTCGACGGCAGCACCGGAACACGGGATGCCATCGACGCGCGCCGCGCGAGCCGGTGGGCCGAGGACCTCACGGCAGCAGACCGCGGCGCGCTGGAGGACAAGGCCCCGCTGGCCGGCCTCTTCGGCTACTCGCCGTTCGACGCCGCGGAACGCCGTCCGTTGGACGCAGCGAGCCGGCGCAGGTGGACCTTGACCGGCGACGACCTGGCCGAGCTCCGAGAGCACTGGCGGGATCGCGTCGACTTCCACACCCGGTCACCGGTAGCGGCCCTCGATGCCGACCCGCAGGAGCTGGCTCGTCGGCTGAGCCAGGTCGAGGCAGCGCTGGTGCGCACCCGGTCGCGGCGGGCGGTCCGACTGGCGGACGCGATGCGCGGGCTGCAGCGCCGCCGATCGTGGGCTGACGTCAAGGCCGCGTGGGCATCGCTCCGCCATGGCCGGTCCTGACGCCGGGCCACGTCTGCCTGGCTGCCGTGGGTCTGGCCGCGAGTTTGTGCGCACACGCTGGAAGCCGGTGGCAGCCACTGAAGGTCCGCACAACCCAAATTCGGTAAAGACAACGGTGGCGCACTCTGATTACATGGCATGAACCCTTATCGAAGTATTCAGCAGGCGTCTCGGAGATCTTCACCTGCCGTTCACTGAGCGGACCGCTCCCACGCGGCTCGATCTCGACGAAGAGGGCGGAGGCCGCGTGTCGACGGAGGAGTTCGTCGCTGGAACCCGGGTTGTATCGGCTCGCCACGCGGCGAGGCCGCTGACCGACGGACTCGCAGCGACCCAGGCAGCGCCGCCGCTGATCGTGCCTCCCGCCAAGAAGGGGTGGCGACGAGCCGGGATCGGCCTGGCGCCGGTCACCTTGGTCATCGACGTCACCGCCGCCCTGACCGCCTCGTTCGCGTTGTCCTTGTCCGTGCGGTCCAGCGTCCTGTTGACCCTTCTCGTGCTGGTCCTCAACGGGGGCGGAGGCCACTACCGGGCACGCATCGCACCCTCCCTGCTCGATGAGCTTCCGAGCCTGGTGGGCCGCGGACTGGTCGCCGGCGCAGTGGCCACGTCACTGCGTGTCTTCGCCGGACTGCCCGTCCACGACGCCCTGGTGTACGCCTCGACCGTCTTCATCCTCCTGGCCGTCGCGGGCAGGACGGTCGCCTATCCGTTGATGCGGGTCTACCGCCGCAGCGGAGGGCTGGGCGACCCGACGATCATCGTGGGCTGCGGGAAGATCGGTTGGAAGCTCGCGACCACGTTGTTCGAGCATCCCGAGTACGGCCTCTGGCCCGTCGGATACGTCGACGACGACCCGCTCCTGTGGGCGCACGACCGGCGCATCCCCGTGATCGGCGGCCTGGGCGACCTCGCAGGACTGCTTCGCCGGCACCGGATCCGCAACGTCATCGTTGCTTTCACCACCAGTCGCGAGTCGGACATGGTCGAGGCGTTGCGCACCTGTGACCGGATGGCCTGCGAGATCTTCTTCGTGCCGCGCCTCTACGAGCTCCACGGGGCCGACCCGGGCACCGAGGTCGTGGGCGGGCTCCCCCTCATCCGGTTGAGCCGGGCGTCCTACCGCACCCTGATGTGGCGGTCCAAACGGGCCTTCGACCTCGTGCTGGCCAGCCTGGCACTCGTGCTTCTGAGCCCATTGATGCTCGCCTGCGCACTGGCCGTGCGCCTCGAGTGTGGGCCCCACGTGATCTTCCGCCAGGAGCGGGTCGGACTGGACGGTCGTCGGTTCGAGATCCTGAAGTTCCGCTCGCTCAAGCCGGACCCGGAAGAGTCTCCGGGGCGCTGGAGCATTGCCGGGGATGTCCGGATGGGCCCGGTCGGACGGACGATGCGCAAGATGTCGCTGGACGAGCTTCCGCAGCTGTGGAACATCATTCGAGGCGACATGAGCCTGGTCGGCCCGCGTCCCGAGCGTCCGTCGTTCGTGGCGGAGTTCTCCCTGCAGTTCCCGCGGTACGTCGCACGGCACCGGGTCCCTGTCGGGCTGACGGGATGGGCCCAGGTCCACGGCCTCAGGGGCGATACGGACATCGCCGATCGCGCAGCCTTCGACAACTACTACATCGAGAACTGGTCGATGTGGACCGACCTCAAGATCGTGCTCCGCACCTTCGGCCAGGTCCTCGGCGGGCGAGGACGATGAGCCCGCCGCACGACTTCGACCTGCACGGCATCGTCGGCGTCCGTGTCGTGGACGCGACGACGGCCGACCTCGACAGGGTCAGGAGACAGCTCGGGCCGATCGAGGCGAGGTTGGACCGTGAGCCCGACATCACGATCCGGTTCGTCGATGCCGTGGAATCGGGGCCGCTGACCTACGTCGGTGTCGGCGACAGCGGCTTCGACGACGACACCTTCTTCCTGCTGCGCGGCCGCGGTGGGACCGAAGGGCGGACGTCCGTCGCGTTCGACCAGGTCGGTCGCGGCATCGAGATCGTCTGCGAGCGAAGGCTTCCGGCCGTGCCGCATCTGCTCGCCATCATCAACCTCACCGCGCTGACCAAGGGCGTCCTGCCCCTGCACGCGACCGCGTTCACGTCGGGTTCGACCGGCGTCCTCGTGGCGGGTTGGTCGAAGGGCGGCAAGACCGAGGCGTTGCTGGGGTGCATGAGTGACGGCGCCGACTATGTCGGGGACGAGTGGGTCTATCTCACCGACGACGGTCGGATGCTCGGGCTGCCGGAGCCGATCCGGGTCTGGGCCTGGCAGTTCGACCAGCTGCCTGTGCTGCTGAGGGCTCGGCCCGCCGACGAGCGGAGGCGCCTGGCCGCCTGGCGCCGGCTCGCCGTGTTGGCCGGCTCGGCCGCGCACTCCCGCCTCGCCGGTTCGTCCCTGGTCCGCCGGGCCGAGCCGATCGTGGGGCGCCAGGCCTATCTCCAGGTCCCGCCGGCAGAGCTGTTCGGAGCGGACCGGGTCTCCCTCCAGGGTCGCCTCGACGCCGTGGTCCTCGTGATGAGCCACGAGGAGACCAGCATCGTGACCCGGCCGGTGGACCCCGGTGAGGTCACCCACCGGATGAAGGCTTCCCTGGAGGAGGAACGCGCCCCTGTGATGACCCACTACCGGCACTTCCGGTACGCCTTCCCCGACCGCGCCAACCCGGTCATCGACAACGCCGCCGAGCTGGAGTCCAAGCTGCTCACCGCGCTCCTCGAGGACCGTCCGTCAGCCAAGGTCGTTCATCCGCACCCGTGCGACCTCCGCCTGCTCGGTCGTGTCGTCCTGGACGCGGCCGAGGCAGCCTGCGAGGAGGCGGCAGCCGCCAGCGCCCTCCTTCACGAGCCACCTCAGCCGTCATGACGATCGCTCGGGACCGAGGGAGGGACGGTGCGATGGTAGGAGCCGGGGCGCCACGTCGACCGCGCCGCGCTCACCTCACCGTGGCCCTGATCGGGGTCGATGGCGCCGGGAAGAGCACCGTCAGCGCCCGACTGGCGAAGGCCGACCTGCCGGCTCCGGTCAAGGTCGTCTACATGGGTGTGAACCTCGAGGCCAGCACCTTGATGTTGCCGACCACGTGGCTGCTCCTGGCCGCGAAGAAGCTCCGCGGGCGACGCCCCGACCTGGTGGCGAGCACCGTCCGCGACCTCTCCCCCGCTCAACCCGACGCGACAGGATCGGTGAAGGAGACGCTCCGGTTGAGCGTCTGGATGACCGAGGAGTGGCTCCGGCAGCTCGTGGCTACGGCGTACTCCTGGCGTGGCTGCATCGTGATCTTCGATCGGCACTTCTTCGCCGACTACTACCACGCGGACATCCACGACGGACCGGTTGCACGGAGCGCCGTGCGGCGTTTCCATGGGTGGATGCTGCAGCGGGCGTATCCCAAGCCTGATCTGACGATCATGCTCGACGCGCCGGCCGAACGGCTGCACGCGCGCAAGCCGGAAGCCGGCGTCGCCTGGCTCGAGCGACGGCGCCGGCAATACCTCGAGCTCGCCGCCGTCGTACCGGACCTCGTCGTGCTGGACGTCGATCGTGCGCTCGACGACGTCGTGGCCGACGTGGCAGACCTGATCCGCACCTCCTGGAAGGCACGCGTATGAGAATCCTGGTGGCGAGCCCGATCGACCCGAACGCCGTGACAACGCTGGAGCAGACGTACGACGTCACCCACGCCCTCAAGGCGGAACCGGCCGGCCTGATGGACGCCATCATGGATCGAGACGTCGTCGTGGTGCGTAGTGGCGTGCGATTCACCGCCGAGGTGATGGAAGTCGCCCACGACCTTCAACTGATCATCCGTGCCGGTTCCGGCCTCGACAACATCGACCTCGACTACGCGCGGCATCACGGCATCCGCGTCGTGCGGATTCCCGGGATGTCGGCTCCCCCAGTGGCCGAGTTCACGTTCGCTCTCCTCCTCTCGTTGGCCCGCAAGGTGACCCTCGCCGATCGCCTGATCCGCGAAGGTCACTGGCCCAAGCCGCAGCTCGGAGGGGCACTGCTGCACGGCAAGACCCTCGGGATCATGGGCGCCGGCAACATCGGTGGGCTGGTCGGGCAGATGGGTGCGTCGTGGGGGATGCGGGTCCTCGGCTCGGTGGCGGCCCCGAACGACAGCATCGCGCAGAACCTCCTCGGGCGCGGTATCACCCTGACCGACAACGAACGGGTGTTGAGGGAGGCCGACTTCCTGTGCCTGCATGTGCCTCTCGACGAGTCGACCTCGCACCTGATCGGCCGCGAGCACCTGGCGCGGATGAAGCCCGGCTCGATGCTGATCAACGTGTCACGCGGCGGGGTCGTCGACGAGGCCGCGCTCTACGAGTCCCTGACCTCGGGCGGGAACGTCGTCGGTGCCGCGTTGGACGTGCACGAAGTCGAGGGCGAGGGGACCATCTCCCGCTTCGCCGAGCTCGACAACGTGGTTCTGACGCCCCATATCGGCGCGATGGCTCTGGACACGCAGCGGCTGATCGGTGATCGGGTCGTGGAGCTGCTCCACGCCTACCACCAAGGGCATCTGGATGCGGAGGTGCGCGATGGGGAGCTTGTCGTCTGACGGCCATCCGGTGATGGGCAGGGCCGACGCCAAGCGCGCGCTGCTGCGCCGTGCCCTGACCGAGAGTGCGCCCGTGGTGGCCGTCGGCGCTCACGACGCCATGAGCGCCCGGCTGATCGAGGGGCATGGCTTCGACGCGGTCTGGGTCAGCGGCTTCGGCGTGTCAGCGATGGCGTACGGGCTGCCGGACCTGAACCTGGTGACGATGAGCGAGACCCTCGCGGTCGCGCGCACGATCGAGGGCAGCACCGAGCTGCCGGTCGTGGTCGACTGCGACAACGGCTTCGGTGGGTACAGCAACGTCGTCCGCACCGCTGTCGAGTTCGACCGCGCCGGGGTCGCTGCCATCTGCATCGAGGACAACCTCTTCCCCAAGCGCAACAGCCTGTACGCCGGCGCCACGAAGCGCGAGCTCGTCGAGACCCGCGAGCAGGCGCGACGACTGCGCGCCGCCAAGGCGGCGCAGGAGTCACCGCTCTTCGTGATCATCGCCCGGGTGGAGGCCCTGATCGCAGGTCACGGTGTCGAGGCAGCGATCGAGCGAGCCTCGGCGTACGCCGAGGCAGGTGCCGACGCGATCTTGATCCACAGCACGGACAAGAGCCTGGCGGAGATCACCGAGTTCCTCGACGCGTGGGTGCAGACAGGGATCAACAAGCCGCTCGTGGCCGTGCCGACCCTGTTCCCGGACTTCACCACGCAGGAGCTCCATGCCAAGGGCTTCGCCATGGTCATCTTCGCCAACCAGCCCATGCGGGCGTCCGTGCAGGCAATGGAGGACACGCTGGCCCTGCTGCGGGCCGAGGGGAAGCCGGCAGCCGTCGATCCGCACATCGCCCCCGTCAACCACATCTTCGAGCTCGTGCGCACGAAGGAGACGATCGAGGCGGAGGATGCCGATGAACCGTCGTGATCGGCACGCCCTCCTGACCAGCAGCCCGCATCCGCCCGCCGTCGTCGTCGGACTGGACAACATCACCGGTCTGCAGACCGCGAGGATCCTCGACGCTCGCGGGGTCGCGGTGGTCGGCATCGCCGCCGACCTACGGCACTTCGGGTCGCGGACGAACGCGTGCGCCCACGTCATCGAGAGTCCGCTGTCCGGTGAGCCGCTCATCGCGGCGTTGCTCGAGCTCGCGCAGCGACTGGGCCGGATGGCGGTGCTGGTGCCGTGCACCGACGAGTCGGTCCACACCCTGTCCGAACGTCGCGGCGAGCTGGCGGCGTCGTACCACCTGCCGCTGGGCGACCACGACGTCGTGACCATGTTGATGGACAAGGTCCGATTTGCCGAACACGCGCTCGCAGCCGGGCTGGCCATCCCTCACACCATGGTCCTGCAGAACCGGGATGAGGCCGTGGCGGCGGCGAAGTCCATGGAGTTCCCGGCCGTTCTCAAGCCACCGATGAAGACCGAACGATGGTTGCGACACACCAGCGCGAAGGCGTTGCCGGTGACCTCGCCCGATGACCTGCTCGAGGTCTACGACCGGGTGCGGGACTGGTCCGACGTCCTCCTCGCCCAGGAGTGGGTGGCCGGAGGTGAGGACGACCTCTACTCGTGCAACGCGTACTTCGACGCCCACGGGAAGGCACTCGTCACTTTCGTCGCGAGGAAGCTGCGACAGTGGCCCCCGGACGTGGGAACCAGTGCGTCCGGCGAGGAGTGCCGCAACGACGACGTCCTCGAGGAGACGCTGCGCACGTTCGGTGGCGTCGGCTTCCACGGCCTGGCCTACCTCGAGCTCAAGCAGGACGCCCGCACCGGACGGATGCTGATCATCGAGCCCAACGTGGGACGACCGACAGGACGGTCAGCCATCGCCGAGCGCGGCGGCGTCGAACTCGTCTACACCGCCTACTGCGACGCCGTAGGACTGCCGATCCCCCGGACCCACCAGCAGTACGTCGGTGTCAAGTGGATCGACGTACGCCGGGACCTCCAGGCGGCCGTCGTCGGGTACCGACGCGGGCGATTGTCCATCCGCGACTGGGCCAGCTCCGTGCGCGGGCCGAAGGCACATGCGATCTGGTCCACCCGCGACCCGCTCCCGTTCGCCGTCGACCTGGTGCACGCCAGCGTCGCGGGACAGCGCCTGCTTCGCACCCGCGCCCGCAGCGCCCCCTCCGCTGCCGGTCCGCCGACGTCGCGCACGGGCTCGCCGCGATGACGTCCCGGCCCAGGACCGACGCAGTCCGGCGAGCCGCTGCTGTGTGCCTGACGGCGGTGCTCATGGGCTGTACCCAGTCCCCATCCGGCTCCCACGTAGTGCGTACGCCGACGACACCCCTCGCGCCGACTCCACGGTCACCTGCGCAGGCGCGGTACGTGAGTCTCGACGGCGACGACCACGGGCCGGGAACCGCGGAGCACCCGTGGCGAACCCTGTCCCACGCGCTGCCGAAGCTGTTCGCCGGTCAGGTGCTCTTCGTCCACGGTGGCGTGTACCGGGACGTCCTCAGCAAGCTCGACCTGCATGACGGGCGGGCGAAGCAACCGATCACGGTGACCAACGTCCCCGGAGAGCGGCCCGTTCTCAAGGGTGCCGTGTGGCTGCGCCGCCCTGACCACTGGTCCATCAACGGGCTCAACGTCACGTGGGACCCACGGCTGCGCGACCAGCCGCAGTTCATGGTCAAGATCACCGGCGGCGTCGGGTGGGAGTGGAGCAACAGCGAGATCTGGGGCTCCCGCGCCTCGGCGAACATGTTCGTCGCCGGCTTCGGGCGGTCCGAACCAAGCGCGTGGTCGCTCACGGGAGACTGCTTCCACGGGCTCCGCCCCGTCGCGAACGCTGGTCCGGCGACCAACCTGGTGCTCGGCGCGATGGTCCATCCCGGCAGGGGGATCATCACGCGCAACCTCATCTACAACCAGGAGGGCCAGGACAACCTGGCGATCGGCTCGGCGGATGCCGCGCCTCGCAACGTGGCCATTCGCTACAACACCATCTACGGCGGCCGAGTCGCGATCAACCTGCGCGGAGGGCCGCGCGGCGTCCGAATCGCCCGCAACGTGCTCGGAGGGGCCAGCTCGAACGTTCTGGTGCGCTCCGATCTGAAGACCTCCCCGCGAACGGTTCTGGTGCAGAACTACGGGATCACCAGCCGGGAGGGCCTGCCGGGGGCCAGTCGGCTGATGCGGCCGGATGTGGAAGCCGAGATCGGCGGTCACGGCAACCTGGTGAGCGACCAGGAACCGGGCTTCCCCGATCCGCGGTCCTGCGACGGCTTCCACAGCACGGTCTCGGCGTTCGCCCCGTACGGACGGTACGCGCTGTGAGGGGGCGGTGAGCTTGATCAGGAAGGTGCTCGTCGGCCCGGGCGCGGACGCGGACGGAACCCTAGGCTGCACGTCATCACAGAGGATGGTGCGACATGGATGGCACTAGCGACGTCGGCGCGACGTGGGCGTGGGGCCTGCGACGGTACGGGTGGGTGGTGGCACTCCTCGTCGTCGCCCTCGGGGTCCTGGTTCCCCTGGCCCAGTCACGGTCGTCCGACGTCTACGAGGCTCGGGCGCAGGTGGGACCCACCGAACCGTTGATCCTCCCGAACCTCGACCCGCTGCCGAGGTTCGCGCAGAGCGTCTTCGTCAACGGTGCCGTGGCCCGAGAGGTACGTCGACTCCTGGGCCTGTCCGCCGACGCCAGCGTGATCCCCGGAACGGTCGAGCTGACGACGGCCCAGGACAACCCCGTGATGGTCGTCGTGGCCAAGAGCGGGTCACCTTCGACGGCAGTGGCCGTGGCCGACAAGGCCGCCGTCACCCTCGTCGTGGAGCTCAACAAGTACACCAAGTCCGTGGGCACGTTCGGGGTGCAGCACGCCGCTGCAGTTCCAACCAAGCCCACTCCGAAACTGGCTGGCGGCATCTGGGGTCCGGTCGTGGGCGTTCTCGCGGGACTGGTGGCGGGGTTAGGCGTCATCGGTCTCATCCTGGTCCTGCGCCGCCCCGTCATCGGTGCGGCCGCTGCCGAGGCCACGACCGGCCTTCCGGTCCTGGGCAGCGTCAGGCTCCCACGCAGCGGACCACCAGTCGGCAGGGACCTGGTGGGGATCGGGGCGCTTGCACGCCGGTTGGTGACAGCAGGGCACGACGTCGTCTACGTCACTGGGCCCGAGCAGAGCCAGGTCGACCGGGTCGCCGGCATCATCAGCTCCTTCCTCGGGCGGACCCGGGCGGCGCCGCCCGGACAGGCACATCTGGACGCCCAGGCCGGGGTGACGGAGCCAGGGAGCGTGCCACCGACCCTCGAGGTCGTCGCCGTGGAGGGGTCATCGCTCGAGGCCTGGATCGGCGCGCCGGACGATGCCGCGCTGACACTGCTGGTCGTGCCCGAAGGCATCAGAGCGAAGTCTCTGCGCATGCTGGTTGCCGAGCACGCGTCAAGCGGCACCGCCGCCTTGGCTCTGGTGACCCTGCACCGGCAGAGCATTCGGTTCACGTCCAAGAGACGGCGAGAAGCCGCTCTGGCTTCGCAGCCGGGGTGAGGCATGCTCACCCGCGCCTGCCACGAGGTGGCCAGCTGAGATGACGGACAACGGGCTGCTCGCGCTGGTGCTGGCACCCCTCGCCCTGGCAGCCGTGGCGGTGCTGATCAGTCGACCGCTGACGGTCACGCTGCCTTTCTACGCAGCCGTCCTGCCCGTGGGTGGACTGCTCGCTGTCGGTTCGTCGCGGTTCAGCTCCCTTTCCTCCATCCTGGGACTGCTGCTCGTCGCCGGTCTCCTGGCCCAGGTGGCAGCCGGACACCGGACGACGGTGCCCATCTCACTCACCGTGCCCCTGTGGCTGCTCTTTCTCGGAGTGGCGGGCGCTACCACCCTGTGGAGCGTCGACGCCGCGACGACAGCCGCGGGGTTCGTCGTCCTCGGGAGCTTGTTGGCCGTCTTCGTCCTCGTCTCCACGAGCCCGGTCGACCGCTTGGTGCTCCGGCGCACGGAGAACGGGCTCCTGGTGGGTGGCACCGCGGTCGTCTGCTACGGCGTGGCCCAGCTGCTGTTCCTGGGTGGGCTCCCCGCCCACGTGCCCGGATCTTCCCTGGACACGGGCGGGCGGTTCGGCAACGACCTGCTCGGCGCGGACAACGAAGCCGTCGCACTGCTGCTCCCCCTGGTGATCGCCTTGAGCCGGTCAGTGACCCGAAGGAGCACTCGCTCGCAGGTCCTGTACCTAGGCCTGGCCGCTTTCATGCTGCTCGGCATCCTCATGACCGGTTCTCGCGGTGGGATCCTCGCGAGCATCGTCGCCGGTGTGGTCCTGGCCTTCGCCACCCCCCAGGGCCGGCGCCGGCTGCTCACCTACACGGCGGTCGGGCTGATGCTCGGCGCGGTGGTCTTCTTCCTCCACCCGCTAGGGATCGCCGAACGTACGGTGGCGACCTCGTCCTCCTCGGGCCGCTTGTCCATCTGGCGGGTCGGGATTGCCGCCTGCCCCCAGTACTGCGCGCTCGGATCAGGCTGGGAGACGTTCCCCGACGTCTATGCGAAGACCCAGCCGTCGGTGGCGAACGCGCAGGTCCTGGTCGGCAAGGGCGGTTCCTACCAGCCCCACAACGTGATCCTGCTGGTGGCGATCGAGCTGGGGATCCCGGGTCTCATCCTGCTCTTCGCGGTGCTGGCTGCCACCGTGGCAGACGCACTCAGGCTTCCGATCAGGATGCGTGGTCCTCCACTGGGCGCGCTGCTCGGAACCTGGTTCGCCGCGATGTTCCTGTCCAACCTGGAGTACAAGTTCTTCTGGATGGCCCTGGTCATGGTGGCCCTCTCGCGCAACGTCGCGGAGAGCGAGCCCGGCGGATCCGCGGTGGACGCCCGCGGCTGGAACCGCCTCCCACACGAGACGCAGACGATCCCGCCGGAGCAGCCCCAGCCGCACTAGTTCGCGGTAGCGCTGGGGTCGTACCCCTCTGGGAGCACGTCCCAGTAGGCCGACGTGAACGGGAGTCCGCACAGGTCCTCGGACGTCACGTCCCACAGCTGTCCCCGGCCCTCGACCGTGGTGTCCTCGAGCTTCACCGCCGTCGATCCGCCTGAGTCACCCAGGTACATGCCGTAGGTCTGCAGCGCTCGGGCGATGACCAGCGCCTGAGGGTGGAGGCCCAGGGTGTCGAGCTGGACCGACGGCTTGATCCGCAGGCGCAACCCCTCGGGCGGGACCACAGGGTCGCCGACGGGGCCGTCACCGTCGGAGCCGGTCATCGGGTAGACCCAGCGGCTCGACAGCTCCGGGCCTGACGACACCTTGAGGACGTGGTCGAGCAGCCCCGCCCGCACCATGTCGAGGCGGACCACCGAGTCGGCTCCGTTGTTGCCTCGGTGGGTTCCCCGGTTCCGCGGTTCGTCAGACCGTCCCGTCCGGACGTCCAGCCCGTTGGAGCCCAGGTAGGTGACCGTCGCTCCGCTCGCCGTCCAGCGATCTGACGAGGCGTCGTACAGGGCATCGGTCAGAAGCGTCACGTAGCCCGCTTCGCGATCGAAGATCGACATCGTCCCGTCGGAGTTGTCCGCGGGTCTGGCCCCTGCCGGGATGCGCAACCCGACCAGCTCGGGCGGCCGCTGGGACGTCACGCCGGTGACGTCGTACCGGGTGTCTCCGGGGCGAGCCCAGTAGACCGGGTCCCCCCAGGGGTTCTGGTGCGCACCGGCCAGGCGCAGACAACCATCGCCACTGTCGGGGGCGGTCCGCAGGTAGTCGAGGATGCCGAGCTCATGGAGGTTGTGCGGAGCATTGACCGGGACCGGGTGGTTCCACCAGGAGTTCGCCTTGAAAGCGCGAAAGGGCGTGGCGACGACCGTCGGGGCCGACTGCGAATCACTGTCGGTCGTCCCGGGGGCCAGGGGCTGGGACCCGGACCGGTGCGGATCGTCTCCTCGCGTGATCATGGCGGCAACGGCGACCGTGAGGGACAGCACGATCACGACGCCGACCACGGCCAGCCGACCGGTGCGTCGTGTCGGTTCGTCCGACCCAGCGATCTCCGGGTGAGAGCTGTCGAGGTGCTGCGCCCTCACCTTGGCCACCTCGTCAGGATACAGACCGAGGATCAGGCGACTCCGGGCTGAGCACTCGTGGTCGCCAGCCCGACGAGAACGTGCCACCCTGGTCCGACGAGGGGTTGGAGGGGGCGGGTGGGTGATCCAGCAGCGCCGCTCAAGGTGTTGTCGATCGTGGGGGCCGGACGCAGCGGTACGACGGTCCTGGCCAGCATCCTGGGGGAGGTTCCAGGGTTCGCCAGCGCAGGCGAGATCCGATGGCTGTGGAGCCGCGGCGTCATGGAGCGTCGCCCGTGCGCGTGTGGGCTGGCTCCTGCTGACTGCCCGGTCTGGGGACCGGTGGTCACGCGCACGTTGACGTCCGTGGACGGACACGACCCCCGCGACACCCTCGACGAGATCGTCGCCGCCCAGTCCGAGATCGCGAGGCTGGCGAACCGTCGGCGCATCCTGCACAGCGCCTCGGCCCCCACCACGTCGTGGCGCGCCCTGAACCTCGTCCGGGACACCATCGACACCGCCTGCCGGTCCTTCGCCGCCGTCACCGACGCACGGGTCGTCGTCGACACGTCCAAGCGACCGCACGACGCGGCTGTCGTCGCAGCCCTCCCCGACGTCTCCCACTACGTCCTGCACGTGGTGAGGGACCCCCGTGCCGTTGCCTACTCGTGGCGCCGGGCGAAGACCTTCACGGTGGCCGGCGAGACCCATGCGATGGGGACGCGACGAGTCGCATCGACCACGCGCAGGTGGACGTCCAACTGCTGGGGCGCCGACCTGCTGCGCAGGCACGTGCCACCCGACCGCTGGCTCCGCCTCAGGTACGAGGACTTCTGCGCCGACCCTCAGGACGCCTGTCTCGCGATCATGGGCCTCCTCGGAGAGCAGGGCCCGGCACCCTTCGAGGGGCCGGACCTGGTGCGGGTGAACCCCGGGCACATCGTTGCTGGGAACCCCAGTCGGTTCACGGTGGGAACGGTGAAGATCCGGCTGGACGAGGAGTGGCGTACCGGGATGAGCAGACGGGACCAGAGGATGATCGGCTGGGCGACGTACCCCTTGCGCCGCCGCTACGGCTACACCTGAGACCGGAGGCGGTGCATGACGTCAGGGCACGAAGCGGTCGATCCGGAGCCGGACAGCGATGCATCGGCCATGGAGCAGCGACAGGTCCGGGGCTCGGTGCTCCTCCTGATGGGGCGGCTCTTCAGCCTCGTCTTCACCGTCCTGACCCAGATCATCATCGTGCGCGCCCTGAGCAAGGCCGACTTCGGAGTGTTCGCCTACGCCTTCGCCCTGGCAGCGTCGCTCAGAGTCCTGCTCAGCCTGGGGCAGGGCCGCCTGCTCAGCCGGTTCATGTCGACCTACGAGGAGAAGCAGGACTACGCCCGGATGTTCGGCACCATGCTGCTCGCCGTCGGCACCATCGCGGTGACGAGCACGCTCCTGGTGGTGTCACTGCTCCTCTTCCACGGTCCCCTGCTCGGAGGGACCTTCGACGACCCCCGCGCGCTCGATGTACTCCTGATCCTGGTTTTCCTGGCTCCGCTGGAAGCACTCGACCAGGTGTTCGTGTCGTTGTTCGCGGTGTTCTCCCAGGCCTCCGCCATCTTCTTCCGGAAGTACGTCGTGACACCGGCGCTGCGCCTCGCGGTCGTCGCCTTCATCGCTTTCACCCACGGGTCGGTCTACCTGCTCGCACTCGGCTACGTCCTGACCAGCGTGCTCGGCAACCTGATCTATCTGGTGCTGCTGCTCAGGGTGCTGCGCGAGCGCGATCTCTCACGGCATCTGCGACGTACGAACATCACGGTGCCGTACCGCGAGGTGCTGTCCTTCTCGTTCCCGACGATGACCAGCGAACTGGTCTTCCTGGCGACCAACCTGGGTAGCGTCGTGATCCTCGGCGCGTACTGGGGAGCCAGACAGGTCGCCGACTTCCGCGCGGTCACTCCCGCCGCGCGGATGAATCAGGTCGTCTACCAGACGTTCATCACGATGTTCCTTCCGATGACGTCGCGACTGCACGCCCGAGGCGATCACGACGGCGTGCGCGAGACCTACTGGCACACCTCGCACGTCCTCGCGATCTCGACGTTCCCCGTCTTCGCGATGACCACGATCTTCGCCCGGACCACCACGGTGACCCTGTTCGGCGAGCGGTACGCGACCTCGGCGTCGGTCCTGCTGGCGTTGTCGATCGGCTTCTACGTCAGCGTCGCCATGGGCTTCAACACCTACGTCCTGCAGGTCTACGGACGGCTGCGCTTTCTCGTGCTGTCCAACGTCGGCGTCGCTGTCGTCTGTCTCGGCCTGACGTTCGCGCTGGCACCGACCTACGGCGCGATCGGCGCGGCCGTGGCGAACGGGGCGACGCTCGCCCTCCAGAACGTCGTCAACCAGATCGTGCTGGCGCGCACGCTGCACCCCGGGGGCGACCGCCTGCAGTACCTCCTGCCCTACCTGGTGATCGTCGGTGCCACGATCCTGCTCGTGATGGTGCGCGTCACCATCGACCCGGGGTTCGTGCTGGCACTCGTCGCGTGCGGGCTCGTGGGCCTGGTCGTGCTCAGGCTCACGCGTCACTCGTTGGCCCTGACCACCATGTTCCCCGAGCTGCGCAGGATCCCTGGCCTCTCCCCGTTCGTGGCGTGACCGCCTCGTCCCTCAGCTGCGAAGGCGCCTCGAGGCACGGCGGGCCACGGCACCGATCGGTCCATGCCTGGTGGGCAGGTACGCCCGCGCGGACTTGACCGCCAGGGTCGAGACACTGTTGCCCCGGTTGATCCCGACCCGGGGTACGGCGTACGGACCGGGCCGTTCCGTGGCCTCGGGGAGCGAGTAGGCATGGCTGTAGCCGGCCTTCTCGGCAGCGCGTCGTACCTGCCCATCGTGCAGCCCGCGCGGATAGGCGAGGTGGGTCACGCTGCCGCCCAGCAGCTCTTCGAGCAGCTCCCGGCTCCGGCGCAGGTCGTCCACGCACGCGTCGTACCCGAGCCCGGGCAGGTCGAGGTGGGCCCAGCTGTGTGACTGGAAGTCGACGCCGAGCGCCTGCATCTCCAGCACCTGGTCCCGGGAAAGCGTGGTGAGCGACCACGGCGGCGGCGTGCGGACCCAGTGCGCCGAGAGCCCTTCGTCGGTCAACGTCTGCGCGACCAGGAAGACGGTGACGGACAGCCCGTGCCTCCGGATCACGGGCAGGGCATGCTCGAGCACGCCGGCGAACCCGTCGTCGAAAGTGATCGCGGCCAGCCCTCGCGGCAGCCGGCCCGACCGGTCCAGCTTCGTCACCGCATCCGCGAGCGGGACGACGCTTCGGTGCCGAGCGAGCCAGCGACAGTGGGCCTCGAACTCCGCCGGTCGCATCGCCAGCGGCGACTCCCACGCCGGATCCACCGAGTGGTAGCACAGGATGGTCATCAGGTCCCCCGCTGAGTCCGGGCTGGGCTCGGCCCGGACGCCGAGGTCCGGTAGGGCGAGCGTAAGCGATGGACGCCGGGCACGACGGCACCCGCCCATCGCAAGCGCTGGGCCGCGCGACGAACCGGCGCAGACTGCACACTGAGCACATGAGCCACGTCCCGGAGCGCCTCAACGCACTCGCCCGGGCGACGCGCGCCGCGGGCGACCTCGACGCCCTCCTCGACGTCGTCGTCGAGTACGTCGCGTCCGAGCTGGGGGCCGACGGCTCGTACGTCGGCCGGCTGGAACCTCGCCACGGAAACGTCGAGATCCTGTCGCGCTCGGGCGTCTTCCAGACCGCCGAGCTGTGGGGGGGCCGGGACTCGTACCCGGTCGCGGACCAGTCCCGCGCACAGGCCGTCTCCGAGGAGGCCCAGCTGTGGTCGGGGACCCTCTCCGACGACCTGGAGCCCGACGACCGCGGAGTGCTGCTGTGCACCGGGCAAGGCTCGGCGGTCAGCATCCCGATCGTCGTCGACGACCGGCTGTGGGGCGTCCTCTATGCCACTCGCACGTCCGACGTCGGGTTCGACCGGTCAGCCCTCCTGACGGGTGCACTCGTCGGGGAGCTGCTGGCCGCCGGCATCTCTCGCGTCGACGACCACCGGCGGCTGCGCACCCTCGCCTACACCGACCCCTTGACCAGGATGGCCAACCGCCGCGCCGTCGACGAGCAGCTGCTCGCCTGGGCCGGCGACCTGGCCTCGGCACCCCGGCTCACGGTGGTCCTGTGCGACGTCAACAAGCTCAAGGTCGTCAACGACCGCTTCGGACACCCCGCCGGTGACCGCCTGCTCCGCGAGATCGGGGTGTTGGTGTCCACCTCGGCCAGCCGCTTCCCCGGGGCGCTCGCCGGCCGCATCGGCGGGGACGAGTTCCTGCTCGCGATCCCCGATGCGGCACCACAGGACGTCGACGACGAGATGGGGCGCCTGGTGCAGGCGGCCTCGCAGCTCGGCGACGGCGACGGCCTCTCGTACGGCGTCTCCAGCCGCGCCGAGCTGGACCGGCTCGAGCTCACACCCGCGGAACGGATGCGAGCGCTCCTCAGGCTCGCGGACGCCGAGCAGTACCGCCGGAAGCTCGCGGGGAGCGACTCGACGCTTCCGGCCCGCGCACGGACCCCCGGCTCACGTCGTACGTCGGCAGACTTCCGGGAGCTCGCCGACGCCGTGAACCAGCTGACGCGGAGCATCATCGCCGAACCGGGCGCCGTAGGGGCTCGGCTCTCCCGGGTCGCTGCGACGGTCTGCGGGACCACCCACGGTGCGGCTTGGTGGGTGAGCGCCATGGACGGCGACCACATCCTCGACAGGTTCTGCGGCAGTCCCCGTGACGAGGAGACACGCGACGGCGAGTGGCAGCCCACGCAGCTGAGCCCCGAGGGCTACCGACTCAGCAACTTCCCCGCCAGCGCGGAGGCCGTCGGTGGAGGGTCCTTCGTCGCTGACGCGCTGCACGGGGATGACGCCGAACGCCGCTTCCTGGTCCAGACCGGCTTCCGGGTCGTGATCGCGGCCGGGGGTGTCGACCGGTCCGGCCAGGCGTGGCTGGTCGAGGTCTTCGGCGACTCACTGACTCCGGAGCTGCATCACGCACAGGCGCTTCTGATGGCCCTGACCTCGTTCGCCCTGCAGCTGAAATGAGAAGAGCCCCCGGCCGCGATTCGCGGCGGGGGCACTTCACGCCGCTGGGGGGGTAGCGGCTGGCTTCTCTGGGGGGTTGAGAAGCCGTTGACACGAGTATGGCGAATTTGTTGCCCGTTCGGAGGCAATTCGGGAACAGATCTGGCCAGAACGTCCCAGTTCCACGAATCTTTACCCACGGGGCCCGCCCCCGCCGGCTACCTGGGGGGTGCCGGCGGGGGCCCCTCTCCGGTCTGCGGGTCCGGCATCATCGCGCTGTAGACCGAGACCTGGAACTCGTCGTAGGTGTCGCCGTGCTCTCTCGCCCGAAACTCGCGGTGTCGACGGACGTCCAGCCATCGCTCCCCCGGGACCGCAGCACTCTGCGTCCACGTCGCGGCCGGGCCGCCGCAGTCGTGACGCCCGCTGTCGGCACGAGGGGAGAGCTGGTGACTAGCAGGTCGCCTGGACGTCGGTGACCAGGGTCTGCACGCTCGAGACGAACGCGGATGCCGCCGCAGCGGCGGCGGCGATGCTGGCCGCCGAAGGCGCCGACGTGGCGGCGTCTGCGCTGGTCTTGAGGGTCGAGTACGACGTGTCGACCGCACTGATCTGGGTCGAGAACTGCGACTTCGCGTCGGCCTTGACGGCGTCGACGTCGCCCTTGACGGTCGTGAGCTGGGTCTGCAGCGAGCTCAGGGCGCCGGAGGACGTCAGGCTGATGTCCTTCAGGTCGCCGATCGAGCCCTTGAGGGTGTCGACCGAGCCGCACACGGCCGGCTTGTCCTTGCCACCACAGCCCACCAGCGAAGCGCCGAGCAGGAGGGACACGACAGGGAGTACGAGGCGGGCCTTCATGGGCTGACCCTAGCCCCTGACCAGGGGCGCCGGCGGTCGTGAGTCGAGCGACTTCAGGCCGACTGCCGTGCGGCGGGTGAGTCCCGAACTACATCGACATCCGGGACGAGACGCAGTGCTTCCCCATCCGCATGTTGTCGTGCAGGCGGACCATGCGCTGCGAGGGCGCCTTCTCCTGGTGCACCGTGGTGGTGCGCGTGTGGGCGGGTCGCTGGTGCTCCACCGAGGCGGACGCCCCCACGCTGGTGGTGCTGGCGACCAGCACGCCGCCGAGCGCGAGAGCGCCGAGCGTCGCGGTGATCCGGGTGAGCTGCATGAGATCCTCCTCCGGACGTGCCCCATCCACGGTACGCCGCCGGCGTGGCAGCGTCGAGGCCACCCGGCACGCGGGGTGCGGGGTGCGGGTCCGTGTCCTGACCAGGCGCGGGCCGCGGGGTGCCCAACTGGCGCAATTGCGCTGTTGTGACAGCCGAGGCGGCCCGCTGACTGTCAAACCGGCGCAATTGCGCTGTTACAGCAGCCCGAGCACCCCACCCAGCAGCGGCACGGTCCCCGTCCCGGTCCCGGCCCGGAGCCGGGCGACGCGTCGTACGACCCCTACAACGACAACCTGGTCGACCAGCAGTGGAGTCCCCTCGGCACGCTGCTGTTCGGGTCGAACTTGTTGGGCGCCGGCGCGAAGTAGGCGCCATGCAACGTGATGCGTGCGTGCGCATGCGCGTGAGCGGGTCGCTGGTGGTCGGCCGAGGCGGACGCACCCACGCCCGTGGTGCTGGCGACCAGCACGCCGCCGAGCGCGATCGCGCCGAGCGTCGCGGTGATCCGGGTGAGCTGCATGAAATCCTCCTCCGGACGTGACGGCTTCAACGTACGCCGCAGGCACACCAGGCGCCAGGACCAGCCCCTACCCCAGGTCGCATGGTCCCAAATGACCAGCCTATTTTCGGTGCGCGGCACCCTCCGCGTGGGGCTGGCCGACGGTCAACATTGACCGTCATCGTATGACCTGGGAAGGGGGGTCCCATGATTGAGATCAGCTTGTTGGGGTCAACGAAGGTAGAGGTCGACGGGGTCGTAGTCCCGGAAGCCGCTTTGGGGGGACGTCTTCGCCAGGTGCTCGAGATCCTGGCGCTGAACGCGGGGAAGTCGGTGCCCAAGGAGGTCTTGGCCGACTACATCTGGGAGGGCACACCGCCGCCGACGTACGTGGGCACGCTCGAGAGCTATGTCTGCGTGCTGCGGAAGCGGCTCGGTCTCGTCGGGGGCCGGCGCTCGGCGCTGTCCACCCGGGACCGCGGCTACGTGCTCGAGGGGGACGACGTCCGCGTGGATGTCGACCTGTTCCGTGCACTGAACTGCCCGGCCGCGAGCGGTACCGAGCGCGTACGCCGGGCACTCCAGGCCTTGGACGTCGTGCGCGGGCCGTTGCTCGCGAGCGAGCCGTACGCCGCCTGGGCGGCTGCTGCGCGGGAGATCTTCGACCGTGAGCTCGCGGAGTCGCTGGCACCTGTCGCCGGCCTGGCCAACCAGCTCGGGGAGCATGAGGCGGCTCGTCGACTCGCCCGTCACGTGGTCGAGCGGGAGTCCTACTGCGAGGCTGGGTGGCAACACCTGATCCGTGCGCACTGGCTCTCCGGCGAACGCGGCGAGGCGCTGCGGACGTACTCGGCACTGCGTGAGGTGCTGCTGGACGGTCTCGGTGAGGAGCCGTCTGCGGCCAGCCAGGAGCTCTACCTGGAGATCCTGCGCTCCGAGGACGACAACCGCCGGGTCGGCCAGTCACAAGAGCTCGACCTGTTGCTGCGTCTGCTCCGCCAGGCGCTCGAGAGCGTGCCCGGCGTGCGGGTGCCCTCGCAGGACGCTGCGCTCGCGACCACCGCCGTGAGGGTCCTCGCCCAGACGGCCTGAGCCCGCGGATCTCCGTGGCCAGGGGTGAAGCCCCTGGCCCGAAGGGACCATGCATTCCCCTCACGTTGAGGGTTGCACCCCCTCAGTGGTCCCCCTCACACTGGGGGCAAGTTGTACGCGTGGGCTCGGGGGGCCTGTGCGGGGGGAGCAACACGCATGGCACATATCGTTGCGTCGACGTCCGAAATCGAGACGGTCGGCAACGGGAGGCCGACGACGAGAGTACTCGTCGTCGATGATCACGTCGTCTTCGGGCAGCTCGTCGAACGAGCACTGCGCCAGGAGAGCGACCTCACCTGCATCGGCACCGCGTCGTCGCTGGCCGAGGCCCGACGTATGTTCACCAAGCTGCGTCCTGACGTCGTCCTGATGGATGTGCGCCTGCCGGACGGCGACGGGGTGGACGCGACCACCGCGGTGGTGGCCGAGGACCCCGACGTCCGCGTCGTCGTCCTCAGCGCCTTCATCGACGCGAGCCTGATGCGGCGCGCGAGCCTGGCCGGCGCTACGGCGCTCCTGGCCAAGGACGGCGACCTCGACGACCTGCTGCACGCCATCCGCTCGTCGGAGCCGGGCAGCCTGGCGGTGAACCCGAAGCTGCTCCACCAGCTGGTCCGGGAGAGCGGGCGCCAGGCTCCGGGCCCGGACCTCACCCAGCGTGAGCGCGAGGTGCTGCGGATGCTCGCGGACGGCTCCGACCTGACCGTCATCGCCAAAGAGATGTCGATCTCGGTCCACACCTGTCGGGGCCATGTGAAGAACGTGCTGGCGAAGCTGGGGGTGCACTCCCAGCTTCAAGCCGTCGTGGTCGCCATGCGCTACGGGCTGATCGAGCCGGGCATCGGGCACGCGTGACCCGCACGCCGACGATCCCCTATGACCCTGACCGGGTGGCCAGGGGGGCGATCGTCCAGTTCGTCGGCCGGTGTGCGATCGCACTCCTCATCGTGGGGATCGCGACCTTCGGGGTCGCCAGCAAGCTGTCGAGCCAGCAGGCCCTGCGCGATGCCGAGGTGCGTGGCGAGACCTTCGCCCGGGCCATCGCGGCGCCCCAGGTCACGGAGCGGTTGCGCGAGGACCGACCCGCCGCCGTCAACCGCTTCTCCGCCCTGATGACGAACCGTCTCAAGCTGGGAGGGATCGCGCACATCAAGGTGTGGGACCCGGACGGCACCATCATCTGGGCCGACAAGCCGGGTCTCGCCGGGGAGAAGTTCCCGGTCCCCGAGAAGGTCGCCCAGCAGGAGGACAGCAGGTTCACCCTGTCCTGGACCTCCTCGACCGAGAAGTCGGGGGACGGCGACGGCCTGGGCGAGCCGAACATGCTCGAGGTGTACGTCGGCACCCTCGGCCGGGACGGCAAGCCGGTGATCGTCGAGACCTACTGGTCGGCGAGTGCGATCGACACGCGGTACGACGCGTTCCTGAGCCGGGTCGCGCCACTCTCGCTGGGAGCCCTGCTGCTGCTCATGGTCGCGATCGTCCCGCTCGGAGTGTCCCTGGCCCGACGACTGGCCAACAGCACGCGCGAGCGCGACCGGATGCTGCAGCACGCCCTCCGCGCCTCCGACCTGGAGCGCCGGCGGATGACCCGTACCCTGCACGACGGCGTCATCCAGGACCTTGCTGGGCTGGCTTACGTCCTGCCGACCGTCACACCGACCGATCCGCAGAACGCCGACGAGGCCGAGCTCCGCTCGACCCTGGTCGAGGTGACCGACCTCATCAAGTCCGACGTCCGCCAGCTCCGGGACATCCTGGCCGACCTGTACCCGCCGTCGCTGGAGAAGGACGGGCTCGATGCCGCCCTCACCGAGCTCGCCAACTGGGCCGGCCGGAGCGGCATCGACGTCACCGTGTCCACCCGCGGGACCCAGGGGCTGGACCCGGCGTACGCACGCCTCGCCTACCGGGTGGTGCGCGAGGGGCTGATCAACGTCGTCAGCCACTCGGGCGCGGAGCACGCGCTCGTGTGGGTGCGCGTGACACCGCGGTCCGGTGTCGAGATCGCGGTGCGCGACGACGGCCGGCCGGGCAAGCCTCGCCCTGCGGACCAGGAGACGGGGCACTTCGGCCTCCGGATCCTGAGGGACGTGATGACCGACCTCGGCGGCGAGCTCACCATCAAGCACGCGGCGGCCGGCGGCACCGAGCTGCGTGCGTCCCTGCCGGCCACGGCTCGTGAGGACCACGAGCAGGAGCTCGAGCTCGAGGACATCCTGATTTCCACGTAGGTGCTTCGGCAGTCAGCGAGGATCGAGGTCCGCAGCCGGCGGAGGTCGGCGCGACCTACCGCAGCGTCAGGTGAGCGGCGGCACCGTCATGGTGGTGCTGCTCACCCGACAGGGCCGGTGCTACGGCGAACGCGGTGACCAGGGCCACCGACGCGACGACGGCACCCGCCGAGACAACCCGGGTTGCCCTGTGGTCGAGTGGACCGGAACCAGCCGCGACCGGCCGTGGCGTCAGGGAGAACGCGCACACTGCGGCCGCGACCAGCTCCAGCCCTCCACACACCAGGTCCGCAGTTCCCACGGCCTCTGGTACCTGGAAGTCGGCGGGTCCGAACGGCATCCCAACCGTTCTGGACATCGCCCAGACTGCGAGCGTCCCGATGCTGGTCACCAACACCAGGATCGCCGTCAGCCTGCTCCAGGCAAGCAGCGCGAGGACGCCCAGGGCGCTCTCGAGCAGCACCAGGACCAGGAAGAACAGACCGGCGGGAGCCCACTCCTCGAGGTGCTCGCCCACCACGGTCGCGTGGATGATGGCGGCGCCTGCGAGGGTCGAGGCCACGGCACAGCGCGCCACCGGCCCGGCAGTGCGCACGGCCATGCTGTCCCCGTTCATGCGGCGATCGTCTCTCGCCCTGGTTGTGGATTCCTTGGACGCTCCGGCCGCGCTCAGCAGACGCTCGCGTCGACGCGCAGGATCGAGCAGTTGTCGATGGGGAGGGCACGCTGGAGGCCCCAGGCGCCGACCTGGGTGAACGGCAGCCGGGTGTCGCCGTAGAAGTAGTCGCCCGCATAGCCGCCGCCTACGCCGCCGACCACCTGCAGGTCGAACGTCTCCCAGCCGGCCATGCCCTGGTGGGTGACCCAGTTGGAGTTCGGGACGCGTGCGTCCTGCGGCCAGCGCAGTCCCCCGAGGGAGAACACGTGGCTGTTCTCGCTGCCGGGAGCCATCAGCACGTGGACCAGCTCGGGATCACCGACGTACCCCCTCATCCACGGCACCTGGCCCGGGTCGGTGAAGTCAAGGTCACCGTTCAGCGTGGGTGCGCTCTGGTAGTTGACCAGGGTCGCCCCGGGATCGGCGTTGGTCGGGTACGGCATCGTGTCGCGCCCCATCTGGACGTCGTCGTCGGCCAGCGTCACCGAGAAGTCGCGGTAGTCGGCCGGTACGTTGCCCGGCGCGTGCACCAGCACCTGCGCCCCGAGGTCCTTCGGGCCACCGTTGGCCGGGTCGCGGAAGGTCGTCGGCTGGCCGGGGACCTTCGAGGCGGGCGCTACGACGACCATCCCGTAGAGGCCGCGCTTCATCGTGGTGGTGCTCGCCAGGTCGCCGATGGCGGCACTGCCGATCTGGTCGGACGGCACGTAGTAGACGTAGTTCCGGACGCCGCCCGGAGCGACGTTCTGGTCGGTCGAGAAGCCGACGTTGACGCCGCCCGACCCACCCTCGCGGATGAGCTTGCCCACCGCGAAGCCGACCGGGTCCAGCAGCTGGTTGCGCAGCGTGACCTTGACGCACTCCCCCGCCACCACGTGCATCACCAGCGGCACCGGCTTCTTCGTGCGGGCCTGGATCGCTTCGGCGTCGCTGGTCGGGACGTACGCCGTCCTGCCGCCGTTGGAGTTGGTGTTGGAACGGTCCATGGCCGTGAGGTCGAACGAACGGCTCGGCGCACCGTCGGGACAGGGGTTGCCGGGGCCGTCGGAGGCAGGCGGCGCCTGGCCCGTGGGTGTCGGCATCGTGTACGGCGTGGTCGGCGTCGCGACGCCGTCCAGTGGCTGGAGGTCGTCGACCAGCCCGGGCAGGATCCGCATGATCCCCCAGGCGCCGTCCTGCAACCGGTGCTGCAGGCCGTTGGCGTACAGGTAGTCACCGGGCTGCATCCGCATGGTCGGTGACTCCCCGTTGAACACCAACGTGTAGCGCTCGCTGATGCCGCCGTGCACCGTGTCGATGATCGTGCCCTCCGGGCTCGGGTTGCCGTTGGCGTCAGGCACCGTCTGACGCGGCTCGAGCACGGTGCGTCCGCCCAGCAGGTGGAGCGTGTCCAGGGTCGGCGAGATGCTGATCGTCCGCACCACGAGCGGGTCGTTGGGATACAGCCGTGGCAGCGGCGTGATCGGATCGCCGTACTTCCAGGAGCTGAACTGGTTGGCCTGGTCGGGTCTGTCTATCAGCGGGTTCGCCTTCAGGTTCAGCGTCGAGTACGCGTCACCGTCGTTGTCGTTGATCGTCCACAGCGCGAGCTCGCGGAAGCTGCCGGTGACCAGCCCCGGCGCCAGGGGGTTGTGGGTGTTGATGTCGACGTAGGTCCCCGAGTCCACCGGCTTGCCGGTCGCCGGATCGGTCCACGTCGATCCCTTGGGCTCGATGATCAGCTGCCCGACCAGGCCGTGGCCCCAGCCGTGGATGCCGTCCACGTGGTCGTGCCAGAAGATGTTGTCCAGCATCACGTCCGGGTACCAGCGCTCCTGCAGGAACTCGGTGCCGGCGTACTGCCCTTGGGGATGATCGGAGCCGAGCCCGGTCATCAGGGTGACCGTCCTGGTGCTCGGGTTCACCCGCCTGATCTGCTTGATGTCGATGCTCTCCGTGCCCTCCCCGATGGCGATCCACTTCTTGTCGGTCCTGCCGTTGGCGTCGGTGCCGGTCAGGCCGTCGATCGACGACAGGTGCAGGGTCGTGCTGCCCTTGGCCGCGGGCGCGGTCAGGGTGGCCGACGACTGCTGGTAGGGACGGACCGAGTGCTCGTAGGCGTAGCCGGCGCTGACGCCGTCGGAGCCCTGGACGTCGAACTGCACGTGGTGGATGTGCATGCTCACCTTGGAGAAGCGGTCGAACGCCTTGTTGTCGGGGATCTCGTTGGTGAGGGTGATCGCCACGCAGTCGCCCTGGTTGGCCCGGATGGCCAGCGGCTCACCACGGTCGCCGTCCGCCAGGGTGGCGTCCTTGTCATGGGCCAGGACGAAGATCCGCCCTTCGTCGTCGACGAAGTTCGGCGTACGCCGGATCGGTTTCGCGATCGCGACGACGTTGTAGGTGCGCTCGGTCCTGCCGGCCGGGCAGAGTCCGTCCTTGCGCTTGGCCCAGGGATCGGGATGGGTGCCGTGCACCTTCTGGTTGGCGTCGTCACCGAGCCAGGGAGCCCCCGAGTGCCCGTTCGGTGTGAACGGTGGACGCCCTCCGATGTGGGTCCGGAGCAACGGGTACGCCGGGCGGCCGTTGACCGGGTTGAACAGGATGGCTGGGCGGTTGCCGACCATGTGCTTGCGGTCGATCGGCAACAGGTTGGGCTGCCCCGGGAAGCCCATCGGGGAGTCGGTGTACACGGTCGGGTCACCGGGAGCACCGAGGTACACCGGCTTCTTGGCCGTCCCCGCGACCTTCCAGTTCAGCACCGTGGCGTCCTGGTTGTTCGCCGGGATGCCCGACGGGGGCAGCTGCGGCCGGACCCAGAACCCGAGGTTCTTGGCCGTGATCGTCTTGCCGTTGAAGGTCTTGCCGATCAGGCCCTTCGACTCCACCGCCTTCGGCGGGAGGGGCCGGTCCGTCAGCGGCACCAGATCGGGCTGCCGCGTGTCGTAGACCCGCCAGAAGGCCCACATGCCCGAGACGTAGTGCTTGGCGATGTGGCAGTGGTACAGGAAGTCACCCGCCGACTGCTGGACGCCGCCGGCTCCGCCCTCGATCTCGAGGTTGTAGGACTCTCCGGGGCCGATGGACTGGGAGTCGAGGCGCTGAGAAGGGGATCCCACGGTCGGCGGGTCCTTGCGCAGACCGGTGTCGGCGTAGTTGTACGACGCGTCGGAGACCGGGTTGAACCGCCACCGGTCACCGCCGCCGTGCAGGTGGAAGATGTGGAACTTCTCCGCACCGACGTGCATGATCCGGATCTTCGTCGGGTCGGCGAGGTAGCCCCGCATCATCGGGGTCGACGGCTCACCGAAGGTGTAGGAGCTGTAGGCGTGGCTCTTCTCCTTGGGGAAGTCGAGCAGCCGGTGGCGGAAGGGCTCGCTGCGGTAGTTGAGGGCGAACTCGCCGGGCCGGTAGGAGCCGGTGGTCTTGTCCACCAACGGGAGCTTCAGACCGTCGGCGCCCGTCAGCGTCTCGTTGTCGTTGCCGAACTCGTGGTGCAGCAGGACGGCCTCGCGGAAGCCACAGGTGGGCGTCGCGCTGGTCGGCAGGCAGGCCACGTCGACACCGGCCGGCTTGATGATCGCCTCCCAGCCGGAGACCAGGGGCTTGCCCAGGGTGCTGGCGTCCCAGTACGTCGAGCCCGGCGGCTCCACGATCAGCGACCCGAACAGGCCATGGTCGATGAGAGCCCGGTGACCCGGGCCGGGGTGGATGTAGTGACCGCCCTCCTCGCGAGGGTCGTCCGGCACCGAGTACCGGTACGCCACGGTCTCCCCCGGCGCGACGGCCGAGGAGGGGTTGGCGCCCACCTGGTCGCCGGAGGACGAGGCCTCGTACTCCAGGCCGTCGATGTGCATCCCCAGGTCGCCGTCGGCGGCCTGGTTGGTGAAGGTGATCGAGAGGCAGTCCCCCTCGTTCGCGCGGATCACCAGGGGCTGGATCGGGTCGTCACGGAGCCCGATCGAGACCTGCCGGCTCTGCTCCTCGGCTCGGATCGCCGGGATGGCGCTGGTGAGGGCGTACATGTGGCCGTCGGGGTCGTGGTCACCGAAGCGGTTCGTGGTGATGTCGACGTCGATCGCGGACACGTCGTAGGAGCGGTCAACGGGGCCGCCGGACAGGCAGCCGGGGGTTGCTGCAGCCGACGCCGCGGACGTTGCCGCGCCGCCGAGTCCGGCGACCGCCGCCGCCAGCGCGGCGCCGATCGCGACCGCGAGGAGGCGTCGTGACGGAAGCGCGCGGAGTCGTCCTGGGAGACCGCGACCCAGGACGAGGACGGGGACGACGGCCACGAGGACCGTGGCCGCATCCGCGAGCACGCTCAACGGAGACTCGTGGATGCCGTGGAGCCCCGCGTGGAGCCAGGCGCCCACGGCGACCGCCAGGGCGACGACCGGCGCCTGTACGACGACGTCCTCTTGGGGGGTGCCGACCCGACGGGCACGCGCGAGATGGGCGGTCAGAGGAAGGGCGACGAGGGCGAACGCGGCCGTACAGCCCAGCATCGCGATGAGCTGGGCCAGACCGCCCTGCTCGTGCCCGGCATGCGCACCCGGCTCGACGGCGAGGAGCCACAGGGAGCCGGTGAGGGCGCACAGAAGCGCAACGACCAGATCACCCAGCACGAGCAGGGTGTCATCGGCCGAACCCGTTGGACGGGCGGACGAGGTCCGTGACATCACAGCGCTCCCTCAGTGCTCGTGGTGCTCGTGGTCGTCGCCCGTGCCAGGCGGGGCCTGGTCGACGGTCGTCAGGTCGACGTCGCGCGACGACCCAGGGGCGCGCAGGGTCAGATGGCCGCCGTCGCGGGAGACCACGAACGTGACGGTTCCCTCGACCTCCGCGTGGGGTGAGAGCACGCCGGTGCCGAGCGAGCCGCCCGTCGGCAGGATCGGGGTCCTCGTGCCGTCCTCGTAGGCCCGCAGCTGCGTGGGATCGAACCCCGCGCGCTGGTCGCCGGCCGAGACGAGGAACGAGACCCGGACCATCATCTGTGAGTCGGAGACGTAGCCGCCGATGTTGTGGCCCATCCCACTCATCAGGTCCCGCTGAGCCACTCCCACGACCTGGGCGACATCGGTCACGGTCCACGTCGCGCCGGAGAACCGCAGCGACTGCGCGTCGTCCTCGGCCGTCAGCAGTGCCGTGGCCCGGACACCGCCCGCGACGGTGGCGAGCAGCAACAGGCCGCTGGCGAAGTAGGACGACCGGCTCAGTCGGGTCGGTCGAGTGGCATGCGCGAGAGACATGGGCCCATGGAACGACGTACTCCTTGTGGACACCTTGGACGCGCGGGTGCCCGCGGACCAGGTCCGCGGGCACCCGCGCGTGCTTCGGGCTACCTCCTCAGGTGTTGAACTTCCAGCTCAGGGCCGCCAGCTTGTTGTTGGCCATGTCGCTGATGCCGGTGGTCAGCTTCACCTGGAACTGGCGCCCCTTGCCGAGCGCTCCGCCGGGCTTCAGGGTGGCTGTCCTCCCGTTGGCACTGAGGGTGACGGTGGCCGCGACCTTCTTGCCGGTCGACAGGTTCGTCAGCGTGACGGTCGTTCCCGACACACCCTTGACCTGCTCGCTGAACCCGACGACGACGCTCGTGCTCGTCGGCACGTTCTTCGCGCCCGATCCGGGCGCCCTGCTCGTCACCGTCGGTGCGGTCTTGTCCGCCACCGTCTTGAACGACCACGAGGTGGAGGACATGGCGTTGCCGGCCGTGTCCCGGATCGCGCTCGCGCCACCCGTCAGCGTGGCGGTGTACTGCGCCCCGCCGGCCAGTGCCGCGTTCGGCTTGAGCGTGGCCGAGGTCCCACCCGCGTTGAGCGTCACGGTCGCGGCGACAGCCGTTCCCGTCACCGTGTTCCGCAAGGTGAAGGTGCTGCCCGAGACACCCTGGACCGGCTCACTGAACGTCGCGGTCACCAGCGTGCCGGTCGGCACCCCGGTGGCGGCGTTCGCCGGCGTCCGAGTGCTGACCGTGGGGGCGATGATGTCGCCCATCACGGTCACCGCGTTGGACAGGTTGCTGACCGAGCTCGTCCCCGCGCCGTTCGTGGCGGAGACCCGGAACCGGACGACCGTGCCCGGCGTGAGGCCGCTCACCAGCGTGCTGGTGGCCGGCGCGTTCACTGTCACCGTCTTGATCACCGCGTTCGAGCTGTTCAGCGCCTCCACCTTGTACGACACCACTTCCGAGCCGCCGTCGTTGAAGGGCACGTTCCAGCTGATGTTGGCGCCACCGAGGGCGGCCGTGGCCGTCCCGATCGACGGTGCACTGGGTGCCGTGGCCTGCGGAGCCTGCGGCGTCACCGGCTGCCGACGGGGCGCTGTCCGAGCTCCCGCCGCCCTGGCCGTTGGCGCGCACCTTGAAGGTAAGAGGCGTGCCGTTGGGCAGACCGGTGAGGATCGCCGAGCTCGCCGCCCCGGGAACGGTGCTGCTCGCGATCTTGGTACCACCGTCGAACGCCATGACGTCGAAGGAGACCACCGTGGACCCAGCCGGCTCGGACCACGTCACGAGAGCGCTGGCGTTCAGAGCCAGAGCAGTGACGTTGAGCGGCGCCGCCGGAGGCGCTGGGGCGCTTCCGTTCCCAGTCAGCTTGACGACCTGGGTCACTCCGGACGCGCTGGTGTTGATGTCCACCTCGGCGGTCTTGGGACCGGCCGAGGTCGGGGTGAACACCACGTCCACGGTGCAGGTGACCGGGCCGTTCTCCAGGAGGCAGTTGTTCGTCGCGGTGAACTGGTCGGCGTCCGGACCGGTCACCAGCGCCCCGTTGACGTTCAGCACACCGGTACCGGTGTTTTCGATGGAGATCGACTGCGTGGCGGAAGCCGTGGCAGGTGTCGTCACGGGCACCGCCCCGAAGGCCAACGAGGTCGGCGTCACGTTGGCGGTCACCGGAGTGGTGATCGGCAACGAGTCCACCTGGATGACCTCGTCGGTCGTGCACTTCTTGGTGTCGGGGTCGGTCGCGGTGCAGAACGCCAGCTGCTCGACGTTCCACAGCGTGTCGTTGCCGTCACCCTTGGCGAACAGGGCACCCGGCGGCTCGGCCGCAGGAGCGTGGAAGGACACGCTCACGCTGCCGTCGCTGTTCCGGTTGATCGTGTACTGGTCGGATGTGGCGCTGTACTGGGCGGTGTCACAGTTCGAACCCGCCGGCGGAGTGAGAGCCCCCACCGGAACGTTCGTCGGGTCCGCCGCCGGGGTGCAGGTGCTCGGCCGGGCCGTGTTCGCGCTGGCGCTCGCGTTGAGCACCGACCCGTTCACGTTGGTGAGCTCCCGCATCGAGACCAGCTGGCCGGGGTTGACCAGACCGGCGAAGACAGCCTGCTGCAACGTCATGCCGGCGGTGCCGGGTCCGAAGTCGCCGGACAGCGCCTTGCCCTCCATCAGGTCGGTCCAGCCGAGCTCAGCACCGGAGCCGTCCTTGTTGGCACGCACGCTGATCCGGATCCGCAGGGAGTGGTCGCCGTCGATGATGTCGTTGTTGCCGCGGCCCTCGATCAGATCGCTGCCGTCACCACCGAGCAGGATGTTGCCCTCTGCCCACACCGTGCCCGAACCGGGGTCGGCCGGATCGTTGCCGGCACCGATCAACGGGCACCGCTTCATCGCGGAGGCGTCGATCACGGGCTGCAGGGGCGACGGGAACTCCTTGACCAGCGCACCGAGTCCGGTGATCTGGGCCACGCCGCGCGGGTCGAGCGCGTCGCAGCCGGAGAATCCACCCGGGCCGACGATCCGCTCGAGGTCGTCGCCGCGGATGACGTCGTTGAACTGCGACCCGGAGTCGGCCTCGGTCTCCTGCCAGCGGTCGCGGTTCACGACGTTGGGCAGTGGCAGACCGACCAGCTGCTGGTTGATCTCGAGGTCGTCGTCGCCGCCCACGGTGTCGAACTGGTGCGCTGCCCAGTCGAAGCCCGCGGCGCCGGCGTTGCGGTCGATGGCGGCGTTCTGCTCCATGATGTCGTTGCCGCCCTCGGCGTCGTAGTCGTTCTCACCGGGCTGGCCGACGAAGATGTCGTCACCGGCCTGCGTCTCACCCGGGTCGTCGAAGAACGGCGCGCCGTGGTCACCCTGCAGCAGGTCCTGCCCGGTGCCACCCTCGATCCAGTCGTCGCCACCGTCCCCGAAGACGGCGTCGGCGCCCTGGCCCGCGATGATGTAGTCGTTGCCGGGTCCGGCGAACGACTCGTTGTCGTTGGCTCCACCGTTGATGAAGTCGTTCCCGTCGTTGCCCATCGGGATGTCATCGCCTGGACCGCCGTCGACGGCGTCGTTGCCGGGGCCGCCCTTGGGCACGTCCGCACCGTTGAGGTCGGTGATGATGTCGTCGCCCTCACCACCGAGCGCGATGTCGTCACCGTTGTTGCCCTCGATGACGTCGTTGCCCGCGTTGCCCCAGATGGTGTCGTTGTCGACACCGCCGAAGATGCGGTCAGCGTTGGCCGTGCCGTTGTACACGCTCTGCCCGTTGATGCCGGGCGGGTCGATGTGGTTGTTGGCGCGGTACTGGATGGTGCCGTCCGGCTTCTCCAGCAACAGCTGGTTCTCGTCGCACGACGTGTTCGGGTCGTCGTTGACCGAGCTGGCACCTGTGAGCGGAGCGAACGACGGGGTCGCGAACTGCGTCACCGGCGCGGGATCGGTGGCCGGGTTGAACGGCGTGTGTAGGGCAGAGAGCTGGAACTTGCAGTCCGCCGTAGAGAACGCGTCAGCCTTCAGCGTGTTCGTGTAGTCGGTGTTGCGCTCGATCAGCTCGGAGAACGAGTTGCCCTCGAGCTGGGTGCGTAGGTTCATGCCCGGCGTACGGGCCAGGTAGTAGAGCCGGTCACCGTCCTGCAGCTTCTCCAGCTGCGTCTGGAAGACGTAGTTGAAGGTGCTGCCCAGCAGGCCGCCGTTCTGGTTGGTCTGCTCGGCCAGGCCACCGACCCAGAGGTCGACTCCCGTGGTCTGCCCCGCGTCATCGACGAAGCGCGGATCGGTGGGGTCCGTGACCGGATCCACGTCCAAGCCGGTCGTGGTGACCCCGCCCACACTCGCCCACGTGCCGGTGCTGAACATGAAGTCGGCGGCGTCCGCAGGCTGAACGTCCGCAGGCACCGGCGGCGTCGCCGTCGGGTCACCCGGTGACGGGTCGACGATGGCCCGGGCGGCGGCACGCTTCGCCGCAACTGTGAGGACGTTGTCGGCGCAGGCAGCGGACGGTGCCGGGTTGGTGGCCGGGTCGAACGGCGGTTGATCGTCGCAGTTCGTGCCGATCCGCCCGTCCGGCCCGGAGTCGCGGATGGTCGGGTGGGTGCCGTAGGCGGCCACGAAGTTGATCAGAGACTCGGGGTGCTTCATGTGCTGACCGAAGTCCTCCCAGCTCGTGTACGGGGCGAGTGCACCGTCGTTGGTCTGCGCGAAGAGCTGACGGCGGGTCTCGTTCAGCGAGGGGACGCCGGCATCGCGGGCCCGAGCCATGTTGATCGACGGCAGGTCCAGCGGCAGGCCCAGCAGGTTGTTGCGCAGGGTCTCCGTCACGAACTCGTCGATCTCGTTGCCGGTCTGGTCCGAGGACCCGAGCAGGACAGAACCAGCAGCCTGCTCCGGCGTGTACACCGGATGACTTGGATCCTTCTGATTCGCGTCGAAGAACTCCGGTGGATTGAGGAACGCCTTCAGCAGCGGCAGCGAGTTGTCCGTCCTGGATCCGTCCGCGTTCTGATTCTGCCGAGCCACCTGGTCGTCGAGCATGGAGTGGCCGAACCGATACACGGCGTGGGCGAACTCCGCGTCGATCGCCGGGTTGATGTCCGGGGAGTACACGTGGAACGGCCGGACGGCCGGCTGCACCTTGCGTGCGAACTCCTCGAAGACCAGGTGCTGGTACTCCATCTCGGTCACGAACCTGGCGGCCTGGAACAGCCGCTCACCGTAGGTGTAGCTGCCGGTGCCGTTCGGTCCACTGACTCCGGTGGCCTGCCACGCTGCGAGCTGGTCGGCCGCGCCGCCGTCAGCAGTCGGTGTGTGCAGCTCGTTGTCGATGTAGTCGACGAGCCGGTCGTGCTCGGAGTGGAACACCTGGTGGATCGACGAGAGCGCGATGTTCTCGTTGCAGCGACCATCACCACAGGTGAAGTGGTCGTTGAGCAGCTCGTCGTCGTAGGTGCCCGGGTCCTGCTTCAGGAAGTCAGCTTGGGTCGTGGAGTCCGCGTCCGGCTTCGGGAAGACCGGCGGGGTCGACGGGTTGTTGTCTGTGTCCTGCGGCGACGGGTCGGCGTTGTGCGCGATGTCGGTCAGGAACGGCGTGCCGAAGTACTCGACGTTGGTGGGCACCGGCACCGGGTTGGCGAGGTTGCCCTCGAGCAGCTTGCTGGTCGTGGTGACTGGGTTGCCCGTGACGGGGTCGATGTACACGCAGTCGGCCTTGCAGACGTACTGCGGCAGCCCGTTCTTGCCGGGCAGGTACTTGCCGTACGGGTCGGTCGCCAGCAGCGGGACGTTGAGCACGTCGATGTCCTCGAGACGCATGCCGAACAGGTTGAACGCCTGCTTGCGGACCGAGGCCCACGTCGACAGGCTTCCGGTGCCGGCGTTGCCGTCGTTGTAGCACTCCAAGGGCGCCGCCTTCGTGCAAGGCAGCGGGTCGTCGTTGACGATGCCCTGCAACAGCTTGCCGGTCGCGACGGCCGCCGGGCTGTTGGGGCCGGGAGCGGGGTCGCCCGCGGCGGCCGAGTTCGGCCGGAACTCGCGGAGGAACACCTGGTGCGAGGCGTGCGAGGTGTAGGTCTGGCTCTGATCCACCCACGGGGTGTCGGTGTTGCTCGCGTCCTGGACGTCGTCAGCGGTGTGCAGGATCCCGTCCGGACCGGGCTGGTCCTGGGTGCGGGTCAGCGCCATGAACGCCTGCGAGGGCGGAACCTCGTCACCGGTGTTCGGCTTGCCGTCGGGGCCGAGCGTGATCAGCGGGTCGTCGGGCCGCAGCGGGATGAAGACGGTGCCGCCGCTCTTCTCGGTCTGGTCCACGCCGTGGTCGAAGAACTGGCCGAAGAACGTGAACAGCGAGTTGTACGGCGGGGAGAGCCCGGTGTCGGTCGTGACGTTCGGGATGAACAGCGTCTGGTGGGACGGCGTGCAGCCGACCGGGACGCCATCCACGGGCGGGACGGCCGTCGGCTGGGGGTCCGTGGTGCACGGGACGGCCGTCGCCTTGCCGCCGGTCTGCGTGCGCTGCGGGTGCCCGGCCGCCGCCACGGCTGCCGGGTTGGTGCTGGTCTGGTCGTCGATCAGGTTGCTCACGACGCGCACGTCGGAGTCGATGACCGATCCGGTCTTGGACTTGTACGTCGTGGGTCCGGGCGCCCCGACCGGGAAGTTCGGGCTGATCTGCTCGGCGTCGCGGAAGAACGGCGTCGTCAGCCGCGGGAAGATCTGGTTGGCCGCGCCGAAGAACGCGGGGTCCGGGTTGCCGGAGCCCGGCCCGGTGGGCTGCCCAGGCGCCTGGACGCCGGTCGCCGCCTTGAGGTTGTTGCAGGAGCCGTCGACCGTCCGCAGGCCGTACGACGTGATCACGTCCGGGACCTGCTCGCTGTCCGGGATGTTGTCACCGGGCTGGGCGAGCAGGGTGCCGCACGGGTCCGACGCCGACAGGGTCGTCGTGTGCCGCTCGGCGATCTTGATCTGCTTGAGGATGAAGGTCAGGTCGCCCGGCGAGACCACGAAGCCGTTGCCGACCGGCGCCGGAGCCGCAGCAGCCGTCTGCATGCTGCCGAGCTGGAGCCCGAGCCCCAGCACGATCGCGAGCGCGCAGAGCGCCGCGAACGGTTTGGACCTGGCGGCTCCCCGCCTCCGTGGACCCGAGCTCCGAGACTCCTTGCTGATCCCTCGGCCAACGTGGCGACGCGGGGCTGCGGTCATGGCACACCTGCACTTTCCTAGCGGACGACAGGCCCACGGTCATCCCGGCAGGTTGGAAATTCCTTGTAGGCGGCTCCTGAGCCTCAGCGAGCTCGCACCCAGTCCCGCGTCCGCGGGCCTGGGAGGAAGCCGATCCCGCGGTAGACCCGGCCCGGCTCCGGGTAGTCGTCGTCACCCCGCGGCCTGACCAGACCGGTCGTGCCTCCCAGGCCGCGAGCGGCGTGCAGGGCCGCCAGACTGACGGCGCTCGCGAGCCCGCGGCGGCGATGCTCCGGACGACAGCCCACCGGCTCGACCAGGGCGATCCCGGAATGGTCGTCGAGCCAGACGCAGCAGGACGCCACCATCTCGTCATCCGGCGTGACCGCCACCCAGTCGAGCGCAGCACGGTAGGGCGGTGTCGCCATCAGGCGTCGGTACGCCTCGCCGGACACCTTCGAGGTCGCCGCCCAGGAACCTCGATGGCAGGTCGCGCGGGCTTCATGCTCGCCGGGACGTACGGCGCGGAACGCGTAGCCGGGCACGTCGGGGATCGGTGGCAGGGTCGCCAGGTCCAGGGTGTGCTGGCTGAACCAGGGGATCTCCACCGGCTCGAAACCTGCCGCCTCGAGAGCCGCCACGAGGTGCGGCTCGGTGGCGAGGGTCGACGTACGAAGGGTCGGTGCGGTGGTCGTCGCCAGGAACCAGGCCACCGCCTCCTCTGCCACACCGTCGTACGCCGGGTCGACGCACCACTCCATCCACTCCGGGCTCTCGACCCAGGCCCAGCCGACCGGAAGGCCGTCGGCGCGGAAGACCCGCACCGGCCCGTGCTCGAGGTCCTCGGGCAGGGCGTAGCGGGCGCTCCAGGTGATCTGTCCGGGGTGCTGCCACGACGTCGGGGTCAGCCGCGAGGCGACAGCCAGCATCTCCGGCAGCGCCCGGTCGATGTCGAGGGTCTCGCCGCTCACCCTCGGGTGACCTCGACGAACCAGCCGGCCACCTGGGCGGGGTCGTGCTCCAGGGCAGCGTCGTGGACCGCGACCTCGGTCATCGCGAACCCGGGCACCGGGGCCTTCCACCAGCCGCCGCAAGGCTGGATCTTCTCGTGCTCCATGAACGTGATCGCCCGCTCGACGATCGCGTCGGCGTCGCCCTCGGCGTGGACCAGGAAGGTGTTGGTGTGCGGCGGCTCGGGCGACGGGCGCAGCCCGCGCGCCGACAGCTCGGAGGCCAGCGACCGCGCCCACGCGGCGTACTCCCCCATCCGGGGCAGCCGGTCGCGGAGCCCGGACAGGGCCGAGACCGCGAACGGTGTCAGGTGGAAGAGGGTGCCGCCCATCCGCTTGCGCCAGCGGCGGGCCTCGTCGATGACGTCCTCAGGACCGGCCAGCGCGGCTCCGGCGAGCCCCTCGAGACCCTTGTAGAACGACACGTAGATGCTGTCGAACTGCCCGGCGATCTCCGCCAGTGGCCGGTCGTAGAACGGCTGCGACTCCCAGATCCGTGCACCGTCGGCATGCAGCGGTACGCCGAGCTCCCGGGCCGCCGTGGACAGCTCACCGAGCTCCTCCCAGGTCGGCAACAGACAGCCGGCATCGCGCAGCGGCATCTCGACCAGAGCGGCACCCAGCCCGGGCCCGAGAGCGCGCAGGTCGTCGGCGGTCGCCGTCGCGCGTCCGGTGGTGAGGTGCTCGAACTCGAAGCCGTGCAGCCGACGCGGCCCGTCGTCCTCGTGGTGGAGCAGGTGGGAGAGGTCGGGGATCGCCACCCGCTTGGAGCCGGAGCGGTCGGTCCACACGCGAAGTGCGGCCTGCTGGGCCATGACCCCGCTCGGGAAGAATGCGGCGGCCGGCTTGCCGAGCAGCTCGGCGACCTGTCGCTCGACCTCGGCGACCGGACCGCGCTCGGCGTAGACGTCCCAGTCCGTGACGTCCAGCGACTCGGCGTCGTCGGCGACCGCACGCAGCGCCTCGGCCGGTGTGCGGGGCGGATGCCAGAAGACCGTGCTGGTGCAGGCCTTGGCCGCAGTGCGGAAACGCTCCATCTGCTCGTCGTCGCTCACCGGCCCAGCCAACCAGCCGTCGCGCAGGGCGGCCAACTCCTTTCGGGTGCTGCAGCTGTCGGTGACGACTGCCAGGGTGAACGGCACGAGTCGAGGAAGGAGCACCATGACCGTCCTGATCACCGACCAGCGCCGTTATCCGCACGGTGTCCCCTGCTGGGTCGACACCGCGCAGCCCGACCCACCGGCGGCCGCCCGCTTCTACGCCGAGCTCTTCGGCTGGGAGCTGACCGAGGCGATGCCTCCCGGCGCGCCCGGCAGCTACCTGATCGCCACGCTCGACCAGCACGACGTGGCGGCGCTCGCGCTGATGGACCCCGACGAGCCCCCGGCGTGGCGGACCTACGTGTCGTGCGACGACGCCGATGCCGCGGGCGAGGCGGTCGTGCGCGCCGGGGGCACGGTGGTCTGGGGGCCCGAGGAGGCCGGACCGGCCGGCCGTACGGCCACCTGCGCCGACCCCGCGGGTGCCGTGTTCCAGCTGTGGCAGGCCCGTCGCCGGCTCGGCGCTCAGATCGTCAACGTGCCGAGCACGTGGAACTTCAGCGATCTGCGCACACCCGACCCCGACCGGGTCCTGCCGTTCTACCGCGACGTCTTCGGCTGGCAGGTGTCCGACGACCTCGGCGCCGGGATGATCCGACTTCCCGGCTACGGCGACCACCTGGCCGCCACCGTCGACCCCGACATCCACCAGCGTCAAGCCCACGCACCGGCGGGTTTCGCGGACGTGATCGCCGGTCTCTCACGGACCGACTCCGAGCCCGAGTGGTGCGTGCGCTTCGCCGTCGCCGACCGGGACGCCAGTGCGGCCACCGCGGAGCGGCTCGGCGCCACCGTCGTGTCGTCCGCCGACACGGACTGGACGAGGGAAGCCCTGATCCGCGACCCCCAGGGAGCCGAGCTCACCCTGAGCCAGTACACGCCGCGCGGCTGACCGGCCTCACGTCAGGTTGCGCGTGCCGGAAGGGATGCCCTCACCGCGCCCGACGCCCTCGACCATCTCCTGGAGGGCGGTGAGCGCGACCCGCTGCGGGAACGGACCGAAGCTGACCCTGGCCACGCCGAGCTCCTGCAACCGCTCGAGGGACGGCGCGCCGGCCACCGGCAGCATCGACAGCTTCTGGGGACCGAACGCCTCGACGAGAGCCACCACCTGGTGCTCGACGAGGGCACCGGGCACGAAGACCACCGGCGCTCCGGCGTCGAGGAACGCGCGGCCACGCTCGATCGCGTCGGCCAGCACCTCGTCGGGATCGCGGTCGCCGCCCCGGAGCAGGGCGTCGGTGCGGGCGTTGAGCACGAAGTCGGGCACGCCCTCGTCGGCGGCGGCGCGCAGCACGGCCTCGACCGACGCGACCGCCTCGGGGAACGGCTTCATCTGGTCCTCGATGTTGGCGCCGACCACCCCGAGCCCGATCGCACGACGGCAGGTCTCGCCGGCGTCGCCGTACCCGCCCTCGAGGTCGGCGGTCACCGGCAGGTCGACGGCGTTCGACGACCCGGCCGACCACCTCGAGCATCAGGTCGACGCGGGATCTGCTCGCCGTCCTCGTAGCCGTACGATCGCGGCGATCGCATGGCTCGCGGTCGCCAGCGCCTGGTGCCCTCGGTCTGCGCCACGACGCGGGCGCTCGCGACGTCCCAGACGTTGACCAGGGTGAGCAGGCTCGGGGTCGGTGTGCAGCGTCAGCAGGTGGGTGGCGCGTTCGGCAGTGGAGGTCATGACCCGAGTATCGGCCCCGCCGCCGACACCCGCTCGCCGGACCGGCTTCGTTGGTTGAGGAGGTCGCCCTGCGACCGTCTCGAAACCCGGGCCTCCGCTGGTTGAGGAGGTCGCCCTGCGACCGTCTCGAAACCCGGGCTCTCCGCTGGTTGAGGAGGTCGCCCTGCGACCGTCTCGAAACCCGGGCTCTCCGCTGGTTGAGGAGGTCGCCCTGCCGTCTCGAAACCCGGGCCCTCCGCTGGCTGAGGAGGTCGCCCTGCGACCGTCTCGAAACCCGGGCTCTCCGCTGGTTGAGGAGGTCGCCCGCGACCGTCTCGAAACCCGGCCCTCCGCTGGTCGAGGAGGTCGCCCTGCGACCGTCTCGAAACCCGGGCGACCGTGCTTGCGGACCCAGGCACCGTCACTGGGTTTCGAGACGGGCCTGGCGGCCCTCCTCAACCAGCGAGACGCTCGCTTACTCCCAGAACACGTGGTCCACGACGGCGCGGGCGCGGCGGGTGGTGCGGAGGTAGTCGTTGACCATCTCGTCCGACCGGCCGGGACCGTAGCCCAGGATGCTCGCGACGGCGGCGCGCTCGCGGGCGTCGCGCGGCAGCTGGTCGCCGCTCTTGCCGGTCACCAGGGTGATCGCGTTCCGCAGCCGGCTGACGGTGCGCCACGCCCGGTCGAGCGCACCGGCGTCGGCGTCGGACAGCAGGTCGGCCGCGCGGGCGGCGTCGAGGGCGGTCAGGGTGCGGGGGCTGCGCAGGGCGGGAACCGTGCCGGCGTACCGGAGCTGGAGCAGCTGCACGGTCCACTCGATGTCGGCGAGCCCGCCGCGACCGAGCTTGAGGTGGGTCTGCGGGTCGGCGCCGCGGGGCAGGCGCTCGCGGTCCACGCGCGCCTTGATCCGCCGGATCTCGACCACGTCGGCGTCGCTGATGCCGTCGGGTGGGTAGCGCAGGGGGTCGACCATCGCGGTGAACCGCTCCCGCACACCCTCGTCGCCCACCACCGCGTCGGCCCGCAGCAGGGCCTGTGCCTCCCAGACCTTGGACCACTTGGCGTAGTAGGCGCCGTACGACGCGAGCGTGCGCACGAGCGGACCCTGCTTGCCCTCCGGACGGAGGTCGGCGTCGACCACGAGTGCGGGGTCGGTGGCGGGCGCGATCAGCAGGGCCCGGAGCTCGTTGGCCACCGCTTGGGCGTACGCCGTGGCGTCGCCGCCCGCGTCCGCGACGTCGTCGATCGGCTCGTGGACGAACAGCACGTCGGCGTCGCTGCCGTAGGAGAGCTCGAACCCGCCGTACCGGCCCATCGCCACCACACCCATCCGGGTCGGTGCCTCGTCGATCCCACGTTGCTCGCGCACCGACCGGCCGGCGACGTCGAGAGTGGCCTGGAGGGTCGCGTCGGTCAGCCGCGACAGCCCCGCGCCGACCTCGGCCACCTCGGTCTCACCGAACAGCTCGCCGACCGCGATCCGGAGCAGCTCGCGACGGCGCAGCGCCCGGATCGAGCGGACCGCCTCGGCCGGGTCGGCCTGGCGGTCGGCCGTGGCCCGCATCTGCGCGAGGACCGCCTCGGAGGACAGGGGCGTGAGGTCGCCGCCGAGCATCCGGACGCCTTCCGGCTCGCGCTCGAGGAGGTCCGTGGCGTAGCGCGAGGTGGCCAGCACACGCGCCAGCCGCTCGGCGACCTGGCCCTCGTCGCGCAAGGTCTTGAGGTACCAGTGCGACGAGCCGAGGCTCTCGCTGATCCGCCGGAACCCGAACAGCCCGGCGTCCGGGTCGGGTGCGTCGGCGAACCACTCGAGCATGGCCGGCAGCAGGGTCCGCTGGATCGCAGCAGTCCGGCTCAGCCCGCTGGTGAGCGCCTCGAGGTGCCGCAGCGCCGCCTTGGGATCGGCGAACCCGAGCGCCGCCAGCCGGACGCCGGCCGCCTCGGTGGTGAGTCGGGCCCCCTCGGCCGGCACCCGTGCCACGGCCTCGAGGAGCGGGCGGTAGAAGAGCTTCTCGTGGAGTCGGCGTACCTCCCGGCGGTGGTGCGACCAGGCCTCGTCCAGCGCCTTGCCCGGCTCCTTGACGAAGCCCATGCTGCGGCCGATCCGCCGTAGCGACGCCTCGTCGGCCGGCACGATGTGGGTCCGCCGCAGGTGCTGGAGCTGGATGCGGTGCTCGAGGGTGCGCAGGAACGAGTACGCCGCGGCGAGCGACTCGCCGTCCTCGCGGCCGACGTAGCCACCCTTGGTCAGCGCGTCCAGCGCGCTCAGGGTCGCGGCGCTGCGGAGCTTCCGGTCGGCCCGCCCGTGGACGAGCTGCAGGAGCTGTACGGCGAACTCCACGTCACGCAGCCCTCCGGAGCCGAGCTTGAGCTGGCGGTCGGCCTCGCGGGCCGGGATGTTCTCGACCACGCGCCGGCGCATCGCCTGCACGTCACTCACGAAGCCGTCTCGCTCGGCGACCTGCCACACCATCGGCTCGACGATCTCGAGGAATGCGCGCCCGAGGTCGAGGTCGCCGGCGACCGGGCGCGCCTTGAGCAGGGCCTGGAACTCCCAGGTCTTGGCCCACCGCTCGTAGTAGGCACGGTGGCTCGCCAGGGTGCGGACCAGCGGGCCGGCCTGACCCTCGGGGCGCAGGTTGGCGTCGACCGGCCAGATCGTCCCCTCGACCGTGTGCTCGGAGCACACCTGCATGAGCTGGGAGGCCAGCTGGGTGGCGACGCGCGCGGCGGAACCCTCGGCGGCGTCCGCGGCAGGTTCGAAGACGTAGAGCACGTCGACGTCCGAGACGTAGTTGAGCTCGTGGCCACCGCACTTGCCCAGCGCGACGACCGCCAGCCGCGCGGTCTCGGCTCCGGGCACCCGCGACCGCGCGATCGCCAGTGCTGCCTCGAGCGTGCCGGCGGCGAGGTCGGACAGCTCGGCCGCGGCGTCGTCGACACCGAGGTGGTGGGCGAGGTCGCGCGCGGCGAGCCGGGTCAGGATGCGGCGGTACTCCACGCGCAGCACGTCGGGTGCCGACGCGACGGTCGCTGTCGGGTGCTCGGACTCGGGATCAGCACCGACCGCGCGCAGGAGCGCGTCCCGTACGGCGTACGCGGGGGGTCGCGTGGAGCCGAGGAACGGGTCCGCCAGCTCGCGCCACTGCTCGGGATGGCGACACAGGTGATCGGCCAGCGCCTGGCTGGCGCCGAGGACGGAGAGCAGCCGCATCGAGGTGCCCTCGTCGTCGGCGAGCTCGGTCACCAGGTCCGGCCCGGCCCGGCCCACGAGGCGGGTCAGCTCGGCGAGCGCCTGGTCGGGGTCGGCCGTCCGGGCCAGCAGCGCCACGAGCGGTTCCGCCCGGTCACCCAGCGTGGCGAGCTCGGCGCCGGCCCGCGCCGGGTCCTGGAATCCCAGGCGCAGCAGCCGCGAGTGGACCGAGTCGCTGCGGCCGGGGGTCACCGCGTCAATGTAACCAGTCGTGCCCGGGTGTCGCGTCGTTCATCCGCGCCAGACCGGCAGCCGCCTCCCGGTCCACGATCACGGTGGCGTGCTCGTGCCGCTGGAGGACCGACGCCGGGCAGGACTCGGTGACAGGTCCCTCGACGGCGGCGGCGACGGCCGGGGCCTTGTGCGACCCCGAGGCCACCAGCACGAGGTGGGACGCCTCGCAGATCGTGCCGAGGCCCTGGGTGAGGCAGTACGTCGGCACGTCCTCGGGCCGGCGGAAGAAGCGCGCGTTGTCGGCTCGCGTGGTCTCACTCAGCCGCGCCACCCGGGTGCGGGACCCGAACGGGGAGCCCGGCTCGTTGAAGCCGAGGTGCCCGTTCCGGCCGATCCCGAGGAGCTGGACGTCCACACCACCCAGTCGGCGTACGGCGTCCTCGAACGCGAGACAGGCGGCCTCGGGGTCGGCGGTCGCGCCGTCCGGGACGAGCAGCTGCTCGTCCGGGATGTCAAGGGGTGCAGCGATCTCGCGCCGTACGAAGGAGTAGTACGACGCGGGGTCGGACTCCGCGATCCCGAGATACTCGTCGAGCGCGACACAACGCACCCCCGAGAAGTCGAGGCCGGACTCGTGCGCGGCCGCCAGCGCCCGGTACGTCGTCACCGGGGAGGAGCCGGTCGCGACGCCGAGCACCAGACCGGGATCGGCCCCCACCGCGTCGACGACGAGCGAGGCCGCGACCGATCCCAACGCGGCTTGGTCCTCGACGACGACGACGTCCATGCTCCGCTGCCTCCCTGGGACCCGGCACGACACACCCTGTCGAGCCTCTTGCGGATGCCGAGCTCATCGTGCAGGGTATTAGGAAAGTTTCCTATCTAACTATGGGGCCGGATGGCAAGGGCGACTGAGAGACTGGTGGCGGCCGGGGCGTGCGCGGTCCTGACCGCGACCCTGGCCTCCGCACCGGGTCTGTCCCGGACCGCCGCCGCGGGGGCACCCCCGTCACTCGCGGCGGCGGTACCAGGGCAGATCCGGGTCAACCAGCAGGGCTATCTCCCGCACGAGTCCAAGAAGGCCATGCTGATGGCACCGCGGGCCGTCGAGCACGGCACCTTCGTGGTGACCGACGACGCCGGCCGCGTGGTGCTCCGTGGGCGCGTGCCGTCGGCATCGACCGGCTCCTGGAACAAACGCTTCCCCGACGTCTACCGGCTCGACCTCAGCCGGTTGCAGGCGCCTGGCCGCTACCGAGTCGTCGCCCAGGGCCCGGTGCAGGCCACGTCCCCCTGGTTCCGCGTGACGGGAGCGAGCCGCCTCTTCGGGACCCTGCTCGACTCCGGCGTCGCCTTCGACCAGACGCAGCGCGACGGCCGGCACGTCGTCCGCGGCCGCCTGCACCGCAGGCCCTCGCACCTGCACGACCGGCGGGCGACGGTCTACCGCTGGCCCCGGATGGCGCGTGGCTCCGACCTGATCACCGACCGTCGGCTCCACCCGCTCGGCGGCGCGCCGGTCGACGTGGCCGGCGGCTGGTTCGACGCCGGCGACTACCTCAAGTTCACCCACTCGACGGCGTACAACGACGTCCTGCTGTTCACCAGCGCCCGCCTCCTGGGCCACCGGGCGCCGGCGGCCCTCACGGCCGAGGCCCGCTACGGCCTGCACTGGCTGGAGAAGATGTGGGACGCGCGAACCCGCACGCTCTACATCCAGGTCGGCATCGGCTCCGGAAACCGGGCCGGGACCTTCCGCGGCGACCACGACCTGTGGCGACTTCCTCAGGCCGATGACCGCGACCACGCACACCAGGACCGGTTCGTCTCGCACCGCCCCGTCCTCGCCGCGGCCCCGGCCGGCAGCCCGATCAGCCCCAACCTGGTCGGCCGGGTCGTGGCCTGCTTCGCCCTCGCGGCACAGGCAGACGCCCGCGACCACCGGGCCCGTGCGCACCGCGAGCTTCGTCAGGCTCGGCTCCTGTACGCGATGGCGGCGACCGCCGGTCCCCCGCACCCGCTGGTGACAGCGCTCCCCCACGCGTTCTACCCGGAGTCGAGCTGGCTGGACGACATGGAGCTGGGCTCTGCCGAGCTCGCGCTGGCGGCACACGACCTCGAGGTCCCAGCGGCCCAGTACCTGAGGGACTCGGCCGACTTCGCCCGTCGCTACCTCGACTCCCGGTCGACCGACACCCTCAACCTCTACGACACCGGAGCTCTCGCCGACGTCTCGCTGGCGCGGGCGATGGGCGAGGTGCAGGGCGCGGGGCCACTCGCCGTCACCCGACGCGACCTGACCCGCAACCTGCGCTCCCAGATCATGCGCGGCGTGCGCCACGCCCGGCACGACCCGTTCCGCGCGGCCGTCTCGGTCGACGACTTCGACGTCAACTCCCACACCTTCGGGCTGGTCGCCACGGTCGGCCTGTACGACGCGCTCACCCACTCCGACCGGTTCCAGGGCTTCGCCTCCGCCCAGCGGACCTGGCTCCTGGGCGGTGACCCGTGGGGAGTGACCGCCATGGTCGGGGTGGGTCACGCCTTCCCGAACTGCATGCAGCACCAGGTCGCCAACCTCGCGGGCCGCCTCGACGGCCGCCCTCCGCTCGACGTCGGCGCGGTGGTCAACGGCCCCAACGGCAAGGGCAACTTCGACGGTGGCCTCGGCGGCTTCCAGACCGGGATGCTCCCCTGTACGTCGGCGTCGCGGCAGCTCACCCGTTTCGACGGCCACGGCAGCCGCTACGTCGACGACGTACGGGCCTGGCAGACCGACGAACCGGCGCTCGACATGACCGGTGCGGCCGTGATCGCGGCCGCCGCGCAGCTCCACCTGCACCCCCACGCGCACGTCCGCACGCCCCGCAGCGGGGCCCGGTGAAGGCCGGGACGCCTCGCCTGCTGCGCGGCATCAACGACCGGGCGGCCCTCGACCTTCTCCTCGAGCACGGCCCGCTGTCCCGCTCCCAGCTCGGCGACCTCACCGGACTCTCGAAGCCGACCACGAGCCAGCTGCTCACCCGGCTCGAGGGCGCCGGCCTCGTGATCACGAGCGGCAACACCCACGGTGGCCCCGGCCCGCGTGCCCAGCTGTACGCCGTCAACCCGGACGCCGGTCACGTCGCCGCCCTCGACGTCACCCCGGCCCGGATCCTGGCCGCCGTCGCCGACCTGACCGGCCACACCGTCGGCGAGTACGAGCTGCGTACTCCGCGGCGTCCGCGCCCGGACGCCGTCAGCCACGTGAAGCAGGCCCTGGACGGCGCAGCCACGTCGGCCGGCCTGCCGTGGTCCGCCCTCCGTCACCTCGCGATCGGGACGCCTGGCGCGTTCGACCCCACCACCCGGAGGCTGCGCTACGCCCGGCACCTCCCGGGCTGGCACGACCCTCACCTGCTCGAGCAACTCGCCGACGAGGTCGGCCTCCCGCTCGAGGTCGACAACGACGTGAACCTCGCCGCGGTCGCCGAGCTCGCGGCCGGCGTCGCGCGCGGGGTCGACGACTTCGTCCTGCTCTGGGCCGACGAGGGCCTCGGCGCCGCGGTCGTGATCGACGGCCGGCTCCGCGGCGGGGCGACCGGTGGTGCCGGCGAGGTCGGCTTCCTGCCCCTGCCCGGTACCCCGCTGGTACGCGACGTACGACGTGGCAACGCCGGAGCCTTCCAGGAGCTCGCCGGCGGCCCGCAGGTGCTGGCGCTGGCCCGCTCCCTCGGGGTCCGCGCGTCCACCCCGCCGGCCGCCGTCGCGGCAGCTCTCGAGCTGCCCGGTGCCGGCGACCGGCTGCTCGCCGAGCTCGCCCACCGCTTCGCCCTCGGGATCTCGGCCATGGTCGCCGTCGTCGACCCGGAGCTGGTGATCCTCTCCGGTGGCGTGCTGATCGCGGGCGGCCCGCGCCTGCTGCAGCTGATCGCCGACGAGCTCGGCTCGCTGGCGGCGGCGCGGCCGCGGCTCGAGCTGGCCATCATCCAGGACCGCCCGGTCCTCGCGGGCGCCCTCCACACCGCTCTGACCTCGGCTCGGGACGAGATCTTCGACACCGTCCGACAACCCACCACCGACCCGGGCCACGCCCGGGCCGTCACCAGGAGGTCACCATGACCACACAGCGGCGCCTCACCCGCCCCCTCGCGCTCTGCGGGACGCTCACCGCGCTCGCGCTCGCGGTCACCGGATGCTTCGGGTCGTCGAAGGGCGGGGCCAACGACAACCCGAACGCCGACGTGACGATCACCTTCTGGCACGGCTGGTCCGCGCCGAGCGAGGTGAAGGCCATCCAGGCCACCATCGACGGGTTCGAGAAGAAGTACCCCAACGTGCACGTCAAGGCCGTCGGCAACATCACCGACGACAAGATCAACCAGGCCCTGCGGGCGGGAGGGTCCAGCGCGCCGGACGTCGTCTCCTCGTTCACGACCGACAACGTCGGAGAGTTCTGCAACTCCCACGCCTTCGTCGACCTCAACCCCTTCCTGCAGAAGTCGGGCATCGACCCGACGAAGATGTTCCCGTCGGCGCAGCTGCAGTACACGCAGTTCGAGGGCAACCAGTGCACCCTGCCGCTGCTGAGCGACGCCTACGGCCTGTACTACAACAAGGACGACTTCAAGGCCGCCGGCATCACGTCCCCGCCGAAGACCTACTCCGAGTTCGACGCCGACGCGGTGAAGCTCACCAAGACCTCCGGCGACACCTACTCCCAGCTCGGCTTCATGCCGCTGTACCACGGCTACGAGTCGACGATCACGCACTTCGCGGCCCAGTCGTCGCCGACGTACTTCACCCCCGACGGGAAGTCGAACGTCGCCAACGACCCGCCCCTCTCCTCGACGTACCAGTGGCAGAAGGGCCTGGTCGGCAAGCTCGGTGGCTTCGACCGGCTCGACAAGTACCGCACGACGTTCGGCGACGAGTTCAGCGACAACAACCCGTTCATGACGGGGCAGGTCGCGATGGCCATCGACGGCGAGTGGCGCGGCGGCATGATCGACGACTCGGACAGCAAGGTCGACTTCGGCGTCGCCCCCTTCCCGGTGCCGGACGACCAGGCCGACCAGTACGGCAAGGGCTACATCACCGGCACGATCGTCGGGATCGCGAACACCAGCCAGAAGCAGAACGCCGCGTGGGAGTTCGTCCAGTACCTCACCACCGACACCGACGCCGTCGTGAACTTCGCCAACGCGATCCACAACGTGCCGTCGACCAACGCGGCCCTCGCCTCGCCGAAGCTCGACCAGAACCCGAGCTTCCAGACCTTCATCAAGATCGCCCAGAACCAGTACAGCAACACGACTCCGTCCAGCCCGAACGGCGGCGCCTACCAGCTCACGCTGCAGAACGTCGGCTATGACTACGAGAACGGCAAGCTGACCGACCTTCAGGCCGGCCTGGAGGGGGCGGCACACCAGATCGACACCGACATCGCACAGGCCCAGTGAGGACAGACTCCGTGAAGCGGGCTCCTGCGCGGAGTCCGGCGCTGCGGGCGCGCCGCCGCCGCGACTTCGTGCGCAACGTCGCGTTCCTGTCCCCCTGGCTGCTCGGCACAGGTCTGTTCTTCATCTATCCCCTGGTCACGACCGCCTACCTGTCCTTCACGCACTACGACGGCTTCACCTCGCCGACGTGGGTAGGGCTGGACAACTGGTCGTTCGTGCTGCGCGACTACCCGTTCTTCTGGCCGGCACTCCGCAACACCGTGTGGTTCGTGGTGGTGATCGTGACGCTGCGGGTGCTCTCGGGCCTGGCGATCGGCATGCTCGTGATCAGGATCAAGCGCGGGGGCGGGCTGTTCCGCACCCTCTTCTACATGCCCTACCTCGCGCCACCGGTGGCGGGCACCCTCGCGTTCGTGTTCCTGCTCAATCCGGGCACCGGCCCGGTGAACTCGATCCTGGGCAAGCTGGGGCTGCCCGAGCCGGGCTGGTTCAACGACCCCAGCTGGTCGAAGCCGGCCCTGACCCTGCTGGCCCTGTGGGGGATCGGTGACCTGATGGTCATCTTCATGGCATCGCTGCTCGACGTACCGCGCGAGCTCTACGAGGCCGCCGAGCTCGACGGAGCGCCTGCCTACCGGCGGTTCGTGCACGTCACGCTCCCCCACCTGCGACCGATCCTGGCGTTCTCCGTCGTCACCGGGATCATCGCGATGACGCAGTACTACACGGAGCCGCTGGTCGCAGGGCAGGTGGCCAGCGGTCAGATCGGTGGTTCCGGCCAGCAGACCGAGCCCGGCTACCCGGGCGGATCGACCCTCACCCTGCCCCAGCTCGTCTACAACCTGGGCTTCCAGCGGTTCGACTTCGGGGCCGCCTGCGTGGTCGCCCTCATCCTGTTCGCGATGTCGCTGGTGTTCGCGGCGTTCCTGATGCGACCCGGCGGCGGACTCGTCGCGAGGGAGGACTGACCCGTGGCGACAGCCAACCCGGTTCCGGGCAACGTACGGCGCCGTCGCGCCCTGGAGTGGATAGCCGTGCACGCGTTCGCGGTGGCCGCGGCGCTGTTCTTCCTGCTCCCGTTCGTCTTCGTCGCACTGACCGCCCTGATGAGTGACCATCAGTCGCTCAGCCGCGACCTGTGGCCCCACCCCTTCGTGTGGCACAACCTGGTCGACGTCTGGCGCACCCCGGGCTTCGGGACCTGGTGGCGCAACACGCTGATCTACGCCGTGTCCGGGACTGCGCTGACCCTGATCTCCAGCATCCCCGTCGCCTACGCCCTCGCCTGCTTCCGCTTCCGCGGGAGGCACCTGTGCATGATGGTGATCATCGCGACGATGATGCTGCCACCTCAGGTGGTGATCATCCCGCTGTACCTGGTGTGGGCGCAGGACCTGCACCTCACCGGCACCCTCTGGCCACTGATCATCCCGCTGGCGTTCGGGGATGCGTTCTCCATCTTCCTGCTCCGTCAGTTCATGCTGACCGTGCCCCGGGAGTATCTCGACGCGTCCAAGGTCGACGGCTGCAGCGATCTCGGCGCCCTGCTCCGCGTGGTGCTTCCGCTGACCCGGCCCGCCATCGCGGCCGTTGCGCTGTTCCAGTTCTTCTACTGCTGGAACGACTACTTCGGTCCCCAGATCTACGCCAGCGAGAACCCCGGCGCCTGGACCCTGAGCTACGGGCTGCAGTCCTTCAAGAGCGCCCACCACACGAACTGGAACCTGACCATGGCAGCAACGCTCCTGGTGATGGCCCCGGTGATCATCGTCTTCTTCTTCGCCCAGAAGGCGTTCATCGAGGGCGTCACCCTGACGGGAGTCAAGGGATGACGAGCACCCCGGGAGACCTCGCATGAAGATCGCAGTCGTCGGCGGCGGGTCGACGTACACCCCGGAGCTGGTGGACGGCCTCGGCCGGATGCGGGACGTGCTCCCCTTCGACGAGCTCGCGCTCGTCGACCCGGACCCTGCGCGCCTCGAGCTCGTGGGCGCCTTCGGCCGCCGGATCCTCGACCGGATGGGGCATCCCGGTCGGATCACCACGTCCGTCGAGCTCGCGCCGGCCCTGGACGGCGTGGACGCCGTCCTGCTCCAGCTCCGGGTGGGAGGTCAGGCGGCGCGCCACCAGGACGAGACCTGGCCGCTCGAGTGCGGGTGCGTGGGACAGGAGACCACCGGCGCCGGCGGTCTGGCCAAGGCGCTCCGGACGGTCCCGGTCGTCCTCGACATCGCCGACCAGGTCGCCGCGGCAGCGCCGCAGGCCTGGATCATCGACTTCACCAACCCGGTGGGCATCGTGACCCGTGCGCTGCTGCAGGCCGGTCATCGGGCGGTCGGCTTGTGCAACGTCGCGATCGGCTTCCAGCGTCGCTTCGCCGGCTATCTCGGAGTGGAGCCCGATCGGGTGCAGCTGGACCATGTCGGGCTCAACCACCTCACCTGGGAACGAGCCGCCCTCGTGGACGGTGTCGACCGGCTGCCCGGGATCCTCGCCGACCACGTCACCGAGCTCGCGGAGGACATCGAGCTGCCCACGGAGCTGCTCCAGCAGCTGGGCGTGGTGCCGTCGTACTACCTGCGCTACTTCTACGCACACGACGAGGTGGTGCGCGAGCTGCTCTCCAGCGAGTCGCGGGCATCGCAGGTGACGGCGATCGAGGAAGAGCTGCTGCGGATGTACAAGGACGAGGCGCTCGACCGCAAGCCGGAGCTGCTCGAGCAGCGCGGCGGGGCCTACTACTCCGAGGCCGCCGTACAGCTGGCGGCCGCGCTGCTCGGCCGCGGCGACGGTACGTCGACCCAGGTGGTCAACCTGCGCAACGACGGCACCCTGCCGTTCCTGCCCGACGACGCGGTCATCGAGGTGCCGGCCGAGGTCGATCACTCGGGCGTCCGACCGCTGCCGGTCGAACCCCTCGCACCCCTGTACGCCGGGCTCGTCGGCCATGTCACGGCGTACGAGCACCTGGCTCTCGAGGCCGCCCTCCACGGTGGCTACGACCGGGTGTTCCAGGCCCTCCTGGCGCACCCGCTCGTCGGCCAGGTCGACCAGGCACGCGGGCTGACGGACCGCCTGGTCGACCACAACCGCGCGTACCTCCCGTGGGCCTGAGATGAGCGAGTCACAGGGCATGGTCGCCGGCGTCCTGGCCATCGACGCCGGCAACAGCAAGACCGACATCGCGTTGATCGCCACGGACGGGCGGCTGGTCGGCACCGCTCGCGGCGGCCCCTTCCTCCCCCACCGGGTCGGCGCCGAGGAGGCCGTGGCCGGGCTGGTCGCCACCGTCCAGGCCGCGTGCAGCGACGCCGGTGTTGCCCACCGCGACGAGGGACCGATGGTGCGGCACGTGTCGGCCTGCCTCGCCAACGCCGACCTGCCGGTGGAGCAGGAGGCGCTCGAGGACGCCGTCGCCGCGCGCGGCTGGGGCGAGTCGAGCGAGGTCTTCAACGACACCTTCGCCGTCCTGCGGGCCGGCATCGACGAGCCCCGAGGCGTCGCCGTGGTCTGCGGCGCCGGGATCAACTGCTCGGGCCTCCTGCCCGACGGAACCACCGTGCGCTTCGCTGCCGTCGGGCACATCTCCGGTGACTGGGGTGGCGGCGGGCACCTGTGGCAGGAGGCCATGTGGTGGGCGGCCCGGGCCGAGGACGGCCGCGGGCCCGACACCCGGCTCCGGACGGCGCTGCCTCGGCACTTCGGCCTGGGCAGCATGGCCGGCCTGATCGAGGCGGTGCACCTCGGCACGATCACCGAGGCGCGTTGCCTGGAGATGACCCCGGTGCTGTTCGAGGTCGCTGCCGAGGGGGACGCCACGGCGGACGGGATCGTACGTCGTCAGGCCGGGGAGGTGGTGGCCCTCGCGCTCGCGGCCATGGGTCGCCTCGGCGTCCTCGACGAGCCGATCGACGTGGTGCTCGGTGGTGGCGTCATCACGGCCGGCCACGCCCTGCTGATGGACGAGATCCACCGGCTGTTGCGCGACCAGGCACCGTTGGCGACCACCGCAGTGGTGCGCTCACCCCCCGTGGTCGGTGCCGCGCTGCTCGGCCTGGACCGGATCGGCGCACCGTCGTCTGCGCGCGAACGGCTCCGCGACGCGTTCCGTCAGCCGGCCGTGGAGGTCGCGCCCTAGACGGGCTGCCGGGCGGACGCCAGCTCGACGAGCCGGGACGCGAGGGGACGCCACGCCTGCTCGAGCTCGTCGGCGGACCTCGCGAGATCCTCGAGGGTCGCCTCGGCCAACGTCGGGTCGGCGTCGCCGCCGACGAGCCAGCCGCGGAACAGCGGCTCGTCGACCTCGGGGTGCCACTGCACCCCCCAGACCGTGGGCGCATGTCGCACGGCCTGGACGTCGCCGGAGCTCGACCGAGCCATCAGGACCGCGCCCTCGGGCAGCCGCGTCACGATGTCGTCGTTCCAGTGCGCGCCGCGGCGCGGGGTCGCCACGGTCGAGAACAGCCCGTCCAGGTGGGCCGCGGGCTCCCAGTTGACGTCGTAGAGACCGAACTGGCGGCCCGCCGGGTTGGGAAGCACCTCACCGCCCAGGGCGACCGTCGCGAGCTGGTGTCCGAGGCAGATCCCCAAGGTGGGCACGCCGTCGGCCGCCGCCTCGCGGATCAGCTCCCGGGTGGCCGGCAGCCAAGGGGACGTCGCGTCGTCGTTGGCGCCCATCGCGCCGCCCATCACCACCATGGCGGCGTAGCCCTCGAGGGAGGCGGGGAGGTCGTCGCCGGCGTAGGGACGGCGTACGTCGAGGTCGACGGCCATCCACTGGCCCATCCGGTGGATCGGGTCGTCGTTCTCGTGCTGGACGACCAGGACACGGGGAGTCACGCGCTCCACGGTAGTGCGGTCGCGGCGGCCCGGCTCGTCAACGTCCGAGAATCGTGTCGGCACGAGCCGTCGGCCGGTAGACGGTGGAGGGTGGACGGGTCGGCCGCACCTCGCGTCGGACCAGCCCGACCGACTCGAGCTCCTGCAGGGCGAGCGCCAGTGCGCGCGGCGTGACGCCGGGCAGCGCGGCGCGGAGCTCGGAGAACCGGCGCGGCTCCTCGAGCTCGGCCAGCACCGGCACGGACCACTTGCGCAGCAGGGTCTCGCGGGACCGCGAGCGGCTCACCCGGCTGGCCAGGGCAGAGGCGTCGCGGCCGGGATCGGTGATCAGGTACTCCGGTCGCAGCGGGTGCCCGTAGCCCTCGTTCCGGCGTACATATCCCAGCTCGACGAGCGCATCCAACGCCCGGCGCAGCGAGTCACGGGTCACGCCCAGCTTGCGCTGGAGCTCGACGAACCGGGCACCGCCGCGCTCGTCCAGCAAGGCCAGGGCGGGCGCGGCCCAGCGGTGGTGGAAGAGATCGACGAGCTCCGCCGTTGACATAGAAAACAACTTAGTATAAAAGTAGGTCATGACCATTGATTTCAACCCGGCGAGCTGTGTGATCTCGGTCAACGTGTCCGACTACGACCGTTCCCTGGCGTGGTACCGCGACGTCCTCGGCTTCGAGGTGAGCTACGAGCTCGCCGACTACGGATGGTGTGAGCTCAAGACGCCCTTCGACTTCACGATCGGCCTGGGCCAGACCGAGGACGTCACCCCGGGCACGGTGGTGCCCACCTTCGGTGTCCACGACATCGACGCGGCCATCGCCCACCTGCGCACCCACGACGTCACCGTCGAGGACTGGCACGAGATCCCGGGCATGGTCCGGCTCTCGACGTTCTACGACCCCGACGGCACCTCGTGGATGCTCGCGCAGACGCTCGACCAGAAGGCCGACCGGGCCGACTAGAGCACCGGCAGCATCCGGTCGCGCTCGAAGGCCGACACCTGGGTGCGGTAGTCCTGCCACTCGGTGCGCTTGTTCCGCAGGAAGAAGTCGAAGACGTGCTCGCCCAGCGTCTCGGCCAGGAGCTCGGAGTCCTCGGCCACGGAGATCGCCTCCGAGAGACTGCTCGGCAGCGGCGCGATGCCCATGCTCTTGCGCTCGCGCTCGGTCAGCGTCCACACGTCGTCCTCGGCCTCGCGCGGCAGGTCGTAGTCCTCCGCAATGCCCTTCATGCCCGCGGCGAGCACGACGGCGTACGCCAGGTAGGGGTTGCACGCCGAGTCGATGGTGCGCAGCTCGATGCGGGTCGAGACGCCCTTCTGCGGCTTGTACATCGGCACGCGCACCATCGCCGAGCGGTTGTTGTGGCCCCAGCAGATGTACGACGGGGCCTCCCCGCCGCCGAGCAGGCGCTTGTAGCTGTTGACCCACTGGTTGGTGACGACGGCGATCTCGCTGGCGTGGCGCAGGATGCCGGCGATGAACTGGCGGCCGGTCTTGGACAGCTGGTACTCCGCGCCGGCCTCGAAGAACGCGTTGCGGTCGCCCTCGAACAGCGAGACGTGGGTGTGCATCCCCGACCCGGGGTGGGCCGTGAAGGGCTTCGGCATGAACGTCGCCCAGATGCCCTGACCCAGCGCCACCTCACGGATCACGGTGCGGAAGGTCATGATGTTGTCGGCGGTCGACAGGGCGTCGGCGTAGCGCAGGTCGATCTCCTGCTGGCCCGGGCCGCCCTCGTGGTGGCTGAACTCCACCGAGATCCCCATCGACTCGAGCATCGTGATCGCCTCGCGCCGGAAGTCGGCGCCCTGGCTCTGGGCGGTGTGGTCGAAGTACCCGCTGCGGTCGACCGGCACCGGCTCACCGCCGGGTTCCGGGGTGTCCTTGAAGAGGTAGAACTCGATCTCGGGGTGGGTGTAGAAGGTGAAGCCCTGCTCGGCCGCCGTGCTCAGCGTGCGCTTGAGGACGTGTCGCGGATCGGCGTACGACGGCGAGCCGTCGGGCATCACGATGTCGCAGAACATCCGGGCGGTCGACGGGCCGTCGCCGCTGCGCCAGGGCAGGATCTGGAACGTCGACGGGTCGGGCTTGGCCAGCATGTCGGCCTCGTAGACGCGGGCGAAGCCCTCGATCGCCGAGCCGTCGAACCCGATCCCCTCGTCGAAGGCGCCCTCGAGCTCGGCCGGTGCGACTGCCACGGACTTGAGGAAACCGAGCACGTCGGTGAACCACAGCCGTACGAACCGGACGTCCCGCTCCTCGAGCGCGCGCAGCACGAAGTCCTCCTGCTTGCCCATGCGGGTCAGTGTGTCGCAGGCGTGTTACGGCGATGTTGCGCGAGGAGGTGGCCTGCGCGGCTCCTACCGCGACCGCGTCAGAGGCGTGGTGCGCTGCTTCGGCGGTGAGCCGAACGTACGGAGGACGTGTTCGAGAGTCGAGACGAGCAGTTCGTGTGTCGCCTCGCGGGTGGCGTCGCCGCGCAGCCATCGGCGCGTCGCGGCTCGGTTCAGACCGGTCCAGCACTCCAGCGCGTAACGCAAGCGCGGTGAGTCCTCGGCGATGTCGGCGTGGAAGACCGCTATCTGCGCGACCGCACGGTGCACCAGCTCGCCGACCACGCGCCGCACTTCTGGGTCGGCGATGTCCTCACCGGGTGCGATCGTGCCGAGATAGATCGCCTGGTTCATGCCTGTCCAGTCCAGCCAGCGTGACACCGAGTCCGCCACCCGCGCGTGGGCGCTGCGACCGGTGGGTGGCCGCAGCGCTTCCTCGCGGCCTGCACCGAGCCGCTCCAGCAGCGCAACGTACACATCCTTGCGGCCGCCGAAGTAGTGATGCACGAGCCCACGGGTGACACCCGCGGACTTCGCGATGTCATCGATCAGGACAGCCTCGTAGCCGCGTTCGGCGAACAGCGCGTTGGCGGCGTCGAGGATCTGCCCGCGACGCTGCTCAGGGCTGAGGCGGACGTACGTACGAGTCGTGCTCACGGCGGCATAGTAGCGAATTGGCGATCCGTCAACAACATTGTTAGCATAGTGCCAACAAGGTACGCCCCAGACGCCCATCGGACGGGACGACCCGCACAGCCACCACCACCTCGAGGAGAGAGCACACACATGAGCATCGGCCGCCGGCACATCGCGACGCCATCGAGCGCGTCATCGCGCCCGATGCTGGTTGCCGCGCTGATCCCCGCGCACAACGAAGCGGACAGCATCGCCGCCACGATCGAGGCGGTGCTCTCGCAGACACGCGTGCCCGACCGGATCATCGTGATCCCGAACGGCTGCACCGACGACACCGCCGCGATTGCTTCGCGCTACCCGGTGACCGTGCTGGACCTGCCCGCGCTCGCCCACCGCAAGTCAGAGGCGCTCAACGTCGCCTGGAACCGGTACGCCCGCGACGCGGACGTGGTGATCTGCCTCGACGCCGACACCGTGCTCCCCGACAACGCGGTGCGTGACTGGGAGGCCGAGATGTTGGCCGACGACCGGCTCGGCGGCTCGTCGTCCAAGTTCACGATGCTCGGCGACGACTGGTGGACCACTCTGCAGCGCTTCGAGTTCGCGCGCTGGACCGACACGAGTCTGCGCCGTGGCTGGACATCGGTGCTCGCGGGGACCGGCTGCGCGATCAGTGGCGAGGCGCTGCGGCACATCGTCGACTCGACCCGGCGCGTCGGACCGTGGTCCTACGACTCGCAGGTGGAGGACTTCGAGCTGACGTACCGCATCCGCGAGGCGGGCTGGCACTGCCACGTCTCCCCGACCGTGCGCGCCTACACCGACTCCATGAAGAACCTCCGCGCCCTGTGGGGACAGCGGATGAAGTGGCAGGTCGGCACCGTGGAGGACCTGCTGACGCTCGGCGTCAACAGGCTGACGCTCCTCGACTGGCGACAACAGGCCGCGGGGATGTTCGCCGCGCTGGTGCGCATCCTGTGGGTCCTGTTCACCCTCGCGCTCGTGCTGACCGGGGGCCTGGTCTTCACGTGGTACTGGTGGCTGCTCCCGCCGCTGCTGTTCATCGCCTCGGACGTGCGCGCCTCGCTGCTCGTCCCGCACCGCACCTGGCGAGACGTCGCGTTCGCGGCTGCCCTCGTCCCGCAGGAAGTCTTCGCGTGGGTCCGCGCCGCCTGGTTCCTCGCCGCGTGGGGTGCCGTCGTGAAGTCCAAGATCACCCGACGTCGCACGGACCGTTGGGCCGCTCAATACATCGCAGAAGGGAGGTAGGACTGTGTACGGACAGGCAACCAAGCAGGCAGCGCTGCTGCCCATGACCGGTTTCGCGTCGCCGTGGATCGGTTGGGGCGCAACCACGCTCGCCGTCATCACGATGGCGTTCATGCTCATCGCGTTCGCTGGACTGGCCAAGCGCCGGAAGCACGCGCGCCCCTGACCTCAGGGAGCCGCAATCGGCTCGGACCGAGGTCATGCTGGGTCAGTGCGGTCGCAGGCGTGTTACGGCGATGTCGCAGAGAATCCATCTGCCTGCCGTTGACGCGCCTGCGCGGGGACGCGAGGGTGATGCCAACTCGGTCTCTTCTCTCGGAGTGTTTCCATGCGCCGTCGTCCCCTCGTCCTGATCGCCTCCACCGCACTCGCCGCGTCGGCCTTGGCCGCACCTGCGGCCCTGGCCACTCCGAGGAGTGACCACCACGGGCACCAGCCCCCGGGCGGCGACCATCCCGTCGTGATGTACAGCTCGGACGGCATGCGGCCCGACCTGATGCAGACGTTCGCGCACCGCCACCTGATGCCGACGTACGCCGACCTCATGCACGACGGTGCCACCGGTGACAACGGGCTGACGCAGGGGTTCCCGCCGAACACCGGCCAGGGCTGGTACACGCTGGCGACCGGGGCCTACCCCGGAGTGCACGGCAGCACGAACAACACCTTCTTCGACACCCGACTCCCGTTCACCCAGTCGATCTCGTTCGCGTTCCACGGCAACGGAGCGAGCCCGGGCACGGAGCCGGGCAATGTGCTGGAGGCGCAGTCGGTGGCCTCGTCGGCCGAGCTCGCGGGCAAGAAGGTCGCGCAGCTGGAGTGGACGGGCGGACTGAACGCCGACATCAACGGGCCGACCGTCGACTTCGACACGTTCTTCTCCCGGCGCGGCGTCCTCGAGACCCCGCTCGACCCGACCAAGCAGGCCTCCGCCGCGAGCTTCGGTCTCGCCTACCAGGTGGCGGACTTCCAGCCCGCGGCCGGCTGGACCCACGTACCGGCCAGCGCCCGGCCTGCCCAACAGACGACGCTGACCGTGCAGACGACCTCGAGCGCGCTGAACCCCGACCGCACCTTCGACCTCTACGTCTACGCCTCGGGCTCGCACGGCTACGACCGGGCGCTGATCGTGCCGTCGACGGCGGGCAAGGACGGATCGCAGTCCCTGTCGACCCTGGTCCCGGGCCGGTTCAGCGCGATCCGGCTCAGCGGTGCGAACGGCCTCGTCGGCACCGCGGCAGGAGAGTCCGCGGGCTTCTACGTCAAGGTCATGACGATGGCGGGCGACCTGTCGAGGTTCAGCCTCTACTTCACCTCGGTGACCCGGCCCAACGCCCACTGCAGCACCGCTGCCTGCAACGCGCTCCCCGCCGGCGCGCCCGGTGAGGACCACCTCGCGAAGTACATCGCCGACAACCTGCCGCCCGCAGTCTTCGGCGACTTCGCCCCCGAAGAGGCCGGCATCATCGACGAGGACACCTGGTACCAGCAGGTCGTCGACCTCAACCAGGCCTACGACACCGCAGTCAACCGGTTCGTCCTCGGGACCCTGCAGCCCGACACCGACGTCCTGCTGGCCGGCACCGACCAGACCGACGAGGTCAGCCACCAGATCCTCGGGCTGCTGACCCCGAAGGCCCCCGACGGGTCGCCGAACCCGTACTTCGACCGGGTCGCCGGCACCGGCCCGCGCGACGGACGCGTCGCCCAGCGCACGGCGTACCTCGAGGGCGCCTACCACTCCGCCGACGCGCGCCTGGGGCTGCTGCGGTCCCTGATCGGGCACGACCCGGACATCCTCGCCAGCAGCGACCACGGCTTCGCTCCGCAATGGCTCGCCATCGACGCCGCCCTGCCGCTCAAGGAGCTCGGCCTGCAGGACGTCGAGCAGACCGCGAACTGCCGCCCCGCCGCGGGCAGCGCCCCCGGCGGGACCATCGCCAAGGAGTGCGAGGCCGGGGCGACCGCGCAGATCTACCTGAACCTCAAGGGCCGAGACCCTGACGGCGTCCTCGACCCGAGTCGGTACCAGTCCACCGTCGACGACATCGTCCACGCCTACCGGAGCCTGAAGGATCCGACGACGGGTCAGCCGATCATCGAGAAGGTGCTGACCAAGGAGCAGATGGCCGACGTCGACGGCAGCGACTCACTGAACCCGACGCGCACGGGTGACGTCGTCGTGGTCGCCAAGCCGCCGTACCAGTTCGACGCGGCCACCGTCGGGACCCTCGTGGCGCCGTCCCGGTTCTTCGGCCAGCACGGTTACCTGCCCGACGACGTCGACCTCCGACACAACATCAACATGCACGCGACGTTCGTCGCCGGTGGACCGGACATCAAGCACCAGCGCGCGGTGCGCCACGTCCGCGCCGTCGACCTCGCCCCGACGCTCGCCGTGCTGGGCGGCTTCGACCCGCCGTTGCAGGCACAGGGCACCGTGCTGACCAAGATCCTCCGCGGCGGCGACAGGTACACGACCGGGCAGGTGCTCGGATTCAACGACGTGCACGGGAACATCACCGGCACCGGACTGAACTTCACCGACCCCTACACCGGTGTTCGCAGCCCAGCGGGCGGCATCGCCACGCTGGCCACGTATCTGAAGCGGGCTCGGGCCGACGACCCCCACACGGTGACCGTCGAGTCCGGCGACATGGTCGGTGCCAGTCCCCCGGAGTCGGGTCTGCTGCGTGACAAGCCCACGCTGGACGCGCTCAACCTGATGGGCATCGACGTCGGCACCCTCGGCAACCACGAGTTCGACCGTGGCGTGCCCGAGATGCTGCGCCAGGTCAACGGCGGCCGGTCCACGGTGGACCCGTCCATCACCTTCGACCGGCTCGACTTCCCGGTGGTGGACGCCAACGTCATCAGCGACAAGACCGGGCAACCTCTCCTGCCGCCGTACGTCGTGAAGCGGATCGGTGGCGTCAAGGTCGGGTTCATCGGGGCCACGACCATCACCACCCCCACCATCACCACCACGGGCGCCACCGACGGCGTGCACTTCGTCGACGAGGCGGACGCGATCAACAAGTACGTCGGTGTGCTGGAGCACCAGGGTGTGCACGCGTTCGTCGCGGTGGTCCACGAGGGAGGTCGGCAGTCGAACTTCCCGGTGGGCACGGTGAACGACCGGATCAACGACATCGCCTCCCGTCTCGACCCCGCTGTATCGGTGTTGATCTCGGGTCACAGTCACACCGTGATCGACACCAGGGTCGGGCACGCCCTCGTGATCCAGGCCGGCTCCTTCACCGAGGCCTACGACGACGTGCACCTGCTCCTCGACCGCAGGCAGGGCACGATCGCCGCCACGTGGGGCTCCGTGCAGCCGACGTGGCGAACCACGGCACCGAGCACGACCGATCCCTCGGCACCGGCGGTGACGCCCGACCCGAAGGTGCAGCGGATCGTCGATGCTGCGGTCGAGGCCACGAACCCGATCACGCAGCGCGTCGTCAACCACGCGTCGACGGACATCCCGTCGCAGCGCGAGGGCGGCTCGACACCCGCCGGGGAGTCTCCCGCCGGGGACCTGATCGCCGACGCGCAACGGGTCGAGACCGGTACCCAGCTCGCCTTCGTGAACACCGGTTCCGTCCGGGCCGGACTGCAGGCAGGGCCGGTCACGTTCGGCAACCTGTTCACCATGCAGCCGTTCCAGGACGACTTCGTCGACACCTTCTCCCTCACCGGCACCCAGGTCTGGGCGCTGCTCAACCAGCAGCTCGCGGCCGGGACCGGAGGGATCATGCAGGTCTCGGGGTTGCACTTCACCTACACCGGGAGCCAGGGCAGCGGGTCGATCACGGGCGTGTGGCTGGGGGCCGCCGGAGACGACTCCCACCCCATCGCCGACGACGACTCGACGTCGTACACCGGCACGGCGAACTCGTTCATGGTGGGTGGTGGCGACGGCTTCACGGTCCTCGAGTCCGCACAGGACATCGTGCAGACCGCCGACGCCGAGCTCGTCCCGCTGGTCAGCTACGTCGGTTCGCTGACCGACCCGTTCACGGTGACGACGGACGGAAGGATCACCAAGAACTGAAAGAGCGCCCCGCGGGTCGCGCTTGGCGAGACCAGCGGGGCGCTCGAGTCACGGTCGGGTGCAGTAGAACGCGTCCTGGTTGCCGATCGTCCCCTTGAAGGTCTTCACCATCGGCTGCCAGCTCGACAGGGAGTGAGTGGCGTAGACGAGCGGGATCTGGGTGGGGTGACCGTCCAGCGTCTTGCCCGGCACTCGCGCGACGTGGAAGTCCAGGCGGACGCGGCCGGCCGTCGTACCGGCCCAGCAGCCGGTGGCGCGGTCTGCGGCGCGGGCTGCTGCGCGGCTGACGAACGAGCCGCCGCTGTGACCGACGTAGCGCGTCACGATGTTGGAGATCGCCCCCGTGTTCCCCTCCCAGGGCGCCTCGATGATGAACGACATGCCATGGGTGCGAGAGGTGCGCGCGTCGAAGGTCACCCGGTGGTCGCTGCCGACCCGCTTCGTGGGCGAGGTCCAGACCTTGAGCTGACCGTCGATCGCGTGCTGGGCTGCGATGAAGCACCGGTCGCAGCCGGTGACGTGGAGGACGACCCTGGTGTGCGGTGTGGAGGTGGCGTGCGCTGCTGCCGGTGTGGCGGCGCGGGCGTCGCCCGCTGCGGTGGTGGCCAGGGCGACTGCGGCCAGGGTCACGACGAGTGCTGCCACCCGAGGTAGGCGGATCATGGCTACTCCTTCGAGATCGGAACGACCCCCCGTGGACCGTTCTCTCTCTCGTAGGACTGCCGCACTCCCGGAAAGGTTGGGGGTGGCCTCAGGAAGCCGGCACGTGGGCGTCGATCTCGGCCAGCCACGCGGTGGCGGCGGCGTCGCTCGGCATCCGCCAGTCGCCGCGGGGGCTCATCGTGCCTCCGGCACTCACCTTGGGTCCGTTGGGCAGGGCGCTGCGCTTGAACTGGCTGGCGAAGAAGCGGCGGCAGAAGACCTCGAGCCAGGCGCGGATGGCGGTCAGGTCGTACGCCGGACGAGCCTCGGGCGGGTAGCCCGGCGGCCACTCCCCCGCGTCGACGTCGTGCCAGGCATGCCAGGCCAGGAAGGCGATCTTGCTCGGTCGGTAGCCGCGGCGCAGCACGTGGTAGAGGGTGAAGTCCTGGAGCGCGTAGGGGCCGACGGTGTCCTCCGTCGACTGCGCCTTCTGGCCCTCGACCGTCGGGATCAGCTCGGGGGTGATCTCCTGGTCGAGCACCTCGCGCAGCACGGCGTTGGACTCCTCGTCGAACTGACGGCTCTCGATCACCCACCGGATGAGGTGCTGGATCAGCGTCTTCGGGACGCCGGCGTTGACGTTGTAGTGCGACATCTGGTCGCCGACGCCGTACGTGCACCAGCCCAGCGCGAGCTCGCTCAGGTCGCCTGTGCCGACGACGATGCCGCCGCGCTGGTTGGCCAGCCGGAAGAGGTAGTCGTAGCGCAGCCCGGCCTGGACGTTCTCGTAGGTGACGTCGTACGCCGCCTCGCCGTCGGCGGCAGGGTGGTCGAGGTCCTTGAGCAGCTGTTCGGCCGCCGGCTTGATGTCGATCTCCTCGAAGGTGACGCCGAGCGCCTTCGACAGGCGCGTCGCCAGCGACTTCGAGGTGTCGCCGGTGGCGAAGCCCGGCATCGTGAACGCGAGGACGTCACTCCGCGGCCTGCCGAGCCGGTCCATCGCCTTGGCCGCGACGATCAGGGCGTGCGTCGAGTCGAGGCCCCCACTGACGCCGATGACGGCCCTCGGCTGCCCGATCGCCTGCATCCGCTGGACCAGGCCGGCCACCTGGATGCTGTAGGCCTCGTAGCAGTCCTGCGCCAGCCGCTCGACGTCGTCGGGCACGAACGGGAAGCGGTCGACGTGCCGTCGCAGCCCGATGTCGCCGGTGGGCGGCCTGAGCTCGAACTCCACCGTCCGGAACGGGTACTTCGCCGGTCGAGCGGAGTCGAGACCTCGCCGGTTGTCGTCGTGGGTGCCCTGCCGGATCCGTTCCTGCCGGATCCGGTCGAGGTCGACGTCGACCACCGTGCGGCGCGGCCCGTCGGGGAACCGCTCGCTCTCGCCGAGCAGGTCACCGCACTCGTAGACCATCGTCTGGCCGTCCCAGCTCAGGTCCGTGGTGGACTCGCCCTGGCCCGCGGCCGCGAAGATGTACGCCGCATTGCTGCGGAAGCTGGCACTGCGCACCAGCAGCCGTCGGTCCTCGGCGCGAGCGATCGTGATCGGGCTGCCCGAGAGGTTGGAGAGAACGGTCGCGCCGGCCAACGACGCCTCCGCGCTCGGCGGCACCGGCACCCACATGTCCTCGCAGATCTCCACGTGGAGCCGGAGGTCGGGCACATCGGTGGCGGCGAAGATCAGGTCGGGTCCCAGTGGCACCTCGTCGCCCGCGACCCGGATCGTCGTACCCCTGAGGTCGTCGCCGGGCGCGAAGTGGCGGCGCTCGTAGAACTCGCGGTAGTTCGGCAGGTAGGACTTGGGCGCGACGCCCAGGACCCGGCCACCCTGGATCACGACCGCGCAGTTGAGGACCCGGGTGCCGTGCATCAGCGGAGCGCCGACGACGATCACCGGCCGCAGGTCGGCCGAGGCGGCGACGAGCGTCGCGATCGCCTCCTGCACGGCCGTCAGCAGGGTGTCCTGCAGGAGCAGGTCCTCGATGGAGTAGCCGCTCAGGCAGAGCTCGGGGAAGACCGCGACCGCGACGCCCTCCCCGTGGCACTCCCGCACCTGCGCCAGCACGGTCGCCGCATTGGCGGCCGGGTCGGCCAGCGCGACCGGGACCGTGCACGCCGCCACGCGCGCGAACCCCTGGGCGTAGGCCGAGTAGAACTCCACCCCTTCAGTCTAGGGATCCACCGACCTCGGAGTGGTTTCGAGACGCTCGCAGAGCGAGCTCCTCAACCACCGGTAGCCGCACTCCCGGCGGTTGTGCAGAGCGGTCGGGCCTCAGGACCTCGGCTGGTTGAGGAGGACGATCCCGGTGTGCGTAGGACCCGGTGGTGGGCGGGCGTGCCCGGTGGTTGAGGAGGGCGCCCTGGCGCCCGTCTCGAAACCACCCGTCACAGACGTCTTCGCCTGGACACCGCCGCATGACTGCGACTCGACAGCCAGCCCAGGTCTCCGAGTCGACCCTCGATCATGGCCAGGCGCTTAGCCCTCGACCAGCCCTGGACCTGCTTCTCGAAGCCGAACGCCTCATCGACTCGCTCGTACGAAGCGCTCCAGAGCAGTCGAACCGGGAGCCGGTGACGTGTGTACGCGGCTCCTTCACCGTTCTGGTGCTGCCAGACCCGTGCCTCAAGGTCGACGGTGCTACCGACGTAGAACGAGAGATCCGCGCACTCGAGGATGTACACCCAGGCGGCCATCCGGCCAGTCTGTTGGAGTTTCCGGCAGCCGGTGACGGACGGCGAAGGCACCTGTGGAAGGGGTGGTTTCGAGACGCTCGCAGAGCGAGCTCCTCAACCACCGGCAGCCCGCACCCCTGGCGATCGATCGGCCGCACGGAGGATGCCTCCGGTACGGGCGTAGCGTGACAGGCATGTTGCTCGGAGTGCATTGCTCGAACCTGACCTGGCCCGGCGGAGCGGAGGCCCTCGGTACGACGCTCGCGGGCGTCGCGCGGGCCGCCGACGAGGGTGGCGTCGCGACCCTGACGCTGATGGACCACTACTTCCAGATGGAACCCCTCGGTGGGCCCCCCGAGCCGATGCTCGAGGGCTACACCAGCCTCGGTTTCGTGGCCGCTCAGACCAGCCGGATCGAGCTCGGGCTGCTCGTCACGGGCGTCACCTACCGCCACCCCGGACTGCTCGCCAAGATCGTCACCACCCTCGACGTCCTCTCGCAGGGGCGCGCGATGCTGGGGCTCGGCGCAGCGTGGTACGAGCGGGAGCACCGCGGCCTCGGCGTCCCCTACCCGGCGACCAAGGAGCGGTTCGAGCGACTCGAGGAGACCCTCCAGATCATCAAGCAGGCGTGGGCCGGAGGCGGCACCTTCGACGGCACCCACTACCGGCTCGAGGAGCTCACGCTCGTCCCTCAGCCGCTCCAGCCCGGCGGCCCCCGGATCCTGGTCGGCGGCACCGGCGAGCGCAAGACGCTCCGGCTCGTCGCGCAGTACGCCGACGCCTGCAACCTCTTCGCCACCGGCGTCGACGAGGTCGCCCACAAGCTCGACGTACTCCGCGGCCACTGCGACGACCTCGGCCGCGACTACGACTCCGTCACCAAGACCATCACCGGCTCCCTCAACCGCCCGCTCGACGACGTCGACGGCTGGCTCGCCACCATGCAGGAGTACGCCGACCTCGGCATCAGCCAGGTGTGGGTCGGCCCCGACCCGTCCGACCCCGTCGGCTGGACCGAACAGATGTGCGCGAAGGTGCTCCCCCGGCTCACCGAGATCGGCGCCTGAGCCGAACCCGAGACGCCCCGGCCAGGCGTCGCTACCGTCGGGCCATGCCCTCCGGCCGCCTGGTCCTCCTCAACGGGCCTTCCAGCTCGGGGAAGACCACGTTGGCGAAGGCCGTCGTCGGCCGCCTCCGCACCCCCTGGCTGGTGCTCCCGGTGGATCTGTTCCACAAGATCCGGACCCGGCCCGATGCCACGCTCACCGACCGGCAGTGGCAGGACGTCTTCCATCGCACCCGCGCGGCCTACCACCGTGCTCTGGTCGGTGCCGCCGCGTGCGGCTGCGACGTGCTCGGGGACCACGTCCTCAGCGAGCCGTGGCGCCTCGACGACCTGCTGCGGCTGAGCGTCGGCCTCGACGTGCTGCTCGTCCACGTCACCTGCGACGCCGCGGAGCTGCGCCGTCGCGAGAAGGCACGAGGCGACCGTGCCCCCGGAACGGCGAGCACCCAGCAGCGGCTGGTCTTCGCCCACGGCGACTGCGACCTGACGGTCGACACGACCCACGGCCCGGACGAACCCACCGCAGCGGTGCTCGAGCTGATCCGCAGGCCACCTTCCGAGCGCGCCTTCGACCGGCTGCGCGAGCGGCGCCTGCCGACCTGAGCCTCCGGTCACCGGGAAGCGACAGGCGACCCGGCGTAGCCGGGTCTGGGCCGCGTCGTGAGGCACACTGGCCGCAGGGATCGAGCCCAGGGGGACCATGCACAAGGTCAGCGTGACGATCGTCGGTGTCGGGCTGGCAGTCGCAGTCGCCGCGTGCGGGGGCGCCGGTAGCTCGGTTCAGGCCGGGCCGACCGCGACCGTCACGGTCACCGCGGGCCAGGACGGGTCCTCCTCCACGCCTGCGCCGGCAGGAGACGGTGCATCCTCGCCGTCGTCGGCCCTGCCTCCCCCGATCACCGGACACGCCCGTCACGTCGATCAGATCCTCTCGCCCAGCCACAACATCCAGTGCTCGCTCACCTACGGCGTGGAGTGCTCGATCCAGAAGGCGGCCTATGTGGCGATCCCCCGCCCCGCCGACTGCCAGTTCGACTGGACCGACCACATGTTCACGATCGGCGCGACGGGCGGAGTGCGCGGCGCCTGTCGCAGCGACACGTCGTTCACGGCGTCACCCACGGAGCTCGCCTACGGCGACACGACGATCTGGAAGGGACGCGCGTGCCAGAGCCAGGAGGTCGGGATGATCTGCTGGGACGTCAGCACGCGACACGGCTTTCAGATAGCGCGCGAGAGCTATCACCTGTTCTGAGCGCCGTGCCGGCCGAATCCAGGTGCGGGATGCTCGGCCATCCGGTAGTCCTGATCCGTGCGTGAGCCACCGATCGACCTCGATGACCCCGACCTGCTGGCCGTGGTACGACGAGACTGGGACGCCGATGTCGACCGCGTCGAGCACCTGCCGGTCGGCTTCGGGGCGCACCACTGGGCGGCGTACGACGGTGATCGGCCGCGGCTGTTCGTCACCTTCGACCGGCTCGAGCCCAAGCGCACCGCCGAGCGGCTGGAGGCGGCGTACGCCGGAGCCGCCGCCCTGCGCGAGGCCGGTCTCGAGTTCGTGCTGGCCGCTCGCGAGACCCACGAGGGCCGGTTCACCGTGCCCATGGCCGACGGCGCCCTCAGCTGTACGCCGTGGCGCGAGGGCACACCGGGCGGCCCGCTGGACCTGGCCTGGACCACCGCCGTCCTCGGCCGACTCCACGCCGCCGACCCCCCGCCCGGTCTGCCGCCCTGGCAGCCGGTCGTGGGTCCGGACTTCGCCGAGACCACGGCCACGCTGACCCGTACGGAGTGGGGCCCGGGCCCCTACGCGGCCCGCGCGCACGACGCCGTCCGCGCCCACCTGGCCGACCTCGAGCGGTGGACCGGGCGGTACCACCACCTCGCTGAGGTCGCTCGTGACCGGGCGTGGGTCGCCACCCACGGCGAGGCGGACAGCGGCAACCAGCTGCTCACCCCCGACGGCCGGCTCCTGGTCGACTGGGAGTCGCTCAAGCTGGCCCCGCCCGAGCTCGACCTGCGCATCCTCGTCGACGAGGGCGCCGAGACCGACGCCGAGCCGGAGATGCTCGAGCTCTTCGACCTCCAGTGGCGTCTCGACGAGATCAACGAGTACGCCGCGTGGTTCGCCGCGCCGCACCTCGGCACCGCCGACGACGAGATCGCGTTCGGCGGCCTGCTCGAGGAGCTCGAGCGGACGTGACCAGCGCCACGATCTCGACGACGCTCCGCCACCGACAACCAGCCCGCACCTGACTAGCCTGGACGTGTTGCGTGGACTCCACCGGGGAGCCGCGACGACGCGCAAGGAGCCCGACGATGAGCACTGGGACGAACCAGCCCGACGAGGTCGCCGCGCCGTACGGCACCGGCCCGGCCAGGGCGCCGAGCCCGGTCAAGCGGGTCCGCACCCACCACCTGCGCCAGTTCAAGGAGCGCGGCGAGAAGTTCTCGATGCTCACCGCCTACGAGCAGTACGCCGCCGCGACGTTCGACGAAGCCGGCATCGACGTGCTCCTGGTCGGCGACTCGGCGTCCAACAACGTCTACGCCAACGAGACCACGGTCCCGATCACGGTCGACGAGCTGCTCCCTCTCACCCGCGCGGTCAGCCGATCCGTGAGTCGCGCGCTGGTCGTCGGCGACCTCCCGTTCGGGTCCTACCAGAGCTCGCCCGAGCAGGCCTACGCCACCGCCACCCGCTTCATGAAGGAAGGGCTCGCGCACTGCGTGAAGCTCGAGGGCGGCGTCGAGATGGCGCCCCAGATCACCCGGCTCAGCCAGGGAGGCATCCCGGTGATGGCCCACATCGGGTTCACACCGCAGAGCGAGCACGCGCTCGGTGGCCCGCGCGTCCAAGGGCGCGGCGACGCGTCCGAGCGGGTGCTCGCCGACGCGCACGCCGTACAGGACGCGGGGGCTTTCGCGGTCGTGATGGAGATGGTGCCCGGCGACGTCGCAGCCCAGGTGACCAAGGAGCTGGTGATCCCGACCATCGGGATCGGGGCCGGCGTCGAGTGCGACGGGCAGGTGCTCGTCTGGCAGGACGCGTTCGGCCTCCGCACCGGCCGGATGGCCAGCTTCGTCAAGCAGTACGCCGACCTCCACGGCGAGCTCCTGCGGGCCGCCCGCGCCTACGACGAGGACGTGAAAGCCGGCACCTTCCCGGGGGCCGACCACACGTTCTGAGGCGTACCGTGGAGCATGCGCCGACTCCTCCTCGCGGCCCTGCCGCTCGCCGTCGCGGGCGCCCTCACCGGGTGTGACGAGACCGGCCCCGATCCGGACCCCGTGAACGCCGGTGTCGCCCCGGGGGCCGGCTTCCCCGCCCTGCGGGTCACCACCGTGGTCGGGGGCCTCGACCATCCGTGGGACGTGCAGCCACTCGGCCACGGTCGGCTCCTGGTGAGCGAGCGTGAGCGCGCCCGGCTGTCGATCGTCGCCCACGGACGCCGCCACACCGTTGCCTTCCCGAGTCGTCAAGTCTGGGTCTCGGGCGAGACCGGGCTCCTCGGGCTCGCCGTCGACCCGGCGTTCGCACGCAACCATCGGATCTACGTGTGCCAGGGCGGGTTCCGCGCCGGTGGCGGCCACGAGGTGAGAGTGGCCGCGTGGCGGCTCGACGTGGCGGAGCGGAAGGCGACCCGGATCAAGAAGCTCATCGGCGGGTTCCCGACCAGCTCCGGACGCCACGGCGGGTGTCGGCTGCTCATCGCACGCAACGGCGCTCTGGTCGTCGGCACGGGAGACGCGGCCCAGGGCACCAACCCGCAGAACCTGCACTCCCTCGGCGGCAAGACCCTCCGCCTCGACCGCTTCAGCGGCCGGCCGTGGCCCGGCAACCGGTTCGCCCACGCCTCCGACCGCACGAAGCGGTATGTCCACACCTGGGGGCACCGCAACGTCCAGGGCCTGGCCCAACGTGCGGACGGGACGCTCTGGTCCGTCGAGCACGGCCCCGACCGTGACGACGAGGTCAACCTGCTCCGCAACGGGCACGACTACGGCTGGAACCCGGTCCCCGGCTACAACGAGTCCGTCCCGATGACCGACCAGTCACTGCCGGGTCGGCAGACCCCGGCCCGATGGAGCTCGGGGTTCCCGACCTTGGCGACCTCCGGTGCTGCGTGGGTGCCGGCGAAGGGGTGGGGGCGCTACGGCGGCACTCTCGCGGTCGCGGTCCTCAAGTCAGAGCGGGTGCTCTTCCTGCACTTCGACGGCAGCGGCCACTTCCGGTCGTCCGTCGCCCCGGAGACGCTCAGGACGTTCGGGCGGATCCGCACGGTCACCGCGCTGCCCGGGGGCGACCTGCTCGTCACCACCGACAACGGCGGCGGGCAGGATCGGATCCTGCGGGTGCGGCCGCGCGCCTGACCTGCTCAGGAGGCGGGGTTGCCCTTCGAGGCCGCGCCGTTCCCCTGCGACCAGGCGAACCGCGGTGGCACCGGGCTGCAGGTCGTCATGGCAAGGGTGCGCAGCCGTCGCACGGTCGGCCGGGAGGCCGGCCGGTAGGCGATGTTGGTGAGCTCCTGCGGGTCGTTGCGGTAGTCGTACAGCTCCCGGTCCCCGGTGGCGTACTCGGCGTACATCCAGCGATGCGTGCGGTAGCCGCAGTACGGCGGACGCTTCGGCCTGCCGCTGCCGGGTGACCAGGGGCCGCCCTCGAGCGGGAAGCCGGAACGGCGAACGTCGCCCAGCAGGTCGAGCCCCTCGGTCTGGAGCCCGAGCCCGGTCGCGTCGCTGATCGTCTGCGCGAGATCCACGTTGAGGGCGAACCGGGGATCGCTGCTGTCGGGCGTGATGTGGCCGTCCCACCGCACGAGCAGCGGGATCGACGTCGCCCAGCGGTAGGGCACGTTCTTCGCCATCAGCCCGTGCTCGCCCTGCATCAGTCCGTTGTCGGTCAGGAAGATGAACAGCGTGTTGTCGAGCCGCCCGGTCGCCCTGAGCGTGTCGACGAGCCCGCCCACGGCGTCGTCGATCGCCATCACGGACTCCTGTCCGCTCGCCAGGTCGTCGTCGATCTGAGCCTGGGTGGGCCGCGGCGCGTGCCGGACCCAGGCCGGCTTGTCCGAGACGTCCTCGGTGACGGCCGGGGGGTGGTACGAGGGAAGTCGGCCGTGCCACAGCCCCACGTCGCGCGGGGCCGGGGTGAAGGGCTTGTGCGGAGCTGTCGTCGCGAGCATCAGGAAGAGCGGCTTGTCGGCCGGCGTGCTACGGATGAAGCTCTTGGCATACCCGGCCAGGACGTCCGTGTTGTAGTCGGCGGGGTCCTCGCCGTGGGTGCTGCCGTCGTTCAGGGTGTAGTCGTAGTAGTGGTCGCCCCGAGAGGTGTAGGAGATCAGGTTGTCCCATCCGACGGGCACCACACCTGCTGCCAGAGCCTCGGGGAACGGCCCGTTCAGATACTTGCCCACCAGGCTCGTCTCGTAGCCCGCGTCGTGGAGCGCGAGGGCGATCGTGTGGTCCTCGAGACCCCGCTGGTGGAAGAGGGTGTAGCCGCCGAACGGCATCCCGTTCGAGAACACCCGGTGGCTGTGCGCGTAGAGGCCGGTGAGGATCGAGGCCCGCGACGGGCAGCACAGCGAGGTCGGGACCGACGCGTTCGGGTAGTTGCGGCCCTGCTCGCGGATGTCGGACCACAGCTGAGGCATGCCCTCGGGACTGACCGTCTCCGTGCGCTGGTCGTCGGTCAGCACGATGACGATGTCGGGCCGGTCCGTGACGGCCGCGCTCGCCGACGACGCCGTCGACGCGTGGGGCAGACCGACCACGGTGGCGGCCAGCGCCATCACCAGGCCCGCCGACATCAGGGCAGCGGCGTGTCGCCTTCTGCGCGCAGAGTCCACCCGAGCTCCCCCGTCTAGGACTCACGTCCGATCCATGACGATTGTCATGCCAGCTTCATGATGACTGAGCGAGGTCTCTCGACCGCGAGTGCGACACGCTACATGCATGACCCAGATCTCCACCTCGACCCCGGCCACCTCGGGCCAACCGGGCAGTGCGGCACCCGCCGTACAGCTGTCCGGGGTGACCAAGGACTTCGGCCCCGTCCACGCCGTTCGCGGCATCGACCTCTCCCTGGAGCCCGGCGAGATCGTCGCCTTCCTCGGCCCCAACGGCGCCGGCAAGACCTCGACGATCGACATGGTGCTCGGCCTGTCGCAGCCCACCACCGGCTCGGTCCGGGTGCTCGGACTCGACCCGCGCCAGGCCATCTCCCGCGGCCTCGTCTCCGCCGTCATGCAGACCGGCGGCTTGCTCAAGGACCTGTCGGTCCGCGAGACCGTGACCTACACGGCCAGCCTGTTCGCCGACACCGCCCCGGTCGACGAGGTGCTGCGCACGGCCGGCGTCGAGGGGATCGCCGACCGGAGGGTCGGCAAGTGCTCGGGGGGCGAGCAGCAGCGGCTCAGGTTCGCGATGGCACTGCTGTCCGACCCCGCGCTGCTGCTGCTCGACGAGCCCACCACGGGCATGGACGTCGAGGGGCGTCGCGCCTTCTGGGCCGCGATCCGCGAGGACGCCGCGAAGGGCCGCACGGTGCTCTTCGCCACGCACTACCTCGAGGAGGCCGACCAGTACGCCGACCGGATCATCCTGATCAGCCAGGGCCGGATCGTCGCCGACGGGACCGGCAGCCAGATCAAGGCGATGGCCGCGGGGCGGACGGTGCGGGCGACGTTGCCCGGTGCCGACGCCGGGCGGCTGTCGGAGCTTCCCGGCGTCGAGGCCGTGGACCAGCGCGGTGACGCGGTCTACGTGCACGCCAAGGACACCGACGCGGTCGCCCGCTACCTGCTGACGGAGACCTCCGCCCACGACCTGGAGATCACCGCCCGCGGCCTCGAGGACGCGTTCCTCAGCCTCACCGGCGGCGAGCGCGACGACGTAGAAGGAGAGCAGGCATGACCACGCAGACGATCGACCCGAGCACCCGACGGGTCCCGCCACTAGGCGGCTTCAACCTCACCGTCCTCGGCATCGAGCTGAAGCGGATGCTGCGCAACCGCCGCACGATCATCTTCACGCTGATCTTCCCCGCCTCCCTGCTGCTCGTCTTCGGTGGCCAGGAGGGCTGGCAGGACCCGGCCGGGTCCGGCAACGTCGCGGCGTACATCCTGATCTCGATGGGCCTGTACGGCGCGGCACTCACCGCGGCCGCAGGCGGCTCCATGGTGGCCCTCGAGCGCGCGTTGGGCTGGTCGCGCCAGCTGCGCCTGACCCCGCTGAACCCGGTGGCCTACATCGTGATGAAGGCGATCGTCGCCCTGGTGATGGGCGGCCTGGCGATCGCAGCGGTCTACGTGGTCGGGATCCTCCAGGGCAAGGCCGAGATGCCCACCAGTGTCTGGATCCTGAGCGCCGTGGTGACCCTGTTCTGCACCCTCACCTTCGCGGCTCTCGGCGTCTTCGTCGGCTTCATCGTCCCGGGCGAGAACGCCATGCAGATCCTGGGGCCCGGCCTGGCTCTGCTCGCCTTCCTCGGCGGCGTGTTCATCCCCCTCGACAACTACTCGGAGATCGTGCGCAACATCGCCTACTGGACGCCGATGTACGGCGTCGCGGAGATCGCCCGCGCACCCCTCACCCACGAGCTGCCGTGGTACGCCGTCGTCAACGCGGTCGGCTGGTTCGCGATCTTCGTGGCGGGCGCGGCGTGGCGGATGAGCAAGGACACGGCACGGGTCTGAGGCCATTACCGTGACGTCCATGAGCAGCACCCTCGACGCGGACCGTGCCAACGGTCCGCGTCGTTGGGGTCTCGCCTTCGCCGGGATCTGGCTGTTCTACCTGCTGACACCGCTCTCGGCCGCGTGGCAGCAACGCGACTCGTGGCACGGCTGGGTCGGCCTCGGTGCCACCCTGCTGTTCGCGGCCGTCTACCTGACGATCTTCGTGTCGATGCGCTGGCGGCGCACCGGCGCACCGTTCGGGGCTCCACTCGGGCGCCCGCTCGGGTTCGGCCTGGTCGGGCTCGAGATCGCTCTCGGCGTCGTGATGTGCCTGGCGATCGGCCAGGAAGGCACGGCTGCAGCGGTCTACATCGCCGTCACCTGCGTGATGTGCCTCCAGACGAGCTGGGCGTGGCTCGTCGCCGTCGCCGTCGCTCTCGTCACCTACGCCGCCACCATCTGGGTGCCCGGCTGGCACAAGGACGACGGGATCCTGTTCGGCACGTTGGTGGCGACGCTGGCGATCTGGGGCATCTCGCAGGCGATCAACCGCAACATCGAGGTGCTGGCCGTGCGCGAGGAGAACGCCAGGCTGGCCCTGGACGACGAGCGGAACCGGTTCGCCCGCGACCTGCACGACATCCTCGGCCACTCCCTCACGGTGATCACGGTCAAGGCCGAGCTGGCCAACCGGCTGCTCGACGTCGACCACGACCGGGCTCGCGCCGAGCTGGACGACCTGGAGCGGTTGTCGCGCGACGCGCTCGCCGACGTACGCCGGGCCGTCGACGGCTACCGCGACCTCACCCTGCCCGGCGAGCTGGCCCGCGCACGCACCGCGCTCTCCGCTGCCGAGATCGCCGCCGACCTCCCCAACTCGACCGACGTCGTGCCCACGGAGCGCAGAGAGCTGTTCGCGTGGACCGTCCGTGAGGGCATCACCAACGTGATCCGCCACAGCGGCGCCCGGCGTTGCACGGTCCTGCTCGGGGAGCACGAGGTCGAGATCCGCGACGACGGACGCGGTACCCAGACCGCGGGCGCGGGCAACGGGCTGACCGGGCTGCGCGAGAGGGCCGCGGCCCTCGGGGGCACGGTGGTCACCCAGCCACTTCAACCGGGTTTCTCGCTCAAGGTCGTCGTGCCGTGATCCGGCTCCTGCTCGCCGACGACCAGGCGCTCGTGCGGGGCGCGCTGTCCGCGCTCCTGAGCCTCGAGTCGGATCTCGAGGTGGTGGCGGAGGTGTCGTCGGGGGACGCCGTCGTACCGGCCGTGCTGGAGCATCACCCCGACGTCGCCCTGCTCGACGTCGAGATGCCTGGGCTCGACGGCATCAGCGCCGCAGCCGAGGTGCGCCGGGTGGCGCCGCAGACCCGCGTCCTGATCGTGACCACGTTCGGTCGTCCGGGCTTCCTGCGCCGTGCGATGCAGTCGGGTGCCGACGGGTTCGTGGTCAAGGACACGCCGGCGGCCCAGCTCGCCGACGCCGTACGCCGGGTGCATCAGGGCCTGCGCGTCGTCGACCCGGCGCTGGCGATGGACAGCCTCGCCGTCGGCGACTCTCCGCTCACCGAGCGGGAGACCGAGGTGCTCCGTGCGGCCTCCGACGGCTCGGCGGTGGCCGTGATCGCGGGCCGCGTCCACCTGTCCACCGGCACGGTCCGCAACCATCTGTCGTCGGCGATCGGCAAGACCGGCGCGGGCAACCGCTCCGAGGCGGTCAGGATCGCCACCTCCCTGGGTTGGCTGTAGCCCGCGCGTCTCGAAACGCGGCGTACCGCTGGTGGAGGAAGGCGCGCCAGCGCCCGTCTCGAAACCCGGCCTTCCGCTGGTGGAGGAAGGCGCGCCAGCGCCTGTCTCGAAACCCGGCCTTCCGCTGGTTGAGGAAGGCGCGCCAGCGCCTGTCTCGAAACCCGGCGCCTCCGCTGGTTGAGGAAGGCGCGCCAGCGCCTGTCTCGAAACCCGGCCTATCCGCTGGTTGAGGAAGGCGCGCCAGCGCCTGTCTCGAAACCCGGTGACGGCACCTCGGCCCCAGGCACCGGTGCCGATGGTTTCGAGACGGTCGCAGAGCGACCTCCTCAACCACCGGAGACGCAGAGCGACCTCTTCAACCACCGGCCTTCCGCTGGTTGAGGAAGGCGCGCCAGCGCCTGTCTCGAAACCCGGTGACGGCACGTGCGGCCCCAGGCACCGGTGCCGATGGTTTCGAGACGGTCGCAGAGCGACCTCCTCAACCACCGGAGACGCAGAGCGACCTCCTCAACCACCGGAGACGCAGAGCGACCTCCTCAGACGGGCGCAGAGCGACCTTCTCGACCACCGGAACGACGCGCTCCGGATCAGCGCGCAGCGACGTTGACGCCGACCACGACCAGCACCCAGAGCACGAGGCCGGTGGCCGCCAGCCACGGCAGGCGGCGGGGGTGGGGGGTCCACCACGCGCAGGCGAGGACGAAGAGCCCGACCCAGACCACGACCAGCAGCACCACGGCCCACCACCGGAGCACCCCGGTCGTGCCCAGGTCGAGGAAGAGGACGCACGCGAGCCCGATCATCCCCGCGAACGGCAGCGGTGAGATCCGGGGCGGTGCCGCAGGCGGAGGCGGTCGCGAGGGCTCTCGGCTGGTCACTCAGGCGTCACTCGGCGGCGTACGTCGCGTGGCCTGCCCGGACCAGTCGGGCTCGTCGCTCCAGTTCGGGTCGTTGTCCCACTCCTCGTTGCGCTCCTTGGCCTTGTCCAGGGCGCGGGCGGCCTCGGCCTCGGTGGCGTAGGGGCCGAGCCGGTCGATCGGCGGACAGCCGTCGGGTCCCTCGACCGCGTGGTGCTTGACGCAGAACCAGTACTTGTCCATGGCCCGGAAGCCTACGTCGCCGACGCGCCCTGGCCCCCGCCTCCTAGACTCAGAGCATGACCTCGACCGCGATCGCACCTGCCGCGATCTCGCCGCGTCGGCCCGTGCCCGACTCCATCGCACGCCCCGAGTACGTCGACCGCCCGGCGCCCGCGCCGTTCACCGGCAGCGAGGTGAAGGACGACGAGACGATCGCCAAGATCCGCGTCGCCAGCCGTCTGGCCGCGCAGGCCCGAGAGCTCGTCGGCTCCCACGTCGTGCCCGGTGTCACCACCGACGAGCTGGACCGGGTCGGTCACGAGTTCCTGTGCGACCACGGCGCCTACCCGTCGACCCTGGGCTACAAGGGTTTCCCCAAGAGTCTCTGCTCGAGCGTCAACGAGGTGGTCTGCCACGGGATCCCGGACGCCCGGGTGGTCGAGGACGGCGACATCGTCAACATCGACATCACTGCGTACCTCGACGGCGTGCACGGCGACACCAACGCGACGTTCCTGGCCGGCGACGTCGACGAGGAGTCCCGCCTGCTGGTGGAGCGCACCCACGAGGCCCTCGACCGTGCGATCAAGGCCGTCCGCCCGGGCCGACGGGTCAGCGTGATCGGGCGGGTCATCGAGTCCTACGCCCGCCGGTTCGGCTACGGCGTGGTGCGGGAGTTCACCGGCCACGGCATCGGTACGGCGTTCCACAGCGGGCTGATCATCCCCCACTACGACGAGCCGCGGTTCGACGACGAGATCCTCCCCGGCATGACGTTCACCATCGAGCCGATGCTCAACCTCGGCACCCACGAGTGGGTGATGTGGGACGACGGCTGGACCGTCGTCACCGCCGACGGCCGCCGCAGCGCCCAGTTCGAGCACACGCTCCTGGTCACCGCCGACGGCGCCGAGGTGCTCACGCACCCCTGATTTCGTCGGCCCCCTGACCCGTCGACAGCGGGTTCCGGAGCGCTCGCGTCCCTGGATCGTTCAGGCCGTGTCACGCAGGCAGATGCGGCGGTTGACCGCCCCGTGACTCAAGTTCGTGCAATGCGAAAACCTGCACGTCCGGTTCGTTGACCCCCTCATCCCCCGTTGCGAGTGTTCGCAACGACCCCTCCCCCACACATCGGGCAGGGTCGACGGCCGCCCGACATCCGGTGGCCACCCACCGACGGCACTCCCCCGTGAAGAACGCCGTTCCGAAAGGGGCTTCGGCCCGGATCCAGGAGAAGCAATGAGCAGGAGACACATCGGCGGCCTCGCAGTCGCCGCACTGGTGGGGGCGACGCTCGCGTCGGTGCCCCACGGTGCGGTCGCCGCCGCCCCGGCGCACGGGCCGAGCGCCCACGCGCTGGCCGCTGCATCAGCCCACCGCCTCGTCGCCAGCGACCCGCCGGCACTCAAGGCGAGCAGCCACGACAGCTTCCGGGCGCTGCCCGTCCAGTCGTCGCACGGCATCCAGTACGCCGCCTACACCCGCGACTACCGCGGCCTCCCGGTGGTGGGCGGTGACTTCGTCGTCGTCACCGACTCCGACGGCCAGGTCCTCACCACGTCCGTCGCCCAGACCCACGAGGTCAGCCTGCGGTCGATCACGCCCACCACGTCCCGGGCCTCGGCCGTGCGCACGGCGCGCCACCAGGTCCCGAACGTCACCCACAACACTCGTGCCCACCTCGTCGTGTGGCAGCACAACGCGACGTCCCGGCTCGGTTGGGAGACCCGCGTCACCGGGCACCGTGGCGTCGAGCCGTCCATCAAGGACGTCGTGGTGGATGCCCGCAACGGCAAGGTCCTGCAGGCCAAGGAGCGGGTCGCCGACGGCACGGGCAACTCGGCCTGGGACGGCAGCAACCTCACCATCCCGACGACCCACAGCGGCACCACGTTCTCGATGACCGACCCCGCTCACCCGTCGATCAGGTGCCAGAACGCGGCGAACAACGCGACGTTCACCGGCACGGACGACTCGTGGGGCACCGGCGTGAAGACCGACCGCGAGACCGCGTGCGTCGACGCGATGTACGTCGAGAACGCCGAGAACGGGATGCTCTCGGCCTGGGACGGGCGCAACAGCTTCGACGGCGCCGGCGGCGGCTGGCCGATCCGCGTCGGGCTCGACGACGAGAACGCCTTCTACGACGGCACCCAGGTCCAGATCGGCCACAACACCAGCGGCCAGTGGATCCCCGTGCTCGACGTGCTCGGCCACGAGCAGGGTCACGGCGTCGACGACCACACCCCGGGTGGGATCTCGGGCAACGGCACCCAGGAGTTCGTCGCCGACACCTTCGGTGCCGCGACCGAGTGGTTCGCCAACAACCCGATCGACACGCCCGACTTCACCGTCGGCGAGACGATCAACCTGGTCGGCAGCGGCCCGATCCGCGTGATGTACAACCCGTCGGCGGTCGGTGACTCCAACTGCTACTCGTCCAGCATCCCGTCCCAGGAGGTCCACGCGGCCGCGGGACCGGGCAACCACTGGTTCTACCTGCTGGCCGAGGGCACGAACCCGACCAACGGCCAGCCGACGAGCCCGACCTGCAACGGCAGCACGGTGACCGGTGTCGGCATCCAGAACGCCGAGAAGATCATGTACAACGCGATGCTGATGAAGACGTCGACCTCGTCGTACCTGAAGTACCGCACCTGGACGCTGACCGCGGCCAAGAACCTCGACCCCACCTGCGGCCTCTACAACACCACCAAGGCCGCGTGGAACGCCGTCTCGGTGCCCGCGCAGGCCGCTGACCCGACCTGCACCACGGGTGGCAACACCGTGACCGTGAACAACCCGGGTGCCCAGTCGGGCACCGTCGGGACGGCCAAGTCGGTGCAGATGACCGCGACCGACTCCGCCTCGGGCCAGACCCTCACGTGGTCCGCCACGGGTCTGCCGGCGGGACTGTCGATCAACGCCTCCACCGGCCTGATCAGCGGTACGCCGACCACGGCGGGCAGCTTCAGCTCGACGGTGACCGCTCGCGACACCACCGGGGCCACCGGCTCTGCTGCGGTGTCGTGGACGATCAACCCGGTCGGCGGAGGTACCTGCTCGAGCCCCGGTCAGAAGCTCGGAAACCCCGGGTTCGAGACGGGTTCGGCCGCTCCCTGGTCGGCAACGGCCGGCGTGATCGACAACACCGCAGGCCAGCCGGCCCACACGGGCAGCTGGAAGGCGTGGCTGGACGGTTACGGGACCAGCCACACCGACTCGGTCACGCAGTCGGTGACGATCCCGGCCGGCTGTGCGGCGACGTTCACGTTCTGGCTCCACATCGACAGTGCGGAGACCACCACGACGACGGCGTTCGACAAGCTGACCGTCAAGGCGGGGGCGACCACCCTGGCGACGTTCTCGAACCTGAACAAGGCCACGGGCTACAGCCAGAAGTCGTTCAACCTCTCGTCCTTCGCAGGGCAGACCGTGACGATCTCGTTCAGTGGCACGGAGGACACCTCCCTCCAGACCTCGTTCGTGGTCGACGACACGGCGGTCAATGTGAGCTGACGACTCCGCAGTAGTCCCTACCCGGAACGCCGGGTCGGCCCACTCACCCGGGCCGGCCCGGCGTTCTTCTGTGTGCCGCGGTGACGACGCGGGATGGGGCAGCCGGGCCCCCACCCCTACACTGACCCACGCGGAGGGGTTGGTCGGGCGGCCGCGGCGTACTCGGTCTCACCGAGGACGTCGAGGAAGGTCCGGGCTCCGAAGGGCAGGGCGGTGGGCAACACCCACCCGGGGTAACCCGCGGGACAGTGCCACAGAGAACAGACCGCCTGAAAAGCCATCGTCGGTTGAGCTTGTCGAGACCAGCGGTGGTGCAGGTAAGGGTGAAACGGTGGTGCAAGAGACCACCAGCGATCCGGGCGACCGGATCGGCTCGGTAAACCCCGCCCGGAGCAAGGTCGAACAGCGCACGCTCGAGGGCTGCCCGCCCGAGTGCGCGGGTGGACCGCACGAGGTCGTCGGTAACGGCGGCCCGAGATGGATGGTCGCCGAACGGTGCGTCGCAAGGCGCCCGGGAACAGAACCCGGCCTACAGACCAGCCCCTCCGCCCCAGGCCGCTGACCTGCAGTGGAAGGCTCGGCCGCGCGATCGTGTACGTGGATCCGAAAACACTGAGAGCGCTCGAATCCATGGCCTTCTGAAGGCATCCCACCCCACCTGCCACGAGATCGGCACATGCGCGCGGACAGCGGCATGAGAGGGCGATGACGGTGCTCCGGCGAGGAGCGGCCGCACGACTCCGAACTAGTCCTCCACACGCTGCCTCGGGACTTGGAAGCGCCGTACTTCCTGTGGCCAGCCGCAGGCGGAGGCGACCTTTCCTGCCCACATCCGAGCAGTCTCCTCGTCCGCCACATCTACGACCGTGAAGCCACCGAGGTGCTCCTTGGTCTCGGCGTAGGGGCCATCGGTGAAGACGGGGACACCGCTGGAAGCATCCACGCTGAACACGGGCGCGTCGTCGTCCAGGCCCCCCAGGAAGACGTAGGCCCCCGCCGCCTTCATTTCTGCCCGCAACGCCTGAACGGCCCTGGACTTCTCCGCCATCTCGTCGTCGGTGAACTCGGGCACCCACTCTCCGCTGAACGCGATGAGGTATTCGGTCACGTGCACTCCCTTGGTCGCGGATGGCACTTTTGTCCACCCTGCACTCAACCTACGAACGGTGACAGCGCGATACGACACCCATCGACAAACTCGCGCTCAGGACGCACATCGGCATGTGCGGGCGACCGGACAGCGGCATGAGAGTGCGCTTGTCTTGCTCGGAGTCGGCTGGGCGGCTACCCGCGGCGGTCTCACAGTCAGGCGTGTGTTTCACCCGACGATCGGCCGCAACATCGTCCATGGCTCCGCGCGAGAAGCACTCAGACGTGAGCCCAGTCGCTTACCCTGATGGCCGCCACAATCTCGAGGTTCAGGAGGCACAGTGAGTCGTAGGCTCTTATCCAAAGCAGACATCGACGCCTATGTCACCATCGCGCTGGGTTGGACCGAACGCGGAGAGATCCAGGGGCTTCCGGAGCCAGCCCGCAGCGTGCTCTCCGTCACGCGTGACAACGCGTCTGACGTCGGTCAACGGCTCTGGTATGGCAACGCGCGCCGCTTCATCGAGTTCGACGAGGCGGACTTCGCCCATGATCCCGGCTCTGGGAAGACATCCAGGAGGACAAGGCGTGGTGGGAATCCGTCACGCCCTACGTGTTTGAGGAGTTTCCCGGGCAACCACATCCGGAGACCGCCTTTCGTATAGCGGCCTTCTACAGCTACCAATCCGCCGACGAGGACTGGGAGCGCGGTCTCCCGAGGGCCCACGCTTCGAAGTGGCGTTCACGACGTCCGTCAAGTGGTACGCGCTGAGGCAACTCGGACTCGTGCAATCCTCCGCCGTACCCGAGCCATTCGCGGACGAGCTGCGGGTCGACCTGTCGGGGCGACCCACCTACGACGCGTCCGGGTGGGGCCTCTCGGAGAATGACCGGGACTTGTTCTTGAGGATCGCCTGACTCTCAGAGCGCGGCCGTGAGTATCGCCCATCGCGACGCCAGTGGCTCCGTCCTGGTCGGCACGGTTCTCGCGCATGGAAGCGACGGGACCAGAGTTCCGGCAGACCCGGAAGGGCCATTGGTCCCTCGCAGGTTGGCGCCGTGTCTCCGTCACGCGAGAAGTCGTAGGAGCGCATCGACCACCAGGGCCACGCCGATGCCCAGGGAGAGCCAGACACGCAGCGGGCCGGCGTGTTCGGTCAGCCAGGCCTGGCCCCGAGCGAACGTCAGATCGGCACGCTCCCCGGCCAGCACCACGATGCCCACCGAGACCGAGACCAGCAGGGTCGAGACGACCACGTAGACCACGACCAGTGCGAGATCCACGATGTCCGCCAGGTCGGCCTCGGTCACCGACGTCATGGCAAGGAACGTGAGCAGGAGCCGTTTCGGTCCGCCGAAACCGAGCAGGCCAGCCATGGAGAACGTGGCGGCTGGGCCGACGTTGCGGAGCCCAGAAAGGATCGCGGTCGCACGGCTCCCACGCAGTTCCGACTGCGGGCGCACCCGACGGGCTCGCAGGCCGATCGCGATGAGGACCAGACCGAACAGGAGGGTGACTACCGCCTTGAGGACGTCGTGCGAGTCGAGCCGGTCGACAGCGGCCTGACCGAGGGCGAGGCCGAGGGCGCAGGCGATCACCGTGCCCGACAGGAAGCCGCTCAGGAAGGCGATCGCGTTGACGCGAGGTCGCTCACTCCTGATGGCGACGAAGGTCGCCGACAGGGTCAGTGCGCTGGCTGCAGCCGCCAGGCCGTAGAACAGGACCTGGGCGCCGGCGTAGATCACCAGTGCCGCGCAACAAGGGCCGCGAGGACACGTCCAGCGAGTGTCATCGTCACTACGCCGTCCCTACCGGCGAACTCGCCGCGACGACGGCTGGATCTGCAGCGTCGCTCTCTCGGGCGAGCGAGATGACGACGGCGCCCACGAACGTCAGGCCGAGCCCTCCGAAGGCGGCGACGATGTGCCAGGCGGGTCCTCGGAGACGCTCCTCCAGCAGGACGACGCCGATCAGGACGGCGACGACGGGGTTCGCCACCGAGACCGTCGCGACTGCAGCCGCCAGCCGGCCGGTTCCGAGCGAGACCTGCTGGATGACGAAGCCGAGCATGCCGATGATCGCGAGGGCATAGCACTGCCAGTGAGACAGCATCGTGCCCACGCCGTCGTGGAGGTAGTCCAGCGTCGGCATGGCCAGCGAGGACGAGAGCCCGAAGAGGATGCCGGCAACGGTGCCGTACACGGCCGCCTTCCTCGTCAGACCGCCACCGCCGAACGCGAGCAGCACACCGCACAGCAGCGCGACCAGGCCGATCGTGATCGCCCACTGGGCGTTGGAGGCGTTGCTATTTCCACCCGCCGGGTCGCCGAAGTAGACGAACAGGCTGAGCCCGACGACGATCGCGACCGCACCCCACACCTCACGACGACCCACGCGCTGGCTGGTCAGGAAGTAGCCGAGCGGCAGGACGAAGACGACGCTCGTGACGAGCAAGGGCTGGATCACCGACAGGCGGCCGCGGTCCAGTGCTCCGGCCTGGAAGACGTAGCCGGCCAACAGGACGAGGGTGCCGATCAGCCACGTCTTCTCGCCGGCCAGGCGGAGGATCGACGCTGGCTGCGCCAGCGAGATGGTCGGAAGATTCAGGGTGCCCTTCTGCTGCAGCGTGGCCGACAGCGCGAAGAAGACTGCTGCGATCAGCGCCAGGGTCGCAGCCATGGGCCGACCCTAGGGTCCGGCCTCGAGCAGCCGCAAGCATCCCCGTGTCGCGTCGTACGGGCCAGTGCCCACGGCAACCAGACAGGGCTAGAGCCTTGAATCTCGGCGTGATCGCCCGAAGCCCTCCTGAGGCACGCAGGAACCGCTGGGTAGCGTGAGGGCCAAGGGCATCACGCGGTCCTCACTCGTGCCACCGAGCGAGTGAGCCCGACCGCCGAACGGGAGGAGACTGATGGATCAGAGGGAACCCGCCTCGTCTATCGAGGCGGCGCACGCCACAGCACTGGAGTCGTTGCCGTTCGCGGACGTCGAAGACTTCGACGAAGCCGGACGGGGATTCATCGCCACGTTGGAGGATCCGGCCATTCGCAACGCTGCGGGTGAGGTCGTCTGGGACGCCTCGACGTTCGACTTCCTGTCCGGTGATGCGCCGACGTCGGCTCACCCGAGCCTGTGGCGCCAGGGGCAGCTGGTAGCGAAGCACGGCTTGTTCGAGGTCGTGGAGGGCCTCTACCAGGTGCGAGGTTTCGACCTCTCGGTGGTCTCCTTCGTCGAGGGCGACAGCGGTGTGATCGTGATCGACCCCCTGTTGACCGCGGAGACCGCCGCCGCTGCGCTGGCCCTGTATCGCCAGCATCGCGGTGACCGCCCGATCGTCGCCGTCGTCTACACACACAGCCACATCGACCACTTCGGCGGCGTCTTCGGCATGGTGACCCAGGAGGAGGTCGACTCCGGCCGGGTGCAGATCATCGCCCCGGACGGATTCCTGGAGCACGCGATCGCAGAGAACGTGTACGCCGGCACCGCGATGTCGCGTCGGTCCGCCTACATGTACGGCGCATCCCTGGCCCGCGGCCCGCAGGGTCAGATCGGCGCAGGTCTGGGACAGAGCACCTCCACCGGGGAGCCGGGCATCATCGTCCCGACACTCCTGGTGACCACAACTGGAGAGACCCACTCCTTCGACAGCGTCGAGATCGAGTTCCAGATGGCCCCCGGCACCGAGGCCCCGAGCGAGATGCACCTGTACATCCCCCGGTACCGGGCCCTCTGCATGGCCGAGAACGCCACCCACACCCTGCACAACCTGCTCACCCTGCGCGGCGCGGTGGTACGCGACCCCCATGTCTGGTCGCAGTACCTCACCGAGGCCATCGTCAGGTTCGGTGACCGCAGCGACGTCCTGTTCGCGCCCCACCACTGGCCGACGTGGGGCAACGAGAAGGTGGTGGCTCACCTGCGCATCCAGCGGGACATCTACGGCTACCTGCACGACCAGACCCTGCGGATGATGAACAAGGGCATGACCGGAGCCGGAGATCGCAGAGGTCATCGAGCTGCCGCCGGCCATCACGGACTCGTGGAGCACGCACGGCTACTACGGTTCGGTCTCCCACAACGTCAAGGCGATCTACCAGCGGTACATGGGCTGGTTCGACGGCAACCCGGCCAGGCTGTGGGCTCACCCCCCGCAGGCTCTGGCCGAGCGTCACGTTGCCGCACTCGGCGGGATCGACCGGACGGTGGAGATCGCGCAGGACGCCTACGACGCGGGAGACTTCCGCTGGGCCGCGACGCTGCTCGACTACGCGGTGTTCAGCGACAGTCGTCACGAGGCCGCCAGAGCCCTCTACGCGGACACCCTCGAGCAGCTCGGCTACGGCTCCGAGAACGGCACGTGGCGGAATTTCTTCCTCTCCGGCGCGACCGAGCTGCGAGAGGGAAACTTCGGGACCCCGGTGTCCGCGAGCTCGCCGACGATCATGACCCAGCTGACCCCGGAGCAGGTCTTCGACTCGATCGCCATCACCGTCGACGGCCCCCGAGCCTGGGATCTCGACCTCGTCCTCGACATCACGTTCAGCGACCTCGGGCGGAGCTTCCGCCTCACGCTGACCAACGGCGTACTGGTTTACGTCGAACGCGATGCCGACGGAGATACACCTCTCCACCTGACCCTGACCAAGCCGCGCCTCCTCGCAGTCCTGAGGGGTGACACGTCAGCCGACGGGCTGCGGATCGACGGCGATCTCGCCGTGCTGGAGTCCCTGATCAGCGTCCTTGACCCGGGCGACCCGGACTTCGACATCGTGGTTCCATGACGGACGAGCTCGGGTCCTGGTGCCCGGGGAGGATGTGGGGCTGATGCCCTCCGGGACGGCCGCGTGTCACCGTCCGAGAGGGTGATCGAAACCACCATCGCTGTGCCATCATCGCACCAGACAGCACCCCGTGAGACGCCCCGAGACGGCAGGAGGCCGGCCATGTCCGAGCAGAACGTTGGTCCCATCGACTATCTGGTCCTGGAGTTCTCGGAGGCCAAGGTCACGGGCCAGGGCATGAGGATCCTGCTCGACCTCGTGGACCAGGGCATCATCCGGATCCTCGACCTGCGGTTCGTGATCCGTGCCGCCGACGGCTCGTTCACGGCTGTCGCGGTGGCCGACCTCGACGGTGACGGCGAGCTCGATCTTGCCGTCTTCGAAGGTGCTCAGTCGGGGTTGCTCGACGACGACGACCTGGCTCAGGCGGCGTCGTTGATCGCGCCCGGCAGCGCGGCCGGTCTCCTCGTCTACGAGAACACGTGGGCCGGACCCTTCGTGACGGCCATGAGGGACGCTGGAGGTGCGGTGCTGGCGAGTGGTCGCATCCCAGCGGGCGATGTGATCGACGCGCTGGATGCGCTGGACTCGTCCGAGGCCTGACGCACGAATCGAGAGAGGACAACACCCATGGGACTCATTGGTGGAATGGCACGGACGGCGGTCGTCGCCGGTACGGCAACGGCGGTGTCGAACCGGGTCTCCCGGCGTCAAGCCGGTCGGTGGGCGTCGCAGGAGCAGCAGTCCTACGCCCAGCAGCCCCAGTACGCCGCGCCGCCGCCCCCGCCCCCGCCACCTCCGGCAGCCGCCCCCAGCGCGGACGACCGGCTGGACCAGCTGCAGAAGCTGGGGGAGCTCAAGGCGTCTGGCGTGCTCACCGAGGCGGAGTTCCAGGCCCAGAAGGCCAGGATCCTCGCCGGTTGAGCCATCGGCGGGCGCTCGTCCGCGCCAGCACCCGCCCGCCCCGCAAGACCTACGGCGACGGCTCGTCCAGGGATGAGGCCTGGCTCTCGAGCTGCGCCTGGACCGCCCGGTAGACGTTGCCGTGGACGTTGTCCCGGCCGACACGTGCGAGCACGCCGTCCCGGTCGAGGGTGGCGCTGACGTTCGGCTTGAGGCGAGCCAGACGCAGGGTGAGGCCGGACTCCTCGGCGAGGTCGAGCACATCGCCGATCTTCCCGGCGCCCTGCGAGTCGACGAAGTTGATGCCACCGCAGTCGAGCACGATCCCGGTCAGTCCAGGAGTCGTGTGGATGAGGTCTCGTAGTCGGTCCTCGAGGGCGTCGGAGGTCGCGAAGAACAGGCCCCCGTCCATTCGCATCGTCAGCACGCCAGGCACCGGTGCGTCGTCAGGGTGCTCACTGAGCTCGCGGAATACCTGGGTGTTGGCCTCGTGGGCCAGCACCGGGAGGGCCGGATGGGTGGCGACGTAGACGAGCCAGAGCAGGGACAACCCGATCCCGATCACGACGCCGGCCAGGACGCCGAACACCAGCGTGCCCGCGATGGCTGCGACCGCCACCCAGAAGTCGAATCGCTGCACCCGGGCCAGGCGCCGCATCTCCGGCAGGTTCATCATGCCCATCACCACTGCCTCGATGATGAGCGCGGCCAGGACCGGTTTCGGAAGGTCGGAGAACAGGGGCGCCAGGATCAGCAGGGTCAGCAGCACCGTGACGCCCGAGGTGATCGAGGCCAGTCCCGAGCGGGCGCCGGAGTGGTCGTTGAGCGAGCTGGCGGACAAGCTGGTCGAGACGGGCATCCCCTGCAACAGGCCGGCGCCGGTGTTGGCCATCGCCTGGGCGACCGACTCCTGGTCGATGTCGATCTGGTAGCGATGCTTGGCGGCGAAGGCGCGGGCGTCTCCCGCGGTCTGGGAGAAGCCGATCAGCACCAAGGCGACCGCAGCGATCGCCACGGTCACCACGTGATCCCACATCAGGGCACCGTCGGGAAGCTCGAACGACGGGAGTCCCCTGGGGACGTCGCCCACGAGGGCCACCCCGTGGGCTCCGAGGTCCAGGATCCAGGAGGCCAGCAGTCCCCCGACGACCAGGACCAACGCCCCCGGCACCTGAGGGGCGATCTGCCGCAGCCCGAAGACCACCGCGAGAGCGACGACGCCCACCACCACCGTCGCCCCTTGCGTCTCACCCAGCGTGCCCAACCACGACCACAGCTCCTGCAGCGAGTTGGTGCCGTCGACCTCGGTGCCGGTGAGCTTGGGGAGCTCACCGATGACAACATCGATCGCGGCACCGAACAGGAACCCGGTCACCACCGCGCGCGACAGGAACTGTGCGATCCAGCCCATCTTCAGCACCGCGAGGATGAAGAACAGAACCCCCGACGCGAGCGTGATCCCGGCGACGAACGAGGCGATGTCCTGCTCGTCAGTGAGCCCGGCCGCGATCACCGCACTCGCCGCAACGGCCGCCAACCCGGAGCTGGGACCGACCGAGATCTGTCGGCTGGTCCCGAAGATCCCGTACAGCAGGGCGCCGGCGGCAGCCGCATAGAGCCCGTTCTGCAGCGGGATCCCGGCGATGCCGGCGTACCCGAGGTTCTTGGGGACGATCAACGCGGCCACCGTGACCCCTGCGATCAGGTCGCCCCTCAGCCAGCCCCGGTCATAGGTGCGCAGCCAACCCAGGATGGGGAACAGACCGGCACCCGTACGACGCGGGCTCATCCGGGGAGAGTTCCCGCCCAGGAGCCCGTCGACGCGGGACCCTCGGCACGCAGGGGCACCAACGTCGCCATGGGTCTCGCCCTTCCTGTCGAACTCGTCCGCCAGTACCTCACGCAGCAAAGTCCGACGCGCGCTCGGTCGCGCGGAGGAAATCGGCGAGCCCCATCGTGACACCAGGCGAGCCGCGGTGCCATACCCTCAGGTCGCGAACGCGAGTGCGCACGTCACCAGGAGGGGCTTTCGTCGTGAACCCGAACATCCAGGCGAAGAAACGTGTGCGGGCGAGTCGAGCCGCTCCGCTCGGTGTCCTGCTGGTCCTGTTCCTGACCTCGTGCGGGGGCTCGGGCGACGTCAGCCTGCCGACGCCGACCGGGTCTCGTCCGTCGACGACCCTCCCGTCGCGCACAGCGTCGCTTCCGAGTCCGACCCGCTCTCCGAGTCGCGGTGAGTCGGCGACCGCGACGACGACCCCCAGCCCCACGAAGTCGCCGACCCCCACGAAGTCGCCGACCCCCACGAAGTCCCCGACCCCCACGAAGTCCCCGACCCCCACGAAGTCCCCGACCCCCACGAAGTCGCCCACGCCCACGAAGTCCCCGACCCCCACGACGTCCCCGACGCCCACGACGTCCCCGTCGCAGGCCAGCTCGCCACCGATCGCGAGCGAGTCGGCCTCGACCGGTCCGACCGCCTCGTCATCCGCGCCGCCCGCAGGAGGAACGGAGGGATCGGCCGAAGACTCCGGAACACCGTCGTGGGTCTGGTGGCTGCTCGTCGCCGCGGGTCTCGCGGCGGCTCTGGCGGCGATCCTGATCCCACTGATCCGACGGCGCCGGGCCTGGAACGACGACCTGGCTGCTGCGCGGGCTGAAGCGGCCTGGTTCGCCCGGCAGCTGCTGCCTTCGTTGGCGCAGGTGGGCTCGATCGAAGAGCTCGCGGGCGCATGGCTGGTCTCAGCGGACCGGGTGACGTCGCTCGAGGACCGGTTGACCGGACTCGAGTCAACCGCCCCCGACGACTCGCGTGGTGCTCAGGCTCGCGACCTGAGGGACGCCGTACGGGCAGCGCGTCTGGGCGTGCAGAACCAGGTCGCCATGGGAGACCTGACGTCCATCGCCCCCGAGCTCGCCTCCATGGGTGCGCAGCTGGAATCCGCGGTGGACCCGGTCACTCCGGAGGCGTGACCGGGTTGCGCTGCTCGGCCAGGGCAGCGGCGGTGTACGAGGTCAGTCGTCCCGGGGCCGACCGGGTGCGCCGCCTGCTTCGAGAGCCGCGGCCCGACTGGTGCGCATCCTGGCCCACACCAGGTCGAGCCCGACGGCGAGGACCAGGATCGCGATCATCCCGACGAAGGTCTCGGGTGCATCCCTGAGGGTCTGGATGCTGAACACGATCAGGATGAAGGCGGTCGCCGCGATGGCGGCGACGATGATCACGGCGTTCGACCCGGTCTCGGCACGGAGTCGCAGCGCGGCCACGGACACGACGAGGAAGATGGCGAGGGCGACGACGCTGCCGAGGGACGCGATGGCCGTGAGGTCGACGAAGTTGGCGAGGATCAGCACGAGCACGCAGGAGATGACCAGTCCACGGGTGCCTCCGATGCGCGCCTTCGCGCCGAAGATCGGGGGGAACTGCCCGGTCTCGGCCAGCTTCCGGGTGGAACCAACCGCGGCGTAGATGTTGGCGTTGACCGACGACGAGGTCGCGAGCATGGCGGCGACGGCCATCATCGCGAATCCCGCCTGGCCGAGCGAGGGCTTGGCGGCGACAGCGAGGGCCGTGTCGCCGTTGGCGATCACCTCCGGCACGGTGAGGGTGCCGAACACCCCGATCGCTACGAGGACGTACAGGGCGGTGGTCACCGCCAGGGCGAGGTACGTCGCCCGCGGGAGGTTCTTCTTCGGGTCGGGCAGGTCGTCCCCGGTGAAGCTGATCACCGCGAAGCCGAGGAACGCGAAGAAGGTGAGCGCGACGCTGGAGATGATGTCCACCTTCGCCGGGTACGTCGAACGCGCCAGCATCGATGGGTCCATCTCTTTGAGGGTGACCACGATGAAGACGGCGAACACGGCGAGCAGGATGATCACGATGACGCTCTGGATCCTGTCGATGAAGGTCGCGCCGGCGATGTTGATCGCCGCGACGAGCAGGATCACGGCAGTGGTGAAGATGTGGCCCCAGATCGGGGCTGCGTCCTCACCGATGAACAGGGAGGCCGTGTAGGCACCGAACGACACCGACACCATCGCGGTGACGATGATCGAGGCGAAGTAGAGCAGCCACGAGGTCACGGCCGTGAGGTGTCCGGGGCCGAATCCCTTGAGCAGGAAGGTGATGATGCCGCCCGAGGAGGGGTACGTCGCTCCGAGCTTCGCCACGGCGTACCCCTGCAGGGACGCGACCAGGCCCGCGATGAGGAACGAGAGCCAGACTGCCGACCCGGCCACGGCTCCGGCCTCCCCGAGGAGCGCGAAGATGCCCGCACCGACCATCGAGCCGATCCCGAGGAAGGCGGCCCCGCGGACCGACATGCGACGCTGCGGGATCTCGGGGGCCGCAGCACTCGTCATCATGTTTCTCCGGGTCCGTGAGCAGTAGTGCCTGACGCGTCCGTCCTGCACCCGATTCTGGCATCCAACTCGCGCGCTCGCCTCGTGGCTCGCAGGTCTTTTGTGCGACAAGGAGCGGCCGGCGGTGCTCATAGCGCCGCGCCTCCGACCCGACACCCCTGACCCACCGGGGAGATCGTCGCGCAGTTCCACTCACTACCGTGCAGACAGGACTCAGGAGGACCCGATGAGCACACCACAGCCCACGCCGCCGGCACCGTTCACCGACGAGACCTTCGCAGCGCGCATGGAGCGCGCGGTGGCCGATGCCACCCGTGCGGGGCTGGACGGGCTCCTGGTCACCCCTGGGCCCGAGCTCGTCTGGCTCACCGGTTATCGGCCGACGGCGATCACCGAGCGACTGACCGTGCTCGTGCTCGCGCCCGACCGGGAGCCCACGCTGCTGGTGCCCACCCTGGAGCGACCCGACGCGGAGGCTGCCGTGGGTGCACCGAGCCTCGAGATCGTCGACTGGGCCGATGGTGACGACCCGTTCGCGAGGGCCGGCGGCTTCCTTCACGAGAACGCCACCATGGGGATCTCTGACTCGGCATGGGCGATGCATCTGCTCGGGCTCCAGGACGCGGTGCCGGGATCCTCCTACCGTTCCCTGACGCACTCCCTGCCCATGCTCCGGGCCGTGAAGGACGCGGGCGAGCTGGCCCGGCTCGAAGCGGCGGGAGCCGCCGCGGATGCGACGTACGAGCAGATCGTCGGAGTCCGCTTCGCCGGCCGGAAGGAGACCGACGTCGCCGCGGACCTGTCGCGCTTGCTCCGGGACTTCGGGCACGAGCAGGTCGACTTCACCGTGGTCGGCTCCGGCCCGAACGGCGCCAACCCGCACCACGAGGCGGGTGAGCGCACCATCGAGGTCGGCGACGCGGTGGTCCTCGACTTCGGCGGCCTCAGGTACGGCTACGGCTCCGACACCAGCCGCACCGTGTGCGTCGGGGAGCCGTCTCCCGTGATCCGCGAGGTGCACGAGATCGTGCGCCTGGCACAGCAGGCAGGCGTCGAGGCGGTCCGACCGGGCGTCGCCTGCCAGGAGGTCGACCGGGCGGCGCGGCGGGTGATCGCTGACGCTGGGTACGGCGAGCAGTTCATCCATCGCACCGGCCACGGCATCGGCACCACGACGCACGAGCCGCCGTACATGATCGAGGGCGAGGAACAGCCGATGGTCCCCGGGATGTGCTTCTCCGTCGAGCCCGGTGTCTACCTCGCTGGTCGGTTCGGGGTCCGGATCGAGGACATCGTCACCGTCACCGAGGCCGGCGGTCGCCGGCTCAACCGCACCGAGCGCGACCTCCGCATCGTCGAGTAGACAGCGGGCTCGCGTCAGCCCTCGACGGGGTCGGGTACGACGTCGGGGTCCGCGTCCGTGACCTCTTCTGCGCTCTTCCCCCGCTCCCCCAGGTCGGCCAGGAGGGAGTCGACGACGACCACCGTGCCTCCCAGGAGGACCGCCGCGAGCGGCGCCGGCAGCCTCGTCCGTCGTACGGCGGTCGTCGCCACCAGCATGACCGTCGACCACGAGGTCACGGAGGTCACGAACGGCACGGTGGCGCGCTTCCACGGCTCATCGGTGTCCGGGATCACCATGAAGACCTGCAGGCCGGGCTTGTCCAGCGGCCAGCCCACCGTGTACGCCGCGAACAGGACTCGCGAGGCCGTCGTCGGGCCGGACGCGAAGCAGGCGAGGGCTACCCCCGCGCCACGTGCCAGCGCCCCTGGTCGCACCTTCACGACAGCACCTCCGGTCCGGCGATCTCGCCGCTCAGGCGGATGCTATCGGACACCTCGCCAGGAGTCCGTGCGGTCGGAGTCGACGGGGTCAGCTCTGGATCTTGCACACCGCCTTCAGCGCGCTGTACGCCGTACGCGACTCGTCGATCGCCCGGTCGAGCCGGTGACGCTGCTTGGCCATGATCGCCTCGGCGACCCCGCCGAAAGCGGTGGCGGTCGCCGTCACGGCTCGTCTGACGTTCAGGTCAGCAGCCAGCGCCTGGCCGTTCAGCTCGCGCGACTGGGAGGCCAGACGGACCGCGATGTCCTGGTCGAACGGGTGGACGGTAGGAGACCAGCGAGCGGTGTCGACCGTGATGTGCGCGAGAATCGCCTCGACGCCGGCACAGGCCTGCTGGTCAGCCTCCTCGACGCTGGCACCGCCCAGCGTCCCACCCGGTGTCTGAGCCTGGGTTGGCACCGAAGGTGGAGACGCGGGCGCGGCCGACGGATGCCCGCCGCACGACGCCAGGATGGCGGCGGTCAGGCACGCGGCCGCGGTAGCCCGCCAGCGTTGTCGTGGCGCGTCCACATGATCCCCCCATCACCGGGACAACTGTCGCGCGCCCAGGTTGGGACAACCTTGGAGCGGCAGCCGGTCGCCGTCGTCGACGACGCTGCGGTCAGGGCAGGGATCGAAGGGCGCTCAGATCTCGTCCTCCTCGGCCTCGAGCTCCTCCTCGATCAGCGCGATCGCGAAGCCGATGCCCCTGGCCAGGTTGACCGAGGCGGACAGCACCCGCGTCGTACCGACGATCGGGGCGACCGCGACGAGCAGGCCCTGGACGTCCTCGAGGGTGACGCCGGCGTCCATGGCCGCGCCGGCGTTCATCACGTACGACGCGGCCGGCGCATCGACCGCGACGAGCGCTGCGATCCGGGCCAGCATCAGCTCGCGACCGGGAAGACCGCTGTTCTCGACAGAGATCAACGTCATGGTGGCCAGGGTGTCTGCGACCGGGTTCTCGGTGTCCGTCATCTGGTGTGCCTCCGTTCGGGCTCCGGTCGGCCCGAGCCAGCCGGAGACAGGTGTGTGACCGCGAGTCTTCACCACGGCTGAAGGGAGGCAATCATCCGATGAGGATGATTCGACCGGACAGGACTACGCCCCGCCGCAAACCCCCGTGCGGCGGGGCGAGCCATTCCCGAAACGTCGTGCCCCCGGTCGAACCCGGTCAACGCCGGCGCCACTGGGAGCAACCTACCCCCGGCAACGGACACCCGGCGACTACCGCATGGGGCGAAGTCGCCGGGTGCAGGCGCCCACTCGGGGGAACCGGGGCACCTCTTTCGACGGTACCTTCCGCCGGACCGAGTCCCCACCCCTAATAGCGGGTAGGTCCGGGACCCAGATGGAGCATGGGTGGTCCTCACCACCGACTGGGCATCCTTGACACCGTCGAGCGCGGTGCGGTCTTCTCAATGGGTTTGCTGGACCTGCACCCCGTCTCGGTCTGGTGGAAGGAGAAGGCTGTGGCAGCGCAGCCGATGATCGAACCGTCAGGGTCGATCGGCCGGGAGCCCACCTGGGCCACCGCCCAGGCGGTGACTGCTGTGGCCGAGGACTTGGCGGGCGAGTTCTCGCTGCGCCCCCTCCTCGAGCGGATCCTGGCCCAGTGCACCGAGCTGCTCGGCTGTGACGCCGGGTCGATCTGCAGTGTCGACGAGGAGGCCGGGACTTACCGCAAGGAAGCCGACATCGGCATCCACTGCCAGTCCGGGCAGGTCTTCCCGCTGACCGAGGGGATGACGGGTGCCGTCGTCGCACGACGGGGACCCGTGTGGTTCGACCGGTACGACGACGTCAAGGGCGGTCACGTCGCCGCGGCCGACCGTGTCGCTCTGCGCGGCGTGATCGGCGTACCGCTCGTGTGGCGCGGGTCGATCATCGGGGTCTGCATCGTGTTCAGCCGCGAGGACTCGCGCGTCTTCGGTCCCGCTGACGCGCAGCTGCTCCAGCTGTTCGCCAACCACGCCGCGGTCGCGCTCACGAACGCGCGCCTGCACGACGTCGCCGAGGAGCGGGCCCGAGCCCAGGCCACCGCCGCCGAGCGTGACCGTCTGCTGCGCGAGGTCTACGACACGCTCAACCGCGGGCTCGTGGGCGTGCTCGCCCACCTGGCCAGCGCCGCCGAGTCCATCGGCGACGATGGCGGCGAGGTGGCGCCGCTGGTGGCAGAGGCCGAGCGGGAGGCCAGAGGTGCGCTGAACGAGACCCGTCGCACGATGCTCGGCCTGATGGAGCGCACCCTCCACGACCGCCCGGTCGACGAGGCGTTGGCCGAGGAGGTGCAGTGGGCGCGCCGTACCGGGCGACTGGACGTCAGGTTGGTGGTCGCCGGGACGCCGGTGGCGCTCGACTCCTCCCAGGCCTACGAGATCGTTCGCGTCGCGCAGGAAGCCCTCACCAACATCGTGCAGCACGCCAAGGCCACCACGGTGCGGCTCGGCATCGCCTACGAGGCAACCGGCGTCTCACTGCTCGTCCAGGACGACGGACGCGGCTTCGATCCCCACAGCCTCCCCGATGACGCCGGCTCCGGTCTCAGGCGGATGTCGGATCGCGCGCACGCCGCCGGGGGCCTCGTGGAGCTGACCTCGCTCGAAGGGTGGGGCACCAGTCTGCGAGTGCGCTTCCCGTACGCCCAGGTGGAGGCACCGCCGGCCGGCCAGCCCCTCCGCGTGCTGGTGGTCGACCCGCAACCGCTGGTGCGAGCCGGCGTGGTCCGACTGCTGGCGCAGGCCGGGCTCAACATCGTGATCGTCGGGGAGGCCGAGGCGGCCACCCAGGCCCTCAGCATCCAAGAGGTCCTGTCCGCCGATGTCGTGGTGGTGAGCCTCAGTGTCGGTGACGAGGGTCAGGCCGACGGCGTGGGACTGACCGAGCAGCTCGTCGCGGCCGGCCGCGGTGCCGTGCTGTGCCTGTCCGAGCCGGGTGACGACCACCTCGTGGCGGCTGCGCTGCGCGCGGGTGCCCATGGTTGCCTCGACAAGGGCGTCGACGGGCCTGCGCTCGCGCAGGCCGTGGTGGCCACCGGCCGCGGCCAGGCCTTCCTCTCGGGCAACGCCTTGCGCAGCCTGCACCGCGGCTTGCGCGAGGACCACCTGGCCGCACTCACCGCTCGGGAGCTGGAGGTGCGCGCGTTGCTCGAGACCGGCCTTCCGGACAAGCAGATCGCTCAGCAGCTGATGATCTCGGTGAAGACCGTGGAGAAACACGTCAGCTCGGTCCTGCGCAAGTCCGGCGCACACAACCGGACCGAGCTGGTCGCGCTGGCCCGGCGACGCTGAACCGCAGCATCGACCAGTAGCGAAGACGACGCGAGGCCGATACGGGGGGAAACCCCACCTCCGATGCGGGGGGTTCCACCGATGTGAGCCGCGTCACGCCTTCCGTAGGTTCGACCTGCGTGCCCGAACGGGGAGAGGAGCGTCTGGTGCCTGTCGTGTCGTTGAAGGAGATCCTCGGGCATGCTCTCGACGAGCGGTACGGCGTCGCTGCCATCAACATCGTCAACGACCTCACGCTCGAGGCCGTGCTGGCGGCGGCGGTCGAGACGCGCTCGCCACTGATCGTCCAGACGTCGGTCAAGACCGTCCGCACCGTCGGGCTCGACGTGCTCTACGGCATGTGGCAGACGATGACCGCGGGCATCGAGGTGCCGGTCTGCCTGCATCTCGACCACTGCCCCGAGCGCGAGGTCATCACCGACTGCCTGCGCACGGGGTGGAACTCGGTGCTCTTCGACGCCTCACGGATGCCCGTCGAGGAGAACCTCCGCCAGGTCGTCGAGGTGGTCGCCGAGGCTCGCGCGGTCGGAGCGCACGTGGAGGGCGAGATCGAGGCGATCACCGGGGTCGAGGACGGCGTGGGCTCGGACGACGTCGCGCAACGCCAGTCACTCGAGGTCGCGATCGACTTCATCGAAAGGTCCGGGGTCGACGTCTTCGCTCCGTCCATCGGCAACGCCCACGGGGTGTACGTGCAGGAGCCGACGCTGGACGCCGGCCGAGTCACCGATCTCGTCGACGCGACCGGGATCCCGGTGGCGTTGCACGGCGGCACGGGCATGACCGACGCGCAGTTCGTCGACCTGATCGCGCGCGGCTGCGCCAAGGTCAACATCTCCACCGGACTCAAGGTGACCTACATGAAGGCCAACCTGGAGTTCCTGCGTGGCGCCGAGGAGGCAGGCAAGTGGGACCCGCCGTCCCTGTTCAGTGAGGTCCGGGCCGCGGTCGTGGCGATGGCTGCCGGCTACATCGACACCTTCGGCAGCGCCGGCAAGGCATGGTGAACGACGTATGGCTCGAGGGCTGGTCTTCGACTGCGACGGCGTCCTCGCGGACACCGAGCGCTACGGCCACCTGCCGGCCTTCAACCAGATGTTCCGCGAGCTCGGGGTCCCCGTGCAGTGGAGCGAGGAGGAGTACGGCCGCAAGCTGGAGATCGGCGGGGGCAAGGAGCGCATGATGAGCCTCTTCACGCCCGAGCTCGTCGCCGAGGCCGACCTGCCGACGGACGATGAGGCCCAGCGGGCTCTGGTGGCCCGCTGGCACGCGCGGAAGACCGAGATCTACACCGAGATGGTCGCCGACGGGAAGCTGCCCGGGCGACCCGGCGTACGACGGCTCGCGGCGGAGGCGCACGAGTCCGGATGGCGGCTCGGGGTCGCGTCGACGTCAGCCGAGCCGTCGGTGCGCGCGGTGCTCGAGCACGTGGTCGGTCCCGAGGCGGCCTCGGAGTTCCTGGTGCTCGCCGGCGACGTCGTAGCGCACAAGAAGCCGGCACCCGACATCTACCTGCTCGCCCTGGACCGGTTGGACCTCACGCCCCGCTCGATGGTGGTCGTGGAGGACTCCCCCAACGGTCTCGTGGCGGCGAACGCAGCCGGGGCGCCGTGCCTGGTCACGGTCAACGACTACACGCGCGGCGGGGACTTCGCGCCGGCCGCGCTCGTGGTGTCCAGCCTCGGCGACCCCGGGGGCGAGCCGACGTCCGTGCTCGCCAACGCAGCCGATGTCGAGGTCGGCGAGTGGGTCACCGTCGAGACGATCGCCGCCCTCGTCGAGGAGGACGCGGTGTTCGACTCCTCGTGAGGCGGGTCGGGACCACGTCGCCGCCGTAGACCGTCAACCGAGAGGGGATCACACCCATGGCGCCCGCAACCCAGGCCGACGTCGAACGCGTCGTGCGCATCGTCGCCGACACGGTCGTGGCCAACGAGACCTACTTCGGCGACCTCGACGCCGTGGTCGGCGACGGCGACTTCGGATACTCCATGGCCCGCGGTTTCGAGAAGGTGATCGAGGGCTGGGACGACTTCGACCGCACCGACATCTCGACCTTCCTGAAGAAGATCGCCGTCGTCATCACGAGCCGGATCGGTGGCACCTCGGGCCCGATCTGGGGTACCGGCTTCCTGCGCGCCGGTACTGCCTGCGCGGGAGCGGCGGACCTCGACGCTGCCATGGTCGTGGCCATGCTCCGGTCCTCGGTCGAGGGAATCATGGCTCGTGGCGGCGCGTCCTTGGGCGAGAAGACACTCCTGGACGCTCTGGTGCCGGCCATCGACTCGATCGAGGCCCAGGCCGCCCAGGGCGCGACCGTCCTCGAGAACCTGCAAGCCACGGCCGGGGTCGCCCGGACCGCTGCCGAGAACACGCGCGAGATGCAGGCGATGAGAGGGCGAGCGTCGTACACCGGCGAGCGCAGCATCGGCTCCCTGGACGCCGGCGCCGTCGCTGTCGCCGTTCTGCTCGAGGCTCTCGCCGAGCACTGGGAGGACCCCGAGGCAACCGGATGAAGGACCCGTGCGGACCCACCGCACGCCACATCGATCACCGGGCGACCCGACCCGGACCTGATGAAAGACACCTGGAGGAAGCCGCATGAAGAAGTTTGTCAACGACCCGCAGCAGTTCGTGCCGGAGATGCTTCACGGGATCGCGCTGGCGAACCCCGACACGCTGAAGTACATCCCCGAGTACAACCTCATCATGCGTGCCGACGCGCCGTACGACGACAAGGTCTCGATCGTGCAGGGGTCCGGGTCCGGACACGAGCCGGCCCACGTCATGATCGTCGGCAAGGGCATGCTCGACGCCGCCTGCCCCGGCGACGTGTTCGCCGCACCGCCGATGGACTACGTGCTGGAGACCTCCAAGCTCCTCGCCTCGCCCAAGGGCGTCCTGCACATCATCAACAACTACACCGGCGACCGGATGGCCTTCGACATGGGCCGCGAGATGGCCGAGGCGGACGGCGTCACCATCAAGACGCTGCTCGTCGACGACGATGTGGCCGTCAAGGACTCGACGTACACCGTCGGACGCCGCGGCGTGGCCGGCAACTTCTTCGTCATCAAGTCCGTCGGGGCCGCATCCGACCAGGGCGCCGACCTGGACGAGCTCGTCCGGATCGGCGAGAAGGTCAACTCGGTGACCCGCACCATGGGCATGGCCCTCACCTCCTGCACGCCGCCCGCCAAGGGTTCGCCCCTCTTCGACCTCGGAGACGACGAGATGGAGATGGGCGTCGGCATCCACGGGGAGCCCGGCCGCCGTCGGGAGAAGCTCGCCGGCGCCAACGAGATCATCGACGAGCTGCTCGAAGCGGTCGTCACCGATCTTCCCTACGCCCAAGGGGACAACGTCGCCCTGATGATCAACGGCCTGGGAGGCACCCCGATCAGTGAGCTGTACCTGCTCTACGGTCGCGCGCACGACCAGCTCTCCTCACGCGGCATCAGCGTGGGACGCAGCTACGTCGGGGAGTACTGCACCTCCCTCGATATGGCCGGGTGCTCTGTCACGCTGGTCAAGCTCGACGACGAGATCACCTCGTTGCTGAGCGCACCCGCCGAGATCGCCATCCGGACCTTCTGAACCGCTTACCGAGAGGAACATCCATGAACGACGATCCGACGCAGGTCCAGAAGCTTGCAGCAGAGTTTCTCGGCACTGCCTTCCTGGTGTTCATCGGCGTGGGCTCCGTCCCGGCCACCCTCATCCTGAACAAGGGAGTCCTGGGGATGGCCGACCTGGGCGTGATCTCCTTCGCGTTCGCCCTGGTCATCGTGGCCGCCATCTACACCTTCGGCCACATCAGCGGCTGCCACATCAACCCGGCGGTGACGATCGGGCTGGCGATCACGGGGAACTTCCCCTGGAAGGAGGTCGGCGGCTACATCGTCGCCCAGGTGCTGGGCGCCTTCGCCGGGGCCGCCGCCATCATCGCGGTGCTGAGCAGCGTGGCGCTGGACGACGGCCTCGGGGTCAGCAGCTACACCATCGGCTGGGGATACGCGTTCGCAGCCGAGGCGATCGGCACCTTCATCCTCGTCTTCACCGTCCTCGGGGTGATCCACCGCAAGGCGGTCCCCGGGTTCGCCGGTCTGTCGATCGGCTTCATCGTGTTCGCGATCATCATCGTGGTCGGTCCGACCTCCGGTGGCGCGATCAACCCGGCCCGCTACTTCGCCCCGTTCGTGCTCGAGGCCCTCTTCGGCAAGTCGGGTGCGGTCGACTGGGCCCAGCTGCCCGTCTACATCATCGCGGAGTTCGTCGGAGCCATCGTGGCCGCCTTGGTGTTCCCGGTGATCTTCCGTACTCCGGCGGACCAAGAGGCGGTGGGCACCCTCGACCCCGACACAGCGACCAGCTGAGGCGTCACGCCACCCAAGGAGGTCACGCATGAAGAAGCTCATCAACGATCCCGACGCCGTCGTGTCCGAGGCCCTCCTCGGTATCGAGGCCGCGCACCCGGAGCTCAGGGTCGACCACGCGAACAAGCTCATCGTGCGCGGTGACGCTCCGCGATCCGGCAAGGTCGGCATCGTCTCGGGGGGTGGGTCGGGCCACGAACCACTGCACGGTGGGTTCGTGGGGTTCGGCATGCTCGATGCCGCCTGTGCAGGCGAGATGTTCACCTCACCGGTACCGGACCAGATGCTGGCGGCCACCAAGGCCGTCGACGGCGGGGCCGGCGTTCTGCACGTGGTGAAGAACTACACCGGCGACGTCATGAACTTCGAGATGGCGGCGGAGCTGGCGGCAGCCGATGGCAGTGAGGTCGAGTCGGTGGTCACCGACGACGACGTCGCGGTCCAGGACAGCACCTGGACCGCGGGTCGCCGAGGTGTCGGCGTGACCGTCCTGCTCGAGAAGATCGCCGGCGCCGCCGCGGAGGAGGGTCGCCCGCTCGCGCAGGTCGCCGACCTGGCGCGCCGGGTGAACGCGAACGGCCGCAGCATGGGTCTCGCCCTCACCTCCTGCACGGTGCCCTCAGCGGGTCGCCCGACGTTCGAGCTGGGCGAGGACGAGATGGAGCTCGGCGTGGGCATCCACGGCGAGCCGGGTCGCGAGCGCGTACCTCTCGCACCCGCGTCCGACATCGCCCGGATGCTGGTCGAACCGATCCTCGGCGACCTGCCTTTCTCGTCGGGTGACGGGGTGATCGCGTTCGTGAACGGGCTGGGAGGCACCCCTCTCATCGAGCTCTACGTCATGTACCACGAGGTGAACAAGATCCTCGAGGCGCACGGCGTACGGGTGGCCCGGAGCCTGGTGGGCTCCTACATCACCTCGTTGGAGATGGCCGGCACGTCGGTCACCCTGCTCAAGGCGGACGACGAGCTGCTGACGCTCTGGGATGCTCCGGTGAGCACACCGGCACTGAGATGGGGCAGGTGAGTGGCCCAGGATCAGCTGGACGCCGCTGACCTCGCACGGTGGGTGCGAGCGTTCGCGGGACTTGTCGCGGAGAACCGCGAGGTCCTCACGGAGCTCGACGCCGCGATCGGGGACGCCGACCACGGGACCAACATGGACCGCGGCATGAAGGCGGTGCTCGCCGCACTGGAGGAGTCCAGCCCGGCGACCCCGAAAGCGCTGCTGACCAAGGTGGGCATGACGCTGGTCTCGACCGTCGGAGGTGCCAGCGGACCGCTGTTCGGCACGCTGTTCCTGCGAATGGGCACGGCACTCGGCGACGCCGAGTCCGTGCCCAGGGCTGACCTGGCCGTGTCGCTGAGAGCAGGGCTGGACGGCGTGATCCAGCGAGGCAAGGCGGTCCCGGAGGACAAGACGATGGTGGACGCGTTGACTCCGGCCGTGGAGGCCCTCGAGGCCGCGCTGGTGCGCGACGTCTCGTTGACGGAGGCGCTGGGTGAGGCACGAGACGCCGCCGCTGCAGGTCGGGACGCCACCGTGCCGATGCTGGCCCGAAAGGGTCGGGCCAGCTACCTGGGCGAGCGCAGCGTGGGCCACCAGGATCCGGGCGCCACCACGGTCGCGCTGTTGCTGCAGGCCGCCGCCGACACCTTCTGAGGAGTGCCGGCGCGCGACCACCAGGGCGCTGGCGTCCCGGACGGGGGGCCGGGACGCCAGCGGCCTCGACCGCGAAATCTAACGGCCGTGACGCGCGTGCCGCCTGACTCCGGTGGCGAGAACATGACGCGGCGGAGGTCCGCCACTCTCGATGACTCCGTGGACGGCCGGCGCGAGATGCGAAGCGCGCCCCGCCGGCCGAAGGACTCCACCGGCGAGGCGCCGGCGGGCGGACACGGGGGGATCCACCCGCCGCCGAGACGCTTCTGCGAAGGGGAGTACCCCGGGCAGCGGCAGGTCAAACGTGGCAATCCAAGTTTTTTTCCGCGACCCGGTCAGCCGGTGGCCAGGGTGAAGGACACGGCCCGGGAGGCGGGGTCGGCCTGGGCGAGCGTGACGTGGACGTCGGTCCCGAGCGGGAGCGGCTTGGCATCGGTGACGCGAGCCTCGACCGCCGGGTCCTGCACCGTCACCGTGCCGCGCTTGTCGTCACGGTCGTCGAGGTCGACGATGACGCCGTCGAACGTCTCCCCCACCCGGTGCTGGAGCACGCCCGCCTCGACCAGGTCGAGGACGGCCGCCTCGTACTGATGGGCCTTGCGGCCGGAGTCGCGCATGGTGTCGGGGACGACGTGGAGCTTCTCCAGCACCCAGCCCGGTACGTCGGTACCGGCGCACAGGGCGACGCAGATCTCTCCGGCGTATCGGTCGCCGAGGCGGCGCAGCGGCGCGGTCACGTGGGCGTACTCCGAGGCCAGGGCACTGTGGATCGGGTCGGCCGGCACCTCACCGTCGAAGCCGACGTACCCACTGCCGCGCAGCAGGCGAGTGCAGGCGGTGATCATCGCGGCCTCGTTCGGCTTGCCGGGGTCGAGCGCGCGGATGAAGTCGGGGTAGAGCTGCTCGGCCGGCCACTCGAGATGGAGGGCGCGGGCCGTCCGGTGCAGCCGTTGTACGTCGCGCGGGTCCGGCGGCGGCAGGGTGCGGAGCAGCCCGACCCGGGCATAGACCATCAGGGACGCTGCGGCGAAGCCGGTGAGGAGCGAGATCTGGGCGTTCCAGCTCTCCGCAGGGATCAGGGAGCGGAAGTGCAGCGACCAGTCGTCGCCCTCGATGTCGACCTCCTGCTCGGGCAGCGGCAGCGAGATGCCTCCGCGTCCGGCCTCGCGCGCGAGCCGGAGCTCGCCGAGCTCCTTGAGCAGCTGCAGGGTCTCGGCCGCGCTCCCGTCGTCGATCGCCTGCTGCACGGTGGCGTAGTCGAGCTTGGCGGTGGACCGGACCCGGGCCCGCTCGACGTGGACCTCGGTGCCCTCACCCGTGTCGTCGACGTGGATGGTCCACAGCAGGGCCGGCCGCACCTGGTCGGGCAGGAGCGAGGCGGCGTCCTCGGACAGCACCGTCGGGTGGAGCGGGATCTTGGAGTCCGCGCCGTAGAGGGTCTCGCCGCGTTGGTTCGCCGCCAGGTCGATCGGGTCACCCGGCTCGATGAACGCGGCGACGTCGGCGATCGCGTAGTGCACGACGTAGCCACTGCCCTCGCGCTCGAGGTGGAGAGCCTGGTCGAGGTCCATCGACGAGGCGGGGTCGATGGTGACGAACGGCAGGTCGGTGCGGTCGAGGTCGGGCAGACGTGGAGCCGTGGCGGCGAGCCTGGCGGCTTCCTCGGCCTCGGGCGGGAACCCGGCCGAGACCTTGAGCTCGCTCTGGATCTTCGCGATGCCGTCGCGGAGGGTCTGTGCGCCCACCTGGTCTCCGGCGCGGACCCGAACCACTCGACTCGAGGACATGCCACCACCTTAGTGAGGTCTCACCGGTAGTCGGACGGGTCGGGGTCGCGGCCGGCCGCCCACTCGACGTAGAAGCGGCCCCAGTCGGGCCGGGAGCCGTCGGCATCGGTGAGGTCGTAGTCGCGGGCGAGGTCCCAGCTCGCCAGCGACGCACCGCTGAGTCGCATCACCTCGGGATCGGTGGCCAGCGCCACGGCGGCTCGGGCGACGAGCGTCGGCGACTCGGAGACGGCGAAGAGCGGGTCGCGGGCGATCCCGTCGCGCCAAGTCTCCTCGGTCACACCGAACCGGTCGAGCATCGCCTCCGACCGGAGGAACCCGGGCGCGAGTGCGACCGCGGCGACGTCGTGTGGCCGGAGGTCGCCGGCCATCCCGAGCGCGAGCCGGGTCACGGCGTCCTTGGCGAGGTCGTAGTACAGCGTGCCGCGGTACGGGTCGCCGGCCTTGCCGTCGGTGAGCTCGAGGACCAGGCCGCGGCCGTTGGCCACCAGCAGAGGGGTCGCCGCGACGCTGGTGATGATGTGCGTGTGGAGGGCCTGGGTGAGCAGCCGGAGCCCGACCTCGACCGGCTGCTCCCAGAACGGGTGCTCCCAGTCGGCAAGCGGGTCACCGCCCCAGATGCCGTTGACGAGGATGTCGAGGCGCCCCTCGTGCCGTGTGGAGACGTCGTCGACGAGCGCCGCGACCGCGGCGACGTCGGAGTGGTCAACCCGGTGGGCGTACGCCGTGCCGCCCAGCGCCTCGATCTCCTCCGCGGCGTCCTGCACCGTCTCTGGGCGGGCCATCGGGGAAGGCGCACCTCGGGCTGTGCGCCCGGTGACGTGGACGACCGCTCCGGCGCGGCCCAGCTCAACGGCGATCGCCTTCGTCGCTCCGCGGGTGCCGCCTGCCACCAGCGCCACCCGGCCGGCCAGAGGCCCGGCCTGCGGCTCTCTCGGATCCATGCAGTCACCGTCTCATCGCGCGCCGACACGAGCGGGCCACGGTCGGGACGACCCCGGGGTGTCGCTAGCCTCGCGGCGTGCTGATCCTGCTGCCACCGAGCGAGGGCAAGGCCGCACCCCGTCGCGGCGCTCCGTTGCGTCCCGACACCTGGCCCGCCGGACTCGCCGAGCCGCGCGAGCGGATGCTCTCGGCACTGGAGCGCCTGTGTCAGGGTGACCCGGACTCCGCCATCGCGACCTTGGGGCTCGGGCCCAACCAGGCCGACGACGTACGGCGCAATGCGCGACTCCGCGAGCTGCCGACGGGGCCGGCGGAACGGATCTACACCGGCGTCCTCTACGACGCCCTGGGCCTCGGCAGCCTGGATGCCTCGGCACACCGCCGCGCCCTGGCCAGGATCGCGATCGTCTCGTCGTTGTACGGACTGGTCCGCCCCGGCGAGCGGATCGCGCCGTACCGGCTCGGAGGCGGCGTCAGCCTGCCCGGGCTCGGCGGCGTCGCCTCGCACTGGCGCGGAACGTTGGACCCCGTCGTCCGGCAGGCGGCCGGCAGCGGTCTGATCGTCGACCTCCGCTCCTCGACGTACGCCGCGTTCTGGCGGCCGCCGACCGACCTCGCGCGGCGCGTGGTCACGGTGCGCGTGCTGCACGAGGTCGACGGGCGGCGGCAGGTGGTCAGCCACTTCAACAAGGCGACCAAGGGCAGGCTGGTCCGGGCCCTGCTCCAGGACGGCCGGGACGCGCGCACCGCGCGGGCCTTCGCCGCCCTGTTGAGCGACCTCGGGTGGACCGTCGAGATCGACTCCGCCGGGACCGGGCTCGACGTCGTGGTCCGCGACCTCTGAGCGGCTACCAGCGCTGCGGGTCGAGCATCTGCCCGGCTCCCGGCGGTTGGGCGTTGTAGAGACGCATCGAGCCGCGCCGGTCGTCGCCGTCCTCACCCGGGCCGCCGACGAACGAGACCACGCTCACCGAGGCGGTCGACAGCTCCATCCGGAACAGCGCCGACAGGGGTGCGTCGACCGCGTGGGCGACGAGGGTCTTGATCGGGGTGACGTGGCTGACCACGAGGACCGTCTTCCCGGCGTACCGCTCGAGGACCCGGCCCAGGCCGGCCAGGACGCGCCCCTCGACCTCGCGGAACGACTCACCGTCCGGGGGCGACGCGTCGAGCGAGCCGAGCCAGCCCTGCACCTGGTCGGGGTAGCGGTCGCGCACCTCGGCGAACGTCAGCCCGTCCCAGACGCCGAACTCCATCTCGGCGAAGCCCGGCTCCTCGACCAGGTCGAGCGCCAGCCGCTCGGCGAGGATCTCGGCGGACTCGCGGGTCCGGCGTACCGGCGAGGTGACGACGGCCTCGACGGCCTCGGCCAGCGGCGCCAGCCAGTCGGCGACCTCGCGGACCTGGGCGCGGCCCTCGTCGGTGAGGCCGGGGTTGCTGCTCGCCAGGCCGCCCGAGAAGCGCTTGTCGGCGGTGTGGGCGGTCGCGCCGTGGCGGACCAGCACCAGGGTGGTGACGGGCCCCTCGGGCAGGGACCAGCCGCGGTAGCCCGCGACCTCCTCCCGCACCGCCTGCTGCGTCGGGCTCTCGACCTCCTCGGCCAGGGAGTCGGTGTCCGTGGGGTCGTCGCCCGGGTGCCGCTCGGCGAGGTGGTAGGTCACCCCGGACCGCGAGCCGTCCAGGGCCTCGTTGGCGAGCCGGTCGGCGTGCTTGTTCTGCTCGCGCGGCACCCAGGTGTACGTCGTGCCGAACGGCGCGAGGCGGTTGGCCTCCATCGCCAGCGGTCTCATGTCGGGGTGCTTGATCTTCCAGTTCCCGCTCATCTGCTCGACCACGAGCTTGGAGTCCATCCGCACCTCGATGTCGGCACCGGGCGCGACCTGCTCGGCCAGCCTGAGCCCGGCGATCAGCCCGCTGTACTCGGCCACGTTGTTGCTCGCGACCCCGATCGTGGTGCCCTCCTCGGCGAGCACCCGGCCGGTGTCGGCGTCCTTGACCAGCGCGCCGTACGCCGCGGCGCCGGGGTTGCCGCGCGAGCCGCCGTCAGCCTCGATGACGACCCGCTTGATCGGCTCGGTCAACTCAGAGTCCGGACTCGGAGGTGCGGACCAGGATCCGGCTGCAGTCGTCGCACCGGATCACCTCGTCGTCTGCGGACGCGCGGATCGTGGCCACCTCGGCGTGGTCGAGGTCGAGGTTGCAGCCGGCGCAGCGGCGGGCCCGGAGCAGGGCGGCACCCACGCCGTTCTTGTTCTCGCGCAGCCGGTCGTAGAGCGCGAGCAGGTCGGCCGGCAGGTCGGCCACGATCGGGCCCCGCTGGCCGTCGAGCTCGCCCAGCGCCTGGTCGATCTCGGCGAGCCGGGCGTCTCGCGTCGCCGTGAGCTGGGCGAGCTCGGCATCGGTGTCGGTGAGCTGGGCGATCAGCGAGTCGAGCGTGCGCTGCGCCTCCTCTGCCCGCTCCATGACCTCGATCTCGTCGTCCTCGAGCGAGGTGATCCGGCGCTCCAGCGAGACCATCTCCTGCTGCATCCGCTGGATGTCCTTGGGGTTGCTGATCAGCCCCTGGTCGATCCGCTGCTGGTCGCGCTGGCGGCGGGTCTTGACCTGCTCCACGTCGGCGTCGACCTTGGCCTGCTCGACGGCGAGGTCGTCGACCTCGATCCGGGCGTCGCGGGCCTGGTTCTCGGTGGTCGTCCGGGCCTCGGTGAGCTCGGCGAGCCGAGCGGTCTCGGGCAGCGAGCGCCGCTGGTGGCGGAGCTGGTCGGCTCGCGAGTCGAGGTCCTGCAGGTCGAGCAGTCTCACCTGGGCGGACGGGTCGGCCTTCACACGTGCTCCTCTTGAGGTCTGGGGGTGGTCATCGCCGCATCTGCCACGCGTCGGTGGAGATCGTGCTCACCCGGATCTCCACCGTATCGCCCAGTGCCTCGTCCAGCCGCGCCGCCAGCTCCGGGAGCCAGGTCCACTCCGCCGCCCAGTGGGATACGTCGAGCAGCGCCGGTCCGCCCTTCTCGAGGAACTCGGTCGCCACGTGGTGCCGCAGGTCGCTGGTCACGTACACGTCGGCGCCGCTGGTCAGGGCCCGGTCGAGCAGGAAGTCACCCGCGCCGCCGGTGACGGCCACCCGGCGTACGACGCGGTCGGGGTCGCCGCCGACGAGCACACCACGAGCGGTCGGCGGCAGCGCGGACGCGACGGCGCCGGCGTACTCCCCCAGCGTGGTCTCGTCGACGTCGCCGATCCGGCCGGCGCCGGTCGCTCCGGTCCCGGGGTCGGCGAGCTCGTGGACGTCGTACGCCACCTCCTCGTAGGAGTGCGCGGCCAGCACGGCCCGGACGACGTCGGCTCTGCGGGCGCGCGGCATCAGCGCCTCGATCCGGAGCTCATCGGTCACCTCCAGCTCGCCGACGGTGCCGACCGTCGGGTGGGCTCCGTGCCAGTGGCCGGAACCTGCCCTCTCCGGGCACGCTGTAGGAGACCGTGTCGTAGTCGCCCACGTGGCCGGCGCCGGACTCGGCCAGGGCGGCACGGATCGATTCCGCATCACCGACCGGAGCGAAGACCACGATCTTGTCGAGCGCGCGGGCCGCTCGGCGCGACGGGGCGTACGTCGCGCAGACCGAGCGCCCGGGCCAGGGCGTCGGAGACTCCCGGGGTGCCGTGGTCGGCGTTGGTGTGGGCGGTCAGCAGCCCGCACCCGGCGCGCACCAGGGTGGCCAGGGTGCGGCCCTTCGGCGTCGTCTCCGCGACCCCGTGCACGCCGCGCAGGAGGAGCGGGTGGTGGGTCAGCAGCAGGTCGGCGTCCCAGTCGGCGGCCTCGCCGGCCACGGGCAGGGCGGGGTCCACGGCCAGCAGCACCCGTCGTACCTCCGCGTCGGGGTCGCCCGCGGCCAGGCCGACCGCGTCCCAGTCGTCCGCGGTCTCCGGCGGGTACCACCCGTGGACCAGGTCCACCACCTCACCCAGCGTCGGCACGCCCCGACCCTATCGTCCGAGCGAGGACGTTCCGGCCTTCGCGGAGCGGGGACGGAACGACCGCAGCGAGCACCGACGCCCGCTGCGGGCGAGGCCACGGCTCAGTTGACCTGGCGGTCGCGGCCCTCCCAGTACGGCGCCCGCAGCTTGAACTTCTGCAGCTTGCCGGTCGCCGTCCGGTCGAGCATCTCGCGGAACTCCACGCTCGACGGCGCCTTGTAGCGCGCCACCTTCGACTTCACGTAGTCGATCAGCTCCTGCTCGGTCAGGTCGGAGTCGTCCGCCTTCACCACGAGCGCCTTGATCGTCTCGCCCCACTTCTCGTCGGGTACGCCGATCACCGCGACCTCGGCGACGTCCGGGTGGCTGAAGATGACGTCCTCGACCTCGATCGACGAGACGTTCTCGCCGCCGGTGATGATCACGTCCTTCTTGCGGTCCTGGATCGTGAGGTAGCCGTCGTCGTCGACCAGGCCGCCGTCCCCGGTGTGGAACCAGCCGCCGGCCAGCGCCTGCGCCGACTCCTCGGGCTGCTCCCAGTAGCCCTCGAGCACGACGTTCGAGCGGGCGAGCACCTCGCCGTCGTGGTCGATCTGGAGGCTGACGCCGATCGCCGGCGTCCCGGCGCGGACCAGCTTCTGGGCGCGCTCCTCCGGGGTGAGGTCGTCCCACTCCTGGCGACTGCGGTTGACGGTGAGCAGCGGTGAGGTCTCGGTGAGGCCGTAGATCTGGATGAACTCCCAGCCCAGCTCGGACTCGACGCGCGCCACCGTCTTGGTCGGCGGCGGGGCGCCGGCCACGATGATCCGCGTCCGGCCGCGGCCGGGGATCTCGCCCTCCCAGTCGGGCGCGGCATCGAGCACAGCGGCGACGACGGCCGGCGCCGCACACATCACGGTGACGCCGTACTCGCTCGACCCGGCGCAGGATCTCGGCACCGTCGACCTTGCGCAGCGCGACCTGCGGTCACGCCGCAGCCGGTCATCGCGAACGGCATGCCCCACCCGTTCGCGTGGAACATCGGGAGCGTGTGGAGGTAGACGTCGCGGTCGGTCACCCCCGCGTGCAACGCGAAGGTGACCGCGTTGGTCCAGATGTTGCGGTGGGTGATCTGCACGCCCTTCGGCCGGGCCGTCGTGCCGGAGGTGTAGTTGATCGTCGCGGTGGCGTTCTCGTCCGGCTCCCACGGGCGCGGGTCGGCGTCCTCGAGGTAGAGGTCGTCGTCGTCGCCGATCACGAAGACGTGCTCGGCCTCGAGCCCGGCCAGAGCGTCCTTCAGCTCCGGGTCGACGTAGACCACCCGCGCGCCGGAGTGCTCGACGATGTACTGCACCTCGTCGAAGGAGAGCCGGAAGTTCACCGGCACGAGGACGCGGCCGTAGCCGCAGACCCCGAAGTACGCCGTGAAGAGCCGGGCACTGTTGTGGGAGACGAAGGCGACGCGGTCGCCGACGTCGAGGCCGAGCCGGTCGTGACGCGCGGCCATGGCCCGCGCCAGCACGTCGACGCGGGCGTAGCTGACGTCGCCGAGTGAGTCGGCCGGCTGGTCGGGCTCGTCGACGATGCCGATCCGGTCGCCGTACACGGCCACCGCGCGCTGCAGGAAGTCGTTGACGCTGAACGGGACGATCATGACAGGCAGATTAGTCCGCGGACGCTGGCGGATGGTTGGCCCGAACCGCCCGGGGATTGTGCCCTGTCGACCAGTTGGTTAGCCTTACCTAACTATCGACGGCGCACGCGCCGTCCGACCGGAAGGCACGATCACCGTGGGTATCGGCGAGACTCTGCTGCTCGGCTTCATCGCCGGCGTCACCATCCTGATCGGCATGCCTCTGGGTCGGATGCGCAGCCCGAGTGAGGCGCTCCGGGTCTCCCTGAACGCGCTGGCGGTCGGCATCCTGCTCTTCTTGACGTGGGACGTCCTGTCCGCCGCCTGGGAGCCGATCGACGAGGGACTCTCCGCCCATCACGAGACGGGCGCCGGGCTCACGTCCACGTTCGGCTACGGGCTGTTGTTCGCCCTCGGCCTCAGCGTCGGGCTGCTCGGCCTTCAGCAGTACGAGGCCTGGATGGGCCGACGGGTACGTCGCGTCCGGGCTCAGTCGTTCGGCCCTGGTGCGATGGCCAGCCAGGAGCTCGCGCCACGCGGCATGGCCGGGTGGTCGCCCGGCAAGCAGCTGGCGTTCCTGATCGCGGTCGGCATCGGCCTGCACAACTTCGCCGAGGGCCTCGCCATCGGCCAGGCGGCCGCCAGCAGCGAGATCGCACTGGCCACCCTGCTGGTGATCGGCTTCGCGCTCCACAACGCCACCGAGGGCTTCGGCATCGTCGCACCGCTGGCGGCCGAGACCGCCGAGAACCCCGACGCCCGTCCCTCGTGGGGGCTGCTGCTCCTGCTCGCCGCGATCGGCGGCGGTCCGACGTTCATCGGCACCGCGGTCGGGCACGCCTTCACCAGCGAGCCGTTGTCGGTCATCTTCCTGACGCTGGCCGCCGGATCGATCATCTACGTGATCGTGCAGCTGCTGGCGATCGCGGGCCGCAGCACCCGCAAGGACCTGATCTACCTCGGCGTCCTGATCGGTCTGCTCGCCGGCTTCCTCACCGACGCGATCGTCACCGCAGCCGGCGTCTGACTCCTACCACGTCCCCGCATCCGATGTCTCACCCTTCGAGGCGGCGACGAGGACGGGTCGCGCGGCTAGCGTGGAGCTGTCCGGCCTCACGGCCGGACGGTGCGCCCCGTGGGTGAGGGCCCAACACACCGCGGGGCGTTGCCATGCCGCGAGCAGTCCGGCCCAGCACGCAGCGCGATGGGGCTCACCGGATGCTCTGACCAGCACCGATGACCGCCGGCGGACGGCACCGAGACTTGTCTCGTTGATGAGCCGTGAGGCCGCCGACGAGCTGGGACTGGCACCCGGGGTGGCTGCGACCGCGGGGATGAAGTCCACCCGTGTCATGGTCGGGGTGACCTCCCATCCTGGTCCGCGGGGCCGTCGAGCCGCTCCGCAAACGCGCCCCCTCTGCAGCTGGTGAAGGCGCTGAAGTCGCCAGGTCCACAGCCCCACAGCCGGAGCGGGCCCGGGCTCGTTGCCCAGGAGTCAGGCCCCCCGGGCGGACGATGCGCCACCGCGCCCATTTCGTATGAAGAGCCTAGGTACGCTGCTAGAACTTTCCTGTCGTGGCGGCCCTCGCCACGACGGACATCGACCTCCTAGGGAGCCTTCGTGAGGAACCTGTCCCGGACCGCTTTCGCCACTCTGGCCGTGGTGGCCAGCGTTACCGGGCTGCTCACGAGCTGCGGTGGGAGCAAGGACGACACGACCATCACCGTCCTGGCAGCCTCATCCTTGACCGGGACGTTCACGACGCTGGCCGACCAGTTCGAGAAGGACCACGACGGGGTGACGGTCAAGCTGGCGTTCGACTCCTCCGCGACCCTGGCGCAGCAGGCGACCCAGGGAGCCCCGGCCGACGTGCTGGCCACTGCCGACACCACCACGATGGGCAGTGCCCAGGCTGCCCTGGCCGACCAACCTCAGAACTTCGCCACCAACGTGATGGTGCTGGTGACCCCGCCGGACAACCCAGCGGGCATCAAGCAGTTCTCCGACCTGAACTCTGGCAACGTCAAGTACGTGATCTGCGTGGACACCGCGCCGTGCGGCAAGGTGGCCAGCGCCCTGCTCCAGGACAACCAGGTCACTGCCAAGCCGGTCAGCACCGAGGTTGACGTCAAGAGCGTCCTGGCCAAGGTGACCGAGGGTGAGGCCGACGCCGGCATCGTCTACACCACCGACAAGGTCGCCGCCGGGGACCAGGTCTCCTCCCTGCCCATTCCCCACGCGAAGCAGGAGATCACCACCTACCCGATCGCGACGCTGAAGCAGTCCAAGGAGGCCACCTTGGCCCAACAGTTC
>CAVXHO010000004.1:0-18906 GCA_963761515.1 uncultured Actinomycetota bacterium
CCCGGGGTGCGGTCTCGGCATCGCGCCGGCACGACCGCGGAAACCACCGAAGCGGACGCGACCGGGGCCAGCTCCGGGTAGGCTCCCGCGGGCACGCGCCGACGGGCGCAGAATTCATGGGGAGCACGATCTTGTCCGAGCAGCAGCCGCCCGCCGACACGCCCGAGCACCTCGGCACACCCGAGTACCTCGACTCCGGGAGCGGCACGCCATTGTCGCCCGAGGCTGCGGCCACGGGGTCGCCCGCGGGTCGCAAGAGCCGGCGTACCACCTGGTTGGTGGGGGGCGGCGTCGTGGGACTCCTGGCCCTCGGCGCCGGTGCCTGGGCCGCGCTGTCGTTCTTCTCCCAAGGCGCCCAGCCCGCGGAGGCGCTGCCGTCGACGACGGTCGCCTACGCCAGCGTCGACCTCGACCCGAGCGGAAGCCAGAAGATCGACGCGTTCCGGACGCTGAACAAGTTCCCGGCGTTCAAGGACAAGGTCGGCATCCACAGCGTCGACGACGTCCGCCAGAAGCTCGGCGACGAGCTGATCAAGAGCCTCGGCTGCGACGGACTCACCTTCGCCGACGACATCGACCCGTGGCTGGGCAACCGGGCCGCGGTCGCCGCGGTCGATCTCGGGAAGACCGACCCCGAGACCGTCTCGGTGGTCCAGGTCACCGACGACGGCAAGGCGCGATCGGCTCTCCACGAGCTCGTCAGCTGTGGCGACGGGCCCGCCGACGTCGCCTACGACGTGCACGACGGGTGGGCGATCTTCGCCGACTCGCAGAAGGCCGTCGACAAGGTCGTCTCCGAGACCGAGCACGCCAGCCTGGCCGACGACGCGACGTACCAGAAGTGGACGAACGAGGTCGGCGACTCCGGCGTCGTCAACCTGTACGCCGCGCCCGCTGCCGGCGAGTACCTCGCCGGCCGGCTCGACGGCCTGCGGCAGGACCTCGGCGACCTCGGCGACCTCGGCGCGTCAGGTGGGAGCTTCATGTCCTCTGCCACGAACGCGGCGTACGCCTCGGCTCCGACGGCCGACGGTGGTGCGTTCGGTGACGCCCTGAAGAACTTCGCGGGCGCCGCGGCTACGGTCCGCTTCACCGGCGACGGTCTCGAGCTCGCCACGGCCACCGACCCGGCCCTGACCAAGGGCGGCGTGGCCAGCGACCAGGGCGGCGCGCTGGTCGAGAACCTGCCCGACGACACGGCCGCCGCGATCGGCGTCGGCCTCGCTCCCGGCTGGCTCGACAGGTACGTCGACCAGATGTCGCAGGCCTTCGGGGGTGGCAGGAGCGGCCAGCAGCTGCTCGACCAGCTGAGCCGCGGCTCGGGCCTCGACCTGCCCGACGACATCGAGACGCTGCTCGGGTCCTCGACGGCGCTGTCGATCAGCAAGAGCTTCGACGTCGAGGCGGCCTCCATGTCGGGCAACGGCGAGGGGGTGCCGGTGGCGGTGACCGTCCGAGGTGACGCGGACGAGATCGAGAAGGTGCTCGACAAGCTGCGGGCGAAGGTTCCGGGCGGCGCGACGGTGCTCGGCTCCGACAGCGGCCACGGCCTCGTCGTGGTCGGCCCCTCCGCGGCCTATCGGAACGAGGTGCTCACCGGCGGAGACCTCGGTGACTCCGATGCGTTCCGCGGGGTGGTGCCGGATGCGGGTGACGCGAGCGTCGTCGTCTACGTCAACGTCGACGACCTGCAGAAGATGGTCGGTCAGCTGTCCGGCGACGACCACCAGGTCGTCGACAACATCGCACCGCTGAAGGCGTTCGGCTTCTCCGGCTGGATCGACGGTGACGTCGCCCGCACCTCGCTGAAGATCTCGACGGATTGAGCCGACCCCGTCGGTCGAGCCTGTCGAGACCACGGAAGAGGCCCCAGGCACCGTCACCGGGTTTCGACGCGCGGTCACGACCTCGCAAGCTCGGCCGTGCGCTTGCTCAACCTGCGGGGGCAACGCCGAGCCCTCGTGCCTCGGGCTCGACTGCCCCCTTGGACCTAATTGGGCGACCAGCGGGTCCGGGCTACGTCGGTGGCCGGCAGCGAGGGGAAGACCCGCATCGTGCGCAGCTCCGCCCGGATCACGTCGGTGACCATCCGCAGCCGGCCGGTCGCGTCCTCGGCCTCGAGCAGCGCCTGTCGCTGCGAGAGGCTCAGGGGGGCAAGAGCCGCCAGCGCCCAGGAGAGGTACGTCGGGTCCTGCGGCAGGTCGCCGCTCGGGGGCTCGCGGTCGATCTCGAGCAGTGCCTCGCGGTAGGCGTCGTAGACCCGCCGGGCCGACTCGTCGACCTGCGCGGGCACCGCCTCCGCGTGCTCCTCGAGCTGGGTGACGTGGCCGACCGGATAGGCGCCACTGGTGTCGAGTCGCTCGAGCTCGATCCGGTCCAGGCCGACCGCGACCAGCTCGAAGGTGCCATCGGGGAACGCCTCGACCTCGGTCATCTTCACCCGGCAGCCGATCCGGAACAGCCACTGCGCACCGTGGTCGCCGACCTCGTAGCCCTCGCGGATGCCGACCGAGCCGAAGACGCGCTCGGTGGGGTCGTCGACGCGGAGCAGGTGGTGGACGAGAGCCCGGTAGCGGTCCTCGAAGACCCGCAGGGGCACGCTCATGCCCGGGAAGAGCACGGAGTTGAGCGGGAACATCGGGAGCGTGTCACCCATGGGTCCAGCCTACGTTCTCCACCTGTGGTCGGGGGCCGACTCGCTGCGGCCGTGGACGTCCGGCTCCGGCCGGGGTGGAGGTGGGTGGGCTTGCGCGCAAGCGCGCGGCGCGGCTCGCTGCGGGCCTCGACGTCCGGCTCCGCCGGGGTGGAGGTGGGTGGGCTTGCGCGCAAGCGCGCGGCGCCGCTCGCTGCGGCGTCCACGTCCGGCTCCGCCGGGGTGGAGGTGGGTGGGCTTGCGCGCAAGCGCGCGGCGCCGCTCGCTGCGGCCGTCCACGTCCGGCTCCGCCGCACGTGGACGTCCTCGCTCGGACCTAGAATCGTGGCCGTGCCCGTCCCCTTGATCCGCCGGATAGACCTCCGTGGTGCTGCTGCGCCCGGGGACTACCGCGCCGTCGTACCGCGTGCGGAGCTCGACGTGGACGCGGCCGTCCAGGTGGTGCGCCCGATCAGCGAGGCCGTCCGGATCCGCGGCGCGGAGGCGATCCAGGAGCTCTCCCTGCAGTTCGACGGGGTGACCCCCGAGCACCTGCGGGTGCCGGCGGCTGCGCTGACCGAAGCGCTGGCGTCGCTCGACCCGGCGGTCCGGGCCGGGCTGGAGGAGTCGATCCGCCGCCTTCGGGCCACCTGCGAGGCCGAGCTGGAGCCCGACGTGGTCACCGAGCTGGGTCCTGGCGCGCGCGTCACCCACCGGTTCGTGCCGATCCGACGGGTCGGCCTCTACGTGCCCGGTGGCCTGGCGCCGCTGGTCTCCAGCGTCGTGATGAACGTCGTCCCCGCCCAGGTCGCGGGGGTCGGGTCCATCGCCCTGGCCAGCTCGCCGCAGAAGGACCACGGCGGCCTGCCAGCGCCGACGATCCTGGCGGCGTGTGCGCTGCTCGGCGTCGACGAGGTGTACGCCGTCGGCGGGGCGCAGGCGATCGCGATGTTCGCCCACGGTGCAGGGGAGTGCGAGCCGGTCGACCTGGTCACCGGCCCGGGCAACATCTACACCGTCGCGGCCAAGCGGCTGCTCAAGGGAGTGGTCGGCATCGACTCCGAGGCGGGGCCGACCGAGATCGCGATCCTGGCCGATGACAGCGCCGACGCGGCGTACGTCGCAGCCGACCTGGTCAGCCAGGCCGAGCACGACCCGGCCGCCGCCAGCGTGCTGGTGACCACCTCCGAGCGGCTGGCCGACGACGTCGAGGCCGAGCTCGACAAGCAGGTCTCCGCGACCCGCCACACCGAGCGGATCCGCGCCGCCCTCGGCGGGCAGCAGTCCGGCATCGTGCTGGTCGACGACGTCGACCAGGCACTGACGGTGGTCAACGCCTACGCCGCGGAGCACCTCGAGATCCACACCCAGGACGCGTCCGCCGTAGCAGCCCGCGTGCACAACGCCGGCGCGATCTTCGTCGGGCCGTTCGCCCCCGTGTCCCTGGGCGACTACTGCGCCGGCTCCAACCACGTGCTCCCGACAGCCGGCTGTGCCTGCCACTCCTCCGGGCTGTCGGTGCGCACGTTCCGCAAGGCGGTCCACGTCGTCGACTACGACCGCGACGCGCTGGCGGACGTGGCCGGCCACGTGGTCACGCTCGCCGAGGCGGAGGACCTCCCGGGCCACGGCCAGGCGGTCACGATCCGGTTCCAGCGATGAGCCCGGTTCCTCTCAGGGAGGAGCTGCGCGGCCTGGAGCCCTACGGCGCCCCGCAGCTCGACGTCCCCGTGCGCCTCAACGTGAACGAGAACCCCTACCCGCCGTCCGCGGCGGTGGTCGCCGACATCGAGCGCGCCGTCGCCGAGGCGGCGCGTGAGCTCAACCGCTACCCCGACCGCGAGTTCGTGGCGCTCCGCGAGGCTCTCGCCGCCTATCTCGGGCACGGCGTGACACCGGCACAGGTCTGGGCGGCGAACGGCTCCAACGAGGTGATGCTCCACCTGCTCCAGGCCTTCGGTGGCCCGGGCCGGCTGGCCCTGAGCTTCGCCCCGACGTACTCGATGTATCCCGAGTACGCCCGCGACACCCACACGGCCTGGGAGGTCGGACACCGCGAGGAGGACTTCACCCTCGATCCCGACCGCGCCGTCGCGCTGGTCCGGGCGCGGCGACCACACGTCGTCCTCCTGCCGTCGCCGAACAACCCGACCGGCACCTCCCTCGCCCCCGAGGTCGTCAGCGCGCTGTGCGAGGAGCTCGACGAAGGACTGCTGGTCGTCGACGAGGCGTACGCCGAGTTCCGGCGCGCCGGCACCCCCAGCGCGCTGGAGCTGCTGCCGCGACACCCGAACCTCGTGGTGACCCGCACCATGAGCAAGGCGTTCGCGCTCGCCGGCGCCCGGGTCGGCTACCTGGCGGCGACGCCCGAGATCTGCGACGCGCTCCGCATCGTCCGGCTGCCCTACCACCTCTCGGCGGTGACCCAGGCAGTCGCCGGGGCGGCGCTCCGGCACGCCGACGAGCTGCTCGGCGCGGTCGACGACCTGCGGGCCGAACGCGACGCCACGGTCGAGTGGCTGCGGACCCAGGGGTTCACGGTGGCCGACTCCGACGCCAACTTCGCGCTGTTCGGGACCTTCCCCGACCGGCATGCCGTCTGGCAGGGACTGCTCGACCGGGGGGTGCTGGTCCGCGAGACCGGGCCGGACGGCTGGCTGCGGGTCTCCATCGGGACCGGTGCGGAGATGGGAGCATTCAGGGACGCGCTCACCTCGGTGACCGAGACGACGGAGGCAGCACGATGACCCGCACGGCCACTCTGGACCGCGAGACCAAGGAGTCCAAGGTCCACGTCGAGGTCGACCTCGACGGTTCGGGGCGCTCCGACGTCGCGACCGGGGTCGGCTTCTTCGACCACATGCTGGGTTCCTTCGCCCGCCACGCGCTGGTCGACCTCACCGTCACCACCGACGGCGACACCCACATCGACGCCCACCACACCGTCGAGGACACCGCGATCGTGCTCGGCCAGGCGCTGCACGAGGCGCTCGGCGACAAGCGCGGCATCCGGCGTTTCGGCGACGCGCTGGTCCCACTCGACGAGGCGCTGGTCCAGTGCGCGGTCGACGTCTCCGGCCGGCCCTACTGCGTCCACGTCGGAGAGCCGGACGGGCAGGCGTACGTCGTGATCGGCGGCGACTACGCAGGGTCGCTGACCCGCCATGTCTTCGAGACGCTCGCCTTCCACGCCCAGGTGGCCGTGCACGTCCGGGTGCTCTCGGGCCGCGACCCCCACCACCTCGTCGAGGCGCAGTTCAAGGCGTTCGCCCGGGCGTTCCGCGATGCCGTCGCGCTCGACCCTCGCGAGACCGGGATCCCGTCCACCAAGGGGCAGCTCTGAAGAACGTCGTCGTCCTCGACTACGGCTCCGGCAACGTCCGCTCGGCCGTGCGTGCCCTCGAGCGCGCCGGAGCCGCGGTCGACCTGACCGCCGACCGGGCGACCGCCGAGGCTGCCGACGGCCTGGTCGTGCCCGGTGTCGGCGCCTTCGCGTCGTGCATGGCCGGGCTGCGCGCCGTCCAGGGCCCCCGCACCATCGGCCGCCGGCTCGCGGGCGGCCGGCCGGTGCTCGGCATCTGCGTCGGCATGCAGGTGCTCTTCGCGCGCGGCGTCGAGCACGGCGTCGAGACGGAGGGCTGTGACGAGTGGCCGGGCGTGGTCGAGCGCCTCCGGGCGCCCGTCGTACCCCACATGGGATGGAACACCGTCGACGTGCCCGACGGCTCCCGGCTTTTCGCCGGGGTCGAGGGCGAGCGGTTCTACTTCGTCCACTCCTACGCCGCACGGTCCTGGGACCTGGTGACCGACGGGCACACCACCGCACCGCTCGTCACGTGGGCCGAGCACGGCGGCGACAGGTTCGTCGCCGCGGTGGAGAACGGGCCGCTCACGGCGACCCAGTTCCACCCCGAGAAGTCCGGTGACGCCGGTGCCGCCCTGCTCCGCACCTGGGTCGATGGACTGTGATCCCCGTGAGTCGACCATGAGCAAGGAGCGCGCGCGCCGTCGGGCCGAGCGGGAGCGGGAGGCCGCGCTCAAGGCGGCTGCCCGCCAGCGTCAGGTGGAGCGGAGGTCCCGGAGCCGGGCCCGTCGCCGATCGCTGACGGGCTGGGTCCCGCGGCCGTACCTCCAGCCCGGAGTCCTGGCGGCACGCCGCCGTCACGAGCTGATGGCGACGTTCGGCGTGCTGCTCCTGCTCAACCTGCTGGTGTGGCTCGTGCGCCCCGACTGGGCCGCCCGCCTGGCCGCGTTCGTGGTCAGCGCCGTGGTGTTCCCCGTCGTACGCCTCATGATGCAGCGCCGATGACGCACGAGACGCCACTGGTCGTGGTGACCGGGCCGCCCGACGCCGCCCTCGTCGCCAGGGCGCTCGCCGACCGGCTCGGCTGCGCGTACGTGTCATTGGCCGAGATCGAGGACGAGCTGGCGGTGGACGCGGAGGACACCCCGCGGACGTGGCTCCGGTACGACGCCGAGCAGGAGGTCGTCCGCCGGCTGAAGGAGTTCGCGGGCGGGGCCGTCCTCGACGTCGCCGTCGAGCCGCCGCTCGAGGCCGAGCGGGTGAAGGCACTCGTGCGCCGGTGGTGGGATGACGTGGTCGAGGTGAGGTGCGAGGCACCGGGCTTGAAGTACGACGGGTTGGGTGCGCCGCGGACCGTCGTACTGGACGCCAGCCGGCCGTTGGTGGTCGGTGAGATCGCAGCCGTCGTGCGGCGTGAGACGACGTCACACCGTCGGAGACGGCACCGGTGATGTCGCCCGCCTGGCTCGATAGGGTTCGGGCCGTGTCGGATCACCTCGAGCTGCTCCCCGCCGTGGACGTCGCCGGCGGCCAGGCCGTGCAGCTCGTGCAGGGCGTCGCCGGCTCCGAGAAGCGCTTCGGCGACCCCGTCGAGGCTGCGCTCCGCTGGCAGGAGGCAGGTGCCGAGTGGATCCACCTGGTCGACCTGGACGCGGCGTTCGGGCGTGGGCACAACCGCGACCTGCTCGCAGGCATCGTCGGCCGGGTCGACGTACGGGTGGAGCTGAGCGGCGGCATCCGCGACGACGAGTCGCTCGCCGCGGCGATGGCGACCGGCTGCCGCCGCGTCAACATCGGCACGGCCGCGCTGGAGCAGCCGGAGTGGTGCGCGTCCGCGATCGCGCAGTGGGGTGACCGGGTCGCGGTGGGTCTCGACGTCCGCGGCCGGACGCTCGCGGCCCGCGGCTGGACCCGCGAGGGCGGCGACCTCTACGACGTGCTCGAGCGGCTCGACCGCGAGGGCTGCGCACGCTACGTCGTCACCGACGTGAACAAGGACGGCATGCTCCAGGGCCCCAACCTCCAGCTCCTGCGAGACGTCTGCGGCGCGACCTCGCGCCCGGTGGTCGCCAGCGGCGGGATCACCGAGCTCGACGACCTGGCTGCGCTGGTCGACCTGGTTCCGGTCGGCGTCGAGGGCGCCATCGTCGGGACCGCGCTCTACGAGGGCCGGTTCACCCTCGAGGACGCGTTGATGATCACCCGGGGCGACCCGTGAGCCTCGCGGTCCGGGTGATCCCCTGCCTCGACGTCGACGCCGGGCGGGTGGTCAAGGGCGTGAACTTCCGCGACCTGCGCGACGCCGGCGACCCGGTCGAGCTGGCCCGGAAGTACGACGCCGAGGGCGCAGACGAGCTGACCTTCCTCGACATCTCCGCCTCCTACGAGGGCCGCGCGACGACCCTGGAGATCGTGTCGCGCACGGCCGAGGAGGTCTTCATCCCGCTGACCGTCGGCGGGGGAGTCGCCGGGGTCGACGACGTCGACCGGCTGCTGCGCGCCGGCGCCGACAAGGTGGCCGTCAACACCGCGGCGATCCAACGACCCGAGCTGGTCGCGGAGATCGCCGACCGCTTCGGCAACCAGGTCCTCGTGCTCTCACTCGACGCGCGTCGTGCGTCCGGCACCGACTCCGGCTTCGAGGTCACGACCCACGGCGGTCGCAAGGCCGCGGGGCTCGACGCGATCGAGTGGGCGGCCCGGGCGGTCGACCTCGGCGCCGGCGAGATCCTGCTCAACGCGATGGACGCGGACGGCACCCAGGCAGGCTTCGACCTCGACCTGATCCGGCTCGTCCGCGCGGCGGTGACGATCCCGGTCATCGCCTCCGGCGGCGCCGGCACGGCCGCCGACTTCCCGCCTGCCGTCGACGCGGGCGCCGACGCCGTGCTCGCCGCCACGGTCTTCCACTTCGGGACGGTGTCGGTCGGCGAGGTGAAGACGGCTCTGGCGCAGACCGGCCACCCGGTCCGCTGAGCGCGATCTCGCCTCGCTCACCGCCTGCGCGTCCCGGCGGCGTACGGAACGCCGATGCCACACACTGTGCCCGTGGCGCGACGCACGGGGGTTCCCTCCTACTCCCGGTCGCTGGCGATCACGGCCCTCGCGTACGCCGTCCTCCATCACCTCGGCCTGCTGCCGTCGGGACTCGGTGGCGCGCCCGACGACACGCAGTGGGCCGACTGGCTGGATCTCGTCGTACCGTGGCTCGTGCTCGGACCCGCGGCGCTGACCCTCTGGGCCGCCCAGCCGGCGACTCGCACCTGGGTGCTCTTCGGGGCCGGCGTGGTGGCCTACGCGTCCGGCCACGGCATCCACCTCGCCGCCAACTCCATCGGCAACGCCGACCCCGGCCGGACCGCGCACCTGTGGGACGAGGTGGTCGGCCATCACGTCTGGTTCCTGGGCGTCGCGCTGGTGGTCGCGGCGCTCGCGGACACCATGACGGGCCGGCCGCGCCCGGGTCCGGCCGGCTATCTCCTGGCCGGCGCGGTGGGCCTGACCTGGGCGAGCAACGCCGTCGGCGGCGGCACGGTCGTGATGAGCATCGTGCTCGCGGCGGTGGCGGCAGGGTACGGCTGGACGCGGCGCCGGGAGCTCGGCGTCGTGCTGCTCGTGGCCGCCGCGCCCGCCGTGGCGATCCTCGCGGTCGAGCTCGCCCTGGGCGCCACCTGACGGATCGGGTCTTCCGTCCGGCGGTGTCCTGTCACAGACTGTGCCGGTGACCTGGCCCCGGTTTCGTCGCCGGCCGGTCTCGGGCAGCCCCGACGAGTGCACCTCTGCCGCCTCCTCCGCCGTGCCCGCGCCCTTGGACGAGCAGCGGCTCGCGGAGGCGCGCGACCAGTGGCTCGCGTGGTACGCCGCGCAGGACAACGTGCTCGCGCCCGGCTCCGGGTGCCCGCTCTCCTGCCCGTGCTGCGGCCACCCGACCCTGGCCGAACGCGGCGCCGACGAGCGCTGCCGCGAGTGCGGGTGGTACGACGACGGTCAGGACGACCACGACAGCGAGGTCGTGCGCGGCGGCCCGAACGGCTGCCTCAGTCTCGACGCGGCCCGGCTGCGCTACGTCGCGGGCGGGGGCACGCCGCTCGCCGCGGCACCCCCGTACCGACCCTGCCTGACCCGGGAAAGCCGGAACGGCGCCCGCCTGGAGAGCGCGAGCGCCGTTCGTGTGGCCATGGGCACTTGGGGGGTGTGGCCAACTCCTCGACACGGTATCCGCAGATCCGGCCCGTCTGTGTGGGATTTGCCGAAACTTGACTCACACGCCGAGATCGGCTCCCTGCAGCTTGGCCACGGCGTCCGCAGGGCCGTCGTACTCCACGTCGGCGATCCGCGCCCGACCCTGGAGCACCAGCGCCAGCTCGGCCGGCAGCCCGCGCAGCACGACGGGGTCGTCGCCGCCGCGCAGCGTCGCGGTGCGGGCTCCCCACTCCATCCGCAGGGGTACGCCGGCCGGCCGCGCCAGTCCTCGGCCGGCGACCTTGAGGTAGGACCACAACGTCTGCTCGTCGGACTCCGCCAGTGACCGGGGCGCCCACTCCGGCTGCGCCCGACGGATGTCCTCGTGGTGGACGAAGAACTCCAGCGTGTTCATGAGCTGTTCGACGCCCGGGATCGCGAACGGCACCACCCATGGCGAGCGGAACCTCTCGACGAGCACCCCGAAGTCCGTGCGGCCCAGCCGCTCCATGGCGCGCTCGGTCAGCCCGGCCAGAGGTGGTACGGCGATCCCGGCCGCGGCGACGGGGTTCCGCTCCCGCACGAGCAGGTGGCAGACCAGCGCCTCGACGTCCCACGGTTCGCACAGGGTCGGCGCGTCCGGGCCCTCTCGGAGCGCGGTGTCGCACAGGGCGAGCCGTTCGCGGCGGGCGAAGGAGGTCATGTCTGCCGAGCATAGGTGGGGTCCACGGAGCGCTCGACTCCCGGGACGCACGCCTCGGACCGTGACGGCCCGACGTACGCCTCGATGGGAGGATGGCCGCATGGATCTCGACCCCGCCGTCTCGGAACGCCTGCGTCGCAACGACGCCGGGCTGGTCCCGGCGATCGCGCAGCAGCACGACACCGGCGAGGTGCTGATGCTCGGGTGGATGGACGACGAGGCGCTCGCTCGTACCGTGGCCACCGGCCGCGCGACGTACTGGAGCCGGAGCCGTGGCGAGTACTGGGTCAAGGGGGAGACCTCCGGCCACCGCCAGTGGGTCAGGGCCATCCGGCTGGACTGCGACGGCGACACCCTGCTGCTCCAGGTCGACCAGGAGGGCCCGGCGTGCCACACCGGCGCGCGCACGTGCTTCGACGCCGACCTGCTGTGGCAGGCGGAGGCCCGGTCCGAGGCGGGGCATGGCTGACGGTCGCCGCCTGTTCGGTCCCACCGTCCTCGTCGGTCTGGTCGGCTCCGGCCTGGCGGCGCTGTCCGGCGGCAAGCCCTGGGCCGCGCCCGACAGCCAGGCCGGCTCCACGCTCGTCGACCACTCGGGCGGCCACGTGCCGCTGGCCGGTGCCCTCGGCCTGGTGGCCCTGGCCTGCTGGGGCGTCGTGCTCGTCACCCGTGCCCGGGTACGACGGGTGGTCGCCGCCCTGGGCGCCGTGGTCGCCGCGGGGCTCGTCGCCACCGTGGTCCTCGGCCGTGCGTCGGCGCTCGACTCCGCACGCGAAGCGACCGTCGTCCTCGGCTCCCGCGACACCTCGGCCCACGTCACCGGTTGGTGGTGGCTGGCGCTCGTCGGCTCGCTCCTGGCGCTGGCTGCGGCCGTGCTCGCCGTGCGCTTCTGCGGCACCTGGCCGGAGATGGGCAGCCGCTACGACGCACCGGCGACGAGGCCGCAGCCGGAGGACCTCGACGAGCTCGATCTGTGGCGCGCCATCGACCAGGGGCGCGATCCCACCGACCCGGACGGCCACTAGGATGCGCCTAGCCGACCGACGGTCCGAACGACGGGCCGATCCACGAGGAGCAGTGCATGTCTGACAACCACGGCAACACCCCGGCAGCCTGGGCCGCCGTCGCGGTGGCGATGCTGGGCTTCGTGGTCGGTGGCATCGGGCTGATGTTCGACCCCGTGAACCTCGCGTTGTTCTGGGTCGGTGTCGGGCTCGGCGCCGCCTCGCTGGTCGTGTTCGTGGTGATGTCTCGGATGGGCCTCAACGGACCGAGCCACTGAGCCGATGACCCTGGCGACCGAGCCGCGCGCCGCCCGGCCCACACGGTCCGAGCGGATGCTCGGTCCGGCCCTCACGATCGGCGGCCTGACCGCGGCCACGGTGGCGTTGCACCTGCGCGACCCCCACGTCACCCACTCCTGGGGTGCCTGCCCCCTCTACGCCCTGACCGGCATCTACTGCCCGGCCTGCGGCGGCCTGCGTGGGGTCAACGACCTCACCGACGGCCACCTCGGCGCCGCGGCGTCGAGCAACCTGCTGCTCGTCGTGGCGATCCCCGTCGCGGTCCTCGTCCTCCTGCGCTGGACCTGGGTGACCTGGCAGGGCAACGGCGGGACCGTCGTACCGGCACTGCCTCGCGCGGTCAAGCTCGGCCTGGGCGCCGTTCTCCTGGCCTTCTGGGTCGCCCGCAACCTGCCCGGGAGCTGGCTCGCTCCCTGACCGGGCTCAGTTGCTGCCGAAGCTGAGCGTGCCGGCTGCGAACAGGACCGCGTAGAGCACCATCAGCGCGACCGCGATGTAGCCGAGGACCTCGCCGGCCTTGGCGACGCCACCGCGATGACCCTCCGCCTGTGCCTGGCGCCCGAGGATGATCGCGGCGATGCCGAGCAGACCGCAGCACAGCAGGCCGAGGATGCCGCAGACCAGGGCCCACGTGCCCTTGCTGCTGTTCGGTGCCGCGGGCGCGCCGTAGGGGGATCCGCCGTACGGCGACTGCGGCGGCGGAGGTGCGTCGTAGCTCATGGGGTTCCCTGCTCGTCGTCGGGCACCGGGCGGTGACCGTAGGGCCGCGACCCTAACCGGTCCGAGCCCGGAGCGGGGCCACTTCGCCCGCGACGCGGGCGGGTGAGGCCAGGGCTGGGGTCGCGTGAGAGGCTTGGCGGCGATTCCGCTCGCCCTACCCGGAGGCCCTGGAGGTCTGGTCATGTCCGTGCTCGACGACATCGTCGCGGGCGTGCGCGAAGACCTGGCTCGGAGGCAGGGGGAGGTCCCCGAGAACCAGCTGCGTGCCCGGCTCCTCGACGTACCGCCGGCGCGCGACCCGCTGCCGGCGTTCCGGCAGGCCGGCTCCTCGGTGATCGCGGAGGTCAAGCGCCGCAGCCCCAGCAAGGGCGATCTCGCGGGCATCCCCGACCCAGCAGCGCTGGCCGCGGCGTACGAGCGTGGGGGAGCGGCCGCCATCAGCGTGCTGACCGAGGAGCGCCGCTTCGGTGGCAACCTCGACGACCTGCGTGCGGTGCGGGCAGCGGTCGACATCCCGGTGCTGCGCAAGGACTTCGTGGTGGAGCCCTACCAGCTGCTCGAGGCTCGTGCCGCGGGCGCCGACCTCGTCCTGCTCATCGTCGCCGCACTCCCCGGAGACGCGTTGGTCCACCTCCACGACGTGGCCCGCGAGCTCGGGTTGACCGTCCTGGTCGAGGTGCACGACGAGCCGGAGACCGAGCGAGCCGTCGACCTGGGCGCCACGCTCGTCGGCGTCAACGCGCGCAACCTGAAGACCCTCGAGGTCGACCCGGCCACCTTCGCCAAGCTCGCGCCACTGGTGCCGGGTGACGTCGTGAAGGTCGCCGAGAGCGGCATCTCCGGCCCCGACGACGTACGCCGCCACGTCACCGAGGGTGCCGACGTCGTCCTGGTCGGCGAGGCCCTGGTCCGCGACGGCGACCCCGAGGGCGCGGTCCGGGCGATGACGGGGGTGCGGGCATGACCGGGGTCGACTCCGCTCGACCCACGTGGGACGCCGACGAGCGCGGCTGGTTCGGTGGCGAGGACGCCGGCTGGGGCGGGCGGTTCATGCCCGAGGCGCTGGTCACGGCTCTCGACGAGCTGACCGTCGCCTGGCGGGAGGCGATGGCCGACCCGACGTTCCTTGACGACTTCGCGACGATCTGCCGGGAGTACGCCGGTCTGCCGAGCGCGCTCTACGAGGCCACACGGCTCTCGGAGCAGGTCGGCTGCCGGATCCTGCTCAAGCGCGAGGACCTCAACCACACCGGCGCCCACAAGATCCGCAACGTGCTCGGGCAGGCCCTGCTGACCAAGCGGATGGGCAAGACCCGGGTGATCGCGGAGACCGGTGCGGGCCAGCACGGCGTGGCGAGCGCCACCGCGGCGGCGTACTTCGGGCTCGACTGCACCGTCTACATGGGCTCGGTCGACATGAAGCGCCAGGCGCTCAACGTCGCCCGCATGCAGCTGCTCGGCACGAAGGTCGTCCCCGTCGACTCCGGCAGCGCCACGCTCAAGGACGCCATCAACGAGGCCCTGCGCGACTGGGTCGCGTCGGTCGACCGCACGGCGTACCTGTTCGGGACGGCGGCCGGCCCACACCCCTTCCCCAGCATGGTCCGCGACTTCACCCGCGCCATCGGCGACGAGGCGCGGGCCCAGTGCCTCGAGCGGTACGGCGTGCTCCCGCGCGGCATCGCGGCGTGCGTCGGTGGCGGGTCGAACGCGATCGGGCTGTTCACCGCGTTCCTCGACGACGACGTGGAGATCCACGGTTTCGAGCCCGGAGGAGACGGCTTCGAGACCGGGCGGCACGCGGCGACGATCACGGCCGGCGACGCGGGCGTGCTCCACGGCGCGAAGACCTATGTGCTGCAGGACGAGGACGGCCAGACCATCGAGTCGCACTCGATCTCGGCCGGGCTCGACTACCCGGGCGTCGGCCCCCAGCACGCCTACCTCGCTGCGTCCGGCAGGGCGTCGTACACCCCGGTGACCGATGCCGAGGCGATGGACGCGATGGCGCTGCTCAGCCGCACCGAGGGGATCATCCCCGCCATCGAGTCGGCGCACGCGATCGCGGGTGCTCTGCAGGTCGCGAAGGACTACGACACCGACGACATCATGCTGATCAACCTGTCGGGTCGTGGCGACAAGGACATGGGGACCGCGATCGAGTGGTTCCACCTCGGCGACGCCGAGGGCGGCGAGGCAGAGCCCGTCCGATGACCGTCGCTACTGCCTTCGAGAAGGCCGGCGCCGACGAGCGCGCGGCCCTGGTCGGCTACCTCCCGGCCGGCTTCCCCGACGTCGACGGTGCCATCGAGGCGCTCAAGGCCATGGTCGACGCGGGCTGCGACGTGATCGAGGTCGGGCTGCCCTACAGCGACCCGGTGATGGACGGCCCCACGGTCCAGGCCGCCGCGCAGCGGGCGCTCGAGGGAGGTGTGCGGATCCGCGACGTGCTCCGTACCGTCGAGGCGGTGGCCGCGACCGGCACGCCGACGGTGATCATGACCTACTGGAACCCCGTCGAGCGGTACGGCGTGGAGCGCTTCGCCGCTGACCTCGCCTCGGCGGGAGGGTCTGGACTGATCACCCCCGATCTCACGCCCGACAGCGGCGCCGCGTGGATCGCTGCAGCCGACGCCCACGACCTCGACAAGATCTTCCTGGTCGCGCCGTCCTCGACCGACGAGCGGATCGCGATGACCACCGCTGCCAGCCGCGGCTTCGTCTACGCCACCGCAGTGATGGGCGTGACCGGCGCGCGCGCCACCACCAGCGACCTGGCCGGCCCGCTGGTCGAGCGCACCAAACGCACCACCGTTCTGCCGGTGGGCGTCGGGCTCGGGGTCAGCAACGGCGCGCAGGCGGCCGAGATCGCGTCGTACGCCGACGGGGTCATCGTCGGTTCGGCGTTCGTCCGGTGCCTGCTCGACCACGACGACCGCCGCGACGCGCTCACGGCGCTGACTGCCCTCACCGAGGACCTCGCCCGGGGGGTACGCCGTGCGTAGGCGTCTCGCGGTCCTCCTGCTCGTTGCGGTCACGCTCGCCGGCTGCGCGAAGAGCTCGGCCGACGTGTTCACCGGAGCCGTCCTGCACCAGAAGTACCACGCCCCCGACACGATGCTGACCGACACCGACGGGAAGCCCTTCTCGCTCGCAGCCAGCACCGACAAGCGACTCACGCTGGTCTTCTTCGGCTACACCCATTGTCCCGACGAGTGCCCGACGACCATGGCCACGCTGGCCTCGGCCATGCTCCAGCTCGACCAGGAGGACCGGGACAACGTGCAGGTGGTGTTCGTGACCACCGACCCCGCGCGTGACACCGGACCGGTCATCCGGCACTGGCTCGACCGCTTCGACCCGTCGTTCGTCGGTGTCACCGGCCCGCTGCCGAAGATCAAGCAGGTGGCAGAGACCATGGGCGTCGCCATCGAGAAGGGCCGGCGCCTGCCCAGTGGCGGGTACGACGTCACCCACGGCACCCAGGTCCTCGCCCTCGACGGGACGAACACCGTGCCCGTCGTGTGGACCATCGGCGCCACTGCACCCGAGTTCGCCCACGACATCCACCAGCTGCTCTCCTGAGGACGCCCGTGTCGACGCTGTTCATTCCCAGCCCCTCCGAGGGCGTCTGGTACCTCGGGCCGCTACCCCTGCGCGGCTACGCGCTCTGCATCATCGCGGGGATCGTCGCCGCGGTCTGGATCGGTGAGCGGCGCTGGGCGGCGCGGGGCGGCACCCGGGGCGAGGTGACGGACATCGCCCTGTGGGCGGTGCCGTTCGGGGTCATCGGCGGCCGGCTCTACCACGTGATCACCGACCACGACCTCTACTTCGGGGAGGGCAGGTCGGCGATCAACGCGCTCTACGTCTGGCGCGGAGGGCTCGGGATCTGGGGTGCGATCGCGCTCGGCGGCGTGGGGGTGTGGATCGGTGCCCGCGGCAAGGGGATCCGGGTCCCGCCGATGCTCGACGCCCTCGCGCCCGGCGTACTCATCGCGCAGGCCATGGGCAGGTGGGGCAACTGGTTCAACCAGGAGCTCTTCGGGCGACCGTCGACCCAGCCGTGGGCGCTCAAGATCGATCCACAGAACCGCCCGCCCGGCTATGAGCAGTTCGCCACCTTCCAGCCGACGTTCCTCTACGAGTCGATCTGGGACGTGGCGGCGTTCTTCTTCGTGGTCTGGGCGGACCGACGCTTCAAGCTCGGCCACGGCCGGGTCCTGGCGCTCTACGTGATGGCCTACACGGCCGGGCGCGGCTGGATCGAGACGCTGCGGATCGACGACGTGGAGTACCAGCACGTGTTCGGCCTGCGCCTCAACGTCTGGACGTCCATCGTGCTGTTCATCGCGGCCACGATCTACTTCGTCGTGGTCGGCCGCCGCCGACCCGGCCGTGAGACCGAGGTCTACACCGAGCAGCGCCTCGCCGCCGACCGCGCCGCCCTCGCCGCCGAGGAGTCCGAGTCGGAGGACACCACGGCGGGTGAGGGGTCCGAGGAGAGCGCAGAGCCCGAACCCGAGTCGGCGGCCGAGCCCGAACCGGAAGCCGAACCTGAACGGGCAGCCGAACCCGAGTCGGCAGTCGAACCCGAGCCCGAACCCACCCCCAAGCCGGCCGACTGACCTCCTCGGGTCACCAGCGACGCGGAAAACGCGGAACAACTTCACTGCCACGCGCCGTGTGGAGTCCGATTGTTCCGCGTCTTCCGGCCTGTCCGAGGTACGCAGATGGCGCCGCGCGTGCGACTGTGAGCGGTATGACGGAGTCCCAGACCCATTCGCTGTACCGCCTGCTCGACAAGGCACACCAACCGCTGGACGAGGCCGAGTGGCCCAACGACGGTGAGGCGATCGCCTGGGCCGAGCGGCATCGCACGGCCACCGGGGGTCCGTCGTTCCGGCGGATCGAGCGTCGCGACGGCGACACCTGGACCTACGTGTCGGAGGCCGGAGCCTCCGCGCAGGACCGGGGTCCCGAGGACGTGTGACCGCCCGGTCACAGCCAGCCGGTCAACTTCTTGCCGCCGGCCTTCTTGTCGAGCTTCTCGGTGATGGTCTCGGGGTGCTCGCTCGCCCGGTCGGCGAGCCCGTCGACCTCGGAGGACATCCGCTCCAGCGGCCCCTCGATCGTGCGGCGCACGTGCTCCTGGATCCGCTCCGAGAGCCGCGCGCCGAAGTCGGCGCCGAGCGGACCTGACGTCGGCTCCGGCACCCGAGGCGGGGGCACCGGCGTGGGCCGCGGCGGCGCGGTGGGCTCCGGCGCGACCGCGGGCGGCTCGGTCGCGGTCTCGGCGGCGGTCTCGGTGGCGGGCTCGGCGGGGGTCGGCGCACCCTCGATGTCGAGCTCGAAGACGCGCTCGGGCTCGTCGATGTCCTTCAGATGCCGTTCGCCGAGCGTGTGGACCGACACGCCTTCGGGAAGCGAGCTGCCCACGAGAGCGCGGGTCGTCTCCGACAGGAGTACCTGGCCACCGCGTCCGACGGTGCAGAGCCGGGCGGCCCGCACCACGTCGATGCCGAGGTACCCCTCGCTGCCGACAGCCGGCTCGCCCGTGTGGAGGCCCATCCGGACGCGGACCGGGCGCCCGTCCGTCCACGCGTGGGTCGCGTGCAGTCGCTGGGCCTCTACGGCGGCGGAGACGGCGTCGCGGGCCCGCGGGAAGGCGAAGAAGAAGGCATCCCCCTGCGTGTCGATCTCGACGCCACCGCGTTCGGTGAAGCACGAGCGCATCAGGCTCCGATGCGTGTCCAGCACCTCGCCGTAACCGTCGCCGAGCGCCTTCAACAGGGCGGTCGAGCCTTCGATGTCGCTGAAGACGAACGTGACAGTTCCACTGGGCAGTCCCGACATGCGCTCCAGTATGCCGTCGTGGCCGCCACCCGGACCGGCGCGGTCGTGAGCCCCTCCCGTCGCATCAGCCTCGCGGCGTACTCACTCCTGACACGTCCAGGCCGTCGCCACGGCCGGGGAGGTCCGGGAATCGCCGGTGAACCGGCGATCCCGACGAAACGCCACGCCCTGTCCGCAGGGCAAGAAGAGGGGGGCGCCGGGCGGA
>CAVXHO010000005.1:0-223100 GCA_963761515.1 uncultured Actinomycetota bacterium
CGTCCACCACCGAGCTCGTCCAGGACTCCCCGGAGGTGTGGCGGGATGCCTCGGAGGTCGGTGTCGAGGAGTCGCGAGCGGCCTGGGCGGAGGCCGCCCGGCCGATCCTGATCGAGGTGGCGCAGCACTACCACGCGGTCATCACCTACAAGGACCTCGCCGAAGAGGCGCAGCGGGTCACCGGCGTGCGTGGCACCCAGCAGATGCACTACTGGATCGGTGACGTGCTCGGTCGGGTGTCCCGCGACGCGTTCAGCCGCGGTGAGCCCCTGCTGTCGGCGCTGTGCGTGAAGGCCGACGGGACCGTCGGCGAGCGGTACGCCGTCGCCGTCGCCGAGACGACCGACGACCTGACCGCGGACGGCGACGACCACGCCGCCGTCCAGCGGCTGGCCTGCTACCGCTACTTCCAGGCACCCGACCTGCCCGCGGACGGCGGCTCGCCCGCGCTGACCCCCCAGCTCACCGCCCGCCGGGCGCGGGCCAAGAAGGTCCGCCTCGCCGAGGCGCCGATCGACGTCTGCCCGAAGTGCAACCAGCAGCTGCCGGCGACGAAGGTCTGCGACAACTACTGCGACTGAACCCGCACTGTCGGCCTCAGCCGACGAGCAGGGACTTCATCGCGGGCACGGTGGCCGCGCCGCTCGTCGGCGTGATCCACACGCGCATGCCCTCCTCGAGCCCCAGCGCACGAGCGTGGGTCCGGGTCGTCACCACGGAGACCTCCCGGCCGTCCTCGGTGCCGGCGATCATCCGCACCTCGAAGCCCACGCGGGTCAGCCGCAGGATGTCGGCGGCGGTGCTGCCGGCCAGGTCGGGGCTCAGCGCGATCTCGATGTCGTGCGGCCGGAGGCGGACCGACCCGAGCTGGGTCACCTCGCCGAGGAAGTCCATCACGAAGTCGTTGGCGGGCTCGTCGTAGAGCTGGTCCGGCGTACCGACCTGCTCGATGCGGCCCTCGTTGATCACCACGATCTCGTCGGCGACCTCGAGGGCCTCCTCCTGGTCGTGGGTGACGAAGACGGTGGTGACGGGCACCTCGTCGTGCAGGCGCCGCAGCCACTCGCGCAGCTCCTTGCGGACCTTGGCGTCGAGGGCACCGAACGGCTCGTCGAGCAGCAGCACCTTCGGCTGGATGGCCAGCGCCCGGGCCAGCGCCATGCGCTGCCGCTGACCACCCGAGAGCTGGGACGGCAGCCGGTGCGCGAACTGCGACAGGTGCACCAGCTTGAGCAGCTCGTCGACGCGGTCGGCGATCTCGGCCTTCGGCTTGTTGCGGATCTCGAGGCCGAACGCGACGTTCTTCGCCACGGTCATGTGCTTGAAGACCGCGTAGTGCTGGAACACGAAGCCGACGTTGCGCTTCTGCGGCGCCGTCCGGGTCGCGTCGACACCCTCGATCTCGATGGTGCCGGTGTCGGCACGCTCGAGCCCGGCGATGATCCGGAGCAGGGTCGACTTGCCGCCACCGGACGGCCCGAGGAGCGCGGTGAGCTGCCCGGTCGGCAGCGAGACCGTGACGTCGTCGAGGGCGACGAAGTCGCCGAACTTCTTGTTGACGTGGGAGATGTCGATACTCATGAGGAGGACTCCTTGGGGCGCAGCAGGGAGACGACGAGGATGCAGAGCACGCTGATCAGCACCAGGATGAACGAGACGGCGTACGCCTCGCCCTGGGCGAAGTTGTTGTACTGCTGCTCGACGACGAGCGGCGCGGTCTGCGTCTGTCCGGTCAGGTTTCCCGAGACGATCTTGAGGGCACCGAACTCGCCGAGCGAGCGAGCCAGCGTGAGCACGACGCCGTAGACGACGGCCCACTTGATGGCGGGCAGCGTGATCCGGCGCAGGGTCTGGAAGGCGTTGGCGCCGAGGCTCGTGGCCGCCTGCTCCTGGTCGTTGCCGATCTCGGTGAGCACGGGCACGACCTCGCGTACGACGAGCGGCAGGGACACGAAGCAGGTCGCCATGATCATGCCCGGGCTGTTGAAGATCACGACGAGGCCGTGCGACTCCAGGGTCGGGCCGAACCAGCCGTTGCGGCCGTTGTAGACCAGCAGCAGGGCGAGGCCGATGACGACCGGCGACACCGACATCGGCAGGTCGATCATCGCCGAGAGCGCCCGCTTGCCGGGGAACTCGTAGCGCACGAGGAGCAGCGCCATGCCGACGCCGAAGACGGTGTTGATCGCGACGGCCCACAGCGAGATCTCGATGGTCACGATCATGGCGTGCACGACGTCGGGGTCGGAGAACGCCGCCTGGAAGCTGGCGAGACCGTCGGCGAAGGCGTTCTGGACGAGGGTGACCATCGGCCAGCCGACGAGCAGGAACACGTAGGCGATGACGATGAGACGCAGCGCCCACTTGGCGGGCGTGGGAAGCCTAACCACGACGAGACACCCTCCGCTGGATGATGTCGAGCACGACGATGACGAACAGGGCGACCCCGAGCATGATCGTCGCCAGCGCGGCGGCCGAGGTCTGGTCACCGCCCTCGATGAAGGACAGGACGCGGACCGAGACGACCTCGGTCTTGTAGGGGAGCATGCCGCTGAGCAGCACGAGCGAGCCGTACTCCGAGATCGCGCGGGCGAACGACAGGGCCGCGCCGGCCGCGATCGCCGGGACCAGCGAGGGCAGCACGAGCCGGCGCAGGATCGTGATCCGGCCGGCGCCGAGCGAGGCAGCCGCCTCCTCGACGTCGGCGTCGAGCTCGGCCAGCACCGGCTGGACGGTCCGGACGATGAACGGCAGGGTCACGAAGGCCAGCGCGAGGGTGACCGAGGTGCGGGTGTTGGCGACGTTGATGCCGAGCGGGCTCTTCGGTCCGTAGAGCCCGAGCAGCACCAGGCCGGCGACGATCGTGGGCATCGCGAACGGGATGTCGATGAGGACGTCGAGGATCCCACGACCCCAGAACCGGTCGCGGACGAGCACCCAGGCGATCAGGGTGCCCATCACGACGTTGACCGCGGTGACGAAGAGGGACTGCCCCACGGTCAGCTTGATCGCGGCCCAGGTCTGGGGGTTCGTGAGCGTGTCGACGTACCCCTGCCACCCGTCCTTGCCGGCGGTGACCACGATCGCGGCCAGCGGGATCAGGACGAGCAGGCTGAACCAGATCATGGCGATCCCGAGCCCGAGGGCGGAGCCCCGGGTCAGGGTGGAACGGACACCCGGCCGGCCGCGCCCGACCGGCCGAGTGTCCTGTCCGAGGACGGCGGTGGTCATCCGCCGACGTTGAGACCGGAGATGATCTTGGTGATGATCCCGGTCTTGTCGTCGAAGAACTCGTCGTTGGCCTTCTCCCAGCCGCCGAAGTTCTTGTCGATCGTGTACTGGGTCTTGACCGCAGGGAACGGGTTGCTCGGGTCGTTGGCACCCGGCACCTCGACGTTGATCCCGTCGATGACCGGACGGAAGCCGGCCTTGGCGTAGTCGGACTGGCCGGCCTCGCTGAGCTGGAACTTCAGGAAGTCCGCCGCGGGCGCCGTGGCGTCCGTCGTCAGGGCAACCGGGTTCTGGATCAGCAGGGTGTCGTCGGGGAGGATGTAGTCGACGTCGTCACCGGCGGCGCGGGCCTGGATCGAGTCGTTCTCGTAGGCCAGCAGGACGTCGCCGTTGCCGGCCACGAAGGAGGACAGGGCGTCGCTACCGCTGCCCGGAAGGGCGACCGTGTTGTCGAGGATCTTGGTGACGAAGGCCGTCGCCTTGGCGTCGTCGCCACCCGGGGCGTCGCGGCGTGGGCCCAGGCGGCGAGGATGTTCCACTTCGCCGAGCCGGACGAGGCCGGGTTGGGCGTGATGATCTTGACGCCCGGCTTGACCAGGTCGTCCCAGGTCTTGATGCCGAGCGGGTTGCCCTTGCGGACCAGGAAGACCACCTCGGAGTCGGTGAGAATGCCCTTGGTCGGGGTCTGGTTCCAGCTCTTGTCGACCAGTCCGGCGGAGACCAGGGACGCGACGTCCGGCTCCAGGGAGAGGTGCACCTCGTCGGCGTGCAGGCCACCTGCGACCGCGCGCGACTGGTCACCGGAGGCGCCGTAGGAGGTCGTGAACTTGACGTCCTTGCCCGCGTCGGTCTTCTGGAAGTCGGCGATGACCGGCTCGTTGGCGGTCTTCAGCACGGAGAAGCCCACGATGCTGATGGACTTGTCGTCGGAGGAGGTTCCGCCGCCGTTGGAGGCAGCGCATCCGGCCAGGACGGCCGGGATGGCGGTGGCCGCGACGGCCAGGGCAGCCAGCCTGATCCGCTTGGTCATGTGAGTCTCTTCTCGGTCTCGGGTGATAAGCAACGTTAGTCACGTTGTTTGCTTGAGATTATCAGGATGATCGTCAAAGTACCTCATCCAGAAAGGGCAGGCGCGGCGTGGTCTCGCTCACTGTCCAGATGCGGGGGAGCGGTCGGAATCGGGCCGGAGCCGGACTATCGTGGGGGAGTTGCGCCGAGCACCGGACCGCCCCGGGAAAATCTGGCGCGAAACGTCCAGGCGACGAAAGGTTGTGCACGCAGTTGTCCAAGCAGGTCAAGCAGCTCGACCGCGTGATCATTCGGTTCGCAGGTGACTCGGGCGACGGCATGCAGCTCACCGGGGACCGCTTCACGCAGGAGTCCGCGTCGTTCGGGAACGACCTCTCGACGCTCCCCAACTTCCCCGCCGAGATCCGGGCACCCCAGGGCACGCTGCCGGGTGTCTCGTCGTTCCAGGTGCACTTCGCCGACCACGACATCCTCACGCCCGGTGACGCCCCCGACGTGCTGGTCGCGATGAACCCGGCGGCGCTGCGCGCCAACCTCGGCGACCTCCCCAAGGGCGCCACGATCGTGGTCGACACCCACGACTTCACCACGCGCAACCTGGCCAAGGCCGGCTACACCGCCAACCCGCTCGAGGACGGCAGCCTCGACGAGTTCGCCCTGCACCCGGTCGACCTGACCGGGATGACCGTCGAGGCCGTCAAGGAGTTCGGGCTGTCGCGCAAGGACGCCGCCCGCGCCAAGAACATGTTCGCCCTGGGCCTGCTGTCGTGGCTCTACGGCCGGCCGACCGAGTCGACGATCGCGTTCCTGCAGAAGCGCTTCGCCAAGGTCCCCGACATCCGCGACGCCAACGTGACGGCGTACCGCGCCGGCTGGAACTTCGGTGAGACCACCGAGACCTTCGCGGTCTCCTACGAGATCAAGCCGGCCCCGATGCCGTCGGGCACCTACCGCAACATCACCGGCAACCTCGCGCTCGCCTACGGCCTGGTCGCCGGGGGCGTGCAGTCGGGCCTGCCGCTGTTCCTCGGGTCCTACCCGATCACGCCGGCCTCCGACATCCTCCACGAGCTGAGCAAGCACAAGGCCTTCGGCGTCACGACGTTCCAGGCCGAGGACGAGATCGCCGGCATCGGCGCCGCCATCGGCGCGTCGTTCTCCGGCAGCCTCGGCGTGACCACGACCTCCGGCCCGGGCATCGCGCTGAAGTCGGAGTCGATCGGCCTGGCGGTGATGACCGAGCTCCCGCTGCTGGTCGTCGACGTGCAGCGCGGTGGCCCGTCGACCGGGCTGCCGACCAAGACCGAGCAGGCCGACCTGCTGCAGGCGATGTTCGGGCGCAACGGCGAGTCCCCGGTCCCGATCGTCGCGCCGCGCTCGCCCGGCGACTGCTTCGACGCGGCCCTGGAGGCGATCCGGATCGCGGTCACCTACCGCACGCCGGTGATGCTGCTGTCCGACGGCATGCTCGCCAACGGCTCCGAGCCGTGGCGGATCCCCGAGCTGTCCGAGCTGCCGACGATCGACCCGGCCTTCGCCACGAGCACCAACCACGGGGCCGGCGACCCCGACAGTCCGGCGGAGTTCTGGCCGTACCTCCGCGACGAGGAGACGCTCGCGCGGCCGTGGGCGATCCCCGGTACGCCGGGTCTCGAGCACCGCATCGGCGGTCTGGAGAAGGGCGACGGCCACGGCAACATCTCCTACGACCCGGCCAACCACGACTTCATGGTCCGCACCCGCGCGGCCAAGGTGGAGCGGATCGCGGAGTCGCTGCCGCCGCTGGAGGTCGACGACCCCGACGGGCTGGCCAAGGTGCTCGTGCTCGGCTGGGGCTCGACGTACGGCCCGATCGGCGCCGGCGTACGACGGGTCCGCAAGGCCGGCTACCGCGCCGCCCAGGTGCACCTGCGACACCTCAACCCGTTCCCCCGCGACCTCGGCGAGATCCTGGCGCGCTACGACAAGGTCCTGATCCCCGAGATGAACCTCGGCCAGCTCGCGATGCTGATCCGGGCCCGCTACCTGGTCGACGCCGTCGGCTACAACCAGGTCAACGGCATGCCGCTGAAGGCCGCCGAGCTCGCCGAGGCGATCGGCAACCTGGTCGCCGAGGCCGAGGGCATCGAGGTCGACCTCACCGTGCCTGTCGAGACCCTGACCGGAGACGAGCGATGAACCACCCGACGAACGGCACCGACCTGCCGCTGCCCGTGATGCGCAGCGGCATCGAGCTGGTGCCGACCCGCGCCGAGGGCGACCCGCCCGAGACCGGCAAGGACTACACCAGCGACCAGGAGGTCCGCTGGTGCCCGGGCTGCGGCGACTACGCCGTGCTCAAGGCCGTGCAGGGCTTCCTGCCCGATCTCGGGCTGCGCCGCGAGAACATCGTGTTCGTCTCGGGCATCGGCTGCTCCTCGCGCTTCCCCTACTACCTCGAGACCTACGGCATGCACTCGATCCACGGGCGCGCCCCGTCGATCGCGACCGGCATCGCCACCGCGCGCGAGGACCTCTCGGTCTGGGTCGTCACCGGCGACGGCGACGCGCTGTCGATCGGCGGCAACCACCTGATCCACGCGCTGCGCCGCAACGTGAACATGACGATCCTGCTGTTCAACAACCGGATCTACGGGCTCACCAAGGGGCAGTACTCCCCCACCTCCGAGACCGGCAAGGTCACCAAGTCGACGCCGATGGGCTCCCTCGACCACCCGTTCAACCCGGTCTCGCTCGCGCTCGGCGCCGAGGCGACGTTCGTGGCCCGCACCATCGACTCCGACCGCAAGCACCTCACCTCGGTGCTCTCGGCCGCGGCCGCCCACCGCGGCACGTCGTTCGTGGAGATCTACCAGAACTGCCCGATCTTCAACGACGGCGCCTTCGACGCGGTGAAGTCGCCGGTCACCCGCGACGAGGCGATCATCCCGCTCGTGCACGGCGAGCCGATCCGGTTCGGCGCCGAGGGCGCACGCGGCCTGGTCCGCGACCCCGCCACCGGCGGCGTCAAGATCGTCGAGGTCGGCGACGGCCAGGGCCAGGTCAGCGCCACCGACCTGCTCGTCCACGACGCCCACAGCACCGACGCGAGCACGGCGTTCGCGATCTCCCGGCTCACCGACGCCGGCCAGCTCCACCAGGCGCCGATCGGGATCTTCCGCCAGGTCGCCCGCGCGACGTACGACGACCAGGCGCGCGACCAGATCGCGCAGGCGACCGCGCAGGTGACCGGCACCCCGACCGAGCGCCTCGGCGCGCTGATCGGTGGCGGCGACACCTGGACAGTCGCCTGACCGCGACGGCCGCGATGACGGAGTCGCGGCGTGGCTTCCTGCTGGGCGTCGCGGCGTACGGCATCTGGGGGCTGTTCCCGCTCTACTGGCCGCTGCTCGAGCCGGCCGGCGCGGTGGAGATCCTGGCCCACCGGATCGTCTGGTCGTGCCTCACGATGGGCCTGCTGGTGCTCGCGCTGCGGCGCACGGCCGTGGTCCGCTCGATCGCGGCCGATCGCCGTACCCGTCGACTCCTGGCCCTCGCCGCGTGCCTGATCACGGTCAACTGGGCGGTCTACATCTGGGGCGTCAACAACGGTCACGTCGTCGAGACGTCGCTCGGCTACTTCGTGAACCCGCTCGTGACCGTGCTGATGGGCGTGTTCATCCTCGGTGAGCGGCTGCGCCGCTGGCAGTGGGCGGCGCTGGCGGTCGGCACCCTGGCCGTGGTCGTGCTGACCCTCGACTACGGCCGGCCGCCCTGGATCGCGCTGACCCTGGCCCTCACGTTCGGCAGCTACGGACTGTGCAAGAAGCAGGCGAACGCACCCGCGATCGAGAGCCTGACCTTCGAGACGATGGTGATCGGCCCGGCCGCCCTCGCCTACCTCGGCTGGCTCACCTGGCACGGCGGGTCGAACTTCACCGACCACGGAGTCGGCCACGTGCTGCTGCTCATGACCGCCGGCATCGTCACCGCCGTCCCGCTGGTGTGCTTCGGCGGCGCCGCGATCCGGGTGCCGCTGGTGACGCTCGGACTCCTGCAGTACCTCACCCCGACCCTGCAGTTCGGGCTCGGCGTCCTCTACTTCCACGAGGACATGCCGGCCGGCCGCTGGGTCGGCTTCGGCCTGGTCTGGGTGGCCCTCTCGATCCTCACCGTCGAGTCCCTGCGCCATCGGCACACGTCGGCGCGGCCCGCGCCTGCCCCGGCGACGCCGGACGGGTCACTCGCCCGTTTATTGAGTAACTCACTTCAGTTACTTATATTAGGTCGGGTCGGGCGGCCCATCCGGGTGGCCGCCCACGTCCGGAGGAGAGCGATGACAGCGACCGTAGCGACGACCGTGACGACCCGCGAGGAGGGGCAGCCGTACGTCGGGGCTCCCGAGCTCCTCTGGTACGTACCCAACCAGGTCCGGGCCGGCCACCGCGGTGACGCCATCACCGACGACCACAACAGCCTGGACACCCTCACCGAGCACGCCACCACGCTCGAGCAGCACGGCTGGGACGGCGCCCTGCTCGGCACCGGGTGGGGACGCCCGGACACCTTCACCGTCGCCACCGCCCTCGCCGCACGGACCACGACCTTCAAGCCGCTGATCGCGATCCGGCCGGGCTACTGGCGGCCGGCGAACTTCGCGTCCGCCGCAGCGACCCTCGACCACCTCAGCGGCGGCCGGGTGCTGGTCAACATCGTCTCCGGCCAGGACGACCTCGGGGCGTACGGCGACAGCGAGGGCGACCAGGCCCACCGCTACGCCCGCACCAAGGAGTTCATGCAGATCGCGCGGAGGCTCTGGACCGAGGAGGACGTCACCTACGCCGGCGAGCACTTCCAGGTCTCCCACTCGACCGTGGCGACGCGACCCGTCGTCCGCGGCGACCGCACCCATCCCCCGCTGTACTTCGGCGGCGCGTCCGAGGCCGCCGAGCGGGTCGCGGCGACGGAGGCGGACGTCCAGCTGTTCTGGGGCGAGCCCCTGGACGGCGTACGCGAGCGGATCGAGCGCCTCACCCGGCTGACCCAGGAGCTGGGCCGCGAGCACGCCCCGCTCGAGTTCGGGCTGCGGATCACCACCTTCGTCCGCGACACCACCGAGCAGGCCTGGGCCGACGCGGAGGAGAAGGTGGCCGAGATGGCCGGGCGCCAGGACACCCTCCAGCGCTCCAACCCGGGCTTCAAGGCCGTCGGCCAGCAGCGGCTGCTCGACCTGGCCGCTCGCGGCGAGGTGCTCGACGACAACCTCTACACGACGCCGGGCAAGTTCGGCGGCGGCGGGGCCGGCACCACCTGGCTCGTCGGGTCGGCGGAGGACGTCGCGTCCTCGCTGCGGAAGTACCAGGACCTGGGGATCACCCACTTCGTGCTCTCCGACACGCCGTACCTGCGGGAGATCCGGCGCCAGGGCGACCAGCTGCTCCCGCTGCTGCGGCTGACGCTGACCGCGGACGCTCGACCGTCGCCATCGCCGGGTCAGCGTCGTACGGCGTCGCCTCGTCGCGCCGACGTCGGCGTGATCCGGTACCTCGTTGCGCCGACTCGGTGCGTGGTCAGGCGGAGCGGGTGGCGACGATGTCGGCGAAGTTCTCGAGCGCGGTGCGGACCGACCCCTCGGGCAGGACGGTCAGGTGCGCCTTGGCCTCCTGCGCGCGGGCCACGACGTAGGCCCGGGCCTCGTCCATGGCGGGGTGGGCGCGGAGCAGGGCCAGCGCCTCGGCGTGGAGGCCGTCGTCGCTGAGGTCGGAGTCGAGCAGCTGGAGCAGCCGGGAGTCCTCGGGCCGGGTCGAGGCGCTCGCCATCAGCACCGGCAGCGTGGGCACTCCCTCGCGCAGGTCGGTGCCGGGCGTCTTGCCCGACTCCGACGGAGTCGGAGGCCACGTCGAGGATGTCGTCGGAGAGCTGGAAGGCCGAGCCGACGATGTCGCCGTACGCCGTGAGCGCCTCCTCCACCTCGCGGGTCGCGCCACCGAAGCGCGCGCCGTAGCGGGCCGAGGTCGCGATCAGCGAGCCGGTCTTGCCCGCGACGACGTCGAGGTAGTGCTCGAGCGGGTCGTCGCCGGCGCCGGGCTTGACGGTCTCCTGGATCTGGCCCTCCACGAGGCGGGTGAACGTCTGGGCCTGGATCCGTACGGCGTCGGCTCCGAGCTCGGCGGTCAGCTCGGACGACTTCGAGAACAGGAAGTCGCCGGTGAGGATCGCGACGTGGTTGTCCCATCGCGCGTTGGCCGACTCGGCCCCGCGGCGCAGGGCGGCCTCGTCCATGACGTCGTCGTGGTAGAGCGACGCCAGGTGGGTCAGCTCGACGACGCAGCCGGCGGTGATCACGTCGTCGGAGTCGGGATGCTCGCCGGTCTCGGCGGCCAGCAGCACCAGGAGCGGACGGAAGCGCTTCCCGCCGGCCTCCATCAGGTGGCTCGCCGCGCTCGTCACGAACGGCGCGCGGCTGCGGACGTGGACGGCCAGGGCCTGCTCGACCACGGCCATCCGGTCCGTCAGCCGGCGCGCGAGCGCCTCGTCGGGCACCGGCATCGCCAGGCTCGACAGCCCGTCGCGAGCGGAGGGGTCGGTCACCTGATGAATTCTCCCGCAACCCGCGCCAGATCGAGCACCGGCCCGGGCACCAGGCCGATGACGAGGGTCGCGGCGGCCGAGATCCCGATCGTGGTGGCCGAGAGCACCGACGGGTGGGCGACGTACGCGCTCTCGGAGTCGGGCTCCTGGAAGTACATCACCATGATCACGCGGACGTAGAAGAACGCCGCGGCGGCACTGGTCAGGATGCCCACGAGCACGACCGGCCAGGCACCGGCCGCCAGCGCGACCTCGAAGACCGCCCACTTGCCGATGAAGCCCGCGGTCAGCGGGATGCCGGCCATGCTCAGCAGGAACAGGGCGAAGACGCCGGCGATCACCGGCGACTGCCGGCCGAGGCCGGACCAGCGGGCGATGGTCGACTGCTCGCCGGCGCTGTCGCGGACCAGCCCGACCACCGCGAAGGCGCCGAGCGTGGCGAGGCCGTAGGTGACGAGGTAGAACAGGACCGCCTGGAGCGAGGTGATCTGGCCCTCGTGGATCTGGCCGACGCCCTGCAGGCCGAGGACGCCGGTCAGCAGGAAGCCGGTGTGGGCGACCGAGGAGTAGGCCAGCATCCGCTTCATGTCGGACTGCACGATCGCCAGCACGGTGCCGACGATCATGGTGAGGATCGCGACCACCCACATCATCGGCTGCCAGGTCCAGCGGGCGCTGCCGAAGGCGACGTAGAACAGCCGCAGCATCGCGCCGAACGCCGCCGCCTTGGTCGCGGCCGCCATGAACGCGGTCACGGCGGTGGGAGCGCCCTGGTAGACGTCGGGCACCCAGGCCTGGAACGGCGCCGCGACCGACCTTGAAGAGCAGACCGACGGCCAGCATCCCCATCCCGATGTCGAGCAGGGTCTGGTTGCCGGAGCCGTTGACCACGGCCTCGTTGATGACGCCGAAGTCCATCGAGCCGGCGTAGCCGTAGACGAGCGCGACGCCGTAGAGGAAGAAGGCGGAGGAGAAGGCACCGAGGAGGAAGTACTTCATCGCCGCTTCCTGGCTGAGCAGGCGCCGGCGCCGGGCCAGGCCACAGAGCAGGTAGAGCGGGAGCGAGAGCACCTCGAGAGCCACGAACATGGTGAGCAGGTCACCGGCCGCCGGGAAGAGCATCATCCCGCCGATCGCGAACAGCAGCAGCGGGTAGACCTCGGTGTGGTCGAGACCGGCGGACTGCCGCTCGGACTCGGTGCCCGGGAGCGCCGCCGCCTGGCCGGCGAAGGCGGACACGCCGCCCTCGACGCGGCGCTCGGCGAAGAGCAGGACACCGCCGAGACCGAAGACCAGGACCAGGCCCCACAGGAACATGGTCGGGCCGTCGAGCGCGATGGTGCCCTCGGAGCCGAACAGGCCGCGGGCGGCTCCGTCGCCGAGCCGCGGCAGGTCGTTGGCCACGAAGCCGACGCCCACGAGCGCAGCGGCCAGGGCGACGAAGGTGAGCCCGAACTGGGCGGCGTACCGACGCTCGCGCGGCAGGAAGGCCTCGATCAGGACCCCGACACAGGCCGCTCCGAAGATCAGCAGGATCGGCCAGAGCGAGCTGTAGGCGATGCTCGGCTTGCTGAAGGTGTCGGTCGCGAGCGCGATCACTGCTGTCCTCCCTGGCCCGGGGCGGCCTGCACGCGCGGCGACGGGTCGGTGACGCCGACCTGCTGGAGCGTGTCCTTGACGTAGGGGTTGATCACGTTGAGCAGCGGCATCGGGTAGAAGCCGAAGAGCACCAGCGCCAGGAAGAGCGGGGCGAGGATGCCGACCTCACGACGGTCGAGGTCGCGCATCTTCTCCTCGCCGCCACCGACCAGGTCGGGACCGGTCATCGTGCGCTGGTACATCCAGAGCACGTAGAAGGCCGCGAGGACGATCGCGGTGACCGCGATCGCGCCGGTCCACCAGTGGTGCTGGAAGGCCGCGATGATCACGAGCATCTCGGAGACGAACGGCGACAGGCCGGGCAGCCCGAGCGCGGCGAGGCCGAAGACCAGGAACAGCCCGGCCAGCACCGGGGCGACCTTCTCGATGCCGCCCATCTCGCGGATCGAGGCGGTGCCCCGACGCTTGATCAGGAAGCCGGCCACGAGGAACAGGGCCGCGGTGCCGATGCCGTGGTTGACCATGTAGAGGACCGCGCCGGCGCCGCCCTGGCTGGTGAACACGAAGATGCCCAGCACGATGAACCCGAAGTGGGACAGCGAGGTCAGACCGATCAGCCGCAGGATGTCGTCCTGGCCGATCGCCACCAGCGCGCCGTACACGATGGAGATCAGCGCGAGGGTGACCACGACCGGCGTCGCCCAGACGCGAGGCGTCGGGCAGGATGCCCAGGCAGTAGCGCAGCATCCCGAAGGTGCCGATCTTGTCGAGCACGCAGACCAGCAGCACGCTCGTGCCGGTGGTCGCCTGCTCGGTGGTGTCGGCCAGCCAGGTGTGGACCGGGAACATCGGCGCCTTCACCGCGAACGCGATGAAGAAGCCGACGAACAGCCACTTCTGGGTGGTGGGGTCGATGCTCAGGCCGGAGAGGTCGCTGAGCAGGTACGACGGCGTGCCGCGCGAGGAGGAGACGACGTAGAGGCCGATCACCGAGCCCAGCATCACCAGACCGCCGGCGAGCTGGTAGATCAGGAACTTCACCGCGGCGCGGCGGCGACCCGGGCCGCCGAAGCCGCCGATCAGGAAGTACGCCGGGATCAGGGTCGCCTCGAACACGACGTAGAAGAAGAACACGTCGGTGGCCGCGAAGACCGCCAACGCGGCCGCCTCGAGCGCCAGCACCCAGGCGAAGAACGCCTTCGTGCGCCCCTCGTCGGCGTCGTACCAGCTGGCCCCGATCACGACCGGGACCAGCACGCCGGTCAGCAGCACCATCAGCAGGCCGAGCCCGTCGACGCCGACGGCGTAGTGGGCGCCGAACGCCTTGATCCAGGTGACGTCCTCGGTGAACTGGAAGCCGCCGTCGAGGTTGTAGCCGAACGCCATCACCACGGCGAGGACGAGCGTCAGCAGCGAGACGCCGAGCGCGACCTGCTTGGGCAGTGCCTTGGCGTGGCCCTGCGGAAGGGCGGCCGTCACGATCGCGCCGACCAGCGGCAGCACGATCATGACGGTCAGGAACGGGAAGTCGCTCATTTCGGGGTCCCTGCGGCGTTGTTCGACGGCGGAGCGAAGCGGGGGAGGAGAAGAACGTCGTGGGGTGATTCATGCGAGGTTCACCGCCAGGAGGGCCACGACGACGAGGATGGCGCCGGCCACGACGGACAGGGCGTAGGAGCGCACGAAGCCGGTCTGGGTACGACGTAGGGCAGTGCCCACACCGCCCACCGCGAGCGCGCCGCCCTCGACGACACCGTCGACGCCGTAGTGGTCGACCATGGTCAGCCCGTGCACCAGGTGCCCACCCGGCTTGACCACCAGCTCGTCGTTGACCTCGTTGCCGTAGAGCTCGGCGCGCGCGGCCCGGACCGGCCACGAGACCTCCTGCGGCGCCTCACGCGGCACCCGCTGCTTCCCGACGACGAACCAGGCGATCGCGACGCCGACCGCGACGATCAGGACGACGATCACCGAGACCGCCCACGAGGGAATGGGTGGGGACTCGGGCACGGGGGTGCCGGTCACGGGCTCCAGGAAGTCGACGATCCAGTTGCCGATCAGCATCACGCCACCGAAGACCGACAGCGCGGCGAGCACGATCAGCGGGATCGTCATCACCTTCGGCGACTCGTGCGGGTGGACGTCGTCGGCCCAGCGTTTCTCGGTGAAGAACGTCATCAGCATCAGCCGGGTCATGTAGAAGCCCGTGATGCCGGCGCCGATCATCGCGAGCACGCCGACCAGGATGTTCTGGTCGAGCGCGACCTCGATGATCCGGTCCTTGGACCAGAACCCGGAGAAGCCCGGGAACCCGATGATCGCGAGGTAGCCCATCGAGAACGTCAGGAAGGTCACCGGCATGACCTTGCGCAGCATCCCGTAGTGCCGCATGTCGACGTCGTCGTCCATGCCGTGCATCACCGAGCCGGCGCCGAGGAACATGTCGGCCTTGAAGAAGCCGTGGTTCAGCAGGTGGAAGATCGCGAACGGGTAGCCCGCGACCCCGATCCCGGCGGCCAGCATCATGTAGCCGATCTGGCTCATCGTCGAGCCGGCCAGCACCTTCTTGATGTCGTCCTTGGCGCAGCCGATGATCGCGCCGTAGAGCAGCGTCACGGTGCCGACGATGACCACGACGGTGCGGGCGTTGGGCGCGTAGTCGAAGACGAAGTTGGACCGGACGATCAGGTAGACGCCGGCCGTGACCATCGTCGCGGCGTGGATCAGCGCCGACACCGGGGTCGGGCCCTCCATCGCGTCGAGCAGCCAGGACTGGAGCGGCACCTGCGCCGACTTGCCGCAGGCCGCCAGGAGCAGCAGCAGCCCGAGCGTGGTCATGGTGGCTTCGGAGGCGTTCGGTGCGGCGGCGCTGATCGTGGTGAAGTCGGTGGTGCCGAACGTCGTGAAGAAGAGCGCGATGCCCAGCGAGAGGCCGATGTCACCGACCCGGTTGACGATGAAGGCCTTCTTGGCCGCGGCCGCCGCGGAGTGCTTGTACTGCCAGAAGCCGATCAGCAGGTACGACGCCAGGCCGACGCCCTCCCACCCCAGGAAGAGCACGAGGTAGTTGGCGGCCAGCACCAGCGTGAGCATCGCGGCGACGAACAGGTTGAGGTAGCCGAAGAAGCGGGTCCGCCGGACGTCGTGCTCCATGTAGCCGATCGAGTAGATGTGGATCAGCGAGCCGACCCCGGTGATCAGCAGGAGGAAGAGGATCGACAGCGGGTCGAGCAGCAGGTCGAAGCTGACGTGCAGGCCGCCGGCCTCGAACCAGGTGAACAGGTGCTGGCCGACCTGACGGTCGTCGGAGCTGCGACCGAGCATGACGACGAACATGGCGGCGCTGATCAGGAACGACAGCACCGGCAGCGCGGTGCCGATCAGGTGCCCGTGCTTGTCGAGACGACCCTTGGTCAACGGACCGCCGATCAGCAGGATCACGGCGCCCAGCGCGGGCAGCGCGATCACCAGCCACAGCAGGGAGAAGATCCCGTCGGCCGATCCCGGGTCCACGACGGGAGCCACGCCCTCAGCGAGAACGAACATCGAGTCAGTCTCCTCAGTACTTCAGCAGGCTCGCGTCGTCGACCGAGGCCGACCGGCGGGTGCGGAAGATCGTCATGATGATCGCCAACCCGACGACGACCTCGGCGGCGGCCACGACCATCACGAAGAAGGCCGCGACCTGACCGTCGAGGTTGCCGTTCTGGTTGGCGAACGCGACCAGGGCGAGGTTGGAGGCGTTGAGCATCAGCTCGACGTTCATGAACACGACGATGGCGTTGCGTCGGGTGAGGACACCGACGCTGCCGATCGTGAACAGGATCGACGAGAGAAGGATGTACGGCGTCATGCCGGCGCCTCCTCTTCGCTCGCGGCAGGCGTCGACGCCTCGCGCCCGGCGTGGTGGGCACCCGCGATCTGCTGCTCGATCTCGGCGATGTCGTCGGCCATGGCCGGGGCGGAGCGGACCGTGCCGCGCGCGGCCAGGACCCGCGAGACGGACGCCTCGGACGCCGTACCGTCGGGCAGCAGCGCGGGCGTGTCGACCGCGTTGTGACGGGCGAAGACACCCGGGGTCGGCAGCGGGCCGAGGTGCTTGCCCGAGTCGGCGTAGTCGCGCATCCGCTGGGCCGCCAGGCTCGCCTGTGTCGGCTTGGGCTCGAGGCGCTCGCGGTGGGCGAGCACCATGGCGCCGAGGGCGGCCGTGATCAGCAGGGCGCTGGTGACCTCGAAGGTGAACACGTAGGGGCCGAACAGGATGTCGGCGAGCGCCGGGATGTTGCCGTTGGCGTTGGCGACGTCGAGCCCCACCACCGGGCCGAGGGTGATCTGGCCGAGCCCGATCACGAAGATCGAGCCGAGCAGGAGGCCCCCCAGGATGGCCATGAAGCGCTGGCCCTTGATCGTCTCCACCACCGAGTCGGAGGCGTCGACGCCGACGAGCATCAGCACGAACAGGAAGAGCATCAGGATCGCGCCGGTGTAGACGATGATCTGGGTCGCGAACAGGAACGGCGCGTTCAGCACCAGGTAGAGCACCGAGAGGCTGAGCATCACGATCGCCAGCAGCATCGCGGCGTGGACGGCCTTGCGGACGAACAACAGGCCCAGTGCGGCTATCACCATGATCGGCGCCAGGATCCAGAACGCGGTCACGACGTCGCCTCCTCGGTCGCCGCCGCCCGCGGCCTTGAAGGTGCCACGGTAGTAGTCGCCCTCGTCGTCGCCGAGCAGCATCGGGTGAGGCGGTTGCTCCATGCCGGGCAGCAGCGGGGCGAGCAGGTCGGACTTCTCGTAGATCAGGTCGGCGCGGTTGTCGTCGGCCAGCTCGTACTCGTTGGTCATCGTCAGGGCCCGGGTCGGGCAGGCCTCGATGCACAGTCCGCAGAGGATGCACCGCAGGTAGTTGATCTGGTAGACGCGGCCGTAGCGCTCACCGGGGCTGAACCGCTCGCCGTCGGGCCCGTCGGAGTTGGACGCGCCCTCGACGTAGATCGCGTCGGCCGGGCAGGCCCAGGCGCACAGCTCGCACCCGATGCACTTCTCCAGGCCGTCGGGCCAGCGGTTGAGCTGGTGACGTCCGTGGAACCGCGGCGCGGTCGGCTCCTTCTCGAACGGGTACTGCTCGGTGACGACCTTCTTGAACATGGTCCGGAACGTGACCCCGAACCCGGCGACCGGGTCCCAGAGCTGCTCCTTGAGGGTCTTGCCCTCCTGGGGGGAGCGCGACGGGGTGGTCATACCTTCTGGTCCTCCTCGACGGCCGCGACCGTGCGGCCGGTGTCGAACGTCAGGGCGGCGGCCGCGCCGCGGACGGCACCACCGTCGGGCATCGGCGGAACCGGGAACCCACCGTCGTACCCCTGCGGTGTCGGCTCGTAGCTCCTCGTCGTCCTGCTTCGACTGGTCGCCGAAGAAGAAGACGCCGAGGAACAGCACGACGGCGATGCCGAGACCGATCAGGAGGTACTTGCGGTCGACGCCGCCGTCGAGCGACACGGTGCGGATCGACGCGACGGCGATGATCCACAGCAGCGAGAACGGGATCAGCCGCTTCCAGCCGAAGGCCATGAACTGGTCGTAGCGCAGCCGGGGCAGGGTGCCGCGCAGCCAGATGAAGATGAAGATGAAGAAGATCACCTTGCCCATGAACCACAGGAACGGCCAGTAGCCGGAGTTGGCGCCCGCCCACACGTGGTCGATCCAGAACGGCGCGTGCCAGCCGCCGAGGAACAGCGTGGTGGCCAGCGCGGCGACGGTCGCCATGTTGATGTACTCGGCCAGGAAGAACAGCGCGAACTTCAGGCTGGAGTACTCGGTGTGGAAGCCACCGACCAGCTCGCCCTCGGCCTCGGGGAGGTCGAAGGGCGCGCGGTTGGTCTCGCCGACCATCGAGATCGTGTAGATCACGAACGACGGCGCCAGGATCAGGCCGAACCACCAGGTGCTCCTGCGCGGCGACGATCTGGCTGGTCGACATCGAGCCGGCGTAGAGGAACACCGCGACGAGGGCCAGGCCCATCGAGACCTCGTAGGAGATCATCTGCGCGCTCGAGCGGAGCCCGCCGAGCAGGGAGTACGTCGACCCGCTGGACCAGCCGCCGAGCACGATGCCGTAGATGCCGATCGAGGCGATCGCCATCACGAAGAGCACGGCGACCGGCATGTCGGTCAGCTGCAGGGGCGTCTCGATGTCGCTGAACGGGACCGTGACCTCCGGGCCGAACGGGATCACCGAGAAGGTGACGAAGGCCGGGATCGTGGCGATCACCGGGGCGGCGAGGAACACCACCTTGTCGGCGGCCGTGGGGATGATGTCTTCCTTCAGCGCGAGCTTCACGCCGTCGGCGAGGCTCTGCAGCAGACCGAACGGACCGTTGACGTTGGGGCCGATGCGGTGCTGCATCCGGGCCACCACGCGGCGCTCGAACCAGATGTTGAACAGCGTCAGCACCACCAGGATCACGAAGATCAGCACCGCCTTGAGCAGCACCAGCCACCAGGGGTCTACGCCGAACTGCTCGAGCCCCGGCGCTCCGGCGCTGGGCGAGACGGCGAGCACGGCGTTGATCACTGGTCGGCTCCCTTCACTCGTACGCCGCTCCCGGGCGAGGCGAGGTCGGCGAGGACACCGTGGCCGGTGGAGTTCGGCGGGCACCCAGACCGTGTCGGACGCCAGGTCGGCGCACGCCTCGGTCGGCAGCGTCACCGACCCACGGTCACCGGTGAGGGTGACCATCGCGCCCAGCGCGGCGTACGCGTCGGGCGAGACGCGGCAGACCGGCGTACGGGCGGTGGCGCGGAGGTACTTCTCGCCGTCCTGCATCGAGCCGCGGTCGAGCATCAGCTTCCAGGTGGCGAGGGCGAGCGAGCCGTCGTCGGCGGGCGCCGTGGTCTCGGGGGCGTCGGGCAGGCTCGCCCGCTCGCCGTCCCACGGGCCCATCTCGGTCATCAGGCGACGCGCCTCGGTCGGTGGTGCGGAACCCGAGCGGACGTCCGAGCTCCTCGGCGATCCCGGCCAGGACGCGCGCGTCGGGCAGGGCGTTGGGATTGGTGAAGACCGCGTCGAAGGTGCGGGGCCGGCCCTCCCAGTTCACGAACATGCCGGCCTTGTCGGTCACCGCGGCGACCGGGAAGACCACGTCGGCCGCGGCGGTGACGTCGGTGTCGCGCAGCTCGAGGGCGACCACGAAGCGGGCGGCGTCGAGGGCGGCGCGGAAGGCCGCCGGGTCGGAGGTGTCGTCGGGGTCGACGCCACCGACGACCAGGCCACCGAGCTCGCCGGCGGCCAGCGCGGCGACGATCGCGTCGCCGTCGCGACCCTCGTGCTCGGGCAGGCTGTCGAGGCCCCAGGTGGTCGGCGGCGTCGACACGGGCAGCCGCGTCGGACGAGCGGACGCCCGCCGGGCAGCAGGGTGGGCAGGCAGCCGGTCTCGACCGCACCGCGGTCGCCGGCACGACGCGGCACCCAGGCCAGCTTCGCGCCGCTGGTGCGGGCCAGGCGAGCCACCGCGGTGAGGGCACCGGGCACGGTGGCCATCCGCTCGCCGACCAGGATCACCCCGGCGCTGTCGAGCTCGACGTCACCGTCGTGGGCCAGGCCCGCGACGACGTCGGCCTCGGTGCCCGGTCGGGTGGCGATCAGCGTGCCGCCCATCTTGCGCAGGCCGTTGGTGGCGAACGGCGCCACCGACCAGACCCGGGTGCGGTGGTGGCGGTGGGCCTTGCGCAGCCGCAGGAAGATCGCGCCGGCCTCCTCCTCGGGCTCGAGCCCGACGAGGAGCACGGAGTTGGCGGTCTCGAGGTCGGTGTACGTCGCACCCTGGCGCAGGACGACCTCGGAGGCGAGGAACGCCGCCTCCTCGGCCGAGTGGGGCCGGGCCCGGAAGTCGATGTCGTGGGTGCCGAGCGCGACGCGGGCGAACGTGCTGTAGGCGAACGCGTCCTCGGCGGTGAGCCGACCACCGGTCAGGACGCCGGTGGCGCCTGCGTCCTCGAGGCCGCGCGCGGCGACGGCGAAGGCCTCGGGCCACGAGGCGGGGCGGAGCTCACCGTCCTCACGGATCCGGGGGTAGGTGATCCGGTCGTCGGCGTAGAGGTAGCCGAACGCGAAGCGGTCCTTGTCGGTGACCCACTCCTCGTTGACCTCGGGGTCGTTGCCGGACAGGCGGCGCATCACGGTGCCGCGGCGGTGGTCGACGCGGATCGCGGAGCCGCACGCGTCGTGCTCGGCCACGGCCGGCGTGGAGACCAGGTCGAAGGGGCGCGAGCGGAAGCGGTACTCGGCGCTCGTCAGTGCACCCACGGGGCAGATCTGGATCGTGTTGCCGGAGAAGTAGGACTCGAAGGGCTCCTTCTCGTAGATGCCCACCTGCTGCAGGGCACCGCGCTCGATCATCTCGATGAAGGGGTCACCGGCGACCTGCTCGGAGAAGCGCGTGCAGCGGGCGCAGAGCACGCAGCGCTCGCGGTCGAGCAGCACCTGCGCGGAGATGTTGATCGGCTTGGGGAAGGTGCGCTTGACGCCTCCGCTCGCCGCGAAGCGGGACTCGCCCCGGCCGTTGCTCATCGCTTGGTTCTGCAGGGGGCACTCGCCGCCCTTGTCGCAGACGGGGCAGTCGAGCGGGTGGTTGACCAGGAGGAACTCCATGATCCCCTGCTGCGCCTTGTCGGCCACGTCGCTGGTCGCCTGGGTGTTGACCACCATGCCCTCGGCCACCGGGATCGTGCACGAGGCCTGGGGCTTGGGGAACGGGCGGCCGTTGCCGGCGTCGGGGATGTCGACCAGGCACTGGCGGCACGCGCCGACCGGCTCGAGCAAGGGGTGGTCGCAGAACCGCGGGATCTGGACGCCGACCTGCTCCGCGGCACGGATCACGAGGGTGTTCTTGGGGACGCTGACCTGGACGCCGTCGATGGTCAGGGTGACCAGGTCGGTCTTCTCGACCTCTGCGGTACTCACGACGAGGCTCCCTCGGCAGCGAACACGGTGGAGGCGACGGGGTCGAACGGGCAGCCACCCTCGGTGAGGTGCGCGAGGTACTCGTCGCGGAAGTACTGGATCGAGCTCGATGATCGGGCTCGCGGCGCCGTCGCCGAGCGCGCAGAACGAGCGGCCCAGGATGTTGTCGCACTGGTCGAGCAGCAGGTCGAGGTCGGCCTCGCTGCCGATGCCCTTCTCGAGGTTGGTCAGGGTCTGCACCAGCCACCAGGTGCCCTCGCGGCACGGGGTGCACTTGCCGCACGACTCGTGCTTGTAGAACTCGGTCCAGCGCAGCACCGCCCGCACGACGCAGGTGCGTCTCGTCGAACAGCTGCAGGGCGCGGGTGCCGAGCATCGAGCCGGCCTCGCCGACGGCCTCGAAGTCGAGCGGGACGTCGAGGTGCTCGGCGGTCAGGATCGGGGTCGACGACCCGCCGGGCGTCCAGAACTTCAGCTCGTGCCCGTTGCGCATCCCACCGGCCAGGTCGATCAGGGTGCGCAGGGTGATCCCGAGCGGCGCTTCGTACTGGCCCGGGTTGGCGACGTGGCCGGAGAGGCTGAAGATGCCGAAGCCCTTCGACTTCTCGGTGCCCATCGCGGCGAACCACTCGGCGCCGTGGTCGACGATGCTGGGCACGGAGGCGATCGACTCGACGTTGTTGATCACCGTCGGGCTCGCGTAGAGCCCGGCGACGGCCGGGAACGGCGGCCGCAGGCGGGGTTGGCCGCGGCGGCCCTCGAGCGAGTCGAGGAGCGCGGTCTCCTCACCGCAGATGTAGGCACCGGCACCGGCGTGGATCACGAGGTCGAGGTCGTAGCCGTAGCCGTGGATGTCCTTGCCGAGGTGACCGGCGCGGTAGGCCTCCTGCACGGCGCGCTGGAGACGTCGTACGACGTGGAGGACCTCGCCGCGGACGTAGATGAACGCGTGGTTCGCGCGGATCGCGTAGCTGCTGATGATCACGCCCTCGATCAGCGTGTGGGGGCTGGCCATCATCAGCGGGATGTCCTTGCAGGTGCCCGGCTCGGACTCGTCGGCGTTGACGACGAGGTACTTCGGGTTCGGGTTGTCCTGCGGGATGAAGCTCCACTTCATGCCGGTCGGGAAGCCGGCGCCGCCACGACCTCGCAGGCCGGAGTCCTTGACGGCGGTGATGACGTCGTCGGGCCGCATCGCGAGCGCCTTCTTCAGCGCGCCGTAGCCGCCCCGCTCCTCGTACGCCGCGAGGGTCCAGGCGCGGTCCTGGTCCCAGTTGTCGGTGAGGACCGGAGTCAAGGTGTCAGCCACGAAGTGCCCTCTCCCGGTTGTTGAGGAGCGAGCGCAAGCGAGTGTCTCGAAACACGGGGCTCACTGGCCCTCCTCCTGCTTCGTCTCGGTCTCGGCGCGACCGGTGTCGGCCTGCTCGACGGCCTCGGTCTTGGTGTCGGCGGTGCTGCCGGTGTCGCCGCCGGCGTCCTCGCCGGGCGCCGTCCAGCCGTTCTCGCGGGCCAGGGCCAGCCCGACCAGCGAGGCCGGTCCGGCGGCGGGGCCGTCGTCGGCGAGGCCGTCGGGGAAGCCGGCGAGCACGCGCTCGGCCTCACGCCAGGTCACGATGCGGGGGCCGCGCGTGGAGTGGACCTCGGTGCCGTCACGCAGGTCGTCGACCAGCTCGGTCGCCGACTGCGGGGTCATGTTGTCCATGAACTCCCAGTTGACCATCATCACCGGCGCGTAGTCGCAGGCCGCGTTGCACTCGACGTGCTCGAGGGTGATCTTGCCGTCGTCGGTGGTCTCGTCGTTGCCGACGTCGAGGTACTCCTTGAGCCGCTCGAAGATCACGTCTCCGCCCATCACCGCGCACAGGGTGTTGGTGCAGACGCCGACGTGGTAGTCGCCGACCGGGCGACGCTTGTACATCGTGTAGAAGGTCGCCACGCCGCTCACCTCGGCGGCCGTGAGGCCGAGGATGTCGGCGCACGCCTCGATGCCCTCCGGCGTGATCCGGCCCTCCGAGGCCTGGACGAGGTGGAGCATCGGCAGCAGACCGGACCGCGCCTGCGGGTAGCGGGCCGCGATCTCCCGCAGCTCGGCGTACGTCGCTCCGCTGAGTCCGCCGCCCTCGTTGGTCGAGTCGGTCGAGACGGCCGTCATCGGTCGACTCCTCCCATCACCGGGTCGATGCTGGCGATCGCGACGATCACGTCGGCGACCATGCCGCCCTCGGACATCACGCTCGTCGCCTGCAGGTTGGTGAACGACGGGTCGCGGAAGTGTGCGCGGAACGGGCGGGTCCCGCCGTCGGAGACGACGTGGGCGCCGAGCTCGCCGCGGGGCGACTCGATCGGGACGTAGGCCTGCCCGGGCGGCACCCGGAAGCCCTCGGTCACCAGCTTGAAGTGGTGGATCAGGGCCTCCATCGACTCGCCCATGATGTGGCGGATGTGGTCGAGGCTGTTGCCCATGCCGTCGCTACCGACCGCGAGCTGGCTGGGCCAGGCGATCTTCTTGTCGGCGACCATGACCGGCGCGCCCTCGAGCTTGGCCAGCCGGTCGGCGGCCTGCTCGACGATCCGCAGCGACTCCCACATCTCACCGAGGCGGACGCGGAAGCGGCCGTAGGAGTCGGAGGTGTCCCAGGTCTGGACGTCGAAGTCGTAGGTCTCGTAGCCGGAGTAGGGCTGGGTCTTGCGGAGGTCCCACGGGTAGCCGGTGGAGCGCAGCACCGGGCCGGTGAGGCCGAGCGCGAGGCAGCCGGCGAGGTCGAGGTGACCGACGTTCTCCAGCCGGCCCTTGAAGATCGGGTTGGCGTTGCAGAGGTCGGCGTACTCGGGCAGGCGCTTCTTCATCAGCGCGATGAAGCCGCGGATCTCGTCGAGCGCGCCGGGCGGGAGGTCCTGGGCGACGCCGCCGGGACGGATGAACGCGTGGTTCATCCGGAGCCCGGTGATCAGCTCGAACAGGTCGAGCACGAGCTCGCGCTCGCGGAACCCGATGGTCATCACCGTCAGCGCGCCGATCTCCATGCCGCCGGTCGCGATGCAGACCAGGTGGGAGGAGATCCGGTTGAGCTCCATGAGCAGGACCCGCATCACCTGGGCCTTCTCGGGGATGTCGTCCTCGATGCCGAGCAGCCGCTCGACCCCGAGCACGTAGGTCATCTCGTTGTAGAACGGGGAGAGGTAGTCCATCCGGGTGCAGAACGTGACGCCCTGGACCCAGGAGCGGTACTCCATGTTCTTCTCGATGCCGGTGTGGAGGTAGCCGATCCCGCAGCGGGCCTCGGTCACGGTCTCGCCCTCGAGCTCGAGGATCAGGCGGAGCACGCCGTGGGTCGACGGGTGCTGCGGTCCCATGTTGACGACGATGCGTTCCTCGACGTCGTCCAGGCCCTGGGTGATGGAGTCCCAGTCCTGGCCGGTGACGGTGAAGACCTTGCCCTCGGCCGTGTCGGCCGAGCCGGCGTACGCGTCGGTGGTCTCGTTTGTGGTGGTCATGACGCATCTCCACGGGGTGACGGGGCCCCCGCGGCGTTGTTCGCCGGGGGAGCGGAGCGGAGGAGGCGAAGAAGGTCGTGGGGTGGCATCAGGAGTACGACCTCCTCTCGTCGGGTGGCGGGATGGTGCCGCCCTTGTACTCGACCGGGATCCCGCCCAGCGGGTAGTCCTTGCGCTGGGGGTGGCCCGGCCAGTCGTCGGGCATCAGGATCCGGGTGAGTGCGGGGTGGCCGTCGAAGACGATCCCGAACATGTCGAACGTCTCGCGCTCGTGCCAGTCGTTCGTGGGGTAGATGCTGACCAGGCTCGGGATGTGGGGGTCGGCGTCGGGGACGCTGACCTCGAGCCGCACCCGGCGGTTGTGGGTCATCGACAGCAGGTGGTAGACGGCGTGGAGCTCGCGGCCGGCGTCGGCGGGGTAGTGCACGCCGCTCACCCCGGAGCAGAGCTCGAACCGGAGAGCGTCGTCGTCACGCATCATCTGGGCGACGAAGGGGAGATCCTCGCGACGGACGTGGAAGGTGATCTCACCGCGGTCGACGACCACCCGCTCGATCGCGGCGTCGAGCTCGGTCTGCTCCAGCCGCGCCTCGAGGGCATCGGCCACCTCGTCGTACCAACCGCCGTAGGGACGCCGGCTGGGACCCGGGAAGATCGTCGGCTTGACCAGCCCGCCGTACCCGCTGGTGTCGCCGCTGCCGGAGACGCCGAACATGCCTTCGCGCACGCCCATCGTCTCGACCTCGCCCTGCTCGGCGGGCACGTTGGACACGGGGACGTTGCTCTGCTCCTCCGTCACCTGAGCAGGCCCTTCATCTGCGAGGTGGGCACGGCCTTGAGGGCATCGGTCTCGTTGGCGACGATCTCGCGGCGTGCGTTGGAGCCGAGCGGCTTGTGCTGTATCTGGTCGTGGAGCTTGAGGATCGCGTCGATCAGCATCTCCGGACGCGGCGGGCAGCCGGGCAGGTACATGTCGACGGGTACGACGTGGTCGACGCCCTGCACGATCGCGTAGTTGTTGAACATGCCGCCGCTGCTCGCGCACACGCCCATCGCGAGCACCCACTTGGGCTCGGGCATCTGGTCGTAGATCTGGCGCAGCACCGGGGCCATCTTCTGGCTGACCCGGCCGGCCACGATCATCAGGTCGGCCTGGCGCGGGCTGGCGCGGAAGACCTCCATGCCGAAGCGGCCGAGGTCGTACTTCGGGCCGCCGCTGGTCATCATCTCGATCGCGCAGCAGGCGAGGCCGAACGTGGCAGGCCAGAAGCTGGCCTTGCGCATGTAACCGGCGACGCCCTCGACGGTCGTCAGCAGGACGCCGCTCGGAAGCTTCTCTTCAAGACCCATGTCGGCTATCAGTCCCAATCCAGTCCGCCGCGGCGCCAGACGTAGGCGTAGGCGACGAACACGGTGGCGATGAACAGCACCATCTCGATCAGTCCGAAGCCGCGGAGCGCGTCGAAGTGCACGGCCCACGGGTAGAGGAAGACGATCTCGATGTCGAAGACGATGAACATCATCGCGGTGATGAAGTACTTCACCGGGAAGCGTCCGCCGCCGACCGGCTGAGGCGTGGGCTCGATCCCGCACTCGTAGGAGTCGAGCTTGACCCGGTTGTAGCGACGGGGTCCGACGACCGACGACATGAGGACCGAGAGGATCGCGAAGGCTGCGGCGATCGCTGCCAGCACCAGGACCGGCGTGTAGAGCTCCATCCAGCCTTTCCTTCCCTGCTCGCTGCTCGATCCGGCCGTGACCTGCGTCACGAACTTTGTGACTTTGTGAACGCCTTCACGAACCGGCGCGGTCAGTCTAGGACTCCACCACGGGTCCTGCACCCCCGGGTCCGGGGGGTATGAAACGGCCCTTCACCTGGGCATTTAGCGAAGCCGGCCGTGCCCTAAATGAGCCGCCTGACCGGGCGTCGGGCGAGCCCGTTCACCGGCGTACGACGAGCCGCACCGTGCCGTGAGGAGCGCCAGCACGTCGAAGATCGTGACTGCGCCGGGGGCGCTCTCCGGTGGGATCGTGACCGAGACGGTGAACGCCGCGTCGGCAGGTCATGCCGTGGCCCGATGGAGGGTGACGATGCCTCCCGACAGGTTGCGCCACTCCGGGTGGTGCCATCCGGCCGCCGCGACCAGGCCGGCCAGCGCGGCCTGGTCGGGCCAGGCCCGGATCGACTCGGCGAGGTAGACGTAGGCGTCGGGACTGGAGCTCACGGCGCGGGCGATGGGCGGCAGCGCCTTCATCAGGTACTCGACGTACACCGTGCGGAACGGCGCCCAGGTGGGGTGGCTGAACTCGCAGACCACGAGGCGTCCGCCCGGCCGGGTGACGCGGAGCATCTCGCGGAGGCCGGCCTCGGGGTCGACGATGTTGCGCAGCCCGAACGAGATGGTGACCGCGTCGAAGGTGTCGTCGGCGAAGGGCAGCCGGGTGCCGTCACCGGCCGTGAACGGCAGGTGCGGCCGGTGCCCCTTGCCGACCCGGAGCATCCCGAGCGAGAAGTCGCACGGCACGACCTCGGCGCCGGCGTCGGCGAAGGGCTGGCTGGAGGTGCCGGTGCCGGCGGCGAGGTCCAGCACCCGTTCGCCGGGCAGTGGCGCCACGGCACGGATGACCTCGTTGCGCCAGCGGCGGTCCTGGCCGAGCGACAGCACGTCGTTGGTGACGTCGTAGCGCTGGGCCACGGCGTCGAACATCCGCCGGACGTCGGTCGGCTGCTTGTCGAGGTCTGCGCGGGCCACGCCCAGAGCGTAGGGCGAGCCCTGCTCGCCGCCCGGGCAGACCCCCTCACTGCGGCGCACCGCGCGTCGCGACAACCAAATCCACGGATTTCGCGTCTGAGGGACCGAGACTGAGGCGTCCTCACCACGCCCGTGTCGATCGATCAGACCCGCACCAGCAGGACGCGGGCGTGGACTTCCCCGGAGGAGACCGATGAGAGTCGTCAAGGCACTGCTGACCGTTGTGCTCGTGCTGGGCCTGACCGCGGGCGTGGCGTACGGCACCGGCGTCGTGATGCGGCACCACGACCAGCGCACCGTCGCCGGGTCCGATCACCCGCTCTCCGAGCCCACCGCGGACCCCACTTCGTCGGCGCCCCGGCACGCCCGCCGGCACGCCCGCGAGCACGCCGTCCAGCACGCCGACCCCCTCCGACGAGCCGGCACCTGCAGTGCTGCAGCCCGGCGCGAAGAGCACCCAGGTGCGCGAGCTCCAGGTCCGCCTGCACGAGCTCGCCTGGCTGCCGGAGACCACGACCGGGGTGTACGACGACGCCACGGCCGCCGCGGTGAAGGGCTTCCAGGCCAAGCGCGGACTCGAGCGCACCGGCGTCCTCGACCGGCGTACCTGGCACCGGCTCGTCGCCATGACCGACCGACCCAGCCATGACGCGATGTTCAACGTGATGCACCCGGGCAAGACCCTGGTCGGACCCGGTGACACCGGGCGCGACGTACGCGACCTCCAGGCCCGCCTCAAGCAGGTGGCGTGGTACTTCGGCGACGTCACCGGCTCGTACGACGACGCCACGGCCACCGCGGTGAAGGGGTTCCAGGGCAAGCGGGTCATCCCGGTCACCGGCGAGGTCGACCAGCGGACCCTCGACCGACTGGACGCGATGACCACCACGCCGACGCACGACGAGCTGCACAACGTCCAGCCGTCGCCCGGCAAGCTGGACCCGCGCTGCCTGACCGGTCGGGTGATCTGCATCGACAAGACCAGCCGCACCCTGCGCTGGGTCGTCGACGGACACGTGCTGCAGCAGCTCGACGCGCGCTTCGGTTCGACGCTCAACGACACCCCGACGCGCGAGGGCCTGTTCCACGTCTTCCTCATGGACGCCGACCACGTGTCGCACCTCTACGGCTCCTCGATGCCCTACGCGATGTTCTTCTCCGGCGGCCAGGCCGTGCACTACTCCTCGGACTTCGCCACGGTCGGCTACTACGGCGCTTCACACGGGTGCGTGAACATCCGCGACTACGACGGGATCAAGTGGCTCTTCTCCCAGGTGCACGTCGGCGACAAGGTCGTCGTCTACTGGTCCTGACGACGACGGCCCCGCTCAGGTGACGTCGACGACACGGGCGGTCGCCGACTCGGACCCGGTGAACAGAGCCGGGTACGCTTCCCGACTGTGACGAGCAGTCTGACGGTCCGTACGACCGAGCTCCCCGTCGACGGCCCGCTGCTCGATCTCCTGCCAGCCGACGCCGACCCCGTGACCTGGATCCGTCGCGACGAGGGTCTGGTGGGATGGGGCGTCGCAGCCCGGATCCGCACCCGAGGGCTGACCCGGTTCTCCGACGCCGACAAGTGGTGGACCGAGCTGTGCACCCGCGCCGAGGTCCAGGACGACGTGAACGAGCCCGGCACCGGCCTGGTCTGCTTCGGCACCTTCGGCTTCGCCGACGACCCGGGCTACTCGGTGCTCACCGTCCCCCGCGTGGTGATCGGCCGCAGGGCCGGCCGCACCTGGCTCACCGTCGTCGGGTCCGCCGATGAAGGCGCGACGTACGACGGCCCGACGAGCGCCCCGGCGGCCCCGGAGGGTGTGGTCTTCGCCGACGGCGCGCTCGACAGCGAGCACTGGATGGCGGTCGTGGCCGACGCCGTACGCCGGATCGGGGCGGGCGACCTCGAGAAGGTCGTGCTCGCCCGCGACCTGGTCGCGACCGCCGCCGCACCGATCGACGTCCGCTGGCCGCTGGGGCGGCTGGCGACGACGTACCCGATGTGCTGGACCTTCCACGTCGACGGGATGTTCGGCGCGACACCCGAGATGCTGGTGCGCCGCGAGCGCGGTCTGGTCACCTCGCGCGTGCTGGCCGGCACCATCCGTCGTACCGGTGCCGACGAGCGCGACCTGGCCCTCGCAGCGACGCTGGCCCGGTCGAGCAAGGACCTCGAGGAGCACGAGTACGCCGTCCGCTCGGTCGCCGACGCGCTCGAGCCGCACTGCTCGTCGATGAACGTGCCCGAGGCGCCGTTCGTGCTGCACCTGCCCAACGTCATGCACCTGGCCTCCGACGTCGCCGGAGTCGTCCACGACGCCGGCACCGTCTCGTCGCTCCACCTCGCCGCCTCGCTGCATCCGTCGGCGGCCGTGGGCGGAACGCCCACCGACGACGCCGTACGGCTGATCTCCGAGATCGAGGGCATGGACCGCGGGCGCTACGCCGGCCCGGTCGGCTGGATGGACACCACCGGCGACGGCGAGTGGGGCATCGCCCTGCGGTCGGCGGAGATCTCCGGCGACACGGTCCGCCTGTTCGCCGGCTGCGGCATCGTCGCCGACTCCGACCCCGAGGCGGAGCTGGCCGAGGCGCAGGCGAAGTTCGTGCCGGTCCGCGACTCGCTGGCCGCGGGCTGACTCAGTCCAGGTCGGTGCCGTCGGCCAGACGGGTGTACGACGAGGTCTCGGGCAGGAGCAGGCCGTACTGGCCGTCGACGATCCGCAGGCCGGCCTCGGAGTAGATCCGGTCGTGGATCGCGAGGTTGCGCGGGGCGCCGACGGCACGGGCGAAGTCGATCCCCTCGGCCGCGCGCATCCACGGCGCACAGACCGGCACGCAGAGCACGTCGACCGGCTGCTCGGGGACGGTGAGCGCGTCACCCGGGTGGAAGACCGTGGTGTCGCCGAGGGTGAAGAGGTAGCCGGAGTTGTAGAAGCGCGGCAGGTCGGGATGGATCACGGCGTGCAGCTCGCCCACCGAGACCGCCGGGATGCCGGGGTCGAACTCGTCTCCCGGGCTGACCACGGTGACCCGCTCGCCGACGTCGGGTGCGTCCTCGCGGAGCTTCGCCGCGACCGCGTCGATGGTGAACACCGGGGCGTCGGTCCGTGCGAGGTGCTCGGGAAGGTAGTGGTCGGGGTGCTCGTGGGTGATCACCACCGCGTCCGCGCCGTCGACCGCCTCGGGGTCGGTGAACATGCCGGGGTCGACCACCACGACCTTGCCGTCGTGCTCGAGCCGGATGCAGGAGTGCCCGAACTTCGTGATCCGCATGCCCCCACCCTAGGCACACTCGTCAGGCGGTGAGGTGGTGGACGTAGCACCAGCGCCAGTCCTCACCGGGCTCGGCGGACTCCATGACCGGGTGGGTGGTGTCGTGGAAGTGGCCGGTCGCGTGGCGGCTGGGTGAGGAGTCGCAGCAGCCGACGTTGCCGCAGGCCAGGCACTGGCGGAGGGCGACCCAGTTCGTGCCCTCGCGCAGGCAGTCGGCGCACGACGGTTCGGCCGAGGTCTCGACCGCGGGGGTGTCGGCGAGGTGGTCGCACGTGTCGCCGGTACGACGTACGGCCGTGGTCGTGCGGATCTCCTCGCGGCTCTGCTGCGCGATGTCCAGCATCGACTCCTCGACGTCGAGCATCGAGAGCACGTCGCTGATCACCTCGCTGGCGACGGTGCCGGAGCTGCGGATCTCCAGCACGCGACCGCGCTCGGCGTCGATCATCTCCAACCGCACCCGCGAGTACAGGTCGCTCGGCGACTCCTGGTCGGCGGTGGTGCCGAGGCGCTCCCAGGCCGCGAAGTTGCGCTGCTCGATGCGTTGCTTCAGCACGTCGAGGATCTCGTGGGGGTCCTCGTACTCCAGCTCGTGGAGTCGCTTGAAGCCGGCCTTGGACGCCTGCTGCAGCACGGTCGCCCGGGCGAGTGCGTCCTCGAGCGGGTCGGGCGACGGCACGTGGAGCCGGCGTGCCAGCCACGGCAGCGACAGCCCCTGGATGAACAAGGTGCCGGCGACCACGGTGAACGCGATCAGCAGCAGCACCTCACGGTCGGGGGTGTCCGCGGGGATGATGAACGCCGCCGCCAGCGTCACCACGCCGCGCATCCCGGCCCAGCCGAGCAGGAAGGTGAAGGACGCCGGCGGGGCCTTGCCGAGCTCGGGGTCGTGGCCCGGCCGGATCAGCGCGTAGCGGGCGAAGAACACCCACACCAGCCGCAGCACGATCACCGCGACCAGGGTCAGGGCGCAGACCAGCACGATCCGGCTCGCCGCGACCGAGCTGTGGCTGACGTCGCTCAGGATCCAGTCGGCCTGGAGGCCGATCAGCATGAAGACGGTGTTCTCGAGGAAGAAGGCGATGGTGCGCCAGTTCATCCGCTCGGCGATGCGCGACTGGGCAGTCTGCAGGATCGGTGCCTTGTGCCCGAGGAGCAGCCCGGCGACCACGACGCTGACCACGCCCGAGGAGTGCAGCTCCTCCGAGACGATGAACGTCGCGAAGGGCACGACGAACGAGATCGCCGTGTCGAGGACCGGGTCGGTGACGTGCTTGCGGACCTTCGCCACCACCAGGAACGCCGCGAAGCCGATCAGGGCTCCGCCGACCGAGGCCACGAGGAAGTCCGCGCCGACCCTCCCCATCGCGACGCTGCCGGCACCGGCGGCGATCGCCGTACGCAGCGCCACGAGCGCCGTCGCGTCGTTGAACAGCGACTCCCCCTCGAGGATCGTCACGATCCGTCGCGGCAGGCCGATCCGCCGTCCGATCGAGGTCGCGGCGACCGCGTCGGGGGGCGCGACGACGGCACCGATCGCGAAGGCCGCCCACCAGTCCATGCCGGGCAGCAGGGTGTGCACCAGCCAACCGACCCCGAGAGTCGTGAACACGACGAGGCCCACGCTGAGCAGCAGGATCGAGCGCCGGTTGGCGTTGAAGTCGACGAGCGAGGTCTGGATCGCGGCGGAGTAGAGCAGCGGCGGCAGCAGGCCGAGGAGCACGACGTCGGCCGTCAGGTGCACCGTCGGCACACCCGGGATGTACGACACGACGACCCCGACGACGATCAGCCCGAGCGGTGCCGGGAAGCCGACGCGCTCCGCGAGCGTCGTACCGGCGAGCACGGTGACCGCCAGCGCGACCAGCAGGAACGCGATCTCCACCCGGCCATTGTGTCGGGTCCGCGCTCAGTCGCGCCCGGCCACCCAGCGCATGGGGTCGCCCCAGCCCAGCTCGTCGATGCCGTGGCGGTCGAAGGCCATCACCACGAGCGTGCGGCGGTACGCCGCGAACGTCAGCACGTGGGCGATCATGCCGCCGTAGGTGAACACCTCGGCCTGCTCGCACAGCGCGTCGACGAAGGTGTCGTCGAGGCGTCCCTCGTCGCAGACCTCCCGCACGTGCGCGAGGTAGCGCGGGCCCTCGATCGCCAGCCGCCGCCGCATCGAGGCGACCGACTCGTGCTCCTCGGCGCTCCAGTCGTAGTCGCGGGTCGCCATCGCGGCGTTCCACATCCCCATCTGGCCGACCAGCCTGCTCAGCAGCGACCGGAGCGTCTGCTCGTCGTCGTCGACCTCGACCAGCACCGGCTCGTCCAGCTGCTCCGGCGTCAGGCGCTCCGCGAGGCGCACCATCTCTCCGGTGAGCCACACATGGTGCTCGACCATCTTCTCCACGAGATCCGCCCCCCTGACGGTGTCGCGCGACGGCAGCCGGATGCTCCCCGGCGGCACGAAGTGGACCGCCAACGGCTCGCCGATCTGGATGTGCCCGGGCTTCTTGCGCCACTCGCGGGGCGGCACGTCGTAGGCCTTGGTGAACGCGCGCGTGAACGCCTCGTGGGAGGAGTAGCCCGCTTCGATCGCGATGTCGATCAGCGGCGCCTTGGTCGTGATCATCCGGTACGCCGCGCGCTCGAGCAGGATCCGCCGGCGCAGCGCCTGCGGCGGCTCGCCCCCGACCGACTTGATGATCCGGTCGAAGTGGAAGCGCGAGAAGTGGTGCCGAGCCGCCCAGTCCTCGCCCTTGGCCTCGTGGTCGTCCAGCGCACCGGCGAGGCCGTCGACGAACTCGGCGAAGGTGTCGGCGGCGACGGTCATGACGTCATGGTGCCCCCGATCGGCGGCCGCGGTCTTGATCCGGCTTGCTCAGACGCCGCGGCCGAGGGCTCGGATCCGCTCGTCGAGGTCGCGCCGGTTGTCGCGTCGTACGACGGCCTCGATGACCTCGATCCCTCCGTTGGGACTGGCCAGCGCGTGCTCGAGCTCGGGCAGCGAGCCGACCCGGAGGTGCGGCGTGCGGGTGGCCGCGCAGAGGCTGGCGAGGTCGACACCGTGGGGCGTGCCGAACAGCCGGTCGTAGCGGTCGGCGTACTCCGGCGCGCCCTGCTCGAGCATCGCGAAGATCGACCCGCCGTCGTCGTTGACGACCACGATCGTCAGGTCGGGCTCGGGCTCGTGGGCGCCGCGCACCAGACCGTTGCTGTCGTGCAGGAAGGTCACGTCTCCCACCAGGGCGAGGCTGCGCTCGGAGGTGCGACCGAGCGCCGCGCCGACCGCGGTCGACACGACGCCGTCGATGCCGGACAGGCCACGGTTGGCGAGCACCTTGCGCCGGGCGCCGACCGGATAGCGCGGCACCATCAGGTCGAGGTCGCGGATCGGGCTGGACGCACCGACGACGAGCAGGCCGTCGGGCGGGAGGGTCCGCGCGACTGCCCCCGCGACGTCGTACGGCGTGAGGTCGGGCTCGGCGGCGAGCAGCGCGTCGAGGCTGCGGCCGGCCGCCGCATCGGCATCGCGCCAACGGTCGAGCCAGTCGGTGGTGTCGGCCGCCGAGGCCTCGGCCCGGTCGAACGTGCCGACCACCGGGTAGGGCCGGCTGAGCCCGAGCCCCTGCGTCCTTGCCGCCCAGACCTCGACGCCCTCCCGGCCGAGGAGACGGGACACGGGACGGGAGAGCGTCGGATGTCCGAAGACCACCACCCGCTCGATCTGCTCCCCGAGCGGACCGCCGAGGAGGAGGCGGTAGCAACGGATCGCGTGCTCTCCGGTGCGCGAGCCGCTGCTGGGCTCCGCCAGGAGCGGCCAGCCCGCCGACTCGGCCAGACCGCGCGCAGGTGGGCCGGCGTCGTCTCCGGCCACGACCACGGTCCGCGGGCCGACCGGCAGAGTGGTCGTGTCGCCCGGCGGTCCGCGCCACCAACCGGGCTCCCTGGTCGCGGGCTCCGGCGGCACGACGTCCACGCGCCACCGGTCCTCCGGCACCAGGGGGTCGTCGAGCCGGATGTTGAGATGAAGCGGTAGTCCCCGACGATCTGGTTGCTCTGGAGCGAGCTCCGCAACCAGATCGTCGGGGACTACCGACAGTTCGGCGATGTCCACGGTGGGGATGAGGGGGCCGAAGATCCCGATCTGGTCGGTGGTCTGGTTGGCGTCCGTGCCCTGGAGCCGCGCGGGACGGTCGGCGGTGACGGCGACGAGGGGGACGCCGGCGTGCACGGCCTCGAGCATGGCCGGATGGAGGTTGGCGACCGCGGTGCCGCTCGTGCAGACGACGGCGGCGGCCGAGCCGACCTTGGTCAGACCGAGGGCCAGGAAGCCGGCCGACCTCTCGTCCAGACGGGTGTGCAGCCGGACCAGCCCGGCCTCGGCGGCGTCGTACGCCGCGAACGCCAGCGGCGCGTTGCGCGACCCCGGCGCCAGCACGATCTCGCGGGTGCCCTGCTCGATGAGGTGCCCGATGACGGCGCGGCCGAGCTCGGTGGACGACGTCACGGGTGGTCACCCTTCCGCACGGCCCGGACCGCCGTCAGCCGGTCCTCCCACCAGCCGACGCGGTCGGCCGTCGCGGCGCACGCGTCCATCAGGTCCGGCACGACCGTGGGTACGACGACCCGCAGGGCCCCGTTCACCGGGACCAGGTCGGGGGTCACGACGTCAGCGGTCAGGAGCGAACGCGTGGCGAGCCCGCAGGCGTGGTCGAGCGACGGGAGGGCGGCCGCCAGGGCGACCCCTGCGGCCAGGCCGAGCGAGGTCTCGAGCGCGGAGGAGACGACCACGGGCAGCCCGATGTCCTCGGCGATCCGCAGACAGGCGCGGACGCCGCCGAGCGGCTGCACCTTGAGGACCGCGATGTCGGCCGCCTCCAGGTCGCGGACCCGGTAGGGGTCCGTGGCACGTCGGATCGACTCGTCCGCGGCGATCGGGACGGTGACCCGGCGTCGTACGGCGGCCAGGTCCTCCACCGAGGCACAGGGCTGTTCGACGTACTCCAGCCCGCCGGCGGCACGGTCGAGCTCGCGGATCGCTGCGACCGCCGTGTCCACGTCCCAGGCGCCGTTCGCGTCGACCCGGATCTTGCCGCCGGGCCCGAGTGCGTCGCGCACGGCCTCGACGCGAGCGGCGTCGCCGGCCAGGGTGACCCCGGGGTCGGCGACCTTGACCTTGGCGGTCAGGCAGCCGGACCGCCGGACCAGGTCGTGGGCGACCTCGGGTGACACCACCGGCACCGTCGCGTTGACCGGCACGCTGCTGCGCACCGGCGCCGGCCAGTCGCCGGCGGCCGCCTCCTCGGCGCAGCGTAGCCACGGCTCGGCCACCTCCGGCGAGTACTCGAGGAACGGGCTCCACTCCCCCCATCCGGCGGCACCCTCGATCGAGCGCGCCCTCGCGCACCGTGATGCCACGGAAGCGCGTGGTCAGCGGGATCGAGTAGACCCTCACCGGGCCGCTCCCCCGGCGAGCTCACGCACGGCCATTCGGTCGACCTTGCCGTTGGTGAGCATCGGGAGTCCCGGTACGACGACCAGCTCGCGCGGCGCCCAGGCGCGCGGCTGGCGGTCGGCCACCCAGCTGCGCGCCTCGTCGAGCGAGAGGGTCTCGACCGGCTCGACCACCGAAGAGACCGGCTCGACCAACGAGAGCACGGCAACGACACGGTTGCCCCACTCGGGGTCGGGGACGCCCACGACCTCGGCGGCAGCCACAGCCGGATGCTCCCGGAGCCGCGCGGCGACGGCGGCCGCCGGCACGTTCACGCCCCCGCTCACGACCATGTCGTCGACCCGGCCCAGCACGCGCAGCCGGCCGTCCTCGTCGAGCGTGCCCGCGTCGGAGGTGAGGAACCAGCCGTCCACGAGCACGGCCCGCGTGGCCGCGTCGTCGTCGAGGTAGCCGGAGAAGAGGGTGGGTCCGGCGACCCGGACCCGCCCGTCGGCGGCCAGCGCGAGGCCCACACCGTCGAGCGGCAGCCCGTCGTACACGCAGCCGCCGCAGGTCTCCGCGGAGCCGTACGTCGCGATCACGTGCACGCCCGCCTCGGTCGCGCGCGAACGCAGCGCCGGATCGACCGGCCCGCCTCCGACGAGCACGGTATGGAGTCCGGCGAGCGCGGTTCGTTCGGTCGGTGAGTCGAGCCAGCGGTGGAGCTGCGTCGGCACCACCGACAGGAACCCCCCGGGAACGGCGAGGTCCGTCAGGCTGCGCTCCCCGAGGACCGCGGGCCGGTGCCCCGCCACGAGCGAACGGACCACGACGTTGAAGCCGGCGACGTACGACGACGGGAGCGCGAGCACCCACGGACCCGATCCACCGACGCGCGCGGCGGAGGCCGCGGCCGACGCGAGCACCGCGTCGCGGGTGAGGACGACCTGCTTCGGCGCACCGGACGAGCCCGACGTCGCGATCACGACCGGGTCGGGGTCGGCAGCCGACAGCCATCCCTCGACGGCGTCCACGTCACGCGCCGCGTCGCCGGTCAGGCGCAGAAGACTCACGAGAGGCACGCTAGCCGGGGACCCGTCGCGCGGCGCCTCCGGGCAGGCCTGCTTGAATCCGGCCATGGCATCCCCAGGCGAGTGGCTCGCCGGCGCCCGACCGCGCACCCTCCCAGCCGCGGTGTCGCCGGTGCTGGCCGGCACCGCCGTCGCGCTGTACGACGACGGCGCCGTGTGGTGGAAGGCCCTGCTGGCACTGGTGGTCAGCCTCGCCCTCCAGGTCGGCGTCAACTACGCCAACGACTACTCCGACGGGATCCGCGGCACCGACGCCGACCGGGTCGGGCCGATGCGGCTCGTCGGCTCCGGCACGGCGCCGCCCGGCGCGGTGAAGCGCGCGGCGTTCGCGGCGTTCGGGGTGGCGGCGGTGGCCGGCCTGGTGCTCGCTGCGACCACGGCGTGGTGGCTGGTGGCGGTCGGCGCGGTCTGCGTGGTGGCGGCCTGGTTCTACACCGGTGGCTCCAAGCCCTACGGCTACCTCGGGCTGGGCGAGGTGATGGTCTTCTGCTTCTTCGGCCTGGTCGCCGTGATCGGCACGGCGTACGTCCAGACCGAGACCTGGCAGCTCTCCGCGCTCTACGCCGCCATCGGGATCGGGGCCATCGCCTGCGCGATCCTCGTCGCCAACAACCTCCGCGACATCCCCACGGACCGGCTCGCCGGCAAGATGACGCTCGCCGTCCGGCTCGGCGACGACCGCACCCGCGGCCTCTACGTGCTGCTGCTCGGCCTGGCCGCGGTCGCCCTCGTCGGCGTCTCCCTCACCACGTCGTGGTGGGCCCTGCTCGCCCTCGCGTACGCCGGTCCCGCCGCGCGGGCCGTCCGCGTCGTCGTCGCCAAGGCGGTCGGCCCGGGCCTGATCCCGGTGCTGCAGCTGACCGGCGTCTCCGAGCTGCTGTACGGGCTCGGGCTGCTCGTCGGACTCGCGATCGCCCGCTGACCCCCGACGTAGGCTGGGTGCATGTTCTGGATCATTCTGCTGGTCGTCGTGGTCGCCGGGTTCGCCCTCTGGAAGCTGCGTGTGCCGCTGCTCGCCAAGATCCTCGGTCAGGACCGCTCGCGCATCGACCGCCAGCTCAACCGGAAGAAGTAGCGCCTTCCTCGATGCCGAGCGGGCGCCGCGCAGGCGTCGTCCGGGTGGTTTCGAGACGGTCGCAGAGCGACCTCCTCAACCACCGCGAGGGGCGTTAGTCAACATCCTCTTTCGCGCGCATCTCCTCGAACTTCTCCGCGGCGCGCTGGGCGCGCGCGTCGACCTGGCGGGCGAAGGCGGTGCGCTGGGGGTTGAGCAGGAACAACGACGCCAGGCCGCTGACCAGGAAGGCGATCACGAGGACCCACATGATCGGCGCGGAGCCGGCGATCGCCAGCCAGATCCCGAACACCACTGCGGCGGTCGCGACGAAGAGCAGCAGCCGCAGCGCCGTATAGGTCCAGAACGCCCTCACACCCCTCAGGGTAGCCACGGCCCCGAACTGTGCCCGAATCGCGGGTCGGTCTGCGCAACGACCACCGGCGACCTACTCTTGTCGCGTGTGGAGGTTCGTTTTGCTGCTGGTGGTCGTGGCGGTGGGGTCCTACTACGCGGCCCGCTTCCTCCTGGAGGGGTGGCCACGGCACCGGCCGAAGCAGCCGGAGGAGTACCAGCGCCCGCTCGGTCCCGACGATGACGACGAGTTCCTGGCCGAGCTGTCGCGACGTCCCAAGGGACCCGACGAGCCGAGCTGACCCGCTGGGTCAGCGGTCGCGCAGGCTGACGATCGCCGCGCCGTTGGCGTAGGAGTGCTGGCTCGTGGTCGAGAAGTAGTTGATCCCGATGAAGTTGAACCACAGGCTCGCCAGCCCCACCAACGCCAGGATGGCTGCGTTGCGACCCTTCCAGCCGGCCGTCGACCGGGCGTGCAGGTAGGCGGCGTAGAGCACCCAGGTGATGAACGCGCACACCTCCTTGGGGTCCCAGTTCCAGTACGACGACCACGCCTGGTGCGCCCAGATCGGTCCGCTGATCAGCACCGCGAAGGTCCACACCGGGAAGCCGAAGGCGTGGATGCGGTAGGAGACCCGGTCGAGCGTGGGCAGGGAGGGCAGCCGCGCGATGTAGCCGCGGTCGGTGCCCTTGCCGCGTGACAGCGCGCGCGACTTCACCAGGTACAGCGCAGCGGTGATGCCGCCGAGGGTGAACGCTCCGGTGGCGATGATCGCCGACACGACGTGGATGACGAGCCAGTACGACAGCAGCGCCTCGGTCAACGGGGCCACCGGGTCGTAGAGCACCAGCACCGCCACCATCAGCAGCACGACCTCGAAGGCGGTGACGATCGGGCCCATCCACTCCAGGCCGTAGCGCTTGCGCAGCAGGAGGTATCCCGCGACGACCACGAAGGCGCCCGTGATCGTGAACTCGTACATGTTGCCCCACGGGACCCGGTTCGGGTCGGCGGCCATGCCACGCCCGAACAGGCCCACGAAGTGGGCGCCCGCAGCGATGATCGTGAGCAGCCACCCGAGCCGGCCGAACATCGCGATCCGGTAGGACTTCGCCTCGTCGCCCGGCGCGTCGTCGGCGGGCGCGGAGGGCCCGGAGGGCGCGGCAACCGGTCCGCCGGCCGGCACCGCGACCTTGGCGGCGTCGCTCACCGGCACGGTCCGCAGCGCGGACCACTCGACCAGGTGCGACATCAGCGCCAGGAAGTAGACGATGGCTGCGGCGGCGATCGCCTGGTTGCTGAGCGTCTCCCATGCGGTGTCACTCATGACCCGTCATCCCCCTGGCCTCCTCCGTCGTACGTCGGTCGGACTCCTGCGGCGTCTGCAGGGAGTCCACCACCGACGAGAGTACGGCGGTCAGCTCACCGCCTCCCGACCGGTCCAGTGCCGCCACCTCCACGAGCGTCGTACCGCCCTCCCGTCGCGCCCTGACCCACACCCGTCGTGGCCGGATGAACAGCGAGCCGAGCAGGCCGACCAGGGCCAGGATCACACCCATCAGGGTCAGCCAGACGTCGGGGGTGCGGCTGATCTGCAGCCGCGTCCAGTGCTTGACCCCGTGGAACGTGACGGTGCCGGCCCCGTTCGGCAGCTCGACTGTCTGGTGGGGCTGCAGGAAGACCCGGAAGATCTTCCCGCCGGGCTGCTTCAGCTGCTTCATGCCGGCCTTGTCCATCGCGTACACCGACTGCGGCACGCCGCTGTCGAGGCCGAGGTCCCCGACGTAGGCCAGCAGCGACAGGGTGGGGTTGCGGTCGTCGCCCATCACGTTGACCGGCTGGCCGTTCACCAGGGCGTACGTCGGGTAGAACAGTCCCTCGAGCCCGATGTCCTGGCCGGGTTTGAGACCGGGCGCCTTCACCACCCCGAAGGACTCGAAGTTGGAGCTCTCGGGCAGGAAGATCGTCGGCCCGTCGTAGACCTTGTGGCCGGTCGCGTCGCGCACCGTGATCACCGGCGCGTAGCCGTGCCCGATCAGGAAGATCTGGGTGCCGCCGATGGTGAGCGGGTGGTTGACCTTGAGGTCGTAGCCCTTCTGCGGCGACCAGGTCGACGGGTCGCCCTGGCAGGACTCGCGGTAGGTCAGGGGCGCCTGGAAGCCGCGGGCCATGCCCTGCCGCGGGCCGCTCTCCAGCCAGTCCACCGTGAAGCCGTGCACGGTGAAGCAGAACGGCTCCATCTGGGAGGCCTTGAAGAGGCCGCCCGGGGCGAAGTCGTCGTACTGGGTCAGCGAGTTGGAGAAGCCGTTGCCGACCACGAGGATCACGCCGCCCTTGTAGCCGAACAGGCTGCCGATCCCGAAGCCGACCAGCACCACGAGCACCGACAGGTGGAAGAGCAGGTTGCCGGCCTCGCGCAGCTGGCCGCGCTCGGCGGCCACCCACCCTCCCTGGTCCCTGGTCGAGCCCGTGCCGGTGCCGACGGTCGAGCCTCCCCGGTCGATGGTCGAGCTGGTCGAGACCCGGTGCCGCCGTGAGAGCATGCGGGCCGCGCGCAGGAGCACGGCGTCCGGCTCCTCGTCGGTGGTGTACGACGCGTGGTCCGGCAGCCGGCTCAGGTTGCGCGGGGCGGCGGGTGGGTCGGCCCGGTAGCCGCGCCAGTAGACGAACAGCCGCGGCACGATGCAGCCCACCAGCGACACCATCAGCAGCAGGTAGATCGCGGCGAACCACGGCGAGTGGTAGACCCCGAACAACCCGAGCCGGTCGTAGATCGGCGTCAGGTGCGGGTGGGCCGCCTGCCAGTTCTGGGTCTTGAGCGCGTCGACGCCCTGCTGCGGGATCACCGAGCCGGGGATCGCGCCGAGGGCCAGCAGGAGCAGCAGGACGAGCGCTGTTCGCATCGAGGTCAGCTGTCGCCAGGCCCAGCGCACCAGCTCCCAGGCGGTCAGCTCGCCCGGCCGCCGGTGATGGTCACGGTCGCCGCTCGGCTGCCAGGTCCCGGTCTCCTCCGAGCCCTCCGCCCGTACGTCGCTGGTGCTCACAGTGCCCTCCGGTGAGCTCGCAGCTCGCCCGCTACCTCGCGGCCGCAGGCACCCTGCGGACCGCCGCGCGCTCTCGCTTCGCTCACAGGCTCGCCGTCGAGTTCTCGACCAGGTGGATCTGCAGCCAGTTCACGGCGACGTCCCACCAGCCGGTGACCAGCGCGAGGCCGACCAGCACCAGCATCAGCCCGCCCAGCCGGGAGACCCACTGCTGGTGGCGGCGTACGAACGCGAACGCCCCGAGCGCCCGGCGGTAGGCGAGCGCCGCGATGATGAAGGGCAGGCCGAGGCCGATGCAGTAGACACCGGCCAGCAGGGCACCGCGACCGGCGGTGGCCTCGTTGAGCGACAGGTTGGTGATCGCGGCCAGGGTGGGACCGATGCACGGCGTCCAGCCCACGCCGAAGAGGAATCCGAGGAGCGGCGCGGCAGCGAGACCGACGGCCGGCACCGAGTGCGAGCGCCACTCACGCTGGGAGAAGGGGATCAGCCCGGCGAACGCCAGGCCGAGCAGGATGGTGAGGATGCCGAGCACGACCTCGAGCTGCTGGCGCCAGTCCACCAGCCAGGCACCGACCGAGCCGGACACCCAGCCGAGCAACACGTAGACGGCCGAGAAACCGAGCACGAACAGGATCGAGCCGGCGAGCATCCGGCCGCGGCGCGCGTGCTCGAGGTCGGCGCCCGAGAGGCCCGTGGCGTAGGACAGGTAGCCCGGCAACAGGGGGATCACGCACGGGGAGAAGAACGACACCAGGCCGGCGATCAGGGCGACCGGGATCGCGAGCACCAGCGACCCCGAGGACGCCTGTTGCTGGAACCACTCAGCCACCCTGCGCCACCTGACGGACCATCTCGACCAGGGTCCGCGTCGACGGCACCGCGCCGTTGATCGCGGCGGCGGGACGCCCCTGGGCGTCGAGCACCACGGTCGCGGGGACGGAGTTGGGTGTGATCACGCCGGGGAACGAGAGCAGCGCCTCGCCGCCCGGGGAGTAGAACGACGGCCAGGTGATGCCGTAGCGGGACTGGAAGGCCTTGGCCTGGGCGGTGCCCGGGTCACGGCTGTCGATGCCGACGAAGTGGGCCGTCGAGCCCAGCTCCTTCGCCGCCGCGACGACGTACGGCGACTCCTTGTGGCAGTCGGCGCACCAGGCGCCCCACACGGTGACCACCGTGGGCTTGCCGTGCATCGTCGCCAGCGACAGCGGCCGGCCGTCGAGGTCCTTGCCGGACAGGGCCACCGGGTCGCCCCGGTCGGCGACCGCGATCTGACGGATGGCCCCGTCACCGCTCACGTAGCCCTTGTCGCCGGTGCCCTGCAGCGAGGTGCAGCCGGTCGCGGCCAGCAGGAGACCTGCCGCCGCGACCAGGGCGTACCTCGCGCGCCTCATGGCCGGTGGGCCTCCGGGGCGTCACCCGCCGAGAACGGCGCCTTGCGGTCACGGACCGGGATCAGGTCGCCGGCCGGCTCGGAGTAGCTGATCGTGCGCAGGTCGTCGCCCTCGAACTGCAGCGAGGTGAGCGAGCAGAGCGTGCACTGACGCTTGCGCGGGTCGTGGAGGAAGGAGCGCTTCTCGACCGCCAGCCGGGTGATCCAGATCGGCAGCTGGTGGGAGACGATCACGGCCTCGTGACCACGGGCGGCGTCGCGCGCGTCGTACACGGCGGCGAGCATCCGGGCGGCGACCTCCTTGTAGGGCTCGCCCCACGACGGCTTCCAGCGGGTTCCAGAGGTGTACCCAGCGCCGACGGCTTGCGCAGCGCGCCGTCGCCGACGCCGAACCGCTTGCCCTCGAAGACGTTGCCCGACTCGATCACCCGCGGGTCGACGACCGGCGTGAGCTCTCGTGCCGCGGCGAGCGGGGCGGCCGTCTCCTGGGCGCGCTCCAGCGGGGAGGTGCGGAGATGGACGATGTCGCGCTCGGCGACGGTCTCCGCGACGCGCTGTGCCATCTTCCGGCCGAGGTCGGAGAGGTGGTACCCGTCGCGACGTCCGTAGAGGACGCCCTCGGGGTTGTGCACCTCACCGTGTCGCAGCAGGTGTACGACGGTCGAGTCAGCCATGGGTTCCTTCTCGGGCGGTGGCCGCCGCCTGGGCGGCGGCGTGGGCGGCTGGAGGTAGGGCGTCGAGCACGGTCTGCACGGCACGCTCGTCGTGGGCGGCGGAGACGAACCAGGCCTCGTACGCCGACGGCGGCAGGTAGACGCCGTGGTCGAGCATCGCGTGGAAGAACGCCGCGAAGGCCGCGGTGTCCTGGCGCTGGGCGGCCGTCGAAGTCGCGGACCGGCCCCTCGGTGAAGAAGACGGAGAACATCGTGCCGGCCGACTGCACCGCGTGCGGCACGCCCGCGGCGGACAGCGCCGTCGCAGCAGCCGCCTTGATCGTCGTACCGACCTCGGTCGAGGTGGGCGTAGACGTCGTCGGTGGCCAGCCGCAGCGTGGCCAGGCCGGCGGTCGTCGCGATCGGGTTCCCCGACAACGTGCCCGCCTGGTAGACCGGCCCCTCCGGCGACAGCATCCGCCATCACGTCGGCACGGCCGCCGAAGGCCGCGGCCGGGAAGCCGCCGCCCATCACCTTGCCGAAGGTCATCAGGTCGGGCGTCCAGCCCTCGACCGCGCCGTCGAGGCCCCACTGGCCGGTGCGCGAGGCGCGGAAGCCGGTCATCACCTCGTCGCTGACGAACAGCGCGCCGTGCGCGGCGCAGGTCTCGGCGAGGAACTGGTTGAAGCCGGGCTCGGGCGGGACGACGCCCATGTTGCCGGCGGCAGCCTCGGTGATCAGGCACGCGATCTGGTCACCGTCGGCCGCGAACGGCGCCGCGACGGCCTCGCGGTCGTTGTAGGGCAGCACGACGGGTCAGCGCGGTCGCGCGCCGGGCACGCCGGGCGTGCCGGGCACCGCGAACGTGGCCACGCCGGAGCCGGCCGCGGCCAGCAGGGCGTCGACGTGGCCGTGGTAGCAGCCGGCGAACTTCACGACGACGTCGCGGCCGGTGAAGCCGCGGGCCAGCCGGATCGCCGACATCGTGGCCTCGGTGCCGGACGAGACGAGGCGGACCTGCTCGACCGGCGTACGCGCCGACGATCTCCTCGGCGAGGTCGACCTCGGCCTCGTGGGCGTGCCGAACGACGTGCCGCGCGTGACCGCGTCCGCGCACCGCCGCCATCACCTCGGGGTGGGCGTGACCGAGCATCATCGGGCCCCAGGAGCCGACCAGGTCGACGTACTCCGTGCCGTCGACGTCGGTCAGCCAGGCGCCCGCAGCCGGACCGATGAAGCGCGGGGTGCCGCCGACCGCGCGGAAGGCACGCACCGGGGAGTTCACGCCGCCGGGCGTGACCGCGCGACGCGCGCGCGAAGAGCGCCTCGGACCGGTCGGGAGTCACCGGGCCATTGTGTCCGAGGGGGGCAACCGGGTCGCAATCGGTGCGTAACATCCTTGGCTGCCACTCGTTTGAACGGGTGACAGGGAGGGAAACCTGTTCCTCGGAGCCTCGGCCCCCAGCCGGAGGGCCGTGATCGACGAATCCCTCCCACGGCTCCACGAGGAGGGATCGGATCGATGGCGGACGCGAGGTTCGGACGCGTCCAGAAGGCGTCTGCGCTCCTGCCGTTGGCCGTGCTGTCCGTCGCGTGGACCGCGAGCCTGGCCACCGCCGGCTCCGACGCGGCGTCCGCCGGCTCCGACACGCTGCCCGACGGCACCCAGGTGCCCGCCCAGGCGGTCCGCGGCCCCGCCAGCCTCACCGCTCCGCACTCCCTGACCCCCGGCGTCCGCGGCCACGTCTCCGACGTCGTCTCGACGGCCTCCGCCAGCGGCATCCCCGCGGTCGCGCTCGCGGCGTACCAGCGGGCGGCGACGGTCATCGACACCGCCGACCGCAGCTGCCACATGCCGTGGCAGCTGGTCGCCGCGATCGGCCGCGTGGAGTCCGACCACGGCCGCACCGACGGCAACGTGCTCACCGACCGTGGCATCGCGAAGCCCGGGATCTTCGGCCCGGCCCTCGACGGCACCCACGGCACCTCCATGATCCGCGACACCGATGCCGGCCAGTACGACCAGGACTCGCGCTACGACCGCGCGGTCGGGCCGATGCAGTTCATCCCGTCGACCTGGGCGATCGTCGGGGTCGACGCCGACAACGACGGGCGGCGCAACCCCCAGGACATCTACGACGCCACGCTCGGCTCCGCGGTCTACCTCTGCTCCGGCTCCGACGACCTCGGCACCGACGCCGGACAGCGGTCGGCGGTCTTCCGCTACAACCACAGCCAGCGGTACGTCGACCTGGTGCTGGCGATCACGCAGTCCTACCTCGCCGGCGACTTCAGCTCCGTGCCGAACGGCACGACGTCGACCGGTTTCCTCTTCGGCACCCCGCCGGTGACCACCGTGGCCCTCGGCCACCACGCCCACCACCACGGCGGCAAGCACCACTCGCATGACCAGTCGACGAACTCACCGACCTCGGAGCCGACCTCCGGACCCACGGCGGGCCCGACCACCGGTCCGAGCGGCGGCCCCACCAGCAACCCGACGGGCAAGCCGACGGGCGGCCTGCCGACGAAGCTCCCGCTTCCGAGCGTCCCGACCCTGCTGCCGACGGACGGCCCGACGATCCTGACCAAGGCACAGGCCATCGTGCAGTGCCTGGCGGACGGCCTGATCGACAACCCGCTCGACCCGGCCGACGCGTTCGACCAGTGCGTCTACGACCTCACCCACTGAGGCATCGCCGCCGACTCGGTGGTCAGGGTCGCAGCAGGCGGGCAGCCTCGGCGGCCCAGTAGGTCAGCACCACGTCGGCGCCAGCACGCCGGATCGAGGTGAGCACCTCGAGGATCGCGCGCTCCCGCTCGATCCAGCCCTGGGCCGCGGCGGCCTCGACCATGGAGTACTCGCCGGAGACGTTGTACGCCGCGACGGGGACGTCCACGGCCTCGCGCACCCGGCGTACGACGTCGAGGTAGCCGAGCGCGGGCTTCACCATCACCAGGTCGGCGCCCTCAGCGACGTCGAGGAGCGCCTCGCGGACGCCCTCGCGCGCGTTCGCGGGGTCCTGCTGGTAGGTCCGCCGGTCCCCCTGCAGCGAGGAGTCGACGGCCTCGCGGAACGGGCCGAAGAAGGCGGAGGCGTACTTGGCTGAGTAGGCCAGGATCGAGACGTCGGTGTGGCCGGCCGTGTCGAGCGCCCCTCGGATGGCGGCGACCTGGCCGTCCATCATTCCGCTCGGGCCGACCATGTCGACGCCGGCATCGGCCTGGGCGAGCGCCATCTCCGCGTACACCTCGAGGGTGCGGTCGTTGTCGACCAGCCCGTCCGGCGTCAGCACACCGCAGTGGCCGTGGTCGGTGAACTCGTCGAGGCACAGGTCACTCATCACGGTGAGCGCGTCGCCGACCTCGGCGACCACGTCGGTGATCGCCAGGTTCAGCACACCGGACGGATCCACCGCGCCGGAGCCGACGGCGTCCTTCTCCTCGGGGATGCCGAACAGCATCAGGCCACCCAGACCGAGGTCGGCAGCCTCGTGGGCGGCCTTCAGCAGCGAGTCGCGGGTGTGCTGGACGACGCCCGGCATCGAGCCGATCGGGCGCGGCTCGGTAGCGCCCTCACGCACGAACACCGGCAGCACCAGCTGCGCCGGCTCCACCGCGGTCTCGGCGACCATCCGCCGGAGGCCGCTCGTCGTACGCAGCCGCCGCGGCCGGGTCACCGGACGAGGAACCGAAGGAGCCGTGGGTTGTTCAGTCACCGGGTTTCGAGACGGTCGCTGCGCGACCTCCTCAGCCTCCTCGCTTCGCTCGGATCTTGCGACTCGACGGCTTGCGCTCCGACGGCTTCGTCACCGGCTGGCCGGCCTCGAGCATCGCGGCCCGGCGAGAGGCGCCGAAGTCCGCGAGCGCGTCGACCAGCTCGTCGACGTCGGGCCTGGGGGCGAGGACGTCGACCCGCAGCCCGTGCTCCTCGGCGGTCTTGGCCGTGGCAGGACCGATCACCGCGATCACCGTCGACGGGTGCGGCTTGCCGGCGATGCCGACCAGGTTGCGCACCGTCGAGGACGAGGTGAACACGACCGCGTCGAACTTGCCGCCCTTGATCGCGTCGCGCACCGGCGCCGGCGGCGGGGCCGCGCGGACCGTGCGGTACGCCGTCACGTCGTCGCACTCCCAGCCGAGGTCGACCAGGCCGGCGACGAGGTTCTCGGTCGCGATGTCGGCGCGCGGCAGGAACACCCGGTTGATCGGATCGAGCATCTCGTCGTACTCGGGCCAGTCCTCGAGCAGACCCGCCGCCGACTGCTCACCGCTCGGGACCAGGTCGGCACGCAGGCCCCAGTCGCCGATCGCGGCGGCCGTCTTGTCACCGACTGCTGCGATCTTGAGACCGGAGAAGGCCCGGGCGTCGAGGCCGTACTCCTCGAACTTCTCGCGGACGGCCTTGACGGCGTTGACGCTGGTGAAGGCGATCCACTCGTAGCGGCCCTCGACCAGACCACGCACGGCCTTGTCCATCTGGAGCGGGTTGCGAGGCGGCTCGACCGAGATGGTCGGCACCTCCTCGGGTACGCCGCCGAACTCGCGCAGGCGAGCAGACAGCGAACCCGCCTGCTCCTTGGTGCGAGGCACCAGGATCCGCCAGCCGAACAGCGGCTTGGTCTCGAACCACGACAGCGCCTCGCGCATGGCGACCACCTCACCGACCACGGTAACCGCGGGCGGCGCCATCCGAGCCGCACGAGCGTCGGCCCCGATGTGCTCGAGGGTCGAGGTGAGCGTCTGCTGCTCGGTGGTGGTGCCGGTGCTGGTCATCGCGACCGGGGTGTCGGCCGCGCGGCCGGCGTCCATCAGGGCACGGGCGATCTCGGCGATCGAGCCGACGGCGGACAGGAGCACCAGCGTCGGGCATGCGACGTACCGGCTCCAGTCGACCTTGTCGCCGGCGGTGACCACGGTGACCTCGCGGTGGTCCTTGGTGGTCAGCGGGATGCCGGCGTACGCCGGGACCGCGGAGACCGAGGAGACGCCGGGCACGATCTCGAAGCCGATGCCGGCCTTGGCGCAGGCCGCGGCCTCCTCGGGTCCGGAGGCGTAGACGAACGGGTCACCGGTCATCAGACGTACGACGCGGACGCCCAGCTTGGCCTGGCGGACCACGACCTTCGCCCGCGCGGCGTGGGTCAGCGGCTGGCCGTCCTCGCCGAACCCGCCGTCGACCAGCTGGGGCCCACCCTCGGAGCCCTCGGGCAGGCCGAGGACGGAGCGGATCAGCGCGGGATGCTCGGGGCCTTCTGTGATCACCACGTCGGCGCTGCGGACGAGGTCGGCGGCACGCACGGTGAGGAGTCCGGGGTCACCCGGGCCGCTCCCGACGAAGGCCACCCACCCCCTCGTCGCGGAGCTCGTCGCAGGGGAGGTGCGGGGGGTCTGGGCTCGCGTCATGCCTCATGCCTTTCGCAGTCGGTCACCGGCTGCTCGTGCGGTGTGTCCGTCAGCTGTGCTGCCCCCTCGGCGAGCATGTCGCTCGCGAGGCGGCTACCGACGCCGGCGGCGTCGGCTGGGTCGCCGGTGGCGGACATCCGGACCGCCAGCGTCCCGTCGGGAGAGAGCGCTACCGCCCTCACCCAGAGTTCTTCGTCCTGCTCTCCCTCGGCCACCTCGGCCAGTGCCCCCACCGGAGCGGCGCAGCCACCCTCGAGCGTGGCCAGCACCGCGCGTTCGGCGGTGACGGCCACGCGGGTCCGTGCGTCGTCCAGGGCGGCCACCTCGGTGGCGAAGTCCTCGTCGCGGGTCTCGACCGCGAGCGCTCCCTGCCCCGGGGCGGGGAGCATCTGCAGTGGGTCGAGCACCTCGGTGGCCTCCTCGAGACGGCCGATCCGGGCCAGTCCTGCGCGGGCGAGCACGACGGCGTCGTAGTCGCCCTCGCGGACCTTGCGGATCCGGGTGTCCACATTGCCCCGGATGTCCACGATCTCCAAACCGAGGCCGAGTGCGTGGAGCTGGGAGGCGCGACGCGGAGAGCCGGTACCGACCCGGCTGCCCGGGGACAGCTCGCCGAGGGTCAGCCCGTCGCGGGCCACGACGACGTCACGCGGGTCCTCACGCAGGGGTACGGCGGCCAGCGCGAGCCCGTGGGCCGGGCCGGTGGGCAGGTCCTTGAGCGAGTGGACGGCGACGTCGATGCGTCCCTCGAGCAGGGCCTCGCGGAGCGCGGAGACGAACACGCCGGTGCCGCCGAGCTGCGCGAGCGGGGTGTCACTGCGGTCGCCGGTGGTGGTGACCTCGACCAGCTCGACCTCGCGGCCCAGAGCCACGGACAGCCGCTCGGCCACCCAGCGGGACTGGGTCATCGCGAGGAGTGACGCGCGGGTGCCGAGCCGGATCGGGGTGCCGTTCATGCGTCGTCACCCCGCAGACCGGTGCCGTCGCCCGGCGTGACCGGGCGGGTCATCGCGTCGACGGCCTCGGGGTCGAGGGCGAAGAGCTCGGCGAGCGCAGCGGCGTACGACGACGCGTTGCGGTCGCCCAGCTCCTTGGCCCGGATCGTCGGCTGGTGGACGAGCTTGTCGGTGACCCGGCGCAGCGTCTGGAGCAGCTCGGCGCGGGTGCCGGCGTCGAGATGTGGCAGGCGGCGGTCGAGGCGCGCCATCTCCGAGTCGACGACGCCGGTGGCCATGGTGCGCAGGGCGACCACGGTCGGAGTGAGCCCGGCCTGACGGCGGGCCGAGAGGAACGCCTCGACCTCGTCGGTGACGATGGTGCGCACGGCCTCGACCTCGGCGCCCGCCTCCGACTCCAGGAGGTCACCGGCCAGGTCCGCCAGCGTCACCAGCGTGACACCGGGGAGGTCCACGACCGACGGGTCGATGTCGTGCGGCAGAGCGAGGTCGATCATGTCCAGCGGGCCAGTGGCCGCAGCCACCACCTCGCGGCTGATCAGGACGCCGGACGCGCCCGCGCAGGCCACGACGACGTCGGCGCCGGCGACCTCGGCCGCCAGGTCGGTCATCGGGGCCCACCGCGCGCCGTACTCACGGGCGAGGCGCTCGGCCCGCTCCGGGGTGCGGTTGACGACGACGACCTCCCCGGCTCCGCGGCGTACGACGGTCGCGACGGTGAGGCCGGCCATGCCGCCGGCGCCGACGACCACCACGCGGCGGCCCGCCAGGTCGCCGGTGGCCCGGTCGAGCGCCGCAGACACGAGGGTCGGAGCCGCGCGGTCGATGCCGGTCTCGGCGTGGGCACGCTTGCCGACGCGGAGCGCCTGCTGGAAGAGGGTGTTGAGGGTCGGGCCGACCGAGCCGAGCTCCTGGCCGAGGCTGAGCGCGTCACGGGTCTGACCGAGGATCTGGGCCTCGCCGACGGCCATCGAGTCGAGGCCCGCAGCCACCTGGAAGAGGTGGGACACCGCGCCGTCGTCGTAGTGGATGTAGAGGTGGGGCAGCAGCGCCTCGACGTTCTCGTGGGCGGGTGCGAGAAGCCGTTGCGACAGGCCCTCGACGCTGCCGTGGAAGCGGTCGACCGCGGCGTAGATCTCCATCCGGTTGCAGGTGGCGACCACGGCGGCCTCCGAGACGTGGGGGTTGGCCAGCACGTCCTCGATCAGCTTGGTGGCACCGTCGGTGTCGACGGCCAGCGTCTCCAGCAGCGGGATGGGTGCGGAGCGGTGGGAGATCCCGACCACGAGGACCGTCATGCGGGGTCCCCCCGGAAGTGCGAGCTCTGCGAGCAGTCTCGTGGGGTGTTCACGCGCTGGCCTCCTGGGCCTTGCGCTGCTCGTGGTAGGCCAGGATCTGGAGCTCGATGGACAGGTCGACCTTGCGGACGTCGACGCCCGGGCCGACGTTGAGCACGGTCGGGGCGAAGTTGAGGATGCTGGTGATGCCGACCTCGACCATCTTGTCGACGACGTCCTGCGCTGCGGCAGCCGGCGTCGCGATGACCCCGATGGCCACGCCCTGTTCGCGCACGATCTGGGTCAGGTCGCTGAACGGCCGAACGTCGACACCGGCGATCACCTCCTGGTGGCGCTCCGGGTCGGCGTCCAGGAGGGCCACGACGCGGAAGCCGCGGCTGCGGAAGCCGGAGTAGTTCGCGAGCGCGTGCCCCAGGTTTCCGATGCCCACGATGACCACGGGCCAGTCCTGGGTCACGCCGATCTCGCGGGCGATCTGGTAGCGGAGGTAGTCCACGTCGTACCCGACGCCGCGCGTGCCGTAGCTGCCGAGGTAGGAGAGGTCCTTGCGGAGCTTGGCGCTGTTGACGCCGGCGGCCGCGGCCAGGTCCTCGCTCGAGCACGTCGCCGTGCCGGCTTCCGACAGCGTGGTGAGTGCCCTCAGATAGACGGGCAGTCGCGCCACGGTCGCCTCGGGAATCTCCCGGGCGGTGTCGTGGGACGTCCGTGCGCTCAAGGTTCTGTCTCTCCAGCCGCCGAGCACGGGGTCGACCCGTCGTGGGACAGGCCCGGCCCGAGCGGCGTCGTTCACTGTAAGAGTTTGTGAACGCGAGAACAAAACGACGGAGACGGTCTCCAGGATGCGGAACGTCCGCGCCCTGGCGACGTCACGCCGCCGTGCTCTGCACGCCCGACTGACTCGCCAGCCCGCTGCTCGTCGCAGCGCCCTGCGCGCCGGTCGAAGCAGACGTCTCGGACGACGGGTCGGCGTTGGAGACCAGGTAGGCCACGACCGCCTGGGAGACCAGGCCGATCAGCGCGATCGTGAGCGGTTTGGTCCACGCGCCGGCGTTCACCCACGCGATGGCCAGGGTGGCCGTACCGGTGCATTGGGCCGCCAGCCACTTGTTGGTCGGCTTCCAGGACTTCTGCGCGCTCATCGTGTCTCCCCATGACCTGTGACGTCAGGTCTCGAGGAGAGGACACCCGGGCAGCACCCGTTGATACATGCGAGCTAGGGCCGCGGCACCTTGGTCAGGCGTAGCGGTGGCTCTTCGCGGCGTGCCCGGCCTCGCGGGTGCAGGTGCGGCCGCTGATCGCGCGGTGGCCGCAGAGCGTCTCGCCCGGCTCGCTGACCTCGGCGACCTCCGCGGGCGCGTCCGGCACCACGGCCAGGAGAGGCGCAGGAGCCGGGGGTGCCTTCGGCTTCGGCGCGGCCGACCCGGCGCCGGCCTTGGCACGCGCCTGCGACTCCTCGTAGCGCGCCTCGCGCATGGCGCGGAGGTTGTCCATCTTGCTCATCGTCGCTTCACCTGGCCGACCCTACGGACCCGCGCCGACAGTTCGCGGAGGGCGCGCACAACGGCCGCACTCTGTGTGGGTGACCACCGGGGCGGGACCGCGAGCGTCAGGCGAGGGCGGCTCGCAAGCGGGTGGGGTCGACCCGCCAGAAGTCGTGCTGGCGACCGTCGACGAAGGTCACCGGGATCTCCTCGCCGAAGCGCCGCTGGAGCTCGGGGTCGCCGTCGATCGAGACCTCGACGTACGACTCACCGAGCTCGGCGCAGACCTGCTCGACGACGACCCGGGCGTCGTCGCAGAGGTGGCAGCCCGGGCGGCTGTAGAGGGTGACGCGGGCGTCGCTCATTCCAGGAGTCCCAAGGCTCGCCGGCGCTCCATCCCGCGCAGCCGGCCCTTCTGCACCTTCCCGGTCACGGTCAGCGGCAGCTCGTCGACCACCTCGATCCGTGACGGCTGCTTGAAGCGGGCGAGGCGCACGGCACAGTGCTCGCGTACGGCGGCCACGACGGCCTCGGCGCTCTCGCCGCCGGAGGCGTTGACGTAGGCGACGACCGCCTCGCCGGTGAGCGGGTCGTCGATCCCGATCACCGCCGCGTCCGCCACCGAGGGCACCTCGCGGATCACGTCCTCGACCTCGATCGGGTAGACGTTGAAGCCCGAGACGATGACGAGCTCCTTGAGCCGGTCGACGAGGAACAGGTCGCCGGAGGCGTCGAGGAAGCCGACGTCGCCAGTGCCCCACCACCCGTCCTGGTCGGGGCCGCCGTCGCCGTCGGGCCAGTAGCCGCTGAACATGTTGGCGCCGCGGATCCAGATCTCGCCCGGGTCGTCGCCGTCCGGTTCGTGCGCGTACTCGTCGAGCAGCTTGATCTCGATGCCGGGCAGCGCGGCGCCGACCGAGCCGGGTTGCAGCTCCCGGCTGCACAGCGTGCTGGTGACGATCGGCGAGGCCTCGGTCAGGCCGTAGCCCTGGTGGACGGGGATCGACGTGGCGTCGGTGAACTGCTCGATCAGCTCCGCCGACAGCGGCGCCGAGCCCGAGAGCATCAGGCGCACCGGGCCGAGCCGCTCGCGGAGGTGCTCCTGCGGGAGCCAGTACGCGAAGACCGGTGGCGCGACCGGCAGCACGCTGATCGCCTCGTCGTCGATCAGGTCGAGCGTCGCCTGTGGGTCGAAGTGGTCGACGAGCACGAGCTTGGCGCGCTGCCGCAGCACGCTGCCGAGCACCGCGTTGAGCCCGTAGACGTGGAAGAGCGGGAGTACGCCGAGCACCACGTCGTCGCCGTGGATCATCGGCGGCTCGACCTGCGCGGCCTGGTCGATGTTGGCGATCAGCGCCCGATGGGTGAGCATCGCGGCGCGCGGCCGGCCCGACGTCCCGCTGGTGTAGAGCAGGCAGGCCAGCTTCTCCGGATCGGGCAGCGGCGGCACGGGCACCGCCGCGGCGGCGCGAAGCGCGTCGTACGCCTGCTCGCTCCCGGTCGGCTCGGCACCCACGAGGTAGACCCGCGGCTCGTGGGAGCGGTCGACCAGGTCGGCGTCCAGCTCGTCGGTCTCGCCGGCGCGGGCAGCGCGCACGAGGTCGGAGGCTGCGCGAACGGTCTCGATCGTCTCCGGGTCGGCGAGCACGATCCGGCACCCCGAGTCGGCCATCATCCGCGCGAGCTCGCCGGAGGTGGCCCTTGGGTTCACCGGTACGGCGACCACCTGGGCGCGCAGCACCCCGAGGTACGCCGTCACGAACTCGATCCGGTTGCCCAGCGCGAGCAGCACCCGCTGTCCCGCCACCAGCCCGGCCGCCCCCAGCCCTGTGGCGATCCGGGCGACCTCGTCCTCGAGCGCGGCCCAGGTGACGCTGCGTCCTGCGGCCTCGACCACCGCCAGCGCGTCGGGCCGGTCCGCCGCCGCTTCGGCCACGAGCGAGGAGACGTCGTGGGTCGTGGGCATGGGGGCGATGATCCCACGACCGCAGCGAGCGGCGCAGCGAGCTCGCTCGCAAGCCCGCCCGGCCCTCCCACGGATAGGCTGCGCGCGTGACTCCCGAGAAGAGCCGCAAGGTGCTGAACCTCCAGCAGCGTTCGGCTCTCGCCGGCGAGGCGGCCGCGGCAGTGGCCGAGGTGGAGACGGCCCTGACCACCCCCGCCGACCCGTCGGTGGCCGCCTTCTTCGACGTCGACAACACGATGATGCAGGGCGCGAGCATCTTCCATCTCGCGCGCGGGATGCACCGCCGCAAGTTCTTCACCACGCGCGAGATCCTCGGGGCGGCCTGGAAGCAGGCCTACTTCCGGATCGTCGGCGTGGAGGATCCCGAGCACGTCGCGCAGACGCGCGTGTCGGCGCTCTCCTTCATCGCGGGTCACACCGTGACCGAGCTGGAGTCCCTCGGCGAGGAGATCTTCGACGAGGCGATGGCCCACCGGATCTGGCCGGGCACGCGCGCCCTGGCGCAGATGCACCTCGACGAGGGCGAGCGGGTCTGGCTGGTCACGGCCGCGCCGATCGAGATCGCGCGGATCATCGCCCACCGGCTCGGGCTCACCGGAGCCCTGGGCACGGTGGCCGAGCACGAGGACGGCGTCTACACCGGGCGCCTCGTCGGCGAGATGCTGCACGGGCCGGCGAAGGCGGAGGCGGTCAAGGCGCTGGCCGCCCGTGAGGGACTCGACCTCGGCCGCTGCTCGGCGTACTCCGACTCCTTCAACGACCTCACCATGCTCTCGCTCGTCGGCCATCCGTGCGCGGTCAACCCCGACGCACGGCTGCGGGCCCACGCCAAGCGCGAGGGCTGGCGGATCCGCGACTACCGCACGGGGCGCAAGGCCGCCCGGGCCGGCATGGTCGCGGGCGCCGTGGCGGGGGCGGCCACGGGAGCGGTCGCCGCGGGGGTGGCCGTACGTCGCCGGCGCTAGCGTCGTGTGTCCTGGGCCATTCCGTCGCAGGTAGGCCCCGCTTACCATGGCGGGGCGCCATCACCGGTGCTCGGGAGGGATTCGCGATGACGTGGGCTGACCACGACGCGGCGCGCGGCTGGGACGACCTGCGCGCGGCCGTGCTCGCCGCGCTCCGCCGACGGCCGCAGCCCGCGGGCGTCCCTGCCTGGATGCTCCTGAGCGAGGCGGCCGTCGGTGGTCCGCCCGGCGGGAGGTACGACGACTCCGACCAGGCTGCGTCGTCGGAGGAGAGCGAGTCCGAGCGCGGTCGGCTGATCGCGTTGGTCGAGCTGGCGCGCGGTGGCGACGCTGAAGCATTCGGTCAGCTCTACGACCACTACCAGGGCTCGGTCTACCGCTTCGTCTACTACCGAACCCGCTCGACGACCCTCGCCGAGGACCTCACCTCCGAGACCTTCCTCCGCGCGCTGCGCAGCATGGCCGGCTTCCGTTGGCAGGGCAAGGACTTCGGCGCGTGGCTGATGACGATCGCCCGCAACCTCTGCACCGACCACTTCAAGGCCGGTCGCACCCGCCTCGAGGTCACCACCGAGGACATGGGTCTGCACGACGACGCCACCGAGGGCCCGGAGAACGAGGTCCTGGCCGGGCTGACCAACGAGGTGCTGCTCGACGGGCTGCGCGAGCTGTCGGACGAGCAGCGCGACTGCTTGATCATGCGCTTCCTCCAAGGGCTGAGCATCGCCGAGACCGCCGAGGTGCTCGGCCGCAGCGAGGGCGCCGTCAAGCAGCTCCAGCTGCGCGGCGTACGCAACCTGGCCAAGCTGATGCCCGCGGGGTGGCGCGATGAGTGAGCGGCGCGTAACCCCGGTCCCCGCCGCCTCGTTGTGCAGGTGGTCCGGCACTCGCCGCGACGCACGGCACGATCACAGAGGACGGGCATCGTGAGCACGGGGCGGCGATCCCAGCAGTTCCACGACCTGGTCGAGGGCACCTCGACGAGCGCCGAACGCGCTTCGTCGTACGGCGACCTGCTCGACGTCGTGGGCGCGCTCCGGACCGTCCCCGCACCGGTGCCCGACCCCGCTTTCGTGGCCTCGCTGCGCGAGCGACTGCTCGAGGAGGCCGCGACCGTGCTGACGGCCGCGGCGGTCGAGCAGGCCGAGACCGACGAGCGGCTCCGCCTGCGGCCGGCCGCGCCCCGCACACGCCGGCGCAACCGCCGACTCGCGGCCGTGGTCAGCGGTGTCGTCCTGGTGGGAGGGTCGGCGACGATGGCGGTCGCTGCCCAGTCCGCTCTGCCGGGTGACGGCCTGTACCCGATCAAGCGCGGCCTCGAGAGCGCCCACGCCCAGCTCACCTTCGACCGCGCCGCACGTGGTCGGGTGCTGCTCGACAACGCCTCGACGCGGCTCGACGAGGTGGCCGAGCTCAGTCGCACCGGCGGGAGCGCCGACCAGGTCGGCCAGACCCTTGACGCCTTCACGCAGGAGGCCGTCAGCGGCTCCGACCTGCTGGTGACCGACTACCAGGCGACCGGCGACTCGTCGTCGATCACGACCGTCAACACCTTCACCGCCACCAGCATGGCCCGGCTACGGCTCCTCCAGGGCGTCGTGCCGCCGGCTTCCCTCGACCAGCTTCTCCAGGCGGCGCAGGCGCTCGACCAGGTGCAGCAGGTCTCGGCACACGCGTGTCCGGGCTGCCCCGGGCCTTCGGTGACAGAGGTGCCCAGCGTGCTCACCCAAGCGGCCCAGGCCGCCGCGGCGGACTCCTGGCTGATCGCCACGCCGTCGCCGGGTCCCGGTGCCGGCTCCCACCACCACTCCGGCTCCTCCCCCGGCGGCGTCAAGCTGCCCCACGTCGGCGGCAACCTCCCGCCGGCGAGCGTGACGGACCCCTCCCCGTCGGACCCCGATCTCCTGACGCCGACCGCGAACGACGTTCAGCACACCCTTCAGCACCTCACCGACGGGCTGACCGACAACCAGCAGACCGACCTCGGCTCGACGGTCACCGACACCGCGGGCAACCTGCTCGACGCTGTGGGCGATGTCGGCAACACCCTGGTCGACACGGTCGGCGGCACCCTCGACAGCGTCGGCAGTGCCCTGCCGACCGGCCTCCCGACGCTGCCCTGAGACCTCCCGGGGCTCCCCGGAGAGGGGTTTCACCGCCAGACGGACTCGCGCTGACCGAGCAGCGCGTAGAGCGACTGCTGGATCGTCTCGCGCACCTGGTCGGTGACGTTGAAGACGAGCATCGGGTCGTCGGCCGCGGAGGCCTCGAACTCGTCGGTACGGATCGGCTCGCCGAACTCCATCAGCCACTTCGAGGGCAGCGGGATCAGCCCCAACGGACCCAGCCACGGGAACAACGGGGTGATCGGGAGGTAGGGGATGCCGAGCAGGCGTGCGAGCGCCGGCACGTTGCCGATCAGGGGGAAGATCTCCTCGGCGCCGACCACGGACAGCGGCACGATCGGTACGCCGGTGCGCAGGGCCGCCGCGACGAACCCACCGCGGCCGAAGCGCTGGAGCTTGTAGCGGTCGTGGAACGGCTTGCCGATCCCCTTGAACCCCTCGGGCCAGACCCCCACCAGCTCACCGGCGGCGAGCATCCGCTCGGCGTCCTCGTTGCAGGCCAGGGTGGCGCCGCCCTTGCGGGCCAGGCTGCTCACCACCGGCATCCGGAAGACCAGGTCCGCGCCGAGCGGGCGCAGGAAGCGTCCGGTCTCGTCGTGGATGGTCAGCATCGTCATCAGGCCGTCGACCGGGAGCGTGCCGGAGTGGTTGGAGACCACCAGCGCACCTCCTTCGGCGGGGAGGTTCTCGACGCCGCGCGTCTCGATCCGGAACCACTTCTGGGCGAGCGGCCGGAGGCTGGCCAGCAGCAGACGCTCGGCGACCTCGGGGTCGAAGCCGTACTCGTCGACCTCGTAGTCACCACTCAGCCGACGTCGCATGAACGCCAGGAACTGCGCGAGCTGGGTCTCCCAGTCCTCACCGAAGACCTGGCGTGCGCCGGTCTGCAGGGCGGCGAGCCAGTCGCCCGGCGACATCCCGCCGAGGGGTCCGCGGTCCTGGGTCGTCACCGGTGGACGCGGCTCCGTCGGCGACGGGGCTACGTCGTCGTCAGGTACGTCGTCCACGAGGGCCGGCTTGCGGGGCGCGGCCTTCCGGGCCGGACGGGCCGCGCCACCGGCGAGGCCGCGGGAGGCGTTCGACGGCCGCTCGCTCCCCGACCCGCGGCCGGGTCGGCCGCCGGTGCCGATCGGGATGATCTCGGCGTCACCCACGGCCGGCCCCCGGGCTCGCGACGGACGCGGGCGGAGCAGCGGGAAGTCCGTCGGCGACCCGCTCCGCGGCACGCGGCGGATGGCCGATCGAGGTGGCGAAGTCGGCGAAGGCCTCGGCGGTGGTGCGCTCGGGGTCGAAGCCGAGCTCGGTGCGCATCCGCAGGGTGTCGATCCCGCGCCCGAAGGTGAGGAGGTCGAGCTGCTCGGGCGAGAAGTCGGCCATCCGCGCCGACTTCAGCACCGAGGCCAGGCTGCCGACCATCGGGCGCGGCAGGGCCACGGTCGGCTTGCGGAGTCGGCGTACGGCCTGCGACAGCAGCATCACGCCGTCGCCGGCGACGTTGAAGGTGCCGGGCACCTCGGCGTGGACGGCATGACCCAGCACGCGCAGCAGGTCGGTCTCGTGCAGGAACTGGAGGCGCGGGTCGAAGCCGAGCACGGTCGGCACGACCGGGAGCCGGAAGTAGGACGTGATCGGGCTGGTGACATGGGGGCCGAGCACGTTGGCCAGCCGCAGCGTGGTGACGAGGACGTCGGGCCGGCGGCGGGCGAAGCTGCGGACGTAGCCCTCGATCTCCGAGACGTCCTTGGCGTAACCGGAGCGCGGCGCGCGGCGCGGCTCCATGTCCTCGGTGAACATCGCGGGGTCGCGACTGCTCGCGCCGTACACCGTCGAGGTCGACTTCACGACCAGGTGCTTGAGCCCCTGAGCCTTCTGGCAGGCCGCGAGGAGCTGCATCGTGCCGATGACGTTGAGCTCCTTCATCGTCCCGCGGCCGCCGGCACTGCCGGGGGTCGCGATCACGCTCATGTGGACGACGGTGTCGACGTCCTCCTTGGCGATGACCTTGGCGATGACGGGGTTGCGGATGTCGGCGCGCACGAAGGTGACGTCGCCGATGTCGTCACGCGGTGGTACGGCGTCGACCCCGACCACGCGGTCGATGCAGGGCTGCGCCGCCAGACGGCGCGCGAACCTCCGGCCGAGGTCTCGGGAGACCCCGGTGACCAGGACGACCTTCCCCACGGCGCCGTCGCCTCGAGAGGGGTTACTTGCCGAGCTTGCGACGCTGGACGCGCGTCTTCTTCAACAGCTTGCGGTGCTTCTTCTTCGCCATCCGCTTGCGCCGCTTCTTGATGACAGAACCCACGAATACCTCTTCCGACTAAAGCCTGTGGAGCCCCGGATGACGCCGGGACGACCACGACAGCCTAGCCGTCGCAGGGTCGAGCGCGAAAAGCACGCGTCCTGTCCAACGCCGCGACGACCGAGCCCGCGAGGTCGTCGATCGAGGCGGGGATCGAGGAGCGTCCGGCTCAGCCCCGAACGAAGTGAGGGACTGAGTGGCGCGTCTCGAAATCAGCCCGCGCTGTAGAAGCTCTTGCGGAGGTACTCGTTGACGTCCTCCTCGGTCACCCGGAAGGACCGACCGACGCGTACGGCGGGCAGCTCACCCCCGTGCACCAGGCGGTAGACCGTCATCTTGGACACACGCATCATCGCGGCTACTTCGGCCACCGTCAGGAACCTGACGTCGGAGATGTCTCCAGGCGGGTGGGTAGGCATCGCAGGCACCGTCTCTCTTGGCAGGCACGCACCGGCTTCCCCTCCGGTGACCCACGTCCCGCGCTTCGTGGTGAGAATAGGGCCTGATGTGACTCATGGGGAAGGAAATCCCTACAGAAACTCAAGGGAACCGTGCGTGTCGAGTTGAAAACCCTCCTGATTTTACCTTCCGGACCCGGAAAAGCCGGTCAGGGGAGCGGGTCGAGACCGTGGAACGGGAAGATCTCCTCCCGGGTCGCGTTGATGGTCCGGTCCAGCCACGTGGCGGGGTCGTAGCCCTGCGACCAGTCGCGGTAGGCGGGGTCTCGGCCGTCGGTGAGGAGGGACGGCGCGGTCCGGCCGAGTCGCTCGCGGACGTGTTCACGCCACGCGTCGGGCGTCGCCGTCGAGACCTCGAGCGGGTGGCCGGAGACCACGGACAGCAGGTGGCTCCATGCGCGCGGGACGACGTCCACCAGCGCGTAGCCGCCACCCCCGGTGACGATCCACCTGCCGTCGCAGACCTCGTGGGCCAGGTCGTGCAGGGCGAGGTACGACGCGCGCTGGCCGTCGACGCTCAGCATCAGGTCGGCGAGCGGGTCGTCGCGGTGGCTGTCGCAGCCGTGCTGGGTGACCAGCACGTCCGGCGAGAACTCCCGGAGCAGCGCGGGCACGACCGCGTGGAAGGCGCGCAGCCAGCCCGCGTCCGACGTACCGGGTGGGAGGGCCACGTTGACCGCACTGCCCCGCGCGTCGGGGCCGCCGACGTCCTGGGCGAACCCGGTTCCGGGGAAGAGGGTCTGGCCGGTCTCGTGCAGGGAGATGGTGAGCACGCGCGGGTCGTCGTAGAAGATCTTCTCGACGCCGTCGCCGTGGTGGACGTCGACGTCGACGTAGGCGACCTTCGTGGCGCCGTTGTCGAGCAGCCAGCGGATGCCGACCGCGAGGTCGTTGTAGATGCAGAAGCCGCTGGCCCGGTCGGGCATCGCGTGGTGGAGACCGCCGGTGATGTTGGCGCTGTGGAGGCTCTCGCCGCTCCAGACCTGACGGAACGCCTCGACGGTGGCGCCGACCACGTGGGAGGCGGCGCGGTGCATGTCGTGGAAGACGGGGTTGTCGTCGCTGCCGAGGCCGTGCGCCGGCACGAAGCCGCCGGGGTCCTTGCCCGCGAGCATCACCGCCTCGATCAGGCCGGGATCGTGCACGGTCGCGATCAGGTCGTCGTCTGCCATCGGCGCGGGCACCGTGCGCAGCTGCTCGAGCACGCCGAGCTCGCGCGCCAGCCGCATGGTGAGGTCGACCCGCACGGGTGACATCGGATGGCTCGGCCCGAAGTCGTACTCCGTGAGGGACTGGTCGAAGACCACCGTCGCGGGACCCGGACACGCTGGCATGCCAGTCACGCTACCGGTCGAGGAACACGCCCTACGGCTGGTCGTCGGTCTGCTCCCGCGCCGCGGCCTCCTCCTCGGTCTCGTCGACGTAGCGCTGCCCGGGCTCCAGGTGGACCTCGCGACCGGTGCTCAGGTCGACCGCCGTGGCGCCCGGGGGCAGGTTCGAGAGGTCGGGCGCGATCACGGTGCCCTCCACCGAGTCGGGCAGCCGCAGCCCGTAGCTGAGCCGGTCGTCGATGAGGATGAGGTCGCCGGAGTCGCGACGGGGCAGGGTCTCGCCGCGGAAGTACGCCGGTCGGACGACCTGGTAGGCGAGCATCAGGATCACGCCGAGGACCAGGGAGCCCACCCCGAGCAGGAACACCCCACCGATCCGTCCGATGTGGGTGTAGCCGTAGTCGGCGCTGGCGTAGGTCTTGGAGGCGTAGAGGAAGAACCCGACCAGGATGATGCCGCCGGCCAGCGGCAGGACGCCCTGCATCACGATGTTGCGGGTGCTGCTGCGCATGGTCTTCCGGTAGAACCAGGCGCACGCGAAGCCGGTCAGCCCGTAGTAGAACGCGATCATCAGGCCCACGGCGGCGATGGTGTCGGCCAGGATGTTGGCGCTGATCAGGGTGAGCCCGACGTAGAACAGGATCGAGATGATCCCCATCCCGATGGTGGCGTCGGTCGGCGTGAGGTAGCGCGGGTGGATCCGTGCGAAGCGCTCGGGGATCGCCTTGAAGGCGGCCATCGACAGGGCTGTGCGTGCCGTGGGCAGGATCGTGGTCTGGGTGCTCGCCGAGGCGGAGGTGAGCACGGTGATCGCGAGCAGGTGCACCATCAGCCAGCCACCGGTGCCCGTCGCCGAACACCTCGGTCCCCATCGCGTGGAAGACGTCGTCGGCGTTGTCCTCGTTGCCGAGGCCGATCCCGGTCGTCCCGACCCCGGCGAAGGCGATGGTGGCGACCGAGACCAGGGCGTAGGTGAGCAGCAGGATCACGGTCGAGAGGATGGCGGCCTTGCCGGGGGTGGTCGCCGGGTCGTCCGCCTCCTCGTTGGTGGCGACCGCGGTGTCCCAGCCCCAGTAGATGAAGACCGCGATCAGGGTGGCGGTCACGATGGCGGTCCCGGTCAGCCCGCTCGGCGAGAGCCACGACAGGCTGGGCTTGATCCCTCCGGGCGCCGTGCCGTTGTAGACCTTCACCAGGGCGAACAGCGCGAACCCGATCAGGGTGACGACCTCGATCCCCAGCAGGGCGTACTGCATGCGGGCGCTGACCTCGATCCCGCGGTAGCAGATGTAGGTCATCACGATGATCCAGATGATCCCGGCGACCGTGGACCAGAACGTGCTGGCCGCGAGCTCGTCGAACCCGAAGAGCCCGAAGGTGTACGAGCCGGCGATCTGCGACAGGTTCGCCATCACGATGATGTCGGCGATGATGATGCCCCAGCCGCCCATCCATCCGACCCGCGTCCCGAAGGCACGCGCCGCCCAGGTGAACGTCGTACCGCAGTCGGGCTCGGCCTTGTTGAGCTCGGCGTAGGCGACGGCGATGAAGTACATCGGGATGAACGCCAGGACCATGATCAGGGGCGCCTTGACCCCGACGATGCCGTCGCCGTTGGGCACGATGACGACGTAGCCGAGGCTGGCCGCCAGGCTGTACGCCGGAGCGGTGGACGCGACGCCCACCACGATGCTGCCGACGAGCCCGAGGGCCCCGACCTTGAGTCCCTTGCCAACGGCGGGGGCGGCTTCCGGAGTCTCCGTGGTGGCCATCTGATCTCCTGTCGGACAGGGTGGACCCAGCTTGGACCGGCGCCCGGACGCGGGGCGGCCCGCTGGCCGCCGCGCCAAAACTACCCGTAGAATGGCGCCGTGCACACGACTCGTTCGACCGCTTGGTGGCCCGCCTGACGGCGGACCCCGATCGAGCACACCTCATCAACGGCCGCCCACGGGCGGCCGTTTCGCATGCTCGCCGGTCGAGCGGAGTCGAGACCACGCCCGGGGCCAGAACCCCAGGAGCCATCCCATGGACCGCAGCCTCTCCCTGATCACCCCGACCGGGCACCTCACGCTCGGCAACCTGCTCGGCGCCCTGTACGGCATGGCCGCCGCTCAGGAGACCGGCGACTGTTTCTACGGCGTCTCCGACCTGCACGCGATGACGACGCAGCACGACCCTGCCGTCCTCCGCGAGGCGGTCGCCGAGGTCTCGACCCTGCTCCTCGCGGCCGGGCTGGATCCCTCGCGCGCCACGCTCTTCCGGCAGAGCCAGGTGCCGGCGCACCGCGAGCTGGCCTACCTGCTGGAGTGCACGACGTACACCGGCGAGCTGAACCGGATGATCCAGTTCAAGGAGAAGGGCCGGGGCGTCGCGTCGACGCGGGTCTCGCTCTACACCTACCCGGTGCTGATGGCCGCCGACATCCTGCTCTACCGGCCGTCGTCGGTGCCGGTGGGCCAGGACCAGCGGCAGCACGTCGAGCTCACCCGCGACCTGGCGATCCGCTTCAACAACACCTACGGACGCGTGTTCACCGTGCCCGAGGTGACGCTGCCCCGGGCCGGCGCGCGGGTGATGGACCTGCAGTCGCCGTCGTCGAAGATGTCGAAGTCGGACCTGACCGGCGCGGGCGTGATCCGGCTCCTCGACCCGCCGGACGTCGTACGCCGCAAGGTGGCGCGCGCGGTGACGGACTCCGACACCGGCCCGGACGCTGTACGTGCCGACCCGTCGAAGCCGGGCGTCACCAACCTGCTCGACATCCTGGCGGCGTGCGGCGGCTCGGCGTCCGGCATCGCGACGTACGGCGCGCTCAAGGCGGCGGTCACCGACGCGGTCGTGGCCGTGCTCGAACCGCTCCAGAAGTCGTACGCCGAGCTGGCCGCGGACCCTGCGTACGTCGCCTCGGTCTTCGCCGACGGGTCCGCCCGCTGCCGCGACGTCACCGCCTCGGTCCTCGCCGACGCCTCCGCCGCGATGGGGCTGTGAGGGGCCCGTCGTCGGGCGTGGCGGTCAGGAACCCTCGGCCAGCTCCGACGACCGGTTGCGCGCCGCCTCCATCGCGGCCAGGAACGCGGCGCGCACCTTGTGGATCTCGAGCTCGCGCAGGGCAGCCGCGGTGGTGCCTCCGGGCGAGGTGACCTGCTCGCGGAGCACGACCGGGTGGGCGCCGGTCTCGCGGAGCATCTTGGCGGAGCCGACGACGGTCTGGACGACGAGCTCGGTCGACGTGGCACGCGGGAGGCCGAGGTGGACGCCGGCCTCGATCATCGCCTCGACCACGAAGAAGAGGTACGCCGGCCCGGAGCCGGAGATGGCCGTCACGGCGTCCATCTGCTTCTCGGGAACGCGCAGGACCCGACCCGTCGAGCCGAGGAGCGCCTCGGCGATCGCGAGGTGCTCCTCGTCGCAGTGGGAGCCGGCTGCGATCGCGGCCATCCCCTCGTCGACCAGCGCGGGGGTGTTCGGCATGACCCGGACCACGGGGGTGCCGGCAGGCAGCCGCGACTCGAGGAAGGCGGTGGTGATGCCCGCCGCGAGCGAGACCACGAGCTGGCCCGGGCGTACCTCGTCGCCGATCTCCTCCAGGAGGCCCGCCATGTCCTGCGGCTTGACGACCAGCGCGAGGGTGTCGGCGCGCTTGGTGGCCTCGAGGTTGGAGACGACGGAGACGGCGTACTTCTCCTCGAGCTCGCGGGCGCGCTCCGGGCGCTTCTCCCCCACCAGCAGCTGGGCGACCGGGCGGCCGGCACGGATCAGTCCGGAGAGCAGGGTCTCGCCCATGACACCGGCCCCGAGGATGCCTGTGACGTGCGACGTCGAGGACATGGGTGCGCCTACTTCTTGGAGATCAGGGACCGGACGAAGAATGTCAGGTTCCGCGGGCGCTCGGCGAGACGTCTCATGAGGTAGCCGTACCACTCGGTGCCGTACGGGATGTAGACGCGGACCGTCTCGCCGGCCTCGGCCAGACGGTGCTGCTCCTCGGGACGGATGCCGTAGAGCATCTGGAACTCGTAGCTCCCGGCAGCGCGGCCGTAGCGGCTCGCCAACGACGAGGCGATGCTGATCAGGCGCGGGTCGTGGGTCGCGACCATCGGGTACCCCTGGCCGGCCATCAGCACCTTGAGGCAGCGGACGTAGGACTTGTCGACGTCGAGCCGACTCTGGAACGCGACCGCCTCGGGCTCGTCGTACGCGCCCTTGCAGATCCGGACGCGCGAGCCCTCGTAGGCCAGCGCTCGGCAGTCGGCCTCGGTGCGGTGGAGGTAGGCCTGCACGACCGCGCCGGTCTCGGGGAAGTCCTTGCGCAGCTCGCGGAGGGTGGCGAGTGTCGCGTCGGTGGTGGTGTGGTCCTCCATGTCGAGGGTCACTGTGGTGCCGGCGTTGCGGGCCGCGCGGCAGATGGTGCGGGCGTTCTCGAGGGCGATCTTGTGGCCCTGGTGGGAAAGCGCCTGGCCGATGGCCGACAGCTTGACCGAGACCTCGGCGTGCCGCGTGAGCCCGCGTGACGACAGCGCGGTCAGGACGTCGAGGTAGGCCTGCACGGTCGCCTCTGCCTGGTCGGCGTCGAGGGTGTCCTCGCCGAGGTAGTCGAGGCTGACCCGGAGGTCGTCGCCGACGAGCCGCGCCGTCGCGTCGACGGCGTTCGCGGTGGCCTCGCCGGGCACGTAGCTGCGTACGATCCCCGCCGACACCGGCATCCTCGTGACCAGGGTCTTCACCTGCTCGCTCCGCGCGAGCAGGAGCAGCGGTTGGCGGAGCAGCGACATGCGGACCAGGCTACTTCCTGGCACCTCCGGCGCCGCCGAGGCGTGCTACGGCGTACGCCGGCGGAGAGTGGCCGCACCGAACGCGAGGGCGGCTACGGCGAACGCGACGACGATGCCGATGTCGCGCCAGACCTCCGCGGTCGCGCTGCTGGCGACGAGAGCCTCCATGGCGTCGGTGGCGTAGGAGAGCGGCAGCACGCTGCTGATCGCGTGCAGCACGGTCGGCAGGTCGTCGCGCGGGACGAACAGGCCGCAGAGCAGGATCTGCGGGATCACGAAGAGTGGCATGAACTGCACCGCCTGGAACTCCGTCTGCGCGAAGGCGCTCACGAACAGACCGAGCGCGGTGCCCAGCACCGCGTCGGCGACGGCAACCAGCCCCAGCAACCACACGGGTCCGGCCACGTCGAGACCCAGGAAACCGACGCTCAGGGTCACCGCCAGCACCGCCTGCACCGTCGCGATCACGCCGAACGCGAGGGCGTAGCCACCGAGGAAGTCGAGCTTGCCCATCGGCATCGCCAGCAGTCGCTCCAGGGTGCCGGAGCTGCGCTCGCGCAGCGTGGTGACGCTGGTGACCAGGAACATCACGATGAAGGGGAAGATCGCCAGCAGGCCGGGACCGAACCGGTCGAAGAGGTCGCCGGGCAGGTCTTTGAACATCCACCACAGCAGGGTGATCAGGACACACGGCAGCACGAGCAGCATGGCCGCCGTACGACGGTCACGGCGGAGCTGGGTGAGCACCCGGGTGGAGACCGCGAGCAGGATCCGGGCGTTCATGCGGAGTCCTTGGCGGCCGCGTCGACCAGGGCGAGGAAGGCGCTCTCGACGTCGGCGGTGCCGGTCTGCTCGCGGATCCGGGCCGGGGTGTCGTCGGCGATGATCCGGCCCTCGCGCATCAGCAGCAGCCGGTCGCAACGGTCGGCCTCGTCCATGACGTGACTGGACACGAAGACCGCGGCCCCGGCGTCGGCCAGCCCGTGGAACAGCGCCCACAGGTCTCTGCGTAGCACCGGGTCGAGGCCGACGGTGGGCTCATCGAGCACGAGGAGGTCGGGACTGCCGAGCAGGGCGACCGCGAGGCTGGCGCGGGAGAGCTGGCCGCCGCTGAGCTGCCCGACCACCTGACCGTCGTAGCGCGAGAGGTCGACGCGCTCGATCGCGCGATCGACCGAGGCGGCGTCGGCACCGAGCACCCGGGCGAAGAACGTGAGGTTCTCGCGGACCGTGAGGTCGGCGTACACGCTGGGTGCCTGGGTGACGTAGCCGATCCGGGGGCGCAGCTCCTTGCTGCCCGCCTCGACGCCGGCGATCCGGACACTGCCGCCGGCGAGCTGCTGCACGCCGACCAGCGAGCGCATCAGGGTGCTCTTGCCACAGCCGCTCGGCCCCAGCAGACCGGTGACGCTGCCCTGCTCGATGGTGAGGTCGAGCGCGTCGAGGACCCGCCGCTGCCCGCGGTCGACGGTCAGGCCGCGGATCTCCACCAGGTTATTCATCATGCGTTGAATTATTCTCCTGCGGCCGTCCTGGGTCAACTCCCCTGCGGTCCGAGGAAGGTCAGGGGAGGTCGCCGGTGAGGTAGCGCTGGATGGTGGGGGCGTACGCCGCGACCACGGCGTCGGAGGGAAGCGACGCGAGGGGCTCGAGCGCGAGGACGTAGCGGCCGAGGATGATCCCGAAGATCTGGCTCGCGACCAACGACATCCGCAGATCTGGCCGGTCGAGACCCAGGGCGCGTCCGACAGGTTGGAGCACCACCGGCAGAAACCCGTCGCGGAGCAGGTGGCTCGCCGACGGGTCGAGCAGGGTTCGGGCCAGGGCCACGAAGACCGGCGTGTTGGCCGGGTCGTCCCAGACACCGACGAAGACCCGCAGCACCCGCTCACCCGCCCCGTCCGCCCCGCCGACCAGGGCCGGCGCGATCTCCTCGCGCGGGTCGACCGGCAACGCGAGGGCGGCCACGAACAGGTCGTCCTTGGTGCCGAAGTAGTGGTGGACCAGCGCGGCGTCGACCCCGGCGGCCGAGGCGATGCCGCGGATCGTCGTACCGGCGAAGCCCCTGTCGGCGAACGACGAGCGGGCCGCCGCCAGGATCGCGGACCGGGTGTCGGGTGTCCCGGGCCTGCGTCCGCGCGGCGTCGTGCTGGTGCTCACGGCGAGCGCACCACGAAGTGCTCGCGGGCGAACTCCAGCGACGCTCGGAGATCGGCCTCGCGTTCGTCGAGGGTGGGCGCTTTGCGCGTGTTGATCTCCAGGACGATGTGGCCGTCGAAGCCCTCGCGCGCCAGGTGGCCGAGGAAGCCGGCGGCGTCCATCGCGCCTCGTCCGGGCACGAGGTGCTCGTCCTTGGCCGAGCCCGAGCCGTCGGTGAGGTGCACGTGGCGCAGTCGTTCGCCCAAGCGCTTCGCCATCTCGACGGGCGACGACTGGGCGATCGCGGCGTGCGAGAGGTCGATGGTGGCGTTGCGGTAGTTCTCGTCGGACGGGTCCCAGCCGGGGAGGTACATCTCGACCCCACGGCGCGCGGAGGCCCGCCAGGGGTACATGTTCTCGACGGCGAAGGCCAGCCCGGTCGACTCCTCGAGCGCCGCGATCCCGTCGACGAAGCCCGCGGCGTACTCCTTCTGCCAGCGGAACGGCGGGTGTACGACGACCACGTCGGCGCCGACGGCGTGCGCCATCTCGGCGGAGCGCTCGAGCTTGCCCCACGGGTCGGTGCCCCAGACCCGTTGGGTGAACAGCAGGCACGGCGAGTGGATCGCGCACACCGGGAGCTCGTGGTGGTCGGAGAGCTGCTTGACCGCTGCCGTCTGCTGGCTGAGCGCGTCGATCCCGACCATCACCTCGACGGCGTCGTAGCCGATCGAGGCCGCGTAGGCGAAGGCGTGGGCGCTCGACTCGGGGTAGACCGAGGCCGTGGAGAGGGCGACCAGGCTCATCGAGCGTCCCGGTCGGAGAGCTGGTCGAGGCGCTCGAGGATCACGCCCTCGCGCAGCGCCCACGGGCAGATCTGGAGCTCCTCGAGCCCGAAGATGTCCATCACCGCCTCGGCGACGAGCGCCCCCGGGACGATCTGGTGCTTCCGGCTCGGGGAGACGCCGGGCAGCGCGGCCAGGTCGTCGCCGTCCATGTCGATCAGCTTCGGGATCCACCCCTGCAGGTCGTCGAGGCCGAGCCCGCGACCGACGAGCGGGCCGTCCTCCGAGGGAGCCGCACCGCAGATGCGGGCCAGGGACCGGAACGTCTTCGAGGTCGCGGCCGCCATGTCGGGCGGGCCACCGCGGAGGAGCCGCCCGGCGTCCTCGGCGATGTCGGCGCGGATCTTCTTGCGCAACGCCCGGATCGCGGACTCCCCCGGGTTGCCGTCGCGGAAGTGCTCGCGCGCCAGCCTGGCCGCCCCCAGCGGGATCGACCAGGCGACGTCCGGCTCCTCGTCGGACCCTCCGGCGATCTCGAGGGAGCCCCCACCGATGTCGAAGACGGCCAGCCGGCCGGCCGACCAGCCGAACCAACGTCGTACGGCCAGGAAGGTCAGCCGCGCCTCGTCGTCGCCCGGCAACACCGCGATCCGCACGCCGGTCTCGTCGGCGACGCGATCGAGGACGGCGTCGCAGTTGCGCGCGTCACGGACCGCGGAGGTCGCGAAGCCGAGCATGTCCTGGGCACCCTTGTCCTCCGCCACGACCACGGCGTCGGCGACGAACTTGGTCAGCGCCTTGATGCCGGACTTGGTGACCTCACCGTCCTCGAGGTGCTCGGCCAGACGGAGCGGCTCCTTGTGGGAGTACGCCGGCAGCGGGGCCGCGCCGCGGTGGGCGTCGACCACCAGGAGATGACCGGTGTTGGAGCCGATATCGAGGACGCCGAGGCGCATGCGTCGAATCTAGCCTCCACCCTCCCCCCGTAGGGTGGGACGGTGCCCGAAGTCGATCTCGTCTTCCCCCGCGCCTTCGTCGAGTTCGTGGACCCGGGTGACTCCGACCAGGTCTTCCGCTGCGACCTGACGTGGCTCACGTCGCGCTACCAGTGCATCTTCGGCCAGGGCTGCAAGGGCATCTACGCCGACGCCCCCGACACCGGCTGCTGCACGTTGGGCGCCCACTTCGCCGACAAGGGCGACGAGCGCCGGGTCGCGGGGTTCGTCGACCAGCTGGGCGCCGACGTCTGGCAGTTCCGTCCGGACGCCAAGCGCGTGCGCAAGTCCGACTGGATCGAGAAGGACGACGAGGGTGCCCGCAAGACGCTCGTCGTCGAGCACGACGGCCAGTCGGCGTGCATCTTCCACAACCGCGCCGACTTCGCGACCGGCGCCGGCTGCGCCCTGCACTCCCTGGCCTTGCAGCAGGGACGCAACCCGCTCGAGACCAAGCCGGACGTGTGCTGGCAGCTGCCGATCCGGCGTACCTTCCGCACGGTCGAGCGGCAGGACGAGACGTCGTACGTGGAGGTGTCGATCGGCGAGTACGACCGACGGGGCTGGGGCTCGGGCGGTCACGACCTCGACTGGTACTGCTCCGGCAACACCGAGGCGCACACCGCCCCGGAGCCGGTCTACGTCACCAACGAGGCCGAGCTCGTCGAGCTGATGGGCCGTCCGGCGTACGACGAGCTGGTCCTTCACTGCGAGCGCCATCTGGCCGCCCGCGACCGGCTCGCCCTCCACCCCGCTGACCCCACCTGACACGGCCGCCACGGAATTCTCGATGTCAAGAGAACCCGACCCCCTGTCCTGAACCCGCGGGGACGTGGCGCAGAATGCCCGCATGCGCCTGGACCATCTCAGCTTCGCCGCCGGCCCTGACGGCCTCGCCGGCACCGCCCAGCGCATCGGGGGGTTGCTCGGCCGTGACTTCATCGACGGAGGTGTCCATCCGCGATTCGGGACCCGCAACATGGTCCTGCCTCTCGCGGACCACACCTACCTGGAGGTGGTGGAGGTCCTCGACCACCCCGCCTCGGACAAGGCACCGTTCGGCCAGGCCGTGCGCGCCCGCTCCGCCCTCGGCGGTGGCTGGCTCGGCTGGGTCGTGGCGGTCGACGACATCGCGACGGTCGAGAGGCGCCTCGGGCGCGAGTCCGCGGCGGGCAACCGCCATCGGCCCGACGGCACCGAGCTGCTCTGGAAGCAGATCGGCGTCAACGGCTTGATCTCCGACCCGCAGCTGCCGTTCTTCATCGAGTGGCTGAGCCCCGACCAGCTGCACCCGTCGGCCGGCGCCAGCCCCGACTGGTCGCTCGCCTGCCTCGAGATCGCCGGCGACCCGCAGCGCGTCAGCGAGTGGCTCGGCGAGACCGTCGAGTCGCCGCTGGAGGACGTCAAGGTCGAGTGGGTCGCGCCGAACGGGACGCCGGGCATCATCGCCGCGCAGTTCCAGACGCCGAACGGGCTGGTCCGGGTCTGACGCTCCGGCGACCGAGCCTGCGAGGGCGCCGACAAGAGCGGAGGATTGAGGAGGGCTCGGCTCGGTGCCGAACGTAGAGAGGGTCCGAGCGACCCGTCTCGACATCAAGCTCGGGGCGTCTCCACATCCCGGCGACCTACCCCGAGGCACGGTCCCGAGCCCCAACGTCTGGCGGCACCCCGCGACGTACGAGCTCGAGAACCACGCGGTCGACCGCGACGGTCTCCTCGAGGCGGCCATGCGCGCCAGAGCCGACTGGACCGGCCGGGTCGTGCTCGACCTCGGCTGCGGGACCGGCTTCCACCTGCCGCGCTTCGCCGAGACCGCTGCTCGCGTGTACGGCGTCGAGCCGCATCCCGGGCTGCTGCGCCTGGCCGCCCGGCGTACCCGAGCCCTCACGAACGTCACCCTGCTGGCAGGCACCGCGCAGGAGGTGCCGCTGCCCGACGCGTCGGTCGATGTCGTGCACGCGCGCTGGGCCTACTTCTTCGGCCCCGGCTCCGAGCCGGGACTCGCCGAGCTCGACCGCGTCGTACGTCGCGGGGGGACGGCGTTCGTGATCGACAACGACGCCACCCGCTCGACGTTCGGCGCGTGGTTCCGCAGGGGCTACCCGACGGTCGATCCCCACACGGTGGAGCGATTCTGGGCCGGCCACGGCTGGACCCGGACGCCCCTCGACGTCGGCTGGCGGTTCGGGAGCCGGGCCGACCTCGAGGCCGTCGTGCGGATCGAGTTCGCCCCCGAGGTGGCCGCCGCGATCCTGGCGGAGCACCACGGCACCGCCGTCGACTACGCGGTCAACCTCTGGTCGAAGGCCTTCTGAGGGCTGGGCAGACCGTGCCGTTTGGTCCCAAACCGCAGGAATCACCTCCCCAAACCTGCGGTTTGGGACCAAACGACACGATGAAGGACGGTCAGCCCGAGCTGAGGCGGACGGCGAGGGTCGGGGACAGCAGCACACCCGGGCCGGCGACCGGGGGCGTGGAGAGCAGCCCCTCGAGCGCCTTGATCAGCTCGACGGCGACCTGCTCCAGCGGCTGGCGGACCGAGGTCAGCCCGCCGGGCACGACCTGCGAGACCTGGGAGTCGTCGAAACCGACGACGGCGATGTCCTGACCCCAGTGGATCCCGCGGTCGCCGAGGGTGTGGAGCACGCCCATGGCCAGGGTGTCGGAGGCGCAGACGAACGCCGAAGGCTGGGCCTCGTCGAGCAGCACGGCCGCGGCCTCGCGCCCGCTCGCGATCGTGTCCTCGACGCGCGAGGCCAGGCCGGTCGTGGGCAGGTCGCGGGCGTGCATGGCGCGGGTCCAGCCCGAGCGTCGGTCCTCGCCGATGAAGGAGTCCTTGCGCCAGCCGATCCAGGCGATCCGGGTATGGCCCTTGTCGAGGAGGTGCTCGGTAGCCAGCTCGGCGCCAGCAGCGCCGTCGACGTCGACCCACGGGTACGTCGCCTCGGGGTCGTCCCACGGGCGCCCGAACGCCACGAAGGGCGCGCGCTTGCTGGTCAGCCAGGCCGCCTGGGGGTTGCCGAGGTAGGTGTCGGTGACGATGAAGGCGTCGACGGCGGTCGAGCGCAGGAGGTCGTCGTACCCGCCGACCGGGTCGTCCGTCGTACCGGAGAAGAGGAGGAGGTGGTAGCCGCTCTCACCCGAGGTCTCGACGAGGGTGTGCACGAAGCGGTCCATCGCGGCGTTCGCGGTGCCCTCCTGGGCGGGGTTGAACTTCAGCCCGATCAGGTGGCTGGCGCGGGTGCGCAGGTTGCGCGCGGCACGGTTCGGCGAGTAGCCGAGCTCGGAGATCGCGTCCTGGACGCGGGCGAGGGTGTCGGGCCGCAGGAGCTCGGGGTTGTTGACGGCGTTCGAGACGGTCTGTCGCGAGACGCCCGCGCGCTCGGCCACGTCGGCCAGCGTCGGCGGCGAGAGCGACAAGCGCCCGGTCCACGCCATGAACCCTCCCTCTTGATCGATCCAATGCGTGAGGATACCTTCCGCGCCCCTCCGGACGACCGCCACACCCGGAGGGGCGTACGGCGGGTCCGCGGCCCCGTGTCGGCGGCGCCGCCTAGCGTGCGGTCCATGTCGAAGACCCCACGCGCGTCCTACCTGTGCTCCGAGTGCGGCTGGACCTCCGCGAAGTGGGCCGGCCGCTGCGGCGAGTGCCAGGCGTGGGGTTCGGTCGCCGAGGCGGCCACGGCGCGCGTGACCCGGGCCGACGCCGGTCCGGTGACCAGCGCCGCCGTGCCGATCGCGCCAGGTGTCGGTCGACTCGGCCGCGTTCCGCAGCAGCGGGGTGCCCGAGCTCGACCGGGTGCTCGGCGGCGGGCTCGTGCCGGGCGCCGCGATCCTGCTCGCCGGTGAGCCGGGCGTCGGCAAGAGCACGCTCCTGCTGGAGGTCGCGGCCCAGACCGCTCGCTACCAACGCCGCACCCTCTACGTCACCGGCGAGGAGTCGGCCTCCCAGGTGCGGCTGCGCGCCGACCGCACCGGCGGGGTCCACGACGAGCTCTACCTCGCGGCCGAGACCGACCTCGGCGCGATCCTCACCCACGTCGAGCAGGTGCGGCCCGAGGTGCTGGTGGTCGACTCCGTGCAGACGATCGGCGCCGCCAACGTCGACGGCGTGCCGGGCGGGGTGACCCAGGTCAAGGAGGTCGCGGCGGCCCTGATCCGCGTGGCCAAGACCCGCGACATCACCACGATCATGGTCGGCCACGTCACCAAGGACGGCTCGATCGCCGGGCCGCGCGTGCTCGAGCACGTCGTCGACGTCGTGCTCCACTTCGAGGGCGACCGCAACTCCCGCTTCCGGATGGTCCGTGCCCTGAAGAACCGGTTCGGCCCGGTCGACGAGGTCGGCTGCTTCGACCTGGGTCCCGAGGGCATCACCGCGGTCACCGACCCCACCGGCCTCTTCGTGGAGAACCACGAGAGCCGGGTCCCCGGCACCTGTGTGGCGGTGACGATGGAGGGCCGGCGCCCGATGCTCGCGGAGGTGCAGGCGCTGGTCACGCGCAGCGCGCTCGAGCGACCACGCCGTACGACGTCGGGCCTCGACTCGGCGCGGGTGGCGATGGTGCTCGCCGTCCTCCAGCAGCACTGCGGCATCGCGCTCCACGCCCACGACATCTTCGCCTCGACCGTCGGCGGGGCCCGGCTCACCGAGCCGGCGACCGACCTGGCGATCGCGGTCGCGCTGGCCTCCGCCGGCACCGGCGGCGCTCCGCCGCGTGGCGTCGTGGCGCTCGGCGAGATCAGCCTGGCGGGCGAGGTGCGCAAGGTGCGCGACCTGCCGCAGCGGATCGCCGAGGCGGCCCGGCTGGGCTTCCGGGTCGCCGTGGTGCCGGCGACCCGCGGTGGCGGCGCCTCCGAGCGTCGTACCGTCGACGGCATGACGGTGCTCGAGGCGCCCGACCTGGCGGCGGCGCTCGCCTCGCTCGGTGTGAGCGGGTCGAAACGTCCCGCCGGCGCCTGAGACGGAGCCCTTGCGCCCGAGCGGCTTCGGGTCGATCCTGCGGGCATGGCACCCGACGGTGTGGATGCAGGCGTCACCCCGACCGACCGGGTGACGCCGGTCCCGATCGGCGACCACGGTTTCCTCAGCGATGGTGAGGTGTCGGCGCTGCTGGCGCCCGACGGTGCAGTCACGTGGATGTGCGTGCCGAGGTTCGACTCCCCCAGTGTGTTCGGCTCGATCCTCGGTGGCCGGCGTGCCGGTGACTTCCGCCTGGCACCTCTCGATGTCGGCGTACCGGCCCAGCGTCGCTACCTGCCGGGCACGATGATCCTCGAGACCAGCTGGGGGACCCCGACCGGCTGGATCATCGTGCGCGACGTGCTCTTGATCGGACCGTGGCACCACGCCCGCGACCGCTCGGTCACCTACCGCCGGACGCCCACCGACTATGAGGCCGAGCACGTCCTGCTCCGGACCGTCCGCTGCGTCTCGGGCGAGGTGCAGACCGTCATGGACTGTGAGCCGGTGCTCGACTACGGCCGCAAGCCCGTCCACTGGGAGTACGCCGGCGACACCTATCACCAGGGCACGGCCACGGCGGAGGGCACCGACGTACGACTCACCCTGACCACCGACCTCTTCCTCGGCTTCGAGGGCGGGCAGGCCACCGCGCGCACCCTGCTGAAGGAGGGCGACGTCCGCTACGTCGCCCTGTCGTGGGGCGGCGCCGAGCCACCACTGACGTACGACGACGCGTACGGCCGGCTCGTCTGGACCGCGCACCACTGGCAGCACTGGCTGGCCCGCGGACGGTTCCCCGACCATCCCTGGCGCAGCTACCTGCAGCGCAGCGCCCTGACCCTGAAGGGCCTCACCTACTCCCCGACCGGTGCGGTCACGGCGGCGGGCAGCACATCGCTTCCCGAGACTCCCGGCGGCAACCGGAACTACGACTACCGCTTCGCCTGGATCCGCGACGCGACGTTCGCCCTGTGGGGCATGTACTCGCTCGGGTTCGACTGGGAGGCGGTCGACTTCTTCTCCTTCATCGCCGACCTGGCCGACAGCGACGAGGACCTCCAGATCATGTACGGCATCGGGGGTGAGCGGGAGCTCGTCGAGTCCGAGCTGGACCATCTGCCGGGCTACGCGAACTCCCGACCGGTGCGGATCGGGAACGCGGCGTACTCCCAGCGCCAGCACGACGTCTGGGGTGCCCTGCTCGACTCCGTCTACCTGCACTCCAAGGCGGTCGACCACCTCGACAACCGGATCTGGCCGATCCTGACCCGTCAGGTGGGCGAGGCCCTCAAGCACTGGCGCGAGCCCGACGCCGGGATCTGGGAGGTCCGGGGCGAGCCGCGGCACTTCACGTCGTCGAAGATCATGTGCTGGGTCGCGGTCGACCGGGGCATGCACCTGGCCCGGATGGTCGGCATGGACGACCAGGCCGCGGAGTGGGAGCTGGCCGCCGACGAGATCAAGCAGGACATCCTGGCGAACGGTGTGGACGAGCGCGGTGTGTTCACGCAGTACTACGGCAGCACGGCCCTCGACGCCTCCCTGCTGCTGGCGCCCTTGCTGCGCTTCCTGCCACCCGACGACCCGCGGATCGTGGCGACGGTGGCAGCGATCCGCGACGAGCTCACCGTCGACGGGCTGGTGCTGCGCTACAAGGTGGAGGAGACCGACGACGGCTTCAGCGGCGAGGAGGGCACCTTCACGATCTGCTCGTTCTGGCTGGTGTCGGCGCTGTGCGAGATCGGCGAGTTCCAGAATGCCCGCAAGCTGTGCGCCAAGCTCCTGTCGTTCGCCGGGCCGCTCGAGCTCTACGGCGAGGAGATCGACCCGCACAGCGGGCACCACCTCGGCAACTTCCCCCAGGCCTTCACACACCTGGCGCTGATCAACGCCGTACTCCACGTGATCGAGCTGGAGACCGGGTCCGACGGTGAGGCCCCAGGCCCGCCCTGACCCTCCCCTACACTGATCCCCGCGGCCTGGGCCGCACGGACCGTGAAGGGGAGATCGTGGCCGGGAGCGCGGCGAACGACGACACGATGCGCCTGCGCGCAACCCTGTCGGCCATTGCCCCCGGAACCGCGATGCGCGACGGCCTGGAGCGGATCCTGAGGGGCCGGACCGGCGCCCTGATCGTGCTCGGCCACGACCGCGTCGTGGAGTCGATCTGCACCGGAGGCTTCACCCTCGACGTGCCGTTCACGGCCACCGGCCTGCGCGAGCTGGCCAAGATGGACGGCGGCATCATCATCGACCGCGACATCACCCGGATCACCCGGGCCGCGGTCCACCTGATGCCCGACCCGTCGATCCCGTCGGAGGAGACCGGCACCCGCCACCGCACCGCCGACCGGGTCGCGCGGCAGACCGGGTTCCCGGTGATCTCGGTGTCGCAGTCGATGCAGATCATCGCGGCGTACGTCGGCGAGATCCGGCACGTGATCGAGGGGTCGGCCCAGATCCTCTCGCGCGCCAACCAGGCGCTGGCCACGCTCGAGCGCTACAAGCTCCGTCTCGACGAGGTGTCGGCGACGCTGTCGGCCCTCGAGATCGAGGACCTCGTCACCGTCCGCGACGTCGCCGTCGTCGCACAGCGGCTCGAGATGGTGATCCGGATCGCCCGCGAGATCGAGGACTACGTGCTCGAGCTCGGCACCGACGGCCGCCTGCTGTCCCTTCAGCTCGAGGAGCTCGTGACCGGCGTCGACCAGGAGCGCGAGCTCGTGGTCCGCGACTACCTGCCGTCCGGACGTCGTTCGAAGGGCCCCGAGGCCACCCTGGCGCGTCTGGAGTCGCTGTCGTCGATCGACCTGGTCGACCCCGCATCGGCGTCGCGCGTCCTCGGCCTGGGCGAGCACCTCGACGGTGCCGTCGCCCCGCGCGGGTATCGCCTGCTCGCCAAGGTGCCGCGGCTGCCACCGACCGTCGTCGAGCGGCTGGTCGAGCACTTCGACACCCTGCAGAAGCTGCTCTCCGCCGGCGTCGACGACCTCCAGGCGGTCGACGGCGTGGGCGAGCTCCGGGCCCGGAGCGTCCGCGAGGGTCTGTCCCGCCTCGCCGAGTCGTCGATCCTCGAGCGCTACGTCTGACGCGGGGTCGGCTGCCGGCTCACCATCCGAGCTCGCGCAGTCGCGCGTCGCCGATCCCGAAGTGGTGCCCGATCTCGTGGATCACCGTCCGCCGTACCTGCTCCACGACCTCCGGCTCGCTGTCGCAGACCGCACAGATGGCGTGGCGGTAGATCGTGATCCGGTCGGGCAGGGCGCCGGCGTAGAACGTCGTACGGCGGGTGAGCGGGACGCCCTGGTAGAGGCCCAGCAGGCCAGGTGGTCCCGGATCGTGCTGCACGGTGACGGCCACGTTGCTCATCAGCTCGCCCAGCTCCTCGGGCACCCCGTCCAGCGCTTCACTGACCATCGCCTCGAACGGCTCCGGATCGACCTCGACCATGGAGCAAGTGTCCAACGGTGGTGTCTGGCCCAGACCCAGTGCCGTCAGGGCGTGGTCAGCGACGCTCAGGGCGAGCGGCCCAGCCACGGTTCGGGTCGGCACGAAACCCTGCTGCCGGGCGGCCACCACTGCCGCCGCTTCGGGAGGGATCCTCGGTCGGTCTCCCTCTGTTCACGTCACGGGTACCCGGGGCGACCGTGTGGATGGTCGTCTAGCGGCTGCTGACGGCGGCCCACTTCGCAACGGCGGCTGGACTGCGATCCATGCGGAAGTCACCGACGGTCTTGTTGGTCTCGAACCAGGTGACCGCGTCGGTCGCGGGGGTGTCGAGCAGGGTGATGAGACGTCCTACGAAGTCGCTCCACTGGGCGTCGGTGTAGCCGTCCCTCAACGAGACCTCCCCGATGACGAGGGGCTTTCGGTGCTGCGCCGCGACCTTGATCGGGTCGGACAGGGCGCCCTCCGGGGTGGAAAAGGAGGGGATATCCGGGGTGACGTAGGCGTCGAACCCGATCGCGTCGACAACGTCGTCGCCTGGGTAGAACTGGTTGAAGGTGGAGAGGTCCATGCCCTTGATGGTGAAGCCCATGAAGATCGGCGTCATCTTCACCAGCGGGTTCCCGATCGCGTGGACGCGATCAGCGATGTACCGGAACAGGGTCACGTAGTCCGAGGGGGCCATCTTCTTGTTGTCCACCTCGTGCCAGGGCACGAACCACAAGGGCTGCTTCGCACCGCGCGCGATCGCGTCGATCTGCGCGTCGTGCTGGCCCGCGAGCGTCTCCGTCAGGGGGAAGTCCCACGAGACGATCTCGGGGCCGGGCATCGCCGGCAACGTGAGCGTCGAGCCCTGGTAGAGCCGGGTGACCCCGAGCCTTCCGCCGAACTCGTCCGTCACCCGGTTCATCCTCGATGCGTACGACTCGCTGTGGTCGGTCGCCGACAGGTACCCCGGGAAGGCCCCGAACAGGGGGCGGTGGGAGACCGCCGGAGCGGTGACCGGCGCAGTGACGGGGGCTGTCGCGATCGCCGTCGGGGTTCCCGTCGCCGTCGCCGTTGCGGTCGGACCCGGCACCGTCACCGTCGCGGTCGCGGTGACGGTCTGCGTCGGGCCAGGGACGGTGACCGTCGCGGTCACGGTCTTGGTGACCTGGGCCGCCGGCCTGCGGCACTTCCGGTGCGAGTGCGCCCTCGTGGAGACGAACGTGGTCGGGTGGTTGCCGGGCTTGCGGCACTTGCGGTGGGAGTCGGCGGACGCGCCGTTCGCGGTGAACAGACCACCGGTGATGACCAGGACCGTGGCGACCACCGCGAAGACCGCTGCGAGCGCCGTGAACGCCGCTGCTCGCGAGTTTCCAGACATGCTCGTGCTCCTCGGGGCAGGCCTGAACGCAGCCTGCGGGTAGCCCCCGCAGTAGGACCCGAGTGGATCCGGGAACCGGCCACAGCCGTGGACGCTCCGGGAGCTTGGAGATCGATCGGGGGGAGGAACGATCCGACGCCTAGGGTGCTGGGAGCTTGGCCTGTCCCGCAGGAAGTTGCCGACTTCTTTGCCAAACCAGGGTCGAACGACCAGATCCGCTCGAGAGCATCGCCTGACAGACTGGGCGCGTGGAGGACGAGGTGACGCCTGGGTTCCAGGCGGACCACCATCGGCGTCGCGCGGGCCACCTCTACGGTCTCATCGTCACCGGCGCCGTGCTGGCCACTGCGCCCGACGACTTCCGGTTGGTGCGGGTCGCGGTGCTCCTGATCGGCACCCTGTGCATCTACTGGGCCGCCGAGACCTACGTGCACTGGATCGCGACGCGAACGATGCTGCAGCGCGACCTCCGCCCTGAGGAGCGTCGAGCCGTCGTCCGGGACGGCTGGCCGCTGGTCGCAGCCTGTGGGGTCCCGTTGGCGCTGCTCTTCGTCGAGGCGGTCTTCGGGATGGAGACGAAGAAGGCCCTGGACCTGACGCTGGCGGTGAACGCCGGGTTGCTGTTCGTCCTGGGCTGGCAGATGGGCCGCTCGAGTGGCCTCAACGCGCCGCGTCAGCTGATGTCCGCAGCCATCACGGGGCTGCTCGGGGTCCTCATGATCGTGCTCAAGACCCAGCTGCACTGACCGGCGTGCTCAGCCCGCCTGGTGGTGGTGCTTGTGCGGTTGAGCCGTCTCGGTGACCTCGGCAGGGGTGGGCGCCACCAGATCGAAGGTCAGGTCCTGGGGCTGGCCGGCGAGGGCCGCGACGTCGAGGTGGTAGGTGCCGGGCAGCGCCCACTCCGTCAGCCGCGGGCAGCCCGGCTCCGAGCGCCGTGCGCTCCACGTGACGGGGACCCTGGTCGGTGCCCCCTCGCGGAGCACGAGGTCCTGCTTCGGGATGGCGCGGCCGCACTGCACGCTCGTCCAGATCAGGTCGCGGCCGGACGTGATCTTGAGCGCCAGCGTCCTGCTCGACATGGTCCAGTGGCACGCGGGGGAGGTGATGGTCGAGAGGTCGAGGACCAGTGTGATGTCGCGGCCCGCGATCGGGTGCGGTACCGACGGCGTGATCGCGATGTCGTCCGCCGCGCACGGTCCGGAGGGCAGCACCACCGGGGTGGTGTCGGCCGTCGGCTGCTTCTGCTTCTTCTGCCCGCCCGGGGTGTGGGTCGGCGTGGACGGACCGGTGGTCGAGGGCGTGGTCGACGAGGACGAGGTGTCGGCCACCTGCGCCGCCCGATCCGGCCCGGACGACCCGTCGCTGGAACCGCCGAGCAGCCGCGCGATGCCCACGACGAGCAGGGTGGCGATGCCGAGCACCATCAGCCGGCGGACCCAGTAGACGCGGGCGGGGAGCCGTCCGCGCGTCATTCCGGTCATGCCGGTCACGCTAGTCAGCGATCGGGGGCGTTTCGTCCCGGCTCGCCGGGATGCGACGACCGGAGTGAGCGGCGCAACGAGCCTGCTCGCACGCCGGCTCTACGATCACCGGGTGTCCGAGCTCCACGCGCCACTGCTCCGGTGGTACGACGAGCACGCGCGCGACCTGCCCTGGCGGCGTAGGACGGCGTCGCCCTGGGGTGTGCTGGTCTCCGAGTCGATGCTCCAGCAGACGCCGGTGGCCCGGGTCCTGCCCGTCTACGAGGCCTGGATCGAGCGCTGGCCGACCGCTGCCTCCCTGGCGGCCTCTCCCGTGGGCGACGCGATCCGTGCGTGGGGCCGGCTCGGCTACCCGCGGCGGGCCACCCGGCTCCACGCCGCGGCCACGGTGATCACCGAGCAGCACGAGGGCACCGTTCCGGACACCTACGACGCACTGCGCGCCCTCCCGGGCGTCGGCGACTACACGGCCTCGGCCGTGCTGGCCTTCGCCTTCGGTCGCCGGCAGCCCGTGCTCGACACCAATGTGCGCCGGGTGTTGACGCGGGTCGTGGCCGGGGCGGAGTTCCCTCCGCCCGCCGTGACCGCGGCGGAGAGGTCCGTCGCGGTCAGCCTGCTGCCGGAGGACGAGCCGACGGCGGCCACCTGGTCGGTCGCGCTGATGGAGCTGGGCGCACTGGTCTGCACCGCGGCCTCACCCGCCTGCTCCACGTGCCCGGTGCGCGCCCGCTGCGCGTGGCGCCTGGCCGGCCACCCGGCGTACGACGGGCCACCGCGCCGCGGCCAGGCCTGGGACGGGACCGACCGGCAGTGCCGGGGCCGGCTGATGGCGCTGGCCCGGGATGTCGATGGCTCCGTCGCCACGCGGGCGATGGAGCGGGCCTGGCCTGAGTCCGAGCAGCGCACGAGGTGCCTGGCCGGACTGGTCGCCGACGGGCTGCTGGTGTCGACCGACCAGGGCTACGCGCTGCCCGGCTGAGCGTTCTGGGGGCCCCAGCGTGCGGCGACCGAGTCGGCCAGGTCCCTGACCGTCTTCTGCTGCCGTGCGCGCGAGTCGAGCGGCTGGTCGAGCTGGAGCCCCATGAACGCCGCGTCGACGAGGTCGGCGGCCTGGCGGGCCGCGGCCGCCTTGAGGCCCACGCCGGCGAGGTGGTCGGCCAGCGCGCTCATCCAGACCGCGTTCGCCTCTCGCACCTCCGTCGCGTACGGCTCGTGCCCGAAGAGGCCGAGCGACGCAGCCTCGAGGTACAGGCGCTGGCAGGCCTGGAGCCGGCCCGTCGTCGTGGCACGCCACAGGTCGAGGACCGCGGCGCGCAGATCGGTCGACGGCGGCAGGGCACGGATGCTGGCCACCGAGCGGGTCGTCGACGTCCGCACGATCGTCGCGATCAGGTCGTCCTTGTCGCGGAAGTGGTAGAGCAGCATCCGGTCGCTGGTGCCGAGCTCGACCGCGAGCGGTCGGAGGCTGAGCCCGATCAGCCCGTGCTCGATGGCGTAGTCGGTAGCGGCCTCGGCCAGCTCCTCACGACGTGTGGCCATCCGCACCTCCTCGGAACCGGTTTGAACCTCGTTGTAGCACCCGCTACAGTAGACGTGTAGCGACCGCTACACACACCAACCCTAGCGAAGTGATGAGCATGTTCAGCCCGTTCGTCGTTCTCCTGGCCGCCATCGGCGTCGAGGTCGGCGCGACCACCATCCTCCCGCGGACGAGGGGTTTCCACGACCTGCCGTGGTCGTTGGTGGTGCTGGGTGGCTATGCCCTGTCCATCTGGCTGCTGGCCGTGGTCGTGCGCCAGATGTCGGTCTCCGTGGCGTACGCCGTGTGGTCGGGGCTCGGGACCGCGTCGATCGCGCTGGTGGGCGCGCTCCTGCTCGGAGAGCGGCTCGACGCGGTCAAGGTGTTCGCGCTGGCCCTGATCGTGGCGGGCGTGGTGGTGCTGAACCTCCACAGCGTGAGCCCGCGGTGACCGAGCCTGCGAGGTCGCCGGAGCCGGCGACAGGTCTCGAGAACCAGCCCGCGGTGACCGAGCCTGCGAGGGCTGAGCGGCACGTCTCGAAACCAGCACCCGCTGACCGAGCCGGCCAGCGCCGAGCGGCGGATCTTCTCGGGGCCTGAGGCAGAAACCGAACGCCGCCGACGGTCGAGGGGTCGCTCTGCGACCACCCGGACCACCGGCGGCGTCTGCGGGTGACTCAGTCGGTGCCTGCCGCCTTCTCCACGTCGGTCGGGCCGGGCGTCTCGTCGTCGCCCTCACCGCGGCCGGCCGGGCCGCTGGGGGGCTCGACCGCGACCGTCTCGAGCGGCGGCAGGTCGGGCAGCACGCCGACCTTCTGGCCCTTGAACGTGAAGTTCGCCGTCGGGCCCTCGCCGTCCACGTCGACGAGCACGATCTGACCGGGTCCGACCTCGCCGTACAGCATCTTCTCGGCCAGGATGTCCTCGATCTCGCGCTGGATGGTGCGACGCAGCGGTCGAGCACCCAGCACCGGGTCGAAGCCCCGTGTCGCCAGCAGGTTCTTGGCGCCCTGCGTGAGCTCGAGCGACATGTCGCGGTCCTTCAGCCGGAGCTCGACCCCCGCGATCATGTTGTCGACCATGTGGATGATCTGCTCCTGCGACAGCGGCGGGAACACGATGATCTCGTCGACCCGGTTGAGGAACTCGGGGCGGAAGTGCTGCTTGAGCTCTTCCTGGACCTTGTTCTTCATCCGCTCGTAGGACCCTGCCACGTCACCGGTCTGGGCGAAGCCGAGGTTCTGGCCCTTGGCGATGTCCTTGGTGCCGAGGTTGGTGGTCATGATGATCACGGTGTTCTTGAAGTCCACGACGCGACCCTGGGAGTCGGTCAGGCGACCTTCCTCCAGGATCTGCAACAGGCTGTTGAAGATGTCGGGGTGGGCCTTCTCGACCTCGTCGAACAGGACCACGGAGAACGGCTTGCGCCGCACCTTCTCGGTGAGCTGGCCGCCCTCTTCGTAGCCGACGTAGCCCGGAGGCGATCCGAACAGCCGCGAGACGGTGTGCTTCTCGCTGTACTCGCTCATGTCGAGCTGGATCAGCGCGTCCTCGTCGCCGAAGAGGAACTCCGCGAGCGTCTTGGACAGCCACGTCTTACCGACACCGGACGGGCCGGCGAAGATGAACGAGCCACCGGGACGCTTCGGGTCCTTGAGGCCGGCTCGGGTACGACGGATCGCCCGGCTGAGTGCCTTGACCGCCTGGTCCTGGCCGATGACCCGCTTGTGGAGCTCGTCCTCCATCTTGAGCAGCCGCGTCGACTCCTCCTCGGACAGCTTCACGATCGGGATCCCGGTCGCGACCGCGAGCACCTCGGCGATCAGCTCCTCGTCGACCTCCGCGACCTCGTCGAGGTCACCGGCGCGCCACTGCTTCTCGCGCTCGAGCTTCTTCGCGGTCAGCTGCTTCTCCTCGTCGCGCAGTCGCGCGGCCGCCTCGAAGTCCTGGCCGTCGATCGCGGCCTCCTTGCGCTGGCGCACCTCGGCGATCTTGTCGTCGTACTCGCGCAGGTCGGCGGGCGCCGTCATCCGGCGGATCCGCAGCCGCGAGCCGGCCTCGTCGATCAGGTCGATGGCCTTGTCGGGCAGGAAGCGGTCGGAGATGTAGCGGTCGGCGAGCGTCGCCGCCGAGACCAGCGCCTCGTCGGTGATCGTCACCCGGTGGTGCGCCTCGTAGCGGTCGCGCAGCCCCTTGAGCATCTCGATGGTGTGGGCGATCGACGGCTCGGCGACCTGGATCGGCTGGAAGCGGCGCTCCAGCGCGGCGTCCTTCTCGAGGTACTTGCGGTACTCGTCGAGGGTGGTCGCACCGATGGTCTGCAGCTCGCCCCGGGCCAGCATCGGCTTGAGGATCGACGCTGCGTCGATGGCACCCTCGGCCGCGCCGGCGCCGACGAGGGTGTGGATCTCGTCGATGAACAGCACGATGTCACCGCGCGTGCGGATCTCCTTGAGCACCTTCTTGAGGCGCTCCTCGAAGTCGCCGCGGTAGCGCGAGCCGGCGACCAGGGCGCCGAGGTCGAGGGTGTAGATCTGCTTGTCCTTGAGCGTCTCCGGGACGTTGCCGCGGACGATGTCCTGGGCCAGCCCCTCGACGATCGTGGTCTTGCCGACGCCGGGCTCGCCGATCAGCACCGGGTTGTTCTTGGTGCGGCGGCTGAGGATCTGCATGACCCGCTCGATCTCCTGCTCGCGCCCGATCACCGGGTCGAGCTTGGACTCGCGGGCGTCCTGGGTCAGGTTGCGGCCGAACTGGTCGAGCACCAGCGACGACGACGGGGTGTCGGCCGGGGCACCCGAGGTCGCCGCCTGGGCGCCGGTCTGCTCCTTGCCCTGGAAGCCGCTGAGCAGCTGGATGACCTGCTGGCGGACGCGGTTGAGGTCGGCGCCGAGCTTCTGCAGCACCTGGGCGGCGACGCCCTCGCCCTCGCGGATCAGGCCGAGCAGGATGTGCTCGGTGCCGATGTAGGAGTGGCCGAGCTGCAGCGCCTCGCGCAACGACAGCTCGAGCACCTTCTTGGCGCGCGGGGTGAAGGGGATGTGGCCGCTGGGGGCCTGCTGGCCCTGGCCGATGATCTCCTCGACCTGCGCACGGACGGCCTCGAGCGAGATGTCGAGGCTCTCGAGAGCCTTGGCTGCGACGCCCTCACCCTCGTGGATCAGGCCGAGCAGGATGTGCTCGGTGCCGATGTAGTTGTGGGAGAGCATGCGGGCCTCTTCTTGGGCCAGCACGACCACCCGGCGGGCTCGGTCAGTGAACCGCTCGAACATGCCTATCGCTCCTCTACGCGGATGGTGGAGCACCCGCCAACACAAAACTGGGGGACGCTCGATCGGGTGCGTCGGGCGTCACCGGTTCCAACTGGTCTCCCAGCCTACGTGTTCCCCGCCCGGATCGAGCAGCGTCCGCCCAGGGCGAACAAGCAGGGTGGCGCGAGGGACGAGCGCGACCCGTGGCGAGTGAAGGTTGAGCGAGCGACGCGACTGAGGAACGAAGTCGCGCGAGCGAGACGAAACCCGGTGACGGTGCCTGACAGACCAGGCACGGTCACCGGGTTTCGAGACGGTCGCTGAGCGACCTCCTCAACCAACGAGAAGGGCTTAATGAGCTGCTTCGAAGGCCTCGCGCACGTCGGCCGGGATCCGGCCGCGGTCGGGCACCTTGTGGCCGTTGGAGCGTGCCCAGTCGCGGATCTCCCGGGCACTGGTGCCCACCTGGGTACGTCGCTTGGCGGCGCTCCCGCGCCCCCCGCCGCTACGGCGGGCAGCACCGACGTAGCGCGCCAGCGCGTCACGCAACGCCTTGGCGTTCTTGTCGTTGAGATCGATCTCGTAGGTGCGGCCGTCGAGACCGAAACTCACGGTCTCTGTCGCATCGCCACCATCGAGGTCGTCCTCGAGGGTGATGTGCACTTTCTGCGCCATGTGGAGCCTGCCTTCCGGGGTGACGGACCGCCGATATCCGTGCGCTCGTGGAGTGTCTGAGACAAACCTAGCGGGGGCCGGAGAAAACAAACAACCCGGGGCGCTTACCGAGGACATTCTCGACGGCGGCGCAACGGACTTATCGGGCCGAATCCGAAGCGCGCTCAGGCATTACGTCGATACACCAGCTCCAGGCCCCGGAGAGTGAGCCACGGGTCGTGGGCGGTGAAACATCGACACTCGTCCACCACCAGCGAGGCCAGATAACCGGTCGCCACGACGGTCACCGTCGCGGGTTCCACCTCGAGCTCCACGATCATCCGCTCGACAATTCCGTCGACCTGGCTGGCGACGCCGAACACCATTCCCGACTGCAGCGCCTCGACGGTGTTACGGGCTATCACCGACCGCGGTCGCCGCAATTCGACCATGCGCAATTGGGCGCCGCGCCGCTCCAGTGCCTCGAGGGATATCTCGATTCCCGGCGATATGGCGCCGCCGATGTATTGCCCGTCCGCATTCACCACGTCGAAAGTCGTCGCCGTACCGCCGAAGTCGACCACGACCGCGGGTCCGCCGTAGCGGGTGGCGACGGCCAGGGCGTTCACGATCCGGTCGGTGCCGACCTCGCGCGGGTTGTCGGTGAGCACCGGCACCCCGGTCCGCACACCAGGCTCCACGACGACGCTCCGCACGGAGCCGAAGTGGCCGGCGAGCATGGTCCGCCACTCCTGCAGCACCGACGGCACGGTGGCGCAGACGACGATCCCGCCCACCTCCGCCTCCAGGTCGCCGAGCAGGCCGCGGATCAGCACCGACCACTCGTCGGCGGTGCGCGACTCGACCGTCGCCACCCGCCACTCGGCTGACACGTCACCGTCGCGGATCAGCCCCAGCACGGTGTGGCTGTTGCCGATGTCGGCGGCGAGAAGGGTGGTCATCGCAGGTCGAGCCCGAGGTCGAAGACCTTGACCGAGTGCGTCAGCGCTCCGACCGAGATGAAGTCGACGCCGGTCTCGGCGACCTCTCGCGCCCGTTCCAGGGTGAGGCCGCCGGACGCCTCGAGGGACGGCCCGGCCGCCGGTGAGCCGGACGGCCTCGGCCATCGTCGCGGTGTCCATGTTGTCGAGCAGGATCCGGTCGCACCCCGCCTCGAGGAGGTCGGCCAGCTGGCCGAGGTCGGTGACCTCCACCTCGACCGGGATCTCCGGGTACGCCGCGCGCACCGCCCGATAGGCGGGCACCACTCCCCCGGCCGCGACCACGTGGTTGTCCTTGACCATCGCCATGTCCGCCAGGGAGAAGCGGTGGTTCGTGCCGCCGCCGCAGCGCACGGCGTACTTCTGGAGGGCTCGGTGGCGCGGGAGGGTCTTGCGGGTGTCGAGGACGCGGGCGCGGGTGCCCTCCAGGGCCGCCACCCAGCGCGAGGTGGCGGTCGCGATCCCGGAGAGGTGGGAGGCGAAGTTCAGCGCCGTGCGCTCGGCGGTGAGCAGGGAGCGCGTCGGGCCGGACACCCGCATCACGACGTCGCCTGCGGCCACCGGCGTGCCGTCGGGGACCCGGTCGTCCACGTCGATCTCGGTGTCAACGCGCAGGAAGACGAGGGCAGCGACTCCCAACCCGGCCACGACACCCGGCTCCCGGGCCGCGAAGACCGCTTCGCCCGTGGCGTCCGCGGGGATCGTGGCGACGCTCGTGACGTCGACGGCATCCCCGGGCAGGTCCTCCTCGAGGGCCGCGTCGATCGCGGCGATCACCGCGTCGGGGTCGAGCCCGCCGTCGCGGAGCTCAGCCAGCAGCCCGTCGTACGTCGTCACGCGGGCACCTCGGTCGACACGACGTCGGTCGGTGCCGAGGGCCGGAACCCACCCGCGGGCTCGCCGGCCGCGAGCCACCAGTCGTGGTGGCCGGACTGGCCGGCGTCGTCGCGGTCGGGGAAGTCCTCGCGCCAGTGGGAGCCGCGGGTCTCCTCGCGCAGCAGCGCCGCCTCGGCCAGCAGGGTGCTGATGGTGAGCAGGTTGGTGGCCTCCCAGGCGTCCTGGTCGATCGTCGACGCCGACGCGCCGGCCAGCCCCTCCAGCTGCTCGAGCCCGGCGCGGAGGCCCTCGGCGGAGCGCAGGACGCCGGCACGCGCGGTCATCTCCTCCTGGAGCGCACGGCGGACTCCGCCGTCGACGAGGCCGGCCGGCCGCTGGTCGGCGGCCGGGTGGGACCAGTCGCGCAGCTCGGCCGGGAGCACCTCGGCGATGCGGCGGGAGAAGACCAGCCCCTCGAGGAGGGAGTTGGAGGCGAGCCGGTTGGCGCCGTGCACGCCGGAGCACGCGACCTCGCCGGTGGCGTAGAGGCCGGGCAGCGTGGACCTGCCCCAGAGGTCGGTGGCGACGCCACCCGAGGCGTAGTGGCACGCCGGGGCGACCGGGATCAGCTCGGTGACGGGGTCCACGCCGTGGCGGCGGCAGGTCGCCAGGATGGTGGGGAAGCGGCGCTCCCAGAACTCCGCTCCGAGGTCGCGAGCGTCCAGCCACATGTGGGGGTGACCGCTCTCGATCATCCGCCTCGTGATCGCCTTGGCCACGACGTCGCGCGGAGCCAGGTCGGCCAGCTCGTGCACGCCCTGCATGAAGCGCCGGCCCTCCCAGTCGACGAGGAACGCGCCCTCGCCGCGGACCGCCTCGGAGATCAGGGGCTGCTGACCGCGGGAGTCCGGGCCGAGCCACATCACGGTGGGGTGGAACTGCACGAACTCCAGGTCACGGAGCACGGCACCCGCCCGGTAGGCCACCGCCATCCCGTCGCCGGTCGACACCGGGGGGTTGGTGGTCTGGGAGAAGACCTGGCCGAGGCCGCCGCTGGCGAGGACGACGGCCCGACACCGCACGGCGCCGACGCCGTCGCGCTGGCCCTCACCCATCACGTGCAGGGTGACCCCGGCGACGCCGCCGTCGTCGGCGAGCAGCAGGTCGACGGCGAGGGCGTGCTCGACGACCTCGATCTCCGGTGCCCGCGCCACTGCAGCGATCAGCGCCCGCTGGATCTCGGCTCCCGTGGCGTCTCCGCCGGCGTGGGCGATCCGGTCGCGGTGATGACCGCCCTCGCGGGTGAGGCTGAGCTCGCCGTCGGGGTGCAGGTCGAAGTTGGCGCCCAGGGCGATCAGCTCGCGGACCGCTTCCGGTCCCTCGGTCACCAGGATCCGGACCGCCTCGGCGTCGCAGGCCCCGGCGCCCGCCACCAGGGTGTCCTGCTCGTGCTGGGCGGGGGTGTCGCCCGGTCCGAGAGCCGCCGCGATGCCGCCCTGTGCCCACTGGGTCGAGCCCGCGTCCAGCACGTCCTTGGTCACCACGAGCACCTTGTCGACGCTGCCGCGCAGGCGTAGCGCCGCCGTCAGACCGGCGATGCCGGACCCGATCACCACGACGTCGGCTTCCACCGACCAGCCGGGATCGGGTGCCACGAGGCGGCCGACCACACGACGTACGCTCACGACCCGAGGCTACTGGTCACCGAGGCCGCGGCCTCCCGTCGGCCCCGCGATAGCCTGACCCCTCCGTTCGTCCAGCCCCCTCTGGGGCCACGCTCCGAGAGGCGCACCATGAACATGAAGGCCAAGCGTCGCGCCAGGCGGATGGCCGCGCTCGAGGCCGCCGAGTTCTCGGTGCCCATCAGCTTCGCCATCGTCGGTGTGCAGAAGAGCGCCACGTCCAGCTTCTACCGGACGCTGTCCGAGCACCCCGACATCGTGGGGGGGCCGGAGCCGGAGATGCGCTTCTTCATCGAGCCCCACGACTGGTCGGCGCCCGACTACGGCAGCTACCGCCGACCGGTCGTCAAGGGCGGGCACATCGCGGGCGACGCGACGCCGGCGTACCTGTTCTGGCCTGGCGCGATGCAGCGGATGCGTGACTACGACCCCGGCATGCCGGTGATGGCGATCTTCCGCGACCCGATCGAGCGTGCCTTCTCCCAGTGGGCGATGGAGCGCAGCCGTCACGCGGAGTACCCCGACTTCCCGGAGGCGATCGAGCAGTACGTCGACGACCCGCTGCCGCCGGAGAGCACCGAGCCCCCGGCGCCGAGGCAGCTCCAACGCTCGCTCTTCTCCCGCAGCCTCTACGGCGAGCAGCTCGAGCGTGCGCTCCCGCTCTTCCCCGCAGAGCAGTGGCGGTTCTTCGAGTTCGGGGCCCTGGTCGCCGACCCACAGGGCCAGATGGACCGGGCCACCGATCTGCTGGGGCTGCCTCGCTTCGAGGACCACCCGCCGCTCCCCCACCGCCACCCCACCGCTGTCGTCCGCGGCGAGGCGCCGTCGATGGCCGCCTTCGAGCGGGTCATCCGGCGATACGCCGACGACCTGCCGCTCTTCGAGCGGCTCTCGCAGGTCGACACCAGCAACTGGCCGACCCGCAGGGTCCTCGACGGAACGCTCGAGGTGGAGGCGTTCCACGCCAAGATCTGCGCGAAGCTCGGTCACTGAGCGGTCGCGGCACCGAGGGTCAGCGGCAGGTTGTCGATCAGCCGGGTGGTGCCGACACGCGCGGCCACCAGCACCCTGGCCTGCACCGGAACCGATGCGTGCTCGTCCACCGCGTCGAGGTCCGGTGTACGGATCGCCAGGTAGTCGAGGTCGATGGCTTCGTCGTCCAGCTCGGCCAGGGCCGCACGCCGGGCCGCCGCGGCGCCGTACGACGCACCGTCCTGCGCCGCGCGGAGGGCTCGGGACAGCACCACCGAGGCCCGACGCTCGTCAGGGTCCAGGAAGCGGTTGCGGCTCGACAGCGCCAGGCCGTCGGGCTCGCGGACCGTGGGTGCACCGACGACGTCGACACCCAGGCACAGATCGCGGCTCATCCGTCGGACCAGGACCAGCTGCTGGTAGTCCTTCTCGCCGAAGACCGCGAGGTCGGGTCGGGTGAGCCCGAAGAGCTTGGCGACGACGGTCAGGACACCGCGGAAGTGCCCCGGCCGCGACGCGCCCTCGAGCTCGGCTGCCAGCGGTCCCGGCTCGACGGTGACCAGCGGCTCTCCGCCGGGGTAGACCTCGTCGGCCGAGGGAGCGAAGACGACGTCGACGCCCTCCTTGTCGCAGATCTGGAGATCCGCCTCGAGGGTGCGTGGGTAGCGGGCCAGGTCCTCGCCGGGCGCGAACTGCAGCGGGTTGACGAAGATCGAGGCCACCACCGCACCCGCGCCGGCGCGCTCCCGGGCCACGCGTAGCAGGCTGGCGTGGCCCTCGTGCATGGCGCCCATCGTCGGCACCAACGCCACCGAGGCATCGGCGCGACGGTGGGGTGCAAGCACGTCCGCGAGCTCCTCGCGTGTGGACGCGAGGAACGGCGGAGAGCTCATTGCTGCGGCGTCCCGCGGACCGGCACGTCCGCAGCCACGGCCTGGTCGAGGACGCGACTGATGGCGGCTGCGCGGATCGGCAGGACCCGGCCGTCGGTGACCACGCGGTCGAGGGTGGCCCGGGCCAGGGCGACGTACGACGGCAGCGTGTCGGGCGCGTTGGACGCGATCTCGGTCAGGTGGGCACGCACCGTGTTCACATCGCCGCGGACGATGGGACCGGTGAGCGCCGCGTCACCATCGGTGAGCGCGTTGGTGAGTGCGGCCTCGAGCAACGGACGCAGGATGGCGGCCGGGTCGTCGGCTCCGGCCACGCTGAGCAGCTCCATGGCCTGCGAGACGAGGGTGACCAGGTGGTTGGCGCCGTGCGCGAGCCCGGCGTGGTAGAGCCCGCGGAGCTCCTCGGAGACCCACATCACCTCGCCGCCGAGCTCGGCGACGACCTGCTCGGCCCACGCCCGCTCGGCGTCGCCGACGGTGACCCCGAAGACGCACTCGGCCAGGCGGTCGAGGTCGAGAGCCGTCCCGGTGAACGTCATGGCGGGGTGCAGCGCGACGGGCCGTGCCCCGACCCGGGTCGCGGGCTCGAGCACCCGGAGGCCGTGGCTGCCGCTGGTGTGAACGACGTACTGGCCGACGTGAAGCGAACCGCTGGCGGCCAACTGGGTCACGACGTTGTCGAGCATGTCGTCGGGCACGGTCAGCAGCAGGACGTCACACGTGCGGGCGACCGCGGTCGGCTTGGCGACGGGGACGCCCGGAAGGAGGTCGGCGACCCGCCTGAGCGAGGCGTCGGACTCACCGGCCACGGACACGATCTCGTGGCCGCGCGAGCGGAGGGCTGCGGCGAGGACGGCGCCGACACGACCGGCTCCGATCACGCCCACGCGAAGTGAGGTCATCAACTTCCTTGACGTTCAGGTCCCTCCGACCACCCTCGGGTGAGGGCCGGTGTGGGTACCGCACGATGGGGAACATCACCAATCTATCCCGCGCACAGCAGCCGCCGTAACCGCAGCCGGTGTGATGTGAACGACTCGGTCAGGTCCGGCGACCGCGGCGCCAGCGTGCGGTCTGTCGGCTCCAGAGCTCGCGGGCCAGGTCGCGACGCCCGAGCTCCGCCAGGGCAGGCGGCCCGGCCTGTTGCTGCTGCTTGGCGACCTTCAGCTGCGCGGCGAGCGTCCGCTGACGCTGCAACGCACCGGACACCACACCGGAGACGGCCAGAGCGGCCGCCTCGACCGAGATCCGATCGGGGCCGAGGTCGGCGGCCTCGGCCGCAGGCTGGTCGGGGAGCAGGAGGCACGACGGGTCTCCGACCACGTTGATGCCGAGGCGGGCGATGGTCTCGACCCGCCGTTCGCTCCGTTCGGCCACGAGCGGACGTGCCCACCCGGGCAGTGCCGGCACGCCCGCGTCGCCGTCGCTCCGGCCGGCGCTCTGCAGCTCTTTGACCATCCCGCCCTGGATCAGCCGGACGTACTCGCGGTCGGGCCACTTGCGCTCGGCGAACTCCTGGTTGACGCGGCGCAGTACCTCGACGGCATTCATGCTCAGCGAGGCGTTGGTCGACTGCGACGGGCGTGAGCAGGCCGGTGGGCACCCCCAGCAGCTGCTCGAAGGTGCGCGGCAGGAGGTCACGGTCGGAGTCGTCGGTGACGACCAGTGTGAAGCGGTCGGGCGGGAGGACGTCGAGCCACCGCGACGCCATGTACTCCACGTCGTGGGAGGTCCAGAAGCTCCGGTGGACCTCGTGCGAGTCGTCGCCCTCCAGCAGCTCGTGCAGCCACTCGTCGTACGACCGGCGCTCGTGGCTCTTCACCCGCTCCTGCCAGTGCGAGGGCATCAGACGGTGATAGGCGCGGGCCACGGCGATGACATGGAGGCGGTCGGCACCGAGGTCGGTGACGACCTTGTGGCTCCGCTCCTTGTTGCGGATGCGGCCGAAGTCCTCGGTGCTCAGGCACACGCGTAGGTCGGGCCGGGCCCGGATCCCGGCGGCGAACTCGTCCCACACCGACTCCGGAGGGACCGGCCGGCCGCGCGGAGCCCACTGCATGAGGGCGTGGCCCTCGCGGAAGAGGCGTCGCCAGCGTCCCGGGTAGAGGACACCGTGCTCGGCCAGGACGTCGCGCTGGTCGAAGAGTGCCTGCTGGATGGCTGTCGAGCCGGTCTTGTACGGCCCGATGTGCAGGAGCACGGAGCCCTCCGGCAGGGTCGCCGGGTCCGTCATCGGGACGCCTGCCGCACCATCAGCCGCTCGACCGCGGCCGCCACGGCCTCGATCGAGATGGAGACGGGCGCTTCGGTCGGAGGCACACCGGCGACCTCGTCGTCGAGGACCCGGGTCTGCTCGAGGTCGCCGATCACGTCGACCCCGCTGGAGGTCAGCAGCTCGATGCGCTTCGCGCTGAGCTCCGCGGTCCGGCGCAGGTGCTCTCCCGACACCGGAGGGATCGGGACATCGGTCGCGCTCGGCGGGGCGTCCCTCAGCCCGCCGACGATCGCGCCCTGGAGGGTACGGCGCCGCAACCGGTCGGGCCAGCCGTGCTCGTCGAAGACCTCGTTGAGCCTCCGGCACAGCTCGACCCGCTCCCAGGTCAGCGAGCTGTTGGGGCGCTGCGAGGGGTCGAGCATCCCGGTCGGAAGGCCGAGCAGCCGCTCGAAGACGGCAGAAGTCGCGCGCGGGTCGCGCGCGTCAGCGGACACCACGTGGATCCGCTCGGCGGGCAGGACCGCTCCCCACCGTGCGAGGTACCGCTCGAGGCTGTGGGCGACCCAGAACGATGCCGGCTTGCCCTGCGACGTGGCCGGGTCCGCGGAGAGGACGTCGTCGAGGAACTGGCCGAAGGTGCGCGTCTCGTTGGAGGACTTGATCCGCTCCTGCCAGGCCGACGGCAGCAGCCTGTCCAGCCGGCGCTCGACGCGGACCACGTGCACGCGTTCAGGCCCGAGGTCCTCGACCAGACGGGCGACGGTGGCGGTCCCGGCTGTGCTCAGCCCCTCGCTGCTCACGACGGTGCGCGTCGCATCGACCCGGTGGATCTCGGCCACGAACCCGACCCACTCCACCGGCGGCACTGTCGGTACGCCGCGAGGACCGCGGCCCATCAACGACGCGATCTCGCGGAGGTGGCGGTAGCCGGTGCCGGGGTAGTGGACGCCGTGCGCCAGGACCTCCTCGCGCCGCGAGTGCAACGCCATCTGGAGGGACGACGAGCCCGTCTTGAACGGGCCGACGTGGACCAGGATCGCCCCCGACGGCAACAGCAGGTCGGCGTCGTAAGCGGATCTGACCGGCACTCGCGGCATGCTAGCCGACCGGGTCGTCCCCGCCCTTGCGGCGCTTGTCCCGTCTCAGGGCCTCCACCATCGACTCCAGCCCACGCACCGCGGCCTCGATCGGCAGCGCGTCCGGGACCTCGACCTCCGGGCCACTCGACGTACCACCGTCGGCCAGGAGGAGGTCGGGGGCGCCGACCACCCGCGCGCCGGAGTCCTGCAGCTGCTTCACCCGCTCGCGGCTGAGCTCGGCGACCCGCGTCGCGGCCCACGCGGGGAGCCGCGGGATCGGGGCCTCCCCGGGGGCCACGTCCGCGGCAGCGAGCCCTTGCAACAGCCCGCGGTAGAGCACACGGCGATGCGCCCGCTCGCTCCAGCCTCCGGACGCGGCGACCCGGTTCAGCTCCCGGTAGAGCTCCACGCGGTTCCAGGTGAGGGACGCGTTGTCCGCCGGGGCCTCGGTGAGCAGGCCCCCGGGCAGGCCGAGCAGTGCCTCACACACGTGGCGCAGCTGGGAGCGGTCGGACTCGTCGGCCACGACCACGGTCACCCGCTCGGGCGGCACCACATCGGTCCAGGTGCCGAGGAGGTTGGCGAGCGAGTGGTGACGCCAGAAGACCGACGCCGGTGGCTCGGTCGGCGCCGGGGCCAGCACCTCGGCGAGCCACTCCTCGTAGCTGCGGGTCTCGTTGACCGACTTGACCCGCTCCTGCCAGCCGGAGGGCAGAAGACGCGAGAGGTTCCGCGCCACCGTGAGCACGTGGACGCGCTCCGCACCCAGGTCCCGGACCACGCGGGCGACCTGCTCGGCGTCGAGCGTCGAGAAGTCCTCCGAGCTGATCATCACCCGGTCGGCGGCAGCATCGCGGACCTCAGCCACCAGGTCGAGCCACTCCTGCTCGGGCACGACCGGCATGCCGGGCAGGCCGCGACCGAGCAGCGCGAACACCGGTCGGGCCTGCCGGCGTCGGTCCCCTGGGTAGATCACGCCGTACGCCGGCAGGTCGGCCCGGTGACGCTCGAGGGAAGCCTGGATCGCGGTGGTCCCCGTCTTGTACGGCCCGATGTGCAGCAGGACCGCGCCCGCAGGGAGGATGGGGCCGGCATCGGGCACGGGGTCTCCTTCGGAGCGCTGTCGCGGTGTGTGTCGCGGTGGGTACGGCGTGCGCGCCCGGCGACGCCGTCCTGCGCGGCGGCCCGGGTGCGTGTGACACAGTTTCCCCCATGCAGGAGGAGTCCATGGCCCCGGCCGGGCGCAGGCAGATGCTCGTGGTGGCCGGATCGGGCCGCAGCGGCACCAGCCTGTTCGCCGGGCTCACCGGACGGCTCGGCGTCCACATCCCCAAGCCCGAGGTGAGTGCCAACCGCTCCAACCCGCGTGGCTTCGGAGAGCCGCGCTGGCTCGTCGACTACCACAACGAGCTCCTTGCGCTGGTCGACGTCGCGATCGAGGACGGCCGTCCCGAGGCCTGGGAGCTGACCGACCAGATCGTCGAGCGGCCCGAGCTCCTCGACCGTCTGGTGAGCTGGCTCGAGGATCAGTTCGCTGAGAGCGACCGGATCGTGGTGAAGGACCCGCGTCTCGCGTGGTTCTTCCAGCTGCACCGGGCCGCGGCCGACCGGCTCGACGCGGAGGTGCATGTCGCCACGATGCTGCGACACCCCGCGGAGGTGATGCGCTCACGCGAGATCGCGTACGGCACCAAGACCAGCAACACCACCCGCGTCGTCGGCTGGATGACGATGATGCTCGGCACCGAGCTGCGCAGCCGTGACCTGCCGCGCGCCACCGTGCGCTACGACGACCTCCTGGTCGACTGGCGGTCGGCGATGACGAAGGCCGACGAGACGATCCGGATGGGCCTGTTCGACCGGGCGTCGCCCGAGCAGATCGCCGCCGCGGGCGACCTCGTCGACCCCACGCTGCACCGCTCCACGGCGGACTGGGACGAGCTCGAGCTGCCGCCACGGCTGCTCGACCTGGCGACCCGCACCTACGACACCTACGGGCAGCTGGTCGGTGCGGGAGCCACCGACGGCGGCGAGACGCGCGCTCAGCTCGATGCCATCCGGGCCGAGCTCACGGCGTACTACGACGAGTCCTTCGACGTGGCCCGCAACCGCACCGGCGCCAACGTGCGCCGCGAGAAGCGGAAGACCGCACGCCGGGTCCGCGAGGAGATGAGCGCGGCCGAGCCGGAGAGCCGCTTCGCAGCACTCCGCCGGACCGTGGCGGGCAAGCTGCGGACGAGCTCGTGATCGAGGCAGGCGCCCCGCGGGTCGCGGTGCTCCTCGCCGGCGGAGTCGGCACCCGGGTGGGCCTCGACATCCCCAAGCAGCTGATCAAGATCGCCGGCAAGACGATCCTCGAGCACACGCTCGCCGCCTTCCAGAGCCATCCGATGGTCGACGAGATCGTGGTGATGATGGCCGAGGGTCACCTCGACGCGGTGCGCGCGATGGTGCGCACGGGCGGCTACGACAAGGTCACCCAGGTCCACGAGGGCGCCGAGACCCGCAACGGGACGACGCTCAAGGCCCTCGAGCACCTGCCCGAGGACTGTCCGGTGCTCTTCCACGACGCCGTGCGGCCGATGGTCAGCGAGCGGATCATCACCGAGTGCTTCGAGGCGCTCGAGAGGTACGACGCCGTCGATGTCGCGATCGTGTCGGCCGACACGATCATCGAGGTCTCGCCCGACGACAACACGATCCGGGCCATACCGCCGCGCGCGAACCTGCGCCGCGGACAGACTCCGCAGGCCTTCCGGGCCTCGGTCCTGCGGGCGGCGTACTCCGTCGCGGCGGAGGACCCCGGGTTCACCGCCACCGACGACTGCGGCGTGGTGCTGAAGTACCTCCCCGACGTGCCGATCTGGGTGGTCGCGGGCGAGGAACGCAACATGAAGGTCACCGACCCGATCGACGTGTTCCTCGCCGACAAGCTCTTCCAGCTGACCAGCAGCTACATGCCCGAGGGACACAGCGCCGAGGAGTACCGCGCCAACCTGGCCGGCAAGGTGATCGTCGTACTCGGCGGCAGCTACGGCATCGGCGCCGACATCGCCACGGTGGCCCGCGAGCACGGCGCCACCGTGGAGACGTTCAGCCGATCCAGCACCAACACCCACGTCGAGCGGCGCTCCGACCTGGTCGCCGTCGCCGACCAGGTGATCGCCGAGCACGGCCGGATCGACTTCGTCGTCGCCACGGCAGGGATCCTGCCGCGCGGCTCGCTGCTCGAGACCACCGAGGAGACCATCTACGCCGCCACCGAGGTCAACTACCTCGCCCCGGTGTTCATCGCCCAGGTGTTCTTCCCCCACCTGCACCACACGGGCGGCAGCCTGCTGCTGTTCACCTCCAGCAGCTACACCCGCGGCCGCAGCGGCTACAGCCTGTACTCCTCGGCGAAGGCCGCCGTGGTGAACCTGACCCAGGCCCTGGCCGACGAGTGGGGCGAGAGCGGCGTACGCGTCAACTGTGTGAACCCCGAGCGCACCGGCACCCCGATGCGGACCAAGGCGTTCGGCGAGGAGCCGGAGGACTCCCTGCTGGACTCCCGGTCGGTGGCCAAGGCCTCGCTCGACGTGCTGCTCTCCGACGGCACCGGGCACGTCCTCGACCTGCGCAAGCTGGACCCGCTGGCCGACCCCGTGGACGCCGCGGACCTCGGCTAGCGCCACCGTCCACGTCACCTCGCCGAGTCGGTCGGCCCGGCGTCGGTGTCCTAGCATGAGGCCGCGCCCGGTGGGCACGGGACAGCCGAGCGCCGCGCCCATCCCGACCCGACCCAAGGGACCGATGCAGAACCGCTGGAAGGCACCCACCCCCCTGACGAACGCGCCGGTGGCGCGAGCCAAGAGACTGGTCCGGAGCGCGCCCGATCGGGCGCGACGCGCGACCGATGGCGCCCGGATCCGGGCCCGTCGGGCGATCCGCCGCAGCGGCTACGTGCCCGGGCTGCTCTCGATCGTGGTGCCCTGCTACCGGGTCGAGGACTTCCTCGACGAGTGCCTGATCTCCCTGCGTTTCCAGCTGTACCGCGAGGTGGAGATCATCGTCGTCGACGACGGCAGCCCCGACCGGAGCGGCGAGATCGCTCGGCACCATGCCCGTCGCGACCTCAGGGTCCGGGTCGTGACCCGCGAGAACGGCGGGTTGAGCGCGGCCCGCAACACCGGGATCGAGCACGCCCGCGGCGAGTTCCTCACCTTCGTCGACTCCGACGACACGGTGACTCTCGACGCCTACGCGACCGCGATGGAGGCTCTCCAGGAGTCCGGCTCCGACTTCGTGCTGAGCTGCTACGACCGGCTGGAGAACAAGAACCGGGTGCCGGCCGGGGCCTGGATCCGGGCGGCCCACGCCCGTCGTCGGCTCGGGGTCGACCTCGACTCGTTCCCCGACGCCATGGTCAACGCCGTCGCCTGGAGCAAGGTCTACCGACGGGAGTTCTGGGACCGGGCCGGGCTGCGGTTCCCCGAGGGCAAGCTCTACGAGGACCAGCAGGTCAGCGCGGCCGCCTTCGCGCAGGCCCGGGCCTTCGACGTCATCCCCGACATCTCCGTGTCCTGGCGCATCCGCAACGACCGCTCCTCGATCTCGCAGAGCTCCTGGTCGACCCGCAACCTGTCGGCGCACAACGAAGCCGTGGCGGCGTCGTTCGAGGCGCTGCGCGCGGCCGGCAAGGAGCGGGCCATCGAGATCCGGGCACTCCAGCTGATCTCGTTCAACATGCCGTTCTTCACCCGTCACCTCGCGAAGGGCGGGCCGGAGTTCTGGAAGCTTCTGCGCGAGGCGATCCTCGACCTGGTCCACCGGGTGTCGCGTGAGGAGTTCGTACGGAGCGTCAGCGCACAGGACAAGGTGCTGGTCGAGCTGATCGCCAACGACCGCCGCGACGCAGCTGTGGACTACATCGAGAACTGGGGCAACGACGCCCGCCGCTTCGCGACGCACGCCACGCCGGACGGGATCCGCGTCGACCTGCCCCTCACCGAGGGCCTGCCCGACGACGTCCACGTGATGTCGGACAGCCAGCTGGAGCTGATCAGCCGTCTGATGCGCACCGTCTGGGAGGGCGACCGGCTCACCGTCACCGGGTGGGGGTTCATCCGCAACATCGACCTCGCCGCGAACCCTCCGGAGATCGGTCTCGAGCTGGTCTCCCCCGACGGCACCACCCGCATCCCGCTGGACCTCGAGCGGTACGACGAGCCACGGCTCGACGTCTTCGGCGGGCACTGGCACTGCGACTACCGCCCCGGCGGCTGGCGGGCCCGGGTGACCGCGGACCAGATCCCCGCCGACACCGATCGCGAGTGGTCCTTCGAGCTCACCGTCAGCGCGGCGGGTGTGCGCCGTACGTCGCGGCTGCGCGACGTGTCGATGGCCGGCTCCTCGTCGGTCCCCCAGACCCACGTCGACCGCGACGGCGTCGCCCGCACCGTGCTGCGCGGCCACGAGCGCCAGGTCGTCGTGCGCGTCACCCGCTACCCGGCCTATGCGATCACGCAGCAGGTGGACGCCGACGGGATCGCCACGGTGGTGTTCCGAGCAGAGGACCCAGACCGGGTCGTGGTCAACCACATCGACGCGGAGCGCAAGGAGCTGCTCGCCGCCGTCCCGGAGGCCACGGACACGGCCGGCGAGTGGCGCGTCCGCCTCGACCTGGCCTCGCTGCCGATGCCGACCTCGAACAGCACGTCGTACGGCGTGATCACCCGTCCGCTCCGCGTGCGGCTGCGCCGTCGAGACGGCGAGTACACCTCGATCCTCGCCCCGCCCGGCACCACACCGTCACCCGGCGTGATCGACGACGTGGCGCTGCACCGGCGGCTGACACAGAGCAAGACCGGCGGACTCGAGCTTCTGGACCGCGTGCCGGCCGCCACGTCGTACACCGTCGACGAGGAGACCTTCACGGTCCGCGTCAGCTCGAGCCTGCCGCTGGAGGACTTCACCCCCCAGCTGTCCAGCGCCGACCTGGACGTTCCGGGCACGCTGACCCGCGAGCCCGACGGCGCTTACACCCTCGCCTTCCCGCTGGTCGGCTCCCGCTGGGGCTACGACGGGCTGACGCTGCCCTGCACCAAGTACGCCGTGACGATGCGCGCCCCGGGCCACGACCGCGAGGAGGACCTCCCCGTGACGCCGGCCCCGGACCTGCTCGACCTGCTGCCGGCGGACGAGCCGCAGGAGCGCTTCCGGTCACTCGTGGAGGTGGTCCCGAACTGGCCGCCCGTGCTCACCCTCAACGTGCACGAGCCCCTGGCCGACGACGTGCGCGGCCAGCGCAACCAGTACCTGCTCCGGACGGGGGCGCAGGTCGAGGAGGCCACCCAGGACAGCGTGTTCTTCCGCGCGCTCTACAGCGAGGTCGCCAACTGCAACATGCTCGGCGTCCACCACGAGCTGGGTCGCCGCGGCACGACGTTGACGCGCTACTGGTCGGTGCGCGACCACTCCGTCCCCGTGCCCGAGGGGGGCGTCGGCCTGGTGGAAGGCACGCCGGAGTGGCACACGGCGTTCGCCACGTCGCGCTACGTGATGGTCAACGTCCACCAGCCGGAGTGGTACACCAAGCCGCGCGGGCAGGTGTTCATCGAGACCATGCACGGCTACCCGTACAAGGTGATGGGCCACGAGTGGTGGGAGAAGGGCGGCTTCCCGTCCGGCCAGATCAACAGCTTCGACCGGCGGGCGCGTGACTGGGACTACTTCGTCTCGCCGGCGACGTACGCGACACCGCTGCTCCGGAAGGCGTTCCTGGAGCCCGCCGGCGCGACCGCCGAGGTGCTCGAGATCGGCTACCCGCGCAACGACGTCCTGCAGTCCGACGAGGCGCCCGAGATCCGCGAGCGGGTCCGCAAGGCCCTGGGCATCGCCGACGGCCAGCGGGTCGTGATGTACGCCCCGACGTTCCGCGACTACATGTCCGCCGACGACATGGCCGCCGAGCGGATCGACTTCTTCGACGTCGAGCGGGCGTCGCGCGACCTCGGGCCGGGCTACACGCTGATGGTGCGCGGTCACGCGTTCAACGCACGGGCCGGCGGACGTCACGAGGGCGGCGGTCTCGTCCTCGACGTCACGGGTCACCCCGACGTCAACGAGCTGATCCTCGCCTCCGACGCGGCGGTCCTCGACTACTCCTCGCTCCGCTTCGACTACGCGCTGACCGACAAGCCGATGGTCTTCCTGGTGCCCGACCTCCAGAAGTACGACGCGGTGCGCGGCGGTGTGATCCCGTTCGCGCCGACGGCTCCCGGGCCGCACGTCACCACCACCCGTGAGGTCGTGGCGCTCGTCCGCGACCTCGACGGTCTCGCACGGCGTACCGAGGCCGAGCGGTCCACCTTCCGGCGACAGCTACACCGACCTCGACGACGGCCACGCCTCGGCACGGCTGGTCGACGCTGTGTTCGTGCCGCGCGGCGACGCCTGAGCGCTGGGGCGTCGGCATCACGGTTTGATCATGAGAAGCGGGGACACACGCGGCCGAGGGTCAGCCGTCCCCGCGGGGGGTGAACAGAGCGTCCACGAGGCGGGCGGCCGAGCGGCCGTCCTCGAGCCCCACGTAGTCGGCACGGAACTGACCGCGGGCGCCGGCGTACTCCTCCGTCAGACGCGGGAGGTCGCGGAGCCAGGTCGCCGTCTCGCGGGTGCTGGACGTGTGCGGGCCCGGCGCCGTCGGCCCGAAGGGGATGACGCCGCCGCGCGCACGGTCGTACTCCTCGAGGTCGGGCACCAGGAACACCATCGGGTGGCCGGTGAGGACGTAGTCGAAGCGGAGCGAGGAGTAGTCGAGGACCGCCGCGTCGGAGGCGAGCATCAGCTCGTTGACGTCGGGGTGGTCGGTGACGTCGAGGATCCGGTCGCTCGAACGCACCCGGTCGGACCGGATCCGCGCGTTGAACGCGTGACCGCGCAACAGCAGCACGTAGGTCGAGGGCAGGAGCGCGAGCGCCTCGTCGGCGTCGAAGAAGCTGACGGAACGGGCGGTCCGGTCCTCGGCCGAGAGGTAGTCGCGGAACGTGGGGGCGTAGAGCACCGCGACCGCGTCGTCGTCCAGTCCGAGTGCCGTGCGGGCCCGGGCGCGGGTCTCGACGGCCTCCGGCCGGACCAGCGCGTCGTTGCGCGGGTAGCCGGTCTCCAGGACCGGGACGTCACCGGCACCTGCGGGTTCGAGGAACGCTTCCCGGAGCAGTGGGGTGGCGTACGGCGCGGGGCTGACCAGGGCGCTCCACTCACGGGTACGACGGTCGAGGCTGCCGATCTCCTGGACGCTGTTGCCCATCTTCTCCCACCAGTCGTGCCCCATCACCTTGTAGGGATAGCCGTGGAAGGTCTGGATCAGCACCTGCTCCTGCGGGCGCACGAACCACTCGAGCTGGTGTACGTCGACCAGGTGGTAGCGCGCACGGGCCACCGCCTCGTGCCAGGCCCGGCTGCGCTCGACCACGCCGGTGCCACCCGGAGGGACCGGCACGGACCGGTCCGCGATCGACCACAGCAGGTCGAGGGAAGAACCCCGGCGGACGAGCTCCTCGTGGACCCCGAGACCGTTGCCGTTGGCGAACTCGGAGAACATCGCGCGGAGGAAGACCGCGTCGCGGTCGGCGACCTCGACGCGGGTGGACTCTCGCAGCAACCGCTGGTGGCGTTGGCCGAGCTCGTCGTCGGCGAGCGGCGGGGCGACCACGAGCCGGACGCCGGGGTCGTCGGGAGCGAACATCTCGACGCGCAGGCGCATCCGGCCCTGGAGCTGCTCGACCGGGAGCGCCGGTGCCAGGTCCGGCGCCGGCCGCGCGGTGACCCAGTCGGACAGGTCGGCGTTGCGCACCGAGACGGCGTACCGGCCGGAGGGCAGGGGCGACGTCGGTCGTCCCCAGGTCGCGTGCACGAGCGGGTAGCGCGCCTCCACCTGGCCGTCGTCCGCGGAGGTCAGGACCCCGGGAACCACCGTGTCGCCGACGACGAGCGCCGTCTCCCAGCCCGTCACGGCGGCCGGCAGCGGAGAGCCGGGCCACCAGCGTCTCGTCGCCGAGCTCGACGGAGACGACCTCCGCCGCCCGCGCGTACGGCGTGACGCGGAGCTCGCCGCGGCGGTCGGGCCGGACTCGCGGGTCCACCCACGAAGCCGCTGGCGGTTGCAGCAGGCGTTCCTGTCGCCCGGACCTGTCGCGTCCGACCACGGCGTAGCCGGCCGACCGCAGCGCGGCAAGCGACAGCTCGGCGCGGCCGCCCTCGCCCGCCGTCGTGCCGACCGAAGGGCCGCCGGCCAGTGGCTCGAGCGCCACCTCGCGCACCCCGTCGGGCAGCCGCAGGGTCAGGGTGTCGCCGGCGACCTGGAGGTCGACGACCGACCTCCGGGCCGCCTCGGCGAGCAGCTCGAACCGTCCGGCGTCGTCATGGTCGACGGCCAGCACCCTGCCGGTCCGGTCAGACCACGCGGGGACGCCGGCCATGGTCCAGGGCAGGATCCCGACGCGCGCCCGACCCACCAGTCCGTCGACCGCCACCTCGGCCGTGAGCTGCCACCGACCCGCCTCCTGCAGGGAGCCGTGCGGTGTCCAGCCGGGCGACGAAGCCTCCCTCGCTGACGTCGGCGAACCAGAGGTCGCTGGCCACGTCGGCGTCCGAACTCGGCACCGGCGTGACGGCGAGCTCGACCTCCGCGGACTCTGCGCTCAGCAGGAGACGCAGGGACGGGACCCGGTCGGTCAGGTCGACGTTGTCGAGGAAGGCCCAGCCGGTGAGCTCGACCGTGTCGCCGTCGCCGACCCGGACCCCGGTGACCTCGGCCCGTACGTCGAGCTCCCGGTCGGCGAGGACCCGATCCTCGACGGGGATGTCGGCCCAGTCGGGACCGTAGTCAGCCAGCACGACGCTGCGGTCGCCATGGCGCTCGACGTTGGTGGCGTACCGGCGTGAGGTCGGCCGGACGCCGGTCAGGAAGGCGCGCGCCCGCTCGCGGTCGTCGGCGGTGACCAGCCCGCTCAGCACCTTGCGGTACGCCGGCACCCGCCGGCGCGACTCGTCGGCGGCGGTGGAGCGGAGGCGGACGACGACCTCGCGCAGGGTCGTCCAGTACTCGTCGGTACATCGCCAGGCCCGGTCGAGGAACGGCTCCGCCGGACCGGCCATCACCTCGGCGGCGTAGACCGCGGCCAGCCGGTCGGGCAGCAGGGCGGCGGCCGCGTCGACGCCGGCCGCGAAGTCGCGCAGGCCGTCGGGGTCCGTCGTACGCCGGGTGAGCGGCGAGCGGTCGGAGTCGTCCCGCCGCAGGAGACCCACGTGGGTGAGGACGTCGACGCCGGACGCCGAGCAGTAGGCCGTGACGCTGTGGGCGTCATCGGGGCAGGCGAGGTCGGGAAAGGCCCAGCCGTGGTCGTCGTAGGCGCGACGGCGGAAGACGCGGGCGCCGGACGTGGTGTTGGCCAGCAGATCGGGGAAGGTGTCGACGGAGGCGTGGAGCCGGCGGGTGCTGTGAAGGGCCTGCACCCGCTCGGAGACGGGGAACGCGAGTCCGCGGCGGGTCGGCCGGTGGGCGAACACCGCGAGGTCGGAGCCGGAGTCTCGAAGGGCGCCGATCGTCATCGCGAAGCCGTGACGTGTCACCGCGTCGTCGGCGTCGACGAAGGCGAGGAACTCACCGACGGCCACGCTCGGCCCCGCGGTTGCGGCCGCGCGCCAGGCCACCGGAGGCTGCTGACCACCCGCACCCGGAAGTCGTCGCGTGCGTGCCCGGCCGCTACCGCAGCGCCGGCGGCGGCAGCCCCAGGTCGACCACGACGATCTCGCAGGCCCAGTAGTCCTGCTCGCGCAGGGAGGTCAGGCACTCGTCGAGCTCCGCCTCGGCGTCGCGCACGGGAACGACGATGCTGAGCAGCCGGGGGACGCGCACGGCGCCGGGTGCACGTCGTGCGACCGTCAGGGCGAGCCGGTGGACGTTGCGCTTGAGCCGCACCCCACCACGCATCAGGGAAGGTCCTCCTTGCCCTGGACCTGGCGTCTCGAGCGTCGCTCATCCTAGCGAGGCGGGGACGCCCGTCGGCCGTGGGTACAGTACGCACGGTGTGGCGACGGACCTCCCCTCTGGTCAGCGTCGTCGTCCCGGTCCACGACGTCGAGCCGTACGTCGTGGAGTGCCTCGACAGCCTGCTGGCGCAGCGGCACCGCCGGCTGGAGATCATCGTCGTCGACGACGGCTCGAACGACCGATCGGGCGACCTGGCCGAGTCCGTGGCGGCCCGCGACGAGCGCATCCTCGTCGTCCACACCTCCAACCAGGGTCTCGGCGCGGCCCGCAACGAGGGTGTCCGCCATGCCACCGGCGACCTGCTCGGCTTCGTCGACTCCGACGACGTCGTACCTCGGGACGGGTACGCCGCACTGGTCGAGCGGATCCTCCGCTCCCGCGCCGACCTGGTGACCGGCGACATGGCGCGACTCGAGGACGGCGTGGTCACGCCGGTGCCGTGGTTGACCCGGCTGCACCCCGGCGACCGCACCCTCGGCATCGACGACACACCGGACCTGCTCGGTGACGTGTTCGCGTGCAACAAGCTGTTCCGGCGCGACTTCTGGGAGCAGCAGGGGCTCTCCTGGCCCGAGGGCGTCCGCTACGAGGACCAGCCGACCACGACGGAGGCGTTCCTCCGGGCGAGCCGGATCGCGGTCACCTCCCAGGTCGTCTACCACTGGCGGATCCGCTCCGAGGGGACGTCGATCACCCAGCAGCGCGCGACGGTGGCGGACCTGGCCGACCGGTGGACCACGAAGCGGATGACCCTGGCCTCGGTGCGGCACCACGGCTCGGAGCCGACTCACCACCGCGCTCCTCGAGCGCGTCCTGCCTGCGGACCTGTGGCGCTACTTCGAGCTGGTGCCCGAGGCCGAGGACGAGTGGTGGCAGCTGCTCGTCGCGGGCGTCCGCGAGCTGTGGGGCGAGCACTCGCTCACCTTCAGCGTGCTGCCACCGGTGCATCGGCTGACCGGCTGGCTGATCGAGCAGGACCGCCGGGACGACGCCGACACCGTGATCCGCCACCTGCGTGGTCTGAACGGCGTACGGGTGGCGCGGGTGCCAGACGGCCGCGGCGGCGTACGTCTGGACGTGCCCGGCCTCGACGTCGGACGGTGGCGCCCGAGGCGCTCGCGGTCCGACCGTCCGAGACCTGAGCCCGTCAGAGACCGCTCAGCAGCCGCTCCAGGTCGTCGCCCAGGGTCGCGAAGTCGAACTCCCAGCTGGAGTGCATCGCGTCGAACGAGAGGTCGCCGTCACCGGGCTGCTCGAGGTCGGCCGCGGACCAGAAGTAGTGGGAGTCGCCACCCTTCAGCGAGGCGAAGAGGTGCTCGTTGCGGGCGACGTACGCCGTGTGGTTGAGCACGATCAGCGTCTCGAGGCGGCGCGTGTGCATGATGTTGAACATCGCCGAGCCTCCGAAGCCGGCCACCACGCGAGCCTCTCGGAACATGGCCACCTGGGCGGCGAAGGGGTGCCGTTCGGGATAGACCACGGAGAACCCGTGGGCGGCGAAGTGCTCCTCGACCTCGCGGGCGTTGCGACACTGGCGGTGGAACAGCAGGTCGCTGCGCGACACGAACAGACGAGGCCCGGTCTCGACCGCCGTCTCGTCCCGCAGCAGGCCCTTCGCTGAGCCGCTCCCAGGTGTCGGTCAGGTCCGGGTGAGCGAAGTAGGGCTCTGCGTTGTGCCACATCGGCGACGCGGACACCACCGAGTCGACCCAGACCGGCTCCGTCACGGCGACGACGTCGTCCTCGGCGATGCCGTAGGCGGAGAACAGGGCACGCTCCACGCCGGGGTCCTTATCGGGACGGGGCCGGAAGAGCACCTTGAGGTCGGGGTTGCGGCGCTTGGCCTCGTCCCAGCCCCAGAACCGCGACACCACCTCGGTCATCACGTGCCCGAAGTGACTCGGGTACGCCGCCTCGAGCTGGTAGTAGTCGCCCTCGAGCGTCGTGCGTGGCCTCGTGGCGCCGTCGATGCGCGCGAAGCCGCCGACGATGTTGCGGAGCATGGGGTTGCTCGGCCGCTCGGCGAGGTGCCAGCGGAAGGAGTCGGGGAGCACCGTGTGGCCCGACCACATGAGGGTCCGGCCGCCCAGCCCGACGCGGCCCCGGTAGTGCCGGGTGACCAGGGGAGGGTGACGGATCAGTGCCGGCGTGGCTCCGTCGTCGACGTGCTCGCCGTGGTGGTGGACCGTCGTACGCGAGGCGAACTCGCCCGGCGGTCGCGCGTCGATCTGCTCCACCGCCAGCTGGGGCTCGCGCTCGGGCAGCAACGTCGCTGCGTCGACGTCGCGCACCAGCAGGTAGTGGGTCTGCCGCTTGGTCACCACCACGAGGTCGCGGCTGACGGCGACCGCCCCCACCGAGCGGGCCACCTCGGTCTCCAGTCGACCGAGGCTCCCCGCGACGGCCGGGGTCCTCAGCGACGTCGAGGAAGCCGAGCCACTCGGCGAGCGAGGCACCGACCTCGCCGGGGGCCGTGGTGCGGTCGTGGATGAAGACGCCACCGCGGACAGGTGTCGCACGACCCCGAGGAAGAGGTCGAGGTGGCCGGAGCAGTCCTCCGGCAGGCGATCGGCGGGCAGGAGGTTGACCACCACGTCGACGGCACCGATCTGCCGCAGCTGCCCGGTGAGGTGGGAGCGCTTCTCCACCCGCACGCTCCACGCCGTCACCCCGGCGTCGTCCCACTCGGGGGCGGGCTCGTGGGCCAGGAGGACGACCTCGTCGTCCGGGAACTGGCGGGTCCAGTCGGCGACGCGACCGCGGATGCTCTCGTCGGCCAGGAGGACGACCTTGCGCGGCCGTTCCGACACGTCCGGCAGCAGCGACCGCAGCGGACCCAGCGGCGAGACGCCACGGGCAGCGCGCTGCGCGTCGCCCCCCGCCGCCCGCCTGCTTACCCGGCATCGGACCCGCGTTCGCCGTCCGTCACGACAACCCCTCGTCGGAGAGGAACTGCGCCGCGACGTCTTCCGGCTTCTGCCGATCGTTCGAGACCTGGGCGTTGAGCTGGGTCAGCTTCTCGGTCGTCAGCGCGGCCATCAGCGCGTTCAGCGGTGCGGCGACGTCGGGGTGCGCGGCCAGGAAGCTCGACGACACGGCCGGCACGAGGTTCTCCGCCGGCTGGATCTTCTTGTCGTCGGTGAGCAGGACCAGGCCCTGCTCCTCGAGGGTGCCGTCGGTCGTGCTGGTCTCGCCGAGCTGGGACTCGCCGTCGAGCACCGACTTGTAGGTCTGCGGGCTGGCGTAGCCGAGCGGCAGGATCTTGGTGATGTTGATGCCGTACTTGTCGGACAGACCGCCCTCGCAGTCGAGGCGGCCCTTGCAGTCGGGGGCCGCGGCGAGGACGACCGACTTCCCCTTGAGGTCCGACAGGGTCGAGACGTTGTTGGCGTCGGCGTACTCCTTGGAGACGAAGAACGCGTTGCTGTCGGTGGCTCGGACGGGTCGAGCAGCGTGATCCCGGCCTTCTTCAGCAGCGGCTGGGCGTCGGCGATCGACTGGTCGGCGTCGGAGAGCGTCACCGGGGCGGCGTTGCTGCCGTTGTAGGAGCCGTTGAGGAACTCGAGGATGCCGCCGACGTACTCGGGAACGACGTCGATGCTCTTGGGGAAGACCTTCATGTAGATGTCGCGGGTGCCGACGAGCTTCACCTGAGGGGTGTACCCCGCCTTCTGCAGCACGCCGGCGTAGAGGTCGGCGACGATCTCGGCCTCGGTGAAGTTCTGCCCCGAGATCCGGACGACGCCCTGTCCGGAGGCGGACGGCGTCGAGCCGGTGTCGGCAGCCGTGGTGCTGCTGTCGGAGCTACCGCAGCCCGCGAGCAGTGCGGCGCTGGCCATAGCGGTTGCCGCCGCCAGGAAACGCTTGTTCATTCGCTCTCACCTTCTGTGTCCCGCGCCATGAGGCGCGCGTGTCCGGTGCCCCTGTTGCGAGGGCATGAAGTCGCCATCATCCCCCAACGGTGGGCACGTCGCGAACGCCCTTCCGGGTGAGGGGCTGACGAGTCGGGTCGACGGCCCGCTCGGCGGAGCTGCCGAGCAGCTCGAGGAGGAAGGCCACGACGGCCACCACGAGGGCCGCCGCGATGCCCTTCGGGTAGTCGTTGCGGTAGAAGCCCTCGGTGATCAGGCTGCCGAGCCCCGGACCGGCGACCAGGGCGGCGATGGTGGCCGTCGCCCAGACCTGCACCAGGGCGAGACGCAGCCCGGAGACCACCAAGCGGCAACGCCAGCGGCAGCTCCACGCGGCTGAACTGCTGCCAGCCGGTCATCCCCATCCCGCGGGCGGACTCCTTGACCTCCGCGGGGACCTCGTCCACCGCGACGTACCCGTTGGTGACGATCGGAGGCAGGGCGAAGAGGCTCAGCGCGATCAGGGTGGCCAGGCCGGCTCGGCCGTAGGGGCCGAACGTCGCGACGCCCGGGATGGTCGAGCGTGACCAGGATCGCGAGGAGCGCGAACGTGGGCACCGCCCGGCCGATGTTGGAGATGTTGATCGCCAGGAACCCTGCCCGACCGAGGTGTCCGAGCCACAGCGCGACGGGGAGGGCGAGCACCATGGTGATGGTCAGAGCGGTGACACTGATCAGGAGCTGCTGCACCAGCAGCGTCCAGATGCCGTCGGCACCGGTCCAGTTCGACCCGGTGGTCAGGTAGTCCCAGGTCTCGTTGATGGTCCTCATCCGCGTCGCCTCGTCCACGGGGTCGCGATCCACTGCGCGCCGACGACCAGGGCGTCGAGGACGAACGCGAGGACGACGCACAGCACGCTGGCCGCGAGGAGCTCGGCCTTGAAGTTGTTCTGCACGCCGTCATTGATCAGGTTGCCGAGACCGCCGTAGCTGACGAGGGTGCCGACCGTGGTCAGCGCGACGGTCGAGACGGTGGCGACCCGGAGGCCGGCCATCATCACCGGCAGCGCCAGCGGCAGCTCGATCCGGAACAGCATCCGCCCGGCGCCGTACCCCAGGCCGATGGCGGACTCGCGCACCTCGTCGGGTACGCCGGCCAGGCCGGACAGCATGCTCCGCACCAGGATCGTGAGGGCGTAGAGCGCGAGCCCGATCACGACCGTCCGTGCGGTGATCCCCGTGAACGGCACGAGCAGCGGGAACAGCGCGAGGCTGGGGATCGTGTAGATCGCGGTGCTGCCGCCGAGGATCGCGCCTTGCAGGCGCGGCATCCGGCGCGCCACGAGGGCGAGCGGGAAGGCGATGATGACGCTGAGCACGAGAGCCGCCCCGGTGATCTGGAGATGCTGGACCAGAGCCGAGGTGAGGTCCTGGTGGCGGTCGCGCAGATAGTCGAGGCAGATCCAGTGGTTGGTGAGCCTGCTGTAGCAACTGGGCTGGATCGAGATCCCGGCCGCCGCAGGTAGGGTCACGGTCATGAACGCTACCGCGCCCTCGGGGGGGCTGGCGCCGGGCGATCCCATGATCCGGCTCGACGGAGTCGGGAAGAAGTACGCCGACGGCACGGTGGCGGTGCAGGAGCTCGACCTCGAGGTGATGCCGGGCGAGATCGTCGTCCTGGTCGGGCCGTCGGGGTGCGGCAAGTCCACGACGCTGAAGATGATCAACCGGCTGATCGAGCCCACCAGCGGCCGGATCTTCCTCGAGGGTCGCGACGTGACCGCCGAGGACCCGGTGCAGCTGCGCCGCCGGATCGGCTACGTGATCCAGCAGATCGGGCTGTTCCCGCACCAGAAGATCGCGACCAACGTCGCCACCGTGCCGTCGCTCATCGGCACGCCGAGGGCCGAGGCCCGGGAGCGGGCGCGTGAGCTGCTGGCCCTGGTCGGGCTCGACCCCGACGTGTACGCCGACCGCTACCCCTACCAGCTCTCCGGCGGCCAGCAGCAGCGGGTCGGCGTCGCCCGCGCGCTCGCCGCGGACCCGCCGGTGCTGCTGATGGACGAGCCGTTCGCCGCCGTCGACCCGGTCGTTCGGGCCCGCCTGCAGGACGAGTTCCTCCGACTCCAGGAGGAGCTCGACAAGACCGTCGTCCTGGTCACCCACGACATCGACGAGGCCGTGAAGATGGGCGACAAGGTCGCGGTGCTCGCCGAGGGCGGCCGGCTCGCGCAGTTCGGGACGCCGGCAGAGCTGCTCGGCCATCCGGCCGACGACTTCGTCGCCGACTTCGTGGGCTCCACGGTCGGGCTACGACGGCTGACCGTCACCAAGCTGGACCGTGACCACCTCGAGCCGCTGGACGGCGTAGCGACCGGCGACCTCGGCGCCGCCATCGACCTGGACTCCACCCTCGAGCACGCGCTGGCCGTGCTGCTGCGCGACGACCGGCCCCTGGTGGGGGTCAAGGAGGGCTCTGCAGTTCGTCGGCGTCCTCACCGCCGAAGGCATCCACAAGGCCCTCCGGGCAAGCCTCGTAAGCGAGCAGCCGATCCCGAGGAACGAGGGAACGGCGTAAGCGAGCGCAGGTTGAGCAAGCCCCACGGCGGAGCCTGCGACGCCGTGACGGGCGCGTCGAAACCCGGTGACGGTGCCGGGGGCGTCAGACACCGTCACCATGGTTTCGAGACGGTCGCAGAGCGACCTCCTCAACCACCGGCGGTCTACCGACTTCGAGACGGTCGCTGGGCGACCTCCTCAACCAGCGGCCAGCGGCCCGCGGTCAGGCGTGGCGGACGCCGGGTTGCCAGGTGGTGTGCGCGTCGAGCTCCGCGCGGAGGACGCCGTTCTCGGTGTGGAGTACGTCGTTCTCCTGCTCGAGCTCGGCCACGCGGACGATCGCCTCGGCCGCGCGCCCCTCGGACTCGTCGAGAGCCTGCGTGAGCCGGGTGCCCTCGGCCTCGGCGAGGTCGGCACGGCGGGCCTCGCTGTTGACCTTGCGCATCGCCTCGGCGGCGCGGCCCTGGGAGGCGACCACCGCCACCTCGAGCTGGGACGCGGCTCGTTCGGCCGCGCCCACGCGGGTCTGCATGGCGGCGGCGAACTCCTGGTGCTCGGCGGAGCGGGCCTCGGCGAGGGCACGGTAGGACTGCGCCTGCACGGCCCGGTCGCCCGCGGCGTCGCGGCGGGTCTGGACGAGCTCGGAGTGGATGATCCGGGTGGCCACCGCGGCGAGGGCGACGGCAAGGACGGCAGCGACCGACAGGAGAACCTGCGATCCGCTGAGGACGGCGCCGAGAACGACGACCGCCGCGATGACGACCAGTGCGGAAGCGGACACCACGCGGGTGCTGCGCTGCCGACGACGAGCCTTGGGGGAAGACATGAGGTCAGGCTAGGGCTGCTGGTCGTCCTGAGGGACGCGACACGCGCGTTCGAGGAGCACCCCTCCGACGACGACCAGGATGCCCGCCACGCCCGCACAGGCCGAACGGAAGACCCGCTGACCTGCGAGATCGCTGGTCTCCACCCCGATCCAGCTGACGGCGTACCCGAAGTAGAAGCCGGCCACGAGGGCACCGACGTAGGCCGAGGCCCGGGCCAGGGCGAGCCGGTTGACGAACTGGTGCGGCGACAGCCGGCTCGTCCGCTGCTGGACGGTACGACGCGTGGACCAGGCGGTGGCCCACAGGATCGCCGCCACCAACAGCAGGGTCAGGGGCTGGCCCCAGGAGATGGTGGGGGGCACGCCGGTGCCGCGGTCGAGCAACCAGTGGAACAACCACCCCCCGACGAGCCCGATCAGTCCCCAGGCGACGAGCGCACCAGGCCCCATCGGCCGCAGCCGACCCTCGGGCGGCAGCGGGGGCTCGTCGGGCGGCTCGACGCTCACCGGGAGTGACTCAGACCGCTCTCACTGCACCTGGAGCGCGATGTCGTCGCGCTTCTTGAGGCCGCTGCGGTCGGTCTGCTCGAGCAGGTCGGCGACGGCGCCGACGTCGGGGATGACCGCGTCGGGCTCCACGTCGTACCAGGGCTGGAGGACGAACGCCCGCTCCGCCGCCCGCGGGTGGGGCAGGCGGAGGCTGTCGTCGTGGCCACGTCGGTCGCCCACCACGATCAGGTCGACGTCGAGGGTGCGTGGCGCGTTGTCCACCCCGTCGCTCCGGTCACGCCCGAAGGCGTCCTCGATCGCGTGGGCGCGGTCGAGCAGACGGGTCGCGGCCAGGGTGGTGTCGATGAGCACGACCGCGTTGAGGAAGCTCTCCGAGCCTGCGGGAGCATCGACCGGCTCGGTCTCGTAGATCGGCGAGACCTCGGTGATCCAGACGTCGGGGGTGTCGGCCAGTGCGTTGATCGCGCCCTGGATCGCCGCGAAGCGCTCGCCGAGGTTGGACCCGAGGGACAGCACGGCACGCCGGATCGGGCGCATCTCACCGGTGAGGGTGTCCGCGTCGACGATGTGGGGGTTCGGCGTCTCGGTCACGGGTCGCACCTCACTGGCTTCGAGATCGGTCGGTGATCGGTCGGGTGATCGTCAGCGTCACGTCGGCGAAGGTCGCATCGATGGGGGCCCCGGGCTTGTGGACCGTGACCCGTGCCCATTCAACACGGTCGTCCAAGAGACAGACGTCCGAGATGCGTTGGGCCAGGGTCTCGATCAGGTCGACCGGATCTGACTCGACTGCAGCTTTCACGTGCGCCACGAGACTTCCGTAGTCCACCGTGTCGTGCAAGTTGTCGGACGCTGCTGCCGCACGGGTGTCGATGCCGAGCACCAGGTCGACGACGAACACCTGACCCTCGCGCTTCTCGTGCTCGAAGACCCCGTGGTGGGCGAAGCACTCGATCCCGGTCACCGAGAGCTCGTCCGCCACTAGCCCTCCTCCCAGCGCGCGAAGGTGCGCAGGGCGTCGCGGCTCCCGCGTACGTCGTGCACCCGCAGCCCCCAGACCCGCTGCTGTGCCAGGAGCACGGTGAGAGCGGTGGTGGCGTCCTCCCGGTCGTCGACCGGCCGCGGCTCCCCGGCGGCGTCGGCGAGCAGGGTGCCGAGGAACGACTTGCGGCTGGCACCGACCAGGACGCGGAAGCCGAGCGACTGGAGCACCGGGATCCCGGCCAGCAGGCGCCAGTTGTGCGCGGGCTTCTTCGCGAAGCCCAGCCCCGGGTCGAGGACGATCCGCTCGTCGGGTACGCCGGCCGCCTGGGCCGCGTCGACGCGCTCGCCGAGCTCGTCGCGCACCGCGGCCAGTACGCCGCCGGGAGCGTCGTACACCGCGAAGTCGGTCATCCGGTCGCTGTGGGCGCGCCAGTGCATGCAGACGTACGTCGCGTCGGAGTCCGCGACCACGTCGAGGATCCGGGGGTCGGCCAGGCCACCCGACACGTCGTTGACGATCGTGGCGCCGGCGGCGACGGCCTCGGCCGCCACCTCGGCGCGCATCGTGTCGACCGAGACGACGACGCCGTCGCCGGACAGGGCGCGGATCACCGGGACGACTCGTCCCAGCTCCTCCTCGACCAGCGGCCGCGTCGCGCCGGGGCGGGTCGACTCGCCGCCGATGTCGAGGATGTCGGCGCCGTCGGCGACCAGGTCGCGGCCGTGGGCGATCGCGGCATCGGTGGTGGCCCAACGTCCGCCGTCGGAGAAGGAGTCGGGGGTCACGTTGACCACCCCCATCAGGACCGGGAGCGGCGTCATGTCACCCCCGGTTGCTGCTGATCAGCGCCATCGCCTCGGAACGGGTGGCGGCGTTGTGCATCTGGCCGCGCACCGCCGAGGTGATCGTGCGGGCGCCGGCCTTGCGCACCCCGCGCATGGTCATGCAGAGGTGCTCGGCCTCGATCACCACGATCACGCCTCGTGCGTCGAGCGCCTCGACCAGGGCGTCCGCGACCTGGGTGGTCAGTCGCTCCTGCACCTGCGGTCGCTTGGCATAGACGTCGACGAGTCGCGCCAGCTTGGACAGACCGGTGATCTTGCCGGACTCCGCGGGGATGTAGCCGACGTGGGCGACCCCGGTGAAGGGGACGAGGTGGTGCTCGCACATCGACCACAGCTCGATGTCGCGCACCAGCACCATCTCGTCGTGCCCGAGGTCGAAGGTGGTGGTGAGCACGTCGGACGGCAGCTGGCGCAAGCCCGAGGTCAGCTCGGCGTACGTCCGGGCCACCCGGTCCGGGGTGTCGCGGAGCCCTTCGCGCTCGGGGTCCTCTCCGATCGCGATCAGCAGCTCACGCACCGCGGCCGCGGCCCGGTCGTGGTCGAACGGCGGGATCTGGTCGGGGTCGCGCTGCGGCCACGCGATCGGGTCGGTCACGCCGGGGCCGGCGGCTCGGGGGTCGTCGGTCCCGGGCCGATGGGTCCGCCGTGGATGTCGCCACCGGCACCGGGAGGCGTCAGCACCGCGCCCGCGTCGGAGTCGGGAGACGTGCCGTTGCTGGCTGCGCGGTCGCGGATCGCCTGCGGGATCTCGACCGGAGGGATCTGCGACGCCTTGCGGTCGGGCGACCCGGTCCAGGCCGGACGCGGCGGCCGCCGCCGGAGCGCCTCGAAGACGGTGGCGACCTCGGCCTTGTCGAGGGTCTCCTTGTCCATCAGCTCGAGCACCAGGGCGTCGAGGACGTCGCGGTTCTCCTCCAGGACGTCGTAGGCCTCCTGGTGGGCGTTCGCCAGGAGCTTCTTGGTCTCCTCGTCGATGATCGCGGCGACGTCCTCGGAGTAGTTCTTGGTGTGCCCGAAGTCGCGGCCCAGGAACGGCTCGCCGTTGCTCTCACCGAGCTTGATCGCGCCGAGACGGTCGGTCATGCCGTACTGGGTCACCATCGCCCGGGCCACGGCCGTGGCCTTCTCGATGTCGTTGCCGGCGCCGGTGGTCGGGTCGTGGAAGACCATCTCCTCCGCGGCGCGGCCTCCCATCATGTAGGCCAGTGCGTCGAGCATCTCGCTGCGGGTCTGGGAGTACTTGTCGTTGTCCGGGAGGATCATCGTGTAGCCCAGGGCGCGGCCGCGGGGCAGGATCGTGATCTTGTGGACGGGGTCGTTGCCCGGCAGCGCGGCGGCGACCAGGGCGTGACCGCCCTCGTGGTAGGCCGTGATGAGCTTCTCCTTCTCGCTCATCAGGCGGGTACGCCGCTGCGGCCCGGCGATCACCCGGTCGATCGCCTCGTCGAGCGAGGCGTCGGTGATCAGCTTCTGGTTGTTGCGCGCGGTCAGCAGCGCGGCCTCGTTGAGGACGTTCTCGAGGTCGGCACCGGTGAAGCCCGGCGTACGACGGGCGACGGCCAGCAGGTCGATGCCCGGCGCCAACGGCTTGCCCCGCGAGTGGACCTTGAGGATCTGGTGACGGCCGGAGAGGTCGGGGGCGTCGACCTGGATCTGCCGGTCGAAGCGGCCCGGGCGCAGCAGCGCCGGGTCGAGCACGTCGGGCCGGTTGGTCGCGGCGATCAGGATCACGCCGCCTCGGACGTCGAAGCCGTCCATCTCGACCAGGAGCTGGTTGAGGGTCTGCTCGCGCTCGTCGTGACCGCCACCCATGCCGGCGCCGCGGTGGCGGCCGACGGCGTCGATCTCGTCGATGAAGACGATGGCCGGCGCGTTCTCCTTGGCCTGCTCGAACAGGTCGCGCACGCGGCTCGCACCGACACCGACGAACATCTCGACGAAGTCGGAGCCGGAGATGGAGTAGAACGGCACGCCCGCCTCACCCGCGACCGCGCGGGCGAGCAGCGTCTTGCCGGTACCCGGAGGGCCGTAGAGCAGGACACCCTTGGGGATCTTGGCGCCGACGGCCTGGAACTTCGCCGGCTCCTGGAGGAACTCCTTGATCTCACCGAGCTCCTCGACCGCCTCCTCGCAGCCGGCCACGTCGCTGAACGTGGTCTTGGGCATGTCCTTGGTGATCAGCTTGGCTCGCGACTTGGCGAACTGCATGACGCCGCGGCCGCCCCCACCTTGGATCTGGTTCATCAGGAACAGGAAGATCAGTGCGATCAGGACGATCGGCAGCAGCGTGGTGAGCAACCCGGCCAGGAGGCTCGGGTGGGAGATCTTGACGGTGTAGTCGGTGTCCTTGAGGGTGCCCTTGGCGATCTGGGCCTCGATGCTCTTGGACAGCTCCGGCTGGGTGCCGTCGAGCCAGTGCGAGGTGACCTGGTCACCGTCGGAGCGGACCCCGGAGTCGAGCGTCGCCTTGATCTGCTGGTCGCCGTCGACCAGCGTGATCTCCTTGACCTGACCGGAGTTGATGTAGGAGTTCATCTGCCCCGTGCCGATCTCGTCGTACCCGCCTGACGGGGCGAGGTACTGCAGCGCGAGGAGGACGCCGACCACGGCGACGACGATCCACACCCACGGGCTTCTGAGGAAACGCTTCACAGGACTCTTTCGACCACGAACTCGCTGCTCCACCGGGTCATCCGGGAAGCACTGACTAGGGGATGACGACGGTACACGTCATCCCCTAGGGCCCATTGTCTCTTGAGAAGGCCCGCGCCACTACACCGCCCGGGGATTTCACTCCTTCCAGCAGGCGATCACGGCCGCCGCGACGCCGTAGGCGACGTCTTCTCGGGTCCGACCCTCGGGCAGGTCGGTGTGGCCCACGCGCGAGGCGTCGACCCACAGGGTCTTGTCGTCCTTGATGAACACGACGTCCCCGTGCGTGGTCTCGAACGCCGGGAACCCGAGGTTCTCCAGACCGCGGATCGTCCTCGGGCGGGACAGCCTGGCGCGGAGAGCGTCGAAGTAGGCGCGGCCGGGCTTCGCGGCATCCAGGTCCTTGACCGAGAGCCGGAGATCACCACCGGCCAGCTGGTAGGTGCAGCTGAAGGTGCGGGCCTGCCACGAGTGCAGCCCGGCAGGCACACGCCGGAGGGCCAGGTTGCGGCCGACGGCGTCACGGATCTCGTCGCCGCAGATCATCGACGCCGTCGAGGACGGGCCCGAGGCACCCTCACCGTGCTCGTGGACGTCCATGTCGTCGTCGGACGACGAGTCCGTCCCTGGCATCGCCGAGCCGCTCATCACCATGCCGTCGGGCATCACGTGGGTGGCGCCGCTCGACGAGGACGAGCCGCTGCCACAGCTCGCCAGAAGCAGCGGCAGGGCAACCAAGACAGCAGCGGTCGTGCGCTTCACGGGTCTCCTTCCGACGCGTCCGAGCGGACACATCCAGGAGTGGTTCGGAGCGGAACCAGGGGTCGGGTTGGAACGCCGTGGCCGGGTCCCCGGGAAGGCGCTCGGACCAAACCGGAACCTCGCACGGTGGCGAACCACCCCGCGACAACCCGGACAGCACTCCACGTTTTCGGTCTCGGGCTTCATCACCAACAGAAGGAGAAGACCATGAAGAAGGCTCTTCGAGTACTCGCACCGCTGGCCATCGCGGCCGTGCCGCTGGCGCTCTCGGCCGGCCCCGCAGCGGCAGCGACCGGTACGTCGTACCAGGCGACGCTGAACCCGCTCAACCACGCCACGGGCTCCGGGACCCTCTGGCTCACCCTGGACGGGAACACCGCCACGGTCACCGAGAACTGGACCGGCCTGGCCGCGAGCTTCAGCGGCGCGCCGTACCCGCACGTGCAGCACATCCACATCGGCGCCAAGGGCATCTGCCCGACCCCGGCGGCCGACACCAACGGCGACGGCGTGATCAGCACGACCGAGGGCGGCCCGTCGTACGGCGCCATCGGGGCGACCCTGTCGACCAGCGGCGACACGTCACCCGCGGCCGGCACCAACATCAAGATCGCGCCGACCGGGCCGAGCACCGACTACCACCGCACGATCACGTTGGACAGCAAGACCGTGGCCTCGATCAAGGACGGCACGGCGGTCATCGTCGTGCACGGTCTCGACCCGGCGACCTTGAGCAAGAAGGCCCAGGGCGAGAAGAGCGACCTGGTGCCGAGCCTGCCGCTGGCCGCGACCTCGCCTGCGTTGTGCGGGTCGGTGCACGCCATGCCCGCGGGTGGCGTCGCCACCGGGACCGGCTCCACCTCCGGAGTCGAGGACTCGACGCTCTTCGGGCTGGCGGGCGGACTGTTCGCCCTCGGTGCCGGGACGGCGCTCTTCACCGTCCGTCGCAAGACCGTGAAGGCCTGACGGACCGATGTCGGAGCAGACCGGGTCACCTCGTCGACGGGGCACCCCGCGGCGCCGGGGCGCCCTCGTCCTCGCGGTGGTGGCCGTGGTGGCTGCCACCGTCCTGGCCGTCATCGCGGTGCGTGCCCAGGTCAGCGCTCCCACTCCTCGTTCGGCCGGGCGGATCGACCCGCCCGGCCGGACGAGCTCCACCGGCCCGTCCCACGGCTCCTCCGGCAGCGCCAAGGCCGGACCTGCCCCTCTCGGTCCGTCCCGGCCGGTGACGATCTCGATCCCTGCCGCCGGGGTCTCCTCGCCGGTGAACCCGATCGGCCTGGCCGCGGACGGCACGCTCGCCGTACCTCAACCGGGGCCGCACCTCGACCAGGCCGCCTGGTTCCGCAACTCACCGGCACCCGGTCAGCCGGGGCCCTCGATCATCGAGGGCCACGTCGACAGCGACGAGGGGCCGTCGGTCTTCTTCCGGCTCGGCGACATCGAGCCGGGCGACCGGATCGTCGTACGACGCGCCGACGGCCGCACCGTCACCTTCGAGGTGAACGCGGTGCGCGACTTCCTCAAGGCGAAGTTCCCCACGACGCTCGTGTACGGCGGCGACCACCTGTCCGTGCCGACCCTGCGCCTCATCACCTGCAGCGACTTCGACGCGCTCGATCGGTCATCACGTCGGCAACGAGGTCGTGTTCGCCCACCTCGTCCATGTCAGCCACGCCTGAACCCCACCGGTCCCTGGAGGCCTCCATGTCAGTCCGCCGCCCACGTCTCGCACTCGGAGTCGTCACCGCAGCTCCTGTCCGCGACCCTGCTCGCCGGATGCGGGGACGGCAGCAGCTCCGACACGGCCACCCAGCCGTCGCCCTCGATGTCGTCCATGTCCTCGATGTCGTCGATGTCGATGAGCCCGGGTGACGACATGTCCGGCGCGACCGCTGCCCGGGCGACGATCATGATCAAGGACTTCGCCTTCAGCGGTCCGGCCTCGGTCGCGCCCGGCGCCACGGTCACCGTCACCAACGACGACTCCGAGGCCCACAGCGTCACCGCGGACGGGGCCGGTGGCTTCGACGTGAACGTGGCGCCGGGGACCAGCAAGACGTTCACCGCGCCGAGCAAGGCCGGGAGCTACCCCTACCACTGCATGTTCCACAGCGACATGCACGGAACCCTCGAGGTCAAGTGACCACCCGCCCCGATGCGGGCACGATGTCCCTCACGGACCGCGCGCACGCCTCCGGACCCAGCCAGGAGCAGACCATGAGACTCACCCGATCACCCGGCCAGTGGTGCGCGTCCTTCCTGCTGCTCGTCGCGGCAGGGACGCACATCCCGCTGATCCAGGACCACCTCGAGGAGGCGCCGTACGTCGGCTGGCTCTTCATCGCCCTCACCGTCGTGTGTCTCGTGCTCGCCGTCGCGATCCTCTTCGTGGACAAGCCGGGTGTCTGGATCCTCAGTGGCGCGGTCTGCCTGGCGGCCGTGGTCGCCTTCCTGGCCTCCCGGACCGTGGGCCTGCCGCAGATCGGTGACGACGTGGGGAACTGGACCGAGCCGCTCGGGATCCCGGCCGTGGCGTCGGAGGCACTGATGGTGGTGCTCGCCTGGGCCCACCTGCGGCGCGTGCACCATGGCGACCGGGGGTCGCGCACCGCCTGATCGGGTTTCGACTCGACTGCTCGCTCAGCTGTAGACGTGCGGCGCGAGGGTGCCGATGTCGCGCAGGTTGCGGTACTTCTCCCGGTAGTCGAGGCCGTAGCCGACCACGAACTCGTTGGGGATGTCCCAGCCGATGTAGCGCGGTTCCACCGGCATCGTCAGGGCCTCGGGCTTGCGCAGCAGGGTCGCGATCTCGACGCTCGCCGCGTTGCGGCTGCCGAGGCTGTTGACCAGCCAGCTGAGGGTGAGGCCGGTGTCGACGATCTCGTCGACGATCAGCACGTGACGACCGGTGATGTCGGTGTCGAGGTCCTTGAGCAGCCGGACCACGCCGCTGGACTTGGTGCCGGAGCCGTAGGAGCTGATCGCGATCCAGTCCATCTCGACGTGCCGCGGCAGGGCCCGGGACAGGTCGGCCATCACCATCACCGCGCCCCGCAGGATGCCGACGAGCAGGAGGTCCTTGCCCTCGTAGTCGGCCGCGATCTCGGCCGCCATCTCCTCGAGTCGGCCCTGGATCTGAGCCTCGGTGAAAAGGATGTTCACGAGGTCGTTCTCCATGTGCGCCGCGTCCATGCCGAGAACCCTAAGGGGTGGTTTCGAGACGCTCGCTGGCGCTCGCTCCTCAACCACCGGCAACGCCCGCCGGCGCTCGCTCCTCAACCACCGGCAACGCCCGCCGGCGCTCGCTCCTCAACCACCGGCAACGCCCGCCGGCGCTCGCTCCTCAACCGCGCGGTGGCGCGCTCGAAGCGGAGCAGACCCTCCCGCCGTACGGCGCGGAGATGGCCGGGCAGGTCGACCCACTTCTGGCCGTGCCAGTCGGTGAGCAGGGCGTCGACGGCCACCACGTGCTGGTAGAAGAGCTCGCCGGCGGGAGCGCCCGCGTCCACCGCCGCGAGCCTCAGCACGCGCGTCCTGATGGGGCTCTCCAGGGCCGTCAGTGCCTCGACCGGGAGGCCGTCGGCCGAGGCGCCCAGCGTCGGCGAGCGCCCGTTCGGCGTAGCCGGTCGAGCAGCTCCATGTCCGGCCTGAGCTGGTCGGCGGTCCGGGCCAGCGCCTCGGTGACGCCCGGCCCGAGCTCGTCCTCGAGCACGGGCAGCACGCGTCGGCGTACGCGCACCCGGGTGAACGACGGGTCGTCGTTGTGGGGGTCCTCCCAGACCCGGAGCCCCTCGACCTGGCAGGCGGTCACGGTGTCGGTGTGGGAGACGTCGAGGAGCGGGCGACGATAGGCCTCGAACGACCGCCGCATGCCGGCGAGCGCGCGGCCGCCGGAACCGCGGGCCAGGCCGAGCAGCACGGTCTCGGCCTGGTCGTCGCGGGTGTGACCGAGCAGCACGACGTCGGCGTCGAAGCTCTCGCGGATCTGCTCGAGGACGGCGTAGCGGGCGGCCCGGGCGGCTGCCTCGGGACCGAGCCCGGGCGCCTCGACCCGGGCCCGGGCGCCGACGGTCTCGTCGACGCCGAGGGTGGCGAGCTGAGCCACGACGGCGTCGGCGCGGGCGTCGGAGCCCTCCTGGAGACCGTGGTCGACGGTCGCGCCGACGACGTACCAGCCCTGGTCGCGTCCCTCGAAGACGGTGGCCGAGGCGAGCGCGAGCGAGTCGGCACCACCGCTGCAGGCGACCACGAGCCGTGCGCCCGGGTCGAGGTCGCCGAGCCCACGGCGTACGGCGTGACGGACCGCCGCGACGGAGGGGTGCAGGCTCACGGTCCGCCCCTGTCAGCCCTGCAGGACCCGGGCGATCCAGGCGTCGGGATCGTCGATCTCGGTGCGGGCGGGGAGGTTCTCCGGGGCGGCCCACACGGCGTTGAACTCCGGCATGCCGACCTTGTCGACGACCGCGCGGACGAAGCGTGCGCCGTCGCGGTACTGCGCCATCTTCGCCTCGAGCCCGAGGAGCTTGCGCAGCATCCGGTCGAGGGTGCCGACGCCCTTGCGGCGCTCGTCGAAGCGGCGCCGGATCGCGTCCACGGACGGGATGACCCCGGGGCCGACACCGTCCATCACCACGTCGGCGTGACCCTCGAGCAGCGACATCACCGCGGTGACCCGGTCGAGGATCTCCTTCTGCTCGGGCGTGCTCATCAGGTCGACCAGGCTCGCGCCCTTGCCGCCGCTCCTGATCGCCTCGGTGATCCGCTTGAGACCGTCGTCGAGCAGGCGCTGCGGCTCGACGGTCTCGGCAAGGCGTCCGATCTCGGCGAACAGGTGGTCGCGCATCCACGGCACCGCGGTGAACTGCACGCGGTGGGTCTCCTCGTGCAGGCACACCCAGAGCCGGAAGTCCGTGGGGTCGACCTCGAGCTCGCGCTCGACGTGGACGACGTTGGGCGCCACCAGGAGAAGCCGGCCGTTGGGTTCGTGGAACGGGTCGAACTGGCCGAGCACCCGGCTCGACATGAAGCCGAGCAGCCCACCCACCTCGGCCGCCGTGATCCGGGAGCCGACGGCCTGCGTCAGCGGCCCCGGCTTGCCCCGGCGCTCCTCCATCGAGGCGATGATCGGGGAGAGGAGGGAGGCGAACCCGTCGGCGTTCGCCTGGATCCAGGCCGGCCGGTCGACGACGAGCACGGGTGCCGTGCGCTCCCCCGCCTCGAGGCCGGTGAACGCGCGGACATACGCCGTCGACCGGTCCGCGCCGTCGCGGAGCTCGGCCACCGTGGCGGCTGCCTCGTCCTCCGTCACCACCGGCCCGGCCCCGGCGAGCCGCGACCCCAGCGAGACCGCGAGCTGCCAGTCGACCATCTCCGTCGTCATGTCCAGGAGCCTACGTGGGGCGAGCCGAAACCCGGTGACTGTGCCTGCGGCCGCGACACGAGTGGTCAACACAAGCTCGACCGACGGCTTCCCTGTCAGCAGCGGCAGGTCGCGAGGGTGGCGGCGAGGTCGTCGAGGGCGGCGCGGGCGTCGAGGGTGCCGACCAGCGGGATGTGGTTGCTGACGAAGGCGAAGACCAGCAGGCGACCACGGGCGTCGGTGACCAGGCCCGCCAGGCCGCTGGTGCCCCGGAGGGTGCCGGTCTTGGCCCGCACCCAGCCGCGGCCGGGTGAGCCGTCGAAGCGGTCCTCGAGGGAGCCGTCGTACGCCGCGACCGGGAGGCCGGTGACCACGGAACGGAGCTCGGGGTGGTCGCCCGACGCCGCGAGCTGGAGGACCGAGACCAGGGACTCCGCATCGAGCCGGTCGTCGCGCGAGAGACCGCTGCCGTCGTAGATCTTCGCGTCGGGCAGGTCGATCCCGAGGCCGGCCAGGACCTGGCGGACGGCCGCCGCGCCACCCTTGAACGAGCCGTGGCCGTTCACGACGATCCCGGTCTGCCGGGCCAGCACCTCGGCGCCCTCGTTGTCGCTCACCTGGAGCACCTGCTCGACGATGTCGGCGACCGGCAGGCTGGTCACCCGCGCCACCTCGCGTGCCCCGGCGGGTGCCGGGCTCTCGTCGACCGGTCCGGTGACGTGGACGCCGGCCCGTCGCAGGAACGCCGCGAACTCGTCGGCAGCGCTCTTGGCGGGATCGGCCTCGCGGCTGTCGCCGTCGGGCGCGATGCCCTGGTCGACCCAGAGCGGCGTGATCGGGGAGACCTCGTTGTCCGTGACGTAGCTCGGGGGCCAGTGCGGGCTGAGCTCCGGCCCGGTGAACAGCGAGGTGTCGTAGGCGAGTGAGGCCGTGGTGACCCCACGGGCCTTCAGGCTGCGGGCGGTCGCCGCTGCCAGTGCCTGGAGACTGGCGACTCCCCGCGCCGCCGGATCGGTGGGCCGCTTGCCCGTCAGGAAGGGGTCGCCGCCTCCGACCAGGGTCAAGCGGTTGCGTCCGTCGGCGACGACCCGGGTCGCGAAGGTGCGGTCGGGGCCGAGCACCTCGAGGGCGGCCGTGGCCGTGAGGAGCTTGAGGGTGGAGGCCGGCATCGAGGGACTGCGGCCGTCGTCGAGGACGGGCGGACCGGTCAGCGGGGCGACGACGGCGGCGAGGTCGGCGAGGTGCGGGTCGCGCAGGGCCGGGCCGAGGGTCGCGGCGTACCGACAGCGGAGCGGGGCGGCCGGAGGGCGCCGGCCGGGCGACCGCTCGCGGCGTCGGCACGGGCGGCAGGGTGAGACCCGGCACGGGTGGGGCCGTCGGTGCGGCGTCGGGCGCGGCGCCGAACCAGCGCGTCCCGAGGTCGTAGTGGTACGCCGCTGCGGCGCCGGCGAAGAGCGCCAGCACCAGGAGGATCGGCCCCCAGCGGAACAGCACGCCGCCGACCGAGCGGCCCGCGTGGGCGCCCCCGGCGGTCTCGTCGTGCCACGTCGTCGCCTCTCACCCGGTCAGGTCCTGGGCGCACCCGACTGGGCACGCGGCTTCATTCTGCGGGAGACTGGCCCGGACCCGGGCGCCGGGTCGATCCGACGTCTGTGCCGCTGGAGGATGCCGTCATGGAGTTCGACGTACTCGTGGAGATCCCGAAGGGGAGCCGCAACAAGTACGAGGTCGACCATGAGTCGGGACGGATCCGGCTCGACCGGACCCTGTTCACCTCGACGCAGTACCCCGCCGACTACGGCTTCATCGAGAACACGCTCGGTCTCGACGGCGACCCGCTCGACGCCCTCGTCCTGCTGATCGGCGAGCCGACCTTCCCCGGCTGCCTGATCAAGTGCCGCGCGATCGGGATGTACCGGATGACCGACGAGGCCGGCGGTGACGACAAGGTGCTGTGCGTGCCCTCGGCGGATCCGCGGCTCGAGCACATGCGCGACATCAACCACCTGCCGAAGTTCGACCGGCTGGAGATCGAGCACTTCTTCACCGTCTACAAGGAGCTCGAGCCCGGGAAGTCGGTCGAAGGTGCCAACTGGGTCGGCCGGGCCGAGGCCGAGCTCGAGGTCAAGGCGTCGTTCGCCCGTCTGCAGGAGCACGAGCACCCCGAGGACGCGAGCTGACCGAGAGAGCCACGGCGCACGGCGCCCATGACTTCGCGGACGACCCGCGCAACGCCGACGTCCTCATCCACGTCAACGGCGACCTGGTTCCGCGGGACCGCGCCGTGGTGTCGGTCTTCGACGCCGGGTTCGTGCTGGGGGACGGCATCTGGGAGGGCCTCCGGGTCGTCGGCGGCCACCCGGCGTTCCTCGACCAGCACCTCGACCGGCTCTGGGAGGGCGCCGCAGCGATCGCCCTCGACATCGGGCTGACCCGCGAGGAGATCACGGCCCGGCTCTACGCCACGCTGCGCGCCAACGGCATGACCGACGGCGTCCACATCCGGCTGATGGTGACGCGCGGGCCGAAGTCGACGCCGTACCAGGACCCTCGCTTCTCCGCCGGGCCTGCGACGGTCGTGATCATCGCCGAGCACAAGGACCCGCTGCCGGCGACCGTCGAGGCGGGGCTGTCGCTGTTCACCGTGCACGTACGCCGCGCGTCACCGGACACGCTCGACCCGAAGCTCAACGCGCACAGCAAGCTCACCGACATCACCGCCTGCATCCAGGCCTACACCGCAGGCGCGGACGAGGCCCTGATGCTCGACCCCCAGGGCTTCGTGGCCACCTGCAACTCCACGCACTTCTTCGTCGTACGACGGGGCGAGGTGTGGACGTCGTCGGGCGCCTACTGCCTGGGCGGGATCACTCGCGGCAACGTGCTCACCGTCTGCGGTGAGGCCGGGATCCCGGCGCAGGAGAAGCTCTTCAGCCTGACCGACGTCTACTCGTCCGACGAGGCGTTCGTGACCGGCACCTTCGCCGGCGTCGTACCCGTGCACACCGTGGATGGCCGCCGCATCGGTGACGGCGTGCGTGGCCCGATGGTCGAGCGGCTGCAAGGCCTGTACGCCGGGCTGGTCGCCCGAGACGTCGCGGCCCGGGTCGCGCCGTGAGCCTGCGGTGACCGTCCGGCTGGCCTGTTGGTCCGGCCCGCGCAACATCTCCACGGCCACCATGCGGGCCTGGGAGAACCGACCGGACTGCGAGGTGGTCGACGAGCCGCTCTACGCCTGGTACCTCGCTCACACGGGTCTCGACCATCCCGCACGCGACGCCGTGATCGCGGCCGGCGAGACGGACTGGCGGCGGGTCGTCGACTCGCTGACCAGGCCGTGGCCGGACGGGCCGACGCTGCAGTACCAGAAGCACATGGCGCAGCACCTCGTGCCCGCCCTCCCCCGCGACTGGATCGGGCAGCTGCGCAACGTGCTGCTGATCCGCGACCCGGCCGAGGTGGTCTCGTCGTACCTCCGCTCGCGGGCGTCGGTGACTCCCGAGGACATCGGCGTGCTGCAGCAGCTGGAGCTCCACGAGCAGCTCGGCGCGGACGTTCCGGTGGTCGACGCGGCCGACTTCCTGCGGCAGCCCGAGGCGCACCTTCGCTGGTTGTGCACCTACGCCGGCGTCGAGTTCACGCCGTCGATGCTGTCGTGGCGGGCCGGCCCGCGTGAGAGCGACGGCGTGTGGGCGCCGTACTGGTACGACGCGGTGCTGCGCTCGACCGGGTTCGAGCCGTACCGACCGCGGCAGGTCGAGCTGACCCCGGAGGGCGAGCTCGTCGTGGCCGCGGTGCGGCCCGCCTATGAGCGGCTCCACGCCGCGCGGTTGGTGCTCTGAGCGTCAGAGGCTGGCGCAGAACGCGTCGAGGCCGCGGGCCGCCTCGACGTGCGCCTCGACGCCGCGGACCGCGTCCCCGGGGACCATCAGAGCGTGGTCGGCGTCCGGGATCTCGAGCACATCGCATCCTCGGGCCGCCAGGTCGCGAGCGACGTCCCGGTCCCAGGCGACGTCGTCGGCGGTGCCACCGACCAGCAGCTGACGAGCAGGGTTGGCCGCGATGGCCTCGACGAGTGACGGCACCTGCAGCACAGGCGTGAGCCAGACGGCGTCGTACCCGCGTTCGGCGGCCAGCGGCGCGGCGTACGTCCCGAGTGACTTGGCGACGAGCAGGACACGGCCGGAGTCGGGCAGCTCCCGCTCGACCTGCGCCCGGACCCAGGCCGTCGTCCGCTCGTCCGTCTCGTGCAGCGGCGGGTCCCACCAGACCTGGCGCACCGACCACCCGTGCTGGAGCAGCACGAACCCGGCGAAGAACGTCAGCGGAGCCGCCGGTGGGTAGCCGCGCCCCGGTACGACGACCGCCGTACCGACCGGCTCTCCCTCGGGCTCGAACCGCGTCGCGATGACGCCGGGGATCTCGCTCATGCCCTCATTCCAGGGCATCACCGCCCCACACCTCAACCGCCCCGCCGCCCATGTAACGCGGAGTTACTAGCCCGCATGCACCGTTGCAACACCGCATGCGTGGTTGTAACTCCGCGTTACAAGGGAGGTCACCCCAGCAGCGAAGGGGAGCGGAGCATCTCGGGGGGTACGCCGAAGGCGTCGACCAGGTCGACCGCGAGCGGACGGATCCGGCGACAGAGGTCGCCGATCTCGCGGGTGATCGCCTTCGAGCGCGCGGCGGAGAGCCGGCCGTGCTCCAGGAACCAGGCGCGGTCGGCCTCGATCGTCGACAGCGCGTGCAGGTCGCAGAGCAGGGTGAGCGCGACCCGGTGGTCACCCTCGGGCATCGCCCGCACCTTCGCGACGTTGGCCTCGAGCACCAGCCGCTCGACATGGGCACGGGCGGCCGCGAGCACGTGGTCCTGGGCGCGGGAGAAGACCTCGCCCGGCTCCAGGCCGTCGTCGATGCCGCGCTTGAGCCGGCGCGCGACGCCCGACAGCGTGTGCTCCTCGCGGAAGCGGAGCATGGCCAGCTGGTAGTTCGGGTCGAGCAGCCCGGCCTCCTGGTCCCAGCCGTCGTCGCCACCGGGCAGGACGTCCTTGATCCGCTCGAGGAGCGTGTGCGCGGCGGTCCGCTCGATCACCGTCTCCAGCGCGAGCCCGGCCACGAACCGCACCATCCCGAACTGGTCGAGGTCCTCGAAGCCACTGGAGTAGTCGGTGAGCAGGCCCTTCGCCACGAGCTGCAGGAGCACGTGGTTGTCGCCCTCGAACGTCGTGAACACGTCGGTGTCGGCCTTGAGCGCAGCGAACCGGTTGACCGCGAGGTACCCCGCGCCGCCGCACAGCTCGCGGCACTCCTGGATCGTGCGGGTCGCGTGCCAGGTGCCGAGGGCCTTGGTGCCCGCCGCCCGCGACTCGAGCTGGCGGCGCCGGTGGTCAGCCCCTTCGTCCCACTCCGCCGAGAACACCTCGTGCAGCTCGGTCGCGACGACCTCCTGGGCGAAGTGCAGGGCGTAGGTGTGCGCGATCATCGGGAGGAGCCGGCGCTGGTGCAGGCCGTAGTCGAGGAGCAGCTCCTCCTGCTCCTGCGAGGTCGCGTTGAACTGTCGCCGGCGTACGGCGTACCGCGTCGCGATCACGAGCGCGACCTTCGAGGCGTTGATGCCCGCGCCGCCGACGCAGACGCGCCCCTGCACCAGCGTGCCGAGCATCGTGAAGAAGCGCCGGTCCGGGTTCTCGATCGGGCTCTCGTAGCGACCGTCGTCGGTGACGTCGGCGAAGCGGTTCAGCAGGTTGTCGCGCGGGATCCGCACGCCGTCGAACCAGAGCCGGCCGTTGTCGACGCCGTTGAGCCCCATCTTCAGCCCGTCGTCCTCGACCCGTACGCCGGGCAGCACCCGGCCGTCCGCGCGGATCGGTACGACGAACGCATGCACCCCGTGCGACTCCCCCGCGACCTCCAGCTGCGCGAACACCACGGCCACCTCCGCGTGGAGCGCAGCGTTGCCGATGTAGTCCTTGCCGGAGATCTCGTCGGGCGTGGTGACCACGAACTCGTCGGTCGCCGCGTCGTACGTCGCAGTGGTGCCGAGTGCCTGCACGTTGGAGCCGTGCCCGGTCTCGGTCATCGCGAAGCAGCCCAGCACCTGTCCGGAGACGAGGTCGGCGAGGTAGGCGTCGTGGTGACGCCGCGTGCCCGAGCATGAGGATCGCGCCGCCGAACAGCCCGAACTGCACGCCGACCTTCACCAGCACCGACAGGTCGCCGTAGGCCAGGGTCTCGAACGCCGCGACCGACGCGCCGAGGTCGCCCCCGCCGCCGTACTCCTGCGGGAAGCCCATCCCGGTCTGGCCGGTGCTCGCCATCGTGACCAGGAGGTCCCGGACCCGCTCGCGGAACTCCGCACGCGACAGGTCCTCGGCGTCCTCGAGCACCGACGCGTGCTCGACGAGGTTGCGTCGGACCAGGTTGCGCACGTCGGCGTAGCGCCCGTCGAGGAAGCGGGTCAGCTCCGCGACGTCGATGGTGGGCGGCCGGTACGCCGACCCAGCGGCCCCGCCGCTGGTGTCGCCCGGGCTGGTGTCGATCGCCATGCGCCGACGCTACCGGGGGCGCGTCCCTGCTTGTAACGCGGAGTTACCAGCCCGCATGCGCCGTTGTAACGCCGCATGCGTGGTGGTAACTCCGCGTTACAAGGCCTCAGGGGCGGGCGAAGAAGTTCGGGGTGATCCAGTAGTACATCGAGACCTCCTCGACGTCGCGGCCCGTGCGCGGTGCCTGGATGATCATCCCGTTCCCGACGTAGAGGGCGACGTGGTAGATCGAGGAGGGCGAGCTCGAGGAGCCCCAGAAGACCAGGTCACCGGGCCGCAGCGAGCCCTGGGAGATCGGGGTCGACTGGGAGTACTGCGCGACCGAGTAGTGCGGCAGGGAGATGCCACCGGCGCGCCAGGCGCCCATCGTCAGCCCGGAGCAGTCCCACGCACTGGGGCCGGCAGCTCCCCACACGTAGGGATCGCCGATCTGCTGGCGAGCGAAGCCGATGGCGGCAGCAGCTCCCGACGCCGGAGCCGGAGGAGTCGGATCGGCTGGGGGAGCCGGGGGGTTGGTCGGCTCCGTAGGCTCCGGCGTCGGGGGGCTGGTCTGGGTGGGTGAGTCGGTCGGGCCCGAGCCGGGACCGGTGGAAGGCGAGGCGCTCTGCTGGGCAGCCTGCTGAGCGGCCTGCTGCGCAGCTTGCTGGGCGGCCTGCTGGGCGGCCTGCTGGGCGGCCTGCTGGGCAGCCTTCTGAGCCGCCCGCCGGGCGGCCCGCTCGGCCGCCCGCTGGGCAGCTTCCTGGGCGGCCTGCTCGATCCCGGCCTGGCGCTGCTCGGCCAGCGCGACGCTGACGTGCTGCAGCCGGGCGAGCTGGTGGATCAGGTGGGTCTTCTGCGCCGCGATGGCCTGGGTCTGGCTGTCCGCGGCCGCTGCCGCGGCGGCTGCCCGATCGCGGGCCTGGCGGGCCTGGGCGGTGAGGGCCGCGGCGTGGGCACGCGCCGTCTCGGCCTGGGCGCTCGCGACGTCGGCCAGCGTCGAGGACGCCTGGAACGAGTCGTAGGTGTGGTCCATGGCGTCCTGCGCGTTCTGCAGGGTGGCCATCTTGCTGATCACGGCGGGCAGTCCGTTGCTCCCGGTCACCGCCGAGATCGGGCTCAGCGAGGGCCCCATCTCGTACGACGACACGACCGTCGCGGCGTACGACTGCCTCTGCTGCGTGGCATCGGAGGCGGCGATGGCCGCATGCCGGTCGGCCACCCGGGCGTCGCGGCGGGCCTGCTGCAGCTGCCAGCGAGCGCCGTTGTACTGCTCGGCGGCCTGCTCGGCACGCACCGCCGCGGCCTGCATCCGGAGGTCGGCCTGGACGAGCGCAGCCTTGACGCCGGCCACGTCGTTCGCCGCCAGAGCCGCCTGGTGCCGCGCGTGGTGCACCTGCTGCTTGCTCGGGAACACGTGGTGCCCGTCAGCAGCGGCTGCGGCCGCCATGCCCCCCAGCCCGGTGACCAGGGACAGGGCGAGGGCGGTGACCCCGACTCGGTGCACGAGAGCATCTCCTAGCGCGACGGCTGTTGCGGATGTCGTCTCGGGTGTCTTCCTCTTCACCCATGGCAACTCGCTGCACGCTAGTGCGCTTTAGTCACAAAGGGAACAACTTTCACAAAATTCCCAGGAGTCAACGGCGTGTCGGCTTGACGAACTACACGGTTGTAACTTCTTCGGTGCGCTCTTCGACCGGCACACGGTGTCGCACGAACGACTGGTGACTCGCCCAGGCGCCGACGTAGAACGACACCAGCGCGATGGCCACCCCGGCGACGTCGTCGGCGACGTAGTGCCAGCCGAAGTAGAGCGTGGCGACCGCGGTCAGACAGGCGTTGACCCAGAAGACGATCTTCAGCCAGCGCATCGTGGTCGTGTACTGGATCATCAGCGCGACCAGCAGGGTGATCGCGACGTGCAGGCTGGCGAAGCCGGCGATGGACTGGAGCGAACCGCTGGCGTCGTTGATATAGAACAGCCGCCCCCACGTGATGGAGGTCATCAGCTGGATGGCGCCGGTGTTGGGGATGTTGCCGTAGGCGAAGGGGTACTCGATGCCCGGGCCGAGGGTCGGCAGCGCGTAGTAGGAGATGGTGCCGAGGGTCCACGCAACGCACTGCGAGACCGCGAACCAGTAGCCGAAGCCCAGGTTGCGGGACCAGATCAGCCAGGCGGCCAGGGCCAGCGGGACGAGCGGCAGGAACCAGAGGTAGACCGCCGAGAGCACCTCGGCGGTGCCGCCGGTGCCGAGCACGTTCTGGAGGACCTGCCCGGGCGCCTTGCCGAAGAAGAGCGCCTTGTCGATGGTGTAGAGCTCGCTGTCGAACTTGTGGTTCTTGCCCTCGACGAAGGGCAGCTGGGACTTGAGGTTCCGGTAGGAGACGTAGGTGATGTAGAAGCACAGCAGTCCGCTCACCACGAGCTCCAGCCGTGGTCGCGTCCAGTGCGTGCGGACGCGCTCGCGGAACACCTCGGGCATGCGACGCGGGTTGAAGCGGGCGCCCCACACGGTGCGCGGCAGCAGGTCCAGCAGGAACGCCAGGCCGAGGATGGTCGGCAGGCGCAGGTACGACGGCCCGATGAAGCCGTCGGGATCGACCAGCGGATGGCCGAAGGTCACCGCCGTGACCACCGCCAGGGCGCCCATCCCCAGGGCGATGGAGACCATGAGGATCTGGGCGCGGCGGTACACCCGGGTCAGTTTAGGGGCGCGGAGCCCGAGCGCGAACCGGCCGGGAGCGGGGCCAGCCGGGTGCGGTCGACCGAGAGGCGCACGTCGTCCCCCGGGGCGAGCCGCAGATCGAGCGGGGCGACCGCGTCGACGTCCCCGAGGTCGGTGCGGCAGACGAGGCGCACCTGGCCCGGCGTGGTCCGGACGGTGACGACCTCCGCCGTGACCTGACCGTCGTCCGCGACGGCGAGGGCGGAGCGGCGTACGGCGACGGCGGGCGACGGCGGGAGCCCGGCCGCCGCGAGCAGTCGCACCGCCCCGTCGCCCTCCAGCACCCGGGCGTAGCCGAGGAAGAGGGCGGTCTCGGCGTCGACCGGCGCCCGCCACACGTCGCCGATCGGTCCCGACTGGACGATCCGGCCGGCGCGCATGACGGCGAGGTCGTCGGCGACCGTGAACGCCTCCTCGTGGTCGTGGGTGACCATCACCGCGGTGGTGCCGGCCGCGACCAGGATGCGCCGCAGCTCGTCGGCCAGTCGCTGCCGGAGCCCGGCGTCGAGGGCGCTCAACGGCTCGTCGAGGAGGAGCAGCCGCGGCGACGCGGCCAGCGCTCGCGCCAGGGCCACGCGCTGCCGCTCCCCGCCGGACAGCGTGGCGGGGAGCCGGCCGGCGAGGTCGGCGAGTCCGACCAGGTCGAGCAGGTCGGCGACGCGGCGGTCGGCCTCGGCCCGCGGCGTACGCCGGAGCCGGAGCGGGTAGGCGACGTTGCGGGCGACGGTGAGCTGGCCGAAGAGCTGGCCGTCCTGGAACATCAGCGCGAAGCCGCGCTTGTGGGTCGGCGTCCGGCTCAGGTCGGTGCCGTGCCAGGCGACGGTGCCGGCGGCCTCCTCGAGGCCGGCGACGGCACGGAGCAGCGTGGACTTGCCGCAGCCGGACGGGCCGAGCACGGCAAGGACCCGTCCCTCGACCAGGTCGAGGTCCGCGTCCGCGACGGCGGGCACCCCGTCGTAGGACACCGAGAGCCCGCGGACGGCGAGCGCGACCTCCGCCGTGTCCTCGGCCGTCACAGGGTGCCCACCGACGGGACGCGGAGCCGCTCCACCACGAGCATCACCACGGCGGTCGTGAAACCGAGGACGACGGAGGCGGCGAGCGCCATCCCGTAGTTGAGGTCGCCCGGGTGGCCGATCAGCCGGTAGATCACGACCGGCAGGGTGGGCCGGTCGTCGCGGACCAGGAACGACGTAGCACCGAACTCGCCGAGGGAGCAGGCGAACGCGAACCCGGCCGCGGCGAGGAGCGGCTTCCACATCACCGGGAGGTCGACGACCGCGAGGGCGCGCAGGGGCGACGCGCCCAGCGTGGCCGCGGCCTGGCGCAGCCGGTCGTCGATCCCGGCCAGCACCGGCACCAGGATCCGCACCACCAGCGGCAGGGCCACGAGGGCCTGGGCGACCGGGATCAGCAGCGGGGAGTCCCGCAGGTTGAGAGGCGGGTGGCCGAGGGTGACGAGGAAGCCGAAGCCCAGGGTCACCGCCGAGACCCCGAGCGGGAGCATGAAGAGCCCGTCGAGCCCGCCCCGGAGCCGGCGCTCACTGCGGGTGCGGGAGCGGCGGGTCACGATCATCGCCAGCGAGAGCCCGAGGAGCAGCGACATCCAGGTCGCGTCGACGGCGATCCGCAGCGAGTTCACGAGGGCGGTGGTGACCGGCACCAGGAGGGCCTGGTGGGCGCCGGGGGTCTGGAGGGCGCGGTAGTTGCGCGAGGCTCCAGGCGCCGTCGACCCGCATCGACTGCACGACGAGCGCGGCGAGCGGCAGGGCCACGAGCACGACCAGCAAGCAGGTCAGGGCGACGGCCGGAAGGTCGCCGAGCCCCGGCCGACGCAGCCGGACGCGCGACCTCACCACCGTGCCGTCCGGCGTACGACGGGCGCGGGCCGCCGCGACGAGCAGGCCGGTGACGACCACCATCTGCAGCACGGACAGTGCTGCGGCGGCCTGCAGGTCGAGCAGCTGGGTCGTCAGCAGGTAGATCTGCGTCTCGACGCTCGAGTAGCGCAGCCCGCCCAGGGTCAGCACGATCCCGAACGCCGTGGCGCAGAACAGGAACACCACGGTCGCGGCCGAGACGAGCGCCGGCCGGAGGGAGGGGAAGGTGACGTCGCGCAGCACCTGCCACGGCGACGCGCCGAGGGCGGCCGCCGCCTCGGCAGGGCGTGGGTCCAGGGACTCCCAGGCGCCGCCGACGACCCGGATCACGACCGATGCGTTGAAGAACACCAGGCCGGCCACGATCGCGATCGGGCTGCCGTCGAGGCCGAGCCGGCCGAGCGGTCCACCGCGGCCGATCACGAGCTCGAAGGCGACCCCCACGACCACCGTGGGCAGCACGAACGGAACGACCAGCAGGGCCCGGATCCAGGTGCGGCCAGGAAAGCGGAGCCGATGGAGCACGTGCGCCGCCGGCAGCCCCAGCAGGCAGGCGAGGACCGTGCCCACCGTCGACGACCAGAGCGTGAACCAGATCGCGCGCTGGATCTCCGGCCGGCCGAGGACGGCGAACACCCCGGCGACGTCGAGCTGCCCGTCCTGCACGAAGCCGCGCGACACGATGCCGGCAACCGGGATGACGAAGAAGATCGTCAGCACCGTCAGGGGGATCGCGGCCGTCGCGGCCAGCGTGAGGATCCGTCTCATCGTGCGCCCAGGGGTGTCTTCATCGAGGTGAGTTCATCGACTGACGATGTCGCTCCACTGCTGGAGCCAGGCGTCCCGGTGCGCAGTGATCTCGGCGGGGCTGACGGTGTACGGGTGCTTCGGCTGTACGGCGAACCTGGCCCAGGCCGCGGGGAGCGGGGTACCGCTGCGGACCGGGAAGACGTACATCGAGGCGGGCAATGCCTGCTGCACCTCGGGGCTGAGCAGGAAGTCGACGAACGCCTCGGCGCCCTTCACGTTCTGCGCGCCCGCCAGCACGCCGGCGTACTCCACCTGGCGGAAGCAGGTGTCGAGCAGGGCCTTGGTGGTCGAGGTGCTCGACCCCTTCGGGACGGTGAACGCGGGCGAGGAGTCGTAGGAGACGACGATCGGCAGCCGGCCGCGGCCGCCGCCCTGGGTGAAGTCGCTCTCGTAGGCCTGCGACCAGCCGTCGGTGAGCGTCGTGTCGTTGGCCATCAGCGCCTGCCAGTACGCCGGCCACTGGTCGCCGTACTTCCCGATCGTGCCGAGCAGGAAGGCCAGGCCCGTGGAGCTCGTCGTGGCACCGGGGACCGCGAGCAGGCCCTTGTACGCCGGCTTGGTCAGGTCGCCGAGCGAGCGCGGCGGAGCGACGTGGTGCGCGCGGAACCAGGTGGTGTCGACGTTGACGCAGACGTTGCCGTTGTCGACCGGGGTGAGGCGGTGCTCGTCACCGGGCAGGACGTAGCGGCTCGCGCCCGGCGGCAGGGACACGTCGTACGGCGCGAAGACTCCCGCGTCGAGGGCTCGGGTGGCGAAGGTGTTGTCGACGCCGAACGCGACGTCGCCGGTGGGATCTCCCTGGGTCAGCACGAGCTTGTTGGTCAGGGTCCCGCCGTCGCCGGCGGCATGGACGACCAGGTGGTAGCCGGACTGCCGGTCGAAGGTCTCGATCAGCCGCTTCGGCAGCACGAACGAGTCGTGGGTGACCAGGACGACGTCCTTGCTCCCTTCGGAGGTCGTGTCGGCGCCGACGAGTGAGCAGGCGGTGACCGCAGCCAGAGCTGCCGCCGTGGCCAGGGTCCGCAGGGTCCGCGCAGTGGTGGAGGTCATGTGACTCCCTTCGCCGGTGCTAACCGGATCAGGTTCGGAGGGTCTGCGGCTCGTTCCGCACTCTCAGCCCGCTCGGGGCTCCCCTGTCTTGTGTCCTCCACTCTACGTCCCGTAGCCCGGGCGGCCGAACGCCGAGTCGTCATGGGCCGACTCGGCGTCCTGGGGGTGTCACGATGGGCGACTCAGCGGACCAGGGTGACCGGCTCCTGCAGGTGACGCAGCTTCTCGGGGTTGCGTACGGCGTACATGCCGGTGACCAGGCCGTCCTCGACCAGGAACGTCGCGATGGTGTCGACCTCGCCGTCGATGAGGACACACAGCGCCGGGCTGCCGTTGATGGTGCGGGGCTCGGCCACGGCACGCGGGTCCGCGACACCGCCGATGAAGCGCAGCACCTTGTCGCGGCCGAGGATCGGCCGCAGGGCCGCCTTCTTCTTGCCGCCACCGTCGGTGACGAGCACGACGTCCGGCGCCAACACGTCCATCAACGACTGGATGTCGCCGGTGTCCACGGCGGCCATGAACCGGTCGACGACGGCCTGCCGCTCACGGAGCGAGACCTCGAGCCGCGGCTGACGGGACTCCACGTGACTGCGTGCCCGGTGGGCGATCTGGCGTACGGCGGCCGCCGACTTGTCCAGCGCGGCCGCGATGTCGTCGTACGGCACGTCGAAGACCTCGCGCAGCACGAACACCGCGCGCTCGGACGGTGTCAGGGTCTCGAGCACGTGCAGCATCGCCACCGACACGGCATCGGCGAGCTCGACGTCCTCGGCGACGTCGGGTGTGGTCAGCAACGGCTCCGGTAGCCACGGGCCGACGTAGGTCTCCCGCTGCCGCTGCACGGTGCGCAGGCGGTTGAGCGAGAGCCGGGTGGTGATCCGGACCAGGTAGGCCCGGGCGTCGCGGACGTCGGCGAGGTCGACGTCGGCCCACCGGAGCCAGGTCTCCTGGAGGACGTCCTCCGCGTCGGCGGCCGACCCCGTCATCTCGTAGGCGACCGTGAAGAGGAGGTTGCGGTGGGCGAGGAAGACGTCGGTGGCACCCGAGCTCATGCGCCCATCCTCCCGCTTCACCTGGGTGATCCGGAACGTGCTGGGCATGGCGTCTCCTTGGGTGTGTGCTCGTCCGTCGTCATGGAGACACCGGCCGGCACGGATCTGTGACATCGCCGTGCGGCGGCCGCCCACTAGCCTGCGGGGATGCCGAGCGTCCGTCACCAGCTGCTGGCGCGGGTGGTCCCGCGGCTGCGGAAGTCGTGCGAGCTGGACGACGAGCCCACCGAGCGCGCCCGGGTCGCGCGGTGGCACGAGGGGCTGGACCGGACCCTCCCGACCGGGTCGACCCGGCGCTTCGGGCAACGCTTCTCGGTGGTCACCGAGCAGCTGCCCGGCGGGTTCCCGTCGTACTCGATCGTGCGCCGCGGCCGGGTGCCGAGCCGGACCGTGCTCTATCTCCACGGGGGCGGCTTCATGGCGCCGATCAGCGCCTGGCAGGTCCGGTACGCCGCTCGGCTGGCCACCGCGGTGGGTGCCCGGGTCGTGATGCCCGACTACCCGCTCGCGCCCGAGCACTCCTGGCGCGACTCCCACGACGACCTGGTGGCGCTTGCCGCGCGGCTCGCCGCCGAGGGCGACCTGGTGATCGCCGGCGACTCGTCCGGTGGCGGGCTGGCGCTGGCCATCGCGGAGTCGGTGCGTGACCGCGGCGGCCCGCAGCCGCGGCGACTCCTGCTGATCTCACCGTGGGTCGACCTGACCACGTCCACACCCGAGACTGCGGCGCTCGACCCGATCGACCCGTGGCTGTTCATCGGCAAGGTGCATGCGTACGCCGACTGGTGGGCGGGGACGCCCGACGACCTCGGCCGGCCGGAGGTCAGCCCCGGTCTCGGCGACCTGACCGGGCTACCGCCCGCACTGATGTTCTGCGGCACCCGCGACCTGCTGGTGCCCGGCTGTCGTCTGCTCGTACGCCGTGCAGCCGAGGCGGGCTGGGACCTCACCTACGTCGAGGAACCGGACCTGATCCACGTCTACCCGATCCTGCCCGGCATCCCGGAGGCACGCCGCGCCTGGCGACGGACGGTCGACTTCCTGTACGCCTGAGCTCAGCCCGGCGCGGCCGCGACGAACACCCGGCCCCGGGTGCCGTCATCGGCGAGCAGCAGGAACCGGCCGGCGCCACCGGCGACCGCCAGCTGGTGGTCGCCGTTCACCGTCACCGACTCGGGCGCGACGAGGTCGGTCCACGCACCCCCGACAGGAGCGGCCGCGAGCCGGAAGCGAACGCCGTCGCTGTAGCTCGCCACGACGTCGTTCCCGGCGACCGCCAGCCCGGAGACGTACGCCGCCTCGAGCCCGGCAGGGTCCTGCCGGCCGAAGGTCGACCCTCTCGACCACGACCCTCCGGACAGGGTCCAAGCCCCGAACGCGTGGTCGTCGAGGCCGACCGCCAGGAGGCCCTTCGGCGTCTCGGCGGCCCGCTCGGCCGTGGCGAGCGACGCTCCGCCGGGCACCGGGTGGCGGGTCCACGAGCCGCCGTCCGACGGAGTCCACGTCATCGCCGACACGAAGCCCGCGTCGTCGGTCGCGGTCCCGATCACCCACCACGCGCCGTCGTGCCAGACGCTGTCGAAGCCCTGGGTGCCCGATCGGGCCGTGCTCGCCAGTCCCGGTGCCCCCTCCTCGATCCGGAACGCCTGCGCGTCCGGTGAGCGCCAGACCGCAGCGCCGCCGGTGCGCGTCCCGGCGATCAGGAAGCCGTGTGGACCGCCCTCCAGGCGGCCGACCTTGACCCCCCTCACCCCGCCGAACAGCCCCAACGGCGCGCGCCACGCGACCAGCGACCCGTCGGCACGCTGGCGCCAGGTGGTCGTGCGTAGCGTTCCGTGCGGTCCGCCCGCCCTGGCCCCGACCACGGCGATCCGGCCTCGACTGCAGCCGACCGAGCCGAGCAGGTCGCGGACGGCGAAGACGTCTCGGCGCGGATCGAGCCGCACCCTCTGCCACCGGGCGGCGTCCGCGCTCGACCAGGCAGCGGGACGCGTCTCTCCGGACGGGGTCGCGACGGCTCCGACGACGTACCAGCGCCCGCCGCAGTACGACGCGTCGCGGACCATGGCCCGCGTGCCGGCAGGGGCCGGGAGGGAGGACTCGTGCCACGCCAGCGACGGCGCCGGAGAGTCGCCCCCGCTCCCGCAGCCGGCGAGCGCGACGATGCATCCGCCCAACAGAGCGGCGAGCGCGCGTCGGCCGTGCCTCACCCGTCTCAGAGTAGGCCGGATAGGCCAGGATGGGCCGCGTGCACGGGATCGCGTCGTACGCCGGCTTCGGTGCCGGACTGCTGACGCTGACCGGCCTCACCGTCGCCCTGGCCCGTTGGGGCCGCGTCGGGCTCGGGTGGTTCCCGCTCGTGGTGGTCGTCCGCGCCGCGGTGCAGCTCAGCATCGTCGCCCTGCTGCTGCGGGGGATCCTGGCCGCGCCGTGGACGGTCGCGGCCTTCGTCCTGCTGATGCTGACGACGGCCTCGTGGACCTCCGGGAGGCGGATCAAGGAGGTCTGGCACGGCCGTCGGATCGCGGTTGCCGGAGTGCTGTCCGGTGCGTCCGCCGCACTCGTCCTGATCTTCGGCCTGCATCTGGTGGACCCCAACGTGCGCAACCTGATCGCCGTGGCGGGGATCGTGATCGGCAACGCGATGAGCGCCGCCACCCTGGCGGGCCGGAACTTCAACCGCACCTCGCTGGCCAGGCGCCTGGAGGTCGAGGCCTGGCTGTCGCTCGGGGCGACCCCGTCGCGGGCGTACGAGGAGATCGGCCACGAGTCGGTCCGCGAGTCGTTGCTCCCGACGCTCGACCAGACCAAGTCCACCGGGCTGGTCACTCTCCCCGGCGCGTTCGTCGGAGCGCTGTTCGGTGGCGCATCACCCCTCGTCGCCGCCCAGTTCCAGCTGGTGGTGCTGGCGGGGGTCGCGTTCGCGATGACCCTCACCGGCATCGTGGTGACGCGGATGGCCGGTCACACGCCGTACGTCCTGGAGGGCTGAGCCGAGCCGCGACGCACGCCTGGGTGCGGTGTGGGCGGGCTGCTGTAACAGCGCAATTGCGCCGGTTGGACGGTCAGCGGGCCGATTCGGCTGTCACAACGGCGCAATTGCGCCGGTTGGGCAACCCGCGGCCGCACCCAGCCCGGTCAGGACGTGGGAGCCGGGGCGGTCTCCTCCGGCCCGACGGCCTCGGCGTGGACGTGGTCCGCGCCGTGCCGCGGCACCATCAGCACGATCATCGCCGCCAGCAGCGAGGCGCCGGCGCAGAGCGCGAACAGCTCGCGGTACGCCGTCAGCGACGGCACCGCGAAGCTGCCGAGGATCACCGTGCCAGAGGCCAGGATGCTGCCTCCGATCGCACTGGCCAGCGTGCTGCCGAGGCTCCGGAAGAGGCTGTTCAGTCCGTTCGCGGCAGCGATCTCCGAGGGGGGCGTGTGCGCGTTGATCATGGACGGGATCGCGGCGTACCCGATGCCGGTGCCCATGCCGACCACCGTGGTGCCGATGATCACCTCGAGGAGCGACCCGTTCCAGACGATCCGCAGCAGCCAGCCGAAGGCGACGACGAGGGCACCGAGGGCCAGCGTCTGCGGGGCGCCGCGCAGCGTGATCAGCCGCGCGGCGACGGGTGCGAGCGCGAGCATGGCCAGGCCGCTCGGCAGCATCGCGAGGCCACCCACCAACAGGCTCGCGCCGAAGCCGTAGCCGCTCTCGGTCGGCGCCTCGACGTACGACGCGGTGCCGATGAAGGACGCGAACAGCGCGAAGCCGAAGAGGATCGAGGTCAGGTTGGTCACCACGATCGGCTTGCGCCGCAGCGCCTGCATGTCCACGAGCGGATCGGTCACGCGGAGCTGGGTCCAGCCGAAGATCACGAGCAGGACCACCGAGGAAGACAGGAGGATGACGATCTTCGGGTCGCCCCAGCCCCAGGCGTGGCTCTGGGCGAGTGGCAGCATCAGGCAGACCAGACCGGCCGCCAGCAGGACCGCACCCACCACGTCGACGCGCCCGCCGCTCCGGCCGGCGGACTCGGGCACGATCGTGAGGATGCCGACGAAGGCCACCAGACCGGCCACCGTGGTGATCCAGAACAGGGAGTGGAAGTCGGCGTGCTCGGCGACGAAGCCGGCCAGCGGGAGGCCGAGCGAGCCGCCCACGCCGAGCATCGCGCTGATCAGCGCGATCGAGGAGCCGACCCGCTCCCGCGGCATCAGCGCTGCGAGCAGGCTGATGCCCAGAGGGATGGCCGCGGCGGAGATGCCCTGGATCCCCCGGCCCACGATCAGCCACGCGATGTTGCTCGTCACCGCGGTGACCAGGGAACCGACGGTCAGCGCGGCCATCGCGACGAGGAGCATCAGCCGCTTGCCGAACATGTCGCCGAGGCGCCCCATGATCGGCACCGACACGGCCGCGACGAGAAGGGTCGAGGTGAGCAGCCAGCTCACGTTTCCAGCCGACGTGTCCAGCTTGGCCGGGAGGATCGCCAGGACCGGGATCAGCACGGACTGGGCGAGCGAGACGACGAGAGCGCCGAGTCCGACGACGAGCAGCTCGAGGGTGGCGCGGCGGGACGACGTGTGGGCCGCGATCTCGGCGTCGTGGTCGACGCGGGAGGTCTCGTTCTCAGATTTGTCGGGCATGGGATTCCTCGGCGGCAGGGAGCGGGCAGACGAGCATCCTAACGCGGTTGTGACACCGAGTGCCAACTTCGTTACCGAGTGCCACTCGCTGGTAGCCTGAGGTTCATGACCGCCGAGCTCACCCTGCGCGACCACGCCCGCGGCGCCGTGCGCGACGAGGTGATGCGCCAGGCGTGGCTGCTCTTCTCGGCTCAGGGATTCGAGGCCACGACCGTCGACCAGATCGCGGCCGCGGCCGGCATGTCGCGGCGTACCTTCTTCCGCTACTTCTCCGGCAAGGACGAGCTCGTGCTGACGCGCCTGGTCGAGTCCGGCCAGAGCGTCGTCGACGCACTCCGGGAACGGCCCATCGACGAGCCGGTCTGGACCTCACTACGACGCGCCTTCGACGAGGGGGTGGCACAGCAGGAGGCACACGCCGAGCTGGCGCGACCCCTCCTCGTCATGCTGCGCACCGAGCCGGCCGTCCGCTCCAGCGTGGTCGAGTGGCGCCGACGGTGGCAGGAGCTCCTCCAGCCGGCGGTCGCCGAACGCCTCCCCGGCCGGCGCGGCGGCAGCACACCCGACGTGCGCGCCGCTGCGATCGTCGCGAGCGCCCTCTCCTGCCTCGAGACGGCCCAGGACGCCTGGGCCGCCCACCCCGCATCCCGGCTGTCGACCCTGCTCGACCAGGCGATGGCGGCCGTCGCGTCCTGCCCGGCCACCTGACGTCAGACGGCGAGGTCGACCGGCAGGCCGAGGACCTCGAAGAGCTCGGGACCGAACGTCGTGATCTCCGCGATGCGGACGCCCTCCACCCGCAGCACGTCGAGCTTGAGCCCGCGGTACGCCGTGTCGCCGGGCCGGCGCAGATAGCTGGCGGCCGCCGGCATCCGGTTGACCCCGGTCGGGAGCAGTCGCCAGTCGCCCTCCCGGTCGGGTCCGAACGCACGCTCCATCAGCGGACGCACCGCGACCAGCCCGTCGTACCGCCACGGGTAGGGCGGCATGGTGACCCGCAGGTCGGTGGCGGCCACGGCCAGCGCGGCCTCGGTGTCACACCGCTCGTGGGCGTCGATGAAGGAGTCGAGCAGCCGCTTCTCCTCCGGATCCGGCTGCCCCGCGGTCCAGTCGCTGCGGTGCGACGGCAGGTGGGCGCGCATCGTCTCGCGCGCCCGCTGCAGGGCGCTGTTGGCGGCGGCCACGCTGGTCTCGAGCAACCGGGCGGTGTCGGCCGCGGGCAGGCCGAGCACCTCGCGCGCCAACAGCGCCGCACGCTGGCGGGGCGGCAGCACCTGCAGTGCGGCCAGGAAGGCGAGCTCGATCGTCTCGCGTGCCACGTAGGCCTGGTCCGGCTCGTCGTCGTCGGCCGCCACCTGGTCGAGCACGGTGTCGGGGTACGGCGTCAGCCAGCTCACCTCGGTGCCGGCGGCGACTCGGCGCTGCCGGGCCCGCGACCGGTCGAGACAGACGTTCGTGGCGATCCGGTAGAGCCAGGCGCGGGCGTTGACCCCGTCGAACGAGTCGCGGGCTCGCCAGGCCCGGAGGAAGGACTCCTGCACCGCGTCCTCCGCGTCGTCGTACGACGCGAGCATCCGGTAGCAGTGCACGTGCAGCTCGCGCCGGTGCCGCTCGAAGGCGGTCTCCACGTCGCTCATCGCGTCACCGGGCGTGGTGCTTGACCTCCTGGAGCGCCCAGGAGTTCCCGTCGGGGTCGTCGAAGAAGATGAAGGTGCCGTAGTCGGCACGGTTCGGCTCGACTCCCGGCGTGGGCACACCGTCGACGAAGTGCTGCGGGCCGCCGTTGGCCACGCCCTTCTCCTCCAGGATCGCGTGCGCAGCCTCGATGTCGTCGACGACGAGGTGCGTGCCCTTGAGCGAGCCGGGCTCGACGCCGCCGCCGAGGCCGGTCCCGAAGACGATCGAGCACGCCGAGCCGGGCGGGGTCACCTGGATCGCCCGGAACGAGTCGTTGGGGTGGAAGTCGCTGTCGAGGGTGAAGCCGAGGGTGTCGACGTAGAACGCTCGTGCGCGCTCCACGTCCGCCACGGGGGCGATGACCACTTCGAGCTTCCAGTCCATCTCGGTCTCCTTGTCGTCCGGGAGCCCACTGTTGCAGGCCCCTCGTCAGTAGAACGACGGCGGTCCGCGAAACTCATCGGTCTCCCGATGACCCCGGTCACCCGGCCCGGGTGACGCCCGTACCTGCCCCGACGCCTGAGGCTGGGGCGAGACACTGCGTGCGAGGAGAGACCATGAGACCCACATCGCTGACCTGGAAGAGCGCGTTGGGGCGCGGCGCGATCGCCATCGTCCTCGGCATCATCGCGATCTTCTGGCCGGACACCGCCATCTTCACCTTCATGCTGATCTGGGGACTCTGGGCGCTGATCGACGGAATCGCGGTCCTCTTCCTGGCGTTCCAGCCGGAGGCGCGTGCGGCCCGCACGATGCTGATCGTCCAGGGCGCGATCGGCGTGGTGTTCGGTCTCCTGATCGTGACCCACCCCGGGATCTCGGCCTCCGTGGTCACCTGGCTGGCCGGTCTCTTCTTCGTCGTCCGCGGCCTGGTCGAGGGGCTGTCCGCGTTGGGCACCTCGCCGAGGGGCTTCCTCCTGGCGAGCGCGGCGATCGACATCGTGCTGGGTGTCCTGTTCATGGCGAACCCGGGCGGCAGCGCCAAGGGCATCACGGTCGTGCTCGGCATCGTGGCGCTGCTCTGGGGCATCGCGCTGGTCGTGATCGGCTTCGCGTGGCGCAAGCAGCCCGCGACGCCCGAGCCGGCCGCCGCATGAGCTACGCGGACCTGGGCACGCTGGTCGCAGCGGTCATCATCACCGGTGAGATCGTCCTGCGGATCGCGGCCCTGGGCTTCATCCCTCGCAACCGCAAGCCGACCACCGGCATGGCCTGGCTGCTGGTGATCCTGTTCGACCCGTGGATCGGCTTCTTCTTCTTCCTCTTCTTCGGCAGTGCACGGGTCGGGCGCAAGCGTCGTGAGAAGCAGGCGGAGATCAACGCGCTGATCAGCGAGCGCACGGCGAGCCTCCCCGACCGAGAGGGCGCGGCGTCGCCGCTGGTGACGACGTTCCTCCACCTCAATCGCTCGCTCGGAGCCCTGCCGCCGGCAGACGCAGCGACGGTGGAGCTGTTCCCCGACTACGTCTCGTCGATCGCGGCCATGACCGCGGCGGTGAAGACCGCCCAGACCCGGGTGCACGTCGAGTTCTACATCTCCGACCTCGACGACACGACCCGTGAGTTCTTCGACGCGCTCGCCGAAGCGGCCGCGCGTGGAGTGAAGGTCCGGTTCCTCTTCGACCACCTCGGGTCGCGCAAGCTGCCGGGCCACAAGGCCATGCTCGAGCACTGCACCGCGAACGGCGTGGAGTGGCACCGGATGATGCCGGTCCGGCCGCTACATGGAGAGTGGCGTCGCCCCGACCTCCGCAACCACCGCAAGATCCTCGTCGTCGACGACCAGATCGCGTTCAGCGGCTCGCAGAACCTCGTGGAGGCGTCGTACGGCAACGAGAAGTACCAGCAGATGGGTCGCAAGTGGGTCGACCTGATGGCGCGGGTCACCGGCGAGACCGTGGCGGCTCTCGACGCGGTCTTCGCCAGCGACTGGTACACCGAGTCCGGGGAGCTGCTCGACGTGAAGCGTGGCGACCCCACGGGACCGGTCGCTCCCGACGCCATCACCAACGTGACCTGCCAGGTGGTCCCTTCGGGGCCGGGCTTCCCGAGCGAGAACAACCTGCGGCTGTTCATCTCGCTGCTGCACTCGGCGACCCGCCGGATCTCGATCACCAGCCCCTACTTCATCCCCGACGAGTCGCTGCTGTACGCGATCACCACCGCCGCCCAGCGCGGGATCGACGTGGAGCTCTTCGTCAACGAGCAGTCCGACCAGTTCATGGTCGGGCACGCCCAGGCGTCGTACTACGACGCGCTGCTCGCGGCCGGCGTCAAGATCCTGATGTACCCACCGCCGTTGATCCTGCACGGCAAGCACTTCACCATCGACGACACGGTCGCAGTGATCGGCACCAGCAACATGGACCTGCGCAGCTTCGCCCTCAACTACGAGGTCATCATGATGTTCCTCGGCTCAGACGCCGTAGCCCAGCTGAGGAAGGTCGAGGACGCCTACCGCTCGCTCTGCCGCCAGCTCACCACCGACGAGTGGTCGCAGCGACCCCAACGGACCCGCTACGTCGACACGGTCATGCGCCTGACGGCGGGGCTCCAGTGACCCGTCCACCCCTGCGGGTGAACGCCTCGGCGCTGGTCACCCGCGGCGGGTGAAGCCCCCGGCCCCGTCGAGGGCGGACAGTCACGACGTGGGAGCACCGACCCAACCGCCGCACCGGGTGTATGAGATCACCTGCCGCGGAGTGGTGCCCGAAGCACAGCGGGACGAGTTCGCCGGATGGACCGTCTCGACCGGGTCGCGCCTCACCACCCTCACCAGCGACGGCCCCGCAGACCAGGCCTCGCTGCACGGTGCCCTCGACCGGATCGCCGCGCTCGGCCTCACCGTGGTCGAGGTCCGGCACCGGGCGGCAGAGGACGGGCGGACGGGCCCATGACGGCGGAGACCCGCGGCCCCCGCCGCGTCGAGTTCCGCATCGTCGGTGACGTCACGGAGGCGGCCCAGTACCTCTTCGGCGACGTGCAGTACGTCGTCGAGCCGGTGACCACGACGATCGTCGGCGAGGTGGCCGACGAGCAGGAGCTGGTCGAGCTCTGCCACCGGATCCGCGACGCCGGCGTGGAGCTGGTGAGCCTGCGTCGGATCGCCGAGGACACGGACGAGGCCGGATGAGGTCGCAGACCGCGAAGACGCTGCTGCGCAGTGCGCTGACGGTGGCCGGGTTGCTCGCTCTGTACGCCGTGATCCCGGTCCCGGGCCAACGCGAGCCGCTCTGGTTCACCCTGGTCATGGCGCTGGGCGGGCTCGCCTTCCTCGCCTACGCGTTCATCACCCTGGCCCAACGGGCCCAACGAGCCCAACGCGCCGGGGCCTCGTCGAACGAGGCAGCGATCCGGATCGAGGCACTCGTCGCCGTCCTCTACGCGTTCGTGGTCTTCATGTCCCTGGTCTACCTCGGCCTGGCTTCCAGGTCGGGCGAGTTCGACGAGCTCCACACCCGCATCGACGCCCTCTACTTCACGATGTCGACCATCGCCACCGTCGGCTTCGGGGACGTCCACGCCACCGGCCAGGCGGCGAGGCTGGTGGTCACGGTCCAGATCTTCCTCGACCTGATCTTCGTCGGTCTGGTCGCCCGGATCATCCTTCCGTCGCTCGCGCGGCAACGTGCGCAGCGGAACGAGACCAGCGCCGCGTGGACGAGTCCCGACGACGACCCGATGGACCCTCCCGACTGACTCCGAACCGAGAGGGGTTCGGGCGGTCCTACGCGGTCGGGGCAGCTGACCGGTCGGTCGCCCAGGCCGCGCCGGCGATCACGGCTTCGCGCCGGCTGGCGACACCGAGCTTGCGGTAGAGCGACTTCAGGTGCACCTTCACGGTGTTGACCGACACGAACAGCTCACGCGCAATCTGGTCGTTGCTCATCATGCTCGGCAGGAGCTGCAGGACCGCGAGCTCGCGGTCGGTGAGCGCGACGTGGTGGCCGGGCCGTGACGTCGTCGGCGCCAGCAGCCGGTCGACCAGGGGCGAGGGCGTCATGAGCACCGTCCGGTACCGCTCCAGCAACGGGGTCAGCCGCTCACGGTCGCGGAGGAACGGGCGCACCCAGCCCTCCGTCTCGGCCCCTTGGAGGGCGCGGGCCAGAGCCAGCAGTGCTGCCCCGTCCTGGCGCAGCGACTCCTGGGCCAGAGCCGTCACCACCAGTGCCTCGACCGAGCTCACTCCCGACCGCACGTCGACGGTCAGGGTCTCGACCTCGGCCAGGGCAGCCTCGGCATTGCCCTCCTGGAGCAGGGCTCGACCGCGGAGCACCTGCACGGCCGGGGAGGCGGCGCATCCTGTGCCGGGTTCGAGGAGACCGAGAGCGGCAGCGGGCCGGCCGGCAGCGAGCTCCTGGTCGGCCTCCACGAGGAGGCACCAGTCGGTCAGGAAGGGCACCTCGGGCAGCGGCTCCAGGATCCTGCGCGCCTCGACGAGCGCAGAGCGCGCGGCCGAGGGGTCGGCGTTCTCGCCGAGCAACCGTGCCGTCACCAGGATGCGGCAGACCTCGAGCAAGGCGTCGGGACGACGCTCGAGGACCACTGTCGCCTCCTCGAGGGCGCGACGAGCGGCGAGCGGGTCGCCACGCTGGAGGTGCACCAGGGCGAGGCTCAGCCAGGCGCTGGTGGACTGGATCTCGTCGGACCATCCCCGGGCATCGCCCAGGGTCAGGGCGTGCTCGGCGTGGGTCGTCGCCTGGCCGAGCGCACCGCGCATCGCCAGGACCAGCGACAGGTAGGCACTCCCCAGCAGACCTCCGTCCACGGGGTCGGGGCGGGTGCCGGGCGACGACGCGACCTGCACCAGGCAGCTCTCGGCCTCCTCGAGGCGCCCCTGCCAGACCAGGCTCTTGCCGAGCAGCAGGTCGGCGTAGGCGCGGTACGACGGCAGGGCCGGCCAGTGCGCGATCGCACCGGCGTCGACGGAGTCGGCGAGCCGGAGCGCGCGCTCGCACTCGGAGGCCGCGAGCACCACGTCGTAGCGACTGCGGGCCGCGCCGGCCCGGACGAGCGCGAGAACCATCATGTGCAGCACGGCGTCATCGCCCTCGTGCTCGCTCCAGAGCTCCTCGGCCCGGGCGATGCGCTGGGTCAGCCGCTCGGGCGCCCCAGCGTCGTGGAGCTCCAGGGCGCGCACGGTCGCGAGCCACGGGTCGTTCGGCACGACGTCCTCGGGCAGGTCGGCCAGCAGCCCGCGCAGCGCGCTGCTGGGGTGTCCGAACACGTGCGCACCACCGCGGGCCACCGCGATCCTGCCGAACGCCGACCAGTCGCGAGCGGCACGGGCCTGGCGCAGGCTCTCGTCGTACTCTCCGTGCTCGGCGAACCAGTACGCCGCCTGGCTGTGGAGGTGCGTGACGAGGGCAGGGTCCTCGGCGTGGAGCCGCTGTCGGCACAGCTCCTGCACGAGGCGGTGGTAGCGGTACCAGCCGCGGTGGTCGTCGAGCGGGAGCAGGGGTACGCCGGCGGTCTCCAGCCGCTCGAGGGCGTCGGCACCGCCCGAGGTGCCGGTGAGGTGCTCGGCCAACCCGGCGTCCACCCGCTCCACGACACTGGTCTGCAGCAGGAACCGGCGGAGGTCCTCCGGGAGACGGTCGAGCACCTCGGCGACCAGGTAGTCGGCGACGGCCCGGTTGTCGCCGGCGAAGTCCGCAACGGCACGGGACCGCTCCGCGTCGTCGGTACAACGCTGCAGGGTCAGGGCTGCCAGCCGCAGCCCGACCGCCCATCCCTCGGTGCGCTCCATCAGTCGCTCGACGTCGGGGGCGGCGAGGGTCAGCCCGTGCTGGCTCAGCAGGGCGATCGCCTCATCGCGCGTGAACGCGAGGTCGGCGTGCCGGATCTCGCTCAGGCCACCGCCCACTCGCAGCCGGTGCAGCGACAGGGGCGGGTCTGACCTGGTGATCATCACCAGGTGGACACAGTCGGGAAGCAGCCGCACCAGGGTGTCGATCGTGCGGACGGCTCGGGGGGCGCTCACCTCGTGGAGGTCCTCGAGCACCAGCACCACGGGCGCGTCCAGCTCCTCGAGCGCCAGCAGCAGGCGGTCCAGGAAGGCGTCGTTCACCTCGGCCGGCGCGCGCATCCCCACCAACGACGGGCTGTCGACCCCGGCCCGTTCGAGCGATGCCAGGAACAGGGTCCACAACCGCTGCGGGTCGTTGCAGTCCGCACCGAGCGCCGCCCAGGCCACCCGGACGCCGGGCCCGCGTCGGCGTCGTACCCAGTCGATGACCAGGTGGGACTTGCCGGTTCCCGGGCCGCCACAGACCAGCGTGACGGCGCCGCGGCTGCCGGCATCCATCTGCTCGAGCAGCCGGGGCCGGGACAGGATGTGGGTCGAGGGTCGCGGTGGCGAGGTGCGGGCCCGCAGCAGCGGGCGGACGGTGCGTGACGTGGTCATCGTCCGGCCCTCCTCAGACCGAAACCGCGAGAGCCCTCATCGTAGGGCCGACGGCACACTCCGTCAGCCGTCGGCGTGGACTAGACGGTCTCGGGATCGGGCGCCGCGTGCTTCGGCCCTCCCTCAGGCAGGTCGGGGACGGGCTCCTCCGCACCGGGCATCGTCTCTCCCTCCACCGAGATGTGCGGCAGGATCTTGTCGAGCCAGCCCGGCAGCCACCAGGCGGCCTTGCCGAACAGCACGATGACGGCCGGACCGAGCGTCACCACGAGCAGTCCGGCCAGCAGGACGGCGGTGGCCAGGCCGACGCCGAACTGCTTGATCGTCGGGTCGCCGTTGAGGATGAAGCTGGCGAACACCGACGCCATGATCAGCGCGGCGGCCGTGGTGATCCGGGCACTGGAGGCGAGGCCCGACGCTGCTGCCTGCCGCGCCTCCTCACCGCGGTGGTGGTGGCTGTCGATGTGGCTGACCAGGAAGACCTCGTAGTCCATGGACAGGCCGAACAGCCCGGCGAACATCATCAGCGGCACATAGCTCGCGATCGGCACCGACGTGTCGGGCGTGTCGATGCCGAGCAGCGAGATCCCCCAGCCCCACTGGAACGCAGCGGTCAGCACCCCGAAGGCCGCCGCCGCGGAGAGCAGGTTGGTGACGGCCGCCTGCAGCGGGATCAGCAGTGAGCGGAACGCGATCATCAGCAGGATGAATCCCAGCAGGATGACGGTGCCGATCACCAGCAAGAGTCGCGCCGTGATGAGGGAGGCCAGGTCGACGTACGACGCAGTGAAGCCGCCGACGTACGACGTCATGCCGGTGGTGTTGACGGGTGGCAGCACGTCGCTGCGCACGGTCTTCACCAGGGCGGCGGTCTCGTTGGACGCCGGCGCCGTCGCCGGGACGGCCGACAGCAGGACGACCGAGCCCTCCTTGTTGATCTGTGGGGGCGTCAGGGAGACCACCCCATCGGTCGCCGACAGCGCCGACTGGAGGTTGACGACGCGAGGGTCCGTGCCGCGGTCGTCGCCGCCCGCTGCGGTGAGCATGGCGGTGAGCTGGTCCTGCAGCTTGAGGGCCTGCTGCTGCTCCTGCTGTGCCTGCTTCTTCTGCTGCTTGAGCTGGTTCGCCTGTTTCTGCAGGGCGGCTCCCTGCTGCTGCAGGGCCACGCCCTCCCGTTGGAGCTTCGCTGCCTGGGCCTGAAGCGCGTCGCCCTGCGCCTGGAGCTGGTCGGCCTGCGCCTGCAGTGCGTCGGCCTGACGCTGAAGGGAGGCGGCCTGGGCCTCGAGGCTCGCCTTCTGCCGGTTGAGGGCGTCGGCCTGTCGCTGGAGCGCGGCGGCCTGCTTCTGGAGCTTCTCGGCCTGCGCCAGGAGCTGCTCGGCCTGCTTCTTCAGGGCAGGGATCTGCTTCTCGATCGTCGCCTGGCGGGCCTGGACCTGAGCCAGCCGCCGCTCCAGCCGGCGCAGGAGTGCGGGTTTGTCCGGGTTGTCGGCGATCCGTTGCTCGAGCGCGCGCTCTCGCACCCTGAGCGCTGCCAGTCGCCTCCCGAGCGTGCGGGCCTCCGCGGCGAGCGCTGCGGCCTTCCGCTGGAGGGCCGCCTTCTCCTGCTCCAGCTTCCGTTTCTCGGCATTCAGCTTGGCTGCCTTCGCCTCCAGCACCTGCTTCTGCTGGTTCAGCTGGTCGGCCTGCTGCTGGAGCGCGGCCTGTTGCTGTTGCAGCTGGTCGGCCTGCACCTGCAGCGACGCCTGCTGCTGCTTCAGCTCCGCTCCCTGTGACTGCAGCGACGCCTGCTGCGCCTCGAGCTGCTTCTGCTGGTTCTCCAGCTGCTTCTGCTGCTGTGTGAGGCTCTTCTGCTGCTGCTGGAGATCCTTCTTCAGTGCCGTCGCCTTGTTGTACTTCTTGGTGTACGCCGCGCTGGGCGTGGCGGGCGGGTTCAGGTCGGAGGCGACCTGGAGCGGCCCGTTGTAGCCCACACCGAAGCCGGCCGTGATCAGGTCGTAGGCCTGCCGTTCGGTGGTGTCGGGGTTGGTGGCACCGATGTCCTCCTGGCCGAGCTCGAGGGAGAAGACCGGGATGATCAACGGGACCAGGAAGGCGAGCGACAGCACGGCGACCACGACCGGGTGCCGCCGTACGACACCGGACCAGCGATGCCACATCCCGTGCCCGGGTCTCGGTTTCGGGCTCAGGAACGCCGGCAGGGAGGCCCACGCGATCCGGTGCTTGAGCAGGCCGAGGAAGGCCGGCAGGAGCGTGATCGCGCCGAACACGGCGGCGACCACGCCGATCGCGGAGGCCAGACCGAGCGCACTGACCAGCGGTATGCCGGCGACTCCGAGGGACAGCAGGGCGATCACGACCGTGGTGCCGGCGAAGACGATCGCACTGCCCGACGTCGCCACCGCGTTGGCGATGGAGTCCTGCATGGCCATCCCGGCCCGGAGCTGCTCCTGATGTCGGGTGATCAGGAACAGTGCGTAGTCGATGCCGACGCCGAGCCCGATCATCGTGGCCAGCGTCGGTCCGCTGGACGGGATCGCCACGACGTGGCCCACCAACCCGATCACCGACAGCGCGACCCCGAGGCCCACCACAGCCGTGACGATCGGCAGGCCCATCGCCACGAGGCTGCCGAGCACGAAGCTCAGGATGATCATCGCGGCGATGATGCCGACGATCTCGCTGACCTCCGACGGCTCGTCGGAGAGCGTCGTTCCGATCGACCCGGCGGCGGCGGTGGTGATCCCGGCCTCGGTGGCGGGTGCAGTCGCGTCCATGACGTTCTGGGCGAGCTCGGTGGTGAGGTCCCCCGAGGAGACGTCCATCAGCACGGGCGCGAACGCGGTCTGCTTGTCCTTCGACAGCAGGCCGGCCGTCTGTCCGGCGCTGCTCAGCGGGTTGGTGACGCTGTAGACGTGAGGCTGCTGCTTGATCGCCTTGACGGAGTCGTTGATCGCCTGCTTGTTGGCCTGGTCGGTGAGCTTGCCCTGCGAGACGTCGAAGACGATCGGGTTCGCACCGTTCTGCTGCGGCGGGAACTTCTCCTCGAGCAGGTCCTTGGCGGACTGGCTGCCGGTGCCTGGCAGGGAGAGATCGTTGTTCGTCTGCGCTCCGAAGGTCGCGACCGCGCCGAAGACAACCACGACCAGGAGTACCCAGACGCCGATCATCACCAGCGGGCGACGGGCGCTGAACATTCCGAGCCGGTGCAGCAGGCGCGCCATCGTCTCCCTCCCCGTCCGCGACGCCTGTCCGACGCCGCCGGCCGAAGCGGGAGCCCCGAGAGACCGTGCCCGCACGCGCCCGACCGAGAACCGGTCGGCACGTGGAGTGGCCGTGAACCCGCCTGTTTCCGAGCCGCCGCCAAGGTACCCGCACGCGGACGCGCTTGGGTAGGGCCGCTCGGGCGCTCAGGTCACTCCTGCGGGACCTCCCGTCGCAGGCACCGGAAGCCGAGATGGCTCCATCCCGGTGTCGACCATCCGCGGCCTGCGCGCTGCGGGCCGGTAGCGCAGGCAGGAGGAGTCGGCACGCCGGGTGACGCCTACAGGTGCCTCCTGATCGGGTTCCACAGGGCCTCGAGCATCGTGGTCACGGCTGCGATCACGAGGCCGCCCAGCATGGCCGCGCCGAAGCTGTCGATCTCCAGCCCGGCGCTGAGCCAGGCGACGATGACCAGCAGCAGGCCGTTGACCACCAGCGAGAGCGCGGCCACGACCAGGACCGGCTGCGGCACCGGCAGGACCCGCGGAACGGCACCGAGCAGGGCACTGACCAGCCCGAGCACGAGTGAGACCACGACGTAGGCCCAGAAGCCGCCCGGCACGTCGATCCCCGGCACGACGAGGGTGGCGACAAAGACCGCGGCGGTCAGGATCCCCCAGCTCCCGATCACCCGGATCACCAGGCGGATGTCGTCGGTGGTCAGCCCCGAGGTGAGGTCGGCCTCCGTGGGTTCCGGACGCAGGAGGCCGGGGTCCTCGAGCTGGAACCTCGTCTTGAGCGCGAGCGCCCACGGGGCCAGGCAGACGTCGAACTGGGCGCCTATCGCGGCCGCGGCGACCAGGATGAAGGCGACCGCCAGGAGCCAGCCGATCAAGGCGATGGTGACTCCGAACAGGCCGAACTCCTGGGTGTACCTCTCCACCTGTTCCGGCATGTAGATGGTGCTGATGATGGAGTACGCCGCGGTGGCGATGGCGGATATGAGACCGCCGAAGACGAGGCGACGCCAGTGGACCTGGCGGTTCAGCAGCAGGTAGGGGATCGATGTCCACAACATGGTGCCCGTGACGATCGAGAAGGGCACGGTGATCAGCCAGCTCAGCGGGAGATAGGCGACCAGGGCCCGAGCGCTGTACAGCACGAAGACCTCGAGCAGCAGGACGACGAGGCCGAGGGTCGAGTAGACACCGCTGCGGATGCCGGCCTTCGGCTGCTCGTACGCCGAGCGGTACATCCGCTGGAACCGTCGGGTGAACGACGTACCCGAGATCAGCAGGAGGAGGGCACTGAACGTGCTGACACTGCCTGTGGCGCCCTCGGGGACGGCGAACAGCTGGGTCACCGCGGAGGCAGCGTCCCCTTCGAGATGGAACTTGCTGATCAACGAGTCGGCGATCACGTTGTCCTTGTCCGCCGGAGCCCAGGTCGCGACCAGGATCAGCAGCGGGATCATGGACGTGAAGGCCTGTGAGGCCAGCACCATGCTCCGGTCGATGCCCGTCATGTCGATGAAGCGCCGTACACAACGGCCCAGGAACGAGTCCAGGAACCGCCGGGCGAGATCGGTGAGGTCGTCCCCGGCCGAAGCCACCAGCCGGGCGCGGCCGTCCCGGTCGTCGGGGTCGCCTCCCGTCAGCCAACGCTCCACCACGCGGTCAGTCTCCGGCGCGAACTGCCGGGTTGCCTCGCCCCACGCGGGTGAACCGGCGGAATCCTCTGTCCGGGCGTCGCTCGACGTGCGTCGAAATGACCTTGAGCCCTGCCGGGCACCTGGGCACAGTGTCCAGATGACCTCCTTCATCTCGCACACCTCGATCGACTGCGCGCACGCCTACGAGCTCTCCGAGTGGTGGAAGCCGGTGCTGGGCTACGTCGACCTCGAGGGCGACCCCAACGAGCCCGGCCACGAGGAGTGCATGATCAACGACCCCCTGACCGGCCACCAGGTGCTGTTCATCGAGGTCCCCGACGTGAAGCAGGTCAAGAACCGGGTCCACTTCGACCTGATCCCGCGCGAGGGAACCCGTGACGAGGAGGTGGCCCGGCTCCTCGAGCACGGGGCGAGCGTGGTGCAGGACCTGCGCGGCCAGTGGGGACCCGGCACCGGGTGGACGGTGCTCGCAGATCCCGAAGGCAACGAGTTCTGCATCCTCCGGTCACCGGCCGAGCGAGATGCCGCCCGAGCTGCCCAGGAGACCGACGGCCGGGCCGAGTGACACGACCGCTGACGGAGTCGTGGGTGGAGCCGCCTGTCGGAATCGAACCGACGACCTTCTCATTACGAGTGAGACGCTCTACCGACTGAGCTAAGGCGGCGTGCTGCCCGGGTACGACGTACGTCCGGGCAACGGCCGGAAGTATACGGAGGGCGGTCGGGCCGGTGGGAATCGGCAAGAGCCCCGCCGGTCAGCAGGAGGTGTTGTCCGCGGGGACGATGCCCGAGACGAGGTAGGACTCGACGGCGTGGTCGATGCAGGCGTTGCCGGTGTGGTAGCCGGTGTGGCCGTCGCCGTCGCGGCGCAGCAGGACCCCGGAGTCGAGCTGGTGGGCGAGGGCGACCGCCCAGGCGAACGGGGTCGCCGGGTCGCGGGTGGTGCCGACGACGACGATCGGGGCGCGCGCCCTTCGCGTGGATCGTCGGCACGGGCTGGTCGCTGCGTGGGGCGAACCCGCGGCACGCGGTGAGGGTCCAGGCGAAGACCTTGCCGAAGACCGGCGACGCCTTCTCGAACGCGGGGAACTGTGCGGGCACCTCGGGTGGCCGGGATCGAGTAGGGGTCGTCGAGGCAGGAGATGCGAAGAACGCCTCCATGGAGTTGTTCTGGAAGGTGCCGTCGCTGTTGCGTGAGGCGTAGAGGTCGGCGAGCTGCATCAGCACGGAGCCGTCACCGGCGAGCGCCGCGCGCAGACCGGCGGTCAGCAGCAGCCAGTGCGGAACGGTTGTAGAGCGGGTAGGTGATGCCGTAGAAGGCGTTGCCCACCGTCAGCTGACGGTCGCCGGCCGGCAGCGGCTTCGCGCGATCCGGTCGAGGAGCGCGCTGACGGTGTGGAGCACCTCGGGCACCGTGTCGCCGAGGAAGCAGCCGACGTCGGAGTTCACGCAGTTCGCGGCGTACGCGTCGAGCGCCACCTGGAAGCCGCCCGCCTGCTGGAGGGTGAGCTGGCGGGTGCCGAGAGAGACGTCGACCGCACCGTCGAGCACGAACCGCCCGACCCGGTGGGGGAAGAGCTGCGGCGTAGGTCGCGCCGAGCTTGGTGCCGTAGGAGAACCCGAGGTAGTTGAGCGCGCCGTCGCCGAGCGCCGCGCGCAGGATGTCCATGTCACGGGCCGACTCGACGGTCGAGACGTGGGACGCCAAGGCTCCCGAGAGGCGGCTGCAGCCGGTCGCCATCTGGCGCTGCTGGGCCCGGAACGCGGCGAGCTCGCGCGCGGTGGTGGGCTCGGGGTCCTCGGCGAGGTACTGGTCGAGCTGCGGCGTCGCTGAGGCAGTCGACCGGCGAGCTGTCGCCGGTGCCGCGCGGGTCGAACCCGACGATGTCGAAGTGCGTCGAGCAGTGGCTGGCCGCAGGACCTGCGACCCGGCCGCGGCGTACGACGTGCCGGGCTCGCCCGGACCGCCCGGGTTGATCACCAGCGAGCCGAGCCGCGACCCCGGGTCGGCGGCCGGGACCTTGAGCAGGGCCAGCTCGATGGTGCGCGCCCGCCGGGTGGCGGTAGTCGAGCGGCACGGTCGAGCGTCGGCGCACTGGTCGCCGTTCTGGCAGTCGGACCACTGCAGGTGCTGGCCGTAGAACGACGCCAGCGCCGGCGACGGCGCACGGGTCGGCGACGGGGGCGCGGCGGGCACCACCGGCGTCGGACCGCCGGCACCGCCCGCCGGCGACAGCGTCGTGGGCCGCGAACGAGCGCGGCACCGGCGACGAGCACGACCGCGAGGACGAGCGCGACCGCGGCGACGAGCCGCTTCACCGGGTGGGCGCCTTCAGGGCCACCATCATCGACTCGAGGGCGAGGGGCACGGGCACGTTGAACTCCAGCATCTGCTCGCGGGCGTCGAAGATCCACCCGATCCGGCGCAGGTTGAGCTCGGGAGTGGAGGTGCGGACGATCTGCTCGATGTCGCGGCGGATCTCCTCGTTGACCAGCTCACCGCCGCCGGTGGCGAGCGCGATGGCGTCGCGGTAGACCGAGACGAGGTCCATCAGGCTGCGGTCGACGACGTCGAGGTGGCGTCGCTTGGCGCGGGTCTTCTGGGACCTCTCCATCGCCGCCAGGGCCGGCGCGTACTCGCGCGGACGGCGCCCGCGCTCCACCACGCCGTACGACGTGTCGAGGTCGGCCCGCTCGCGGGCGTCGAGGTCGCCGGTGATCAGGTCGGCCTCCTCCTGCGTGGTCTCGTGGAGGTTGGTCGCGGCGTTCATGCAGGCGCCGAGGCTGGTGAGCCGGGCGGGCCAGGAGATCACCTCGTGGCGGCGGTTGCGGGCGCCCTCGTCGCGGGCCAGGGCCCGGGCCCGGCCGATGTGGCCCTGGCTGGCGCGCGCGGCAGTACGACGCGAGTGCGGCGTCGACGCCGTCGTTGCGGACCAGGAAGTCGGCGACCTCGGCGGTGGACGGCGTGGTGAGGGTGACCAGCCGGCAGCGCGACCGGATGGTCGGCAGCAGGTCCTCGACGGTCGGCGCGCAGAGCATCCAGACGGTGCGGTCGGTCGGCTCCTCGATCGCCTTGAGCAGCGCGTTGGCCGCCTGGTCGGTGAGCCGGTCGGCGTCCTCGACGATCATGACCTGCCACCGCCGGCCGACCGGGCGCCAGCGCCGAGCGGCGGACCAGGTCGCGGACCTCGTCGACGCCGATGCGAGAGCTTCTCGGTGCGCACCACGGTGACGTCGGCGTGGCTCCCGGCCAGCACGGTGTGGCAGGAGTGGCAGACGCCGCAGCCGGGCGGCTGCTCCTCGCACTGGAGCGCGGCCGCGAACGCGATCGCGGCGTTGGAGCGGCCGGATCCCGGCGGCCCGATGAACAGGAACGCCTGGCTCATCCCGTGACCGGACGCGGCCGTGCGCAGCGCCTCGATCACGCGGCGCTGCCCGACCAGGGAGTCCCAGACGCTGGGGCGGTGACGGTCGTCATCGTCGCGCCGCCTGACCGAGCAGGGGCTCGACCCGCTGCCACACCGCGGCCGCGATCTCGTCGGCCGGGCGCCTCGCGTCGAGCACGAGGTAGTGGTCGGGGTCGGCCGCGGCCAGGTCGAGGAACGCCGCCCGCACCCGGACGGTGGAACTCGGGCGACTCCCCCTCGATCCGGTCGCGCTCGGCGAACCGGCCGAAGCCGTGCTCCGGGTCGAGGTCGAGCACGACGGTCAGGTGGGGACGCAGGTCGTGGGTGGCCCAGCGGGCGACCCGCTCGACCTCGTCGGCGGCGAGGGTGCGCCCGGCGCCCTGGTAGGCGAGCGAGCGAGTCGACGTAGCGGTCGGTGATCACGACCTCGCCGCGCTCGAGGGCCGGCAGGACGACGGTGTCGACGTGCTCGGCCTTGTCGGCGGCGTAGAGCAGCACCTCGGTGCGGTCGGACAGCTCGCCGGTGGCCGGGTCGAGCACGATCCGGCGTACCTCCTTGCCGACCGCGGTGTCACCCGGCTCGAAGGTGAGCAGGACGTGGTAGCCACGCGGCTCGAGCGTCGAGGCGAGCGCCCGGGACTGCGTGGACTTGCCGGCCCCCTCGCCGCCCTCGAAGCAGACGAAGACCCCGGTGGTGGTGTACACGCCCCGCCCTTTCCTGGTCCTGGTGTGCTCGGGCCGAGCGTAGTCGAGGCCTCCTACAGCGGCGGCCGAAACCGTCGTACGGCGATGCCCACTACGGTGGTGCGCATGAGCGCCACCGCCTCGACGCCCACATTCGTCACGTCCGACAAGGTGATCATCGGTGGCTCGGCGGCGCTGTGCGTGCTCGCCGGGTTCGCCCACTACGGCGGCTGGAACTCCGTCACCGCCTTCGTCGTCTCGGCGGCGGCGGTCGCGCTCCTGGCGTCGCTCGTCGGCCGGTCCGTCGAGCAGCTCGGCGACCGGTTCGGGGCGGGCGCCACCGGCGTCCTGCAGTCGGCGCTGGGCAACCTGCCGGAGCTGTTCATCTGCATCTTCTCGCTCAAGGCCGGCCTCGTGGACGTCGTGCGCGCGGCCCTGGTCGGCTCGATCCTGGCCAACCTGCTGCTGGTGCTCGGTCTCGCGTTCGTGGTCGGCGGCCTCACGCCACGGCACCCAGCAGCTCGGCTCCGAGCGGGCTCGCACGATCGTCGTCCTGATGCTGCTGTCGGTGACGGCGATGGCGATCCCGTCGTTCACCCACTGGCTGCACACCGCCGCCGACGACCACGAGCCGACGTTCTCGGTGATCGTGTCGGTGCTGCTGCTGGTGCTCTTCGGCCTCTCGCTTGCCGTTCTCGTTGCGCAAGGACGCCAGCGAGACCTCCGACCAGGAGACGTCGACGGAGACGCCGCGCTGGCCCGTGTGGCTGGCCGTCAGCATGCTCGCGGTCGCCGGCGTGCTGGCCGCGTTCGTCTCGGACTGGTTCGTCGACGCCCTGCAGCCCGCCATGGACTCCCTGTCGATCAACCAGACCTTCGCCGGGCTGGTCGTCGTCGCGATCGCCGGCAACGCGGTCGAGAACGTCGTCGGCGTCCAGCTCGCCGCGAAGAACCAGTCGGAGTACGCGTTCTCGGTGATCCTCAACAGCCCGCTCCAGATCGCACTGGTGCTCGCTCCCGTGCTCGTGATCGTCTCGCAGTTCTTCGGGCTCGCCTCGCTGACCCTGGTCTTCGCCCCGCTGCTCGTCGTGGTGCTGATGCTCTCGGTGATCCTGGCGGCGTTCATCGCCTTCGACGGGGAGTCGAACTGGCTCGAGGGCGCGTCGCTGATCGTGCTCTACGCGCATCATCGCCACCTCGTTCTGGTGGGGGTGAGGCCGCCCGCGAGCGAGGCACGAGCTCGCGGGCGAGGCTCTCCCGGTTGAGCGAGCCCACGGCTGAGCCTGCGAAGCCGTGACGGCGAGTCGAAACCTCGTGAGCTGTCTACGGGCCCCAGGCACCGTCACCGGGTTTCGAGACGGTCGCAGAGCGACCTCCTCAACCACCGAGGTGGAGGCCCGTCACGGTCGAGCGGCGCAGAGCGACCTCCTCAACCACGGAGGTGGGCTCCACCGGGTCTCGAGACGGTCGCAGAGCGACCTCCTCAACCACCGGTGAGCGCGGCGACGCCGCCAACCGGCGTGGTCGGTCACCGCGGACTCGCGAGCCCCAGTGGTCGGGACGTACTTCTTCGCGGCGGCCTTCTTGGTCGTCTTCTTGGCCGTCGACTTCTTCGCCGGCGCCTTCTTCGCTCCGCGCTTGGCCGCCTTCTTCGCCGGGCCCTTCTCGCGACGTTCGGCCAGCAGCTCGGCGGCGCGCTCGAGGGTGATCGCCTCGACCGTGTCGTCCTTGCGCAGCGTGGCGTTGTACTCACCGTCGGTGACGTAGTCGCCGAAGCGGCCCGACTTCACCACGACCGGCGCACCCGAGACCGGGTCGGCGCCGAGCTCCTTGAGCGGCGGGGCGGCGGCGGCCCGGCCGCGCTGCTTGGGCTGGGCGTAGATCGCCAGCGCCTCGTCGAGGGTGATCGTGAACAGCTGCTCCTCGGAGGTGAGCGAGCGCGAGTCGGTGCCCTTCTTCAGGTACGGCCCGTAGCGACCGTTCTGCGCGGTGATCTCGACGCCGTCGGCGTCGGTCCCGACCACCCGCGGCAGCGACAGCAGCTTGACCGCGTCGTCGAGCGAGACCGTGTCGAGCGACATCGAGGCGAACAGCGAGCCGGTGCGGGCCTTGGCCGACTTCGGCGCGTCCTCGGGCAGCGCCTCGGTGACGTAGGGGCCGTAGCGGCCGTTCTTCGCCACCACCTCCAGCCCGGTCTCGGGGTGCGCGCCGAGCTGCTTCTCCTCGCCGGCCGGGTTGGCGAGCAGCTCCCGGGCCTTGGTCAGGGTCAGCTCGTCGGGCGGCAGGTCGTCGGGCACGTTCGCGCGTACGGCGGCGCCGTCACCCTCACCGTCGCCCTCGCCTCGTCGGCCCGGGCCCTCGAGGTAGGGGCCGTAGCGGCCGACCCGCAGCACGATCCCGCTGTCGGGCCCGCCGACCGGGAAGGTCGCCAGCTCCTTGGCGTCGATCTCGCCGAGCTCGTTGACCAGCTGGTGGAGCCCGATCACCCGGTCGGAGCCGAAGTAGAACTCGCCGAGCTCGGTCACGCGGTCCTTGCGGCCGCCGGCGATCTCGTCGAGCACGTCCTCCATGCCGGCGGTGAACTCGTAGCTGATCTGCCGCGGGAAGTGCTCCTCCAGCAGGCGTACGACGGAGAACGCGATCCAGGCCGGCACCAGCGCCGTGCCCTTCTTGTAGACGTAGCCGCGGTTGAGGATGGTGCCGATGATCGAGGCGTACGTCGACGGCCGGCCGATCTCGCGGTCCTCGAGCTCCTTGATCAGCGTGGCCTCGGTGTAGCGGGCCGGCGGCTTGGTCTCGTGCCCGTTCGCGGTCAGCGAGGCGGCCGACACCGGGTCGCCCTCGTGCAGGTCGGGCAGCGGCGTCTCGGCGTCGTCCTGGCGCTTGTTGTTGTCGGTGCCCTCGACGTAGGCCTTGAGGAAGCCGTGGAAGGTGATCACGCGGCCGCTCGCGGAGAACACGACGTCGCGCCCGTCGGCCGCCGCGCCACCGATCCGGATCGTCACCGAGTGGCCGACGGCGTCCTTCATCTGCGAGGCGACGGTGCGCATCCAGATCAGCTCGTAGAGCCGGAACTGCTCACCGCTCAGCCCGGTCTCGGCCGGCGTCCGGAAGCGCTCGCCGGACGGGCGGATCGCCTCGTGCGCCTCCTGGGCGTTCTTGACCTTGCGAGGCGTAGGTGCGCGGGGCGTCGGGGAGGTACTCCGCGCCGTAGAGCTCGCGCACCTGCGACCGGGCCGCGTCGACCGCGGCGCTCGACAGCGTCGTCGAGTCGGTGCGCATGTAGGTGATGAAGCCGTTCTCGTAGAGCCGCTGCGCGACCGACATCGTGCCGGAGGCGCTCATCCCGAGCTTGCGGCTGGCCTCCTGCTGGAGGGTGGTGGTGCGGAACGGCGCGTAGGGCGAGCGGCGGTAGGGCTTCGACTCGACCGAGCGCACGTCGTACGACGTGTCGCGCAGCGCCGCGACCAGGCCCTCGGCCGCGTTGCGGTCGAGGTGGACGCGATCGTCGGCCCGCTTGCCCTTGAGCTCGCCGTCGGTCGCCGAAGTCGGAGCCGCCGGCGACCCGGACCGTCGTCGACGGAGTGGAGCTTGGCCGGGAACATCCGCGGCTCCTTGCCGGAGCCGGCGTCGAAGGTGCCCTCGAGGTCCCAGTACGACGCGACCCGGAACGCCATCCGCTCGCGCTCGCGGTCGACGACCAGCCGGGTCGCCACCGACTGCACGCGGCCGGCGGAGAGGCCGGACATGACCTTCTTCCACAGCACCGGGCGAGACCTCGTAGCCGTAGAGGCGGTCGAGGATGCGGCGCGCCTCCTGGGCCTCGACGAGGTCGTCGTTGATCTGGCGCGGGTTGGCGACCGCCTCGAGGATCGCCGGCCTTGGTGATCTCGTGGAAGACCATCCGGTGCACCGGGATGCCCTTCGGCTTCAGCTCGTCGAGGAGGTGCCAGGCGATCGCCTCGCCCTCGCGGTCCTCGTCGGTGGCGAGGTAGAGCTCGTCGGCGTCCTTGAGCAGGCTCTTGAGCTTGGCGATGTGGCTCTTCTTGTCGCGCGGCACGACGTAGTAGGGCGTGAAGCCGTTGTCGACGTCGACGGCGAGCCGGCCCCACGGCTTGTCCTTGATGTTGGCCGGGGTGTCGGCGGCGGAGTTGGGCAGGTCACGGATGTGGCCGATGGAGGACTCGACCACGTAGTCGCTGCCGAGGTAGCCGCCGATCGTCCGCGCTTTCGCGGGCGACTCGACGATCACCAGCTTGTGTGCCACTGCTTCTCCTGACTCTGCCTGTTGCCTCACTCGGGGCATGAACCGGTGGGTGTTCACGGCTCACGGCGGCTCACGGTAGCGCGTCGTGTCCAATCGTCTGGCCGCCAGCCCGGCGCGTGGCCGTCTCAGGCCGGGGCGAGGTGGGCCTCCGCGAGCGGTCGTCGTACGCCGGGAGGGCACGCCGCGACAGAGCAACGCGGCCCCGGGTTCCGGGACCGCGCTGCTGGGTGAGGTCGGGTCTCAGACGCCGAAGGAGTGCATCACCCGCTCGGCGGTCTGGTGGGCGATGCGATACCCGTCGACCATGGCACGGCGGAAGTGCAGGCCGGACCAGATGCGGGCGTTGAACGCGTCGTGCTCGAGGTCGGAGAGGTGGGCATAGACGCGCGGAGTCGGCGAGTTCACCGAGCGGAGCTCGAGCGCGATGTCCTCGCCGAGCGTGCGGCGGATGACCTGGCACGCCGGCCCGGTCAGGCCCGCGTGGCCGCTGACGTAGTCGGAGTAGTTGGGGTTCGGCACCAGGGGCGCCCAGCCGTCCTCGGGGTCGGTACGGCGGTTGCCGTCGACTCCCGCACCGGCCACCGCCTGGCTGGGCCGCCAGAAGCCCACGTCCCGCTTGAGCCCCCAGACCCGGATCGCGGAGTCGGTCATCGCCCCGTGGATCATCGCGAACAGCCGTGCGGTGCTCCGCAGGTCGAGCGGGTGACTCTCCAGGTGCCGGATCAGCGCCTCGCTCACCATCGTGGCCGAGTTGCTGTTGAAGAACAGTGCCGTGTCGGTCTGGACCTGCGACCGCTCGACGGAGGACACCGAGCCGAGCCGGCGCACCTCGTCGTAGTCCCGTGCGTAGCCGGCCGAGGTGAGCGGACGAGGCCCTGCCACGCGCACCGGCCGGTGGAGGAACAGTGGGCGGAGGGATCCCAGCCAGGGCGCGAGCATGTCGGTGGCGCCGGGGTTGGGCTGCCACACGCCGGGTCCGGGCGCCTTGGCGTAGTGGAACGACGGGTCGAGATAGTGATCGCCCACGCGGCTCGCCAGCATGCGAGCGGCTGCCCTCGCCCCGATCCGCACACCCCTGCTGCGCGAGGCGGAGCCCAGGCCGGCCAGGCTGGCAGCCAGGTCGGCCGCGAGCTGCGCGGCCTGGGCCGGGTAGTAGTGCACGAGGACGTCGTGGGCGGCGGTGGCCACTGCGGCCGTCTCCGAGCTGGAGCCGACCTGGGCGGAGCTGGTCGCGGCCCGGTGCATGGCCACGGAGACGAACCCGAGGACCGGTACGCCGACCGGGATGGGCGTCGCGGTGTCGACGTAGACGGTGCGGAACACGATGCCTTCCCAGTCCAGCACCACCTGCGGGCTCTCGGTCGAGCCGCGGGAGGCGGACGCGGCGGCGGACAGCAGGCCGTCCGGAGCCAGCGTGGCCGCGGCAGCCCCCGCCAGGGTGCCGAGCGTCAGGGAGCGACGGGTGAGCTGCATGGTGAACCTCCGAAGGGCGCGAGAGTCTGGAGGTTCCTGTCTAGCCAGACGACGCCCCGATGCCCATTCGCGTTCAGGCGAATGTTTCGAGCCGGCCGCGCGGCTCGACCGCGTCGCCGTCCGCGCCCCTGAGCCTGGCCACGGCAGCCATCCGGTTGGACACCCCGAGCTTGCGATAGGCGTTCTCCAGGTGCTTGCGCACCGTGCACTCCGCGATGCAGAACCTCGTGGCGATCTCCGCGTTGCTGCACCCCGCGGCGACCTCGTGCAGGACGCGACGCTCGCTGACGGTGAGGCTGGCGGGCTCTCCCGCAACCGGGCGCTCGCGCACCAGTCGGGCGAGCACGGGGACCAACATCCGCAGGAGGGCCAGCTCCTCCTCCGAGAAGACCCGGGACTCGCGGGAGAGCTCGAGGTGGACGACGTGGTCGACGCCGTTGCGGAACCCGATGGCGAGCTGGTCCGCCCCCGAGCGCTCGCAGCAACGCTCGGCCAGCTCGGGGTGCTCCGTCCAGTGGACCCAGCCGAGGCGGTCCGGTCCGTCGCCGTCCCGGTGTACGCCGGGTCCCCAGGGGCGGCCGACCACCCGGGTCCGACGGTCGGGCCCGGGCGCGAGATACAGCTGTTGGAGCCTTCTACCCTGGCCGTCGGTCAGGGTGGCGGCCAGGACGTCGCACGGCACCAGGTCGGCGATGGCGTCCATCACGGGCCGCGGGGGAAGGGGTTCACCGGGGACCGGCTCGGCGGTGAGTAGTCGGCGCAGGGCGGACTGCCGAGCCTCCGTCAGCATCAGGTCGACCATCGCTCCTCCCGGTCATCGAGTACCACGCCGCGGTAACGGCCTGGTATCGCTGTGCGGGGGACACCGTCCGGTCGAGTCAGCCGAGCGACACCAAGAAGCCCTCGGCGACGAGCTCCCGCACCACGGGGAGGTACGCCGTGCGGAGCTCGTCCGGGTCGCGCTCGAGCAGCTGCGCGAGGGCGTCGAGGATCTGCCCGACGCTGAGGTCGCCGTCGCAGGCCCCGGTCAGCGCGGCCTCGACCGTGTCGACGCGGCGCGCCCGGCGGAGCCCGGTCTGCTGGCGCAGCACGATCACCTCGGGATCCTCGGCGCCGGGCGCCCCGACGGTCTCCTGCTGCACGTCGGCGCGGGTGGCGAGCTTGTCGTCGAGCCCGATGTCGAGGCGGACGGCCCGACCCCAGTCGCGGATCGTGGGCGCGATCGGCTGCTCGATCGCGTGCGGCCAGTCGAGCAGCTCGCGGGCCGAGCCACCGCGACGGAGGTTGATCCAGCCGAAACCGACCCCCTCGATGCCCTGGGACCCGAACCAGCTCAGCCACGCGTCGTACGCCTCGAGGTAGCCGGGCTGGCCGTGCCGGCCCGCGTCGCGCAGCCAGAGCTCGACGTACGACGCGGGGTCGAGCACCTCGCGCTGTACGACGAGGGCGTCGCAGCCGGGGTCGAGCCACGCGGCGAGCCGGTCGTCCCAGGGCCGGTCGGTCGCGATCGCCCAGTTGGCCAGGACCTGGCACCAGCCGCCGTCGGTGAGGTGGGCCGGTGCGCCGCGGACGATGGCCTCGACCACCTGGTCACCGGGCAGGCCGGAGTCGCGGTAGACCAGACGTTCGGAGGTGGCCGGCGAGATCACGAACGGCGGGTTGGTGGTGACCAGGTCGAAGCGCTCGTCTGCCACCGGCTCCCACAGCGAGCCGTCACGGATCTCGACGCGGACGTCGTTGAGCGCGGCGTTGAAGGCCGTGACGGCGAGGGCACGCGGGTTCACGTCGGTCGCGACGACCGCGTCGGCGTGCCCGGAGAGATGCAGAGCCTGCACCCCGCAGCCGGTGCCGAGGTCGAGGGCGCGGGCGACCGGTGCGCGCAGGGTGAGCTGTGCGAGGGAGGTCGACGCCGAGCTGACCCCGAGCACGTGGTCGGCCGCGACCCGGATCACCTGGCCGTCGAGACCCGGGGTCAGGTCGCTGACGACCCACCAGTCGTGGTCGTCGTCGGCGTAGGGGCGACAGTCGAGGAGAGCGCGCACCTCGCCCCCGGATCCGACGAGCATGCCACCGGCCACGAGGGCGTCGACCAGTCCGGGGAGGGCGCCGTCGGCGTGAGCCCGGTCGACCTCGGTCTGCAGCAGGAACAGCCGGACCAGGGTCGCCAGCGGCGACCCGTCCGTCGTACGCCGGAGGGCCGGCGTGGTCTCGTTGCGGGCGAGCGCGAGCTGGCCCGTCGTACCGAGCAGGTCGCCCACGGCGTCGAAGGTGTACGACGCGGCGGCCAACGCGTCGCGGAGCGCTGGGGCGAGGGAGACGGCGGGCACGCCGGGAGCGGGAGCCATGGCGTCATCGTGGCATCGAACCCCGGACTCTCCCCGAGCCGGCCCGGCTGCTGCTTCAATCGTGGGCATGGCTCGTCTCCTCCGCTCGTTCACCGCCGTCGCCGTCCTGGCCGTCCTGGCCGTCCTGGTCGCGACCCAGAGCCCGAGCGAGGCCACCCTGGGTGGTGGCGGCTCACCGACGGCGGCCGGCAACACCTCCGCCCAGCCGGGGAAGCTCCGCGCGCAGATCACGTTCACCAAGAGCACCGCCCACCCGTGGCACAGCACGATCACCTGGGACGCCGCGCGGCAGCGGGCCGACGGGTCCTGGAAGGTGCTGGCGCACGACTCGTGGCGCGCCGGCTCGGGCCTGCCGGGTCGCAGCACCGAGAACGCCTGCGTGAAGGGGAACGGCTGGCTGCCGGACGGCACCTACTCCCTCCTGCAGTACGACGACTACCACGGCAACCTGATCCACGGCCGCGCCTTCCGGCTCAACGACAAGCGCTGCGCCAACGGCACCCTGCGCGAGCAGCTGTTCATCCACACCGAGGCCGGAGCGGGCAACACCCAGTGCGCCGACGTCCCGGGTGACCAGCTGTGCCGGTGGGAGTTCCCCAAGATCAACGACTACACCTCGCACGGGTGCATCAAGATGTCGCCACCCGCGATCCTGGCCCTCACCCGCGACTACCACCGCTTCTTCCACGCCGGCACCCGCTACGCCACCTCCCGGGTGCGCCTGGTCGTCCGCTGACCCGCCACTCGGGCGACGTCCTGGGGCGCTGACCTGGCGATTGCGCGACGCCGTACGACGTCGACCCGGCAGTTGCGGGACGCCGTACATCGTCGACCCGGCAGCTGCGCGACGCCGTCACGCACGTCGACCCGGCACTCGCGCGACGCCGTACGACGTCGACCCGGCAGATCAGTACTCCACAGCGTCGCCCAATCGCCAGATCGGCGCACCCAGGCGTCGTTGACTTGCCGGGTGGGCACACCCAGGCGTCGCGCCATCGCCGGGTCGGCGCACCCGGGCGTCGCTCACGTGCCGGGTGAGCGCCGACAGACGTCGCTGACATGCCGGGTGAGCGCTCACGACGAAGGCCCGCCCGGATCGCTCCGGACGGGCCTTCGGTTCGTGCTGAGTGGTGCGGTGGAGTCAGCCCTGCGACTCGAACTGCCGGGTCTGGGTGTCGTCCTCCACCGGAGCCGTCGGCTCGGCGGCCGGGGGCGGCGGCGGCGGGGCCGCGCTGTCACCGGACCCGTCGTCGAGCACGACCTCGCGCTGCTTGGAGATGTAGACCGCTGCCACGATGATCAGCAGGGCCACGATCGCGATGGTGTAGCGGACGAAGTCGTTCTTGTCGTTCCCCACGCTCAGCGAGACGATGGCGGTGGCGATCAGCAGCGAGACCAGGTTCATCACCTTGATCAGCGGGTTGATCGCCGGGCCGGCGGTGTCCTTGAACGGGTCACCGACGGTGTCACCGATGATGGTGGCGTCGTGGGCATCAGAGCCCTTGCCGCCGTGGTGGCCGTCCTCGACGAGCTTCTTGGCGTTGTCCCAGGCGCCACCGGAGTTGGCCAGGAACACCGCCATCAGGGTGCCGGTGCCGATCGCACCGGCCAGGAACCCGGCCAACGACGCCACGCCGAGACCGAAGCCAACCGCAATCGGCGCGAGCACCGCCAAGATCCCTGGCGTGATCAGCTCACGCAGGGAGTCCTTCGTGACGATGTCGACGACCTTGCCGTACTCCGGACGACCGGTGCCCTCCATGATCCCGGGGATTTCGCGGAACTGACGGCGAACCTCGAACACCACCGCGCCCGCGGCACGGGCCACGGCGTTGATGGCCAGCCCGGAGAAGAGGAAGACCACCGCCGAGCCGAGCAGGACGCCGACCAGCACCCTGGGGTTGAACACGAAGAAGTCGAGCAGCTGCTTGTTGGCGTCCGCGCCACCGCCGGACTCTCCGAGCTTGTCGATCACCGACGTCGCGTAGGACCCGAACAGAGCCGTCGCCGCCAGCACGGCGGTCGCGATCGCGATGCCCTTGGTGATCGCCTTGGTGGTGTTGCCGACCGCGTCGAGCTCGGTGAGGATCTGGGCGCCCTCGGGGCTCACATCGCCCGACATCTCGGCGATGCCCTGGGCGTTGTCGGAGACCGGGCCGAACGTGTCCATGGCGACGATGACGCCGACCGTGGTCAGCAGGCCTGCGCCGGCCAGCGCCACACAGAACAGGGAGACGGTCAGCGAGGCGCCACCGAGGAGAGCGGCACCGAAGACGGCAGCAGCGATCACGCCGGCGGTGTAGACGGCCGACTCGAAGCCGACCGAGAGGCCGGACAGGATGACCGTGGCCGCGCCCGTGATCGAGGTCCGGCCGACGTCCCTGACCGGCTTGTACTCGGTGCCGGTGAAGTACCCCGTGAGGGCCAGGATCGCCGAGGCCAGCACGATGCCGATGACCACGGCCACCGACGCGATCAACGCCGGGTTGCCCGAGGTGTGGGTGACGCCGACGATCCTGTCGAGCGTGGTGAGGCGCACGACCGTGAACTTGTCGAAGCTCGTCGGCAGGTAGACGAACGAGAGGATCACACAGGCCACGGCCGAGACGGCCGCGGAGATGTAGAAGGCCCGGTTGATCGTGGTCAGACCGTTCTCACCCGCCCGCGGCTTGCACAGGTAGATCCCGAGCACGGCGGTCAGCGCACCGATCGCGGGGATCAGCAGCGGGAACACCAGGCCCTTGGGGCCGAACGCCTGCGAGCCGAGGATCAGCGCGGCGACCAGCATCACGGCGTACGACTCGAACAGGTCGGCGGCCATACCAGCACAGTCGCCGACGTTGTCGCCGACGTTGTCGGCGATCGTCGCGGCGTTGCGCGGGTCGTCCTCGGGGATGTGCTGCTCGACCTTGCCCACCAGGTCGGCGCCCACGTCGGCGGCCTTGGTGAAGATGCCGCCGCCGACCCTCATGAACATGGCCAGCAGCGCGGCACCGAAGCCGAAGCCCTCGAGCACGGCGGGGGCGTCGCTGCCGAACCCGATGACGACGATCGACGCACCGAGGAGGCCGAGGCCCACGGTGAGCATGCCGACCATGGCACCGGTGCGGAAGCCGATCCGCATCGCGGGCTCGCGACCCTGCTCGTTGGCCGCCGCGGCGACCCGCAGGTTGGCACGCACGGCGAGGTTCATGCCGAGGTAGCCGACCGTCGCGGAGAAGCCGGCGCCGACCAGGAAGAACACCGAGCGGAAGACCCGCACCGTGAGGTCGTCGGCGGGCAGCGCCAGGAGCAGGAGGAAGGCGAGGACCCCGAACACGGCAAGGGTGCGGAACTGCCTGGCCAGATAGGCGTTCGCGCCCTCCTGCACCGCGTGGGCGATGTTCTTCATGTTGTCGGTGCCTTCACCGGCGGCAAGGACCTCTTGGCGGAACATGTACGCCATCGCGAGCGCGCCGAGCGCGATCAGGAAGACGATGATGACCAGCACGAGATTGCCCCCGGACAGGTGCACGACGGCGGGACTGATCCCGGTCATGGATTTCCTCCTGGGAATACTGACGTCTGCGAACGGCGCGGATTGTGCCATGCGCCCCGGGGATCATGTCAGACGACAGTGGTGCACCCCACATCGGGTGCGGAGCCTCGGACGGAGGCCCCGGAAGGCCCAGGTCAGGCGTACGTCGTACGGGCGGGATCAGCTCGCGGCGAGGGCGTCTTCGGCGGTGTCGTGGATGACGAACACCTTGGCCAAGCCGGTGATCCGGAAGATCTTCAGCAGGCGGTCCTGGTTGCACACCAGGTGGAGTGAACCGTCGTGGGCGCGGACCTTCTTGAGACCGCCGACCAGCACGCCGAGCCCGGTGGAGTCGAGGAACTCGACCTCCGACATGTCGATGACGATGTCGTAGGTGCCGGCCGCGACGAGCTCGGTGATCTCCTCCCGCAGCCGTGGGGCGGTGTAGACGTCGATCTCCCCCGCGACTGACACGACGGTCCGGCCCTCGGCCTCACGCGTCGTTATGGTCAGATCCACGATCCACTCCTGAGCTTCAGGTCTGGTGCGGGGACGGCAGCGGCCCCAACCGCATTCGGCCATATCAAACCACGCCCCAGCACCTCGTGGGGAGGTTGTCCCCCACGCTGCCCGGGCGACGGGTGTCGGTCGGCCTTGTCAGACTGCTGTCGTGACGGGTGTGGCGAACGGGTCGACGGGTGGTCGCGTCGACCGCGCGGCTCGCTCCGGCATCGCCGACCTCGGGCTGCGGCTGGCCCTGGGGCCGGGGCGCGAGGACTCCCTGCGTCATCTGCGGGTGCTGCCCCCTCGGGAGGCACACACGGCGGCGTGGCCCGAGTGGGCCCACCCCGAGGTGGTGGCGGCGTTCCGTACGCACGGCATCGACGACCTGTGGCGCCACCAGGCGGTCGCCGCCGAGGCCGCCCGCGCCGGACAGCACGTCGTCCTGTCGACCGGCACGGCGTCCGGCAAGTCGCTCGCCTACCAGCTGCCCGCGCTGACCACGATCCTCGAGCGTCGCGGTGGGCGGGGCGAGCGCGGCGCGTCGACGCTCTACATCAGCCCCACCAAGGCGCTCGCCCAGGACCAGCTCGCCTCGATCGGGACGCTCGGGCTCGGGGTGCGGGTCACGACCCACGACGGGGACTCCTCGCGCGACGAGCGCGACTGGACCCGCGAGCACGGGGAGTACGTCCTCACCAATCCCGACATGCTCCACCGATCCCTCCTGCCCCGGCACGACCGGTGGGGCGGGCTCTTCCGGTCGCTCGACCTGGTCGTGGTCGACGAGTGTCACCACTACCGCGGCGTCTTCGGCGCCCACGTCGCCCAGGTGCTCCGTCGGCTCCGTCGCGTGTGCGCCCACCACGGCTCCGACCCGACCTTCGTGCTCGCCTCGGCCACGGTCGGGAACCCCGCCGAGCACGCGTCTCGCCTGACCGGCCTCGACGTGATGGCCGTGAGCCAGGACGACTCGCCACGCGGTGAGGTGGCGCTGGCCCTGTGGGAGCCGCGCTTCACGTCGTACGCCGGTGAGAACGGTGCGCCCGTACGCCGGGCAGCGTCGTCGGAGTCCGCCGACCTCCTGGCCGACCTGGTGAGTCAAGGGGTGCGCACGCTGGCCTTCGTGCGGTCCCGCCGGGCGGCCGAGCAGGTGGCGTCGACCGCGGCCGACCTGCTGGCCGAGGTCGACCCCTCCCTGCCGAGACGCGTCGCGAGCTATCGCGGCGGCTATCTCCCCGAGGAGCGCAGGGAGATCGAGCAGGCGTTGCGCGACGGGCGGCTCCTCGGCCTCGCCGCCACCAACGCGCTCGAGATGGGCATCGACGTCTCGGGCCTCGACGCGGTGATCGTCGCCGGCTTCCCCGGCACCCGCGCCGCCTGGTGGCAGCAGGTCGGGCGCGCCGGGCGCAACGCCGGCGACGCACTCGCGGTCCTGGTGGCCCGCGACGACCCTCTCGACACCTATCTCGTCACGCATCCCGAGGCCTTGCTCGACCAGGCGGTCGAACAGACCGTCTTCGACCCCGAGAACCCCTACGTCCTCGGACCCCACCTGTGCGCCGCCGCCCAGGAGGTGCCGCTCGGCGAGGGAGAGCTGCGATCTGTTCGGGCCGGGGACCCGCGACCTGCTCGACGAGCTCACCGAGTCGGGGCGGCTCCGGCGCCGGCCGCAGGGGTGGTACTGGACCCATCCCGAGCCGGCCAACGCCCTCACCGACATCCGCTCGGGCGGTGGCCGCGCCGTCTCGCTGGTCGAAGGGTCCACCGGGCGCGTGGTCGGCACGGTCGACGGGTCGAGCGCGCACGCGACCGCCCACGCCGGCGCTGTCTACGTCCACCGAGGTGAGACCTGGCTCGTCGCGTCACTCGACCTCGACGACCACGTGGCGATGCTCGACCGGGCCGACGTGGCCTTCTCCACGACCGCCCGCGAGCTCACCGAGCTCACCCTCGTGGACGAGGTCGACCACCGGACATGGGGCGAGGCCCGGATCTCACGAGGCACGGTCGAGGTCTCGCACCAGGTCGTGTCCTACCTCCGCCGCCGGCAGCCGTCGGGCGACGTGATCGACGAGGTACCCCTCGACCTGCCGGTGCAGACCCTCACCACCCAGGCGGTGTGGTGGACCCTTCCCGATGACTTGTTGGCCGAGAGCGGCATCCTCAGCGCCGACCTGCCCGGGGCGGCCCACGCCGCGGAGCACTGCTCGATCGGCCTGCTGCCCCTGTTCGCGACCTGCGACCGCTGGGACATCGGCGGGGTCTCGACCGCCCACCACGCCGACACCGGCCGGCTGACCGTCTTCGTGTACGACGGCCACCCGGGCGGCGCGGGTATCAGCGCGCACGGCTTCACCGCCGCGGCCGCCTGGCTGTCCGCGACCCGCGACACGATCCGGTCGTGCGGCTGCCCCGACGGCTGTCCGTCCTGTGTGCAGTCGCCGAAGTGCGGCAACCAGAACCACCCACTCGACAAGCAGGGCGCCGTACGACTGCTCGACGTTCTTCTCGCCCACGCACCGGCCGAGTAGCCTCGCGAACATGATCGTCCTCGGGCTGCTGCTGATCGCCGGGGGTGTGGTTGCCGTGGCCGCAGCACTGTTGAGCAGCAGTGGCTCGGCCAGCTTCCTGGGCGCCGACCTGGGTGCCGCCACGATCTTCTTCCTCGGGTTGGCCGCGGGCCTGGCGATCCTGTGGGGCTACTCCATCACCAAGCTCGGTGCTCGCCGCTCGTGGCGCCTCCGCCGGGAGAACCGGCAGCTGCGCGAGGTGAACGAGCGCAACGCGCAGCGCGACCGGGCGGGCGACGACACCGCGCCCCTGTGAGTCAGCCGGGGCCTGCGCGCGCCTCGCCCATGAGATCGGCGGTCTGGCCGAGCCAGTGCGGCCCGGTTGCCACGACCGTGACGACCACCTCGCGGCCGTCGACCCGGCACGACGCCAACCGGACGTCGTTCGCAGCGGCGATCCGCCCGGCCTCGAGACAACCGTCGTGGCCCGCAGCCAGCCCGTGCGCACCCGCGAGGGCGGCCAGGTCGGCAGCGGACTGCGCCACCCGGTGTGCCCGCACCATCGCCCCGGCGACGCCCAGTGCCATGCCGATGACCAGCAGCAGCCCGGCCATGGCGACGACGAGCACGGTCGCCGAGCCTCGCTCGTCGACCCGGGGACTCACGGTGACTCCGCGGCCGCGACCGCGCGCGCATGCAACGAGACCGCCGGGAGGAAGCCCAGGAGGCCACCCGGCGGACCGACCGAACCCGTGGCCGTGGAGACCACCTCGCCGTCGCGGCTCACCACGGTGACCCTGCTCCCCGGCGGGGCGACCTCCTCGCCACGGGCCTCGGCGTCCGCGGCGGCGTCACCGCGGGCGGTGGCCCGCGCGGCCTCGCGGGCGGCGTCGACCATCCGCACCTGGGCGGCTCCGACGCTGAGGAGCCAGACCAGCCCGATCGTGAGCGACAGCAGCAGCGGGATCGCCAGCGCGAGCTCCGCAGTGGCGGCTCCCCGTTGGTCGTGGGTCACCCGACCCCCAAGAGCGCGAGGACGTGGTCGAAGAGCGTGCGGAGCAGCTGCTCTCCGAAGCCGCCGGTGAGCAGCTTGAACAGCAGGCCGGCCAGGCCGGCACCCGCCGCGGTGCCGACGGCGTACTCCGCGGTGGTGATCCCGCGCTCGTCGTGGTGGTCGTGCATGTGGTGCCTCCATCTGGATCGTGGCCACGGGTGCGGCCTCGACCGAGACTCTGCTCGGCCGGCGCGCACCTGGTGAGCGTCCGGCGGCCCGGCTGTGGAGTCGCCGGCCCGGGGCGTCACCGGTGGACAACGCGTGGCTCGCTCGGTCAGAGGTCCAGGGACTGCAACAGGCTGACGACGAGCGGAACGACGCCGAGCAGGACGAACGACGGGAGCAGGCAGAGCCCCAAGGGGACGGCGGCCTTGACCCCGACGCCCCGGGCTCGCTCCTCGACCGTGGCGCGGGACCGGTGGGCCAGCTCGTCAGCCAGGCGGACCGCCTCCTGCGACACCGAGGCGCCGGACCTGCTTGCCCGGACCAAGGCCCGCCCCAACGGCGCGAGCTGCTGGTCATCGAGCACCGGCTGCCAGGCGAGCTCGGGCGGGAGTCCGAGCTCGAGCCGCGGCGGGACCGCGGCCAGTTGGTCGGACGCCGGACCGGGGCATGCGGCGCACACCAGCCGGAGCGCCTCGGCGACGCCACACCCGGTCTCGAGAGCGGCTGCGAGGAGCTGGACCAGGCCGGGCAGGTCTCGCTCGGCGAGCCGACGGCGACGACGTACGTCGGTCGGCTCGGTACGCCCGATCAACGCCCAGGCCACAACGGCGGCAACTCCGCCAGCGGCCAGCCCGGCCCAGCCCGAGACGAAGCTCGCGGCCGCCGCCCCGGCCAGGACGGCCCACACGCCCCGCCAGCGCAGCACCCAGCCCGGGTCGGCGCGACGGACCGTCGGTTCCCGCGACTCCCGTACGCGGACCCGCGGGGGCAACGACCACACGACGGCCGCGGCAGCGAGCGCCGCGGCGAGCCAGGCGGTCACCGGTCGACCTCGCGCGCGATCAGCTCGATCCACCAGAGCCCGGCGAACCCGATGGCGAGGCCGCAGGCCAGGCAGGCCAGGCCGAACGGCGTGCCGATCAGGAACGTCCACGGATCACCCCCGGCCCCGCTCCCCATCAGCAACGCCACGACCGGCAGACACGCGACGAGGCGGGAGGTGGCGCGGGCGGACGCAAGCTCACCCCGCACGACCCTGCGCGTCGCCTCGTCACGGCGTACGGCCTCGGCCACCCGACGGGTGCTCGCGGCCAGTCCGGCACCGGTGCGGTGCGACACCACCCAGGCTCCTGCGAGGAGTCGTAGACCGTCCGCACCGGGCGTCCGGGCGAGCCCGCGGAGAGCCTCCGGGACGTCGCCCCCGAGCCGACAGGCATCGGCCACCGGTCGCATCGCGGGCCAGGCGTCCGCGGCCTCGTCGAGCGCCGCCCCAGCGGTGCGGCCGGCGGCCAGCTCGGCGGCTACGACGTCGCAGGCCTCGAGCATCCGGCGGGCCGTCTCCTCGGCGGCCGTCCCTTCGGCCCGCCGGCGCCACAGCATCCGACCTGCGACAGCCGCGGCCGCGAGCACGACCAGCGGCGCCGCCCACCGACCGGGGATGACCACCAGCGTTGCCCCGCCGACGGCCCACGGCAGCCATCGAGGCGAGGCGCGGATGCCATCGAGATCCCTGGGTGGCCCCCGCCACCTCAGGAGTACGACGGCACTCGCCGCCAGTGCGCCGACCAGCGACGCAGTCGACTGCCCGGTGAGCGACCCGGTCAGCGACACAGCCGGGCCACCAGGTCGGCCTCTCCGGGACCGGTCACGGCCGCGCCGTCCCGGAAGCTCACCGCCGTCAGCAGGTCGGCCAAGCCGTCTTTGCGCCGCGACGGCACCGCCACCTCGCGCAGCACCCGGCGGCCGTCGTGGTCACGCCCGAGGTGGAGCACGGCGTCGAGGCCGGCGAGCAGCTGACTGTGAGCTGCTTCGCGGCCGAGACCGGCGGCGAGAGCCAGCGCCTCGACGCGGGCGGGGACGTCGCGCGCGGAGTTGGCGTGGATGGTGCCGCAGCCGCCCTCGTGGCCGGTGTTGAGGGCGGCCATCAGCTCGACGACCTCGGCGCCCCGCACCTCGCCGACGACCAGGCGGTCGGGGCGCATCCGGAGCGCCTGCCGCACGAGGGTGCGCAAGGTGACCTCGCCGGCGCCCTCGATGTTGGGCGGCCGCGCCTCGAGGCCCACGACATGCGGATGGTCGGGGCGGAGCTCACTGGCGTCCTCGACGAGCACCAACCGCTCGTCGGCCGGGACCAGGGAGAGCAGGGAGTTCAGCAGGGTGGTCTTGCCGGAGCCGGTGCCTCCGCTGACCAGGAAGGCCAGCCGCCGCGAGACCAGCGACCGGAGCAGGCGCGCGCCGTCCTCGATCACCGTGCCCGCGGCGACCAGCTCGTCGAGGGTCAGGACACGCTGGTGGGGGACGCGGAGGGACAACACCGTGCCCGGCCGGGCCAAGGGTGCGAGGACGGCATGGAACCGGGTGCCGTCGGCGAGCCGGACGTCGACGTGGGGCACCGAGTCGTCGAGGCGACGGCCACCCGCGGCGGCGAGCCGTTGAGCGAGGCGCCGCACGGCCGCGTCGTCGGGGAAGCTCACCTCGGTGAGCTCCAGCCCCGATCCCCGGTCGACGTAGACGGCATGGGGCCCGTTGACCAGCACGTCGGTGACGTCGGGCAGGCGTAGCAGCGGCTCGAGCGGGCCGGCGCCGAGCACGTCGCGTCGCAGAGCCTCGTGGACGGCCAGCACGGTCGCGTCGCCCACCGGCCGCCCGGAGGCACGTAGTGCGTCGGCCACGCGGTGCGGCGTCAGCGGACCAGGCTCGCGGGCCAGGTGCTCGCGGACGTCCTCCACCAGGTCCGCGGCCGCCTGCATCATGCCGCCCGCGCGGCCGCCGCGCCGAGGGACGCCGCGACGGTCGCCGCTGACCTGCCCAGCGGCCCGCGACGCGAGCGAACCGGGCCGAGGCCCAAGTCGGTCGCCTCGGACAACCCGCGCTGGTCGCCCATCCGCACCGCCACCGGTGCACCGGTCAGCCGGGTGAGGGTCTGGTCGTCGAGGCCCGCACCGCGGACCACGAGTCCGAGCCCGCCGGGGTCGGCGAAGCGGCCGCACACCCGCACCGCCGCGGCGAGACCGGGCACGGTGGGCACGACGGTCACGAGCACGTGGTCGCAGCGGGTCACGACCTCCTCGGTCAGCGCGTCCCAGCCTCGCGGCAGGTCGACCACCACGGTGTCGTGACCGCGGCGCGCGGCCGACAACGCCTCGCGGACGGCGAAGGCCTGGAGGCGGCGCGGTTGGGGCCCGGCGTACCAGGTGAGCGCCGCGACCCCGTCGCGGCGTGGCAGGGAGTCACGCAAGGCACGCGCGCTGAGCCGGCCGGTGGTGTGGCCGAGCCCGTCCCACCGGATCCCGTCGACGACGTCGAGACCGAGGACCCGATCCACCCCGGGCCCGAGTGGATCGAGGTCGACGACCACGGACGGTCCCGTGCGACCGGACGTCTGGCCGAGAGCGCAGGCGAACGTCGTCGCACCCGAGCCGCCACTGCCACCGACGACGCCGACCGTCAGCCCGCGCGCCGGCCCGGTGTCCACCACGTCGGTGAGCCGCTCGACCAGCCACCCCTCCGAGCGTGGCAGCTCGGCGACGCTCTCGGCGCCGACGGCCAGCGCGGTCGCGAAGACGGCGTCGGGACTCGGCGCGAGGAGCACCACGAACACGCCGTCACGGCGCGCCGGCGCGGCCCGCGCCAGCGGCTCGGCGAGGTCCGCCCCGATGAGCACCAGGGGTGCCTTCGCCCAGGATCGGAGCGCGGAGGGTACGTCGTGCGCGACGTCGGGCGTGGTACCCGCAGCCGCGGACAGACGGAGCAGCTCGTCGAGCAGGGTCTCGTCGGCTGTGACGAGCAAGGGAGCGGTCATGGCCCCACGGTGACCGCGACCGCACGCCGCGGACCCGGCGTCGTACCAGGTCTGTGGAGCGCGGGCGCGCCGGGTCGCAGTGTGTGCGATCAGCGGGCCGGCGACGGATCCGCCACCTACCATGAAGACATGTCGCCCGGCCGTGGATCTGCAGCCCCCCACAGCCACACCCGTCGGTCCGCGGCGTTCTTCGACCTCGACAAGACGATCATCGCCAAGTCGAGCTCGCTGGCCTTCTCCAAGCCGTTCCAGGCCGGTGGCCTGATCACCCGCGGGGCGATGCTCCGCTCGGCGTACGCCCAGTTCGTCTACCTCGTCGGTGGCGCCGACCACGACCAGATGGAGAAGATCCGCGCCTTCATGTCACAGCTCGTCGAGGGCTGGGACGTCGAGACGGTCAAGGAGATCGTCGCCGAGACCCTGCACAACGTCGTCGACCCGATCGTGTACGACGAAGCGGTCTCGCTCATCGACGAGCACCACCGGGCCGGCCGCGACGTCGTTGTGGTCTCCGCCAGCGGCACGGAGGTGGTCGAGCCGATCGGCGAGATGCTGGACGCCGACGACGTGATCGCGAGCCGCCTGCGGGTGGTGGACGGGAAGTACACGGGCGAGATCGACTACTACGCCTACGCCGAGGAGAAGGCCCGCGCCATCGAGGCGATGGCCGCCGAGCGCGGCTACGACCTCGACGACTGCTTCGCCTACAGCGACTCCATCACCGACGCCCCGATGCTCGAGGCTGTCGGCCACCCCCACGCCGTCAACCCCGACCGCGAGCTGCGCAAGCTCGCCGGCAGCAAGGGCTGGCCGGTGCTCCAGTTCAGCCGCCCCGTCACGCTCCGCAGCCGGATCCCGGTGAAGCCGACGCTGGCCGCGCTGACCGTCGGTACGGCGCTCACCGTCGTCGGGGCGATCTGGCTCAGCCGCCGCCGCAGACTCGCCGCCTGACAGCATCGATCGCGACTTCCGTGGCGAGCCCGGGTCGACACGCGCGCCCATCCTCGGGAGTCAAAGTCAAGGGTTGTGGGCGGCCGCCGACGGGCGTACACATGGGGTGAAGGACAACTCCAGACCAGCACGCGAACCGGGTACCCACGCGGCGATCCACCCTTCCTACAGGGCGCATGTCATCGGAAGACTTCCGGGGCTGCCATAGGTACGAGCACGCTTGGTAGCCGGGTTCGTGTGTCAGCGGCGGCACCCGAGCGATCGGGTGCCGCTCGCACGTCCGAGCCCAGCCCGACCGGAGCGGAGCGACGGGCGGGCGTCGGGCGAGGAGGTTGAGGAGCGCTCGGCTCAGCCCCGAGCTTGCGAGGGACTGAGCGACGCGTCTCGAAATCCGGTCAGTGAGGTGAACTCACCGATCCCGCAGCGGGCTGGCTTCCGCACCCGCGGCGTAGGCCTCGGCGCAGTAGAGCAGCCAGGCCTGGAGCCCCGGGCGGCCGCCCTCGGCGTACGCGCGCAGGTTCGACTCGTACGCCGGCCGCAGGGCGAGGTGGCCGGCCTCCGGCACGACCAGCGCCTTCGCGTCGACCCCGCTGCTGACCAGCACGAGACGCTCGGCGGCGCGCGCCACGATCCCGTTGGCGCCCGCGAAGGGCGCACCGCACCGCAGCTCGGCGTGCAGCAGCGCAGCCGTGATCAGGGCCGGCCGGTCCGAGTCCAGGACCCCCAGCGACTCACGCAGCCGGGCTGCGGACTCCGCGTCCCGCGGACGGCCGCGCTCGTCGTCGGGCACAGCGTCGGCCGTCGCGAGGGCGTGGAGGCGAGCCAGTGCCTGCGCCGGCGAGCGCCCGAACACCGGCGCCAGGCCGAGCAGCTCCACCGAGACCCGCAGGGCACCCTGCGCCACCTCGTCGCCCGTTCCGGCACGGACGTCGTCGAGGCTCGAGCCCGAGCCCTCGAGCACCGCGGTGGCATGAGCACCTCGCAGCAGCGACTCGGTGGTCAGCTCCGGGGAGGTCTGCCTCAGGCCGCGGTCGCGCAGCATCGAGTCGATCCCGTCGCGCACGGCCGCGTACGCCGAGCCGACGCCCTCGAGCCGCTCGACATCGGCCAGATCCTCCACGCCCGGCACAGTAGTGAGTGACCGGGACCCGGCCCGCCGACGGGTAGCCTCGGACCCGATGACCGACGAGACGCCGACGCCCGACGTCGCCCCCGAGCCGACCGAGCCGACCGAGCCGACCGAGCAGACGCGAGCAGGCCGAGCGCACCGAACATCCCGAACATCCCGACCAGACCGACCAGCCAGGGACACCCGACTGGGCCCACTCCTTCGGCAGCGTCGCCGAGGCCTACGAGCGCGGTCGCCCGACGTACCCCGCCGACGCCGTGCAGTGGATGCTCGGCGACCAGCCACGCCGGGTGCTCGAGCTCGGCGCCGGCACGGGCAAGCTGACGCGGGTCGTGGTCGGGCTGGGCCACGACGTCCATGCCACCGACCCCGACGCAGCGATGCTGGCGGTCCTCGAGGCCCAGCTGCCGGGCGTCCGCACCGCAGTGGCAGGTGCCGAGGAGATCCCGCTCGCCGACGGCTCGGTCGACGCGGTGATCGCCGCGCAGGCCTTCCACTGGTTCGATCTCGACCGCGCGCTGCCCGAGATCTCGCGGGTCCTGGTGCCGGGCGGACGGATCTGCCTGGTCTGGAACCAGCGCAACGAGAAGATCCCGTGGGTACGTCGCCTCGGCGCGCTGATCGGCACCCAGGAGCAGCTGCGCGACCCCGCGCAGGCCCTGATCTTCAGCGAGCTGTTCGGGTTCGTCGAGGAGCGCGAGTTCAGCCACTGGCAGACCGTCGACCGCAAGACCATCCAGGACCTCGTGCTCTCCCGTTCCAACGTCGCCGTCCTCGACGCCGAGGGCCGTGCGGCCAAGCTGGCCGAGGTGCTCGCCTTCTACGACGACTACGGCCGCGGGATGGACGGCATGCAGCTTCCCTACGTCACCCGCTGCTTCGTCGCGACCGCTCTCGACCGGCCGCCCGGCGAGCAGGAGGACGACGGCGAGCCCGGTGCGACCGACCAGAGCGGTCAGCGACCCGACGGACCCGACGACGAGCTGCTGATCGACTTCCGCTGACCGACCTCACACGCCGTTGTCGCGGATGACGCCGGCGTACCAGTGCGCGGAGTCCTTGGGCGTGCGCACCTGCGTCTCGAGGTCGACGTGCACGATCCCGAACCGCTTGTCGTACCCCCACGCCCACTCGAAGTTGTCGAGCAACGTCCACAGGTAGTAACCGCGTACGTCGGCCCCGTGCTCGATCGCCTCGTGCACCGCCGCGAGGTGGTCGCGCAGGTAGCTGATCCGGTCGTCGTCGTGGACCGCTCCGTCGACCAGCTCGTCGTGGGCAGCCATGCCGTTCTCGGTCACCCGGATCGGCAGGCCGCAGTCCCGCTGCACCCGCAGCAGCAGGTCGGTGAGTCCCGAGGCGACGATCGGCCACCCCATCACCGTCTGCGGGCCCGGGATCTCAACGAACCGGGCCAGGTCGGTGCCGGGGAACGACTTCCCGCTGCCGTCCTGCGACGCCACCCGCGCCGGGTTGTAGTAGTTGACCCCGATGGAGTCGAGGTCTGCGCCGATCTCCGCCTCGTCGCCCGGCAGCACGAAGTCCCAGTCGGTCAGGTGGGCCGTCGTGGCGAGCAGGTCCGGCGAGTAGCCGCCACCGAACATCGGGTCGAGGAAGATCCGGTTCGCGATCAGGTCGACGTGCTCGGCAGCCGCCAGGTCCTCGTCGCGGTCGGAGGCCGGCTGGACCTGGTGGAGGTTGAGGGTCACCGAGAGATCGGCGGTCGGGGGGAGCACGCCGCGCAGCGCGGTCACCGCTCGTCCGTGGGCGAGGTTGAGGTGGTGGGCGGCGCGGTAGGCCAGGGCCGGCACCCGACGACCTGGGGCGTGCTCGCCCGTCGCGTAGCCGAGGTACGCCGAGCACCACGGCTCGTTCAGCGTGGTCACCTCCGGCACCCGGTCGCCGAGCTCCTTGCCGAGCACCATCGCGAAGTCGACGAACCGGTCGGGCAGGTCGCGCGACAGCCAGCCGGCCTCGCCCCCGTCGTCGAGCGCCTCCGGAAGGTCCCAGTGATAGAGCGTCATCAGCGGTCGGATGTCGCGTTCGAGCATCCCGTCGACCAGGCGCTTGTAGAAGTCGAGGCCGGCCTGGTTGACCGAGCGGCCGTCGGGCATGACTCGCGACCACGCCACCGAGAAGCGGTACGACGCGACGCCGAGCGAGCGGATCAGGTCGAGGTCACCGGGCCACCGGTGGTAGTGGTCGCAGGCGACGTCACCGTTGTCGTCGTTGTCGATCGCGCCTGGACGGTGGGAGAAGGTGTCCCAGATGCTGGGGCCGCGACCGTCCTCGGTGACGGCGCCCTCGATCTGGTACGACGCCGCCGCGACGCCCCAGACGAAGTCGTCGGGGAACGGCCGACCCGGGACCGGGGTGAATTTCATCCCTTCACCGCCCCGGACATGATGCCGCCCACGATCTGGCGGCCGAGGAGCGCGAAGACGATCAGCACCGGGATCGTGCCGTAGAGGGTGCCGGCCATGATGATCGACTGCTGCGGGGCGTAGCCGGTGGCGAGGCTCTGGAACGAGACCTGGATCGTCGGGTTCTGCGAGCTGAGCACGATGATCGGCCAGAAGAAGTCGTTCCAGCTCATCAGGAACGTGAGCATCCCCAGCACCGCCATCGCGGGCCGGACCGCCGGCACGACCACCGACCAGAAGACCCGGATCGGGCTGGCGCCGTCGATCCACGCCGCCTCGATCAGCTCGTCGGGCACCGCGCTGGAGATGTACTGGCGCATGAAGAAGACCCCGAACGCCGTGCACAGCGTGGGCAGGATGACCGCCGCCAGGTGGTTGGCGAGACCGAGCCGCGCCATCAGCATGTAGAGCGGGATCACGCCCATCTGGAGCGGCACCATCATCGTCGCGATGCAGATCGCCAGCAGCAGGTTGGAACCGCGGAAGCGCAGCTTGGCGAACGCGAAGCCGGCCAGGGTGCAGAACAGCACGGTGCCGAGGGTCACCGCGCCGGACACGATCAGCGAGTTGACCAGGCCGAGGTTGAGGGGCGCCAGGTCGAGGGCTTGGCGCATGTTGTGGAAGATCGAGGAGTTCGGCAGCAGCGGAGGAGTCCCCGCGGCCATCTCGGCGTTCGTGTGCGACGCCATCACGATCGTGTAGTAGAGGGGGAAGACCGACACGAGGGTGACGACCGTGATCACGGCGTACGTCGCCCACGAGGCCTTCAGCACGGCGCTGCTCCCGGCGCTCATCGCTGGGTCACCTCGGGCGCCACGACGGCCAGGGAGGCCGCGCGCAGCCGCCGGCCGCCCTCGAGACGCTCGCGTCGCCGGGCCAGCAGCACGTTGACCGAGACCGCGGCCACGATGATCAGGAACATCGTCCAGGCGGTGGCCGAGGCGAGACCGAGGCGGTCGTTGACCCAGCCCTGCTGGTACATGAGGAGCCCCAGGGTCTGGTACTGGTTCGACGTACCGCCGTCGGCGAGGCCGTTGTGGTAGAGCAGCGGCTCACCGAACAGCTGGGCGGCGCCGATGGTCGAGACCACGATGGTGAACAGGATCGTGGGGCGCAGACCGGGCAGCGTCACGTTCCGGAACTGCGCCCAGCGGCCGGCGCCGTCCATGGCGGCGGCCTCGTAGAGGTCGGAGCTGATCGCCTGCATGCCGGCCAGGTAGATCAGCGCGTTGTAGCCGGTCCACCGCCAGGTGACGATCGACGAGACCGCGATCTGGGAGGGCCACTTCGAGCCCTGCCAGTCCACCGCCGGCAGGTGCAGGGAGGTGAGGACCCAGTTGATGATCCCGACGTGGGGGTTGAACAGCTCGGCGAAGATCACCGTCGCGGCCGCGAGGCTGGTCGCGTAGGGCATCAGGATCGCGACGCGGAAGAAGGTGCGGCCGCGGAGGTGGTAGTTGAGCAGGTGGGCGATGCCGAGCGCCATGCACAGCTGCGGGACGGTCGAGATGATCCCGATCGTGATCGTGTTGCGGAAGGCGTTCCAGAAGAACTGGTTGGTGAACAGGTTCCGGTAGTTCTCCAGGCCGATGAAGCTCGAGTGGTCGTACGTCGAGAGCCGGGTGTCGTGCAGCGAGACCCACGCCGTGTCGATCCACGGGTAGACGCTGAAGGCGAGGAACACCAGGAAGAACGGCAGCACGTAGGCGTAGCCGATGCGGCTCCCGGGGAGCCGGTTCCGGCGCCGAGCGGCGGCGGTCGGGGCCACCGGGCGTACGCCGGTCCTGGAGGGGGACACGACCGTCATGATCACCTTTCGTCGCGGACCTGGCGAGGACCGGGCCGCCGACTCGCGCAGGGGAGTCGGCGGCCCGGTGGTCTCTCAGCCGGTGATCTGCTTGATCTGGTCGAGTGCGTCGTTGAACGCGTCGTCGGGCGAGGTGCCCTTGGTCTCGACGTTGGTCAGCTGCGTGGTGAACGCCTGCTGGATCTGCGTGTCGTAGAGACCGATCGGCGGGATGGTCATCTGCGAGGAGATGTCCCCGAAGATCTGGCCCACCGGTGCGTTGCTGAAGTACTCGCTCTTGGCCGTGCTCACCGCGGGGGCGGCAGCAGCGTCGGAGTTGGACGGGAAGTGCCCGCCGTCCTTCCACATGGTCACCTGCTGGCCCTGGGCCGACAGCCACTCGACGAGGGCGATCGCCGCCGCCTTGTTCTTGGCCGCGGTCGGGACCCCGAGCCACGATCCGCCCCAGTTGGTGGCGCCGCCGGGCAGCACCGGCGCGATGTCCCACTTGCCGGCGTAGGCGTCGCCGGCCTGGCCCTGGATGTAACCCATCATCCAGGTGGGGCAGGCGAGGGTCGCGAACGCGCCGCTGGAGAACGCCTTGTTCCACTCCGGCGAGAACTGCTGCAGTCCGGCGGTGATGCCTTCCTGGGCGGCCTTGCTGGCGTTCGCCCAGGCGTTCTGCACGCCGTCGCTGTTCTCGACGTCCGCCTGGCCCTCGTCATCGGCATAGGCGTTCTTGCCCTGGTAGACCGCCGCCGAGAAGATGCTCGCGGCGCTGTCGACGAAGTTCGAGTCGGCCGGCTTGGTCTTCGACGCCTCGTACTGCTTGCCGAAGGCGATGAAGTCGTCCCACGTCTTCCACTTCTGCGCCAGCGTCGCCGCGTCGGACGGGAGGCCGGCCTGCTTGAGCAGGTCGCTGCGGTAGCAGATGGCCTGGGGCCCGATGTCGGTGCCGAGACCGACCGTGGTCTTGCCGTCGGTCGACGACGCGAGCTGCCACTTCCAGGGGAAGAACTCCGCCTTGTCGGCGGCCGCGTTGGTCACGGTGTTCCAGTTCACGAACTGGTCGGCGTGGTTCTGCACGACGTCGGCGACGAAGCCGATCTCGATCGCCTGCACGTCATCGAGCCCGCTGCCGGACGCGAGGCGCGTCTTGAGGCGGGTCCAGTAGTCGGCGGACTGCTCGACGGTGTCCTCCTTGATCGTGATGTTCGGGCAGACCTTCTTGTAGGCGTCCCAGAGGCCCGCCTCCTTGAAGCCGAAGGTGCCGAACAGGCCGACGGTCAAGGTGGTGTCGTCCGTCGTACCGCAGGGACCGGCGTCCGCCGGGGCCGCGGTGTTCGCCGATGATCCGTTACCGCCGCACCCGGCCAGCACGATCGCGCCGGTCGCTGCGAGGGCGACCAACGACGCCACCGGTCGTCGGCGGTTCGTGGTAGTTCTGCGCATGGAGTCCTCCTGAACACTGGCCGGGTGGAGATCTGGTCTCCGTCTGTGAGAGCGCTCTCACGAACACTCGCGCACAGGATGGTGTGACGACGGTCACCCTGTCAAGGGCCTACGGCGAGTTGCGCGAGAATCGGGGTCGATCCGAGACCTTCTCACGCTCACGCGGTCGCGCGGAGCACCAGGTCGACCGGCAGGATCTCGGTGCGGTTGGGGGTCTCGCCCTCGATCCGGCGCAGCAGCAGGTTCGTCATCGCCGATCCGAGCTCACCGATCGGCTGCCGCACCGTCGACAGCGGCGGCTGCTGATCCGCGGCGGCCGGGATGTCGTCGAAGCCGATCACCGCCACGTCGTCGCCCGGGCGACGTCCGGCATCGCGGAGCGCACGGATCACCCCGAACGCCGCCAGGTCGGAGGCGGCGAAGATCGCGTCGACGTCGGGGTGCCGCTCGAGCAGGCGGCGCGTCGCGTCGTACCCACCGGCGGAGGTGAAGTCGCCCACCGACACCAGGCTCTCGTCGTAGCCGCGTCCCTCGGCCTCGACGGCCTTGCGGTAGCCGGCCAGGCGGTCCTGGCCCGCGCACATGTCGAGCGGGCCGGTCACGGTCGCGACCTGGCGGCGCCCCGACTCGATGAGATGGGTGGTCGCGAGCGAGCCACCGCCGACGTTGTCGGCGTCGACGTACCAGAGCCGGCGGCGTCCGCTGAGCGGCCGACCGCTGAGCACGGTCGGGACACCGAGGTCCTCCAGGCGCTGCGGCAGCTTGTCCTGCCCGTGCAGCGACAGCAGGAGTACGCCGTCCACGTGGCCGCCACCGGCGTACGCCAGGAAGCGTGCCTGGTCCTCGGGCCGGGTCATCACCGTGAACACGAGCTGGAGCCCGGCCTCGGCGACCGTCTCCTGCGCGCTGCGGAGCATGCCGAGGAAGAACGGGTCGGAGAACATCCGCTCCTCGGTCTCCTCGACGAGGAAGGCGACGGAGTCGCTGCGGCCGGTGACCAGCGATCGCGCCGCCAGGTTGGGCACGTAGGAGATCTCCCGCGCCGCGTCGTGGACCACGGTGCGGGCGTGGTCACTGACCTTGGTGTCGCCCCGGAGGACCCGGCTGGCGGTCGCCCGGGATACGCCGGCCCGAGCCGCGACCTCTTCCAGCGTGGGCGCGACGCGCGCACCTTTGCCGGGCCGGGGCTGCGTGCTCACGGCGGAAGTGTGACATGCGTCCTACTCTGTGCCCATGCCACGGTGGCGGCGCCTGCGTCCCGGCTACCTCGGGAACGAGGCTGACCGGGCGACCTTCCGCACGCTGCACACGGCCACCCAGATGACCAGCGTGCTGCGCACCGGACTCACGACCGAGTCCGCCGAGCGGTCCATCCGTCACCTGTCCACGTTGCTGGGCTGCCCCGCCGTCGCCGTGACGGACACCGCCCACACGCTGGCCTGGCACGGCCGCGACCAGCACCACGCCGACCTGCTCGGTCCCCTCATCGAGCGGTGCCTGGTGGACGGCTCGACGGCGGTCCGCGATCACCGTGACTTCGCCTGTCGGCAGCCGGGTTGCGCCCTGCGCCAGGCGATCGTGGCGCCTCTCACCGTCGAGGACACCGTGGTCGGCACGCTGCAGGCGTTCACGCCGGCGGCGTCGGCGGGACTGGTACGGGCGACCGGCGAGGTCGCTCGTTGGGTGTCGGGGCAGCTCGAGCTGGCCGAGCTCGACGCGGCCCGCACCTCCCGCATGGAGGCCGAGGTGCGTGCCCTGCGGGCCCAGATCTCACCCCACTTCGTCTACAACGCGCTGACCACCATCGCGTCGTTCGTCCGCACCGATCCCGACCGCGCCCGTGAGCTCATCCTGGAGTTCGCCGACTTCACCCGTCACAGCTTCCAGCGCGCCGGCAGCTACACGACCCTCGAGGACGAGCTGCGCTCGATCGAGCGCTACCTGTCGCTGGAGCAGGCCCGGTTCGGAGACCGGCTCGGCGTGACGCTGCGGATCGCGCCGGAGGTGTTGGGCGTGAGCATCCCGGTGCTGTCGCTGCAACCGTTGGTGGAGAACGGCGTACGCCACGGCCTCGCGGCCAAGGACGCTCCGGGGACGATCACGATCCTGGCCGAGGACAACGACTACGAAGCGGTGATCACCGTCGAGGACGACGGCGTCGGCGAGGACCCGGAGCGGGTGCGGCGTGCCCTGGCGGGCGACGAGTCGATGGACTCCATCGGGCTCGGCAACGTCGACGAGCGGCTCCGGTCGGCCTTCGGGGACGAGTACGGCCTGGTCGTGGAGACCGCACCGGGAGCCGGCACCAAGGTGACCGTCCGCGTCCCGAAGTTCGCCGTCGGCGTGCGCGCATGAGCCCGGGGCTCCGCGTGCTCGCCGTCGACGACGAGCCACCGGCGTTGGACGAGCTCGCCTTCCTCCTCGGCCGCGACGACCGGGTGGGCGAGGCGCTGACCTGCGGTTCGGCCACCGAGGCCCTGCGGCTGCTGCGCAGCGAGAGCTTCGACGTGGTGCTGCTCGACGTCGCGATGCCGGGACTGACCGGGCTGGAGCTCGCAGAGGTCCTGCGCCAGTTCCGCCGGCCGCCGGCGGTCATCTTCGTGACCGCCCACCAGAACCACGCGGTCGAGGCCTTCGACCTGCAGGCGGTCGACTACGTGCTCAAGCCGGTGCGCGAGGAGAGACTGCGCGAGGCCGTGCGCCGGGTGTCGGACGACGTGGGCACCGCGGACGCGGACGAGCAGCTGGCGGTCGACCTCGGTGGGGTGACCCGGTTCGTCCGCCGCTCCGAGGTGCGCTACGCGTCCGCTCACGGTGACTACGTCCGGCTGCACACCGCCACCGACCAACCGCTGCTGAGGCTGCCGCTCGGGACCCTCGAGCAGCGCTGGGCGGACGCCGGGTTCGTGCGCATCCATCGGAGCATCCTGGTCGCGCTCGCTCACGTGGAGGAGGTCCGGCTCGGTCCCGGCCCGCCGGTCGTCGTGGTCGACGGCGCCGAGCTCCAGGTCAGCCGCCGGCATCTTCCCGAGGTGCGCGGGTTGCTGCGTGCCCTGGCTCACCGACGACCCGCGGGTGGTCAGGGATGAGCGACGAGCCTGCCCAGCGGGTACGGATCACCAGTCCGCGGACGGTCGCCGTGCGATCGCGCGCGCGGCGCTCGAACGCGGCCGAGATCGACGAGCTGACCCGGCTGGGCGAGGTCTACGTGCAGAGCCTGATGCGTGCCCAGCTCCGCCTCGCGGCGTACGTCGTGGTGGCCCTCGTGCTCAGTCTCGGCAGTCTGCCGCTGCTCTTCCGCCTGGTGCCGGAGGCCGACCTGCACGTCTTCGGGATCCCGTTGGCGTGGCTGCTCCTCGGATTCGCCGTCTACCCCTGGCTCCTCGTGCTGGCCTGGTGGTACGTCCGCCGCGCCGAGCGCAACGAGGCAGCCTTCGAGGACCTCGTCGACCGGCCCGAGAGCCCATGAACGGTCTCGTCTCCCTGCTCGCGGTCACCCTCGTCGCCGGGTCGACGTTGGCGATCGGGGCCTTCGGGCTGCGGGTCTCGCGCACCACGAGCGACTTCTTCGTGGCGTCGCGCCGGGTCGGCCCGTTCCTCAACGCCTCGGCCATCGGCGGCGAGTACCTCTCGGCCGCGTCCTTCCTGGGCGTCGCTGGTCTGGTGCTGGCGCGCGGCGTCGACATGCTGTGGTACCCGATCGGCTGGACGGCCGGCTACCTCCTGCTGCTGGTGTTCGTCGCCGCGCCCCTGCGCCGCTCCGGCGCCTACACGCTCCCCGACTTCGCCGAGTTCCGGGTCGAGTCGTTGCTCGCGCGTCGGGTGGCCAGCTGGCTGGTGTGCCTGATCGGTGTGCTGTACCTCGTCCCGCAGCTCCAGGGCGCCGGCCTGACCCTGAGTGCGCTCACGGGGGCGCCGACCTGGGTCGGCGCGGTGATCGTCGCCTCCGTCGTCCTGGTCAACGTCGTGGCCGGCGGCATGCGCAGCATCACGCTGGTGCAGGCCTTCCAGTACTGGCTCAAGCTGTGCGCGCTGCTGGTGCCGGCGTTCGTCCTCTGGCTGGCCTGGAAGGGAGACGGTTCCCCGACACGTCACCTCCACGCGACCGACTGGGTCGAGCCTCTCCAAGGCCCGTACGCGACGTACCTCACCTACTCGCTGATCGTGGCGACGTTCTTCGGGACGATGGGCCTGCCCCACGTGGTGGTGCGCTTCTACACCAACCACGACGGCCGCTCCGCACGTCGTACGACCGTGGGCGTGCTGGCGATGCTCAGCATCTTCTACCTGCTGCCCACCGTGTACGGCGTGCTCGGCCGCATCTACGCCCCCGACCTCATCGTCTCCGGCGACACCGACTCCGTGGTCCTCACGCTGCCGGACCGGATGCTGGGCGGATCGGCGGCCACCCTGATCACAGCCCTCCTCGGGGCGGGCGCCTTCGCGGCGTTCCTGTCCACCTCGTCGGGGCTCGTGGTGTCGATCAGCGGGGTGCTGAGCCAGGACGTCCTGAGCCGGCGCTTCGATCCGGTGACCGCGTTCCGTGTCGGCGGCGTGCTCGCGGTCGGAGGCACGCTGCTGCTCTCGTTCGGCGCGCAGGGACTGCCCGTCGCGCACGCGGTGGAGCTCGCGTTCGCCGTCGCGGCATCGACGTTCTGCCCACTGCTTCTCCTGGGCATCTGGTGGCGCGGCCTGACCGCGCGCGGCGCGATCGCCGGTCTGCTCGGCGGGGGTGTGCTGTCCGGCGCAGCGGTGCTCGCGGTGATGGTCGGGGTGGCACCGGGCGGATGGTGGGGTGCCCTGCTGGCGCAGCCGGCCCTGCTCACGGTGCCGGTCGCCTTCGCCACGATGATCGGGGTGTCGGTGGCCGACCGCGGGCGGGTGCCGGTACACGTCGGCCGCGCCATGGTGCGGCTGCATCTGCCCGAGGCCGTGGACGTCGACCGAGGCAGCTACCACCCGATGACCGCCCGAAAGGGTGGATGACCGTTCGTCGTGACAGCGCTACCGCTCGTCGCACGATCGTCGGCCGTACGTCGCCTGCAGGCCCCCGCTGGGCGCAGGGCGGCAGGTGACCACTGTCACTCGTCGTGGGCCGTCTCTAGCGTCCGGGCTGTCCAACGACAGAGACAGGAGTCCTCATGTCCGACACACAGACGGCCACCACGGCCCGCGTGCCCGGCGCCCACATCGCCGACCCGGCACCACTCGGCCTCGCCGCCTTCGCCCTCACCACGTTCGTCCTCAGCACGGTCAACGCCGGCTGGCTGCCCGACTCGTTGACCCCCATCGTCTTCGGGCTGGCCCTGGCCTACGGCGGCATCGGACAGTTCACCGCCGGGGTCTGGGAGTTCGCGAAGGGCAACACCTTCGGCGCCACGGCCTTCTGCTCGTACGGCGCGTTCTGGGTGTCGTACTGGTGGCTCACCGGGCACAACGCGGCCGACCTGCCTGCGGCCGACGCACACAAGGCGATCGGCATGTACCTGCTGGCCTGGGGCCTCTTCACCGCGCTGATGACCATCGCCGCGACGAGGGTGAACCTGGCGGTGCTCACGGTGTTCGTGCTCCTGACGATCACCTTCCTGCTGCTGGCCTGGGGAGAGTTCGCGACCTCGACCGGGATCACCAAGACCGGCGGCTACGTCGGGCTGCTGACGGCCGTGGCAGCGTGGTACGCCGCGATCGCCGGAGTCACGACGTTCACCTTCGGCCGGCAGCTGCTGCCGGTCGGCGCGCGCGAGTAACCCTGCGAAGGTCCGCCCGGAGTCGGGGCGTCGCCGATCCAACCCAGCGGTTCTAGGGTGGAGCGATGGCCCCGGCTGCCGGGCAACGAGCTGTTGGCACCTGAAGAGGAGACGAAGAGTCGTGAGCGACGAGACCCTGTCCAACCTGCTGCACGAGAACCGCCGTTTCGAGCCCCCGGCCGACCTGGCCGCGAACGCCAACGTGAAGGCGGACGCGTACGACGAGGCCGACGCCGACCCGGTCGCCTTCTGGGAGAAGGCCGCCGAACGGCTGTCGTGGGACACGAGGTGGGACCGGGTCCTGGACTGGGATGACGCCCCGTTCGCCAAGTGGTTCGTCGGGGGCAAGATCAACGCGGCGTACAACTGCGTCGACCGGCACGTCGAGGCGGGCAACGGCGACCGGGTGGCCTACCACTGGGTCGGCGAGCCCGAGGACGACACCCGTGACATCACCTACGCCGAGCTCAAGGACCTGGTCAGCCAGGCGGCGAACACGCTCATCGACCTCGGCGTGAAGACCGGCGACCGGGTCGCCATCTACATGCCGATGATCCCCGAGACTGTGGTGGCGATGCTGGCGTGCGCCCGCATCGGTGCCCCGCACACCGTCGTGTTCGGCGGCTTCTCCTCGACCGCGCTGCGCGACCGGATCCAGGACTGCGATGCGCAGGTCGTGATCACCTCCGACGGCGGCTACCGCCGTGGTGCGCCGGCCGCCTTGAAGCCGGCGGTCGACGAGGCGCTCGAGCAGTGCCCGGACGTCCGCAGCGTGCTCGTCGTACGCCGTACCGGGCAGGACGTCGCCTGGACCGAGGGCCGCGACGTGTGGTGGCACGAGACCGTCGAGGCCGCCTCGAAGGAGCACACGCCCGAGGCGTTCGACGCCGAGCACCCGCTCTACGTCATGTACACCTCCGGCACGACCGGCAAGCCCAAGGGCATCCTGCACACCACGGGCGGGTACCTGGTCGGTACGGCGTACACCCACTGGGCGGTCTTCGACCTCAAGGACGACGACGTCTTCTGGACCGCCGCCGACATCGGCTGGGTGACGGGGCACTCCTACATCGTCTACGGCCCGCTCGCCAACGGCACGACGTCGGTGATGTACGAGGGCACGCCCGACACCCCGCACAAGGGGCGCTGGTGGGAGATCATCGAGAAGTACAAGATCACCCTGCTCTACTGCGCACCGACGGTGATCCGCACGTTCATGAAGTGGGGCGCGTCCATCCCGGAGAAGTTCGACCTGTCGACGCTGCGGATCATCGGCTCGGTCGGCGAGCCGATCAACCCCGAGGCCTACGTCTGGTACCGCGAGACGATCGGGGGCGGGCGCACGCCCGTCGTCGACACCTGGTGGCAGACCGAGACCGGCATGCACATGATCAGCCCGCTGCCCGGCGTGACCCACGGCAAGCCCGGCTCGGCGATGAAGGCCCTTCCCGGCGTGACGGCCCTCGTCGTCGACGACGAGGGGAACGCCGTATCGCCGGGGTCGGGCGGCTACCTGGTGATCACCGAGCCGTGGCCCGCGATGCTGCGCACGATCTGGGGCGACGACGAGCGCTACAAGGACACCTACTGGTCGCGCTTCAAGGGGATGTACTTCGCCGGCGACGGCGCGAAGCTCGACGAGGACGGCGACATCTGGCTGCTCGGACGCGTCGACGACGTGATGAACGTGTCCGGCCACCGGATGTCGACCACGGAGATCGAGTCGGCGCTCGTGTCGCACCCGAAGGTCGCCGAGGCGGCCGTGGTCGGCGCCAACGACCCCGACACCGGCCAGGCGGTCAACGCCTTCGTGATCCTGCGCGAGTCGGCGATCGGCCCGGATCAGACCGTCGGTGACGAGCTGATCGCGGAGCTGCGCAACCACGTCGCGAAGGAGATCGGCCCGATCGCCAAGCCGAAGTCGATCCTCGTCGTCACCGAGCTGCCGAAGACGAGGTCCGGCAAGATCATGCGCCGGCTGCTGCGCGACGTAGCCGAGAAGCGCGAGGTCGGCGACGTCACCACCCTGGCCGACTCCGCGGTGATGGACCAGATCAAGGAAGGCATGGCCACCAGCACGGAGGACTGACGCTGACCCGGCACGTCGTTGACGCCGTATGGCGCTGACCCGGCACGTCGTTGACGCCGTATGGCGCTGACCCGGCACATCGTTGACGCCGTATGGCGCTGACCCGGCACATCGTTGACGCCGTATCGCGCTGACCCGGCACGTCGTGGACGGTCGCATCGGGCTGACCCGGCACGTCATGCACGACGCTCGGGCTGCGGTCGGCACGTTCAATCTTCTGCCAGGTCAGCGGTCGGGCGCGTCAACTTTCTGCCAGGTCAGCGGTCGGGCGCGTCAACCTTCTGCCAGGTCAACGCTCTGGTGCGTCAGCTTTTCGCCAGGTCGGCGGAGGAGGACGCCTCCGGCGATGGCCGCCACCACGGAGGCCGCGAGGACCGCCGCCTTGGCGGCATCCGCCTCGGCGCCGGCGAACGACAGCTCGGCGACGAGCAGCGAGACGGTGAAGCCGATGCCGGCCAGCACCGCGACCCCGACCACCTGTCCCCAGGTGACGTCCTCGTTGAGCTCGGCGTGGGTGAACCGGGTGACCAGGAAGGTGCCGGCGAGGACGCCCAGCGGCTTGCCGAGCACCAGTCCCACCAGGACGCCGATCACGATGGGGTCGCGCAGCAACGACGCTCCGCCGGCAAGCGGCACCCCGGCGGAGACGAGCGCGAAGAACGGGACGGCGACCGTCGCCGAGATCGGCGCCAGGGTGTGCTCCATCGCCTCGGCCGGGGAGTGCTCCTCGCCGGGGTCGCGGCGTACCCGGGTCAACAGTCCGAGCAGGACGCCGTCGATGGTCGCGTGGACGCCGCTCTCGTGCATGAACCACCACCCCGCCACCGCGATCGCCAGGTAGATCGGCCAGGGACGCACGCGCCGCCACTGCAGCAACGCCCAGAGCGCTGCCAGGGCGAGCGACACCAGCAGGTCGCCGACATGCACCGCATCGGTGAACACGAGCGCGATGATCAGGATCACCACCAGGTCGTCGACGACCGCCAGCGTCAGCAGGAACGCGCGCAGTGCCGGGGGCAGGTGTGACCCGACGACTGCGAGCACCGCGAGCGCGAACGCGATGTCGGTCGCCGCGGGGATCGCCCATCCGGCCGTCTGACCAGTCGGGGCGATCACGTTGACGACCGTGTAGAGCAGAGCCGGTACGGCGACCCCGCACAGCGCCGCGGCCACCGGCACCGCCGCGTCGGCAGGCTTGCGCAGGGACCCGACCACGAACTCCCGTTTGAGCTCCAGCCCGGCCACGAAGAAGAACAGCGTGAGAGCGCCGTCGGCGCCCCAGTGCTCCAGGTCGAGCGGTCCGACCTTCCACCCGATGAAGGAGTCGTACGCCGCGTCCCAGGGCGAGTTCGCCCAGATCACTGCGACGACCGCGGCCGTCAGCGCCAACAGACCGCCGACCGGCTCGCTGCGCAGGAGGTCGCTCAGGAACCGCGTCTCGCCCGGCTCCGGAAGCGGCAGCATGCGGCGTTCGACTGACACGGGTTGGCCCTCCGACGGATCCGGTGCCCGCAGGCGTGCCGGGGACGGTGCCCCGGCTCTCGCCGGTCAGGCTAGCGGCGTCCGAACCACCCGGAGCGAGCGCGTCGGGCCGTTGTAGGGTCGGCACGACCACCCGCCGCCCAGCCCAGTCGACCAGGAAGCCCGCAGCCACATGGCGAACGAACCCGTCAAGGACACCGATCCCACGATCGGTCGGCTCGTCTCCGACGCCACCCGCGACCTCTCCACCCTGGTCCACAAGGAGATCCAGCTCGCCAAGACCGAGCTACAGGTCAGCGTCAAGAACGGCGGAGTGGGCATCGGGCTGTTCGTCGGTGCGGCCTTCTTCGTGCTGATGGGGCTGGTCATGCTCTCGATGGCCTTCGCCTACCTCATCAACTGGAACGGCGACGGCCTGGCGCTGCAGTGGGCCTTCCTGATCGTGTTCGGCGCCTACCTCCTGATCGCCGCGCTGCTCGGCTACATCGGGCTGCGCAAGGTGAAGAAGGTGCGGGGTCCGGAGATGGCGATCGCCCAGGCCCAGGAGACCAAGCAGATCCTCAAGCGCGACTGAGGACGGTCCGGTCCGCACGCCCGTTCTAGGCGGCGCAGCCCTGCGTCGACACCGAGCGAGAAGCGTTCCCACCAGCGGCTGCTGCGTCCGCGACCTGCTGCGACGACAGGGCGTAACCCGTGTCACCACTGGTCACCGACGCTGCGAACACGACCCCGAGAGCGCGGCCGGAGGAGTCGACGACCGGGCCGCCGGAGTTGCCCGGCCGGATCAGTCCGCGAAGCGACAACACCTCGCGGATCACCGTGCCCCCGCCGTAGATGTCGGGCGAGCGCAGGCGCTGGTCGGAACGCACCCGGCCGGCCTGCACGTCGTACGGACCGTTCTGGGGGTAGCCCAGGATCGCCACGCCTTCGCCGGCGGTGGCGTTCGTCGCGAACCGCAGGGGCCGGACGCCCCCGGTCGGTACCGCGATCACGGCGACGTCGATCTGCGGGTTGTAGTAGACGACGTGGCCGGGCAGCGGGCTGCCGTTGACCTCGACCTCTGGTTCGGACACCCCGGCGACGACGTGGGCGTTCGTCATCACCCGGTCGGGTGCGTACACGAAGCCGGAGCCCTCGATCCCCTGGCCGCACTGGTTGGTGCTGCGGATCTTGACGACGGCCGCCTGGGCCCGGGACACGTCGGGGTCGGCCAGCATCCGGCGCGGACCGGGCGGCACCGCGACGATGTGCTCCGGCGCGAACGGCTCGAGGTAGCGCGGGAAGAACGTCGTACCGACGACGTCGTTGAACGCCGACAGCTTGGAGCTCGCGGAGTCGGGGAGGACGGAGTTGACCTCGGCGAGCACCTTCGAGTCGCGCACCATCGGCGTGATGCCCTGGAGCCCGGAACCGGACAGCGCCACCCCGAGCGCCCACGCGACGAGCAGTGCAGCAGCGGCGCTCAGCACCGCGCCACCGACGGCGTCGAGAGCGCGCACCGGCTGCCAGGTGATCCGGTCGCGCAGACGAGCGCCGACCAGCTGGAAGAGGGCCTGTCCCAACGAGGCGCACACGATGACGATGAAGATCGCGGCCAGGGAGATCAGGATCGACGGTGTTGCATCGCCCAGCGCCTCAGGTGCGAGCCAGACCCCGATCAGGCCACCGAGGAGCAGCCCGGTGGTCGCGAAGGCCCCGGTGACGAAGCCCTGCCAGTAGCCGGAGACGGCGTAGAGAACGACGATGAGGACCAGGACCCAGTCGAGCAGGTTCACGGTCACTCCTCGGGTGGGACAGCGCCCGGCACGGCCGGACTGGGTCCACCCTGCAGCATGTAGGCGGGAAGTTCGCGCACGGAGCCTTCGTCCCAGGGCCGTGTCCAGCCGAGGAAGTCGAGCAGCCGCGAGACGATCCCGGCGGTGAAGCCCCACAGGAGTACGTCGTGCTCCGGGCCGATCAGGAACCCCGGGCCCATCCAGCCGCTCGGGTGTCGTACGGAGATCCGGTGGGTCGGGTCGAGGAGCTCGTCGAGCGGCACCCGGTAGACCGCATGCACCTCCCTCGGGTCCACGACGCCGACCGGGGTCTCCTCCCGCCACCAGCCGAGCACCGGCGTGACCGCGAAGTTGCTGGGAGGCAGCCACAGCTCCGGAAGCTCGGCGAAGACCTCGACGCCATCCGCGCTCAGGCCCGTCTCCTCCTCCGCCTCACGCAGGGCGGCCTCGCGGGCCGTCTCACCGGGGTCGATCGACCCACCCGGGAACGACACCTGGCCCGGATGGGAGCGCATGTCGTGGGCACGCTCGGTCAGCAGGAGGTCGCGTTGCGAGCCGAACAGGAGGAGGACGGCGCCGCGGCGCGCGTCGGCGTCCTCGGGTGCGACGAACCGGGTCAGGTCGTCGGCGGTCATCTCCTGTGCCGCACGGACCACCGGCTGCAGCCAGTCGGGGATCACCCGCCGGCTCCGAGGTACTTCTTCGCCGCCGCCTCGACGTCGGCCCGGGTGAGCATGGCACCCGCCTCGAGGCGCACGATCGTGCCGTCCGCGTCGATGAACGCCGTGACCGGCAGTCCGGGGATGTGGGGCAGCGGCGCGGCCCGGTCGAGAGACCCGCCGGGGTCGGCCACGAGTGGGTAGCCCACGTCGCTGCTCTGGGCGAGCTCGAGCGCTGCACCGGGCTGGGTGTCGAGGAAGTCGACCCCGAAGACCTTCACCGCCGACTGGCTCTTGGCGTACGCCGCCAGCGCGGGCATCTCCTTGCGGCACTCGCTGCACCAGGACGCCCAGAAGTTCACGATCATCGGGCCACGCAGCCCCGCGACGTCGACCGACCTCCCGCCGCCGAGGCACGGCAGGGTCAGATCGGGCAGCCCGTCCTTCACCGGCGTCGACGTCAGCCGCGGACAGTTGGGGATGTCGGTGTGCCTCTTGAAGGCGACGAGATCGGGGCTGGCGACGTCCAGGTGGGACGTCGCCTTCCTGGCCTGGACGGGCGAGCTCGGGCCACAGGCCGTCAGGGACGGCACGAGCAGCAGGGCGGCCACCACGACCAGGAGCAGGCGCCTCATGCGGGTCCCTCGGTACGGACCAGCTTCGCGGCAGTCTCGGGATCGACCGGCCCCTCGCCGTACGACGGGCACCAGCGCGCGACGGAGCAGGCGCCGCAGGCGGGCTTCTTGGCGTGGCAGACCCGGCGGCCGTGCCAGATCAGGTGGTGGCACAGCATCACCCAGTCGCGCTTCTCGAAGAGCGAGCCGACCGCGTGCTCGACCTTGACCGGGTCGGTCTCGTCGGTCCAGCCGAAGCGGCGGGCCAGGCGGCCGAAATGCGTGTCGACGGTGATGCCCGGGATGCCGAAGCCGTTGCCGAGGACGACGTTCGCGGTCTTGCGGCCGACCCCGGGCAGGGTGACCAGGTCGTCGAGCCGCGGCGGCACCTGCCCGTCGTACCGCTCCACGAGGGCGGCGCTCAGCTTGAGCAGGGAGTCGGTCTTGGCGCGGAAGAAGCCGAGCGGTCCGATGATCTGCTCGAGGTGCTCGCGCGGGGCGGCGGCCATCGCCGCCGGGTCGGGGTACGCCGCGAACAGGGTGGGCCGGACGGCGTTGACCCGGCGGTCCGTGGTCTGGGCGCTGAGGACGGTGACGACGAGGAGCTGGAACGGGTCGTCGAAGTCGAGCTCGATCCGGGCATCGGGGTAGGTCTCGGCCAGCACCCGGTCGATCCTGCGGGCCCGTCGGACCAGGCCCGTGCGGGTCTCGGGGGCGGACACGGCTGGCACCCCGACAGCCTACGGTCACCCTCCCCCTTGTCCGCCTTCGCCGCAGGGGTGAGTGTGACCTGGCCCACTCTGGATAGGATCAGCAGGGCCAAGCCAGCGTGACCGACGTCCGGGCGCGTAGGGGGCGGGCGATGGAGGAGTGCCGTGGACAACGAGGTTCTGCGTCAGGCGCCGCTGTTCAACGCGCTCGACGACGAGGCCGCCACGGCGCTGCGCGCCTCGATGAGCGAGACGAAGCTGCGGCGCGGCGAGGTGCTCTTCCACGAGGGCGACAGCGGTGACCGGGCCTACGTCATCACCGACGGCAAGGTGAAGCTCGGCCGCACCTCGGCAGACGGCCGCGAGAACCTCCTCGCGATCCAGGGCCCCGGCCAGATGTTCGGTGAGCTCTCGCTCTTCGACCCCGGGCCGCGGTCGGCCACCGTCACCGCCGTCACCGACGCGGCGTTCCTCTCCCTGTCCCACGAGGACCTCCTGCGCTGGCTCGACGGTCGCCCCGCCGTCGCCCGCGGACTGCTCAACCAGCTCGCCGGACGGCTGCGCAAGGCCAACGACGTCGTGGCCGACCTGGTCTTCTCCGACGTCCCCGGTCGCGTCGCCAAGGCGCTGCTCGACCTCGCCGACCGGTTCGGCCGCACCGCCGACGACGGCGTGCACGTCCACCACGACCTCACCCAGGAGGAGCTCGCCCAGCTGGTCGGCGCCTCCCGCGAGACCGTCAACAAGGCGCTCGCCGACTTCGCCTCCCGCGGCTGGCTGCGCCTCGAGCCCCGCTCGGTCGTGATCATGGACGTCGACCGCCTCCGCCGCCGGGCTCGTTGAGGTAGCCGTTCCCGGCATGGGCCGGGCTGTTCCGGGGTTGCCCAACTGGCGCAATTGCGCTGCTTTGACATGCCGGCGGGCGTTTCGGCTGTCCAACCGGCGCAATTGCGCCGTTCTGGCGTCCTCAGAACCGGAAGTAGTCCTGCCAGTCAGGGTCGATGGTCAGGTCGGCGCGCGACCCACGGAGCACCAGCTGACGCCGGATGCGCTCCAGGGTCCGAGCGGGTTCGACGAAGATGCCCCGAGCGGTGACCACGATGATCCGGTACTCCTCATCGTCGAGCTCCTCTCGGCGATCCAGATCGGAGTTCCACTGGGCACTGTCCTCGGCGTGGTGGCGCCCGTCGTACTCGATGATCAGGCGAAGCTCCGGGTAGCAGAGGTCGAAGCGACGCCGCCACGTGCCGTCATCGTTGACCAGACGTACGTCGACCTTCGGCTCGGGCAGTCCCGCCAGCACGATCAACATGCGCAGCCGTGACTCCATCGGTGAGTCGACGCCACGGCGTACGTAGAGGGCTGCTTTCAGCGCTGCGCCGGCGTAGTAGTCGTCCGAGTTCCGGCACGCGGTGACCAGCTTGGACGGCCTCACCTTGTACTTCCTCACGATCGCGTCGCCGAGCACGACCAACTCGACGAGGGGCAGCGTGCCTGCCAGCTGGATGAACGTCGTGATCGGATCCGTCGTCCGGATCCCGCGGACGGTGACGACGCGTCGTGGACGCTTCGTGACGTGCGACTTGATCTCGGGACGCCAACGGCGGTCCTCAGCCCTGAACACTGTGACGTGTTCGAAGAGGTGCTCGGGGACCGGCAGGCCGAGCACGCGTGCCGCGCTGAAGTGACTCGCGATCGCGTCGGGCGGATGAAGGACCAACGCCGCACGGACCCTTGTGTCGTCATCGATGGCGTCGGCGCGAACCCAGACCGATCGGATCACCCGCCGGAACTCACGTTTCCGCAGCAACCTGGCGTCGAACTCGGCCGGCATCATCGAGCGGGTGAAGGGCTGCCGGAAGTCGAAGCACTCAGTCATGCGAGGAGGTTTCCCCGTTTCGACCTGCCGGTAGGTGTCATCCACAGGGCAATCCGGATGTCATTCCAGCGCAATTGCGCCGGAATGACAGGCGCGGGGTCCGATCCGATGTCGAACTGGCGCAATTGCGCTGTTCGGGCGGCCACCAGGATTCGGGGCGAGGGAAGCGGGACCCGCCAGCCTCAGCCGGTCAGGTAGGCGAGCTGGGCGCGGACGGAGAGCTCGGCGGCGGGCCAGAGGACCGGGTCGACGTCGGCGTACACGATCTCGACGACGCGACGCGGCAGGGAGTCGTGGTCGAGCGGTTCGCCGCCGCGCGCCTCGGCGTGGAGGTCGCGGAGCGCCGACCGGACCTGGTCGAGCCGTTCGCGGCGGTGGCTGAGGTAGTGGTCGAGCACGGGCAGCGCGCGGTCGATCACCGGGCCGTGGCCCGGCCAGATGGTCTCGATCTCGTGGGTCTCGGCCAGCGCGTGCAGGCGGTCGAGCGAGCCGAGGTAGGCGCCCAGCTCCCCGTCGGGGTGGGCCACGACCGTCGTACCGCGCCCGAGGACGGTGTCGCCGGTCAGGACGGCGCGCTCCGAGGGGAGCACGAACGACAGCGAGTCGGCGGTGTGCCCGGGCGTCGCGACCACGTGGATCTCGAGGTCGCCGACGGCGACCACGTCACCCTCGCCGAGCCCCTCCGAGCCCAGCCGGTACGCCGGGTCGAGGGCGCGGACGCCGCAGCCCACCCGCTCCGCGAACGACCGAGCGGCCTCGGAGTGGTCCAGGTGGTGATGGGTCAGCAGGACGACGGCCACGTCACCCGCGGCGGAGGCCACCGCGTCCAGGTGCGCGGCATCCGGTGGCCCCGGGTCGACCACGACCGACCGTGACGACGACGGGTCCCGCAGTACCCACGTGTTGGTGCCGTCGAGCGTCATCGGCGACGCGTTCGGCGCGAGCACGCAGTGCGCGACAGAGCCGAACGGCCCACCCGTCCACGTCACCGGCGGCGTGCCTCGACCATCGACGCGAAGCGTGGCGGCACGGAGAGCGTCGCGTCGTCGCCGGTCCCCTCCACCGTCGGCGTGAACATCTCCACGACGCGATCGGGCGCCGCCGCCAGCACCTCAGCGGGCGAGGCGTGCTGTGCGACCTCGAGGCAGGTGAGGTACGTCGGCGGCATCATCCCGAGCTCACCCGCGTCGACGGCGTCGCACGCCGCCGAGGCGCCCAGCCACGTCACCGACGACGACTCGGTCGACACGTCACGCGTCAGCTGGCCGGCCGGCAGGGCCGCGATGAAGAACCAGGTGCGGAAGCGCCGCGGCTCGAACACCGGCGTGCACCACCCCGACCACACGCCCAGCAGGTCGGTGCGGAGGACCAGGCCCCGCTCCTCGAGGAAGGCCGTGAACGCCAGCTCCTTGGCCTCGAGCGCGCGGCGGTCGGCCTCCCAGGAGTCACCGGTGGTGTCGGCGACGACGTCGCCGGACGACGTACCGGCCAGCAGCACGCCCGACTCCTCGAACGTCTCGCGCACCGCGGCGCACACCAGGGCCCGTGCCATCTCCTCCGACGTCGCAAGCCGGGTCGCCCACTCGGCCGCCGGCGGACCCGCCCACGCGACGGTGTGGTCGAAGTCGCGCTGGTCGACACCGCCTCCGGGAAAGACACACATCCCGCCGGCGAAGGCCATCGAGGTCTGCCGCCGCAGCAGGTAGAGCTCGGGACCACCGGACCCCGGGCGCATCAGCACCACCGTGGCCGCGTCGCGCGGCTCCGCCGGCGTGAGTGAACCGTCCGCGAAGGCGCGTGCATGCTCCACCAGCTGAGGCGGCAGCGAGACCCGCACGGTCAGACGCTGGAGTCGAGCGGAGTCGAGACCTCGACGAGGATCTCGACCTCGACCGGGGCGTCCAACGGCAGCACAGGTACGCCGACCGCGGACCGGGCGTGCACCCCCGCGTCGCCGAACGCCGTACCGAGCAGCTCGGAGGCACCGTTCGCGACCTGCGGCTGACCGGTGAAGTCGGAGGTGGAGGCGATGAAGCAGACGACCTTGACGACCCGCTTCACCTGGTCGAGGTCGCCGATCTCGGCCTTCACCGCGGCGATCGCGTTGAGCGCGCACTGCTGCGCGCAGGCGACGGCGTCCTCGGGCGAGACCTCGCCGCCCACCTTGCCGGTCGCCATCAGCTGACCCGAGCGCATCGGCAGCTGGCCGGACGTGAAGACCTGCGAGCCCGAGCGCACCGCCGGGACGTACGACGCCACCGGCTTGGCCACCTCGGGCACCGACAGACCCAGCTCGGCGAGCCGGTCCTCGACGCCGCTCATCAGTCGGCCACCGGACGCTTGAAGTAGCCCACGAGGTTCTCGGGGTTCATGCCGGGTGCGATCTGGACCAGCTCCCAGCCGTCGGCTCCGAAGTTGTCGAGGATCTGCTTCGCCGCGTGCGTGAGGATCGGCGCCGTGAGGTACTCCCAGCGTTGGATCTGCGTCATGGCGCGACCCTACTCCCGGCCGGACGGCCGAACGCGGGGGCTGCGGCGGCGCCGAGGAGCCGCCCGACCGCTCAGGGAGATGTGCGGCCGGGCGACCACTCAGATCGGCCAGGAGGCGGTGACCACCTGACCGCCCTCGACGTGCACGGTGAGCACGACGTCGTCCGGGTGACCCTTCTCGAACAGGTCGTAGCGGCCCGTCGTCAGCTCGCCGAACACGAGCGAGGGAATCGTGCCGTCCACGACCGGTCGCTCGACGACCGCGACGTGGGCCAGGTGGTCGTCGTCGTGCGCGTGGCCGTGGTCGTGGTCGTGCGTGTGACCGTGACCCCCGTGGAAGTGCTGTGCCACCACTCCCACGGGGCGGATCTCCACCTCGGTGTCGACCATCGCCGCCGGCATCGTCACGACGAGCGCTCCGATGTCGTCCCCGATGTCGAGCAGGACGGCACCCTGCCCGGCGAAGGGGTTCTCCGCGGTGCTCATACCGCCGTCGACCCCGGCTCGGTCTGGAAGCCACCGCCCGGGTTCCCCAGGTACGGGAAGGTGCCGGTCGTTGCGGTGTTCGTGTTCGAGGTTCCGTCGGTGATCGCGTTGACGGCTCCGTCGGGAGTGAACGTCGGGTCGACGAGCGGGATCGTGAGGCCCGCCACCGCCCGCAGCTCGATCGTCACCACGTCGTCGTCGACCCGGCGTCCGTTCGGGAAGCCGGCCGCGTCCCCTGCGACCAGACCCAGGTTGTTCGGGCTGGACGCCGGCGGGATCGCGAGGTTCAGCCGGAGCATGTCCGACTCGACCGGGCCCGTGAAGTTCTGGAAGCCCGGGACGACTCCCGTGGGGATGCCGGTGAGCAGGATCGCGTTCAGGTCGGCCCGCGACTTGTGGTACCCCGCCAGGTTCGGGAAGACGCCCGGGTAGAGCACCGGCAGAAGCTTGGCCAGCTCCGGGTGGTTGACGTACTTGGCGAAGGCGCGGTCGTTCTTGGGCCGATGGGCGTTCCAGGCGTCCTTCTTCGCCATCGGCACGATGACCTCGTTGAACAGCGGGTTCCCCAGCCGGGACACCTGGCTCCACGGGCCGTGCCCGACGTACGCGCCCCGGTGCTCGTCGAAGATCCGCGACGTACGACGGTGCGCGGACGCCCAGACGCCGACCACGGAGCCGGCCTTCGCGGGGTTGGTCGGGAGCTTCCCGTTCCGCGTGACCTCCGTGATCGGCACCTGAAGCGCGATCGAGTGCACGTTGAAGGCCTGGAGCGAGTTCACGCCCGCGGCCGCCGCCATCGGCAACAGGTGCAGGTTCTGCACCGGACGCAGCGCACCGAGGTCGAAGATGCTGCCGAGGTCGACGTGGAACGCGTCGGCACGCTGGCCGGCGAAGACCCGACGCTTCCCGACCTTGTGGACCGCGGCGGTCGCGAGGTCGCCGTAGTGCGGCGTCGAGCGCGGGCCGATGTTGACCGGCGGGCAGGCGAGCCTCGAGGCCAGGACCTTGGACCTGCCATTCATGATCCGGGTGACGGAGTAGAACTGCGGCCGGTTCCAGTTCGGGCTGTTGAGGGTGCCGATCGGGCCGGTGTTGTAGAGGAACGTCGACGGGTTGCGGACCACGGTGTGGAACATGAAGCGGTAGGTGATGTCCGCCTCGCCCTTGCCCTTGTTGGAGATGTGGATGTCGTAGGCCACGTCGTCGCCGAACTCGTAGAAGTTCGGGCCGCCGTCCGGGGCCTGGAACGGGATGTAGTTGGCGATCAGGGTGACCGTGTCGGGCCGCTCCGGGCTGACGAAGGCATAGACGTCCGTGCTGTCGGCGACGGGATCCTTCGCGGTCTCGGGTGCCTCGCGGTGGGAGGACATCTCACTCACCCCCCGCAGCGTTGAGGATGCGGGTCACGAGGTCGCGGTCGTGGACGACCACCTCGCGCTCCCCCACCATCAGCCGCAGCTTGCCTGACCTGTGGTCCTCGACGTACGCCACGACCGGCTCCCGAGCGCTGGATGAGGTACGCAGAGCCTCGCCCGCCTCCGCGGGTCGCATTGTCAGGGCTACCGTGCCGGCCGCCACGCCGGCACCCGCTCCTGCCAGGAGTTTTCTTCTGCTCGTCTCGCTCATGCAAAGGCCTCCAGTGCTGACGCATCCCTCCTCTGAGGAACGCCAGACGTTATTCGGGGGCCTCGCCGCAGCGGATTGGCACGAGCCTCGCTAGGCGTCCATCTCGTCATCGCGGACGTCTGCACCGGAGGCGGCCTCGGCCGCCGCGCGAGCGCGCTCGGCCTTGGCCTTCGCCTGCTCGCCGACGCCTCTCAGGAGCGAGTCGCCGACGGCGACCGCGCCACCCAGCAGGACGCCGGCGACCGGCGCAGGCAGTGCCGAACGTCGTACGGCGGAGACCGCGAGCAGCATCACCGCGGACCAGGACGCGGCCGACGTCGCGAGCGGCACCACCGCGCGCTTCCAGGTGTCGGCGTCCTCGTCGGGCACCACCACGAAGACCTGGAGCCCGGGCCGGTCGAGCGGCCAGCCGACGGCGTACGACGCGAGCACGACGCGGGCGCGTCCGCGCAGGCCGGGCACGAGGCAGGCGAGACCCACGCCGGCGCCCCGGACCGCCGACCCGACGCGCAGCCTCACACCAGCACCTCGGGGCCGGTCTTCTCGATCACCTCGTCGAGCGTCACGTCGGGCGCCAGCTCGACCAGCCGCAAACCCTCCGGCGTGATGTCGAGGACGCAGAGGTCGGTGATGATGCGCTGCACGACGGCGCGACCGGTGTAGGGCAGGTCGCACTCCTCGAGGATCTTGTGCGAGCCGTCCTTGGCGACGTGCTCCATGAGCACGATCACCCGCTTGGCGCCGTGGACCAGGTCCATCGCGCCGCCCATCCCCTTGACCATCTTCCCGGGGATCATCCAGTTGGCGATGTCGCCCTTCTCGCTGACCTGCATCGCGCCGAGGATCGCCGCGTCGATCTTGCCGCCGCGGATCATCCCGAACGACGTGGCCGAGTCGAAGAACGACGCCCCCTTGCGCAGGGTGACGGTCTCCTTGCCGGCGTTGATCAGGTCGGGGTCCTCGTCGCCCTCGTAGGGGTAGGGGCCCACGCCCAGGATGCCGTTCTCGGACTGGAGCACCAGCTCGACGTCGTCGGCGACGTAGTTGGGCACCAGGGTCGGGAGCCCGATCCCGAGGTTCACGTAGGAGCCGTCGGTCAGCTCGGAGGCCGCGCGTGCGGCCATCTGCTCACGGGTCCAGGCCATGTCAGCTGCCTCCCGTGGTCTCGACGGGCTCGACCGACGAAGGTCGGGGCCGCGTGGTCCGCTTCTCGATCTTCTTGTCGGCCGCCTGCTCCGGGGTCAGCGCGACCACGCGCTGCACGTAGACCCCCGGGGTGTGGACGTCCTCGGGCCTGATCTCGCCGGGGTCGACCAGGTGCTCGACCTCGGCGATGCTCACGCGGCCGCACATCGCGACGAGCGGGTTGAAGTTGCGCGCGGACTCGCGGTACACGAGGTTGCCGTGCCGGTCGCCCTTCCAGGCCCGCACCAGCCCGAAGTCGGCCACGATCGCCTCCTCCAGGACGTACTCCCGGCTCTCGCCGGTCATCGCGAACTCACGCGTCTCCTTGGGCGGCGACGACAGCACCACGTTGCCGGAGTCGTCGTACCTCCACGGCAGCCCGCCCTCGGCGACCTGGGTCCCGCCCCCGGTCGCGGTGAAGAACGCCGGGATCCCCGAGCCACCGGCCCGCATCCGCTCGGCCAGGGTGCCCTGGGGCGTCAGCTCGACCTCGAGCTCACCGGAGAGGTACTGCCGGGCGAACTCCTTGTTCTCCCCGACGTACGACGAGATCATCCGCCGCAGCCTCTTCTCCATCGAGCAGCCGGCCCAGACCCCACTCGTCGACACCGCAGTTGTTCGACACCGCCTCGAGATCGGCGGTCCCGGCGTCCATCAGCGCGTCGATCAGCACCGTCGGGACGCCACACAGTCCGAACCCGCCGACCGCGAGCCTGGCGCCGTCCGGGATGTCCGACACCGCCTCCGCGGCACTCGCCACGACCTTGTCCATGAGCACCTCCGCAGGTGATCCTGCCACGGCGTGTGCCCGCCGTACGCCCGGGTCGTCAGGCGCCCGTCGGGTCCTCGACGGACCAGATCGACGCGCCCACGAGGAGATGGACCGCGCCGCCGGCGAGACAGGCGGCATGGAGCCTGCCGTCCGGTGCGGGGAGGGCCATCCACTCGTTGCCGTCGTGCCAGCAGAGCCGGTTGCCACGCGTCGTGGCGGCGACGAAGACGGGATGGTCGCCGCGGGTCTCCTCGACGAGCACCATCGGCCGCCCAGCGCCGGGCTCCAGCGTCTCCGGGGCGAGCTCGAGGCGCGGCATCGCGACCGCGGCCGAGCGCACCGGCCCACGGAAGGGCAGCTGGAGCACCTCCCAGGCGGCGGGTCGTGCCTCCACCCGACCGCCGACCCAGATCCGGGTGCTGGCGTGCCCGACGGCGACCGAGGTCAGCTCGGTCGGGGTCGGGGAGAGGTGCACCCGGCGCCACCCCTCGTCGCGCCCCGGGGTCGGTGGCCCGTCCAGGTCGGCGAGGGTCCAGGCGGCAGGCATGGAATCGGCCCCGTCTCCGATCCGGCCGGCGACCACGAGCGGGCCCTTCTCGTGGAACGAGAACGCCAGGCTGGTGTCGGGCTCGGAGCCGAGCGCGAAGCCGCGGCCCCGGGCCACGCCGCCGCCGACCGCGGCATCCAGGTGGTAGGCGCGCAGCCGCCAGGTGCCGTCCTGCAGGTCCGAGGCGAGCACGTGCGCCGCGCGTGCGTCGAGCACCGGCGCCGCCCACATCGCCCCGATCGCGTCGAGCGGGTGCGCGACCGACTCGTCGGCCGTCCCGGCGAGGCCGGGCCGGGTGCCGAAGAGGGTCAGCCTGCCGTCGGCACCACGGCCGGTCAGCCACGCCTCGGCCCCGGACGAGACACCGACCACGCCGAAGGAGTCGAGCAGGATCCCGTCGTACGCCACCGGCATCGGGTTCGGTGCGTGCAGGTCGCACGTGAAGGCGCGCCCGTCCGTCGCGACCCCCGCAGAAAGTCCTCGGCGCAGCGCGGTGACGCGCCCATCCACCTCGAGCTCGTTCCAGTCCATCGTGCTTCCCCCCGAGGACGACGGTAACGCCGGGAGGCGATCCCCGCCCGCAACTCCGCGAAGGCTTCACCATTACCCTCGGTCTGTGCCGAGCCGCGATTTCCCCGACGCGCGCCTGCACATCGTGACCGGCAAGGGCGGAACCGGGAAGTCGACCGTGGCGGCAGCGCTCGCGCTGGCCCTCGCCTCGAACGGCACGAACGTCCTGCTCTGCGAGGTCGAAGGTCGGCAGGGCATCGCCCGGATGTTCGACGTCGAGCCCCTTCCGTACGCCGAGCGCCGCATCGCCACCGGGCTGGTCGGACCGAAGGGCGAACGCGGAGGCGTGGTCCATGCCCTGCACATCGACCCGGAGTCGGCGCTGCTGGAGTACCTCTCGATGTACTACAAGCTCGGGCGGGCCGGGAAGGCGCTCGACCGCTTCGGCGTCATCGAGTTCGCGACCACCATCGCGCCGGGCGTCCGCGACGTGCTGCTCACCGGCAAGGTCTACGAGGCGACGAAGCGCAACGCGCGCAACAAGGACGCGATGCGCTACGACGCGGTCGTGCTCGACGCGCCGCCGACGGGGCGGATCGCGCAGTTCCTCGGCGTCAACGACGAGCTGGCCGGGCTGGCCCGGATGGGGCCGATCAAGAGCCAGGCCGACTCGGTCACCCGGCTGTTCCAGTCGCCGCAGACCGTGTGCCACCTGGTGACGGTCCTCGAGGAGATGCCCGTGCAGGAGACCGCCGATGGCATCGCCGAGCTGCGCAAGCACCGGATCCCGGTCGGCGGCGTGGTGGTCAACCAGGTACGGCCTCGCGATCTCGACGAGGACGACCTCAGCGCGATCCGGGCCAACAAGGTCCCCAAGAAGAAGGTCGCCACCGAGCTCACGCGCTCCGGGCTCACCGGCACGGGCGCGCTCGTCACCGGGCTCCTGACCGAGGCCCGCGACCACGCCGAGCGGCGGGCGCTGGAGAACAGCCAGCGCGCGGTGGTGGAGACCCTCGAGGTGCCGTCGTACGAGCTGCCGCTGCTGGTGGGCGGCATCGACCTCGGCGGGCTCTACGAGCTGGCCGGCTATCTCCGCGACCAGGGCCTGGGATGAAGCACCACGCCCCGACGGCCACCCGATGAGTACGCCGCGCAAGGCGCCACGGGGTGCCGCCCAGCGACAGCCCAGCCGGACCCGTACGCGGGTCGGTCCGCAGGCTGTGAAGGGTGGTCGGGTCCTCGACATCGACGCGCTGCTGGACGATCGGCGTACCGGCATCATCGTGTGCTGCGGATCAGGGGGAGTCGGCAAGACGACGACCTCGGCTGCGCTCGCGCTGCGTGCGGCCGAGCGGGGTCGCAAGGTGGTCGTCCTCACCATCGATCCGGCGCGACGACTGGCCCAGTCGATGGGGATCGAGGAGCTGGACAACACCCCGCGGCCGGTCCCCGGCGTCGGGTCGGACGGCGGCAGCCTCGACGCGATGATGCTCGACATGAAGCGCACCTTCGACGAGGTGGTCGTGAGCCAGGCCAGCTCCGAGAAGGCCAAGCAGATCCTCGAGAACCCGTTCTACATCGCCCTGTCCAGCTCCTTCGCGGGGACGCAGGAGTACATGGCGATGGAGAAGCTCGGGCAGATCCACGCCGACGCCCAGCGCGACGGCACCTACGACCTGATCGTCGTCGACACACCGCCCTCGCGATCGGCGCTGGACTTCCTCGACGCCCCCGAGCGGCTCTCCAGCTTCCTCGACGGCCGGTTCATCAGGCTGCTGCTCGCGCCGGCCAAGGGCCCGGCCCGGCTGATGACCGCCGGCTTCACGGTGGTCACCAACGCGTTGACCAAGGTGCTCGGCGCCCAGGTCCTGCGCGACATGCAGACCTTCGTCTCGGCCTTCGACACGCTCTTCGGCGGCTTCCGGGTGCGCGCCGAGAAGACCTTCGCGCTCCTGCAGGCGGACGGTACGGCGTTCCTGGTCGTCGCGGCGCCCGAGCCGGACGCGCTGCGCGAGGCGGCGTACTTCGTCGAACGGCTCAGCGAGGACGACATGCCCCTCGCGGGACTCGTGGTCAACCGGGCCAGCCCGCAGACGCAGGGAGACGTGTCGGCCGACGAGGCGATGGCCGCGGCGCAGCGCCTGCGGAAGGCGGACCCCGACTCACTCACCGCCGGGCTGCTCAGGCTCCACGCCGACCGGGTGCGGATGGTCGAGCGTGAGGCGAGGCTGCGGAGCCGCTTCGACGCGGCCCACCCGCAGGTGCCGACGGCGGTCGTGCCGGCCCTGGCGGGCGACGTGCACGACCTGGACGGACTCCGTCAGGTCGGCGCGCTCCTGGCGGGGAAACGGCCGACCTGACGGGTGTTGTCCCGACTGTCGGTGTCTTCGTCAGCGCGGCTCAGGCGTTGACGACCACACCGACGTGCTGCTCGCGGGCCGTCTCGAGGACGACCCTCCATGATGCGTTCGGACGGCGGCGCAGCAGTGCTCGGCGTTCGCGTTCGGTCATCCCGCCCCAGACGCCCCACTCGATCTGGTTGTCGAGAGCCTCGGCGAGGCACTCAGTGCGTACCGGGCACGCACCACACACCTGCTTGGCCTTGTTCTGCTCTGCTCCACGGACGAACAGCTTGTCGGGCTGTGACGCCCGGCACGCGGCCTGGGCAGCCCAGTCTTGATTCCACATAATGACGTCCCCACGATCGTCGTGACCGATGCGTCCCCATGACGCCACCCGTTTCCGGGTGTCTCGGTCAGTAATCAAGGTAAAGGGGCTGGACCCCCCTCAGGCAGAGTCATAGGGACCTATCGACGTAGTCCCAGAGGACTAGTCCCCGGGGGTCACAAATGGGCACGCTTCTGGTCTTCACGTAGTCTGGACAGCATGTCCGTGCCCCCCGGTGAGCGCCTTCCCGCCGCTCGTATCGCCTCTCATCTCGGTGTGATGGCCATCGTTGCGGCTGTCATGGGCGTCGTCGTGGCGGGTCTCGCGATCCCGTTCGCCGGCGTTCTCGGGATCGGGGCGAAGTCGCTGTCCCACAGCGTCGAGGACCTCCCGGCCAACCTCCGCACGCAGCCGCTGGCCCAGCAGACCAAGATCGTGGACCAGTCGGGCACCACCGTCGCCACGCTCTACGACCAGAACCGCATCAACGTCCCGCTGAGCCAGATCTCGCGGAAGATGGTCAAGTCCATCGTCGCCATCGAGGACTACCGCTACTACCAGCACGGTGCGCTCGACCTGAAGGGCACGCTCCGGGCCCTGGTGACCAACCAGGCCAGCGGCGGCTCGGTCCAGGGTGGTTCGTCGATCACCCAGCAGATGGTCAAGATGACGCTGGTCGACCAGGCGAAGACCGCCAAGCAGCGCAAGGCGGCGACCGCCGACACCTACGCCCGCAAGCTCACCGAGCTGCGCTACGCGATCGCCTTCGAGCAGAACTACTCCAAGGACTGGATCCTCGAGCGCTACCTCAACATCGCCTACTACGGCGACGGGGCGTACGGCGTACAGGCAGCGGCGCGGCACTACTTCGACACCAACGCCAAGGACCTCACCCTCCTCCAGGGCGCCACCCTGGCGGGCCTGGTCAAGAACCCGTCGGGCTACGACCCGATCACCAACGCCGACCGCGGCACCCAGCGTCGCAACGTGGTGCTCGACCGGCTGGCGCAGCTCCACGTGATCAAGCAGCACCGGGCCGACCTTCTCAAGAAGAAGCCGCTCGGGCTGCACCCGGTCGCCACCCCCAACGGCTGCGTCAACTCCAGCGCCCCGTTCTTCTGCGACTACGTCGTGAACTACCTCGAGCAGGACCCCGCACTGGGCAAGACGGTCGACGCGCGCAAGAAGCTGCTCTACACCGGCGGCCTGACCATCCACACCACGATCAGCCTGCGCGACCAGCGCGCGGCCGACACCTCGGTGCACAACCACGTCTTCCCGAAGGACCAGGCGATCGGCGCGTTGGCGATGGTCCAGCCCGGCACGGGCGACGTGAAGGCCATCTCCCAGTCACGCCCGATGGGGCGCGACGCCAAGGCGGGCCAGACCTACCTCAACTACGTGGTCCCCCAGAAGTACGGCGACTCGAACGGCTTCCAGCCCGGGTCGACGTTCAAGGCGTTCGTGCTCGCGGCGGCGATCCAGCAGGGCATCCCGCTGTCCCAGACGATCCCGTCGCCGCTGCAGGTCCACATCCCGATGAGCGAGTACCGCGTCTGCGGGGGCAAGCACGTTCCAGAGCACCGACACCTGGTCGCCGCACAGCTCGACGATCGGCGGCTTCACGATGAACGCCTACATCGGCACCCAGGAGTCGGTGAACACCTTCTTCGCCAAGCTCGAGCTCCAGACCGGCCTCTGCGAGCCCTACCGGCTGGCCAAGGCGATGGGGATCGGCCTCGACGACCCCGCCACCGAGATGGTGCCGTCGTTCACCCTCGGCGTCGCCTCGGTGAGCCCGCTGGAGCTGGCCGACGCCTACGCGACGTTCGCCGCCCGTGGCCTCCACTGCGACCCGCGGCCGGTCGTCTCCATCGACGACTCGAACGGCAACCAGCTCAAGACCTACGCAGCCCCAGTGCCAGCAGGTGATCGCGGCACCGGTGGCGGACGCGGTCAACGACGTGCTCCGCGGCGTGCATGTCACCGACCGGGTTCGGCGCCAGCCCTGATCCTCAACCAGGAGTCGGCGGCAAGACCGGAACCACCGACAACAACATGTCGGTGTGGTTCATGGGCTACACGCCCAACCTCGCCACCGCGGCGATGGTCGCCGGCGCCAACAGCGTCGGCCACTGGATCACGCTGAACGGGCAGACCATCGGCGGCACGTTCACCGACGTCGCACACGGCTCCACCACCGCCGGCCCGATGTGGTACGGCGCGATGAGCCGGATCCAACGCTGGCTGCCCGACGCGACGTTCACCCCGCCGAACGCACAGGACGTCAACGGCATCCTGACCACGGTGCCCGACGTGGCTGGGGTCCCCTACGACCAGGCGGCGGCGCAGCTCACGCAGGCGGGCTTCCAGGTCGCCGACGGCGGCTACCGCAACTCGGGCTTCGCGACCGACTCCGTGGCCTTCACCAGCCCGAGCGGCGGAAGCCAGGCCGGCAGCGGCACGGTGGTCACCATCTACCGCTCGGACGGCACCCCGTTCGTCCCGCCGAAGCGCCACCAGCGGAACGGGAACGGCAACGGGAACGGCAACGGCAACGGCGGGGGCAACGGCGGGGGCGGCAACCACAACGGCGGACCGGGCCCGGGCTAGCAGTCTCGGGCCGGCGGCGTCGCAGGCTCAGCCCGCGGTGGCTGACAGCTGACGGCGTACCTCCGCGGCGACGACCCCTCCGTCAGCGCGGCCCCGCACCTGAGGCGTCAGGACGCCCATGACCTTGCCCATGGCCCGCATCCCCTCGTCGGCGGCACCGGTCTGGGCGATCACCGACGTGACGAGGTCGGCGATCTCTTCCTCGGAGAGCTGATCGGGCAGGTAGTCGGCGATCACGGCCGCCTCGGCCTGCTCCTTGTCGGCGAGCTCGGTGCGCCCCGCGTCGGCGAAGGCGGTCGAGGCCTCGCGACGCTTCTTGGCCTCGGTCGAGAGGACGCCGATGATGTCGTCGTCGCTCAGCTCGCGGGCCTCCTTGCCGGCCACCTCGGCGTTGGTGATGGCCGACAGCACCATCCGGATCGTCGACGAGCGCAGCTCGTCACGCGCCTTGATCGCGGTGGTGAGGTCGCTACGCAGCCGGTCCTTGAGCGCGCTCATCTTTCGGGGTCCCCGCGGAAGAGCGAGCTCAGCGAGCGGTTGCGTGGGGTGTTCATAGGGGCATTGTGGCAGCCTTGCGTCATGACCCCCGACGGCTTTCTGCTGCGCTGGATGGGCGCCGGTGCGGCCCTCGGCACCGGTCTCGCGGCGTACGCCATGTGGGAGTCGCGCGCGTTCACCCTGCGCTGCGCGACGATGCCCGTGCTACCCGCCGGTGCGAAGCCGCTGCGGGTCCTACATCTCAGTGACATCCACATGACGCCGAGCCAGTCGCGGAAGCAGGAGTGGGTGCGTTCGCTGGCAGACCTCGAGCCCGACCTGGTCGTCAACACCGGTGACAGCCTGGCCCATCTCGAGGCGCTCCCGCCCGTGCTGGACGCGCTCGGACCGCTGCTCGACGTGCCGGGTGTCTTCGTGCTCGGCTCCAACGACTACTACGCCCCCACGTTGCGCAACCCGCTGAAGTACCTCCTGCCCGACGACGGAGCGCGCAACACCCACACCGCCAAGCTGCCGTGGCAGGACCTCAAGGACGCCTATGCCGGTGCCGGCTGGCTCGACCTGACCAACCGGCGCGTGTCCTCGACCGTCGGAGAGCTCACCATCGCCTGGGCGGGCGTGGACGACCCTCACCTGGAGTACGACGACCTGCTCGCGGTCGGCGGACCGGCCGACGCCTCGGCCGACCTCCGCGTCGGCGTCGCACACGCGCCGTACCTCCGGGTGCTCGACCAGTACGCCGCCGACGGCTACGAGGCGATCTTCGCCGGGCACACCCACGGCGGCCAGGTCTGCCTTCCGCTCGTCGGTGCCCTGGTCACCAACTGCGACATCGAGCCGGCCCGCGCCAAGGGGCTGCACCGGCACCCCGCGGACTCACGTCCCGAGGACCTGGGCTCCTCCTGGCTGCACGTCTCGGCCGGGCTCGGGACCTCGCCGTACGCGCCGTTCCGGGTCGCCTGCCGCCCCGAGGCGACGCTGCTGACGCTGACTCCTGCGGCCTGATCTCCGGCCGCGAGACGGCGATTCTCAGGCGGCCCGACCCACCCGGTATGCTCGCCCCTGCTTGTCGCCCGGCATCGCGAGTAGCTCGCCGTCTGCCCGGGACCGGCAATCGGGCTGTGGCGCAGTTTGGTAGCGCGCCTCGTTCGGGACGAGGAGGCCGCAGGTTCAAATCCTGTCAGCCCGACCGTGTGATGTCTCAGGACATCCTGGACACCCGAACCCACAGGAGTGGGTTCGGGTGTGGGCCAAGCGAGGGCCTTGACGGATGCCGGGACGAGGAACATCGTCGGCCCATGGCCTTCCTGTTGCGTGGCCCGGTGAGTCGTCGATGGCTCCTCGTGCAGGCGGGTCGCGGTGGCGTGGGCATCGCCGTCCTGGGCTTTGCCGCGTGCAGCTCTGACGATTCCCGGAACGCTGGAGCAACCCCCGACGCATCCGGCAGCACCGCGGAGTCCGCGGCGCCGGTCCCCAGCACCCCCTCGAGCCGGGCCACGGGCGAAGAGTTGGCCTGGTCGCGTGTCGACCTCGGGTTTGTGTCTGCCTACGTCCTGATTCGGGGTAGTGAAGCTGCAGTGGTCGACACGGGCATCGCCGGAAGCGCCGACGCGATCGGAGCCGTCCTGGACAGCGCGGGACCTGGCTGGGCGGGCGTCCGGCATGTGGTGCTGACCCACAAGCACGGCGACCACGCCGGCAGCATCGGGGAGGTCCTGACCAACGCACCCAGCGCGACGGGCTACGTCGGTGCAGACGACCTTCCCGAGGTCGATTCCCCACAGCCACTGAGCGCTCTCCGCGACGGTGATGAGGTGTTCGGCCTCCAGATCGTCGCAACCCCGGGCCACACACCCGGCCACCTGGCGGTCTTCGACCCTGACACCAGCGTCCTGGTCGCCGGGGACGCCCTGACCAACCCAGGAGGCTTGGCCGGGCCCGACCCGCAGTTCACCGAGGACATGGCCGCGGCCACGCAGTCCGTGCGCAAGCTCGCCCGGTTGGGGCCGAGCACGATCCTGGTCGGCCACGGCGACCCCGTCGTCGAGGGCGCCGCAGGGGCCCTCCAGCGGGTCGCCTCATCACTCAGCTGAGTCCCTCTGGACATCTCGCGCCCTGCATGGCCGTGCCGGCCAGCCGCCAGCACACCGTGTCAGCGCCACACACGCATCACCCGTGGCGCGACCGCACCTCGGCCGTCGCCAGGCCGCCTCCCAGGATCGCGAAGAGCTCGGCGACCACGTCGGCGAGGGGCTCCTTCTCGCCCCGTTCGTGCCACAGCACGAGGGCGACGCGCACGGTCGTCATGGCGCAGGTCGACAAGAGCCGCGGGTAGGCGTCGCGATCGGCGTCGAGGCCGTAGCGGTCGGCCACCGCACGCGCGATGATCTCCTCGAACTCGACGTAGTGCTCGTACACCCGGCCCACCAGGCTCGGCGCGTCCACCATCAGGCGGGCCTGCAGCCGCGTCTCCTCGATGGGGGTGTCGTCGGCCGCCAGCAGGGAGATGACCGTCTCACGGACGGCGGTGAAGACGTCCTCGTCGGCCGGGCGGCTGCTCAGCAGCTCCTCGAACGCCGCCACCCCGTCGCGGGCGTCTCCGAGAAGGACGTCCTCCTTGGAGGAGAAGTGGAGGAAGAACGTCCGGGGCGCGACGTCGGCCGCCTCGGTGATGTCCTGGATCGTGGTGGCGTCGAAGCCACGCTCACCGAACAGTCGCAAGGCCTCGCGTCGCAGAGCTTGCCGCGTCTGCTGCTTCTTCCGCTCACGGCGTGAGACCGGTGCGGCACCGTGGCCGGTCACGGCGTCGGGCGACGAGGTCGTGGTCATGGCTCCTCCTGGGACTTGTAACGACGGTCACTATACACCTGCATAAGTTGCGTGAATGCAGTCACTGCATTAATACTGGAGGTGGCGCCCACTGACGCCCACCCCCGCTCTCGAAGGACGACGACCATGGCCACCTTCCTGTACCGCCTCGGACGCGCTGCCTACGGGCGCCGGCGTGCGGTCCTACTGGCCTGGGTGCTGCTCCTCGCGGTGCTCGGTGGCCTTGCGGCGGGCTTCGCGAAGGGGACCACCAGCACGCTCACCATTCCCGGTGTCGAGTCGATCAAGGCCGCCGACTTGCTCCAGGAGCGGTTCCCGGCCAGCGGGGCCGGCGGTGCGGCCGCTCGGATCGTGTTCGCGGCTCCCCACGGGGACTCGGTGACCGACCCTGCCGCGAAGGCTGCGATCGAGAAGACGGTGACCGAGGCAGCGCACGGGCCGAACGTCGCCGCCGTCTCCGACCCGTTCCAGACCAAGGCCATCTCACCCGACGGCCGCATCGCGTACTCGACGGTGACCTACACCGTCACCGCCGACTCCGTCACGCCCGAGGACCAGTCCGCACTGCTGAGCTCGGGTGATGCAGCCGAGGCCGCCGGCTTGCAGGTCGAGTACGGCGGTGAGGCCGTCCAGGCGCAGTCGCAGACCTCCAGTGCGGAGGGGCTCGGGATCCTGGTCGCCCTGCTCGTCCTCGCGGTCACCTTCGGCTCCCTGCTCGCCGCCGGACTCCCACTGGTCACCGCACTGGTCGGAGTGGCCACCGGCATGGCCGGCGTCTACGCCCTCACCACGTGGCTGGACCTGACCAGCACCGCACCCACGCTCGGGCTCATGGTCGGCCTGGCCGTGGGCATCGACTACGCCCTGTTCATCACCACCCGCCATCGGGAGAATCTCGCCGCTGGGCTCGACCCGCGGGAGGCCGCCGGCCGCGCGGTCGGGACGGCCGGCAGCGCCGTGGTCTTCGCCGGCGCCACGGTGATGATCGCCCTGGCTGCGCTCTCGGTCGTGGGCATCCCCTTCCTCACCACGATGGGGCTCGTGGCAGCCGGCATGGTGGCGATCGCCGTCCTCGTAGCCCTCACGCTCGTACCGGCGTTCCTCGGCTTCGCCGGCGGCCGGTTCGACCGCTGGCCGATCCCAGGCCTACGTGGCCGGCAGGCACGCCTGGGCACCCGCCCCTCGTTCGGCAGCCGTTGGGCACGGGCGATCGTCCGGCGCCCGGTCGCGTTCCTGCTCGTCGCGATCGTGGGCGCGGGCGTGGTCGCGCTGCCCGCGCTGAAGCTCGAGCTCGGCCTGCCGGACGACGGCACGCAGCCGACGAGCACCACGCAGCGCCACGCCTACGACCTGCTCGCCGAGGGCTTCGGGCCGGGCTTCAACGGCCCGCTCACCGTCGTGGTCGACGGAAGCGGGGACCAGATCGCTCAGGCGGCCGGCGCCCTCGCCCGGCAGCTTCCGGCCCTCGACGACGTCGCGGTGGTCACCCCCTCGGTCACCAACCCGGCCGGCGACACCGCGATCATCACCGTCGTCCCCCGGAGCGGACCGTCCGCAAGGGAGACCAAGGACCTGGTCACCGGAATCCGCGACCTCCGCGGCACCATCGAGTCAGAGACCGGGGCCGACATCCTGGTCACCGGCAACACGGCCGTCGGCATCGACATCTCCGACAAGCTCGCCGGCGCCCTGCCCGTCTTCCTGCTGCTGGTGGTCGGGCTGTCCTTCCTCCTGCTCACCATCGCCTTCCGGTCGATCCTGGTGCCGCTCAAGGCCACCCTGGGCTTCCTGCTCAGCGTCGGTGCGACGTTCGGTGCGCTCGTCGCGGTCTTCCAGTGGGGTTGGCTCTCGGCACCCCTGGGCATCGACGGCACCGGTCCGATCATCAGCTTCCTGCCGGTCCTGCTCATCGGCCTGCTCTTCGGGCTGGCCATGGACTACGAGGTCTTCCTCGTGAGCCGGATGCGCGAGGACCACATCCACGGCGACAGCCCGACGGAGGCGGTGATCGGTGGCTTCCGCCACGGCGCCCGCGTCGTGACCGCCGCGGCCCTGATCATGGCTTCGGTGTTCGGCAGCTTCATCCTGGGCGGCGACCCGACCATCAAGAGCATCGGCTTCGCGCTGGCCTTCGGCGTCCTGATCGACGCCTTCGTGGTGCGGATGACGATCGTCCCCGCCGTGATGGCACTGGTCGGCGAGCGCGCGTGGTACCTGCCGCGCTGGCTCGACCGGATTCTGCCGAACGTCGACATCGAGGGGTCGGGGCTGCGCAAGCACACGTCCCACGGCTGGGACACTGGCGCGACGGCAGCAGAGCCTGCCGACGCGTGAGGGTCCCCGGGAGCTACTCGACCCAGTAGGTGTCGTGGACGCGGAAGAACTCCGCCATCTCCTGTGCGCTCGGCTTGGGGTCCAAGGTGGCGCGTTCCACCAGCCCCTCGAAGTAGCGCTCGCGCGGAGCACCCGGGGCGAACAGGATCAGCATCGTCGCGGGCTCGCCCGACTCGTTCCTGAAGCCGTGGATCCCGCCCGGCGGGATGTAGAGGAAGTCGCCCGGGCGTCCGCTGAGCCAGTCGCTGCCGTCGTACAACCGGATCTCGCCGGCCAGGACGTAGAACGACTCCGACAGCGAGCGGTGGAAGTGCGGGCCGGGTCCAGAGGGCGGTCCGGCCATGTGCCAGCGATAGAGGCCGAAGTCACCGTCGGTGCCGGCACCGGTGGCCAGGTAGTCGGTCCAGCCCGAGGCGGACTCGAGGTCGTGGGGCGCGTCGCCGGGGCGGAACCGGCCACTGATCTCACCGCGCTCGGTGGTGGAACGGTCGGGCGGGTACGGCGTCGGTGGCGGCGCGAAGGACACGGTGCTCCTTTCCGGGACCGCCACCGATCATGCCCGCGTCGGCCCGAACCGAACCACCCGTGGTGACCGGGACCGACCGCGCCGGGCAGCTAGCCTTCCGGGTAGGTGGTGAGTCGCCCCGTCGCGCGAGGAGGCAGTCATGCAGCTCGTCCAGGTCGCCCAGCACGCCGAGGACCTCGACCGGGCCGCGGCTTTCTACAGTGACCTCCTCGGGTGCGCCCCAGCCGGGCGGTTCGACCCGCCGGGGCTGCTCTTCTTCGACCTCGCAGGCACCCGGTTGCTGCTCGAGGCGGGCGCCCCGAGCGCCGTGCTCTA